>JBGAKN010000018.1:0-35548 GCA_044224405.1 Tagaea sp. | reverse complement strand
GCGGCAAGCTCCCCGGCAAGACGATCCCGCACACCTATGCGCTCGAATATGGCGAGGACACGATCGAGATCCAGGAAGACGCGGTCCGCCCGGGGGAGCGGGTGGTCGTGCTCGACGACGTTCTCGCGACCGGCGGCACGCTCAATGCCGCGATCGCTCTCCTGCGGAAAACGGGAGCGGACGTGCGCGCGGCCGCGTGCATCATCGAACTCACCTTCCTCGAAGGCCGCAAGCGCCTGCCTGTTCCGTTCGAAAGCCTCGTTCGGTACTAGGCGGAATGACGGCGACCGCATGACGCTCGAACCTCTCGGCTGGCTGGGCGTCGGCCTTGCGATCGGCGCCGTCACGGTCTGGGCGGGCATGCGCCGGCTCAATAGGGCGCTCACCGAAAGCGAAGCCCGCCTTCGCGATCATGCCGAGGCAAACGCGGATTGGTTCTGGGAACGGGACGCCAACCTGCGGTTCGTCCGGTTTTCACCGGGTTTCAGCGCCGCCGGATTTGTGGAAGCGGAATATCTCGGGCGGCGGCGGCTGGATGCCTGCCTGGACGGTACGGACCCAGTCGTCTGGGCGCGACATCTCGCCGATTTGAACGAGAGGCGTACATTCCGGGATCTGGTGATCAGCCGCCAATTCCCCGACGGAAGGCGCGTCTGGTTTTCGGCTTCCGGCCGGCCGGTCTACGATCGGAACGGCGCATTTGCGGGCTACCGCGGCACGGCCCGTATCGTCAACGACCCGCTGCAGCGCGACTCCGAACTTGCCGAGAAATCGCGCGAACTCGAGCTTGCGCGCGAACGGCTGGTCGATTTTGCCGCGACGACTTCGGATTGGCTGTGGGAACAGGATGCCGAACTTCGTTTCACGTACTTTTCCAGGCCGTTTGTCGCCGGGTCGACGACCGAACCGGTGCAGGATATCGGCCGACGCCTTTGGGACCTGCCGGGCCATTCGATCGGCGAAGCCGAAGCTGCCGCCCAGGCGGCCCTCATGAAAGCGCGCTTGCCCTTCCGCGACTTCCGCGTGCGGAAGACGAGCGAGGACAGGCAGGTCCGCACGATCTCCTTCTCCGGCCACCCGATCTTCGATCAGGACGGGCGTTTCGGTGGCTATCGCGGCACCGCCAACGAAATAACGAGCGAAATCGCCGCCGGCGAACGCGCGCGCGCTGCCGAACGGCAGCTTTACCTGGCGCTCGACGGGCTGGGCGCGACGGTCGCGATCTTCGATGCCAACGACGTGCTGACATTCCACAATCGCGCCTTTGCCAAAGCCGCGAGCAGGATCGCGGAGATCCGGTCGGGCACGACGTTCGGGCAAATCGTCGATGGATTGCTCGAGGCCGGCCTCGTGGATACCGAAGGCGTTCCAGTCGAGGACTGGCGGCGCTGGCGCATGGCCCGCCATCAGGCGCCTGGTGACGCGATCGAGATCCGCTATACGACCGGACGTATCCTGCAGATCCTCGAACAACGCACGCCTGAAGGCGGCATCGCGCTGATAGGCACTGACGTGACACAAGTCCGTCAGCGCCAGTTCGAGATCGAACAGCAGTCCCAGATCCTGACGCGCATCTTCGAAAGCATCGACGAGGGCATTCTCGTCTATGACAGGGACGCACGCCTGATCGCCTGGAACGACCAAGCCGTGGGGATGGTCGGAATCCCGCCCGAAATGCTCCGCGTCGGTGTTCCGTTCACGGAATCGATCGAATTCCAGTTGCGCCGCGGCGATTTCGGGAAAGTCGATGACATCGCCGCGGAAATCGCCCGCCGCCTGGAGATCAACCGGACACAAGGTGCCACATCGGAAGGATGGCGGCCGAACGGCCGCTATATCCATTCCCGCCGCACGCTGATGCGCGACGGCGGCTGGGTGACTCTGTTCATGGACCTGACCGAGCGTCGGCGATTCGAGGACGCGCTGCGCGAAGCCAAGGAAGCTGCGGAAACGGCCAACCGCTCGAAATCCGACTTCCTAGCGCACATGAGCCACGAATTGCGCACGCCGCTCAATGCGGTCATCGGCTTTTCGGAAATCATTTTCCGCGAGATGTTCGGATCCGTCGGCGAAAAGCGCTACATCGACTACGCGCGCGACATCCACGCGAGCGGGACTCACCTGCTCAACGTGATCGGTGACATCCTTGATATCGCCAAGGCGGAATCGGGAAATGCGGAACTCGACGAGCAACCGGTCGATCTCGGCGAGATCGCGATGGCGAGCGTGCGTCTGATCGATCCGCGCGCCCACTCGGGCCAGATCCGCGTCGACACGCGCATCGCCGCCGGCCTGCCGAAGATCGACGCCGACGCGCGGCGCCTGAAGCAGGTCCTGATCAACCTTCTCGCGAACGCGGTCAAGTTCACGCCGCCCGGCGGCCGCGTGACGGTGGAAGCGGACCTTGCCCCCGACGGCGGAGCGCGCCTAGTCGTGCGCGACACCGGCATCGGCATGCGACCCGAGGACATCCCGCGCGCGCTGGAGCCGTTCTCGCAGGTCGACAATGCCCTGTCCCGCCGCTTCGAGGGAACCGGGCTCGGCTTGCCGCTTTCGCGCAAGCTCGTCGAACTGCATGGCGGCCATCTCGCGATCGAAAGCGTGCTCGACCACGGAACCACGGTCACGGTAACTCTGCCGGCCTCGCGTACATTGCGCGTCTGACGCCGCTAGCCTTTCGCGCGCGCGGCCGCCCACGCCGTCACGGCGCCCATCGTGCGGCGTAGGCGCGCGACCATCGGAGCCGCACGAGACGCGTCCCATCGATAGGGCGGCGCCTCGTCCATGTACGAAGCCATCGCCTTCTCGAGCTGAAGCGCGTGAACGTTCTTCTTCGGCGTGCCGTAGAGACGCGTGATGTAGCCGCCCTTGAATCGCCCGTCGACGACCAGGCTCATGCCGGGACCGTCGAGCGCGACGCGGGCGCACTCCGTAAGATCGGGGTCAGCGGAAACCCCGCCTGCCGACCCGAGATTGAGATCCTGCAGCCGCCCTTCGAAAAGGCGCGGCACTTCGGCCGGGATCGAATGGCCGTCCCACAGCACGGCGATGCCGTGGCGCGCGACGAGCGTGTCGAGCTGTGTCGCAAGCGCCGCGTGATAGGGCCGCCAATAGCGCTCGACGCGGTCGGCCTCCTCGGCCTTGTCGGGCATCTGGCCATTCTTGTAGACCGGCTGGCTCGCGAAAGTGCCGAGTGGCACCAGCTCGGTGTTGTCGCGTCCGGGGTAGAGCGGCGTGCCGGATGGATCGCGGTTGAGATCGACCACATAGCGCGAGTGCGTGGCCACGAGCAGGCCCGCGCCCAGCTCGGCCGCGAAACCATAGAGCCTCTCCACGTGCCAGTCGGTGTCGGGCATGGCCAGCGCTTCGGGTGTCAGACGCGCAGCGATCGCGTCGGGAACATGGGTTCCGGCATGCGGCACGCTGATCAGCAGCGGTGTGGTTCCCGAGTTGAGTTCGAATATCGGCTTCAAGAGGCTTCCTTTCCGGCGGCGTCCGCTTCAAGAATAAGCCCTTCGTTCGAGGATGCCAGCCCCATGCCTAGTTTTTTCGCCCCCCGCGCCCTGCTGCCGACCGGTTGGGCCGATGACGTGCTTTTCGATGTCGATCCGCGCGGCGACATTTCCGCCGTTCGCGCCGGAGCGGCCGCCGGAACCGCCGCACGCCTGCCCGGCCCCGTTCTTCCGGGCCTCGCCGACCTGCACAGCCACGCCTTCCAGCGCGCGATGGCCGGGCTCGGCGAACGCGCCGGCCCGCAGGGCGACAGTTTCTGGAGCTGGCGCGACATCATGTACCGTTTCGTGCGCCGTCTGGCGCCGCGCGACATCGAGGCGGTCGCCACGCAGCTCTATGTCGAACTCGTCCGCCACGGCTTCACCAGCGTCTGCGAATTCCACTACATCCATAACGATCTCGACGGCGAGCGATACGAGATGCCGACGGAACTCGCCGACCGCATCGTCGCGGCGGCCGCCGCTTCGGGCATCGGCCTCACGCTGCTGCCCGTGCTCTATCAGGCCAGCGGCTTCGGAGGCACGGCGCCCAACGACGGGCAAAGGCGTTTCGTTCTCGACGACGCTGCCTATGCCGACATTGTCGAGCGCCTGGTACGTCGCCACCACCGCGACCCGCAGGTCCGCGTGGGCATCGCGCCCCATTCGCTGCGCGCCGTGACGCCGGCCGCCCTGAACACCGCGGTCGCCATGCTTCGCAAGCTCGACGGTTCGGCACCCATCCACATCCACATCGCCGAACAGCCCAAGGAAGTGGCCGATTGCCGCGCCTGGTCCGGCACGACACCGATCGACTGGCTACTTGCCAACGCGCCCGTGGACGAACGCTGGTGCCTCGTCCATGCGACGCATGCCACGCCTGCCGAGATCGCCGGCATGGCCAAGCGCCGCGCGATCGCGGGCATATGCCCGACCACGGAGGCCAATCTCGGCGACGGACTGTTCGCGCTCGGTCCGTTCCTCGCGGCCGGCGGCGATTTCGGCGTCGGCACGGACTCGAATGTCTCGACCAGTCCGGTGGAAGAACTGCGCTGGCTCGAATACGGCCAGCGTCTCATCCATCTGGCGCGCAACATCGCCCAGACGCGCGAAGGCGCTTCGACCGGCAACTTCCTGTTCGAACGCGCGCGCGCCGGCGGCGCGCAAGCCTCCGGCCGGCGCACGGGCGAGTTGACACCCGGCTGGCGGGCCGATTTCGTCGTGCTCGACGACGAACATCCGGCCCTCGTCGGCCGCGCGCCCGACACGCTGGTCGATGCCTGGCTTTTCTGCGGCAATTCCAACCCGGTACGCGACGTTGTCATCGGCGGCGAATGGGTCGTGCGCGAAGGCCACCATCGGCACGAGGAGCAGGCCGCAAGCGACTTCGCCCGCACCGCGCGCAAGCTGATGGCCGGATGACCGGCGCGCGTCGTTCCGCTCCCGCCGCCCTGCGCAACCGCGCGCCAATTCTCGACGTTCTGAGGACGCAACTGCCGTCATCCGGAACCGTCCTGGAGATCGCTTCGGGTACGGGCGAGCATGCGGTCGCATTCGCCGCCGCGTTCCCGGGTATCGCATGGCTACCCAGCGACCCCGTCCCGGCCAACTGCGCGACGATCGCCGAATGGATCGCGGCGGAAGGCGGAACCAACGTCCGCCCGCCGGTCGAACTCGACGCAACGTCCGGGCGATGGCCCGTCGCCGCTGCCGATGCAGTCATCTGCATCAACATGATCCATATCGCGCCGTGGGCGGCGTGCCTTGGCCTGCTGCGCGGCGCCGCGCGAACGCTGGCGCCGGGCGGCCTTCTTTATCTCTACGGACCGTACAAGCGCGACGGGCGGCACACCGCCCCGTCCAACGCCGATTTCGACGCGAGCCTGCGCGCCCGGAATCCCGAATGGGGCGTGCGCGATCTCGCGGATGTCGTCGCCGCGGCGGCCGCGGCCGGTTTCGCTGATCCCGGCATCGTCGAGATGCCGGCCAACAACCTATCCGTCCTGTTCCGACGCATATGAGACGTCGAGCGGGCGCAGTTCGACCGAAACGTCGAGCCGGTGCGCACCGCCGCCGAGAATGACGCCGCGGATCGGCGCAACGTCACCATAGTCGCGGCCCCAGCCGAGCACGACATGTTCGTCACTGACGATCAGGTCGTTGGTCGGGTCGAAATCGATCCAGCCAACGCCGGGCACGAAAGCGCCGACCCAGGCATGGCTCGCGTCACTGCCAACGCGCCGCGCCTGCCCGGCCGGCGCGTGCGTGCGGATATAGCCAGACACATAACGCGCGGCGAGGCCCATCGAGCGGATCGCGCCGATCATCACATGCGCGAAATCCTGGCACACCCCGCGGCGCAGCTGCATGACCTCGCGCACGGCGGTGGCGACGCCCGTCGCCCGCGGATCGAAGGCGAATTCCGACTTGATGCGCCGGTTGAGATCGGCAAAGCAGGCCAAGATCGGCCGGCCGCGCGCAAACGACGGGGCGGCGAAATCGCGCACCGCGTCGTCGCCCGCCACGAGCGGCGATTCGCGCATGAACTCGACGGCCGCGGTCTCGACCGGGAGCCCGCCGCCGTCGAGCATATCGCGCACGACTTCCCACGGCGGAGTCGTTTCGGCTGCCGGCGGCGCGGCGAACTGCACGTCGACCGCACAGCGCGCGTCGACGACAAGCTCAGCGTGCGGCTCTTCAAGCGACATGTACGTCGCTACGTTGCCGAAATAGTCGGTCGCGTCGTAGACGCGCACAGGCGCCGGCGTCGCGATCACGGTGGCGCGGAGCACGCGCTGGAACGGCAGCGCGCGCGGCGTGAGCCGCATCACGTGATAGGACAGATCGACCGGTTCGGCATAGCGGTAGGTCGTGCGGTGGACGACATCGTAGATCATGCGCCCTCCTCGCCGACGGGCGCGATCTCGTAGCCGATCGACTGGACGGTCTCGACATGGCTGAAATAGGCGCGCGTGATCGCTTCGGACAGGTCTGACAACCGGCCTTGCGTTCCGCCGAGTAGGTCGTCAAGCAGCGCCATCGCCTCGCGGTCGATGGTCGAGCCCACCCGCTCGACGTCGAACAGTTCGACCGCCGTGAGGGCGGCACGCGCGACCTTCTGCTCAGGCTGCGAGAGCGGACGCACGTCGCGTCGCGCGAGCCGGTCGAGATGTTCGGCGATCGACTGGAGCTGGAAGGCGACCGACCGCGGATTGGTGTCGTCGCACAGCAGCAGATCGAGGACGGGGGCTGGCTGCACCGCCGCCATGTAGCGCGTCCTGTAGGTGATCGAGCTGTCGCACAGCTCGAGCAGCAGGCGCAGCCACGGCTCCGACCCGTGGCCGGACGCCGCGAAGATATCGCGCACGACCGAGGTGCCGTGCGAAGCGCGTTCGATGCGCCGCCCGAGATCGAGGAAACGCCAGCCAGAGCCGCGCGTCATGTTCTCCGACGCCATGCCGTGGAACGCGGCGCAGACGCCGATCGTGTGGTCCATGCCTTCGAGCAGCCGGTCGGCGTCGCCGGGCTGGCCTTCCAGCCGCAGGCGTGCGTCCCGCAGCAGGTCGTTTACGACATTCCACATGTCGGCCGACAGGCGGTCGCGCACGGTCGGCGCAATGCGCTGGATCGCCTGGAACAGGTGGGACAGACCCTGATCGGAGCCGCAGGCATGCCCCAGCGCCTCGATCATCGAGCGGCCGTCCGGCAGCCCGCCCATCGTCCGCTCGACGAGGCCGCGGTCGCCCAGCATGCGCGCCAGAGCCTGGAATTCCGCCATTTCGCGCGCCGACGCGCCGCCGGCGGGCACGCGCATCAGGCTCGCGCGCATGAGGCGTGCCGCATTGTCGAGCCGCTCGGCATAGCGGCCAAGCCAGAAGAGAT
Organism: Tagaea sp.; assembly: GCA_044224405.1. Taxonomy (GTDB): domain Bacteria; phylum Pseudomonadota; class Alphaproteobacteria; order CACIAM-22H2; family CACIAM-22H2; genus Tagaea. Next base: position 28,175 of record JBGAKN010000018.1, on the reverse strand, counting down.
TGTCGGCGACGCGGCTCTGCAGTTCGCCGGCAGACCTGCGCAGCGGTTCGCGCGCGGCCGACATGCGCGAACCCACGACGACGGGTGCATGCTCGCGCTCGATCACCCAGGTATCCTTGGCGGCTCCGCCGCGCTGCATCGACATGTCGAGCCCGTTGTCGTCGGACGCCACGCGCGTCATGCCGCCGGGCATCGGCACGTACGTGCCTTCGTGGCGGACGAGGAAGCAGCGAACCGTCAGCGGGCGCGGAACCAGCCCGGTCGGCGACCAGACCGGCATCGCGGATTTCGGCATCGGCACCTGCGCCACATAGCGATGCGGGCTGGCGCGCAGCCGGTCGACGAACGCCTTGCGGCGCGCGGGCTCGACTTCGGCGCCGACAACTGCCGGCTCGAACCCGTCGCCGGAGAAGCACGGGCGGAAAACATAGTCCTCGACGCGTTCGATCACCTGGTCGAAGACCGCGCGCTGGCCGAGCCACCAGGTCTCGATCGACGTCATGCCGAGATCTTCGCCCAGCAGCCGCTGCGCGAGACCCGGCAGGAACGGCAGAATCGCCGGCGTCTCGACGACGCCCGCCCCCAGCGCGTTGGCGAGCGTCACGCTGCCCGCGCGCACGGCATCGACGAGGCCGGCGACGCCGATCGCGGATTCCGTGCGCAGCTCGACCGGATCGCAGTAGTCGTCATCGAGCCGACGCAGGATCACGTCGACCTGCTGGAGGCCGCCGAGCGTTTTCAGGAAAACCTTGGCGTCGCGCACCGTGAGATCGGCGCCCTCGGCCAGCGTCAACCCGAGCTGCCGCGCGAGATAGACATGCTCGAAATAGGTCTCGCTGTAGGGACCAGGCGTGAGCAGCACGATGCGCGGGTTCTCGCGGTGGCGCGGGGCAAGCTGGGCGAGCGCCGCCTGCCACAGTTCGAAGAACGGGCCGAGGCGGCGGACCGTCGACGACTGGAAGAGCTCGGGCAACGTGCGCATCAGCACATTGCGATTCTCCAGCGCGTAGCCCGCGCCTGACGGCGCATTCACGCGATCGGCGACGACGCGCCAGCGCCCGTCGAGCCCGCGCGCGATGTCGGCCGCATAGAAATGCAGATGCGGCGCCCCGTTGGCCGGGACAATGCCGTGGCAGGGGCGCAGGAAGGCCGGATTCGTGTGGACGAGCGCAGGCGGCAGCAGCCGGTCACGTATCAGGCTCTGCGGGCCGTAGAGATCGGCGACGATGCGATCGAGAAGCGTGGCGCGCTGGATGAGCGCCTTCTCGATCTCGGCCCACTCTTCGGCCGGGATCGGCATCGGCAGGAGATCGAACTGCCACGGGCGCTGGGGGCCCCGCGTTTCGGCGAAGACGTTGTAGGTGACGCCGTTCTCGTCGTACTGGCGGCGCGCCCGGTCCATGCGCTCGGCGAGCGCGCCCTGCGGCAGCGTGCGCAACGCGCCCATCAAGGGCTGCCAGTGCGGACGGATCTGCCCCGCGCCCGTGACCATCTCGTCGAAGGGCGGCGGCTTGTCGGCCGTCGGTGCAACACCGGCGGCGGCGGTCAGGCGCGCTTCCTCCATCGACTCCTCGGGCTGATCAGGACAATCACCGAGCTTGGGGGCTAGCCCCGGCGCAGGTCAAGGGTCAGCGGGAAATCGGGGTTTGGCGCGGGCATGCGCGGCACCATGCGGCCTGGCGTATGGCCGATATCGAAGAACCGGGCCCGGCGGCGCGCCTCGGCCTCGTTGGCGTTGACCGGGAACTTGTCGTAGTTGCGCCCGCCCGGATGCGCGACATGATATGTGCAGCCGCCGACAGAGCGGCCTGTCCAGCCGTCGACCAGATCGAACACAAGCGGCGCATGGACTCCGACCGTGGGGTGAAGCGCCGAAGACGGATTCCACGCGCGGAACCGCACGCCCGCCACGTATTCGCCGGCGACGCCGGTGGGATGCAGCGGTACGGCCACGCCGTTGCAGACCACGGTGTGGCGCGAATCGACGAGGTTGCGCACGCGCACCTGCAGGCGCTCGAGCGAACTGTCGACATAGCGCACGGTGCCACCCGCGCCGGCTTCTTCGCCCAGCACGTGCCAGGGTTCGAGCGCGTGGCGCAGCTCGATATCCACGCCGCGATAGGCGACCGAGCCGAGCTTGGGGAAGCGGAATTCGCAGTGCGGATCGAACCACGAATCCTCAAAGCCGAAGCCCGCATCGCGCAGCATCTCGATGACGTCTGTCAAGTCCTCGCGAACGAAATGCGGCAGCATGAAGCGGTCGTGGATGCGGTTGCCCCAGCGCACCAGTCGGTGCGTGTAGGGCTCTTCCCAGAAATGCGCGACGAGGCTGCGCAGCAGGAGTTGCTGGACGAGACTCATGCGCGCGTGCGGCGGCATCTCGAACGCGCGCAACTCGACCAGGCCGCGTCGTCCGCCCGAATGATCGGGTGAGAACAGCTTGTCGACGCAGAACTCGGTACGATGCGTGTTGCCGGTGAGATCGACCAGCACGTTGCGCAGCACGCGGTCGACGACCCAGGGGGCGATGCCGGCCGTGTCCTTGGCGGGAAGCTGCGACAGGGCGAGCTCCAGCTCGTGCACCTGGTCCTCGCGCGCCTCGTCGACGCGCGGGTGCTGCGACGTCGGCCCGATGAACAGTCCGGAAAAGAGATACGAAAGGCTCGGATGGTTGTTCCAGAAGCGCAGCATCGAGCCGAGCAGGTCGGGTCGGCGCAGCCACGGCGATTCCGCGGGCGTCGCGCCACCGAGCACGAAATGGTTGCCGCCGCCGGTGCCGACATGCCGGCCATCGACCATGAATTTCTCGGTGCCGAGGCGCGTCTGGCGCGCCTCCTCGTAGAGCGCGGTCGTCCGCGAGACGATTTCGTCCCACGAGGTCGCGGGATGGACGTTGACCTCGATCACGCCGGGATCGGGCGTCACCGAGAAATTCTCGATCCGCGGATCGGAGGGCGGCGCGTAGCCTTCGATCAAGACCGGCTGGCCGAGATCGGCGGCCGTGTCCTCGATATGGCCGATCAGCTCGAGATAGTCCTCGATCTCCGGGATCGGCGGCATGAAGACATGGAGCTGGCCATCGCGCGGCTCGATGCACATCGCCGTGCGCACGACCCATGATGCGGAGCTTTGCGGCTTGACCGAATTGCGTTCCCGCCGGCGCATTTCCTCGATCTGCTTCCGGTCAGCGACCGGACGGCCGTCGGGCCCCGTCGCGAAGCCGCCCTGATGGGCAAAGCCCGTGCGCGGTGCATTGCCCGACACGGCCAGCGAACGTTCGCGCCGGTCGCGCGCGGGCAGCGGCGGACGTGGCTCGAACGGGTCGCGTTCCCAGTGATAGGGATAATCCGCCGGCGCCACCCACGGCACGCTGTCTAGCGGCAGCCGGTAGCCCATCGGCGAATCGCCGGGGATCAGGAACATGTGTTGCGGGCGTACGAACCAGAAGCCGCTGGACCATTTGCGCGCACCGCCCTGCCAGCCGCGCTGGATCGGCAGCGCGACACCGACCGGCTCGTCGAGCCCCTTCTCGAAGATGCGCGCCAGACGCGCGCGTTCCTCAGGATCCTTCAAGTTCGACTTCAGCGGATCGACGTTCACCGGCAGGCGCTGTTCGCGCCACAAATAGTACCAGGAATCCTCGTACGCCCGCTGCGCGAACTGGTCGGGAATTCCGAGCCGTTCGCATAGGCGCTGCGCGAAACGCTCGGCATGTTCGTAGTTGACGTTCGACTTGAGCGTATCGTCGGCGATGAGGCCCGGATCGCGCCAGATCGGCTCGCCGTCCTTGCGCCAGAAGCAGCCCAACGCCCAGCGCGGCAGCTGCTCGCCCGGATACCATTTGCCCTGGCCGTAGTGCAGCAGCGCGCCCGGCGACCACAGCTTCTGCAGGCGCTTCAGCAGCGTACCTGCCAGCCTGCGCTTGGTCGGTCCGAGAGCGGCGGTGTTCCACTCCGGCCCGTCCATGTCGTCGATCGACACGAAGGTGGGCTCTCCCCCCATCGTCAGGCGCACGTCGCCCTTCTCGAGACGGGAGTCGACCGCGTGGCCAAGCGCCTCGATGCGCGCCCACGAATCTTCCGAATAGGGCTTGGTGACACGCGCGCTCTCGGCGACGCGCGTCACCTTCATCTCGTGGACGAACGAGACTTCGCATTTCTCGATCAGGCCCTCGACCGGCGCGGCCGACGAAGGCGCGGGCGTGGCGGCAAGCGGGATATGGCCTTCGCCGGTCATCAGCCCCGACGTCGGGTCGAAGCCGATCCAGCCTGCACCCGGCAGATACACCTCGGTCCAGGCATGCAGGTCAGTGAAGTCGATTTCGGTTCCCGACGGGCCGTCGAGCGCCTTCTGGTCGGCGACGAGCTGGATCAGGTAGCCCGAGACGAACCGCGCCGCGAAACCGAGATGACGCAGGATCTGGACGAACAGCCAGCCCGAATCGCGGCACGAGCCTTTGGCAAGCGACAGCGTCTGCTCGCAGGTCTGCACGCCCGGCTCGAGGCGAATGATGTAGCCGATGTCCTTCTGCAGGCGCTGGTTGAGCCCGACGAGGAAATCGATCGTGCGCTCGGCTTCGCGCGGCACCGCCGCCAGCCACTTGGCCAACATCGGGCCGGCCTTTTCCGGCTTCATGAACGGGGCGAGGTCTTCGAGGAGACTGTCCTCGTACTTGAACGGGAACTTTTCGGCGTAGGGCTCGAGGAAGAAGTCGAACGGATTGACGACCGCCATGTCGGCGACGAGATCGACATCGACCGTGAAATGATCGGTCCGCTCCGGGAACACGAGCCGGGCGAGCCAGTTCCCCTGCGGGTCCTGCTGCCAGTTCAGGAAGTGGGGTTTCGGCTCGATCTTCAGCGAGTAGGAAAGAACCGGAGTCCGGGAGTGCGGCGCCGGACGCAGCCGGACAACCTGGGGCCCGAGATTGATCAGACGGTCGTACTTGTAGGCCGTCCGGTGGTGCAGGGCCACGTGCAGGGTCATGGGCGTGCCGACTGTCACAAAATGAGGAAGAATTCGGCGCAAGGTGCGCCGGATCGCCATGCGTTGCAAGAGTACCGGACCCGCTTGCAATAGGCGTGCAAGACCGTGCAATGGCCGCGCCACCCAGCTAGATTGGGCCGATCGTGCCCGAAACGCCACCCCAGCTTGCGCGCCCGCCCCTCTGGCTGCTTGTCGGAATCAGCAGCTGCGGCCCTTTCGCGCTGAACGTCTTCATTCCCTCGCTGCCGCGACTGGCCGACACGTTCGGGGCAAGCTACGGCACCGCCCAGCTGGCGTTCACACTGTTCCTGGTCGGGGTCGCCGCCGGCCAGCTCGTCTACGGGCCTTTCTCCGACCGCTACGGGCGACGCCCGGTCCTGCTGGTCGGACTGTCGATCGGGGTCGCGGGAAGCCTTGCCTGCCTCTTCGCGCCGACGATGGAAGCCCTGCTCGTCGGCCGCTGCCTCCAGGCCTTCGGCGCGTGCGCCGGGATGGTGCTCGCGCGAGCGATCGTGCGCGACGTCAACACGCGCGACACGGCGGCAAGCGCGCTCGCCTACGTGACGATGGGGATGTCGCTGATGCCGATGGTCGCCCCGTCGATCGGCGGGCTGCTCGACGAGCATTTCGGCTGGCAGGCGAGCTTCGTCGTCATCCTCGTATTCGTGGCCGGCGTCGCCATCGCCACTTCCCTGCGCTGCCCGGAAACCAACCACCACCGGCTTGCGGCCGTCGACGTCGGCCATCTCGTGCGGGGCTGGACGTCACTCGCGCGCAGCCCGGCTTATCTCGGCTACACGCTGGCGATGACGTTCAACACCGTCTCGTTCTTCTGCTTCCTTGTCGCGGCGCCGTACCTGACGATCAGCGTGCTGGACCGTCAGCCCTCGGAGTACGGATACTGGTTCGTCGGCTGCGCGCTCGGCTATCTCTTCGGCAATTTCATCGCGGGGCGCTGGTCCCAGCGCCTCGGGCTCGACCGGATGGCGCGGATCGGGAACTGGATGACGTTCCCCGGTATGGTCTTCTGGTTCACGTGGGCGAATCTGCAGGAAGTCCAGATCTGGGCATTGTTCGTCCCGATGTTCGTAAATGCCTTCGCCAACGGGCTGGCACAGCCGAACCTGATTGCCGGCGCCGTAAGCGTGAATCCGCGGCTCGCGGGCTCCGCCTCCGGCCTGCTGGGATGCGTCCAGATGTCGTTCGGGGCGCTGGCGACGGTGCTGATGGGGCATATCCAGGACGATACGATGCGCCCGCTCGCGTTCATGATGCTGTTTTGCTGCCTCGCGTCCATGGCCTGCCACGCCATCGCGGTACGCGCCATGCGCGCCGCGGAGCCGCAAGGTGCCTGACGCGCGGCGGTTATGTGTTGCGAGTTGGCGCATGCGCGCCTAAATACATCGTATGGCCGGATCGATGGACGAGAAGCGCAAGCTCGAATTGCAGCACACGCTGAACCGCATCAGCGTCATCACGGGCATTTTCGATACCCGGATGGACACGGTGAACTGCAAGGCGTTTCACGCGATCCGCGAGGTCATGGACATCTACATCGCCGCGGCGATCCGGCAGATCCAGGCCAACGTCGACTATATCGACGAAGGCGTGACGCTGAAGGACGAGGAGAAGAAGAGCCTCGAGACCGTCATCACGAAGATCTTCGGCGAACTGAATCCGAAGCCCCCGGCACCCGCGCCCGAAGCCTAGTTCGCGGCGCGCAGGGCCGCCGGCTTGACGCGCCATACCCGGCAGGCGGTCATCCCCTGGTTCTCGAAGACATAGACGGAAGACGGCTTCGCCACGCGCGGATGGTCAGCCAGCAGGTCGCTGCCCGTCGCGGCCGCGCCGTAAGTCCGGCCGGCAACGACGGCGCGGCCGCGATGCTGCTCGAATTGTCCGAAATCGTGGACCCGGCAGGCGGCCGACGCCTTGGCGTCGAATTCGGCGATCTCGGAAAGCGGCTTGGCGGTGCGCATATAGACCGGCCGCTCGCGGACCGGATCGGTCAGCGGGATCGGGACGACCGGCGCCATGCCGACCGGATCGAATTTGCGCCGCAGATGCCGGTCGTCGGTGCGCACGGGCTCCTGCGCGAAAGCGCTGGCCGCGATTGCGACAAGGATTGCGGCGCTGATGAAGATGCGGCTCATCGCTGCATCATAGGCGGATGGTGCAAAGCGCGCCACCGAACGGCCCTGCACTTGGCTTAAGCCGCTGAGATGGCGTAGATTCGGACAATGGAGCCCGACATCCAGTCCATCCGTCCAGGACAGCGATTCGTCAGCCAGGAGCGCTATGCCTGGGAAGTCGAAGCCGTGCTTCACGAGGGCTATTCGGTCCCGCATGCGCGCCTTCGGGCGCTCTATGACCCAGAAATCATCCGTGTCGTGGCCTGCCCGGTCCTGCTGAACCCGGCGCGGTTCCGGCCCGAACAGCGCCACTCCGCCTGACAGACAAACCGACGACTGGGCACCGCATCCTTATTGACTTAGCATTTATCTTGTATTTTAATAAATTACATTTTGTATTGGTGAGAGCATGTTCCCCGGCGCTTACGCTGAACCAGGCGATTTGCCAGACGATCTGAAGGAGCGCCGCTATCTCGTCGCGACGCTGCTTTACGATGCCTGGCTGCCACGCGCACTGGAAAGCCAGCTCCCCGACGCCGAACGCAAGGCCTTCTACTGGAGCGGCATCTACGGCGCCACGCGCACGCGCATCACCGAAGTCTGGATCAAGGCGCGACCGACCTGGCAGCACGCGTCGTATCGCGAGCCGCCGCGAAGCCCGCCGGCACGAGAGATTCCCACGCTGTCGATCACCTTGGAGCCGCGCGAACTTGGGGAAGGTCGCGTCTCGCGCCTGTTGAGCGGCCTTGCTCGCCTCGACGTGTCGGTCGATCCTGCCTACGCAAAAGCGATGGCCGACGCCTTTCTTCTTTATGTGGGCTCACAACTCGCCATGCGCGTGCTCGGCAATCTCAAGCTCGCTGCCGCCTTCGTGTGAAACTGGCAATTTTCTTGTACGTATTTAAAGTTGATTTAGTTATTTAGTTTTATGTACGTTCCGGTGTGTTTTCCCGCCCCGTCCGCCGCCCGAAATGACCCTGCGCTTCCGCCATCCTGTCGTCGTCGATGGACGCGGCCTCGACATGACGCGACCCGCCGCCTGGGTTCCCGACGGCCCCGTCCCGTCGGTCTTCGAATTCGCGCAGGTGAGCGGCCACGCGGGCGGCCTCACCGGCATCGACGGACGCCGCTACTCGATCCGCATCCTCGCAGTCCTCTATCTGGGAGGCCGGATTTTCGCCGAGCCCGGCAGCGGCCGGCCGCGTTTCGGCATCCTGCTGCGCGCGCATCCCCGTGTCAGGCCCGGGCGCTACGACGTCTCGATCACCGGCGGCACGCTTGCGCCATTGCACGACGTGCCGATTCACGCGATACCCGCCGCGCGTATCCGAGCGCTTGGCGGCAGCCTGTTTTTCGTGGTCGGCTGACCCCCCGCATGTTGCGCGCGTACCACCCTGTGGTAACGTAACTGTAACATTCGCAAGGGGGCCGAGATGGACGGAGCGGGGCGCGAAGCGCGGAGCGGGTTGGCTCCAGCGGCCGCAAATGCAGTGGCAAAGCACGTGTCCGGCCGATCGCTGACACGCGAATTCTACGTCGACGAGGATCTTTTCGCCGGCGACGTCGCCCGAATCCATCACCGCCACTGGCTGTTCGTCGGCTATTCCTTCGAGGTCGCCAAACCCGGCGACTTCCTGACCTATTCGGTCGGCGGTGCCGAGATCGTCGTCGTGCGCGGACAGGACGGCGTCATCCGCGCGTTCCACAATGTCTGCCGCCATCGCGGCTCGAAGGTCTGCCTCACCGAGCACGGCCATTCCAGCGTGCTTGCCTGCCCCTATCACAAATGGACCTACAGGCTCGACGGCAGCCTGATGCTCGACACGAAGAAGGAATTCGGTATCGACCGTTCGGAGCTGGGCCTCCGGCCCGTGCATCTGATCGATGCGGGCGGACTGCTGTTCTTCTCGCTCGCCGACAATCCGCCGGATTTCAAGGACGCGGCCGACACGATCCGCCGCAAGATCAAGCCGCACGCCATCGAGCGCGCGAAGATCGCGCACCAGATCGACTATGTCGTCAAGGCGAACTGGAAGGTCGTCTTCCAGAACAACCGCGAGTGCTATCACTGCCCCGCGAACCACAAGGAATACAACACCGCCGCCTACGACGTGCAGCGCGACATGGCGATCGTCGATCCCACGCTGATGCCCGGCATGGAAGCGATCATCGAGAAGGCCAACGCACGCTTCGCCTCGCTCGGTCTCGACACGGGCGACGTCAGCTCGAACATGACTGGCGTCAACTGGCGCTGCCATCGCACGCCGGTGCGCGAAGGCTTCGTCACCCAGAGCATGGACGGCCGGATGGTCTCCAAGCTGATGGGCGACATCAAGGAACCGGACAGCGGCACGCTGCGCACGACGGTGTTTCCGAATTTCTGGCAGCACACGAACTGCGATTTCGCGGCCGCCGCGCGCCTCACGCCCATCGGGCCCGGCGAGACGCATGTCCGCGGCTATTGGCTGGTCGATGCTTCGGCCGTCGAGGGCAAGGACTACACGCTCGAGAAGCTGCTGCCGATATGGGACATCACGAACAAGCAGGACTGGAAGATCTGCACCGACCAGCAGGCCGGCGTCAGCTCGCCCGGCTACGTGCCCGGTCCCTACTCCACCCTGCGCGAGCGCAATGTCGCGCATTTTGACGACTGGTACATCGGAGAGATGCGTGGCTGATCTTCCCGGCCACGCGCGGATCGTGGTCATCGGCGGCGGGGCGATCGGTTGCTCCATCGCGTATCACCTGGCGAAACTCGGGCAGCGCGACGTCGTCGTCCTCGAAAAAGCCGCCCTCACGCACGGCTCGACCTGGCATGCGGCGGGCCTCGTGGGCCAGCTGCGTTCCAAGCGCAATCTCACGCGCCTGATGCAGTATTCGGCGCAGCTCTACGGCAAGCTCGAGGAGGAAACCGGGCAGGCCGTCGAATGGAAACCGGTCGGCAGCCTTCGCCTCGCCTCCTCGCAGGAACGCTGGAGCGAACTCAAGCGCATGGCGACGACCGCGCGCAGCTTCGATTTCGAGCTGCACACGCTGTCGCCCAAGGAAGCGCAGGAGAAGTTCCCGCTGATCTCGCTCGACGACGTCGTCGGCGCGGTATTCGTGCCCAACGACGGTTCGGTCGATCCTTCGAGCCTGACGCATGCTTATGCGAAAGGCGCGCGCAAGAACGGCGTTAAGTTCGTCGAAGGCATTCTCGTGAAGGGGTTCGATTCGACGGACCGCCGGATCACGCGCGTGCGCACCGACAAGGGCGACATCACCTGCGAGATCGTCGTCAATGCCGCCGGCATCTGGGCGCGCGACGTGGCCGCGATGGCCGGCGTGCGCGTGCCTGCCGGTGCGGTCGAGCACCAGTACCTGATCACCGAAAAGCGCAACGACATGCCCAAGGGCCTGCCGACGCTGCGCGACCCGGACAAGATCTTCTACCTGAAGCCCGAGCCGGGGGCGCTGGCAATCGGCGGCTGGGAACAGGGCACGCCGACCTTCGGCGCCAAGGGCGTGCCGTTCGAGTTCGGCCGCGAACTCTTTCCGCCCAATCAGGACCGGCTCGAAGCCTTCCTGCTGCCGGCGGCTGAGCGCCTGCCGATCCTCAACGAGATCGGCATCCGCACCGTCATCAACGGCCCGATCCCGATCTCGCCCGACGGCGAGCCGATCATGGGCCTTGCGCCCGAGCGCGACAATTTCTACGTGGCGTGCGGCTTCACGTCGGGCATCGCCGCTTCCGGCGGCGCCGGCAAGGGGATGGCCGAATGGATCGTGGCGGGCGAACCGTCGATGGACCTCTGGGCCTTCGACGTGCGCCGTTTCGGCGCGCACCACATGTCGGCCAAGTATCTCGCCGAGCGCAGCGTCGACAGCTACTGGCGCTACTACCAGATCCACTATCCGATCGAGGAACTGGAGAGCGCGCGTGGCGGACGCCGCAGCCCGCTCTACGGCATCCTCAAGGACAGGCGCGCGGTCTACGGCTCGCGCTTCGGCTGGGAACGCCCCAACTGGTTCGCGCCTGCCGGCATCGAGGCTGAAGACAGGCCGTCGTTCGAATCGCGGCCCAACTGGTTCGCGCACGTCGCCGGCGAGTGCAAGGCCGCGCGCGAGCGCGCCGTGATGATCGACCAGAGCTCGTTCTCGAAGTTCGAGTTCAACGGCCCCGGCACCTTCGCCGCCCTGCAGCGCATCGCGGCGAACGATCTCGACAAGCCCGCGGGCAGCCTCGTCTACACGCAGCTGTGCAATGCGCGCGGCGGCATCGAGGCGGACCTCACCTTCGTGCGCCTCGACGAGAACCGCTTCTACATGGTCACGGGCAGCGCTTTCGGCGTACGCGACATGCACTGGATCCGCGGGCATCTGCCCAAGGACGGCTCGGTCGGCGTGCAGGACGTGACGTCGGCGCGCGCGACGATCAATCTCGCCGGTCCGCGTTCGCGCGACATTCTCGCGACCGTCGCGGACGGCGACGTGTCGAACGCGGCCTTCCCCTACATGACGGCGAAGGAAATCCGCATCGGCTTCGCGCCGGTGCTGGCGCTGCGCGTCACCTATGTGGGCGAACTCGGCTGGGAACTGCACATGCCGGTCGAATACGCGCAGCACGTCTACGAACTGCTCGCAGAAGCGGGCAAGGCGCACGGGCTGGCCGACGCGGGCTACCGCGCGATCGACTCGCTGCGCCTGGAGAAGCGCTATCTCTACTGGGGTGCCGACATCACGCCGGACTACACGCCCTACGAGGCCGGCCTCGGCTTCGCGGTGTCGCTCGCCAAGAAGTCCGACTTCATCGGCCGTGCCGCTCTCGAGAAGGCAAAGGCCGAAGGCCCGAAGCGCAAGCTGATCGTGCTGACGTCCGACGCGCCCATCCAGATCTATGGCGGCGAATCGATCGTGCGCGCCGGCAAGGTGGTCGGAGTCACGTCGTCGGCAGGCTGGGGCCACACGGTCGGCAAGGCGATCGCGTTCGGCTACGTGCCCGCCGAGGCTGCCGCCGACGCGGACTACGAGATCGAAGCCTTCACGAAGCGCTGGCCCGCCAAGCGCATCGACGGCTGCGCGGTCGATCCCAAGCGCACGAAGATCCTGGCCTAGAGCGCTTCGATTCCCGCGACGGCGATGTCCGCGAACGGCGCCAGCGCCGCGCGGTGGCGTGGGTCCCGTGCGACCGCGATCGCATAGGCGCCGCCCGCGCGCGCAAGCCTGAGATCGTTGAGCGAATCCCCCACGACCGCCACTTCGGCCGGCGCGATCCCCGCCATGCGCGCGAAGTCGAGGACGGCCGCAGGGTCCGGCTTCGGAGCGCTCGGGCCGTCATAGCCGGTGACGAAGGCGAAGGCATGCGCGACGCCCAGCGCCGAGAGCTGGTCGAGCGCGGAAGCGCAGCTGTCGTTGGTGGCCACGCCCAGCACGAGGCCACGTGCCCGAAGCTGCGCGACCGTTCCCGCGAGATCGCCGAGCGGCGTAACGCTTGCGAGGATTGCCTGGGCGAACAATCTGTCGAGGCGCGCGGCATCGGCCTCGGCAAACGGCAGGCCGCGCAGGTCGCGCCAGCGCCGCGCGATCGCCGCATTGGGATTGTTGGCGAAGAAGGCGGCGGCGGCGAAGGTTCCGTGCACCTCGTCCCAGCCGACCGCCTCGCAGAGCTTCACGGCGATTGTCGCATCGCCATCCGCGAAATCGAGCGCGCCGATCTTCATCGTCCTCGACCAGGTCCGGTCGAAATCGACCAGCGTGCCGTCCTTGTCGAACAGCACGCCCCGGACATGTCCGGGGAGCGCGCTCACCGCGTGCGCCAGGCCTGCGTCCGTCGGGCAAGCCAGGTCGCGAGCAGCGAATGAAGCACCTTTGCCGCCGCCGAAGTCGCGATGATCGTGCAGCCCATCGCGGCGGCGGCGGCGGTGAATCCGGCCTCGTCCATGTTGATGATCGAGACCGACGCGAGCTTGGTGTAGGGCCCGTACAGGAACACGACCGAGGAAACCGTCGTCATCGCGTTGACGAACATGTAGAACCAGATATCGAGAAGTGCCGGCGACGTGACGGGCAGCGTCACCTGCCATGCCGTCCGCCATACCGAAATTTTGAGCGATGCCGAAACGCTCTCGAACTCCGGATCGAGCTGTTTGAGCGCCTGCAGCGTCGTCAGATGCGCGACCGTGTAGTAGTGCGCGATCGTGTTCATCGCGAGGAACGCGATCGAGCCATACATGAAGCCGAGCGGATTCTTCGGCGAATTGAAGAAGAAGATGTAGGAAAGGCCGAGCACGAGCCCCGGCACGGCCAGCGGGATCATCGCGAGGAAGTGGACGAAGCTGCGCAGATATTCGGCATCGCGCGTCTTGTCGACGAGCCACGCGCCGAGCGCGATGACGGATGCCCCGAACGTGGCGACGATCACCGCCATCTGGACCGAATTGAAGTACGAACTCCAACCCGCCGCATCGGCGTTCGCGAACTGATAGTTGCGCATCGAGAGCGAGAGGTTGTAGGGCCAGTACTGGATCAGGCTCGCCCAGATCGCGATCCCGAGCACCACCAGGATGCAGAACGCGATCACCGAGCAGAAAACGAACAGCGCCGCATCGCGCCCGCGCCGCTTCTGCGGCTCGAACGGCACGGCGCGCGCGCTGAGCAGCGCCACCTGGCGGCGCGCCACCCATCGGTCGGCGGCGAAAGCCAGCACGGCCGGGATCAGCAGCACCATGCCGACGACCGCACCCATCTCGAAATTCTGCTGGCCGATGACCTGCTTGTAGACGTCGGTCGCCAGCACGTTGAAGCGCCCGCCGATCACCTTGGGGATGCCGAAATCGGTCGCGACCATCGTGAAGATGACAAAGAAGGCACTGACGATCCCGTATTTGACGCCGGGCAGCGTGACCGTGAAGAAGATGCGCACGCGCCCCGCCCCCAGCACTTCCGCCGCCTCGTAGTGGCGCCGGTCGGCGATGGCGAGCGCGGTGGACAGGATCAGGAAGGCGTGCGGAAAACAGTAGAAGACCTGCGCGATGACGATGCCGATCGGCCCGTAGACCGTCTCGCCCATCAACATCCAGCGCGCGAAACCCTGGTTGCCGAACAGGTAGATGAGCGTGATCGCCGGCAGCAGCGAGGGTGCCAGGATCGGCACGAGGCCGACGGCCCGGAACAGACCCTTGCAGGGCATGGTCGTGCGGCGGATCGCATAGGCATAGACGAACGCGAGCAGGACGACGATGCAGGTCGCGAAAACAGAAACCCAAACCGTGTTCCATAGCGACGCGACGAGCGACGGCGTACCGAAATAGCGCATGAAATTGTCGAGACCGACGAACAGTCCGTCGCGATTGTGGAAGCTCTTTTCGAAGAGCGTGGCCAGCGGCAGGACCAGAACGACGAGAAGGAAACCGCCCGCGACGAGCAGGGCGGCGCGTTGGCCGATGGCATCCGTGTCGAGCCGTGTGCGCAAGGTCGTTCTCAGCCGGGGAAAACGCGCAGGCGATCGGCCGGCAGCGCGATCTTGATGCGCGCACCCGTCGCCAGCGCATGGTCGCGCAGCAGGTTTGCCGAAAAATCGGCGCTGATCGACATGCCGTTCGGGCCGGCCAGCCGCGCGCGGCTGAAAGCGCCCATGAAGACCAGTTCCTCGACCGTGACATCGACGCGATTGGGCGTCGTGTCCACGACCCCGCGTACCATGACGTCCTCCGGCCGCACGCAGACGCGCAGATCCATGCCGGGGTTCGTGTCTTGAGGTGTCGCGACCGCGATCTCGACGCCGCCGGACACGATGCGGCCCGGCGCAAGCATCTTCGCCTTGAGAAAATTCGTTGTGCCGACGAAATCCGCCACGAAGGGCGTCTCGGGAACGGCATAGACATGCGCGGGCGTGCCGTATTGCTCTATTCGGCCGGCCTCCATCACCGCTATGCGGTCGGCCATCGTCAGCGCCTCTTCCTGGTCGTGCGTGACCATGATCGTGGTCACGCCGAGCCGATGCTGGAGGGCGCGGATTTCCTGGCGCAGATAAACGCGCACGCGCGCGTCGAGCGCGGAGAGCGGCTCGTCGAGAAGCAGGAGGCCAGGCGAAATGGCGAGCGCGCGGGCCAACGCCACGCGCTGCTGCTGGCCGCCGGAAATCTGGGAGGGATACTTCTTCGCTTCGCCCGGCAACCCGACGAGCGTCAGCAATTCGTCCACGCGCGCGGCGATTTCGGCAGCACTCTTGCCGCGGCCGCGCAGGCCATAGGCGACGTTGTCGAAAACGGTGAGATTGGGGAACAGCGCGTAGGACTGGAAGACGATGCCGAAATCGCGCTGCGACGGCGGAAGATTGGAGATGTCGCGCCCATCCTGGACGACACGTCCGCCGCTCATCGTCTCGAGGCCGGCGATCATGCGCAGAAGCGTTGTCTTGCCGCAGCCCGACGGGCCAAGGAGGCAGACGAATTCGCCGCGGTTGACGGAAAAGGTGGCGTCGCGGACGGCCTGGAATTTCCCGAAATGCTTCGCGACGCGTTCGACGACCAGATAAGGCTGTTGAGGCATGTTTGCAGCGTACGCACCCGACTCTCCCCGCGCCTTGCGGCGCGGGGAGTCGCAGGTTCCCGTCAGAGGTTCACTTCGGTGCCGACTTCCCGTCGTAGCGCTTCGCCCATTCGGCGAGCGTCTTGTCGCGGTTGTTCGCCATCGCCGTCAGGTCGATCTTGAGCATCCGCGATTCGGTCTCGGCGGGATAGTTCGGCGCGCTGCCCTTTGCAGCCGGATCGCCGACGACATTGTAGTACTTGGCGTAGAGATCCCGGTTCGCTTCGGCCGAGGACGAATAGTCCATCAGCTTCTGTGCAGCCGCCATGTTCTTGGTCGCCTTGACGATGGCCGACGCTTCCATGTCCCAGCCCACACCTTCCGTCGGCACGACGATGTCGACCGGCGCGCCCTTGGTTTTTTCGGAAGCGGCACGCATGTCGAAGCTGATGCCGATGGCATACTCGCCGCGCGCAGCCTGCACGCAGGGGGCAGAGCCCGAATGCAGGTAGACGCCGATGTTTTCATGCAGCTTGTCCATGTAGGCCCATGCGGCGGTATCGCCCATGATCTGCTGCCAGGCCGCGACCGTCAGATAACCGGTGCCCGAGGAAGCCGGGTTCGGCATGACGATCTTGCCCTTGTAGGCCGGGTTCACCAGATCGGCCCACGTCTTCGGGATCGGCAGGTTCTGCGCCTTCGCGACAGCGGTATTGACGCACATCGAAGCGGCATAGGCGTCGATGCCGTGCCAGGTGAAGGGCGCGGTCTGATCCTTGAACAGCGGCTTCAGCTTGTCGTAGCCCTTGGGCTTGTAATCCGCAAGCAGGCCCTGCTGCTCGAACAGGATCAAGGAGGTGACCGAAAGGCCCCAGATCGCGTCGGCGCGCGGATTGTCCTTTTCGGCGAGGAAACGCGCGGCGATCGTGCCGGTCGAATCGCGAACCCATGCGATCTCGACATCGGGCGCCACCTTCTCGAAGGCTTCCTTGAAGACCGGGAGCTGCTCGTTCTCGATCGCCGTATAGACCGTGATGCGCGTGCGCTGCTGCGCGTCGGCGGTCCCCGTCACGAGCGCCACGGCCGCGGCGGCGATCGCCAGCGTCTTGCCGCTTTTCACTAGGGTCTTGCTCATCTTTGCCTCGCCTATTTTTTTGAGTGGGATCGTTTTTGTTTGGATCGGTCGAACATCTCGCGCCGCGGAGGAGTGTGCCGGAATTCGAGGTCCGATCTGTTGCAATTATATGACCATCCGCGGACCAAACCAGAAGCCCGTTGACGCTCCGGGTCCAGCCGCGGCTGTCCGGCAGACGCCGATCGGCAGGCAGGATAGCCGCCCCGCGCGCCGGAGGGAAACGAGAATTACCGTTTTTTTCCAGTTTGCTAGCATTAGACTATGCGCGCCCTATCCCCTCAACCGGGTGCAATCCATGCCTGCCCTGTCCCTTGCAGATGCCACGCTGATCGCCGATGTCGCCCTGGCCGAAGGGCGCAAAGCGGCGATGGCACCTCTCACGGCGGTGGTGCTGGATGCCGGGGGCCATGTCGTCATTGCAAAACGCGAAGACGGCTCGGGAATCCTGCGTTTCGAGATCGCCTACGGGAAGGCGTGGGGTGCGCTCGGCATGGGCTTCGGAACACGCGAACTCGCCGAACGGGCTGCCAAATCCCCGACATTTCTTGCCGCGATCTCCGCGGCGAGCGGCGGCCGGACCATACCGTCGCCGGGCGGCGTGCTCATACTTTCCGCAACCGGCGAGACAGTCGGCGCCATCGGCATTTCCGGGGATACCGGTGATCGCGACGAAGCGTGCGCACTGGCCGGCATCGCCGCCGCCGGCCTGTCGGCGCTGCCGGGCGCGTCGCCCCGCTGAAGGCCGCGAAATCGCGGACCTATGGTGGTCGGGAGAGTATTGTCGTATTTTCGCGCTTCTGGCTGAACCCCCGCGCCAAAGACCAACCGATGAAATCCAGGATCAGCGATCTATTTTTCCAGGCGGCGGCGCGGCGGAACATTTCGCTGCGGGCGATCGCGCGGATCGGCAGCTGCAGTACCATCTCCATCGAGCGCCTGAAATCGGGCGAGACGCGCAAGCTCGACATCGAGCTTGTCTACAAGGTTGCCTGCACCCTCCCCGATCCCGACGGCTTCCTGCAGGAAGTCCTGCCCGGATTCTCGCCTGGCAAGCCATCCGCCGAACTTCTCGATATCCGCACGAAGATCGGCGAGGTCAAACACCTGATCGAAACCAAGATCGCGGCGCCCGCGTCGTTCCGACCGGTCTGGTGTCTCGACGACGGGACTTGCATCCCGGTCACCGACACGTTCGCCGCGACGGCGCGGCGCATCGCCGGCATTCCGGACGGCGACGGCGGCAACGTGATCGACTATGTGTGCCGCGGGTTCGGCTGGGTCGCGGTGGGCGAGCAGGACGGTTTCGGCCTGCTGACGTTCGATCGCGCGCATGTCGACGCGCGCGCGTGCATGAAAGCGCTCGCCATACTCGATGGCATGCCTTACGACCGCGTGCGCGTGCGCGCGGGCGACGAGCACCCCACGCTGGAATGGAAATCCGACGCGCGCCGGATCCTCGAACGCCGCGTGCGCGCCTCCCAGCGCACGCCGAACGACTGGATCGACATCGAGGTGCCGATCAGCGACGCCGACGAACGCCTGCGCGGCATCCTCGAGACCCGCTTCTACGACAATCCGCTCGGCAATCTCGTCTCGATGCTGAGCAACGGCGAGAGTTCGCTCTTCGCCGTGAAGTCGGGCGAGGCGTTCTGCTATCACATCGGCTCGAAGTTCAATGCGCCGACGCAGGCCGAGATCGGCATGCGCGTTCTCGACCGCAGCCACCACATCCAGTATTCCGCGATGATCGACCGGCACATCGTCAAGGCCGCCGCCGCCGAGCGGCCGACCGTGTCGCGCATCGGCGTCGATTTCGGTTTCCGCAGGACCCTGTACGAGCGGCTGGCGCTTCCCTTCCGGCTCGACGGCCGCCATTTCGTGCTGACGACGTCGAAGATCCTCGAGGATTCGGTTTCGGCCAACTTCAACTGAACAGCGTCGCAGGCAAGCATGGTGCCGGCCGGCGCCTGGCGTCACAAAGCGGTAAGGGCGGCCAATGGAATTCCTAGACGCGTTCGAACCGGAGAAGGCTTCCTGCGAACGCAAGTTCGCGTTCCGCAGCTGGGCGAAGATCAACGGCAGCTTCGGGGCGCTCGGGTTCCGGGTCACCGTCTCGCGCGAAATGGCCGACATGCGGCGCTTCTGGGAAGGCCTGCCCGAGGCCAAGCGTGCCGTCATCCGCATGCCGCCGGTCCAGGACGTCGCCTTCCATCCGGATGTCGAGCGCGGGGATTTCGTCGCCTTCATCGCCACGCGGACCGGCGAGACGGCGCCCAGCGCCATGGTCGGCGCACGCCGGATATGGCTTGAGCGTTCGCTTCAGGAGGAAATGGAAGACCTGACCTTCTGGTACGGCGATCGGGCCGACGAGATGCGCCGGGAGGGCCGCCGCTGCGAGGTCAGCGCGCCGTCGGCGCGCGAACTCGATTCCGACCACATCGCCTGGATGGGCGGCGGGATGAACGTCTCGGGGGATCCGCTGATCTACCGCGCGATCGTCCGCGCCTCGCTTTTCTATGTCGCGACGCACTGGCGCTTTAAGGCGACGGCGGCGATCGTCGAGCGCTCGACCTTCCGCGTCCACGGCTTCGACTGGTACGGATTCCGGCGCAACGAGCTCGCGGTCTGGCGCGACGACAACGAGTTCCTGCTCGCGACCATGCCGCGCCGCGAGCTTCTCGCCGAAGCAAGCGAGGCCTCTTTCGCGGATGTCGGCAAGCCGCTGTTGGGACGGCGGGTCCGCCCGGTCAACGATGCCGGTGCCGGTCGCCGGCACGCGAGCTTCGCCTCGATTTAGACCGGGCCGGCCTAATGCCGGATGCCGCCGCTTTCGAGCGGCGACGGCGCGAACCACACCCTGGCCAGCACCATGTCGACGGTGCGCCCGTCCGCGGCCAGCGGCAGGAGGACCACTTCGTAGAATCGCGGGCGGTTGTCGATCACCGCAGATTGCCGCACGACGATCGGCATGCCCTCGGCGACCCGCCGGTAGACGCGCTGCGCGAGCGCGCGGAAGTTCGGATCGGGATGCGTGTCGAGACGCCGGCCGGTCATTTCGATATGCAGGCGGTCGACAAGGTTGGTCCCGATGAGGCGATAACGGAACCCATCGAGCACGCCATCCGGGCCGCGCTCGACATCGACAAGGATGAGATTGGCCAGGATGAACGCCATCTCGACTGGATCGACATTCCGGCGTGCCGGCAACCGGTCGGACTCGCAGCGTGCGCGCCAATAGTCATAGAGTCGGAGCAGGTTCGGATACGTGATTGCCGTCGCGATGTCGCCTTCGCGCCATTCGCCGGTCGGCTCGCTCGTCGTCATTTCCGGGACAAACTCCTCTACCGGAAATCCGGCGACGGATATTGGCCCCGAAAACCTTAGCAACATGCATTCACGGCGGCGGAACAAGTTACCGTCGATCCGAACGGCCTATTTCTTCGCGCTCCGGCTCCGTGGCGGCGGCGGCGCAACCGATCCGCGCACGAGCAGCGACGGCACGAAGCGGAATTCGCCCGGCTCGGTTCCCGGCTCGCGCAGGCGCAGCATGATCCGGTCGACCATCGTGCGTGCGAGTTCGCGCAGCGGCAGCTTCACGGTCGTCAGCGGCGGCGCAATGAAGGCGCCCAGCGGAATCCCGTCCATTCCGACGATCGACATGTCCTGGGGCAGCGAAAGCCCGAGATCCTTGAGCCCCGCGATCAGGCCGATCGCCATCATGTCGTTGATCGCGATTGCGGCAGTCGGGCCATCGGAATGGCCGGCCAGCGGCTTTGCCAGGCTCTGGCCGAGCTCGGCCATCTCTTCATCGGCGTAGCTCGACGCCACGCCCCCCTCGATGACGATGCCGCGCGCGCCGCCTTCGCGGATCGCCGCAAGGAAACCCTTGCGCTTCTCGGCCCGGCTGAAAGTCCAGATCTTGGGCGTCAGGAAGGCGATCGTCCGGTGCCCCCGGGCAACGAGATGCGCCACCGCCAATCCGGCCCCCGCCGCGTTGTCGGCCGAAACATAGTCGAAGATCGGCCGGACGTTCCGGCGCGCATGACTGTCGTAGCTGACCGCGATAAGCCCGCGCCTGACAGGTGCGTCGAAATGGCTTTCGTCCGCGAGCGACGAGATGACGATGACGCCGCGCACGTTCTGCGAGGCCATATCGTCGACGAACGCGCTCTCGCGGCGCGGATCGCGATAGGTGTTTCCGACGATGACGCGGTAGCCGAACCGCCCCCAGGAATCCGCCTCGATCTCGCGCGCGATCATCGCGTAGCTCGGGTTGCCGAGCGAGGGAACCAGCAGGCCGATCATCATCGCCTCGCCGGTCTTCAGCTGCCGGGCCGCGCGGTTCGGCGTGTAGCCGAGCGTCGCCATCGCGCGCTGGACGCGCGCGAGCGTCTTCGGGCTCATCTGGCTCGACCGGCCGTTGAGGACGTTCGAGACGGTCGAAATGGAGACCTTTGCCAGCAGGGCGACGTCGCTGATCGTTGGCTTTTGCATGCGATGCGATTCGGGCCAGTTGGCGACGGGAAAACCGGAAAACGGTCAGTAGTATACCGTTCCAGCAGATCGCATCCGCAAATAAATTGTCCGGCCGCCCGGATGGCCGGACTGGCCGGCGTGCCCGGGCTTTTTCAGGCGGCAGCGCCGGATTTCGCGTTGCCCGAGAATTTCCGGTACCGCACCGCGGCGCGGGTCAAATGCTCGCGCATGGCGAGCCGTGCAGCCTGCGGATCGCGCGCACCGATCGCATCGACAATCCGCGCATGCTCGTCGTGGATCCGGGCGAGATAGTCCGCCTGCCGGTCGGTCGCCATGTTCCAGACACGCGTGTCGCGGCGCGGGATCACGAACGTGCCGAGAAAACGCAGGAACTCGGCGAACTGCGGATTGCCGGTCGCGGCCGCGATCGACGCATGGAAGGCCGCGTCTTCCTCGACGGCCGTCTCGTTGCGCGCGATCGCGCGCGCGAAGGCGGCGTGCGCGGCGCGTATGGAGCGAAGCCCCGCCGTCGACGCGCGCTCGCTGGCAAGCCCGGCCGCTTCGGCCTCGACGGCCTGTCGCAGTTCCAGAACGTCGATGACCGAATCGAGCGAACGCAGGAGTTCGGAATCGAGCTTGAACGAACGCTGGGTCGGTGCGGCGCTGACGAAGGCGCCGGAGCCCTGGCGCGTCGTGACCAGCCCTTGCGCTTTCAGCGCTGCGACGGCCTCGCGCACGACCGTGCGGCTGACATGCATCGCCGACACCATCTCCTGTTCCGTCGGAAGGCGCTGTCCGGCGACATAGCGGCCGCTGGAGATTTCCCCCCGCAGCCGCGCGACGACTTCGTCCGTGAGATTGAGCGTCGGACGGACAGGCGTCAGCACTCCGCGCCGCCCGCGCGGCGATTCCGATCTGGACTTTTGTTGTCGGGTCATCGTACAACTTCGTACCACGTCGTCGGCCCTGCGCGCAATCGCGCCGCCGGTCCGTCGGCGAAAAGATCGCGGCCCGCAAAGGGCCGCCCGGCAGGATCACCCCCTGCGCCGGAACAAGGGAGGACAAGAACATGAAACGTCGCCAATTCCTCGAACTCGGTATCGTCACCGCAACCGCCGCAAGCGTCGGCGCGCTGCCGGCGTCCGCCCAGGCCAAGATGGTGCTGCGCGCGACCGACGTGCATCCGCTCGGCTACCCGACGGTCGAAGCCGTCGTGCGCATGGGCAAGAAGCTTGAGGCCGCGACCAACGGCCGCCTGTCGATCCAGATGTTCCCGTCGATGCAGCTCGGCGGCGAAAAGGAAATGATCGAGCAGGCCCAGCTCGGCGCCCTTCAGATGGCCCGCATCTCGGTCGGCCCGATGGGCCCGCTGGTCCCCGAAATGAATGTCTTCAACCTGCCCTTCATGTTCCGCGACAACGCGCACATGGAGAAGGTGATCGACGGCCAGATCGGCGACGAGATCATGAAGAAGCTGTCGGACCATCCGACCGCCGGCCTGATCGGCCTGTGCTGGATGAACGCCGGCACGCGCAACGTCTACAACGCCAAGAAGCCGATCACGCAGCTCTCCGACCTCAAGGGTCTCAAGATCCGCATGATGGGCAATCCGCTGTTCGTCGACACGATGAACGCGCTGGGCGGCAACGGCGTGGCGATGGGCTTCGACCAGCTCATCAACGCCATGCAGACCGGCGTCGTCGACGGTGCGGAAAACAACGAGCCGAGCTACGACAGCGGCCAGCACTACCGCTACGCCAAATACTATTCGATGACCGGGCACCTCATGATTCCCGAGATCGTCGTCTTCTCGAAGAAGACCTGGAACGAGATGTCGGCTGCCGACCGCGCGCTGATCGCCAAGCTGGGCAAGGAAGCCCAGCTCGAGCAGCGCAAGCTCTGGTACGAGGGCGAGGTCGAAGCGATGAAGAAGATGGTCGCGGCCGGCGCGATCGTGAACCAGATCCCCAACAAGAAAGAGTTCCAGGACGCGGTCAAGCCGGTGTGGGACAAGTACGCGGGCCCGCTCAAGTCGCTGATCGACCGCATCCAGGCGGTCACCTGAACCAGGGTTCGGCTGCCGGGCCGCACGCGCGCGGCCCGGCAGAACTTCCAGCAAAGACCGGACGAACGTAAGCCATGATCCAATCCTATTTCCGCGCGATGGACGCGCTCCACAAGGCGTGCGTCGTCGTCGCCGGCGTGGCGCTTGCCGTCATCACGTTGATCATCCCATGGGGCGTCTTTACTCGATACGTGCTCAATAGCGCGTCGTCGTGGCCGGAACCCATGGCGATCCTGACCATGATCTGGCTCTCGTTCCTGTCGGCGATCATCTGCTACAGGGAACATCTGCATATCGCCGTCGGCACGCTTCCCGCCATGCTCAACGGGCCCGCACGCCAGCTTCTCGGCATCGTCGTCGAGGCCGGGATGCTCGTGATCAATGTCTTCCTGCTCTGGTACGGCATCAAGCTCGTCCAGGTCACCTGGTACCAGACGATCGCCGAATTCCCGATCGTGTCCGTCGGCGTCTCCTACCTGCCTGTCCCGATTGGCGGCGCGGTCACGTCCCTCTTCATCGTCGAACGGTTTCTAAAGGGCAACTTCTTCCCGCCGCCGCACGAGCCCGACGCCCACGAAACGATTTCGAGCGAATAGTCGCCGCGGAGCACAAGCGAAATGGATACCCTCGTACTCCTCGGCTCGTTCACCGTCTTCTGCCTGATGGCGATGCCGGTCGCCTACGCGCTCGGCCTGTCGGCCATCTGCGCCGCCTTGTGGATGGGCATCCCGCTGGAAGCCATCGCGCTGAAGACGTCCGACGGCATGGACGATTTCCCGCTGCTGGCGATCCCGTTCTTCATCCTCGCCGGCGCCATCATGGCCGAAGGCGGCATGGCGGAACGCATCATCAACCTCGCGAAGATATTCGTGGGTTTCATCCGCGGCGGCCTCGCGCTGGTCAACATCCTCGCCTCGACGATGTTCGGCTGCATTTCCGGCTCGTCGGTCGCCGATACCGCCTCGATCGGTTCGGTGATGATCCCTCAGATGATCAAGAGCGGCTATCCGCGTCTGTTCGCCGTGAACGTGACGATCTCGGGTTCGCTCCAGCCGCTGCTGATCCCGCCGTCGCACAACATGGTCATCTTCTCGCTGGCGGCCGGCGGCACGGTCTCGGTCGCGCATCTTTTCATCGCGGGCATCATCCCGGGCGTCCTGCTCGGCGCGTCGCTGATGCTGCTGTGCCTCTACATCGCGCATCGCGACAAGTTCCCCAAGGGCGAGCCCGTCACGCTGAAGCAGGCCGGCCGCATCGCCTACGAGGCGGTGTGGGGCCTGGTCACCGTCTTCATCATTCTCGGCGGCATCCTGTCGGGCGTATTCACGCCGACGGAAAGCGCGGCTGTCGCCTGCATCTGGGCGTTCCTTGTCACGGTCTTCATCTATCGCGACTACCGCCTGCGCGAACTGCCGCACCTGATCGGGCGCGTCGTGCGCACGGTCGGCATGGTCATGATCATGATCGGCTTCTCGGTCGCCTTCGCCTACATGATGACGCTGATGCGCATCCCGCAGGTCGTCGCGGACATGTTCGTGTCGATATCCAGCAGCAAGTACACGTTCCTGTTCTACGTCAACATCCTGCTGCTCGTGCTCGGCACGTTCATGGACCTCGCGCCCATGCTGCTGATCTGCACGCCGATCTTCATGCCGATCATCGGCAAGTTCGGCGTCGATCCGGTGCATTTCGGCATCATCATGATCTTCAATCTCGGCATCGGCCTGCTGACCCCGCCGGTCGGGCCGACGCTCGCCGTGGGCTGCGCCATCGGCAAGGTCACGATGGAACAGGTGTCGAAATCGATCATGGTGTTCTACATCCCGATGCTGATCGTGCTCGCGCTCGTCACCTACATCCCCGCCATCACGCTCTGGCTGCCCAAGCTCCTGCTGGGCTGACCGGGCGCCGCCCCGGTCGAAGCCGCACAAGAAGCGCCTCCAGGCTCGCGACAAAACTCGGCCATGGACGCGCATGGCCGCTCCATTCTATATCGCTCTGGCGGATTGCCGGGTTAGCTCAGCGGTAGAGCAGCGGTTTTGTAAACCGAAGGTCGGGGGTTCAATCCCCTCACCCGGCACCAGCTTTCATCCGGTCGGAAGCCTTCGTGTCACCCGAGGGGTGCCGCGATGTCCGAACCCGCGATCCGCCTTGTGACGCTGGTGACCGGGATTCAGTCTCTCGCCTGACCGTCATCCGGCTTCGCGCGGCGCAGCCGCAGGGCGAGGACGAAGGCAGCGGCGAAGACCGCTGCACCAAGGACCGGCCAGGGCCAGTAGAGCGCGAAGCGCGGGATCCAGCCATAGAGCGCGCGCCGGCATTCGAGCGACCGGCCGGGAAACAGCGTCTGGCAATGCTTGTAGAGCGGGCTGTTCAGCCACGCGAACAGCGTGCCGATAACCCATCCCATGGTGCCCACCGCGAAGACGGCCAGGCGGTTCGCGGGCTTGCGATCCGGTTCGTCCATCGCCCGCGAGGATACGCCGTTCGGCGCGATTGCGCAGGCCGGTTCGGGCGGAAGGACGGACGCAGCGCGCGCACGACTCGTGCACCTGACGGGCCCCGTGGCGACTGCCGTGCTGGCACAGGCCGGGATGGAGCCCGCGCGGAAATAGCCGCGCACGAAACTTCCGTCTGACGGCCCAAATTCGGCGCAATCTTTCCGGCGAAGAACATATAGTGCGCAACGCAGCTTTGCGTTCTGCGACGGCTTCCTTACGTATTAGAAAATTCTGTTTTATTTCAATTCGATAGGATTCACCCCCCGATCGCGCCCGCGTGACGACATCGATTTGTGCATTGCAAAATGCATCCGCAAATCTTAACTCCCGACTCAACAAGTCGTCCTGGAGCCAGTTCCCCCCAATGCAACGAATCATTGCCCCGGTTCCTGCCGGGCACGCGCCCTTCCTCGGGCACGAACCCCTGATCGCGAGCATTCACGACTACTGGCAGGCCAAGCGCGGCAACCGCCGGATGCCGGCCCGGCGCGACATCGACATGATCGAGATCGACCGCGGCGTCCTTCCCTATCTGATCCTGCACGATGTCGTGCGCGCCGGCGGGGACCTGCGCTACCGCTACCGTCTCGTCGGCACCGAACTCGTCAACGCCATCGGCTCGGACATCACGAACCGCTTCCTCGACGACGTGCTGATCCCCGGGCGGCGCGACGATATCGGGAACTGGCTCGACGAATGCGTGCGGACCCGCGCGCCGCTGACGCTCGACATGCCGCTCGCCGTTCCCGACCGCGATTTCCGTTTCGCGCGGCGCATCGTGCTGCCGCTGTCGGAAGACGGCGAGACGCCCGACATGCTGCTGTGCTGCGTGTCGCTGGGCTGAGCGGCGCGTTTCAGCCGCGCCGGTTGGCGCGGTACCACTCGATCGTCCGCCGCACGCCCTCGTCGAAGCCCACGCGCGGGGAAAAGCCGAGGATCTCCTTCGCGCGCGCTGTGTCGGCCACCTTGCGCGCCTCGCCGGCGGGGCGGCTCGTATCCCAAACGACCTTCGGCGCGACGCCCGCGTGCTTCAGCACGCTCGCCACCACCTCGCGCACCGTATAGCCCCGCCCGCTGCCGAGATTGACCGGCCCCTGTCCCAGCCCGCGCTCGTAGGCCGCGAACAATCCGTCGACCGCATCCTCGACATAGAGGAAGTCGCGCACGGCCGACCCGTCGCCCCACACCGTGAACGGGTCCTCGCCCGAAAGCGCGCGCCCGATCAGGGCCGGCACGACGAGCGCGGTCTTCGGATCGAAATCGTCATGCGGCCCGAACGTGTTGACCGGCCGGACGACCGCGACGTTCTTCATGCCGTATTCGATGGCGTAGGCCTCGATCAGCTTCTCGACGATGCGCTTGGACCACGCGACGTACTCGTTGCCGGGATGCGGGTTCGCCGACCAGGCGAGATCCTCGCGGTACGTCTCCAGCGGCGGATAGACCGATACGGTGCTGGTGTAGACGATGCGCGCGACGTTGGCGCGGCGCGCGGCCTCCAGCGTGTTCATGCAGATGAGCGTGTTCTGCGAAAGCATCGTGGCGCCGTGCTTGATCTGGATCGCGATCGAGCCGCGCCGGCCGGCGAGGTGGAAAAGGCCGTCAGCCCCTGCCGCCGCGCGGTCAGCGAAATGCCGGTCGGTCAGGTCGCCCGCCAGATGCTCGACCGCGGGGCCGCCGGGAAAGCCCGGCGGGGCCGCCTTCGTGGAGACCGCGCGGACCTTGGCACCGGCCGCAACCAGCCGGGGAATCAGCGCGCGGCCATAGAGGCCGGTCGCCCCCGTCACGAGGATCGTCTTGCCGGCATAGAGTTCAGGAACGGACGTCAAACCGCAAATCCTCCGGAGTCTCCCCGGACGGGAGCCTAGCATCGCGCGCCGGCGCCTCGCATCCCCCCTGAGCGCCCACGGCAGTTCCCAACCGCCCCACCAGAGGTTAGACTCGCTACCATCATGTTCGCCAAAGGCCCCCTCCAGATCCGCCACGCCGTCGTCACCATGCTCGACGCATTCGTCAAGACCGTGGAAGCGGAGGTCGAACGGCTCGGCGGCAAGATCGGCCCCGACGACGTCGAGAAGATCGCCGAGGCGATGAAGGTCTCTGGCGAGATGGACAATTTCTATCGCGCCGTCTTCCAGCAGATCGTCAGCACGATCGTCGATGCGCAGAACCTCAACCGTCGCGTCAATTCGTTCGGCCGGCTCGTCGTGCATCCGCTGTCGGACTTCTTCCAGTCGCAGCAGCTCGACCGCGGCATGCTCCACAATTTCTTCTTCTTCATCCACTCGCTGGTCGGCGAGGAAGAATCCGAGTGGAACGCGCAATGCGCCACGATCGTGGACGAGATCCGCGAGCGCGTTGGCCAGGCCTTC
>JBGAKN010000017.1:0-36907 GCA_044224405.1 Tagaea sp. | reverse complement strand
ACGACGATGTGCGCGACCGAAAGCCCGACCACGCCGAACTCCAGCGCCGACGCCGTGCCGTGCGCGCGCCCGTCCGGCTGGAACGGCGGGACGAGGGCCGCCACGTTGCGCACCACGAACAGGTCGCCCGGCTCCGCCGCGGTGAGGATCGCCGGATCGGCGCGCGAATCCGAGCAGCCCACGACCATGATCCGCGGCGACTGCCCGGCGATCGACAGCTCCTCGAACAGCGTGTGGTTGGTCTGGAAATAGTCTTCCCGGAAATGCCGGAAGCCGGCGAGCAGCTTCTTCAGCGCCGAACCTTCCTTGCACGAACCGCACATGACCCGCCCCGCCTTCCGCTTCCCGACGGCCGGGAAGATAGGTGCGCGTCCCCGGCCACGCTTTGACCGACATCAAGGGGGTGGGGTGAGGGGCGCGGTGATGGGGGAAGTTTGGCTAAAGGCAGGGCTTTGAGCGGGGCTAGACCGGGCGGAACAACCGACTGGGGCCGGACGACGATTCACCGCTCTATCCGTCATGCCCGGGCTCGTCCCGGGCATCCACGACTTGCTTGCTGCGATATATTCATCTCGGCGAAGCCTATTACTAACTGAAGATTGCTTAGCTGATATCTCTAAATGGAATTTCAGATTTTCCCGCTTTTACTTTTTCGTCAAGAAACCGCTTCGATAAATTTTCGATCGCGAACTCATTTAATGCACCGAAGCGGCTAGGGCCAACTTGCACATTGCGTATAGGTGTTGCGTACCCATCTCGCGCATCTGCAATCGGCAATGACATATGTGGTGCTAGCAGGCCCCGCTTCGGTTTGAAATCGACAAAAGATAAGTCTTTTGGAGTAACGACAATTCGCCATTCAGACTCAGCTTCAAAAGCCAAATTTTTGAAAACTGGCGCAAGAAATGCTGCAAAGGAGAGGAATTGGTTGGCCCATCTTTTTTCGTAATCAGTCGAGTCACCCTTTGATCGCGCCTCGCTCTGCGGATACTCATCGGAGATAAATTTCAATAACGCCTCGATCAGGCGCTCCTTTTCAGATTTTTGGTATATCACCGGTGTTAAATATCCAAAAATATTGCCGATACCCGTGCTTCTTATGAGGAGGTCAGTTAAGTGATCAATGCTCATTCCAATGTTAAAGCTTAATTCTGCTCCTCCATAAGACCTCCATTGATTGAGATCATTCGACTTATTTGAGAAACAGGCGATAAAAAGTGGAAATGAATTGGTCGGGGTAACCGATTTCAAATTCTCTTCAATTGCCTTTTTGATGCGTCTATTTGGTTCAGAGCTAAACAGTGACCCTGAATCTTTCAGGGCAGTCGCAAACATCTCTATGGCATTGCGATACTCATCGATGTCGTTCATGAACGAGATGTGAGTCGCATGAATGGCCTTCTTGGATACGATTTCTTTGAGCGCAAATGTACTTGTGTAGTGAAAAATGATATCCGGAATATCTTGAGTGCCTTTGTTTTTGGATCGAGCCACGGTAAGTACGTGCCGAATGAATTGAATAATCCTGTTTGTCTCTTCGGCCGAAATTTTGGAAATCGTTGGAACTATACCAAACATTTTCGACCTCTAATGGCGGCCTAGTCGAGTTGTTGCTCCGCTTATATTAGGATGCATGCAACGGTTATAGATATTAAAAATTGCACAAGGCAGTTTGCCTGACCGGCGCTAATAGTCGATGTCTTGGCCCAGATTTTTGGATGAATTCTAGTGCTCTACCGCCAGATCCCCATCTCGATCCCGAACCGGTCCTTCGGCGGGCGTTTCGGCAGGCACTCGCCCTTGCCGACCGCTACGCGCAGGGCGGTTAAACACACCATCGCCGCGTCGATCACGTCGTCGGGCGCCACGAGCTTGCGCGGCAGCAGGTCGAGCCAGTCGGCCACGTCCTTCATGCCGTTCGCGGTGAGGAGTTCGAGGCGGCGTTTGCGACCCTCCGGTCTGCGCTTGGGTTCCAGCACGGGCGCGCCTGCCAGCCTTGCGAAGCCGAATTCGGGGTGCGCTTCGACGATGCGGCAGCGCGGTTGCTTGCGCAGGATCGCGTCGAGTTCGCGCATCTTGGGGAACAGGTTGAAGGATTGTTTGGAGAGGCCGATTCCGAAGCCAGCCCGGTTGCGTTTGAGCGCTTCTCCGTAGTCGCGCGCGGAGAGCGCCGGGCGGCAAGGGGCGGAGAACACGCTGGAGCTTTTGCCCGGCATCGCGGCGCGCGCGGCCTGTTCGCACTCGCGCCCGCCTTTCAACGCGCGGTCGAGGAAGCCCATCGGCATGTCTATGGCGATAAGGGCGATGCTGGGGTCCGCGACCAGGTCTTCGAGCTTTTCGAGAAAGCGCAGTTCGCGGGGCTTGCCGTCCTGATCGGCGACGACGGCGACCCAGCCGCCCTTGGCACCATCCACGCCCGCGACGCGCTTCACTCGGCGGCGACCGTTTCGCGGGCCGGATTGCGGAAATTCGCGCGCAGGATCTCGGCATGCGCCCTCGCCTTCGCGAGGTGCGCGTCCTTGACGTGGCCGTAGCCGCGGATTTCTTCGGGGATGCTGGCAAGGCCCACGGCAGCACCATGGTTGGCGGGCGTTAGGTTCGCGACGATCTCGGCCAGTGTCGCCTCGTATTCTGCGATCAGGGCGCGTTCCATCCGGCGTTCTTCCGTGCGGCCGAACGGATCGAATTTCGTGCCGCGCAGGAACTTGAGCTTCGCCAGCACGCCGAAGGCCGCGAGCATCCACGGGCCGTAGGTGCGCTTTTTCAGATGCCCGCTGGTCTCGTCGCGTTCGGCGACCAGCGGCGGAGCGAGGTTGATCTCGATCTTGTAATCGCCCTCGAACTGGCGGGCGAGGTTGGCGCGGAACGCGCCGTCGGAATAGAGGCGCGCCACCTCGTACTCGTCCTTGTAGCTGAGCAGCTTGGCGTAATAGCGCGCGACCGCGAGGGCGAGGCCGGTCTTGCCCGGCGCGCGGGCCTTCTCGGCCTGTTCCACCTGCCGCACCAGCGCTTCGTACTTCTTCGCGAGCGCTTCGTCCTGATAGGCCGCGAGATGCCGGACGCGCACCGCGACGATCTCGTCGAGTGTCTTGGCGATTCGGCGCTCCGGCGCCATCGTTGGTGCGGCGGCCTCCTGCACGCGCTCCGGCGCCACGGCCGCGAGGCGACCCCACTGGAAAGCGCGCTTGTTGGCGTCGATCGCGACTTCATTGAGTTCGATGGCGCGCAGCAGCGCTTCGAGGCCGACCGGGATCAGGCCCTTCTGCCAGGCGAAGCCGAGCATGAAGGGGTTGGTCGCGATCGAATCGCCCATCAGCGCGGTGGCGAGCTTGGTCGCGTCCACCACGTTCATCGCACCCTGGCCGAGCGCGTGGGCGATGACGTCCTTCATCTCCTGTCCGGGGAAGACGAGGTCGGGGTTGCGCGTGAAATCGCCGGTCGGCGACTCGTAGGCGTTGATGACCGCATGCGTGTGCCCGATGCGCGTCTTGTCGAGCGCGTCGGCGCCCGCCGCCACGACGAGGTCGCAGCCCAGCAGCAGGTTCGCCTCGCCCGCCGCGATGCGCACGGCGTTGAGTTCGTCCGCCTTCTTCGCGATGCGGATGTGGCTGACGACGGCGCCGCCCTTCTGCGCAAGGCCCGCCATGTCGAGGATCGACACGCCCTTGCCTTCGAGATGGGCCGCCATGCCGATCAGCGCGCCGACGGTGACGACGCCCGTGCCGCCCACGCCCGTCACGACGATGCCGTAGGGATGGTCGAGTGCCGGAAGCTGCGGGGCCGGCAACACGGTGAACGGATCGGGCGCGTCGGCGGCGCGCTTCTCGCGCGGCTTGCGCACCCGCCCGCCCAGCACGTTGACGAACGAGGGGCAGAAGCCCTTGGTGCAGGAATAGTCCTTGTTGCAGCTCGACTGGTCGATGGCGCGTTTGCGGCCGAACTCGGTCTCCACGGGAATGACGGAGAGGCAGTTCGACTTGACGGAGCAGTCGCCGCAGCCCTCGCACACCGCTTCGTTGATGAAGATGCGCTTGGCAGGATCGGGATAGGTGCCGCGCTTGCGCCGGCGGCGCTTCTCGGCCGCGCATGTCTGGTCGTGGATCAGGATCGTGACGCCCTTTTCCTCGCGCAGTTCGCGCTGCACGGCATCGAGGTCGTCGCGGTGGCGCAGCGTGGTGCCCGGCGCCATCGAGGCGCCCAGATGCTTGTCGGGTTCGTCGCTGGTGACGACGATGCGGCTCACGCCCTCGGCATGCAGCATGTGCGTGATGCGCGGCACGGTCAGCGGGCCGTCATGCGGCTGGCCGCCGGTCATCGCGACGGCGTCGTTGAACAGCAGCTTGTAGGTGATGTTGACCTTGGCGGCGATGGCCGCACGGATCGCCAGCGAGCCCGAATGGTAGAACGTGCCGTCGCCGAGATTCTGGAAGACGTGCTTGGTCTCCGTGAACGGCGCCTGGCCGATCCAAGGTGTTCCTTCGCCGCCCATGTGCGTGAAGGTCGACGTGCCGCGGTCCATCCAGATCGACATGAAGTGGCAGCCGATCCCGGCCATCGCGCGGCTGCCCTCGGGCACCTTGGTGGAGGTGTTGTGCGGGCAGCCGGAGCAGAAATAGGGCACGCGCTTGAAGGCGTGGCCCTCGGGCGACTTCTCCTTCGCATCGATCAGCGCCACCCGCTCGCGGATGCGCTCGGACGTGAAGAAGGGCTCGAGGCGCTTGGCGATCACGCGCGCGATCATGGCGGGCGTGAGCTCGCCCGACGAGGGCAGGATCCACTGGCCCTTCTCGTCGAACTTGCCGACCACGCGCGGGCGCACGTCGGCGCGCCAGTTATAGAGCTGTTCCTTGAACTGGTTCTCGATGAGGGCGCGCTTCTCCTCGACGACGAGGACTTCTTCGAGGCCCTCGGCGAAGTGCCGCGCCCCCTCGCGCTCCAGCGGCCAAGGCATCGCGACCTTGTAGACGCGAAGGCCGATCTTGGCCGCCAGCGCATCGTCGATGCCGAGATCTTCCAGCGCCTGGCGCACGTCGAGATAGCTCTTGCCCGTCGTGACGATGCCTATCCTCGGGTTCGGGCTGTCGATGACGATCCTGTCGAGCCTGTTGGCGCGCGCGAAGGCGAGGGCGGCGTAGACCTTGTATTTCTGCAGCCGGTATTCCTGGTCGGTCCAGTGATCGGGCCAGCGCATGTGCACGCCCGTGGGCGGCATCTCGAAATCGGTCGGCAGCACGATGGGGATGCGGTGCGGGTCGACCGAGACCGACGCCGTGCTGTCTACCGTCTCGCCCGTGCATTTGAACGCGACCCAGCAGCCCGAATAGCGGCTCATCGCCCAGCCATAGAGGCCGAGATCGAGGAATTCCTGCACGCCCGACGGGTTCAGCACCGGGATCATCGCCGAGATAAACTCGTGCTCGGACTGGTGGGCGAGGGTGGAGGATTTGGCCGCGTGGTCGTCGCCCGCCAGCACCAGCACGCCGCCATGCGGCGAGGTGCCGGCGGCGTTCGCGTGCTTGAACACGTCGCCGCAGCGGTCGACGCCGGGGCCCTTGCCGTACCACATGCCGAAGACGCCGTCGTATTTGGCGCCCTCGTACATGTTCACCTGCTGCGTGCCCCAGCACGCGGCCGCCGCCAGATCCTCGTTCACGCCGGGCGTGAAATGGATGTGGTTGTCCTTGAGATGCTTTTTCGCCTTCCACATCGCCTGGTCGAGCCCGCCCAGCGGCGAGCCGCGATATCCCGTGACGAAGCCCGCCGTGTTGAGCCCGGCCGCGAGGTCGCGCTGGCGCTGCATCAGCGTCAGGCGCAGCAGCGCCTGCGTGCCGGTCAGGAACACGCGGCCCGAATTCGCCGTGTATTTGTCGTCGAGGGAGATGTCGAGCAGGGCTTGGGCGGCGGTCATTGGCGATGTTCCGTCCCGGCTGTCGTGTCGTTGTCCGGAACGGTAGTGCAAAGACCGGTGCCGCTCAATCGGCGTTCGACGGGCACTTCAGAAAGCAACGACCTTCCGAGGTGCACCGCACACTCGTGCCGGAAGTTGCCGGCCGCCCGCGCGGCCGCGCAACTTGGTTGCGTCAGGCCGCCTTCGCCCGACGCGCCCGCACGAGGGACACGAGCACGTTGTCGACCAGCGTGCGCCCGATCTCGCCCTTGGTGGCCCAGCCCATCGACAGGATCGATTCGGGATGGAACTGCACGGCCGCGATGGGCAGGCGCTTGTGGCGCACCGCCATCACGAGGCCCGCCGGCGTCTTCGCCAGGATGTCGAGTTCGCCGTGCGGGAACGTCGCCGCCTTCGCGTGCAGCGAATGATACGCGCCGACCGCGCAAGGGCTGGGCAGGTCCGCGAACAGGCCCGTGCCGTCATGCGCGATGTCCCAGCGCTTGCCATGGCGCGGCTCGGGCAGCACGTCGAGCGTTCCGCCGAACGCCTCGACCGTGCCCTGCAGCCCGAGGCACACGCCGAACTGCGCCACGTCGTGCTTCGCGAGTTCCTTCACCAATGCCGGCACGCCGAACTGCGACGGCGTACCGGGCCCCGGCGAATGCACCACCAGGTCCGGCTTCATCGCGAGGATGGCGGCGGCCCCCAGGCCGTGGCGGTAGGTGGCGACATCCGCGCCCGTCTGGCGGAAATAGTCGGCGAGCGTGTGGACGAAGCTGTCCTCGTTGTCGACGAGGATGACTTTGAGGCCCGCCCCCACGGCGTTCGCGGTGTTGCCCGTGGCCGCCGCGACCGGCGGGGCGAGCACGCGGAACAACGCGTTGGCCTTGAGGTGCGTCTCCTCGTTCTCCTCCATGCCGATCGAATCCCAGATCAGCGTGGCGCCGACGCGGTAGCGCACATGCTGCTTTTTCTTCGCATCGTCCTCGAGATGCACGGTGCGGATCGTGATGCCGGTATTGACGTCGCCGTTGAGCAGCAACGCGCCCACGGCCCCGCCGTACCAGCCGCGGGGTGCTGTCTCCATCGCCTCGATGATCTCGACCGCCCATTTCTTCGGCGCACCCGTCAGCGTCACGGCCCACATGTGGCTGATGAACGCGTCGAGGCCGGTCACGTCGGCACGCAGCTTCCCCTCCACATGGTCGACCGTGTGGAACAGGCCGGCATAGGTCTCGATCTGGCGGCGGCCGAGGAGCTTGACGCTGCCCGGCTCGCAGATGCGCGATTTGTCGTTCCGGTCGACGTCGGTGCACATCGTCAGCTCGACCTCGTCCTTCTCGGAATCGATCAGGGCCTTGAGGCGCTCGGCGTCTTCCATCGCGTTGCGCCCGCGCCTTGCGGTGCCGGAGATCGGGCAGGATTCGACGCGGGAGCCTTCCACGCGCACGAACATCTCCGGGCTCGTGCCCACCAGCCGGTCGGGCCCGAGCTGCAGGTAGAACTCGAACGGCGAGGGGTTCACCTTCTTCAGCTTCGCGAACAGGCTCGACGGGGCGGCCGGATACGCGGCATCAAAGCGCCGCGACAGCACGACCTCGAAGATGTCGCCCACGCGCATGCGCTCGCGCGCCACGTCGACCATCGCGGCGTACTGCTCGGCCGTCAGGTCCGACGTGATCTCGGGCTTTGCCGTCGGCTCGACGTATTTGCGGCGCGCGACGGGCTCATAGGTTTTGCGCGCGGCCCCTTCGGTCGTCGTCGCCCCACGCACGAACTCGTAATCGTAGCGGAACGCCGTCTCCTTGCGCCGGTCGAGGATGTACATCCGGTCGGGCAGGAACAGGTGCAGGTCGCGCGCGTGTCCGTCGCGCGCGTGCTTGAGCGCGATCGGCTCGAACTGGAACAGCAGGTCGTAGCCGAACGCGCCGTAGAGCCCGAGGAACGGGTCGGCGAGGCCCTTGAACTCCTCGACCACGCGGCGCAGCGGCGAGAACAGCGAGGGAAGCTGGCTGCGCTTTTCCTCCGGGAACGGCCCTTCCGCCGGCGGGATCG
This sequence comes from Tagaea sp., assembly GCA_044224405.1. Taxonomy (GTDB): domain Bacteria; phylum Pseudomonadota; class Alphaproteobacteria; order CACIAM-22H2; family CACIAM-22H2; genus Tagaea. The sequence continues at coordinate 28,962 of JBGAKN010000017.1, read as the reverse complement.
ACAGCACGCGCTCGCGCGGGCCTTTCGAGACGGTCTGGAATTCCGACAGCACCGGGTCGAGCACGTCGAGCAGGCGCTCGCCGCGTTCGTTCAGCGCCCGGAACGCGATCTGCCGGTCGCGGCCGACGATCTCCAGCGGCGGATCGACGAAGCCGAACTCCCAGCGCGAATAGCGGCCCGGGTAGTCGACGCCCGAGGAGAACAGCCCGCCGCGCGCGCGATCCAGCCGCTCGGCGAAGCCGTCGAGGGCGGTGGCGTAGTCGAGCGGCCGCCTGTTGCGGACGAGGGTCAGGCCGGACTTGGTCGCGAACTCATAGCGCATGGCGGTCTCGCGGAAGCTGGCGCCCGCGCGCAAAACCACGCGGGCACGGAGGAACTATGAAAACGGGAAAGGGAAAAGAATTCGGTTGGCGCTCAGCGCCACCAAGCCTGCCAAAGGGAAATGCGGGCGACCGTCTTTTCCATGACGGGCACGCTAGCGGAGGCTGCAACCCTGCGCAACCACGAAAGCGCGTGATTTTGCCCGCCAAGACGGTTAAAAGCGCGGCGTCATGACGGTTTTGGTCACCGGTGCCGCCGGATTCATCGGATTCTCGGTCGCCCGCGCGCTGCTCGCCCGCGGCGAGAGCGTCGTGGGCTTCGACAATTTCGATCCCTACTACGACGTGCGCCTGAAAGAGGCGCGTGGCGCCGAGCTTTCCCGCAATCCCAATTTCCGCATGGTGCGCGGCGACCTGGCAAGCGACGACGCGTTCGCGGCCGCGATTTCCGATCCCGCGATCGACCGCGTGGTGCATCTCGCCGCACAGGCCGGCGTGCGCTACTCGTTCACCAATCCGGGCGCCTATATCCGCACGAACATCGTCGGCCATTTCAACGTCGTCGAGGCATGCCGCCGGCGCGGCGGGATCAGGCATCTCGTCTATGCCTCGTCCTCGTCGGTCTATGGCGGGAACGAGAAGCTGCCCTTCGCGGTCGAGGACAAGATCGACCGCCCGGTCTCGCTCTATGCCGCCACGAAGGCGGCGAACGAGCTGGTCGCGCACTGCTACAGCCATCTCTATGCGCTGCCCGCCACGGGCCTGCGCTTCTTCACGGTCTACGGGCCGTGGGGCCGGCCGGACATGGCCTTGTGGATCTTCACCAAGGCGATCCTCGCAGGCGAACCGATCCCGGTCTTCAACAACGGCGATATGCGCCGCGATTTCACCTATATCGACGACATCGTCGCGGGCGTGATCGCCGCCCTCGACCGGCCGCCGGCGGTCGCAGCGAAGGTCGCGGCGCACCGCGTCTACAATCTCGGGAACCACAAGTCCGAGCCGCTGATGCGCTATATCGAGCTGATCGAGCGCGCGACGAACCACAAGGCGATCCTCGACATGCAGCCCTTGCAGGCCGGCGACGTGCCCGAGAGCTTCGCCGACATCGCCGCGTCGACGAAGGACCTGGGCTTCATGCCGCGCACCTCGATCGACGAGGGCGTGCCGAAATTCGTCGAATGGTTCCGCGCCTACAACAGTATTTGAACGCGCGGAATCGCAACCCGGCACCGCTCGCGCCCTGGATTTGCCACGGGAATTTCAATTTTCGGCTCGCTTTTTCGGACATAATCGCACATTGAATACAGCGTATATGTCCAACCACCGTGATTGACGGGCGCGTCCTGCGAAAACCGTGACGATGTTCGAGGCGAAAGACAGCGGCCGGCCGGCGATGCGCGAATCGCCGATGCTCCGGCGGCCGATCATCCAGGAACCCCGCGGCCTGCAGCCGCGAAAGATCCTGCCCGGGCTCCTGCTTTCCGCGGTCTTCCTCGGGTTGCTGGCCGGCGTGGCCGACCGGATTGTCCCGCCCGGCGTCACCACGAACTTTCTGTCACTGATCGGCCTGCCGCTCGACAGGCCCGACAATCTGAGCGAACAGGAACGCGCCGCGCTGCGCAACGCCTTCATCGCCCGCGGCCCGATCGAGACGCCGCGGGTCCGGCTCAGCGAACTGGACCGCGCGATAGCCGGCATGGCGCTGCAGGGCGATCAGGAAGCAGCCCTTCGCGGCGACATCGCGCTTGCGATCCGCATGACGGCGAAGCCGGGTGCCGCCCGCGTCGCGGACGCGATCGCGGCGGGCCGTTCGGGCACGCCGGCCGACACGAACGCCCTGCTCAACGGCGCCGCGGCCGCGCCATCGCCCCAGCCGGCGCCGTCACCCGCAGCCGGTGGCGACGGTGGCGCCACCGTCGCACCTTCGGGCGCCGTCGCGCCGCCGCCCGTCGCGGTGCGCCCGCCCGCACCCCGTCCGGCCACCCCGGCCGCCCTCCCGGCGCCGGCCGTCGCGGCATTGCCCGCGGCATCGTCCGCCGTGCCTTCGCCTGCGGCCCTGCTGGACAGCGAATTCGAACTGCCGATGGCATGGCTCACGATCTGGGATCACCGCGACGAAGACGGCGACATCATCCGCGTCGTCAGCGAGGGGTACACTCGCACCGTGCCGATCCTGAACACGCCGGTGACGCTGGCGGTTCCCGTCCCGGCATCGGGCGTGGTCAATATCGTCGGCGTGCATGACGGCTTCGGCGGCATCACCGTCGGGATCAAGTCGAGCGTGACGCCGGTGCTGCTGCCGGTCCTGGCGCCGGGCCAGGTCGTCGGCGTCCCGATCGCGCCGAGATAGCGGACCCCGACATGCTCGCGTGGCTCAACCGGAACATCGCGCTTCTCATCGGGCTGTCGGTCCTCATCGCGCTGATCCATCTCCTGAACACGCTGCATGTCGACTGGCAGTCGGTGGTACGGGCGGCGAGCGCCGCCAGGCGGCGCTCGCCGCCCATTCGTACCTCCTGTTGTGGATTTCCGGGGTCTGCTGGGGCATTGTCTTCGTCGGCCTCGTGCACGAGAGGCAGTCCGCGAAGCATCCGAACCGAACCGGGGGATTTATCTTGGACATCCTTGACCGACTGACCAACCGCAAGGCGCTTGAAGCAAAGCTCGCAAACGCTGCCGATCCGATGATCGTCGACGCGGACGCGCTCGGCGCGGCGATGAAGGCCAAGGTCATCGGTCAGGATTCGGTCTGCGACGACGTGGCCGCCCAGATCCGCTGGCGCTCGGCGATGGCGCGCCGGGCCAAGCCGCTCGGCGTGTTCCTGTTCGCCGGCGCGCCGGGCACGGGCAAGACCTACCTGGCCAAATGCCTGTCGGAAATCCTCGGGCGCAAGCTCGTGCATATCGACATGTCGCAGTTCAGCCGCGGCATGGGTTCGGGCACGATGCTGTTCGGTTCGACCAAGGGTTACTGGGGATCGGACAGCTACGGCGTGCTCACCGGCGCGATGCGCGACACGCCTGACGCGGTCGTGCTGCTCGACGAGTTCGAGAAGGCGCATTCCGATCTCCACAAGAACTTCCTGACCGCGTGGAACGACGGCTTCATCACCGAAGCGTCGAACGGCAAGGCGATCCCGACCAATCAGGCGATCTTCATCCTGACGACCAATGCCGCGACGGACCAGCTGTCCGACATCATGCGTCGCGTGGACGGCGACGACGAGAAGCTCCGGCGCGAATCGATCGGTGCCCTGCGCGACGCGCAGTTCGCCCCCGAAGTGCTGAGCCGGATCGACCGGATCTTCGTCTTCAAGACGCTCAAGGGCCTCGATGTCGCGCGCGTGGCGGCCCTCGAGATCGAGGCGATCGTGCGCAACTACGAGCTCGAGATCGCCGAGGGCGGCATCGATCCGGAGCTCCTGTTTGAATCCATGGAGCGTCTGGAGAAGCTCGACAATGTCGGCTCGGCCCGCGACCTGGCGCGCGGCATCGAAGAGCGGCTTTCCGAATCGCTGATCGCCGCCAAGCTCAAGCGGATCAAGCGCGTGCGTCTCCTGTTCGAGAACGGCGAGCCGCGCGTCGAGCCCGTGCTCGAAGGCGAAGACGCCGGCAAGCCGGCCTGATTGCACGCGATGGCGATGCCCGTGTCCCGCTCCGTGTCCGCGACCGCCGTCCTCTGGGAGAGGTCGGGGATCTGGCGCTGGAGCGTGATTTTCGGCAGCGTCTCCGCGGCCCTCTATCTTGCCGTCGTTCCGGCGCCCGAACATGGCTGGATGTCGCTCGGCTCGCGCGCGGATGCGCCTCCCGGCGCGGGCGTGCCGGATGCAGGCTATGTCTCGCCGATCTCGCCGGCGATTCGCAGCGCGCTCAACGAACGCGCGAATGAAGCAATCGCCGCCCGCGAGGCGGCCGCTGCCGCGCAGGCCGCCGCCGCCGCCCTGCGTGCCGAGAAACAGAAGGCCGAGGCGGAAGCGGCCGCCCTGCGTGCGGAAAAGCTGAAGGCGGAAGCCGACGCGACAGCCGCCCGCGAGCAGACTCGGCAGGCGCAGATTCAGGCCCAAGCCCAGGCCCAAGCCGCCCAAGCTGCCGCCGCCAATGCCGCGCGCGAGGCGGCCCTTGCGCGCGCGGCGACATCAACGCCCGTCGCAAATGCGCCGGCTCTGCCGGCCGCCGGCAATACGCAGCAAGGCCTTGTCGCCCCCAATGCCGCGCTGCCCCCGGCGGCCGAGGCGGAGCGGCGCCCGACCGGCATCGACGAGATGAAGACTAGCCCGACCGGCGCGGGCGAAGTGGTGGTCGGCGGCCGGCGCATCCCGCTGCCGAGCGGCAATTTCGAACCGATGGGATATGCTTTCAGCCGCTACGGCACCACGACCTGGAGCCGGGTGGCGCTGACGCTCATCGAGAACAACAGGCTCGTTGCGATCGTCCTGGTCCTGTCGACGCCGTTCGCCAAGCCGACTGACGCCGGGCTGCGCCGCTTCTCGGATTGCGACCGGTCGGACATGCACTATAAGAATTTCGTCGCCAACGACGAGTTCGGCAAGCAGGAGTGCAACTATGTCAATCATATCTGGCCGACCGCCTGGCGGTCGGACGACACGTCCGACGCCTTGAAGATGATGGTCGTGACGCTGGATGCGCGCGGCGTGCCGATTCCCAACGCGATGATTGCGAGCACTTTCCATTACGCGGACGCGAAATCGTTCCTGCGCGTCGTCTACTACTTCAATCCCGAAGTCCAGGGGATCGACTCCGCCAAGACCAACTCCTGGGCAGAGAGCGACTGGAGCAAAAAGTACCTCGCGCGCGACGTAAAGAAGGTGAACTATCTCGGCGAGATGGAGCAGTGGTCGCGCGCCTGGCTGCCCTTCATGCGTCCGTCCTTCGAAGGCGGCGCGGGTGCGACGCCCGCACCGCGGCTCGCCACGAAATTCGTCAAGCGCGGCTGACCGCAATTCTCCGGACGGTTCCGCGCCCGCGACGGCGTGCGGGCGCGGAAGCCCCCTTCCTTCACTTCGCTTTCTTCAGCGCCGCGCGCACGCCGGCCCCGTAGGCGGGATCGGCCTTGTCGAAGTGTACGAGCTGCCGCTCGACGATTTCCTCCGGCACGCCCTGCATCGCCGCGGCGATGTTGGCGAACAGGCGCTGCTTCTGGCCCGCGTCGAACAGGCGGAACAGGTCGCCCGCCTGGCCGTAATCGTCGTTGCCGTCGCGATGGTTCCAGCGGTCGGCCGCACCGTCGATCTTCAGCGGCGGTTCGGCAACCGAGGGGTCCTGCGTTGGCCCGCCCACGCTGTTGGGCTCGTAGTAGGCGTCCGGATTGCCGGTATCGTTGCGGAAGAAGCGCATCGCGCCGTCCTTGTGATAGTGGCGCACCGGACATTTGGGCGCGTTCACCGGCAGCGCCTCGTAATGCGTGCCGAGACGGTAGCGGTGCGCGTCGGCATAGGCGAACAGGCGGGCCTGCAGCACCTTGTCGGGCGAGAAGCCGATGCCCGGCACCACGTTCGACGGCGAGAAGGCAGCCTGCTCGATCTCGGCGAAATAGTTCTCGGGATTGCGGTCGAGCTCCATCAGGCCAACATCGATCAGCGGATAGTCCTTGTGAGGCCACACCTTCGTGAGATCGAAGGGGTCGTACTTCGTCTTGCCCGCATCGGCCTCGGGCATGATCTGCACCTTGACGTCCCACTTGGGCCGTTCGCCGCGCCCGATGGCGCCGAACAGCGCCTCCTGGTAGCTCTCGCGGCTCTGCCCGATGACCTTGGCGCCCTCCTCGTTGGTGAAGTGCTTGTGGCCCTGGCGGGTCTTGAAATGGAACTTCACCCAGAAGCGCTCGTTGTCCTTGTTCCAGAAGCTGAACGTGTGGCTGCCGTAGCCGTTCATGTGCATGGGCGTCTGCGGCAGGCCGCGGTCCGACATCAGGATCGTGATCTGGTGCAGGCTTTCGGGCGACAGCGACCAGAAATCCCACATCGCGGTCGGCGAACGCAGGTTGGTCTGCGGATGGCGCTTCTGCGTGCGGATGAAGTCGGGGAACTTGAGCGGGTCGCGGATGAAGAACACGGGCGTGTTGTTCCCCACGAGATCCCAGTTGCCCTCGTCGGTATAGAACTTGAGCGCGAAGCCGCGCACGTCGCGCTCGGCATCGGCCGCCCCCATCTCGCCCGCCACGGTCGAGAAGCGCGCCAGCAGCTTCGTGCGCTTGCCGACCTGCGCGAAGATCGAGGCGCGCGTGTATTTCGTTATGTCGTGCGTGACGGTGAAGGTGCCGTAGGCGCCCCAACCCTTGGCGTGGACGACGCGCTCGGGAATGCGCTCGCGGTTCTGGTGGGCGAGCTTCTCGATCAGCTGCCAGTCCTGCAGCAGCACGGGGCCGCGGGGCCCTGCGGTCAGGCTGTTCTGGTTGTCGGCGACGGGGGCGCCGGCGCTGGTCGTCATCGTGGGGGCTTTGGCCATGTCTCGCTCCGGGGAAGGATTTCGATACCCGGGAGCTTGCCGAAACCGGATCAGCGGAGAAAACGATTAAAATCGATCTAATTGATCGGAATTTCCGCTTATTCCGTCAGCACGAACTCAAGCGTCTCCATCGGCGCGCCCCGCGCGGGCGCCGAGCGCATCATCGTTCCCGCCGGGCGCATGCCGATGCGCCGGGCGACGCCCTGCGAGGCGAGGTTGTCGGGCAACGCGCCCGCGGTGAGGCGCGCCACGCCCATCGCGCGCGCGAAATCCACCAGCACCAGCGCCGCCTCGCTCGCATAGCCCAGTCCCTGATGGGGGCCGGCGATCCACCAGCCGAGATCGCCTTCCACGCCCAGCCCGTCGAGCGTGAGCGAGATCATGCCGACGACGCCGGGCTCGTCCTTGCGCAGGATCGCGAAGGTGACGGCGCGCGCGTCGGCCGTGGCCGCGCGCGCGTCGGCGACGAAAGTCAGCGCGTGCTCGAGCGTGTAGGGATGCGGGATGTGCGCGGTCCAGCGCGCCAGTTCCCAGTCCGCGCACCAGCGCTGGATGTCCGGTGCGTCATCTGCCTCGGGCGCGCGCAGGACGAGGCGCGCGCTTTCGAGGCGGATGTCGAGCGGGTTCAGGGCTGGACCCGCACGTGGTTGACGACGCGCTTCACGTTCTCGGTCCCGCGCGCGACGGCGAGCGCCTTGTCAAGTTCCGCCTGGCTGTGCGCGCGGCCGAACAGGTAGGCCGTGCCGTTGACCGCCCGCCAGCGCAGATTGACCGACTTCACGCCCGATTCCGACAGCAGCTTCACGCCGAGCTTCTGTTCGATGACGAGATCGGCGGCCGTGGCGCCGATGCCGCCGGCGCTGGTCACCTGCAACTCGTCGACGACCTCGCGCACGCCTTCGATCGTGCGGGCGATCTGCACGGCGCGCGTCTTCTGCGCGGCCTGCGGGACCGCGCCCGTCAGCATCATGCGGCCGACATAGACGTCGGTGGAAACATCGCGGAACAGCGCGCCGGATTCGGAAGCGACCGCGCGGTTGAACGCGATCAGCATGCGGTTGTCGTCCGTGATCTGCGAGGCGGTGCGGTCCTCGGTCGCGAGGCGCGCGACGGTGGAAACGCCGGGCGGGGCACCGCAGGCCGAAAGGGCGAGGGCGGCGAGGAGTGCGAACGCGGGCAGGATGCGGTTCATCGGTAAAGGCCCTCCAGGGTTTCGCCATAGGTCTGGCGGATCACATGGCGCCGGATCTTCATCGTCGGCGTCATCTGCGCATTCTCGATGGTGAAGGGGCCCGACGCCAGCGCGAATTTCCGCACCCGCTCGGGCAGGGCGAGCCTGGCGTTCGCGCGCTCGACCGCCTTGTCGATCGCCGCTCGCAAGGCGCCCGCGTCGCCCGCAGCGGCCGCGATCGCATCGGCGTGCGGTACGACGAGGGCGACCAGATAAGGCCGTCCGTCGCCCGACACCATCGTCTGCGCGATTTCGGGTTCGAGCAGCAGCGTGCCTTCGACCTTCGCGGGCGCCACCATGTCGCCGCCCGAGTTCTTGATGAAATCCTTCTTGCGGTCGGTGATCTTGATGCGGCCTTGCGCGTCGATCTCGCCCACGTCGCCGGTATGCAGCCAGCCATCGACGATCGCGGCGGCGGTGCCCGCCGGATCGTTCCAGTAGCCCTTCATCACCAACTCGCCGTGCACGAGGATCTCGCCGTCGGGCCCGAGCTTCACTTCGACGCCGAGCAACGGCTTGCCCACCGTCTCCATGCGTTCCTCGTAGGGCCGGTTGCAGGCGATGACGGGCGCGCTCTCGGTCTGCCCGTAGCCCTGCACGACGCGCACGCCCAGCGCCAGGAAGAAGACCCCGATTTCCGGATTGAGCGCGGCACCACCCGAGACGAACGCCTTCAGCCGCCCGCCGAAGCGCGCCCGCACCTTGTCGCGCACCAGCTTCTCGAGGATCGCGTCGAGCAGCGATTCGAGAATTCCCAGCTTCTTTCCTTCATAGCGTTTCGTGCCCAGCTCCAGCGTCTTGGCGAACAGCCATTGCTTCAGCTTCTTCTCGCGCTTCAGCCCGCCCGAAATCCGCTGATGCAGGCTTTCGTAGAGGCGCGGCACCGCCGTCATGATCGTAGGGCGCACCTCGGCCATGTTGGGGCCCAGACGCTCGATGCTTTCCGCGAACCAGATGTCGGCACCCAGCGACACCATGAAGCCCACGCACACCGTATGCTCGTACGAGTGCGACAGCGGCAGGAAGCTCAAGTACGTCTCCTGCCCCTGCGGCAGGGCCTGGAGCACGTCCCACGCGCCGAGGCAGTTGTGCAGGATCGCGCCGTGGGAAAGCATCACGCCGCGCGGGCTGCCGCCGGTTCCCGAGGTGTGGATCACGCAGGCGACATCGTCGCGCGCAAGGGCCGCGACGGTCGCGTCGACATTGTCGGGCGCGCCTGCGCCCTTCGCGAGGATATCGGCCCAGGCATGCACGTCCACGCCCGGATGCTGCGAGAGTGCTGGCGGTTCGATCGCCACGACGAAGCCGCAGGCCGGGCCCACGCGGAGCGCCGCCTCGATCGCTTTCTGGGCGAGCGCCGCGGTGGACGCGATGACGCCCTTGGCCTGCACGTTGCCGAAGATGTGGCGGTGGTCGTCGGCCGTGTTGGTCGTATAGGCGGGCACGGTGATCGCGCCCGCCGCCATGATCGCGAAATCGGCGATCAGCCATTCGGGACGGTTCTCCGCCACCAGCGCCACCCGGTCGCCGCGTGCCACGCCTAGCGCACCGAGCCCGCGGGCGAGCAGGCGCACCTCGCGCGCGGCCTCCGCCCAGCTCCACGCCGTCCATTTCCCGTCGCGCATCGCGTGCAGGAAGGGCCGCTCGCCGTGGCGTTCGGCCAAGTCGAAGAACATCCGCACTAGGCTGGGGCACCTAGCGTAGTCGAACATGGGCGAATCGAACATGTGCGGACGTTTCTCCCTTCGCGGACGCTTGGCGCGCCGGTGCGTTCGACATATATGCTAGTTGAAACGCTTAACGCCAAGCCCCGGACGGTCCCATGCCCCCGATTTCTTCCGCTGCCGCAACCGCCGAACTGCCGGTCTGGAACCTTTCCGACCTGTTTCCCGGCCGGGATTCGCCTCAACTCGCGGCTGCCCTCGATTCGGCCGAAGCCGACGCCAAGGCGTTCGCCGCGAAATACGCCGAGAAACTCGCCGGACTTTCGGGTGCGGCATTGGGGGCCGCGATCGGGGAATACGAGAAACTGGAAGAGCGGCTCGCGCGTCTCACCAGCTTCGCGGACCTGACCTATGCGGGCGATCAGGCCGATCCGGCGATCGCCAAGTTCTATCAGGGCATCCAGGAGCGGGTGAACGCCATCTCGTCGAGCACGCTGTTCTTCGCGCTCGAGCTCAACCGCATCGCCGACGCGGATCTGGAAGCCAAGCTCGCCGACCCGGCGCTGAAGCGCTATGCGCCGTGGCTGCGCGACCTGCGCAGCTTCCGTCCGCACCAGCTGCCCGACGAGATGGAAAAGCTGCTGCACGAGAAATACGTGGCCGGGCGCGCCGCGTGGGGCCGCCTGTTCGACGAGACGATGGCGGGCGTGCGCTTCGACTACGACGGCAGGAAGCTCACCTCGGCCGAAGTGTTCCACCTGATGTCGGACCGCGACGGCGCGGTGCGCAAGGCGGCCGCCAAATCGATCGGCAAGACGCTGGGCGAAAACGCGCGCCTTTTCGCGCTGATCACCAACACGCTGGTGAAAGACAAGGAGATCGAAGACAAGTGGCGCCACTATCCGCGTCCGATCTCCTCGCGCAATCTCGCCAACCGCGTCGAGGACGAGGTGGTCGCGGCGCTCGTCTCGGCCGTGCGCTCGTCGTACCCGCGCCTTTCGCACCGCTACTACGCGCTGAAGGCGAAGTGGTTCGGTTCCGACAGGCTCGATTACTGGGACCGCAACGCGCCGCTGCCGCAGTCGGACGAGGAAAGCTTCGACTGGCCGCGCGCGCGCGACACGGTGATCGAGGCCTACGGCGATTTCTCGAAGGATCTCGCGGCCACCGGCAAGCGCTTCTTCGACAATGCGTGGATCGACGCCGGTGTGCGGCCCGGCAAGGCGCCGGGCGCCTTCGCGCACCCGACCGTGCCCTCGGCGCATCCGTATCTCCTGCTCAATTTCCAGGGCAAGACGCGCGACGTGATGACGCTCGCCCACGAGCTCGGCCACGGCGTGCATCAGGTAATGGCGGCCGGGCAGGGGCACCTGCTGGCCGACACGCCCCTCACCCTCGCCGAGACGGCCTCGGTGTTCGGCGAGATGCTCACCTTCCGCAAGCTGCTGGAGCGCGCGAAGGAGCCCAGGCGCCGCAAGGCGATGCTCGCGGGCAAGGTCGAGGACATGATCAACACGGTCGTGCGCCAGACCGCTTTCTGCGATTTCGAGACGCGCGTGCACGACGAGCGGCGCAACGGCGAGCTGATGCCCGAGCGCATCGGCGAGATCTGGATGGACGTGCAGCGCGAGAGCCTGGGGCCGGTCTTCCGCTACGATCCGGAATACAGCTTCTACTGGACCTATATCCCGCACTTCGTGCACACGCCGTTCTACGTCTACGCCTACGCGTTCGGCGACTGCCTCGTGAACTCGCTCTACGCGCTCTACCGCAAGACGCCCGCGGGCTTCGCCGAGAAGTATCTCGACATGCTGCGCGCGGGTGGCAGCAAGCGGCACAAGGAACTGCTGGCGCCCTTCGGGCTGAATGCGGCCGATCCGGAATTCTGGAAGCAGGGGCTGGGCGTGATCGAGGGCTTCATCGACGAGCTCGAGACGCTTTCGTGACGCCGGCATGAATTCTGACGCCGCAGTCGCGCTCGCGCGCGGTCTCGACCATCACCGCGCGGGTCGGACCGAGGCGGCGATCGCCGAGTATGCGGCCGTGCTCGCTCTCGATCCCGACAATGTCGACGCGCTCAATCTGCGCGGCCTTGCCGAGCACCAGCGCGGCGATGACGCGACGGCGCTGCGCCTGCTGAAGCGCGCGCACGAAGTGCAGCCGCAGTTCCCCGCAGTCCTCCAGCATCTGGCCGACGTGCTGCTGGCGACCGGCGATCTCGACGCGGCGCAAGCCAGCTTCGCGAAGCTCGCGGTGATAGCACCGGCGTGGCACGGCGGGCATTACGGCCTCGGCCAGGTCCGCGACCGGCGCGGCGACGGCGAAGGTGCCGCGCGCGCTTACGAAGCCGCACTGGCCGCGAACGCGGGTTTCGCGCCCGCGCATTTCGCGCTTGCCGGCATCCGGGCGATGCAGGGCGACGCCGCTGCGGCCGTCGGCCACATGCACGCGGCCGTCGCCGCCGATCCGTCGGTGCCTGAAAACCACAACGGTCTCGCCGCGATGCGCGCGGCGACGGGCGACATGGCGGGGGCGGAAGCGAGCTATCGCGCGGCGCTGGCGATCGCGCCCGACCATCCGGGCACGCTGCTGGGGCTGGGACTGCTGCTCGTCGGCCAGCGCCGGCTCGACGAGGCGGGCGCGCTTGCCGCGCGGTTCCGAACGAGACATCCGCACGACCCGGAATCCGCGCTGCTGGCCGGCGAGGTTGCCAATGCCGAAGGCCGCATCACGCCGGCGTTGCGCGACATCGCGCATGCCTTCCTCGTCTGGGCGAAGGCGGCACCGGCCGCCGACGAAAGCCCGCCGGCGATTTTCGGCGCGCTGCGCACGGCCGTCGCCGGGCTGGGTGCGGATGGCCATCGCGCGGGAAGCGACCGGCTTCGCAGCGCCGCCGGCCGGCTCGGCACGCTCGCGTCCGCGTTCGGCGAGTTCGGGACGGCCGCGGTCCTGCTCGATGCCGCCGCCGCGCTCGGTGCGCCCGACGCGGCGCAGAACCGCGCGGCGCTGGCCCTCTACGATCCCGACCTGGATGCGGACGGCCTCGCGCGCGTCCACCGCGCGTTCGCCGACGGAATCCGCGCGCGCGCCGGCACGCCCGCGGCACCGGCCGCGCATTCCCGTCCGCAGGGACGCCGCATCCGCATCGGCTATCTTTCGTCGGATTTCCGCGGCCATTCGGTGGCCCGCAGCCTGCGCCCGCTTTTCGCCGAGCGCGATCGCGCGCGTTTCGAGATCTTCGGTTACAGCCTGTGCCTGTCGCCCGACGCGGTCACGCAAGGATTCGCGGCATCCGCCGATCGCTGGCGCGACGTGTCGGGTCGCGGCGATGCCGAAATCGCGGCCGCGATCCGCGGCGACGAGATCGACCTGCTTGTCCATGTCGCCGGGCATTTCGACCTCAACCGGCTGGGTGTCGCCGTCCATCGCCCCGCTCCCGTGCAGGCGAGCCTGTTCGACGCCGCGACGAGCGGCCTGCCCGAGATCGGCTACCTGTTCGCAGACGCTGTACAGGCGCCGCGCGGCGGGCGCGAGTATTTCGCCGAGCGCGTCGTGCGCCTGCCCAATCTCTACCTGCACGAGCCGCTGGCCGACGCGCCGGCGATCGTCCCGCGCCCGGCGGATGCTGCACCCGTGTTCGGCTCGCTCAGCAATCCGGTCAAGCTCAATGCCCGCGTGCTCGGCGTGTGGGCGAAACTGCTGGCGCGGGTGTCCGACGCCACGCTGGTGCTGGGCCATCACCGCGCGTTCGAGGACAGGACCGTGCGCGCGCGCGTGTGCGCCGATCTCGCGGCCGGCGGCGTAGCCGAATCGCGGATCCGCTTCCGCCCGCCCGCCGACGGCGCGACCGCGCATCTGGCGGTGTATGGAGACATCGACGTGGCGCTCGACACGTTTCCCTTCAACGGCTCGACCAGCACGTTCGAGGCGCTGTGGATGGGCGTTCCGGTCGTGACGCTCGTCGGAGAAACCATCATGTCGCGCTGGGCCGCGGCGATGCTGCGCCCGCTGGGCCTGACGGAACTCGCCGCAGCCGACATCGAATCGTATGTTGAAACGGCGGCAGCCCTTGTCGGCGACCGGACGCGATTGGCGCAGTTGCGGGCGACGCTGCGCGGGCGGCTTGCCGCCTCTTCGCTGTGCAATACCGTGCGCTGGACGCGGCGGATCGAACGCGTCTACCGGGCAATTGCTCCGCGGGACTGAATTTTCTTCAACTTTGGCGGGCCGCCGGTTAGCGTGCCGCGATGAAGAAGAAGTCCAAGCTGAAACCGGCGCTGTTCAAGATCGACCGGCGGTCACCGATCCCTCTCTATATCCAGGTGCGCAGCCGCCTGATGACGATCGTCAACTCCTGGCCCGACCCGGAAATGAATTTCCATACCGAGGACGAGCTGACGGCCGCCTTCGGCGTCAGCCGCGTGACGCTGCGCGGCGCGCTGTCGGAACTGGTGGATGCGGGTTACCTCAAGCGGACGCGCGGTGCGGGCACGCGCGTGACGGCGCGCAAGGTGGAGGAGCGGCTTCAGCTCGGCCGGAACCTGCGCAAGAAATGGACGAACGAGCAGCACATGCACGTCGCCGTGCTGACGTTCGAACGGATCGCGGCGCCGGCCGACATCGCGGCCGAACTCGGCATCGAGCCGGGTGCCGACCTGCTGTCGATCAAGCGCCTGCGCTCGACCGACCTCGCGCCCATGGCGATCGACTGGCGCTTCGTGCCCGGCGAACTTGCCGACACGATCAGCCGCGACGACGCGCGCACGGGGATCTACGTGGCGCTGTCGCGCACCGTGGCCTTCGACCATGTCCGCATGGAGATCGAGGGCGGCCTGTCGGGCCCGGAGGAGGTCGAGCAGCTGCTGCTGCCGTCCGGCACGCCGATCCTCAAGCAGCGCTTCACGGTCTACGACCGCACGGGTCGCGCGGTGGCGGTCGGCCGCTCCGTCAACCGCGCCGACATGACGCGCTATTCCCTGCGCATGGACGCGACCAGCGACATGCTGGGCTAGATCTTCGGCACGCTCGAATAGAGCGAGACGAACAGGAAACGGCGCTGGGCTTCCTCGGCCTCGAAGGAATCGTCCATCCAGTTCATCGTGTCGGGCGCGAATTCGCGGAAATCGCGCCACTGGCCCGCGCGGCGCATGTGCAGCCATGCGGCGTGCAGCGCCACCTGGTCGATCGTCCATGTCGCGGCGCGTGTCGACAGGAAATGCCGGCAATAGGCCGCAACGAGGTCGGCATAGCGCCGCCCTGCCGGCGTGTCGCCGAAATAGACCATCGTGGCGAGCAGCTTGTTGGCGAAATCGTAGCGGATCTTGACGTTGACGCCGGCATCGCACGCGGCGAGCTCGTCGAGCCAGGGCCGCGGATCGCGCGTGGGCGCGAGGTCGATGTCGCACACCAGCACCGGGCGGCGGTAATGCCGGATCAGGCGCGGCAGGTTGAGGAAGCGCGCGCACGAATAATAGGTCTTCGCGGCATAGAGCGGGTCGAGGCCCGGAGCCGCGAAGCGGGCGAGATCGACGCTCTCGCGCGTCACGGCGAAATCGAGATGGCCTTGCGTGAGTTCGACCGCGCGCGCGACCTTCGCCTCGCTCTCTTCCGTGGGATTGACGACATGCAGGTGGAACGCGGTGCCCGGTGCCCGTGCCGCGAGATTGCCCGCGATCAGGTCGACGAAGCGCGTGGTGTAGCCCGCATCGGCCGATGCGAACAGGATCGGCATGTCGCCCTGCGCGAAACGTCCGTCGAGATCGGGGCCCGGTGCGGTGTCGAGGCCCTCGAAGAAAGCGTCGTCGAGGCGGATCTGGCCGGCGATCGCGTCGAACCGCAGATGCGGATCGACGCCCGGCGGCGTCGGCAGACGGCCCCACGCGGCGAATGCGGCGGCAGCGCCCTCGACATCGTCAAGCTCGGCAAGCGCGCTCGCGAGCCCGTAGCGCGCACCGGAATCGCGCGGATTGAGCGCGGCCGCGCGCCGGAAGCATTCGGCCGACTCCTTCGCCTGCCGCAGATCGAGGAGCGCGTTGCCCAGCCGCCGCTCGCTGTCGGTGTCGCGCGGATCGAGGGCGAGCGCCGCGCGGTACGCGTCGGCGGCACCCGCCGCATCGCCAAGCCCGTGGCGCGCGCGGCCGAGCAGCGAGTGTGCGGGCCCGAGCGAGGGGAGCAGCGCGACAGCCCGTTCGAGCGCCGCGCGCGCGGGCGCGAAGGCGCGCTTCTTGAGATGCGCCTCGCCCTCGCGCAGCAACCGGGAGGCGTCGGCGCTCAAGCTTTCGCCGCTTCGAGGATCGCGTGCAGCAGCACGTCGCAGCCGGCCGCGAGGTCGGCAGGCTTGGCATCCTCGATCTCGTTATGGCTGATGCCGTCGGCGCAGGGCACGAAGATCATCGCGGTGGGTGCCACGCGCGCCATGTAGACGGCGTCGTGCCCGGCGCCCGAGACGATCTCCATCGCGCTGTGGCCGTGCAGGGCGGCCCCCTTGCGCACCGCATCGACCAGTTCGGGCGCGAAGGGCGTGGGCGGGAAATACCAGAAATCCTTGATCTCGAGTTCGAGCCCCGCGTCGGCCGCGATCTTCGCGAAGCGCTCTTTCATCGCCTTGTCCATGCCGGAGAGGCGCGAATCGTCGGGGTGGCGGAAATCGATCGTGAAGAAGACGCGCCCCGGGATCGTGTTGCGGCTGTTGGGACTCGACTGGATGAAGCCGACCGTGGCGCAGGCCGAAGGCTGGAACTCGTGGCCGATGCGGTTGACCGCATCGATCATGCGCGAAGCGCCGACGAGCGCGTCCTTGCGCCGCGCCATGGGCGTCGGGCCTGCATGCGCTTCCTGGCCCGTGACGGTCACCTCGTACCAGCGCTGGCCTTGGGCACCCGTGACGATGCCGATGGTCTTGTTCTCGGCCTCCAGCACCGGGCCCTGTTCGATGTGTGCTTCGAAATAGGCGGCCGTGGGCCTGCCGCCGACGGGGGCGGGGCCGCGATAGCCGATCTTCGACAGCGCCTCGCCGAAGGAGACGCCGTCGATGTCCTTCTTGGCGTCGATCTCGTCCATCGGGAAGACACCCGCATAGGCGCCCGAGCCCATCATCGCGGGCGAGAAGCGCGAGCCTTCCTCGTTCGTCCACACCGCGACCTCGACCGCGCGATCGGTCTCGATCTTCGCATCCTCCAGCGTGCGCAGCACCTCGATGCCTGCCAGCACGCCGTAGACGCCGTCGAACCGCCCGCCGGTGGGCTGGGTATCGAGATGGCTGCCGGTCATCACGGCGGGCAGCGCGGGGTCACGCCCCTCGCGGCGGGCGAACATGTTGCCTGCCCGATCGACAGTGAGCGTGCAGCCCAGCGCCTTCGCCCATTTCGCGAAAAGGTCGCGCCCCTGCCGGTCGAGATCGGTCAGTGCCAGCCGGCACACCCCGCCCTTGGGCGTGGCGCCGATTTGCGCCATTTCCATCAGGCTGTTCCACAGCCGGTCACCGTCGACGCGCAGATTCCGCATGGCAGGTCCTTCTTCTACTAAATCCTTTTAGCCGAACGATTGACGTGGCGGGAAGCCCGACGCATTCTGCGGGCCACAAATTCCCGGGGGAAACGTCCATGACTCGCAAGAAGCCTGAAGAACTGCGCAGCCACCGCTGGTACGGCGCGCAGGACATGCGTTCGTTCGGCCATCGTTCGCGCACCAAGCAGATGGGTTTCTCGGCCGAGGACTATACGGGCAAGCCGGTCATCGCGATCATCAACACCTTCAGCGACGCCAATCCCTGCCACCATCATTTCAAGTCCCGCGTTGACGACGTGAAGCGCGGGATCTTCCAGGCCGGCGGATTCCCGCTGGAAATGCCAGCGATGTCGCTGGGCGAGCCCTTCATGAAGCCGACCACGATGATCTACCGGAACCTCCTGTCGATCGACGTGGAGGAGCTGCTGCGCGCCAACCCGGTCGACGGCGTGGTGCTGATGGGCGGCTGCGACAAGACAGTGCCCGCGATGCTGATGGGCGCCGCGTCGATGAACCTGCCGGCGATCTTCATGCCGGCCGGGCCGATGCTGCGCGGCAACTGGCACGGCAAGACGCTGGGCTCGGGTTCGGACGTGTGGAAGTACTGGGCGGAAAAGCGCGCGGGCAACATCGACGACAAGGCGTGGGTCGAGATCGAGGACGGCATCGCGCGTTCCTTCGGCACCTGCATGACGATGGGCACGGCCTCGACGATGGCGTCGGCCGCCGAAGCGCTCGGCATGACGATGCCGGGTGCGGCGGCGATCCCCGCGGCCGATTCCGGCCATCCGCGCATGGCTGCGGCCTGCGGCCGGCGCATCGTCGACATGGTGTGGGAGGACCTGAAGCCCCGCGACATCATGACGACCAAGGCCTTCGAGAATGCCGTGATGGGCGCCATGGCGCTGGCGGGTTCGACCAACTCGATCATCCACCTGATCGCGATGGCGGGTCGCGTGGGCGCGGACCTCGACCTCGACAAGTTCGACAAGCTTTCGAAGCGCGTGCCGGTGCTGGGCAACATCCGTCCGTCGGGCAAGTACCTGATGGAGGATTTCTTCTATGCCGGCGGCCTGCCGGGCCTGCTGGAGCGCATCCGCGACGTCCTCAACGTCGACTGCATCACCGCCAACGGCAAGACGCTGGGCGAGAACATCAAGGGGGCGGGCGTCTACAACGACGATGTGATCCGCACGCGCGACAATCCGGTCAATCCGGAAGGCGGCGTGGCCGTGCTGCGCGGCAATCTCTGCCCCGACGGCGCCGTCATCAAGCCGACGGCGGCCGAACCGCATCTGCTGAAGCACAAGGGCCCCGCGATCGTGTTCGACGACTACAACGACATGGCCGCGCGCATCGACGATCCCAAGCTGGGTGCCACGAAGGATTCGGTGCTTATCCTGCGCTCGGCCGGCCCGCTGGGCGCGCCCGGCATGCCCGAATGGGGCCAGCTGCCGATCCCGAAGAAGCTGCTCGAGCAGGGCGTGCGCGACATGGTGCGCATCTCGGATGCACGCATGAGCGGCACTTCCTATGGCGCATGCGTGCTGCATGTGGCGCCCGAATCCGCCCTCGGCGGGCCGCTTGCACTGGTGCGAACCGGCGACATCGTTTCGCTCGACGTGGCCGCGCGCACGCTGTCGGTCGAGATTTCCGACGCCGAGATGGCCAAGCGCAAGGCCGCCTGGAAGAAGCCCAAGCCGCACTACGAGCGCGGATTCGGGCTGCTGCATCTCCAGCACGTCACGCAGGCGAACGAGGGCTGCGACTTCGACTTCCTGCGCGGAACGGCGCCGATTCCCGACCCCGAGATTCATTGACGCCACCCGGCCGGCCCGTGTTCTAATCCTGCCATCGCCCCTTAAAAGAGGGCTTTGGCAGGGAGAACACGCATGATCCGCCGGTTGATTCCGATCGCGTTCGCAACGGCGATTGCCGTGGCCGCAGGGCCCGCATTCGCGCAAGGCAACACCTATCGCCTGATGACCGGCCCGCAGGGCGGCGTGTGGGTGCCGCTGGGTGGCGCCCTCAAGAATCTCTGGGAGACGAAGATCCCCGGCCTCGCGGTGCAGACACTGCCGGGCGCCGGCATCGCCAACGTGCGCGGCATCGACGAGGACAAGGCGGAGATCGGCTTCGGCAACTCGATCTCCACGGTCGACGGCGTCAACGGGCTCGAGCCGTTCCCGCGCAAGGCGGCGAACGTGTGCCAGCTCGCCTCGCTCTATCCGCAGTATTTCCAGGTCGTCGTGAACGAGGATTCGGGCATCAACAGCCTGAAGGACCTGCGTGGCAAGGCGATCGCCGTGCAGTCGCGCGGCAATACCGCCGAGGTCATCACGCAGCACATCCTGAAGGTCGCGGGAATGTCGTATTCCGACCTCAAGGTCAACTTCCTCGCCTCGTACAACGATGCCGTCTCGATGCTGAAGGACGGGCAGGCGCAGGCCTTCACGCTGGGCACCACGATCCCGTCGGGCGCGGTGATGGATCTCGCCACGTCGCGCAAGATCCGCGTGCTCGACCTCAAGGAAGCGGTCGAGCCGATGCGCAAGATCAATTCGGGCTACGTCGCCGTCACGCTGCCGGCGAACACCTACCCGAACCAGTCCGCGGCCGTGACCAAGATCGGCTATGCCGCGCACCTGATCGTGTCGTGCAAGCTGCCCGCCGACCGGGTCTATACGATGACCAAGGCCGTCGCCGAGGCGATGAAGGATCTCTCCGCCGTCAACAAGGCGATGGAGAAGGTGACGGCGAAGGAAATGGCCGAGGATATCGGCGTGCCGTTCCACCCCGGCGCCAAGCGCTACTATCAGGAAGTCGGCATCAAGATGTGAGTCGAGGGACGGGCGGCGCAGGGCCGCCCGTTTCCGTTCCGGGGGGAATTGGGGAATGGTCGAGACCGGTTACCGGCGCGCGGTGGCGTATTTCGTGGGCGCCGTCGGCGTGGCGATGTCGCTCTGGCACATGTGGGTCATCGCTTTCGCCCCGCCCGAGGCGCTGTTCTACCGTGGCGGGCACCTGATGTTCGCGATGACGCTCGTCTTTCTTGTCTTCCCTTTCTCGGGCAAGGACGAGGCGGGTCGCTCGCGCCTGATCGACTGGCTGTTCGTCGCCGGTTCGATCGCGTTCATCGGCTATCTCTGGGTCAACTACAGCTATCTTGTCAATCGCATCCAGTATATCGACGAGCCGACGCTCGCCGACCAGGTCATGGCGGTGGTCGCGATCGCGCTGGTGTTCGAAGGCACGCGCCGCTGCATCGGCTGGGCGCTGCCGATCACCTCGATGGTATTCGTCGCGTACTGCCTGTTCGCCACGAACATCTCGCTGAGCTCGCTGCTCGACCAGACGTATCTCACGACCGAGGGCATCTTCGGCTCCACGCTCGGCGTGTCTGCCGCCTACGTGCTGATCTTCGTGCTGTTCGGCTCGTTCATGGAGCGCACGGGCACGGGCCAGCTCTTCATGGATTTCGCGCTGGCGCTGACCGGCAGCCAGGCCGGCGGGCCCGGCAAGGTTTCGGTCATCAGCTCGTCGCTGTTCGGCACGATCTCGGGCTCGGCGGTCGCCAATGTCATGGTCGACGGGCCGATCACGATCCCGTTGATGAAGCGCACGGGCTTCAAGCCGCATTTCGCGGCAGGCGTCGAGGCCGTGGCCTCCACCGGCGGACAGATCATGCCGCCGATCATGGGGGCGGCCGCCTTCGTGATGGCCGAATACCTGCAGACGACCTATTTCCAGGTCACGCTGTGGGCGATCATCCCCTCGCTGCTCTATTACCTCGCCTGCTTCGGAGCGGTGCATTTCGAGGCCAAGCGCCATGGCCTGCTCGGCGTGCCGAAATCCGAATGTCCGAAGCTGGGCGACGTGCTGCGCGCGCGCGGCCACCTGTTCATCCCGGTCCTGATCATCCTCGGCGGCATGATGACGGGGTATTCCGCACCCCTGGCCGCGCTTGCGGGCACGCTCGCCTGCTTCCCCGTGGCGATGATGCGCAAGAACACGCGCGAAGGCATCACGTGGTGGGCGGTCGTCGACGCGCTGATCGACGGGGCGAAGAACGCATTGTCGGTCGCCATGGCCTGCGCGTGCGCGGGCATCGTCATCGGCGTCATCGCGCTGACGGGCATCGGCATCCAGTTCACGCAGTGGGTGCTGTTCCTCGCGCAGAACTCGCTGTTCCTCGCGCTGGTCGTCACGGGCATGGCGGGCATCGTGCTGGGCATGGGCATGCCGACCACGCCGGCCTACATCATCATGGTCTCGCTGCTGGTGCCCGCGCTGATGAAGCTCGGCGTGATCCAGCCGGCCGCCCACATGTTCGCGTTCTATTTCGCGATCCTGTCGGCGATCACGCCGCCGGTGGCGCTGGCGGTGTTCGCCGCCGCGAGCCTTGCCAAGGCGGACCTGTGGTCGTCGGGCTGGGCGGCGGTGAAGATCGGTGCGGCCGGCTTCATCGTGCCGTTCATGTTCGTCTATGAGCCGGGCCTGCTGCTGATCGGCGACTGGCCGACGGTTCTGTGGGCGTGCGTCACCGCCAGCATCGGCATCGTCATGCTGGCGGCGGGGCTACACGGCTATTTCCTGCGCCGGGCGAGCATGTTCGAGCGTGTGCTGCTGGTCGCGGCGGCGTTCTGCCTCGTCTATCCGGGGCTCTACACCGACATGACCGGATTCGCGCTCGCGGCACTGGCCATCGCGATCCAGAAATTCCGGCCCGAGCCGGAAGCCGCCTGATCAGAAGTCTGTCTTCGCACCCGGGAGGGCAGCGAGGCCGGCCTTGGCGACTTCGAGATCCTGATCGCCCGTGCCCGAGCCCACGCCGATGCCGCCGATGACGTGGCCATCGACCACGACGGGGACACCGCCCTTGACGTTGAGGAGCTTGCCTTCGGTCGCGACGGCAAGGCGGATGTCGAGCCCTTCGGCCATGCCGCCGGTGGGCACGCGGCTGGAGGCCGCCGTCATCGCCTTGCGCGTCGCGGAATCGAACGACAGGAACTTGGCGCCGTCCATGCGCGCGAAGGCCAGCAGATTCCCACCGGAATCGACGACCGATATGCATTGCGGCACGCCCATCGCCTTCGCCTTGGCGACGGCGGCTTCGAGCATCTTGCGGGCACCTTCGTAGGTGAGCTTCAGCGAGGGCGAGGTGAGGGACATCTGATCTTCCGCTTGAGGGGGGTGGAGGAGGGCGGAGCATGCCAAGAAACACGGCCGCATCCTAGTGCGTCAGGAAGGCCTCGACGTACGCCGCGATCGCCTCGGCGAGATCGTCGGCGGTGCGGTTGCGCCGTTCGGGCGTGCGGAAATCGCTGCCGAACTCGATCTGGATCGCGTCGACCTCGCCGCCATTGGCGCTGCCGTAGCTTGTCGTGATGTACCCGCCGCCATAGAACCTGTCTTCGCGTGCGTTGCTGCCGATGGCCGGATTGACCGGGTAGCCGCGCGCGGCGAGCCCGCCGAACACGCTCGACGGACCATCGAGCGCCACGCGGCCGGCGCGCTTCAGCAGCGCGTTGACCGAACGCTCGAAACTGGTGCCGCGGAAGACCGTGCCCTTCTCGGATGCCTGCCCGTGGATATCGAGCACGATGCCGCGCCTGAAGCGGCGGGCAACATCGGCGCGCATCGTGGCGAGTGCGTGATGATACGCGTCGTGGACCTGCTTGGGCCCGTCGGTGCCCGGCGGATCGTAGGCGAGCTCGGCCGGGCGGTTGGCATCGACATAGCGCCGCTGCGCGCGGTTGAAGACGACATAGGGCGCCTTGCCGAAGCGCGCCTTGAGGCGCGCGGCGACACGTTCGGCGATTTCCAGCGTGCCGGTATCGCCGGCCCCGGCCACGAACCCGCCCCATGCGGCGAACTTCTTCGCCTGCTCGGGCGGCGGCGGCTTGCGGTCGGAAAGGCCGGGCATCCGGTCGCGCCCGCCATGCGGTGCGGAGAGGATGACCGGCAGGTCGCCCGGGATCGCCGTGATGAAACGTTCGGCGACGCCCTGCGCGTGCGCGGGCCCGAACATCAGCAAGACGCAGACGGCGATTGCGGACCGGATCATGGGCCTGACACTAGCAGGCAATGCAAAAAGCCCGAAGGGCCGTACGCTCGAACTGTAGCGAGGCGGGCTGGGTGAGGTCCGGACCTTCCCCTTTTTCGCGAGCAGGCATTCCTGTAACATCGTCCGGTGGTACCTCTGCCAAAAGTCATCGAGATCGAGCCGACGCAGGCCTGCAACCTGCGATGCCGCATGTGCCATGTCAGCTACATGCGGGACGAACCGCGCCCGTTTCTCGATGCGGACCTGCTCGACAGGCTTTCGTGCTTGCGCGGCGCCACGGTCCAGATCGGATCGGGCTTCGAGCCGACGCTGCACCCGGAGTTTTCCCGCATCGTTCGGCGCCTGGCGGATTTCGATTGCGAGATCCATCTCGTTACGAACGGAACCTTGATCGACGGCGACATCCTCTCGGCGCTTGCGGACGCAAAAGTATCGAGCGTTACCGTTTCGTTTGACGGAATACGAAAACAAACTTTCGAACATATCCGCCGCGGCGCGAATTACGAACGCGCGTTGGAGCGCATTCTCGCCTTCAGAAGCCGATTCTCCAACCGGGATACGGCCTTTTCCCTGAACAGCGTCATCATGCGCCGGAATCTGGACGAGATCATTCCGTCGATCGACTTCTGGGAGAGTCAGAGATTCCGTCAGATCGGCCTGATTCCGATGGTTGTCCGGGCCGACGATCCCGAACTGATCGCCGAAAGCCTCTATCCGGTTCGGGCTGAATTTGTCCGTGCGGTCGATGAAGCCGCGCGACATGTAATCGAAGGTCAATTGAGAATTGGTGTGTCGAGTGCCTCTTTTGCGACGTCCAAGCTGAAAGTGGAGTACCCGGGCTGCTTTTCCGGCACGCTGGCGTTTTCCGATGCCCATCAATTCGTGCCGGCCCCGCACTCCGTACATCGCGCCGCTCGTGGGGCGCATCCCGGGATGCCGTTCCCCTGCAACTCGCCGTTCACGGCCGCGAAAATCGACTCGCGGGGGAACGTGCTGCTCTGCAATGCGGTCCGGATCGGCAATCTGCGCGAAGCGGATTTCGAGACGATCTGGAACAGCGGCGAAGCCGACGGGCTCCGCGCGAAGGTCCTTGGCGACACGGCGATGTGCGAGGCTTGCGACTATTTCAGGTTCTGCATCAACTCGCCTGCAATCGATGTTGAAAGCAGGGAGAGCCATTTTGCCGGCACGTTCCTGAATGCCGCAAACGAAGCGCCTCATCTTGTTGAGTCCGTGAATGGGCACAACATTGTCTTTTTCGGCGGGAAGTATTACGGCGTTCCGCAATCGCTGGGACCGATTGACCTGTCGAAAACCGATATCTCCGAATGGCCGGGTGTCGTCGTGAATGACCGGTTCGCGACGGTCCGGCATGCCGTCGGACGCCCCATCAGGTAGCAGACGCGAAAGCTGCCTGTTTTGCTCCCGGTGAACAGGATGGAGGCATTCCGTCGGGTTCGCCCGTCGAGCGGCCGACAGCAGGGCAACTGCGGCTTTGAAAAGAAAAGGGCCGCGCCCGGAGGCAGCGGCCCGAAGTTGGGGAGAAACCTGTCCACCTGGGCGAAAACGCCCCGCGCGACATGGCTTCTCTCAAGCAGCTTTCGTGCCAGCCAGCGCCTTGGCTGCGTCGATGGCCACCGAGAAAGCTTCGGCGATCGCGTCGGCCGATGCGCCCGAGCGCACCAGCACGGCAAGACCAGCCGTCGCGACGGTCATCAGCGACGCGGCGCGTGCTGCTGTCGGCGGCGGCACGAAGCGGGCGAGGCTTGCCGCGATCGCTTCCCGGCCACCGCCGGTGAGTTCGTCGGCGAGGGCACGCCAGCGCGGATTGGCCTCGCTGGCTTCGCCCAGCACGCTTGCGACAAGGCAGCCGCGCGGCCCATTGCCGCCGCCGACATTCCGCCGCACGGCCGCGAAATAGGCCTCGATCGCGCCGTCGAGGTCGGTTGCCGCATGCAGGGCTTCGCCCATCGCGGCCACGTTGGTCGCCTGGTAACGGCGCACGGCCTTCTCGAAAAGGTCGGCCTTGTCGCCGAACGCGGCATAGAGGCTGGGCCGGTTGATGCCCATGGCCGTCGTCAGGGCTTCGAGCGACGCGCCTTCGTAGCCGTGCTTCCAGAATGTGCAGATGGCGGCATCGAGGGCCTTTTCAGGGTCGAAGCCGCGCGGGCGGCCGGCGGGCATTTATTTTGTACCTTTCGGTAAGAAATTACTTGACGAGCCAGATAGCGCGGGAATATCTATACCGAACGATACACAATTCACTTCCCCCGCTCAAGGAGAAAACACATGAAGCGCCTCGAAGGACTTTCCGCCCTCGTCACCGGCGGCACGACCGGCATCGGCCTCGAAACCGCCCGCCAGTTCCTTGCACAAGGTGCGCGCGTGGCGATCACCGGCCTCAACCCCGAACGGCTCGAAGCCGCACGCAAGTCGCTGGGCGCGGGCGTAGTCGCGATCCGCGCCAACGCCGCCGAGCCCGGCGCGCAGAAGGCGCTCGCGGCCGAGATCTCCGCGAAATTCGGCAAGCTCGACATCCTGTTCGCCAACGCCGGCATCGCGGAATTCGCGCCGCTCGAAGCGGTGGACGAAGCCAACTTCGACCGCCAGTTCGATACGAACGTGAAGGGCCCGTTGTTCCTGATCCAGGCGCTGCTACCGCACTTCGCGCCCGAAACCTCGATCATCCTGAACGCGTCGGTCGTCGCCCATCGTGGCATGCCGAACACGGCCGTCTACTCGGCGACGAAGGCGGCAGTGCTCGGCCTTGCGCGTGCACTGGGCGCCGAGCTTGCTCCGCGCGGCATCCGCATCAACACGATCAGCCCCGGTCCGATCGACACGCCGATCTACGGCAAACTCGGCCTCAGCCCCGCCGAAGCGGCGGGCATGGCCGAGCAGATCCGCGCAACGGTACCGATGAAGCGCTTCGGCACTGCCGGCGAGATCGCGGACGCGGCCGTATTCCTCGCCTCGAAGGAATCGCGCTTCATGCTCGGCGGCGAACTCGTCGTCGGCGGCGGCATGGCGACGCTCTGAAAGAACAGGCGGGCTGAAAGCTCAGGCCGGCTTCACCCAGACGGCGGTGTCGTGGAAAACGGCGCCGCCGGCCGGGAAGCCGGGCTCGTCGGACGTCAGCACGTTGACGCCGATGCCTTCCTCGAATGCGTCGTTGGGCCAGATGCTTTCGAGGACGACCGTGCCGCGCAGCACGCCGTCGAACGATCTGGCCGCGACCACGAGCGAGCCTTGCGCGTTGCCCATGCGCACGCGCGCGCCCTCGGCAACCCCGATCGCCGCGAGATCCTCGGGATGGATCATCACGGCCGGGCGCACTTCGCGCGCCTGCGTCGTAATTCGTCATCTGGTCGGGCAGGGACGGCATGCCCTTCCAAGCGGGCCCTATCTTTTCCCAGTCGGCCTCGAAGTGCCAGCGCTTGTCGGCGTGCGCGAAGCCGTCAAGGAAGTTGTCGGTCTCGAAACCGGTGGACTTGTCGTACCAGCGGCCCGCATGGACCTCGTCGGCCGAGGGATAGCCGGATGCCTTCAGCGTCCAGTCGATCAGCTCCCACTCGCTCATGTCGAAGCCGGGATGCGAGGCGCCGAGCCGCCTGGCCAATTCGCGATGCACCCAGTTGTTGGACCGGCATTCGGCGTAGGGCTCGACGACCTTCTTCGTCACCTGCAGGTAGGTGCTGCCGCTGGCATAATAGATGTCGTCGTGTTCGAGGAATGTCGTGGCCGGCAGCACGATATCGGCCATGCGCGCGGTGTCGGTCAGGAACTGCTCGTGCACGCAGGTGAAAAGGTCGGCGCGCGCGAAGCCCTCGCGCACCTTGGAAAGATTCGGCGCCACGTTCATCGGATTGGTGTTCTGGATGAACAGGGCCGTCACCGGCGGGCCGTCGCCAAGGTCGCGCCGGTCGCCGGTCAGCACCGCGCCGATGCGGCTCTGGTCGAGGCGGCGCAGCTTCGCGTTCACGCGGTCGAGCCCCTCGATCATCGTCTTGTCGAGCCGGTAGATCGCCGACTGGGCATAGAGCGCGCCGCCGCCCTTGTGGCGCCATGCGCCCGTGATCGCGGCGAGCGAGGCCGCCGCATGCATCGACGAAGCGCCGTTGCGATGGCGTGCGAAGCCGTAGCCCAGGCGCACGAAGCTGCGCTTGGTCGAGCCGAACATCCGCGCGAACTCGCGGATCGTCGCGGCCGGCACGCCGCAGATCGCCTCGGCCCATTCGGGCGTGCGGCCGGCGACATGCGCCTCGAGCGCGGCGGCACCCTTGGTGTACTGCGCCATATACTCGCGGTCGGCGAAGCCTTCGGCGAACAGCACGTGCATGACCGCGACGGCGAGTGCCGCATCCGTACCCGGGCGCACCATCAGGTGCATGTCCGCCTGCTCGGCCGTGGGCGTGCGGTAGGGATCGACGACGACGAACCTGGCGCCGCGGTTCTTGCGCGCGCGCGCGACGTGCGTCATCACGTTGACTTGCGTCGAGACGGGGTTTCCGCCCCACATGACGATGAGATCGGCATCTGCCATCGTGCGCGCGTCGGCGCCGCGCTTGGCGCCCGCGCCGACATTCCAGCCCGCGTCCGAGAGCGTCACGCAGAAGGTCGAGTACTGGCGCGAATAGCCCATCGTGTTGCGCAGCCGCTCGATCCCGTCGCGCTGCACGAGACCCATCGTGCCGGCATAGAAATAGGGCCACACCGTTTCGGCGCCGTAGCGCGCGGCCGCTTCCTTCAGGCGGTGGGCGGTCTCGTCGAGCGCCTCGTCCCACGAGATCGGCGCGAAGCCGTCGCGCCCGCTTCCCTTGGGGCCGACGCGGCGCAAGGGCTGCGACAGGCGGGCGGGATGGTGCTGGCGCTCGGCATAGCGCGCGACCTTCGCGCAGATGACGCCGGCCGTGTAGTCGTTGTCGCGGGCACCACGCACCTTGCCGATGCGGTGCGAGTCGAGCCGTTCGACTTCCAGCGCGCAGGTGCTGGGGCAGTCGTGCGGGCAGGCGGAGGCGCGCCAGTCGGGCAAAACGGAGCTTGAATCGGGCATGGCCGGACGGTACGGGAACGGGTCGGGGGCGGCAACCCCCCGCCTGATTCGTCCAATGTCTGCATGCAATCGAACCCGAGGCCCGCACCCAATGTCCGATTCCTGGATCGTCCGCCTGTCTGCCCGCGAGATCGCCGCGCGCGTGAAGTCCCGCGATCTCACCGCCGTCCAGGTGCTCGAAGCGCATCTGGCGCGCATCGCGGCCGAGAACCCGGCCGTCAACGCGATCTGCACGCTGGCCGAGGACAAGGCGCGCGGCTGGGCGGCCGAGGTGGACGCGAAGATCGCGGCGGGGACCGACCCCGGCCTGCTCGCGGGCATCCCCGTGGGCATCAAGGACGTGCACGCGACGGCGGGCATCCTCACCACCTACGGCTCGCCGACGATGGCCGAGAACGTGCCGACCGAGGATGCCGCCGTCGTCGCGCGCATCAAGGATGCCGGCGGCGTGATCGTCGGCAAGACCAACACGCCGGAATTCGCGGCCGGCGCCAACACTTACAACGACGTGTTCGGCCCGACGCGCAATCCGTGGGACCTGCGCATGTCGGCATCGGGCTCGACCGGCGGCGGCGCTGCCGCACTCGCCTCGCGCATGGTGGGCCTTGCCGACGGCTCCGACCTCGGCGGCAGCCTGCGCACGCCGGCGGCGT
>JBGAKN010000033.1:0-5210 GCA_044224405.1 Tagaea sp. | reverse complement strand
GCCCAGGACTTCGCCCTTTGCGAGACTGAGATCCACGCCGTTGACCGCGTGCAGCGTGCGCGGCCGTCCGAATATCCCCTGGCGCACCTCGAAGCTGCGCTGGACGCTGTCGAGCTGCATGAGAGCGGTCATGCGGCACCTCGCATGCAGGCCCAGGCGTGATCGCCATCGACTTGCACCGGCGGTTCGGCCGCACATTCGGCTGTCGCGTGGGTACAGCGGTCGCGGAAGGCGCAGCCCGTCACGGTACCG
The DNA here is from genome assembly GCA_044224405.1 of Tagaea sp. Lineage (GTDB taxonomy): Bacteria > Pseudomonadota > Alphaproteobacteria > CACIAM-22H2 > CACIAM-22H2 > Tagaea. Next base: position 4,958 of record JBGAKN010000033.1, on the reverse strand, counting down.
ATCAGGGCGGGCACCGTTCCGGGAATGGCGCCCAGCCGGTCTCCGGGCCGGGTGCGGCCGGGGATCGGGATGCTGTCCATCAGCCCTTGCGTATAGGGATGTCGGGGCGACGCGAAGACATCGGCCGTCGTGCCTTCTTCGACGATCGCGCCGGCGTACATCACGGCCACGCGGTCGGCGACGCGCGCGACGACGCCCAAATCGTGCGTGATCAGCACCAGCGCCATGCCGAATTCGCGCTGAAGGTCCTTCAGCAGCAGCAGGATCTGCGCCTGGATCGTGACGTCGAGGGCGGTCGTGGGTTCGTCGGCGACGATCAGCGCCGGTCCGCACATCAGCGCCATCGCGATCATCACGCGCTGGCGCAGGCCGCCGGAAAGCTGGTGCGGATACTGGCTCAGCCGGTCGCCCGCCGACGCGATGCCGACCTTGCCGAGAAGCTGGATCGCGCGCGCGCGTGCCTCGGCGGCGGTCGCGCCCTTGTGACGGCGGTAGACCTCCGCCAGCTGGTTGCCGATCGTGTAGGCCGGGTTGAGGGCCGTCATCGGTTCCTGGAAGATCATCGCCATGTGCGCGCCGCGAAGGCCGTTGACCGCCTTCTTGCCCGCCTTGGCGAGATCGATGCCGGCGAACTCCAGCCGGCGCGCGCGCCGCGTCGCGGTCCGCGGCAGCAGGCCCATCAGCGCAAGGGCGGTCATCGACTTGCCGCAGCCGGACTCGCCCACGAGGCAGAGCGTCTCGCCTTTCGAGACCGAAAACGACATGCCGCGCACCGCGTGCAGCGTGCCCGCCGGCACGGCGAGATCGACATCGAGCCCGTCGACTTCGAGAAGTGCGCTCATGCGCGGCCCTCGGGTGCGGCCACGTCGCGGATGCCGTCGCCCACGAGATTGATCGCGAGCACGAGCAGGCCCAACGCCGTTCCCGGAATGGCGATCATCCAGAAACTGAAGAACATGTAGGCTTTCGCTTCGGAAACCATCAGGCCCCAGCTCGGCAGCGGCGGCTGCACGCCGAGGCCGAGGAATGAGAGCGCAGCCTCGAGCAGGATGGCGCTCGCCATCTCCAGCGTGGCGACGATGACGAGTTGCGGAAGCACATTGGGCAGGATCTCGCCCAGCACGATCCGCGCGGTGCCCGCGCCCGCCGCGCGTGCGGCGGCGACATAGTCCTGCGCACGCGCCTGCTGCGTGGCCGCGCGCATGACGACGGCAAAGCGGTCCCATTTGAGGAGGCCGAGCACGACGATGACGACCCACAGCGAACCGCCGACAAGGGCCACGACCGCGAGCGCCACGAGCACGACGGGCATGGCGAGGCGCGTGGTGACGAGGAAACTGACGGCCATGTCGGCCTTGCCGCCGAAATACCCGGCGACCAAACCCATCGTTGTGCCGATCAGGCCGGACACGAGCATGACCGAAAAGCCGATCAGCAGCGAGACGCGCGCGCCGTAGATCGTGCGCGAAAGATAGTCGCGCCCGAGATTGTCGGTGCCCAACGGATGCAGCCAAGTGCCGCGTTCGAACCAGATCGGCGGGACGAGACGTGCCGACAGATCCTGGAAATAGGGATCGTGCGGGGCGAGCCACGGAGCGAGGAACGCGCAGGCGAAAGCGGCGAGAAGCAGCAGCACGCCGATCAGTAGTCCGGCATGGCCGAAGATGCGTCGGCGCAGGATTTGACCGTGCGTTGGCTGGACGAAAGTTGCGATGGCCGGGATATCCGCCATTTCAGGCGACCCTCAGGCGCGGATCGAGCCATGCATTGACGATATCGGATGCGAACGTCAGTGCGATGTAGATGACCGACAGCAGCAGGACCACGGCCTGCGTGGTCGGAAAATCCTTGTAGGTGATGCTCTGGTAGGCGAGATAGCCGAGCCCGTCGAGCGCGAAGATCGTCTCGATGACGATGGAGCCGCCGAGCAGGAATCCGAGTTGCACGGCCGCGAGCGCCACTACCGGAATGAGCGCGTTGCGCAGCGCATGCTTGAACACGACGCTTGCCGGCGACAGGCCCTTGGCGCGCGCCGTGCGCACATAATCGGCCGCCAGCGTCTCGATCATGCCCGCGCGCACGAGACGCATGAAGGCAGGCGCGGCGTAGTAGCCCAGCGCCACCGTCGGCATCACGAAATGCATCCACGTATCGGAGCCCGACACGGGCAACCAGCGCAAGGTTATCGAAAAAAGCAGGATCAGGCAGAGCGCGAAGAAGAAGTTCGGCAGCGCCTGCCCGACGACAGCGACGGCGAGGCAAAGCCGGTCGACCCAGCTATTGGGGAACAGGGCCGCGAGGATGCCCAGCGGCAGCGAGACGGCGAGCGCGAACGCGACCGACGTGAGACCGAGAATCAGCGTCGTCGGCAGCTTGTCGGCGACGAGATCGACGACGCTCGTCTTGAAGTAGAGCGACTTGCCGAAATCGCCGCGCAGAGTCTGGCCGAGCCAGTCCAGATACTGGACGGCGAGTGGCCGGTCGAGCCCATAGGTCTTGCGCACGAGTTCGATATCGGCCGCACGCGCACCTTCGCCGGCGATCGCCAGTGCCACGTCGCCCGACAGGCGCAGCAGGACGAAGCTGATCGCGGAAACCGCGAAGGCAACCGCGATCGCGACGAGAAGCCGCCGTGCGGCAAAGCCGAGCACGGGCGGCGGTTTCCTACTTCCAGCGGGTCTCCCAGAAGCGCGGCAGCTCGTCGGGATACGGCGTGAAGGCGAGATCCTTCGTGTAGACGTAGAACGTCGTCAGCGAATAGAGCGGGACCGAATAGGCACGTTTGCCGATGAGGGCGAGCGCGTCCCTGTACGCCACCTTGCGCGCGGACGGATCGACCGAGCCGTCGCCCTTTTCCAGCAGGTCGCGCACTTCCGGGTCACGCGTGATGTCGTCGTCCTCGAACTTGTAGAAGACCGGGGTGTTGGCCGACACGTCGTTGACCGAGAACGAGCCCCATGTCTGGTGCGCGAACACGGCCGTGCCTGCACGAAGCTGCTCGCGGAATGCGGCATATTGGAGGAATCGCAGGTTGGCCTTGATGCCGACGGCGCGCAGGTAGCCGATCATCGCTTCGGCCTGGTTGCGCTCGCGGTACGAGTAGAGATCGACCTCGAAGCCGTTGGGGAAGCCCGCCTCGGCGAGCAGCGCCTTTGCCTTGGCCGGATCGTAGGCATAGACCGTGGCGCCTTCGTCGGTGCAGCCGAACTGGCTGGGGAAGCAGATTGTGTTGAGGACGCGCGCCCCTTCGCCGACGAGGTTTTTGACGATGGCGGAGCGGTCGATCGCATGATTGATCGCCATGCGCACGCGCGGATCGCGGAACGCCGGCACGGACGTCTTCTCTGTCGAGCCCATCTGCAGGAAGACGATGCGCATCGTCTCGCCGCTTTCCACCGTCAGGGTCGGAACGGCCTTCATTTGGGCGGCCTGGTCGGGCGCCACGTTCATGACGAAGTCGAGGCCGCCAGACAGCATCTCGGCGACCTGAGTCTGCCGGTCGGGGATGAAGCGGATATCGACCTTGTCGATCGTCGGCTGCGGCTTCGGGCTGTCCTTGAAATAGTTCGCATTGCGTTCGAGGCGCAGCTGCTTGCCTTGGGCGTGTTCGACGACGCGGTAGGGGCCAGTTCCCACCGGCTTGTCGTTCATGCCCTGCGGGCCGACCTTTGCGTAGTATTCGTTCGGGTGGATGACGATGGGGCCGGCCAGGTATTCGATCGCGGCAGGAAAGGTGCGCTTCAGCAGGATGCGGACCTTGAACTTGTCGACCTTCTCGGCCTTGTCGATCCAGTTGACGTTCTGCTGGGTCGTCGACTTGTTGGCAGGGTTGGAGACGAAGTTCAGCGTGTACACCACGTCGTCGGCGTCGAACTCCTCGCCGTTGTGGAACTTGATGCCCTGGCGCAGGCCAAGCTCCAGCGTCTTGTCGTTCACCCAGCGCCAGTCAGTGGCGAGCTGGCCCTTGTACTCGTTCGATTTCGGGTCCCGGTAGATCAGCGTGTCCCAGACATGCTGCCCGATGATCACGCCGATGCGCACGTTGTTGAAATAGGGATCAACGTTCTCGGGCACCTGGTCGTAGGCGAATCGGATCGTGTTGTCGCGCTTGGCGGCGTCGGCCGGCGCTGCGATCACGAAGGCCGCGAGGGCTGCGGCAAGGGTGGCGGCGTTGCGGAAATTCGACATTCGGGGACCTCCGGAAGGGTACCCGATGGTGCGGGCCAGCGGCCCGGCGAGTCAAGCCGTGGCTACACCGCGACCGAGTGCCGGGCCTCGCCGCCATCGAGATAGGCGTCGAAGGCCGACGCAACGATCCGCGCGAAACTGGCCGCGCCCGGCGGGACCTCGATGCGCGCACCCCGCCGCACGCACAAACCCTCGGCACCGAAGCGGTCAACGCGGGCGATCTCAGAGGCAAAATGGTCGAGAGGCGGGCGCTCGACGCCGTTGGCACGCGCCACTTCGTCGAGATCGACAGTCATGTCGCACATCAGCCGCTCGATCACGGCGCGCCGGAGCCGGTCGTCGGGCGACAGCGCGCGACCACGCACGACGGGCAGCGCCTTGCCCTCGATGGCGGCGCGCCATTCGTCCAGCCGGGTGTGATTCTGGGCATAGCCTTCGCGGTAGGCGGAAATGGCTGACGGGCCGAATCCGATCAGTGTCTGCGACGTATCGGTCGTGTAGCCCTGGAAGTTGCGCGCGAGCCGGCCTTCGCGGCGCGCGACGGCGATTTCGTCGCCTGGCAGGGCGAAATGGTCGATCCCGATGCGTTCATAGCCTCTTACGGCAAGCCGCGCATGCGCGACCGACATCAGCATGAGACGTTCTTCGCTGCCGGGCAGGCCTTCGGGTTCGAGGAGCTTCTGGTGCGGCTTCATCCACGGCACGTGCGCGTAGCCGAACAGGGCCACGCGCGAGGCCCCCAGATCGGCCACCGCATCGACGGTCTGCGC
>JBGAKN010000016.1:0-37755 GCA_044224405.1 Tagaea sp. | reverse complement strand
CGGACGAGACGTTGTCGGCCATCAGCGAGATCGTGCCGGTGGGCGCGATGGACGTGAGCAGCGCGTTGCGGATGCCGTGCTTCGCGATGGCCTCGCGCGTCTCCTCGTCGAGCGCCTGGATGGCGGGGCCTTGCAGGTATTTCTCGGCATCGAACAGCGGGAAAGCGCCCTTTTCCTTCGCGAGATCGACCGACGCGCGGTAGGCCGCCTTGCGGATCAGCGACATCCAGCGTTCGGTGAGTGCGACCGCACCTTCCGAGCCGTAGCGCGACTTGCACATCATGAGGGCGTCGGCCAAGCCCGTGACGCCGAGGCCGATGCGGCGCTTCGCTTGCGCTTCGTGCGCCTGTTCGGGCAGCGGGAAGCGCGACACGTCGGTGACGTTGTCCATCATCCGCACGGCGAGCGGCACGATGCGGGCGAGCTCATCCTCGTCGAGCGCGGCGTTGTCGCCGAACGGGTCGCTCACGAGGGCGGCGAGATTGATCGAACCCAGCAGGCACGCGCCATAGGGCGGCAGCGGCTGCTCGCCGCACGGGTTGGTCGCGGAGATGCTTTCCGCGTACCAGAGATTATTCGTGCGGTTGATGCGGTCGATGAAGATCACGCCCGGTTCGGCATAGGCGAACGTGGCGCGCATGATCTTGTCCCACAGCTCGCGCGCGCGGATCGTCTTGTAATGCGTGCCGCCGAACACGAGCTGCCACGGCGCGTCTTCCTTCACGGCCGTCATGAAATCGTCGGTGACGAGGACCGAGAGGTTGAACATGCGCAGGCGCGCGGGCTGCTGCTTGGCCTCGATGAAGGCCTCGATGTCGGGATGGTCGCAGCGCATCGTCGCCATCATGGCGCCGCGCCGGTGGCCGGCCGACATGATGGTGCGGCACATCGCGTCCCACACGTCCATGAAGGTGAGGGGGCCCGAGGCGTCCGCGCCCACGCCCTTCACGGCCGCACCCTTGGGGCGCAGCGTCGAGAAGTCGTAGCCGATGCCGCCACCCTGCTGCATCGTGAGCGCGGCTTCGCGCAGATGCGCGAAGATGCCGCCCATGTCGTCGGGCACCGTGCCCATGACGAAGCAGTTGAAGAGCGTGACGTGCCGCGCGGTGCCGGCCCCTGCGACGATGCGGCCCGCGGGGATGAACTTGAATCCGTCGAGCGCCTCGTAGAAGCGCTTGGCCCAGACCTCGGGTTCTTTTTCGACCGAGGCCAGCGACGTCGCGACGCGCGTCCACGTATCCTCGATCGAGCGGTCGACCGGCGTGCCGTCGGCGTTCTTGAAGCGGTATTTCATGTCCCAGATCTGCTGGGAAATGGCGGCGATCGGACGCATATGGGGCAGCTTTCTATGGAACTCGGATGCGGCGCGAGTTTATGCCTTCGCCCCCGTTCCCGGCAATTGTTTGTTCTTGATATGTTTCCACAAGCGTTTGACCCACAACAGGTTGTGGGTCAACGGGGTTTCGACTTATCCCCAATATGCACAGTGCGTGGGGTGAGGGAGCTAGGCGCCCTTGTCGTCGACGAGGTCGGCGATCTTCCGGGTCATGTATTCGACCTTGTAGGAAGGCAGGCGGAAGGCCCAGCCGTGCAGATGCTTTTCGACGGCGTCGACTTCCTTGGCGACGTCTTCGGGCGACTTCATCTTGTCGCCCGCGGCCGGCGTGGCGGGCGCGGCCGCGTGCGCCTTGAAGCGCGCCCAGGTGTCGGCCCCTTCGCGCGCGAACTCGACGCGCAGCGTGAGGCCGTCGAAGGTCGCGAACTCGGCGAAGTCCTTCGCCTCGTCGAAGGCGAGGCCGTCGGCCTTGCGCACGTCCTCGAGGTCGAGCCCTTCGAGAGCGCTGGCGACGAGGTTCACGTCGAAGCTGGACTTCACCTTCTTGTCGGCCGGGATCGGCTTCAGGTCGAAATCCTTGTCCTCGGGCTTGGCGCGCGAAACGTCGATGCGCGCACCGCCCGCGACGACCGTCGCGTGCGCGACGCGCTCGCGCGCCACGTCGGCCACGCGATGCGCCAGCCACTTGGCCGGCTCGCGCTCGACCGCGAAGCGGCCCTGCGCCAGCCACACCTGGTCCTCGCCCGCGCGGCGCACGAACGTGGCATCGCCCGCATTGCCCTGTCGGCCGTAGCGCGACCGCCCGACGAGCAGGCTCGCGAATGTCTCGCCCTGCGCGCCCGAAAGCGTCACGCGCACGGCCTTCTGGTCCTTGCCCGCACCATCGAGGTCGATCTCGGCATGCAGCGCCGGATTGGCGGTGCGCGCCTCGACGATGCGCAGGCCCGCCGTTTCCAGCGCCACCTTGCGGATCTGCTGGAAGTCGGCCGGATAGCCGCCCTTGGCGGGCATCGTCCAGGCGCCGTCGCCGGCGCGCACGAGCTCGAACTTGTCGCCATTGCGCTCGATCTCGATGCGCGCCACGCCGTCGATCCGCTGGGTCAGGTTCGGGAAGACGAGCTGGCCCGCGGCATCGGCGACGGGTGCCTTGTCGCGGGCCCGCAGCACGAGCGTGGCGCCGGCCGAAACGACGATGGCGGCGGCGAGGATCGCGAGGGTTTTCGTTCGCATGGGAAGGCTCCCCTGTCAGGCGGCCGGGCGGCGGCGGCGGACGCGCAGCCAGCCGAGCACGACCGCGACGATGGCGACGAGGGCCGGGATCGCGCCGATATTCGCGATCTTGGCGGCCGTCTGCACGCCTTCGATGTCGCGGCGCAGGTCCTGCTGCACGTCGCGCAGCTCGCGCCGCACGACCAGCATCTCGGCGCGGAACTTGTCGATCTCGCCCTGCTGTTCGGCCGTCAGGATCGAGCGGTTGGCGTCGGCAGCGCCGCCCGTGCCGCGGCCCTGCAGGTCGGCGAGGCGCTTCTCGGTATCCTTCAGCTTCTCGGTCAGCTCGCGTTCCTTGGCGCGGAAGCGCAGCTCGGCCTCGCGCTGGATGTCGGCCAGCAGCGTGAACGGGCGCTGCGACAGGCCGCGCCCGCGCAGGCCGATCAGGTCCGACGAGCCCAGCAGGTTGTCGACCGCGTTGACGACGAAGTCGCCGTTGTAGGCGCCGGGCGTCGCCACGCGCTGGCCGAAGAACTCCTGCACGGAAACCCAGAAGCGGTCTTCCAGCATGTCGGTGTCGGCCACGACGATGAGGTTGACCGGCCCTTCCGACTGCGCGCGATGGGGTGCCGTGGATGCGGGCGGTGCGGGCGGCTGGCCTTCGGCCGGCTTCTCGGGCTCGGGCGCCTTGTCGAAGGCGGACTTGACCGGGCCGCTGATGCGCGCGGCCAGCGTCAGCGGCTCGCCCGACGGCTTGAAATCGGCGAGCAGCTTGGCGGGATCGGGCTGAAGGCGCACGTCGTCGGCCGGGATCGCCTGCGACTGCGGCGAGGTGCGGATCAGCGGCGAGAACTTCGTCGTGGCGCCGTCCTTGGCCTTGAGGATGCCGGCCGAGGCCATCTGGATGACGCTCGCCTCGCTCAGCAGCACGTCGCTGCGGTCGAAATTCGCCTCGCGCAGCGAGAGCCACAGCACGTAGTCGATCGCCTGCACGCGGCCCTGGCCGCCGGCATTGACGCGCCGCGCCGAGAGGCGGTCGCCCGCCAGCGTGTCGTCGGCCATCGAGAGGCCCCAGGAATCGAACAGCTTGGTCAGGTTCGAGTTCGTCGGCATGCCCATCGCGGCCTGCCCGCCGCGGGCAAGCTCGCTCTCCGCGTGCGGATCGACGAAGACGAGCGCGCGCCCGCCGCGCAGCACGAACTGGTCGATCGCGTAGAGCGTCGTGTCGGGCAGGTTCTTGGGATGGACCACCATCAGCACGCCGATCTCGGCGGGGATCTCCGCCGCGTCGCGCGCCACGGGGCGCAGGTCGAAGAACTGGCCGAGCTGGGTGTAGACGGCCCAGGGCGGCGAGGGCTGGCCGCGCCCGCGGAACTCGCCTTCCATCGGCAGCGAGGAGAGCACGCCGACCTGCGGCTTCTTCGTGACCGACAGGTTGTAGACGGCCTTGGTGAGGTCGTATTCGAGGAAGCGCTCGCGGTCGGGCTGGAAGAAGGGGATGACCTCCTCGCGGTCGGCACCGTTGGAACCGGCGAGGCCGAAATAGACGTTCTCGCCCTGCTGGTTCAGCGGCACGGCCTGCAGGCCGAAGCCGACCGCGCGGTCCTCCTCGTCGGAGAAGGCGGGCGGGTCGATCGTCTCGAGGCGCAGCTTGCCGCGCGCGGCGTCGCGGTATTCCTCCAGCATCTCGCGCACGCGCTGGGCGTAGACGCCGTAGCTGGGGATCTCGCGGCCCAGACGCTCGGAATAATAGAAGCGCAGCACGATCGGCTCGTCGATCTTCGCGAGGATCGCGCGCGTGCCCTGGCTGAGCGTGAACAGCCGGTCGGCCGTGAGGTCGAGCCGGGTGCCCTGGAAGAGCGAGCCCGCCAGCACGTTGACGGCCACGAAAAGGACGGCCGCCAGCACGATGCCGAGGCCGGTGAGTGCACCGCGCGTCGCGTTCTTGCTGGCCATGTTCAGCCCGCCTTCTTCATCTCGACGATGGCCGCGTTCGCGAACAGGAACGCCGCCACCAGACTGGCGAAATAGACGATGTCGCGCAGGTCGATGACGCCGCGCGCGATCGCGTTGAAATGCGTGAGGAACGAGAAGCCCGAGACCGCCTCGACGATCACGGCCGGCGCCCAGCCCGCGAAGAAGGCCAGCACCATCGTCGTCCCCGAAACGGTGAAGACGAAGCACGCGGCGGCCGAGACGACGAAGGCGACGACCTGGCTCTTGGTCAGCGCCGAGATGCACGCGCCGATGGCGAGGTACCCGGCACTCATCAGCAGCGAGCCCACATAGCCCGCGAGGATGATGCCGTTGTCGGGATCGCCCATCACGTTGACGGTGATCCAGATCGGGAAGGTGAGGGCGAGGGCGATGCCCACGAACGCCCACGCGGCGAGGAACTTCGCCGTCACCGCCTCGCCGATCGAGATCGGCAGGGTCAAGAACAGCTCGATCGTGCCCTGCCGGCGTTCCTCCGACCACAGGCGCATCGAGATCGCCGGGATCAGGAACAGGTAGAGCCACGGATGGAACGAGAAGAACGACTGCAGGTCGGCCTGCCCGCGCTCGAAGAAATTGCCGAGATAGAAGGTGAAGACGCTCGCGAGCACGAGGAAGATCACGAGGAAGACGTAGGCGACGGGCGTGGCGAAATAGCTGCCGAGTTCGCGCTTGAAGATGTAGCAGACGTTGCGCATGGGCGCGTTCCTCAGGCTTTCGTGCCGGTCGTGATGTTGCGGAACACCTCGTCGAGGCGGCCGCGCTCCTCGCGGATCTCGTCGATGCGGATGCCCGTGCCGCGCGCGATGGCGCCGAGCTCGCCCAGCATCGGCTTGCCGGCCTTGGGGAAGGCGGTGAGCATCGAAAGGCCTTCCTCGCCGTCCGCGCGCTCGAACCCGCCGACGCCGGGGTGTGCTGCCAGCGCCTCGCGCAGGCGGCCGATATCCGCGGCGGGGGCGACGAACGACACCGCGTAATGCCAGCGCGAGCGCTTCTCCAGCGCCTCGGGCGTGCCGTCGGCGAGCACGCGGCCCTTGGCGATGACGACCGCGCGCGTGCAGATCGCGTCGACCTCCTCGAGGATGTGGGTCGAGATCACGATCGCCTTGTCGGCCGCCATCGAGCGGATGAGGCCGCGCACCTCGTGCTTCTGGTTGGGGTCGAGGCCGTCGGTCGGCTCGTCGAGGATCAGCACCTCGGGATCGTGCAGCAGCGCCTGGGCGAGGCCCACGCGGCGCTTGAAGCCCTTGGAAAGCGTGTCGATCGGCTGGTGCAGGATGCCTTCAAGCTGCGTGCGTTCGACCGCCGCGGCGATGCGCTTGGCGCGCGCCGCACCGTCGAAGCCGCGGATGGCGCCGATGAAATCGAGGAAGGCGGCCGTCGTCATGTCGGGATAGGCGGGGGCGCCTTCGGGCAGGTAGCCGATCCGGCGCTTGGCCTCGATCGGGTCGATCTCGACGTCGAAGCCGCAGACCGACGCGGACCCGGCCGTGGGCGCCAGGAACCCCGTGATCATCTTCATCGTGGTGGACTTGCCGGCCCCGTTGGGACCGAGGAAGCCGAGAACCTCGCCGCGCACGACGTTGAACGAGACGTCCTCCACGGCACGGATCGGGCCGAAATGCTTCTTGAGGCCCCGGATTTCAATCATTGCCGACATCGCCGGATGTTCCCTGTTCGATAAGGCGCCATTCATTTAGGGAAAATCACGGCAAAAGCAAGGCGTTCGCGTAACGGCCGTCACAATTTCCCGGGCCCGGCCCGGTCAGATGACTTTCCGGCGGACCGAAGCCTGTTCGGACAGCTGGGTGACGTGCGACAGGTCATTGAGGGCGGCCACGAGCACGTCGGTCACGCGGGTGCCGGCGGGCGCGATCAGGCGGCCGGACTTCGTGGTGAAATTCTCGTTCAGCACGTCGCCGATCACGATTTCCTGCCAGTTGACCTTGATCGCGCGCTGGCCCGACGCGACGGCGACGTCGCCCGCCCGGATGACGGCAACGAGGCTTTCCGCCATCCGCCCGACGTCGGTTTCCAGCGTCGCCGCGTCGAGCTCCGGGATGATGAGCATCTTGTAGACTTCCGCCGGCTTCGCCTTGATCAGCATCGTCATGGCCCGCAGGATGCGGTCGTAGATCATCTTCTGGCTGACCGGCTTGGCGGCGTAGCCGTGCGCGTCGAGCGCGATCGCGGCGCCGATCAGCGCCTCGTCCGAATGGGCCGACATGATGACGACCGGAAGGTCGCGGCGCGCGGTCGTCAGGCCCGAGCGGATCGCCTTCAGCATCTCCAGCCCGTTCATCGGCAGCATGCGGATGTCGCTGACGATGACGTCGATGTCCCGGCGCGTCTGCGCGATGCTCTGGAACATGTCGGGACGCTGGCGCTTGAGGGCGTCGATCGAGCTGCCTTCCAGCTGGTCGCCGATGCCCAGGATCGTCAGCGCCTCGAATCCGTCCGACGCCTCGATGACCTGCGCGCCGCTGGCCTTGAGCCCCTGCGCCACCATCCCGCGGATGAATTTCTGGTCGTCGACGACCAGGATCTTCATTTTCGCGAACGGGCGACCGTCGTCGGCTTTGATGGTCATGCCTTCTCTCCCTCAGAATTTGGCGACGTACGCGCCGAGCCGGGCGAAGCCGGCGCGTATGTCGCCCGCCATCGCCCGGACCTTCTCGATATCGCCGCCGCGCGCCGCGTCTTCGGCTTCCTTGCAGATCGCCGCAAGCCAGCCGGCGCCGACCGACGCGGTCGTCCCCTTCATCGCGTGCGCGACCTCGCGCACGGCGCTCGCCTTGCCGGTCGCCAGCGCCGCGTCGAGATCGTCCGGCCCGCTCGACGAGGTTTCCCAGAAGAACTGCAGGGCGGCGCGGATGTCCTCGTCGCTGCCGGTGCCGATCTGGTCCTCGAGCACCGTGCGGTCGATGGGCGGCTTGTCGTCGGCAAGGGCAGGGCCGCCGGAAGGCGCGTCGTCGTTGAGGGCCGGCATGCCCACGGGCCGGCGCAGCCGCACGCCCTGCGGCAGCCAGCGTTCAAGCTCGGCCTTCACCGTCTCGTAGCGCATGGGTTTCGTGAGGTAGCCGTCGGCGCCCGCTTCGGCGACGAGCTTGCCCGTCTCGGGCAGCGCGTCGGCGGTCAGCACGACGATGGGCATGCGCGGAGCTTTCCTGTCGCGCTCGCCCGCGCGGATCGCGACGGCCAGCTCCAACCCGTCCATCTCCGGCATGTGGTAGTCGGTGAGCACGATGCCGTAGCCGGGTTCCGCCGCCAGCGCCGCCAGCGCCTCCTTGCCGTTGAAGACGAAGCGCGAGGCGAAGCCGGCGCGGTCGAGCACACGCTTGATGACGTACTGGTTGGTCTTGTTGTCCTCCGCCACGAGAATGGCCGCATTCGTCGCGCGCGCGACAGCGATGTCGGGCACCACGAACCGTTCGCTGGCGGTGCCGGCGGCGGCCTTCTGCGCGTCGGATAGCGACGCGCGATCCAGCGCCGCCGCGATCGCAAGCCACACGCGCTGGCGGCGCAGCGGCATGGTGATCGCGTCGAATGCGCCCGCCTCCGGTGCGGCCTTCAGCGTCGAGGCGAGCGTGCGGGGCGCGGCGAGGATCGCGCGCGCTTCGGGATGCGTCTGGACGATCCGCCGGGACGTGGCGATTGCCGCGCTCGACGTGCCGCGCAGCAGCGCGATGGGCACCGAACCTTTGGGCATGTCCGCCAGGTCGGCTTCGTCGAGGAACTTCGGCCGGATTCCGGCCGTGTCGAGGATCGACGTCAGCGCGACGCGTGCCGGTCCCTCGAATCCCAAAGCCGCGACCGCTGCGTCGGAAATATCGACTGCGGGGGTCGGCGGCGCGCGTTCGACGACCTCGGCCGGCAGGCGCAGCCAGAATATGGAGCCGCGTCCGGGCGAGGATTCCACGCCGACCGCGCCGCCCATCAGTTCGGCCAGTCGCTGGCAGATCGAGAGGCCAAGGCCGCTCCCGCCGAACTTGCGTGATGTCGAGGAGTCCGCCTGCGTGAAGGCCTTGAACATCTTTGCGATCTGCTCCGGCGTCATGCCGATGCCGGTGTCGGCGATCTCGATCAGCACGCGCTCGGGCTGTCCGCCCATCGCCTCCGCTTCAAGGCGCACGCGCGCCACGATGCCGCCGCTCTCGGTGAACTTCGCGGCATTCGAGAGATAATTGAGCACGATCTGCCGGATGCGCGTCGGGTCGCCAAGGATGCGTGCCGGCAGCTTCGGGTCGATCTCCACGACGAGATCGAGGCCCTTCTCGTCGGTGCGTGCCGCGATCAGTTCCACCGCCTCCTCGACGACGTCGCCGATGTCCAGCGGCAGGCGCTCGAATTCGATCCGCCCGGCCTCGATCTTCGAGAAATCGAGGATGTCGTTGAGGATGGTGAGCAGCGCTTCGGCCGAGCTGCGGATGACCTTCGACATCTCGCGCTGGTCGACGCTGAGTTCGGTCTGGTCCAGCATCTCGGCCATCGACATGACGCCGTTCATCGGCGTGCGGATCTCGTGGCTCATCGTCGCAAGGAAGCTCGATTTGGCCTTCGTCGCTTCCTCGGCGACCGCGCGCGCCTGCTCGAGGTCCTTGTTCGACTGTTCGAGCCACTGCGAGGATAGCTCCGCCTGGCGCTGGGCCTCTTCCGCGGTTGCCTTGGCAGCAAGGATCTCGGCTTCTGCGGCCTTCTGCGCGGTGACGTCCTGATATGCGCCGTACATGAACAGGATCTTGCCGGTCTTTTCGTCGCGCACGAGCTTGCCCGCCGCATGGACCCACACGATCTTTCCGTCGATCGGGCGCTTGTAGGGATAGGTCGCCATGTACTGCGAATACTTGCCGTCGATCGCGCCCTGATACAGCTCGCTCGTCTGCGCGGCGATCGCAGGGTCGGCTTCGACCAGGCGGGCGTACCATTCGTCCGCAAGGTGATAGCGGCCGTCGGGTTTCAGGGGCTCGCCGAGAATCGTCGCCGCGCGCTCGGACTGGTAGTAGTAGTCAGGTTCGCTGTAATCGACGTACCAATGGCCGCTGCCGGTCAGTTCGAGCGCGATGTCGGTCAGGAAATTCGCGCGTCTGATTTCCTCCTCGTTCTTGCGTCTTTCGGTGATGTCGACCTGCCAGACCATCAGCGCGGCCTTGCCGGCGAAGTCGACCTTCATCGCCGTCAGCAGCATCGTGCGGATCTGCCGGTCGGAATCGTAGGATTCGACCTCGAACTCGCGGACCGTTCCCTCCGCCTCGATGCGGGCCAGAAACTCGTTGCGCTTGGCCGGATTGACATAGACCGACTGGACCTTCTCGCCGACCTTCAGGCCGAACAGCCTCGTTGCGATCGGATTGGCGAAAAGCACCTCGCCGTCCATCGCGGTGATCGACACGCATATCGGCCCCTTGTCCAGCACCGACTGCAGGCGCTTGCGTTCTTCGGCAAGTGCCGCTTCCGCCGCCTTGCGCGCCGTGATGTCGCGCATGAACACGAGGATGTATTGCCGGCCGCCGAAATCGATGAATTTGGACAGCGTTTCCACGTCGAGCGTCGTTCCGTCGTCGCGCAGCAGGGCCTGTTCGCCCGGCTCGCCGGTGGTCCGGGTCGACACCTTTTCCCAGATGACTTCCCAGACCCTCGCATCGACGCCGCGCACGAAATTGCGGACATGCTTGCCCGGCAGATCCGCGTGCGGCTGGCCAAGCAAAGTACCGGCGGCGATGTTCGCCTCGACAACGGTTCCGTCCCGCCCGATCCACATGATGCCGTCGGCCGCATGTTCAAGCGCGTAGTGGACGCGGCGCAGTTCGGTTTCGGCCTTCTTGCGCTCGGTTATGTCGCGTATCGATGCCGAGACGAATTCGCCGCCCGGGATCGGGTTGATGCTGATCTCGACCGGGAATTCGCGACCCTTCGCATCGATCGCCAGCAGCTCGCGGCCGGCGCCCATCGTGCGCGCGCTCGGGTTTTCGGAAAAACCGCTGCGCAGGCCGACATGCTTGCCTTGGAGCTTCGACGGGATCAGCACCTCGACCGGCTTGCCGACCAGCTCCTCGCGCTTGTAGGCAAACAGCGCCTCGCCCTGCCGGTTGACGAACCCGATGCGGCCGGCCTTGTCGACGATCAGCATCGCGTCCGGCGTGCCGTCGAGCAGGGCCTCCGTGCGCTGGCGCTCGCGCCGCGCGGTTTCTTCCGACGCCCGCAGCTCCGTCACGTCGAGGATCCAGAGCAGCGCGCTCGCTTCGCCCTGGAACTCGATGCGCTCGGCCGATACCCGGAAGATCGGCGGGGTTCCTGCGCCAAGGTCGATGCGGAATTCCGTCGCGGTCACGACCGACTGGCGGCGGAGCGTTTCGAATATCTCGTCGACGGCATCGGCGCCGCCATCGGCGATTTTCAGTGAAAGCGTGCTGCCGACAAGATCGCGCTTGGCGCTGCCGAGAAGCGCTGCGGCACGTTCGCTTGCAAACATCACCGACCGGCCGTCAAGTCTGGCGACCACCGCGCCGGCCGGCCCGCTGTCCAGCAGTTCGACAAGGCGCGCTTCGCCTTCCCTCAGTTTTTCGGTCAGGCGGTCGGTTTCGATCAGGGCCTCGCGGAACGCGACCATGCCTTGCGCGAGCCGGCCGATCTCGTCCGTGCGTTCGGTGAACGGCACGTCCATCGCGTGCTGGCCCGAGGTGAGGCGCGCCAGCGTTTCGGTCAGCGTGGCAAGCGACGAGCCGATGCCGCGCGCGAAGAGCGAGGCGATGACGGCAATGGCGATGCTGACAAGCAGCGCGCCGACGAAATTGACCGCCATCGCGGCGTAGATGCGCTGGTCGATCTCGGCCCGGCCGGTTTTCGCCACGATGGCCCAGCGAACGCCGTAGAGATCGAGCGGCATGACGGCGGAGATCACGTCGGTCCCGCCGTAGTCGACATACTGGATGACGCCGGACTCCCCGCCGATCGCCCGGCGCACGCCTTCCGAGCCGATGCGCGCGGATAGCGCCGATCCGGGCGCGAAACGGGGCTCGTTGCGCACGACCGCGTCCTCGCCGACGATCAGCACCTCGCCCGTATCGCCCAGCGGGGGCGCGGCGCGCACGACCGATACGAAATTCGCGTCGGGCACCAGCATCAGCGCCGCGCCGAGAGCCCGGCCCGCGCCGTCATTGACGGGAAGGGCGAGGATCGCCGCGGGATCGCGGCCGTTTGGCGAGTAGGTCCCGACATCCGAGAACGCCGGCTGATAGGGCGGGTTCGAGGCCATCGCGCCGACGAAGGCCCGTGCGGCAAGGCTGCCCGGCAGGTCGGTCAGCAGGTTGACGCCGAAATCGGATCGTTTGCGCACCGAATAGAAGACGTTGCCGGCCCGATCGACGAACAGCAGGTCCGGTGCGCCGGTTTCCTGCGTCCAGCGCAACCAGTCGCGGTGGTAGGCCGTGTGGAACGAGTCATAGGCCGTATCGGTGCCGGCGCTTTCGGTGGCCGCGCGCAGTTCGATCGGGCCGGAGGCGTCGCCCGAATATCCCGAGACGATCCGGCGCCTGTCTTCAGCGGAGACGCGGGAGAAGGCCGCCGAGAGATCCGCGAATTGGGTGCGTAGCGCGGGATTGAGGGTTGCGATGCGCAGTGCCGCGGCGCTGTCGGCAAGGTTCGTGCGGATTCCGGTGGCGACCGCGTTGCGGATGTCTTCGACGTTGCGCTCGACATCCGCCCGCACCCGGCGATAGGTGCCGACGGCCGACAGTGCGGCCACAAGCGCGCCGGTCAGCATACAAAGCAATGCAACGAAGATGACGATCCGCGTCGAAAGCGATCGGTTTTTCATTTAGCCCCCGCTGGGGCAGTGCCTTCCGGCATCAGCCGGAAAAGATCAAATCACAACAATAGTATGTCGGCAACTTTAGGAAATTTATCTGAATTGATCGCTCAGGACGTGCCTTCGGCGGGCTTGCCGGCCGGCTGAAGCTTGCGCGCCGGCTTCTCGGCCTCGGGCGCGAGGCGGCTCTTGCGCAGGTCGCCCGTCGCTTCCAGCAGCGGATAGGCGACCGACACGAGGTGGGAGTGGATGCGCTTGAGGTCCCGCAGCACGTCCATGTGCAGCGAGCTGGTCTCGATCGTGTCGGGGTTGCGCCCGCGCAGCCGCGCGATGTGCATGTCGGCGGCGCGCCGCTCGCGCTCGCGGAACTCGACCTTCTCGGCGATCATCTGGCGGGCCATCTTGGCGTCGCCCTGCATGAACACCGCCAGCGACAGGCGCAGCGTGTCGAGCAGCGCCACGTGCAGCGATTCGATCTCGGCCATGCCTTCGTCGGAGAAGCGCAGGCGGTT
Organism: Tagaea sp.; assembly: GCA_044224405.1. GTDB lineage: Bacteria > Pseudomonadota > Alphaproteobacteria > CACIAM-22H2 > CACIAM-22H2 > Tagaea. The sequence continues at coordinate 24,899 of JBGAKN010000016.1, read as the reverse complement.
CTTCATCTTCTTGATCGCCAGCTCGATCAGGTTCTTCTCGACGATGTCGCCCGCGTGCTCGAGATTGGTCGCGAACTGCAGGATCTCCATCGAGCGCGCGCTGTCCTTCTCGTCCATCAGGTCGGGCTGGATGCGCAGCAGATAGTGCTTCACGTCCTCGCACAGCCGGTCGACGACGTCGTCGCGCTTGATGATCTCGCCCGCGAGCTTGCGGTCGTCGGTCTTGAAGACGGTGATGCAGTCGCGCAGCATCGATTCCAGCGTGTCGCCCATGCGCAGCGTCTCGCGCGCGGCGGCCGTCAGCGCCAGGTGCGGCGTTTCCAGCGCGGATTCGTCGAGATAGCGCGCGACCGCCGGGTTCGCCGGGCTTTCGCGCGCGACGACGAGCTTGTCGAGGATGGCGCCCGCGAGCGCCACCAGCGGCAGGAAGACCACCGCCAGCATCAGGTTGAAGCCGGTGTGGAAATTGGCGATCTGGCGGCCCACCTCGGGCTCGATCGCGGGCAGGTACGTGATCGCGAAGCCCAGCAGCGGCAGTGCCGCAAGCACGCCGAGGACGCGGAAGACCGCGTTGCCGATCGTCACGCGGCGCGCACCGGCGTCCGCCGCCCAGGTCGCGATGAGCGACGGCAGCGCGCCGCCGAGATTGGCGCCGAGCACGACCGTAAGCGCCAGCGGGACCGGCAGCAGGCCCGTATCGGCGAGCGAGACCGCCAGCAGCACCATCGCGAGGCTGGAATGGACGAGCCAGGTGAGGCACGCGGCGAGCAGCACCACGAGCACGCGCTCGTCGGCGAGCGAGGCGAGCACCTCGTGCATGACGACCGAATCGCGCAGCGGGAGCGTGGCCGCGACGATGAGCTTGAGGGCCAGCAGCATCATGCCGAGGCCGACGCCCGCGCGCCCGAGATCGCGCCAGCGCGTGGCGAGCGTGGAAGAGAACAGGAAGACGCCGACCGTGATCAGGACCGGCGACAGGATGCCGAGATTGAACGAGACGAGCTGGGCGACGAGCGAGGTGCCGACGTCGGCGCCGAGCATCACCGCCAGCGCCATCGACGTGCCCACGAACCCGCGCGCAGCGAACGAGGCCGTCATCAGCGCGGTCGCGGTCGAGCTCTGCAGCAGCGCCGTCACGCCGAGCCCGCAGCCGAACGCCATGAAGCGGTTGCCGAGCGCCGCGCCGATGGCCGCGCGCAGGTCGCCGCCGAACGCGCGCATGACGCCGGTGCGCACCAGGCGCAGGCCCCAGAGAAGGAGAGCGACACCACCGACAAGGTGGATCAGGACGGAAGTCGCGCCGATTTTCAGGTCCTCCGAAAAGGAAAGCGGATTGGGATGTAACGAAAATGTCACAGATTCCCGGAAGGGGCAACCGATGCCCCGGCCGGCAGGCCCGCGTGCACTTCGCGCTGCGGGCAAATCAGCATAGAATCGAATCGATGGCGGCTCCAAGACACCTCGATGACTACAGGCAGCTGACCGGCTCGGAGAAGGCGGCGATCCTCCTTCTCGCGGTCGGCGAGGAGAGCGCGTCCAAGGTCTTCGCGATGATGGACGACGAGGAGATCAAGGAGCTCTCCCTCGTCATGGCCGGCCTCGGCACGGTCAACGCCAACGTCATCGAGCAGCTGATCGTCGAGTTCGCCGAGCAGATGGGCCAGTCGAGCTCGCTCGCCGGCACGATGGAAGGCACCGAGCGCTTCCTCGGCAAGGTGCTGGGCAAGCGCGCCGACGGCATCCTCGACGACATCCGCGGCCCCCGCGGCCGGACGATCTGGGACAAGCTCGGCTTCGTGCCCGAGCAGATGCTCGCGAGCTACCTCAAGAACGAATACCCGCAGACGGCCGCCGTGGTGCTCGCCAAGGTGACGCCCGCGCACGCCGCCAAGGTGCTGGCCCAGCTTCCCGACGGCTTCGCGATGGAAGTCATCACGCGCATGCTGCGCCTCGAGACCGTGCCCAAGGAAGTACTCGACGAGGTCGAGACGATCCTGCGCAACGAGTTCATGTCCAACGTCGCCAAGACGCCGCGCAAGGACAGGCACGAATCGATCGCCGAGATCTTCAACGAGTTCGACGCCGCATCCGAGAAGCGCTTCCTCGCGGCGCTGGAAGACCGCAATCCCGAAGCGGCCCAGAAGGTGCGCGAGAGCATGTTCAAGTTCGAGGACCTGCAGCGCCTCGATCCCGCCGGCGTGCAGACGCTGCTGCGCGCGGTCGACAAGGGCAGGCTCGCGCTTGCACTCAAGGGTGCACCCGACGTGGTGCGCGACCTGTTCCTCTCCAACATGTCGGAACGCGCGGGCCGCCTGATGCGCGACGACATGGAACAGCTCGGCCCCGTGCGCGTGAAGGAAGTCTCCGACGCCCAGCACGCCATCGTCGAACTCGCCAAGGACCTCGCCGCGCGCAACGAGATCACCATCGGCCGGACGGGCGGGGATGACGAGCTGATTTACTAGACTCTGTTTTTACCCGTCATGCCCGCGCATGACGGCCGAGAAACTTCAGAACCGCTTCAGCAGCCGTTCGAGATAGTCGCGCTCGGTCGCGGGGCGGCTGCGTTCGCCCAGGCGCCGGATCAGTTCGTCGAGGATTTCCTGCGAGCGCAGGAGCTGGCCTTCGCCGATGCCGGGGATGCGCTGGAAGGCGTCGGACAGCGACGTGCCGTCGCCTTCGGGATTGCGGCCGAGCGGGTCGCGCTGGTCGGGCTGCTGCTCGCCGTTGAAGGCCTCGTCGCCCATGCCTTCGCCCTGCGCCTGGCCGAAGCGCTGCATCATCTGGCGCATCGCCTCGCGTGCACCGTTGCGCAGCTGGTCGAGCGCGTCCATCTGCGGGCGGAGTGCTCGGCCCGGTGCGCCCCGGCGCAGCTGGTCGCCCGATTCGCCCATCGAACGCTGCGAGCGGCCGAAGCCCTGCGGCACGCCGCCTTCGCCCATCATCTCCTCGAGCTGGCGCATCATCTCGCCGAGCGCGTCGGCGAGCGACTGCTGCTCGCCCGCGTCGTCGCCTTCGCCCTCGCCTTCGCCCTGTCCTTGGCCCTGCTGGCCCTGCTGGCCCTGTTGCCCGCGCTGGCCCTGCTGCCCCTGCTGGCCGGGGCGGAACTGGCCGGGCCTGTTCTGCTGCGACTTGCGGAAGGTGCGGTCGATCAGGCCCTGCTGGCGCTGCATCATCTCCTGCAGGCTCTTCATCATTTCCTGTGCCTGCCCGTCGCCGGGCTGGCCCTGCTGGCGCTCGCCGCGCTGGATCTGCGCGGTACGCAGGTTCTCGAGCATCTCCTGCAGGCGCGCGAGCAGGTCCTTCGCCGCCTCGCGCGCCCCCGTGCGGGCGAGCTGGCGGGCCTGGTCGAGCAGCTTCTGCAGGTCGTTGCGGTCCATGCGCTGCGCGTTGCGGTCCTGCGGGGACGGGCGCTGGCTCTCGGGATTGCGCAGCGCCTGCTCGACGAGCGACTGCAGGTACTTGTCGATGGCCTGCTGCAGCTCGGCCATCAGTTTCTCGATCTCGGAATTCGGCGCGTTGTTGGCGAGCGCGTCCTGCAGCTTCTGCTGGAGCGCGCGCAGCTCGCGTTCGGCGGCGGAAAGGCGTCCGTCCTCGATGCGGAGCGCCGTGTCCCACAGCAGGCCCTGCATGTCCTCGATGACGGTGGGTTCGCTCGAGCGCAGCAGGCGCAGCGAACTCACGCGCAGGGCCAGCAGCACGACGGGATCGTCGGCGAACTGCGTCGGGTTCGACGCGATCGCCGCAAGCGCGCGCGAGACGACGTTGCGCGGCGCGGACTCTGCGATCAGCAGCTTGCGCTGCTCGACCAGTGCGCGCGCCACCGGATGCTGGAACACGCGCTCGGGCAGCGTCACGCGCACCGTTTCGGAAACGCCGGTCTGGCCGGCCACGTCGGTCGCGCGCAGCGTCACCGTCACCGGCAGCCCGGCCCAGGGGTGTGCCGTCAGGTCGAAGAAGTTCGCGGCACTCGATTCCTTCGCGCGCGGCGCGCTCAGCGGCATCGCGAGATCGATGGGAAGGCCCGCACCCGTCTTGTCCTCGGGCGCGTCACGGCGGATCTCCGCGACGATCCCGGCGAGGCCGTAATCGTCCTTCGCGCGGTACTCGAGACGCAGCGTGGCGCGCTGGCTCGCCAGCGGCGACTGGGCGAACTCGACCGTCGGCGCCGCGTCGGGGATCAGCGTGAGGTTCCACGAACCCAGCGAACGTTCGCCCTGCTCGACCGTCAGGCGCGTGCCGGTCACGAGTTCGCTTGCCACGCGCCAGCTCTGCAGCCTCGGGGCCGGTGCCGCACCCGGAACGCTCGGCGCTGGTGCGGCGGCGAGATCGACGGGCGCGAAGGGGATCGGCTTGCCGTCGAGCGTGAGGCGCGGCGGGCCGGAACCGCCGGAGACCTGCGCGATCAGCTGGCTGCCGACGGGAACGGCGACGGTCGCGAGGTCGGCGTGCGGCAGCACCGGCGGCAGGCCGGTATAGGCGGGCGGCGTGATCCAGAGATCGAGCGTGCCGGGCAGGGCCGCGACCGTATCGACGCCCGGCACGAAGGCGCGCGCGAAATTGCGTCCCGCGCGTTCGCCGCCCACGCCGAACGCGACGGCAAGGCCGAGCACCAGCAGGGCGCGGAAGGCGCGCGGATCGCGCCCCGGCATGCCGGGGCGCGGCGGGCCGACGCGCACTTGCGCGAGACGCGCGATCAGGCGGCGGCGATGCGTTTCCCACAGGGCGCGCGTGGCGGGATCGGCGCCGCCGGCGACCATCTCGTCCTCGAGCGCGGCCAGCGGGCGATGTGCGAAGCCGCTGGCGATCTCGAGACGGCGGCGGCCTTCGGCGTGGCCGGGAAGCGCGAACACATGGCGGATCTTCCAGATCGCGAAGCCGAGCGCGCCCGCGAACAGCGCAAGCGCCGCCGCATGCAAGGCGAAATGCAGGCGCGGGAGAAGGTCGAGAAGTGCGACGATGCTGAAGAGGCCGGCGACCGTCAGTGCGGGCCAGATCGCGGGCCAGACCCGCTCCCAGCCGATCGCGAAGCGCGCGAGCCAGAGGCGGCGGCCCAGCGCCGGCCCGGCGGCCGGCGGCAGGTTCGTGCGGTGGTCCGGCGACGCCTCGGTCATCCTCACCCCGGCAGACGGTAAACCAGTCCCGCCAGTGTAACGCGGCCGGCGGCCCGTGCCTTAACTATTTGCCGCCCTGCCAGGGCGCCAGGCTGTCGAGGGCGATCAGTGCCTTGACCGACTGGCGGGCCCGGATCACGGCGATCCTGTTGCCTTTCACCAGCAATTCCGGGGCCAGCGGGCGGGCATTATAGGTCGACGACATGACCGCGCCGTAGGCCCCGGCCTGCCGGATGGCGACGATGTCGCCCTCGGCAAGGGCGGGAAGCGACCGGCCCAGCGCCAGATAGTCGCCCGATTCGCACACCGGCCCGACCACGTCGTAGAGGCGCTTGGCTCCGCGCCGCGGCGCGGCGACCGGCTCGATGGGCATCCAGGCTTCGTAGAGCGTGGGGCGGATCAGGTCGTTCATCGCGGCATCGACGATGGCGAAACGCTTGGCCGTTCCTTCCTTGACGAACTCGACGCGCGCAAGCAGCACGCCCGCATCCGCCACGAGCCAGCGCCCGGGTTCGAGCACGAGGCCGAAGCCCGTGCCCTTCAGTGCCGCGCGCACGGCCGCGGCATAGGCCTTGAGGTCGGGCGGCGTTTCGTTGCGGTAGACGACGCCGAGCCCGCCGCCGAAATCGAGGCGGCGCATCGGCACGCCCTGTTCGCGCAGGTCGAGGGCGAGGTCGGCCACGCGCCGGAAGGCCTTGCGATAGGGCGTCACGTCCGTGATCTGGCTGCCGATATGCGTGGACAGCGCCTCGATGCGCACGCCCTTCAGCTTGCGCGCGCGCAGCGCCAGCTCGCGCGCCTGCGCCAGCTCGACGCCGAACTTGTTCTCGCTTCTGCCGGTCGTGATCTTGCGGTGGGTCTTGGCGTCGACGTCGGGATTGACGCGGATCGCGACCGACGCGGTGAGCCCGCGCGAACGCGCGACGGCGGCGAGCCGGTCGAGCTCGGGCCCGGATTCGACGTTGAACTGAAAGATGCCGGCATCGAGGGCGATGGCCATCTCCTCGGCCTTCTTGCCCACGCCCGCGAAGACGATCTTCTTCGCCGGCACGCCGGCCGCGCGCGCGCGCGCGAGTTCGCCGGCCGAGACGATGTCGGCGCCCGCACCAAGCCGCGCGAAGGTCGCGATCACCGCCTGGTTCGAGTTGGCCTTAAGCGCGTAGCAGATGGTCGGATCGAGATCGGCGGTGGCGTCGGCGAACAGGCGGTAGCGCGCCTCCAGCACCGACTGGCTGTAGACCCAGGCGGGCGTGCCGAATTCGCGCGCGAGGCGGGCAAGCGGGACGCCGTCGCAGTGAAGGGCGCCATTGCGGCGGTGGAAACCCTGATTCATCGGACCCTTCGTCATTGCTGCGGCGGCGTCGCGCCGGCGGGGTAACCGCGCGGATATTTCTCGTCCGCGCCCGCCGGCGCTTCGGGCGGGCCCTTGCGGCCGCACGCCGCCAGCGGTGCGGCGAGCGCCACGACCAGGGCGAACAGGATGAACTTGCGCATCGGCATTCCCGGACTCTCCTAGAGATACTTCTTGCGGGCGGCGAGCGCCGCGCGGCGCACGTTGGCGGGCGCCGTACCGCCGAAGCTGGTGCGGCTGGCGACGGAATTGCGCACGCCCAGCACCGCGAACACCGACTTGTCGATGCGCGATTCGATCGCCCGCATGTCGGCAAGCGGCACGTCCGAGATGTCCACGCCCAGTTCCTCCGCGCGCCGCACGATGCGCCCCGTCACATGGTGCGCCTCGCGGAAGGGCATCGAAAGCTCGCGCACCAGCCAGTCGGCAAGGTCGGTCGCGGTGGTGAAGCCGGCACCCGCCGCCGCTTCCATGCGCGCCTCGTCGGCGGCGAGGTCGTCGATCATGCCGGTCATCGCGGCGACCGCCAGCATCAGCGCGTCGGCGGCGGCGAAGGTGCGCGCCTTGTCTTCCTGCATGTCCTTGGAATAGGCGAGGGGGAGCCCCTTCATCACCGTGGCGAGGCCGATCAGCGAGCCGAACATGCGCCCGGTCGTCGCGCGCACGAGTTCGGCGGCATCGGGGTTGCGCTTCTGCGGCATGATCGAGGAGCCGGTCGTCCACGCGTCGGACAGGCGCACGAAGCCGAACTGCGGGCCGGTCCACAGCACGAGTTCCTCGGCGAGGCGCGAAAGATGGATCGCCGCGATGGCGGCGGCGGAGATGAATTCGAGCGCGAAGTCGCGGTCCGATACGCTGTCGAGCGAGTTGGCGGTGGGTTCGGCGAAGCCCAGCGCCGATGCGGTGAAGTGCCGGTCGATCGGGAACGAGGTGCCGGCAAGCGCCGCCGCCCCGAGCGGGCATTCGTTGAGGCGCTTCCTCGCGTCGGCGAAGCGCGCGCGGTCGCGCCCGGCCATCTCGACATAGGCCATCAGGTGATGGCCGAACGTCACGGGCTGGGCGGGCTGCAGGTGCGTGAAGCCCGGCATCACGGTGCCCGCGTGCTTCGACGCCTTGTCGATGAGTGCACGCTGGAATTCGCGCAAGGCCGCGTCCGCGCGGTCGCACGCCCCGCGGACCCAGAGCTTGAAGTCGAGCGCCACCTGGTCGTTGCGCGAGCGCGCGACGTGCAGGCGCTTGGCGGGCTCGCCGATCAGTTCGGCCAGCCGCGATTCGACGTTCATGTGGATGTCTTCGAGTTCGGCGCGGAAGACGAACTTGCCGCTCTCGATCTCGCGGCGCACGGCGTCGAGCCCCTTGACGATCGCGGCGACGTCGCGCGGCGACAGGATCTTCTGGCGCGCGAGCATGCGCGCATGCGCGGTCGATCCGGCGATGTCCTCGGCATAGAGGCGCCTGTCGACGTCGATCGACGCGTTGATCTTCTGCATGATCGCGTCCGGCGCGACGCCGAAGCGCCCGCCCCACATCGGATTGGCGGGGGCGGCGGCGTTTTTCGGGCGGGCGGACTTGGTTCGGCGGGCCATGGCGACCTATATTGCGGCTATGGATGCGAAAAGGCGCAACTTTCTTGCGCTCGGCGCGGGCGCGACCCTAGCGCTTGGCGCGGGCGGATCAAGGATTTTCGGGGGCGGTGCGGCTGCCCAGAGCCCGGAATTCCGCGGCGCGTTGGGCCCGTTCAAGCGCTTGCCCGAACCGGCTCCGGCACCCGAGATCGCCTTCCGCAATGCCGACGGGCGCGACCTCACGCTCGCCGATTTCCGCGGCCGGGTGCTTGCGGTCAATTTCTGGGCGACATGGTGCGCGCCTTGCGTGGAGGAAATGCCCGCCCTCGACCGGCTGCACGCGGCCGTATCGGGCGAGAGGATCGAGGTCGTCGCGATCTCGGTCGATCGCGGCGGCCTGCGCCAGGTGGCGCCGTTCTTCGCCGCGCACGACCTCAGGCACATGCCGGTCTATCTCGATCCGGTCGGCGCATCGATGCGCGCCTTCGCGGTCCGCGGCCTGCCGACGACGATCGTCATCGACGGCGCGGGGCGCGAGGTGGGCCGGCTCGAAGGGGCGGCTGCGTGGGATTCCCCGGCGGCGCAGAAATTCCTGCGGACGGTTGCAAAAGCAGGGGCGCCCGCGACCGCGCGGACCTGAGCGGGGTCAGTCCGCGTCGCGGAACAGGATCTGCATCTGGCTTGCACCCGCGGGCGGGTTGGCGAGCGTCGTGCGGAATGCCGATTCGGCGCCCGGCTCCAGGTGCTTCTCCTCGGCCTGGAATTCCCAGCCCGCGACTTCCTTGCCTTCGCCGTCGCGCAAGGACGCGCGCAGCCCCGGCACCGGGCGTGCCGTGCCGCTCGTGTTGCGGATCTTCCCGCTGATCTGGAGCGTCGGCGTGCCGTCGACGACGATGCGCGCGGGCGTGGGCTCGACGACTTCCAGTCCTTCGCCGGGCTGCGGGATCGGGAAATGCAGCGCCTGGTAGATCGCGCGCGTCTCGGGGAAGCGCGCCATGATCTCGCCCTGCGCGAAGACCGCGACGCCGATCGCCGAAACGGTCAGCACGAAGAGCAGCCAGCCGACGACGGCGGCGATCGAACGGCGCGGGCCGGATTCGCCGGCCATCGGCTTGTCGCCCATCGGCCGTTCGGGCACCGCCTCGTCAGCGGCCGCGAGCGCCGCCTGCATCGATTCGGCAAAGCTTTTCGTGGGCGCTTCCGCTTCCGGCTCAGGCTCCGGTGCCGGCATCGGCGGGCGCGGCCGGGGCGGGGGTGGGGGTGGTGGCGGCGGTGGAGGCGGGGGTGGCGGTACGTATTCCGGCTCGGCCATGCGGCCGCGCGGTGCGGCCGGCATCTCCATGCCGTCGTCGGCACCTGCGCGCATGCGCTTGGCGGTTTTCGGGAAGCGCGGATTGATCTCGAGGATCGCCTGGCGCGGACGCTGGACCCAGCTGTTGCCGCACGAGCCGCAACGCACGCTGCGCCCCGCATCGCCCAGCGCTTCGTCGGGCACGCGGAAGCGCGTGGCGCAATTTGGGCAAGCGAGGATCATGGTCCGGTTGCGAGCGGCTCTGTTGGACGAAGTTGTGGACGCCAAATGCTTTTATAGGTCGGCGCGGCGCACGGGGGCAAGCTTGCGGGTGCCGTCGGGCGCGTGCGACCATCCCGGCAGCGCTCGGGGACGTTCGAAATGGTCATTTTCCAGCAGGTGGGATTGCGGTACGGCCTCGGGCCGGAAGTCCTGCGCGACGTCACGTTCGAGCTTGCCCCTGGCAGCTTCCATTTCCTGACCGGGGCGTCGGGTGCGGGCAAATCCTCGCTGCTGTCGCTCCTCTATCTGGCGCGCGTCCCCTCGCGCGGCACGGTCCACCTGTTCGGGCGCGACGTCAGCCGCGTCGGGCGGGCCGAACTGCCCGGCTTGCGCCGGCGGATCGGCACGGTCTTCCAGGATTTCCGCCTGCTCGACCATCTCTCGGTGGTCGACAACGTGGCGCTGCCGCTGCGCGTGCAGGGCACCGACGAACGCCAGGTGCGCGAGCATGCGGCCGAACTGCTCGCCTGGGTGGGGCTCGGCGAGCATCTGGCGGCACTGCCGCCCACGCTGTCGGGCGGGCAGAAGCAGCGCGTGGCCATCGCGCGCGCGATCATCGGCCGCCCGCAGCTGCTGATCGCGGACGAGCCCACCGGCAACGTCGACGACCGCATCGCCATCCGCCTGATGCGCCTGTTCGAGGAGCTGAACCGGCTCGGCACCACCATCGTCATCGCCACGCACAACCTGCAGCTCGTTCGCGAATCCCGCCATCCCGAGCTGCGCCTCGACGACGGGACGCTCTCCCGGCACGCGAAGGCCGCGTGATGGGCCTGCGCCTCGGCCTCGGCGGGGAACTCGCCCTCGAACGCGACCGCGAACGGCGCTGGATCGCGGCCGTGGTCGGCGCGCTCGCGTTCCTCGCGACGCTGGCGCTGGGACTGGCGCTGGCGCTCGCAGGCACGGCGGCGCGCTGGCAGGCGAGCTTCCAGGGCACGCTGACGGTGGAACTGCCGGCAGGCGCCGATTCCGCGCCCGTCCTGCGCGCGCTTCGCGCCGAAGCGGCGATCGCGCGCGTCGAGCCCATCGAGCGGAGCAAGTCCGAAGCGCTGCTGGCCCCGTGGCTGGGGGCGGCGAACGTGGCGCAACTGCCGATCCCGGCACTCATCGACGTGAAGCTGCGCGACGGCGCGTTCGTCGACGTGCGCGCGCTCGAAGCGCGCCTTGCGGCACTCACGCCCGGCACGCAGGTCGACGATCACGCGCGCTGGCTCGGCGGGTTCCTGGCGCTTGCGCGCGCGGCGCTCATCGTCGCGTCCATCGTCGTCGTCGCGGTCGGGCTCGCGGCGGCAAGCTGCGTCGCTTTCGCCACGCGCGCGGGCCTCGCCATGCATCGCGAGGCGGTCGACCTGCTGCATCTCGTGGGCGCGGAAGACGGCTACATCGCCGTCCAGTTCGCCAGCGCCGCGATGCGCCTTGCCTTCGTGGGTGCTGCGACCGGCGCGCTGGGCGGGGCGGCCGTGCTGGCGCTCGCGCACTCCATCGCAAGTGCCGCCGCCACGCTTGCCTTCCCGCTGCCGGCCCTGACGGCGGTGGACTGGATCGCGCTCGCCCTCGTCCCGCTCGCCGCCACGGCGGTCGCGGCAGTGGCCGCCTATGTAACGGTGATGCGCAACCTCGGGCGTATCCTGTAGAACGGCCTTGCCATGAAGCTCGTCCTGATCGACCGCGACGGCGTGCTCAATGTCGACCGCGCCGACTACGTGAAGAACCCCGGCGAGCTCGTGCTGCTGCCAGGGGCGGGGGCCGCGTTGGCGCGGCTCAACGCGGCCGGCATCCTTGTCGCCGTGTGCACGAACCAGTCGCCCATCGGGCGCGGCATGTTCGACGAGGCGATGCTGGATCGCATCCACGCGAAGCTGCGCGACGAACTCGCGCGCGAGGGCGGGCGGCTCGACGCGATCTTCCACTGCCCCGACGCGCCCGGCCGCCCGTCGCGCTGCCGCAAGCCCGCACCCGGCATGCTGACCGACGCGCTGCAGCGCTTCGGCGCGTCCGCGCGCGAGACGCCGTTCGTGGGCGACAACGTCACCGACATGCAGGCGGCCGCGGCCATCGGCTGCCCGCGCCATCTGGTGCGCACGGGCCACGGCAAGCGCACGCTGGCCGCCGGCCTGCCGCCCGAGACGCTGCCCGTCGCGGTCCACGAGACGTTCGCCGACGCGGTCGAAGCGCTGCTCGCGGGGAGAAGCGCTTGAAGCGCCGCCAGGTCGCGTGGGTGGCGCTGGCGCTCGCGGGATGCGTGGCGCTCTATTTCAGCGGCCTCGCCTGGTTCGCGCAGACGATCCCGCGCGCGGTGGCCGACGAGGCGCAGGCGACCGACGCCATCGTCGTGCTGACCGGCGGGCCGCTGCGCCTGCGCGAGGGGCTGCGGCTGCTCGCGGAAGGTAGGGGCCGCAAGCTGCTGGTGTCGGGCGTCTATCGCGGCGTGGACGTGCAGGAGCTGCTGCGCGTCGCAAGGCAGGAGCCCGAGTCGGTCGAATGCTGCGTCGAGCTCGGCTACGCGGCCGATTCGACGCTGGGCAACGCGCTCGAGACGGCCGCGTGGATGGAGCGCGAGAAGTTCGCGAGCCTGCGCCTCGTCACCGCCAACTACCACATGCGCCGTTCGCTGCTGGAATTCCGTCGCGCGATGCCGGGGACCGCGATCGTGGCCCATCCGGTCTTCCCCGACACGTTCCGAATCGATGCCTGGTGGCGCTGGCCGGGCACTTATGCGCTGGTCCAGGCGGAGTATCACAAATATCTTGTGGCCCTGGTGCGGCCCTACGCGCCGATCAACAGCGCCGAGCCTTCCGGCGCTTCGGGGGATCTGCCGTGACGTTCGTGCGCTCGCTCGTGTTCAACATCTGGTTCTTCGGCCTGACGGCGTTCATGCTGCTCGTCTCGCTGCCCACCTACATCATGCCGCGCCACTGGTCGTGCCTGGTCGGCAAGGTGTGGATGCGGGGGCTCAGCTGGGGCCTCAGCGCGATCTGCGGCCTGCGGCACGAACTGCGCGGGCGCGTCGAGCTGCTGCGCCAGCCCGGCCTCATCGCGTGCAAGCACCAGTCGGCGTGGGACACGATGATCTTCCACACGCTGAGCCCCGATCCCGCCTACGTGATGAAGAAGGAGCTGCTGTTCGTCCCGTTCTACGGATGGCTCGCCTACAAGCAGGGCAACATCCCGGTCGACCGCAAGGGCGGCGCCTCGGCGCTGAAGAAGCTGCTGGGCAAGGCCGCGGCGGCGCTGGCGCGCGGGCAGCAGATCGTCATCTTCCCGCAAGGCACGCGCGTTCCCGCGGGCGCTTCCACCGCCGACTGGCCCTATCACCCCGGCATCGTCGCGATGTACGGCAAGCTCGGCGTGCAATGCGTTCCGGTCGCGCTCAATTCGGGCATGTTCTGGGGGCGGCGCAGTTTCGCCAAGCGGCCGGGCACCATCGTGGTCGAGGTGCTCGACCCGATCCCGCCGGGCATGGCGCGGGGCGCCTTCATGCGCGAACTCGAGCAGCGGATCGAGACGGCGAGCACGCGCCTCGAAGCGGAGGCGGCGCAGTGAAACTGACCGTCCGCCAGCTGCGTCTGGCGAGCGGGCTCGTGCTGTTCGCGTATGTCAGCTTCCATCTGGCGAACCACGCGACGATGGCGGTCTCGCTGGCGGCGGCCGAACGCTATGCCGATGTGATGTTCGCGTTCGTGCGCCTGCCGCCCGTGCAGCTCGTGCTCTACGGCGCGCTCGCCGTGCATTTCGCGCTCGCCCTCTACGCGATCTATTCGCGCCGCGACCTTCGTGCGATGTCGCGCGGCGAGGCGCTGCAGCTCGCCGCCGGCCTGCTGGTCATCCCGCTGATGGCATCGCACGTGGTGCCTGCGCGCCTGGGGCCCGCCCTGCTCGATACGACGCCCTTCCACACGCTCGTCGTCCTGATCGGCACGAGGTTCGACCCGCTGGGCGGCGCGATGATCCTTTCGGGCCTCGTGCTTGTGTGGACGCATGGCTGCATCGGCCTGCATTACTGGCTGCGTCTGAAGCCCTTCTATCCGCGCGTGCGGCTCATGCTGTTCGGGCTCGCGGTGGCGCTGGTCGTGGCGGCGCTGGGCGGCTATCTCGCCGGGGCGCGCGAGGCGGCATCCCTCTATGCGGACGAAGCATGGCGCGCGGCGATGGCGACGAACTACCGGATGCCGGATGCCGCGGGCGCGGCGCTGCTGGAATCGGTCAAGATCGGCATCCAGGCGTTCTGGGCGCTGTCGGTCGCCGCGGCCTTTGCCGCCCGCGGCGTGCGCGACTGGGCCGAGCACCGCGCGGGCCGCTTCGCGGTCGCGTATCCCGACGGGCAGGTCGTCGTGCAGCCGCTGGGCGCCACGATCCTCGACGTGAGCCGTGCGGGCCGCGTGCCGCATGCGGCCGTGTGCGGCGGGCGCGGGCGCTGCTCGACCTGCCGCGTGCGCATCGAGCGCGGTGCCGCGCACGTCCCGCCGGCGGAACCGGCCGAGCTTGCCGTGCTCGCGCGCGTCGGCGCCCCGCCGGGCGTGCGGCTTGCCTGCCAGACAAGGCCCACCGGCGACATCGCCGTGCTGCCGCTGTTGCCGGCGAACGCAGGCCCGCAGGCGGCGCGGCGCAGCGAGCGCGATTCCGCCGGTGCCGAGAAGACCATCGCCGTGATGTTCGCCGACCTGCGCGGCTTCACCACGCTGTCGGAATCGAAGCTGCCCTACGACGTCGTCTTCCTGCTCAACCGCTATTTCGCGGAAATGGGCGCCGCCATCGAGAAGGCGGGCGGGCGGCTCGACAAGTTCGTCGGCGACGGGATCGTGGCGCTGTTCGGCGTGGAGAGCGGTCCGCGCGAAGGCACGCGCGCGGCGATCGCGGGCGCCAAGGCGATGATCGAGCGGCTTGCCGCCCTCAACGAGGCGCTGGCGCACGACCTGAAGGCGCCCTTGCGCATCGGCATCGGCATCCACACGGGCCCCGCGATCGTCGGCGAAATGGGCTACGCGCAGGCGCGCCAGTTCACCGCCATCGGCGACACGGTCAACACGGCCAGCCGCCTCGAGGCGCTGACCAAGCAGTTCGGCGCGGAGCTGCTGGTCTCGGCCGACGCGGCGGCGGCAAGCGGGCTCGACCTGTCGGCGTTCCCCGAAGAGACGACCGATATCCGCGGGCGCAAGGGCTCGCTCGCCGTGCGGGTCGTCAAGGATACGCGGAATCTCGGGGACACCACTGGCGCGGATGGCTCGCGCCCCCCATCTAACAAACGAACGGAACCGACAGGAGGATCGCAATGACGATCAAGAAGCTGACCGCAGCCGACATCATGTCCACGAAGCTTCATTCGATCGCTCCTGGCGCAGGCGTCCGGCTGGCTGCCCGATACATGCTCAACCGCAAGGTCAGCGCGCTGCTGGTGCTCGATCCGAAAAAGCGCCTTCTCGGGATCGTCAGCGAGGGCGACCTCGTCAACCGCGCCGAACTGGGTGTCCGCAAGAAGAGCTCCTGGTGGCTGGAGATCCTGTCCACCGACGTCGACCTGGCACGGAAATACGCGCGCGCGCACGGCAAACGGGTTTCGGACGTGATGACGCGGACCTGCGTCGTGGCCGCGCCGGACGCCAGCGTCGCTTCGCTCGCCGGGATCATGGAGAAGCACAGGATAAAGCGCGTACCCATCGTGGACGAGGGGCGGGTCGTTGGCGTCGTTTCGCGTGCCGACATCGTCGCGGCCTTCGTGCGCGCCTCGGGCGCCGGCGTCGCGATCCACGCGGCCAGCGACGCGCAAGCGGCGGCCGAGATCCGCAGCCGTATCGGGCGCGAGCCGTGGATCGGCAGCACGATGGTGTCGGTGTCGGTCACGAAAGGGGTCGCCTCGTTCTCGGGCGTCGTCAGTTCGATCGCCCAGCGCGACGCGCTGTGTGCTCTGGCGGGAGAGGTCGAGGGCGTGCGTCGCGTGGATCCCGGGCATCTGCGCGTCGACCGCCGTGCCATCGCGCTGACCCACGCCATCCCGATCCCGCTGCCCTGACCGGGCGTCCGGGCAGTTCAGGCGACCTGCACCGGCAGCGTCCAGCGCATGTGGACGGCGATGCCGCCGCTGGGGAATTCCTCTTCCAGCGTCACCGCGAAGCCGCGCCGCAGATACCAGGCGACGTTCGTCTCGAAGCGCTTGTTGGTATAGAGCCGCACGGCGGGCAGGCGAAGCGAACGCGCCACCTGTTCGACGCGCGCGAGGATGGCGTCGCCCGTGCCCCGCTTCTGCCGGTCCGGCGTCACGGCAATGTTCTCGACCAGCAGGCAGTCGGCCTCCGGCACCATCTCGACGACCGCGACGGGCAACGTGCCGTCCAGCACGATCTCGACGCGGTGGTTGCGGATGGCATTGAGCGGGTCGGCGCGCATGGGCAGCGGTTCGCGCCCGATGAGCGGGACCCACTTGGCATAGGCCGCGCGCGTGATGTCGCGATAGAGATCCGCGTCGGCCGCCGTCGCGGGTCGGAAAGTCAAACCCCCCTGCATCAGTCGGCCGGCATCGGCGGCACGACAAGCGCGGGGTCGAGCCGCACGTCGAACCACGTCATGCCCCAGTGCAGATGCGGCCCCGTCACGCGGCCGGTCGCACCCAGCGCCGCGACCGGCTCGCCCTTGCGCACGCGCTGGCCGACGGAAACGTCGATGCGCGAGAGATGCGCGTAGACCGACGACAGGCCATGCCCGTGGTCGAGGATCAGCGTGCCGCCGGTGAAGAACAGGTCGCTCTCGGCAAGCGAAACGATGGCGTCGGCCGCGGCGAGGATCGGCGTTCCAGTCGGGCGCGCGACGTCCACGCCCAGATGCGCCGCGCGCGGCTGGCCGTTGAGGATGCGCTGGCTGCCGTAGACACCGCTGATGCGGCCCGTCACCGGCCAGTCGAAGCCGTGCGCGAACAGCGCCTCGGGCGTGTCGCGCCGGCGTGCGGCGACGAGCTTCACGTTCTCCGCCTCGATGCGCGCGAGGGCCGCCGGATCGGGCGTCACCTGCGCTTCCGGCAGGCCATCGATGCGCTGGATGTCGAATTTCCGCGCGCCCACTTTCAGGTCGAGCGTGCGTGCGGCGCCGTTCGCGGAGACTTCCAGCTTCGCACCCCGCTGGTCGCGCGCGAAGCCGATTACGAATTTCCCGTCGGGCGAGACGCGGACGGGCTTTCCGTCGAGCGCCACCTGCGCACCGGGCAGCGTCGTGCCGACGACGAGGCCGCCCTGCACGAGCTGGCGATCGAAGTGCACCTCCTGCGCCTGTACCGGCACCGCGAGCAGCGCCAGCAGGACGGCGATCCGCTTCACAGCAGCGAGCCCTGCTTGCCGGGGGTGGGCGCTGGCGCCGGCTTCTCGCGCGGCTTCTTCTCGCCGTCGATGGTGGCGCCCGTGTGGCCGTCGGCGAAGGTGAGCGTCACGCTTGCACCCGGCTTCGCCTTGGTGGCCGACTGGATCGGCTTGCCGTCGGCGTCGCTGACCAGCGCGAAGCCGCGTTCCAGCACCTTCTTGTAGGAAACGCTTTCGAGCAGCTTGTCGACGGCGGCCACGCGCTGGCCGCGTATCTCGATCCCGCGCACGGCACCCGCCTTCGCGCGCGCCAGCAGGTCGGCGAGGTGCGTCGTCTCGCGCGCGAGGGCGTTACGCCGCGCGCCTGCGTTGGCGGCGAGCGCGCCGCCGAGTCGCATCAACTGGCCGCGCGCGCGCTCAAGCTGAGTCTTGGGGTCGGGCAGCCGCGCGCCCAGTTCGATCGTGCGGCGCTTGCGCGCATCGAGGCTGGCGAGGATGGCGAGCTTCAGCCGCTCGCCGCGTTCGTCCACGCGTTGTGCTCGTTCCTCGATCAGCCGCTTGGGATCGCCCAAAGCGCGGGCCGCTGCCGCGATGCGGCTGCGCCGTTCATCCAGCGTGCGTTCGAGGCTCGCTTCCAGCGTGGCGCCCGCGCGCGCGATGCGCGCCGCCAGTTCCTGGCGCACGGGCACCACCATCTCGGCAGCGGCCGTGGGCGTGGGCGCGCGGACGTCGGACGCGAAATCGATCAGCGTCGTGTCGGTCTCGTGGCCGACGGCGGAGACGAGCGGGATGCCGCTCTCGGCTGCCGCGCGAACGACGATCTCCTCGTTGAAGGCCATCAGGTCTTCGAGGCTGCCGCCACCGCGCGCGACGATCAGCACGTCGGGCCTGGGCACCTTGCCGCCGGGCAGCAGCGCGTTGAAGCCGCGGATGGCGGTCGCGACCTGTTCGGCCGCACCTTCGCCTTGCACGGCCACGGGCCACACCAGCACATGGCGCGGGAAGCGGTCGGCAAGGCGATGGAGGATGTCGCGGATGACCGCACCGGTGGGCGAGGTGATCACGCCGATGACGTCGGGCAGATAGGGCAGCTTGCGCTTGCGGCCCGCATCGAACAGGCCTTCGGCCGCGAGGCGCTTCTTGCGGTCCTCGATCAGCTTGAGCAGCGCGCCCTGGCCGGCCAGTTCCATCCGCTCGACGACGATCTGGTATTTCGAGCGGCCGGGATACGTCGTCAGCCGCCCGGTGGCGACGACCTCCATCCCGTCCTCGGGCCGGATGCCGAGCTTGCCGGCCGCGCCGCGCCAGCACACGCCGTCGATCGCGGCGTCGGCATCCTTCAGCGTGAAATAGAGATGGCCCGAGCTGTGGCGCTTGAAGCCGGAGATCTCGCCGCGCACGCGCACGATCTCGAAATTGTCCTCGACCGTGCGCTTGACGGCCTGGGACAGTTCGGAGACGGAATATTCCGGCAGGTTGCCGCGCGGGTCGGTCATGGCGTCGTCCCGCCTTTATGATACAAGCCGGTCAGTTTGGATAGACGGAGTGCCAGTCGCATGCGAATTCTTGTCGTCGGGTCAGGGGGGCGCGAGCACGCGCTGTGCTGGGCGATCGCGGCTTCGCCGCTCTGCACCAAGCTTTTCTGCGCACCCGGCAATGCCGGCATCGCGGCCGACGCCGAATGCGTGCCGGTCGCCGCGATGGACATCGCGGGGATCGTGGCACTCGCCAGGCGCGAGAAGATCGATTTCGCCGTCATCGGTCCGGAAGACCCGCTTGCGGCCGGGATCGTCGACGCGCTGGCGGCAGCCGGCATCAAGGCGTTCGGGCCCGACAAGGCGGCGGCGCGTCTCGAAGGGTCCAAGGGGTTCCTCAAGGATTTCTGCGCGCGGCACGGCGTTCCCACCGCTGGCTATGCGCGCTTCACCGACCGCGACAAGGCGATTGCCTATGTGCGCGCGAAGGGTGCCCCCATCGTCGTGAAGACCGACGGGCTTGCCGCTGGCAAGGGCGTGGTCGTGGCGATGACGGTGGACGAGGCGCTCGCCGCCATCGACGCCTCGATGCTCGACGGGCGCTTTGGCGCTGCGGGCGCGGAACTCGTCATCGAAGGATTCCTCGAGGGCGTCGAAGCAAGCTTCTTCGCGCTGTGCGACGGCGAGCACGCGCTGCCGCTGGCCGGCGCGCAGGACCACAAGCGCGTGGGCGACGGCGATACCGGCCCCAACACCGGCGGCATGGGCGCCTATTCGCCCACGCCCCTGATCGACGCCGCCATGCAGGAGCGCGTGATGGCCGAGATCATCCGCCCCACGCTCGCCGGCATGAAGAAGGAGGGAAGCCCGTTCAAGGGCGTCCTCTATGCCGGCCTGATGATCGGGAAGTACGGCCCGCAGCTGATCGAATTCAACGTGCGCTTCGGCGATCCGGAAACGCAGGTGCTGATCCCGCGCCTCAAGTCCGACCTGCTGCCAGCACTTATCGCGTCGGTCGATGGCGGGCTCGACCGGTTCCAGCTGCGCTGGCACGACGACACGGCGCTGTGCGTGGTCATGGCGGGCGAGGGCTATCCGGGCGAACCGAAGAAGGGCACCGAGATCCGCGGGCTCGACGCGGCGGCGAAGCTGCCGGGCGTGACGGTCTTCCATGCGGCCACCAAGGCCGATGGCGCGCGCATCCTCGCCAATGGTGGCCGCGTGCTCGGCATCGTCGGGCGCGGCAAGGACGCGAAGGCCGCGCAGGACGCCGCCTATGCGGCGGTGGACAAGGTGGATTGGCCGGGCGGCTTCTGCCGGCGCGACATCGGCTGGCAGGTCGTCGGCCGGAAATGAGCGTGATCTACACGCACGAGGCCCCGCCGGAACCCGGCGTCCCGTTCGAGATCCAGCCGGGCCTGCGCTGGGTGCGCATGCCGCTGCCCTTTCCGCCCGACCACATAAACCTGTGGCTGCTCGACGACGGCGAGGCGGGCACGGCCATCGTCGATACCGGCCTGTCGCGCGACGACACCAAGGCGCACTGGCTGGCGGCGCTGGGCGACGAGACGGTCAGCCGCGTGATCTGCACGCATTTCCATCCCGACCACATGGGCCTCGCCGCGTGGCTGTGCGAACGCTTCGGCGTGGAGCTGTGGACGACGCTGGGCGAGTATTACACCGCCCGCGCGATCCACGCGCAGGGTTCGCCCGCCGACGTCGCCAACAAGGTCGCGTTCTATACGTCCAACGGCGTCGGGGCGGACGCGATCGGCCCGTTCGCGAATCCGGAGAACATCTACCGGCGCGGCGTGCCGGACCTTCCCGCGCATTATCGCCGTATCCATTCGGATACGGCGCTGCGCGTCGGCACCGAGGACTGGCAACCCCTCATCGGGCGCGGGCACTGCCCCGAGCATGCGTGCCTGTGGTCGGCGTCGCGCGGCGTGCTGATCGGCGGCGATATCCTGCTGCCGCGCATCACGCCCAATATCGGCGTGTGGCCGGCCGAGCCGATGGCGAACCCGCTCGCCGACTATCTCGCCTGCCTCGACGCCTTCGCGCATCTTCCCCCCGACGCGCTGATCCTGCCCGCGCACGGCTTCCCCTATCGCGGCGTGCATGGCCGCATCGCCGACATCCGCGCGCACCACGAGGAGCGGCTGGACAAATTGCGCGCCGAGATCGCGGCGCGGCCCGAGGGCCTTGCCGGCGCCGACTGTTTCAAGATCCTGTTCCGCCGCGAGATCGGCCCGCACAACATGGGCCTCGCGATGGGCGAAGCACTCGCCCACCTGCACCTGCTGGAAAGCCGTGGCCAGGCCCGCCGCCGCGCCGATGCGGCCGGCGTATGGAAATTCGTGACTGCTTGATTGTATGTAGTGACGTCACTACAATAACGCGCATGAAATCCATCGGTGCCCGCGAGGCAAACCAGAAGTTTTCACGCTTGCTCGGCGCGGTCGAGGCGGGCGCAAGCGTGACCATCACGCGGCGCGGCCGTGCGGTGGCGCGGATCGTGCCGGCCGGGCCCGGTGAAGCGGAATCGCGCATTGCGGCGCGGTCACGCCTGCACGCGGCGATGACGGATGGCTGGCCGATGGGCGGCCGCAAGCCGACCGAAGACGAGCGCCACGGCCGTTGAAAGCGACCCTCGACACCAACGTGCTGGTCTATGCATTCGATTCGCAGGCCGACGCGCGCGGCGTCACGGCACGCGGACTGGTCGAAGGGCTCGCAGGTACGGGCGCGTTCCTCGCCTTGCAGACCCTCGGCGAGACCTCGAACGTGCTGCTCCGGCGCAAGGTTCCGCCTGCCCGGGTTGCCGGCTATGTCGCGGCACTCGGCGAGAATTTCGATGTCGGATCTGCGGCCGGTGAAGATCTGGCCGAAGCGCTGAACGCCGTGAAAGCGCACAAACTCGCATTCTGGGACGCGATGCTATGGGCGACCTGCCTGCGCGCCGGTTCGACGACCCTTTTCACCGAAGACATGCAGGACGGCCGCACGTTGCGGGGCGTGCGCTTCGTCAACCCGTTTGTCGCGAAAAACGCGCGCTATCTTCCCTAGCGCCGCTGCCTGAAGAAATCGCGCAGCAGGTCGGCCGCGGCACTCTCGCCGATGCCGCCGTAAAGCTCGGGCCGGTGATGGCAGGTGGGCTGCACGAAGATGCGCGGGCCGTTTTCCACGCCGCCGCCCTTGGGGTCGGACGCGCCCCAATAGACCCGCCGCAGCCGCGCGAAGGCGATGGCCTGCGCGCACATCGGGCAGGGCTCGAGCGTGACATAGAGGTCGAGCCCTTCGAGCCGCTTCTCGCCCAGGCGGCGTGCGGCCGCGCGGATCGCCAGCATTTCGGCATGCGCGGTCGGGTCGTGATCGCGCTCGACGCGGTTGTGCGCGCTCGCCACGACCTGCCCGGTCGCGCCGTCGACCAGCACCGCGCCCACCGGCACCTCGCCGGCGGCCGCCGCGGCCCTAGCCTCGGCCAGCGCCATGTCCATGAAATCCTTCGCCATCCCCCAAGCGTTTACGCCGGAATCGCCGCCGTGATAAGAGGGACGCATGGCACATCCCCGCATTGGCATCACCCTCGACTCCGAACCGGCCGGCGGCTGGTCGAAGATGCCGTGGTACGCGCTGCGTCAGAACTATTGCGGCGCGGTCGCCGATGTCGGCGGCCTGCCGCTGCCGCTGCCCCACGAACCGGAACTGGCAGACGCCTATCTCGACGCGATCGACGGCCTGCTGATCACCGGCGGCGCCTTCGATGTCGACCCGGCGATGTTCGGCGACCAGACCAAGCACGCGACCGTCAAGACCAAGGACCGGCGCACCGCCTTCGAACTCGCGATCCTGAAAGGCGCGCTGGCGCGCGACCTGCCGATCCTCGGCATCTGCGGCGGCGAGCAGCTGCTCAACGTTGCGCTGGGCGGCACGCTGCACCAGCACGTGCCCGACGCGTTCCCGAACGGTCTCGCGCACGAGCAGCCCAACCCGCGCACCGAACCCGGCCATTCCGTGAACGTGATGCCCGGCACGCTGCTGCACCGGATCGTCGGCACCGCGACGATGAACGTCAATTCGGCGCACCACCAGGCGGTCAAGGATGTCGGCCCCGGCGTGGTCGTCAACGCGCGCGCACCCGACGGCGTCATCGAGGGCATCGAGCATCCGGGCAAGCGCTTCTGCCTCGGCGTCGAATGGCATCCGGAATATTCGATCGATCCCGGCGACGGTGCGATCTTCGTCGCCTTCATCAAGGCGGCCGCGAAGTGAGCGAGGAATCCGCTGGCGGCGGCGAGCGCGTCGCCAAGGTGATCGCGCGCGCCGGGCTCTGCTCGCGCCGCGAGGCCGAGGCGTTGATCGAGCAGGGCCGCGTCATCGTCAACGGCGAGAAGCTGCACCGCGCGGCGTACAACGTGAAGCCGGGCGACGAGATCGTCGTCGACGGCAAGAAGCTGCCGGCGAGCGAACGGCCCCGCCTGTTCCGCTTCCACAAGCCGCGCGAGGTGCTTGTCGCCACGCGCGATCCGCAGGGACGGCGCACGATCTATGACGGCATGCCCTCGCATCTGCCGCGGCTGATGCCGGTCGGCCGCCTCGACTACAACTCCGAAGGCCTGCTGCTGCTGACCAACGACGGCGGCATCAAGCGCCATCTGGAGCTGCCGGCCTCGGGCCTCGTGCGGCGCTATCGCGTGCGCGTCTACGGCACGCCCGACCCGGATCGGCTCGACCGGCTCAAGAACGGCATTTCCATCGACGGCGTGCAGTACGGCTCGATCGACGCGCGCATGGACGGCAAGCCCGAGGGCAAGAACGCCTGGCTCGTCTTCGCGCTGACCGAAGGCAAGAACCGCGAAGTCCGCCGCGTGTGCGAGCAGCTCGGCCTGCAGGTGAACCGCCTGATCCGCACGGACTACGGCCAGTTCGGCCTCGAACGGCTGCCGCGCGGCGGCATCGAGGAAGTGGGGCCGGGCGAACTGCGCAAGACGCTGGGCACGCTCGCCGGCCCTGCGCACAAGAAGGGCAAGCCCGCCGCATGAGGGCGCCGATGTATCTCGACGACTTCAGGGTCGGCGACGTCATCAAGGGCGGCTCGCTGCATGTCGATGTCGCGATGATCAAGGAATTCGCGGCGAAGTACGATCCGCAGCCCTTCCATCTCGACGAGGAAGCGGCCGCCGCGTCGTTCTTCAAGGGCCTCGCCGCCAGCGGCTGGCACACGGCGGCGCTCACCATGCGCCTCATCGTCGAATCGGGCGTGCCGGTTTCCGGCGGCGTCATCGGTGCCGGCGGCACGATCAACTGGCCCAAGGCGCTGCGCCCGGGCGAGACGATCCGCCTCGAAAGCGAGATCCTTGAAGTGCGCCCGTCGAAGTCGCGGCCCGACCGCGGCATGGTCAAGGTGCGTTTCACGACGTTCGACAGCACGGGGGATGTCGTTCAGGTGCTGGTCGCCGACCTCGTGGCGCTGCGGCGGCCCGCCTGATGGCCGACAAGTCCGCCGGAACGATCCGCATCGTCGCCGGGCAATGGCGCGGCCGGAAGCTGGAGGTGCCCGAGGGCGACGCGATCCGCCCGACGGGCGAACGCCAGCGCAAGGCGCTGTTCGACATCCTCGGCCACGGACAGTTCGCACCCGGCGGCGTGTCGCTGCTGCAGGACGCGCATGTGCTCGACGTGTTCGCAGGCACCGGCGCGCTCGGTCTCGAAGCGCTGTCGCGCAACGCCGCGACCTGCGCCTTCGTCGACCGCGCGCCCGCCGCCAAGCGCGCGATCGAGGCGAACATCAAGATGCTCGGGGCGGGTGCCCGCACGCGCTTCGTCGTCGCCGACGCGACCAAGCTGCCCGCCGCACCGCCCGAGCCGTGGGCACCGGCGGGCCTCGTCTTCCTCGATCCGCCCTACCGCTCGGGGCTGGCGGTCGCGGCGCTTGCCGATCTCGCCGCGCGCGGCTGGCTGGCTGCAGGCGCCGTGTGCGTCGTCGAACTCGATCTTGACGAGACGTTCGTGCCGCCCGATGGCTTCGCCGAAGTCGACAGCCGCAGCTACGGCAAGACGAAGTTCGTGTTTCTTTCCTTCGGGAGCTGACGATGGCGCTGATCCAGTACCTGACCCGCATCCAGTTCGACTACGGCGCGCTCGATACGCTCGCGGCCGAGCTTGCCGGCATCGGCGCGAAGCGGCCCTTCGTTGTCACCGACAAGGGTGTGGCCGCCGCAGGCCTGCTCGCGCGCGTGCTCGCGAAGCTGGGCGTCGAGCCGGCCGGCATCTTCGACGGCACGCCTGCGAACCCCACCGAGGAAGCGGCCCTTGCGGCCATCGCGCAGTTTCGCGAAGCGAAGGCCGATTGCTGCATCGGGCTGGGCGGCGGATCGTCGATGGATCTCGCCAAGGTCGTGGCGCTCGGCGCCACGCACGAAGGCCCGCTGGTGCGCTATGCGGCGATCGAGGGCGGCGTGCCCCGCATCGGCGCGCACATCGCGCCCAGCATCGCGATCCCGACGACGGCGGGCACGGGCTCGGAAGTCGGGCGCGG
>JBGAKN010000015.1:0-38063 GCA_044224405.1 Tagaea sp. | reverse complement strand
AAGTTCCGCACGCTCGCCCTCGGCATGGCGCTCGGCCTGTTCGCGCAGATCGGCTTGATCGCGCACCTGTTCTCGCTCGTCGTGCCGGCTCTCGGCGCGCAATGGGCCGGAATCGCGACGGGGCTGGCGACGGCATCGGCCATCGCCGGGCGCACGGCCTTCGGCTGGCTGATGCCCGCAGGCGCCGACCGGCGGCGAATGGCGGCGTCGAGCTACGCGATCCAGATCCTCGGCGTGTTCGCGTTGATCGCTTCGGGCATGCAGGCGCCGCACCTCATCGTTCTGGGAATCGTGCTGTTCGGTTTCGGCATCGGAAACGCGACCTCGCTGCCGCCACTTATCGCGCAGGTCGAGTTCGCCCGCGAGGACACGCCGCGCGTGGTGGCATTGATCGTCGCGATCGGGCAGGCGAGCTACGCGTTCGCCCCGGCTGCTTTCGGGTTGGTTCGCGGCTTCGCGCACGCCGAGGGTCCGTTCCCCGCGATCGAAGCGAATGCGATGTTCGCCTGCGTGATCGCGATCAAGCTGCTGGCGATCGCGGCCTATCTGTGGGGTCGCCGGCGGTAGGCGCGCTCAGTCGCGGTCAGGTGCGCCGAGCGGGAAAAATTTGCGATAGGGCCGGCCTTCGTCGACCGCCCGCGCGAAGGACGGCCGGGCGAGCAGGCGCCGGCGATAGGCGTGCAGGTTCTCGAGTTCCGGCGGAATGGCGTGCGTCCAGTCGGCGTAGAACATCGACGGCGCGGCCGCGCAGTCGGCTAGGCCGAACGACGCGCCTGCCGCCCAGGTACGGCCGCCGAGCTTCGCGTCGAGCCAAGCATAGCTCGTGTCGAGCAGCTTTCGCGCCTCGGCGACGCCATATGTGTCGCGCGCGTTCTCGGGGCGGATCGCGTCGAACACGATGCGCTGCATGGGCGTCATCACGTAGTTGTCGAAGATCCGGTCCATCATCCGCGCTTCGAGCGCGTCGCGCGGGTCCTTCGGCACGAGCGGGGAAGGTCCGGGAAAATGGAGATCGAGATATTCGATGATGACCGTCGATTCGACGACCGTGCGCCCGCCATCGACAAGCACCGGCATGCGCTTGATCGGCCAGAATGTTGCGAATTCCGCACCCGTCGCGGGATCGTCGGGGGAGAGCGCCTTGTACTCGAACGGCGTGCCGTTCTCGTAGAGCGCCGTCAGGACCTTCTGGCAATAGGACGAAAGCGGGTGGGCGTAGAGCTTGAGCGACATGGTGCTTCCTTCTGGGGGTAGGCCAAAATCGCGCTGATCAGCCGAGCGCACGCAGATCGGCGCGCAAACCGTCGGCATCCGGCCGGGCGAGCTGGCGCTCGATCGCGGCATGCGTGCGGCGCCAGATGGGGACCGCCTTGGCAAGAAGGACGCGGCCTGCATCCGTCAGTCTCAGCTGGCGGCTGCGGCGGTCGTCGGGATCGACCGAGACCGTCAGGAGGCCGCGTCGTTCCAGCGGTTTCAGGTTGGCGGTCAGAGTCGTGCGGTCCATCGCGAGTAGGTCCGCCACGCCGGCCATGCCGGCGGGTGTCGGCCGGTTCAGCGACATCAGCAGCGAAAACTGCCCGTTGGTGAGTTCGAGCGGGCGCAGTTCGGCGTCGAAGCGGCGGGCGAGAGCGCGAGCCGCGCGCTGGACATGCAGGCACAGGCAGGTATCGCGGACATGCAGCGTGGTCTCGAACGGCACCTGACGGTCTGTTGACATGTGATAATTATGTTGATATCAACATAAAAGTCAACCATGAAATGCCCCTGCAGGAGACAGCGATGCCCGTGTCCCCCTACCTGTTCTTCGACGGCAAGTGCGACGAGGCGCTCGAGTTCTACAAGAAGGCGCTCGGTGCCGAAGTCACGATGCTGATGCGCTTCAAGGACAATCCCGAGCCGACGCCGCCCGGCATGTGCGGCCCCGGCATCGAGAACAAGGTCATGCACGCCAGCATGCGCATCGGCGGGACCGAGGTGATGGCCTCGGACGGCTACGCGAAGGGCAATCCGGAATTCAAGGGATTCGGCCTGTCGGTCACGGCCGCGGATGCGGCGGAGGCCGGCCGGTTCTTCAATGCGCTCGCCGAAGGCGGGAAGGTGCAGATGCCGCTCGGCAAGACGTTCTATTCGCCGTGCTTCGGCATGGTCGCCGACCGCTTCGGCGTCGGCTGGATGGTGATCGTCCCGGCCTGAGGACTATTTCAGGCGCCGGTAATCGTCGGCGAGGCGCTCGATATCCGCTTCGTCGAGGAGGGCGCCGAACTGGATCTCGACCAGCGTCAGCGGCGTTTCGCCGTCGTTCTCCAGCCGATGGATGACGCGCACAGGGATGTCGATCGCGTCACCCGTCGATACGCGCCGCGTGCGCTTGCCGAGCGTGACCTTGCCCTTGCCGCCGACGATGAACCAGTGCTCCGACCGGCCCGCATGGCGCTGCAGCGACAGGCGCTGGCCGGGCGAGACGACGATGCGCTTGACGGCGAAGCCGTCGCCCACGTCGACGACCCGCCATTCGCCCCACGGCCGCGCCCCGCGCTCGCCCTTGCGATAACGGTTGGCGGATCTTGGCTTGGTCTTGGCGGCCATTCTTCTCTCCTAGATGACGGTGCCGACTAGGCGCACCGCAAGGTCGCGGATCTCGGACGGCTGGAAAGGCTTGTCGACGAGCGGAACCCCCGAAACCGCGATCTCTCCCGAAAGCCCGCTGCCCAGCGTGTCGCCGGTCACGAAGGCCAGACGCCCGGCAAGCTCCGGCCTGCGCCGGATGATCTCGCGATAGAGCGCGATCCCGTCCATGCCGGGCATGCGCAAGTCGCTGAAGACCGCGTCGTAGCTGGCGACGTCGAGCAGCGCAAGCGCCAGCTCGCCATCGTGCGCGACGGTGACGTCGGCGCCTTCGATCTCCAGGATCTCGGCAAGCATCGCGGCGATTTCCGGCTCGTCGTCGACGACGAGAATGCGCCGTCCGAACATCCGGCTGTCTGACGCGAGATGCGCGATAGGGCCGGGCGCTTCTTCCGGCGCCGCCGCGCCGGCCGGCAGTTCGACCGAGAACAGCGCCCCGCCTTCGGGCGCAGTCCCGACAGCGATGCGGCCTTCGTGCCCTTCGATGATGCCGCGGCAGACCGACAGGCCGACGCCCGTTCCGAGACCGACCGGTTTGGTCGTGAAGAACGGCTCGAACACGCGGTCGGCGATTTCCGCCGGCACGCCGGGGCCGTTGTCGGCGATCTCGACGCGCACCATGCGCCGGTCTGTGGAAAGTTCGGCCGAAACGCGCAGGACGCGCGGCTTGGGCCGGTCGCCCAGCGCCTGCTGGGCGTTGACGATCAGGTTCGACAGGACCTGGCTCAACTGGTCGACATCTCCCATAACCGGCGGCAGATCCAGCGCGATCCGGCGCACGACCTCGATCCCTGTCGAGCGCAGCAGATAGCCGAGCAGGTCGAGCGTGCCTTCAATCGCCGGGCCGATCGATAGCGGCGCACGCTCGGGCGTCTTGCGCCGCGCCATCGCGAGGAACGTGCGCACGATCCGCGCGCACCGATCGGCCGCAGCCGAAATGCGCCGTGCACGTTCGATCGCGCGCTCGTCGACGGCATCCATTTCCAGAAGCGTCGCTTGCCCGACGACGATGGCGAGCGGATTGTTGAGCTCGTGCGAAACACCGGCCAGCAGCGTGCCGAGAGCTGCCATCTTCTCCGACTGGTGCAGGGCTTCGCGTTGGCGGGCGAGTTCGGTCTCGATGCGCTTGGACTCGCTCAGATCGACGAGGCCCGCGACCAGGCAGTCGGCGCCGTCGAACAGGATGCGCTGCGCGAAGATCGCGCAGGGGAACGGCGTGCCGTCGCGACGGCGCAGCGAATACTCGATCCCGTCGACGCGGCCGGTCTCCTTCAGGCGCCGGACGAAGCCTTCGCGGTCCGCGGGATTGCTCCAGTGGGCGAGCGTGCGCGTGCCGACGGCGCTGCCCACGGGCAGGCCGAGAAGTTCATCGACGCGCGGGCTCGCGTAGCGAATCAATCCGCTTTCGAGTTCGATGACCATGACGGGAACCGGATGGGACCGCGCGATGATCCGGAATCGCTCCTCGCTGTCGCGCAGCGCCGTTTCGGCGAGGCCGCGTTCGATCGCGAGCCCGACGAACGAGGCTACGGCGCGCAGCGTGTCGATTTCCGTGTGTGTCCAGCGGCGCTCCTGGTCGCACTGGTCGAGTCCAACCGTGCCCCACCATGTCGCCCCCGCCATGACCGGGATGCGCAGGATAGACCGCAGCCCGAGCTCGTCGAGCAGATCGCGCTTTTCGTCTTCGAGACGGGCGACGTCGTCGACGATCATCTCGCCGCGAAGCAGCCGTTCGCGCCAGTCGGCGAAGATGTCTTTCGCGAACGGCCGCTCGCCCGTCGGTACGCTCCCTGTCAGGCGCGGCACGCCGGGGGCCGTCCACTCGAACATCTCCTCCTGCACGAAACGGCTGCCCGACATCGTGTTGCGACCGAGCTTGACTCGACTGACCCCCATCACCGGGCCGATTTCCGCGAGCAGCGTCTCGACGACCGGCTGCCAGCCCGTTTCGCGCAGCAGGTTCGATGCCGCGACGTTGAGGGCGGAGAGCGCCGCCTCGCGTCGCTTGATATCGGTCACACCGACGCGAATCATCACGGTGCTGCCGTCCGACATCTTGCGGTCGATGATGCGCACCCAGCTTCCGTCGGCACGCTGGACGTCGGCCGGTTCACGCGGGCGGCGGATGCGATCGAGACGGTCGGCGACATGCGCCTCGATCCTGTCGGGCGGCACGCGGCTAACCGGGCTGGACGCGAGCGCGCGCACGAGTGTCTCGAATCGTACACCTTCGCGCAGCACTTCGCCGATCGGCGCGTAGATCTCCGCATAGCGGCTGTTCCACAGGACGAGGCGTTCCTCGGCATCGAGCAGCGCGAAACCTTCGCCGATGGCTTCCATCGCTTCGGCGAGGCGGCGCATCTCGCGGGCGGCGAGACGTGCCACGTCGACGCGCTCGGTCACGTCGATATAGAGGACCACGAAGCCGCCGCCGGGTATCGGGCTGCGCTTGAACTCGATGTATTTGCCCGACAGCGTCGCGCGCGAGAAATTCTCTGGCTGTTCGAAGGCGGCCGGAGCGACCGAGCGGACGGTCTGCAGCCCGTGCGGGCCGAACTCGCCACGCTCTGCCTGGAACGTCAGGATGTCCATGAACGGCGTACCGACGCGTGCGAAGTCGCGCGGCAGATTCAGGTAGTCAAACGCACGGTCATTCCACGCCGCCAGCCGGTGACCAGCGTCGAACACCATGATGCCGTCCGGCAAGGCGGCAAAGGCGGCCGCCATCGCATTCGTGTTGTCCGCGGGCATTGAGGGGCCGGGCCTTGTGGAGAATGTCTCCCTGCCACTCTTCCTTCGCACAGGTTCCGGAAAAGAGGAAGGGATGCTTGCGGCCGCGCGACGCGACGCTATATGTCTTGCGCGATGGATGCGCAGAACCCCGTTGGACCGGCCCCGCGCGCGGGCTGGGTCTGGTATTTCGCCTACGGCTCGAACATGGACTCAGCCCGGCTGTTCAACGCCCGGCTTGCGGCGCGCGGCGTGCCGTGGGGCCGGCGCGAGGCGGGACGGCTCGACGGCTGGCAGCTCGCCTTCAACAAGCGCTGGAAGAAGTTTCCCGGGGCCGGCGTCGCCAACATCGTGCCGATGCCGGGAGGCACCGTCCACGGCACGCTGAACGAGATGCCGCCGGCAGGGCTCGACATCCTGGACGGCTACGAAGGCGTCGCCTCGGGCGACTATGCGCGCCGGGAAGTCGGGATCATCCATGCGGGCGGCACGGTCACGGCGGTCACCTATGTCGCGGAATCCGACCTTGCCGACGGGCTCGACCCGTCTTGCACCTATCTAGCGCATCTGCTGGCCGGGCGGGATCTGCTGCCCGAGGCGTATCTTCGCGGGCTGACGACACGAACCTGTCTGGACGGCATTCCCGAAAGGAACTGACATGGCCAAGACCGACGACGAATGGCGCAAGACCCTGACGCCGGCCCAGTTCGAGGTGCTGCGCAAGCACGGCACCGAACGCGCGGGTACGAGCCCGCTGAACAAGGAGCACCGCACCGGCCGGTTCCTGTGCGCAGGCTGTGGTGCGCCGCTGTTCGAATCCGGGACGAAGTACGAGAGCGGGTCCGGCTGGCCCAGCTTCTATGCGCCCATCGAAGGCGCGGTCGCAACGACGGTCGATGGAAAGTTCGGCATGACACGCACGGAGGTGCACTGCAAGGCGTGCGGCGGCCACCTGGGCCATGTCTTCGATGACGGGCCGCAGCCGACCGGGCTGCGTTATTGCATGAACGGCGTTTCGCTCAAGTTCGAATCTGCCGACTGAGCGTCGAAGGCGGCTTCGCCCGCCACTTCGCGCACGAGCTTGGACAGCACGGCGTTGGTGAAGGCCTCGAAGCCTTCGGCAACGACGAGGAAGGCGCCGGGGCCGCCGATCACCTCGTCGCGATAATGGTCGACGAGCCCTTCTTCGGCCGGCTGGCCGAAATTCGTGTTGCCCGTCGTGATTGGCAGGCCGTTGATCGTGATGCCGCGGGCGACGGCATCGTCGCGCGCCTGCCAGGCCGGACGACCCTGGTTGTTTCGCCCGTCGCCCGACACGTCGATGACCTGCCGCGTGCCCTCGAAACCGTTGTCCTCGAACATGCGCACGGCGAAATCGATGGCGCCGCTGATCGACGTGCGGCTTGCCCCCCTGTGCGGAACGGCCGCGATCTTGGCGACGAACGCCTCGGCGCTCGCCTTGTCGCGGATGACCGTCCAATCGGCGACGATGCGGTTGTGGAAATTGCCGGCCCACTCCATGTAGGCGACCGCGATGGCGCGGTTGGGCCCGCCGGAGATCGCCTGCAGCACGCGCGGATGGACGAGGGCGTCGAAATATCCCTGCCGCTGGAGGCGGGATTCCTCCGCGTCGACGCTATACGAGACGTCGATCGCGAGGACGAGTTCCAGATCGACGGGCACGGCCCGCGCGGGGCCGGCCAGCATCAGCAGATTGAGAAAGGCGACACCGAGGAGCGAGCGGAAGACCTCCATCGGATGCCGCCGGGCCGTCATGCCGGCCGCCAGGGTTCGACGAAGTCGCCGGGGCCGAGGACGCGTTGCGGCGGCTCGTCGCGGCGCTGGTCGTAGCCGGGCTGGTCATAGCCCTGCTGCCCATAACCGCCTTGGGCGTAGCCGCCCTGCGGCGCGTAATTGTGCTGGTCGTAGCCTTGGCCCTGATCATAGGCCGGCTGGCCGTAGTCGCCCGGCTGCGGGGCAGGCGCCGCGAGCGGACGAAGGGCGATGCCCTCGAAGCCACGGTCGGTCTTCACGTAGTCGACCTCGACATGCATGCCGGCATTGTGCGGACCGGTGATGCCGGAGGCTTCGAGCAGGCGGCCGGGCAAGTAGATGTCGCGGCCCAGTGCCGCTTCCGGCGCGGCGAATCCGAAGCCCTTTTGCGGGTTGTAGAACTTGATCGTCGCGCGCACCGTCTCGTGCGCCGCGGGTGCGGGGCGCTTCACTTCGGTCTGCGGCTTCCAGCCGACGCGCTCGAGATTTTCCGGCGTCGCGGTCTGCGCAAGGCGGATCAGTTCCTGGCACGCGAAACCCTTGGCGACCGGCACGATCATGAGTTCGGCGTCGAGGCCGGGCTTCAGCGCACGCGAGACCGACGGATCGAGACGGTTGGAATGCACGAACACCTCGCGCCCGTCCTGCAGGAGGATGAAGCCGAACCCCTTCGCATGGTTGAACCACTTGACCACGCCGTGGACCGGACCTTCGCCCGCGACGCGCGCGGGCGGCGCTGCGGGTACCGGCGCTGCTGGTGCCGGCGCTGCGCGCGGCGCTTCGGCCGCGACGGGCGGGGCTTCGGCCGGTGCAGGCGCACGGGCCGGCGCGCCGCCCGCCTTGGGCGAGCGCATCAGGAAAGCGGGCTGGAAATCGGCGTCGGTGTCGGGAGCGTTGTCGCGCGGCGTCTTGCGATTCATGAGTCCGTCGGGAATTAGAGAAGGATCAGCGGATAATCGGAATTGGCATGGTCAATCCAATTGGTGCCCCAAATTGCCATCCCTGCCGGCAAAGTTCAAACGGAATTGACCGGCCGGTGCGGGCCGGGCATCTTCGCGTGCCTTCGCCCGAACGGTAGGACCGCACCGACTTGAATCCGATTTTCGCAGGCCTTTCGACATCGATCTTCGAGGAAATGTCGGCGCT
This sequence comes from Tagaea sp., assembly GCA_044224405.1. Taxonomy (GTDB): domain Bacteria; phylum Pseudomonadota; class Alphaproteobacteria; order CACIAM-22H2; family CACIAM-22H2; genus Tagaea. The sequence goes on along the minus strand of JBGAKN010000015.1, from coordinate 29,789 downwards.
GGCGCGCCAGCATTCAGCCATCAATCTCGGCCAGGGGTTCCCGGACGATCCGGGTCCCGAAGACGTGCGGCGCAAGGCCGCAGAGGCCGTCGTCGCGGGCTGGAACCAGTATCCGCCGATGATGGGGCTGCCGGAACTGCGCGACGCCGTCGCGCGGCACTACAAACTCCACCAGGGTCTGGAGATTGACGCGGCGGCCGAAGTGATGATCACGTCGGGTGCCACTGAGGCGATCGCGGGCGCGCTGCTCGCCTGCATCAGCCCGGGCGACGAAGTCGTGCTGTTCGAGCCGGCCTACGACGCCTATCTGCCGCTGGTGAAGCGTGCGGGCGGCGTGCCGAAATTCGTCAAGCTGGCGCCGCCCGACTGGCGCTTCGATACCACGGCGCTCCACGCCGCCATCACCCCGCGCACGCGCGCCGTGCTGTTCAACAATCCGCTCAATCCGGCGGGGTGCCTCTATGACGCGGCCGATCTGGCGATCCTTGCCGAAGCGCTCGATGGCACCGAGGCCGTCGTGATTTCCGACGAGGTCTGGGAGCACGTGATCTTTGACGGCCGGCGCCACGTCTCCGTGCTCGCCGTTCCGGGGCTGCGGGAGCGCAGCGTCAAGATCGGCTCGGCCGGCAAGATCTTCAATCTCACGGGCTGGAAGGTCGGCTTCGTCGTCGCGGCACCGGCGCTGATGAAGGTGCTCGCCAAAGCGCACCAGTACATCACCTTCACGACGCCGCCGAACCTGCAGACGGCCGTCGCCTACGGGCTCGACAAGCCGGCCGCGCATTTCGACGCGATGCGCAAGGACCTGCAGGCACGGCGCGACCATCTGCAGGGCGGTCTCGCGAAATCGGGCTTCTCGGTGCTGCCCAGTGCCGGCACCTATTTCATCAATGTCGATCTCGGGCCGCTGGGCCTGTCCGACGACGCCGCCTTCTGCCGGCGCATGGTCGCCGAGGCGGGCGTTGCCGCGATCCCGGTCTCCGCCTTCTATTCTGATTCGAGCCTGCGCAGCGTGATCCGCTTCTGCTTCGCCAAGAATTACGAGACGCTGGACGCGGCGATCCAGCGGATCGCGAAATCGGCGACGACGCTCCTGCACATCTAGGTAAGCCCGCCGTCGACATGCAGGATCTGGCCGGTCACGTACGACGCGGCCGGTGAGGCGAGGAACGCGATCACCGCGGCGATTTCTGCCGGCTCCGCCCGGCGCTGCATCGGGATCGCCTTTTCCAGCGCCGCGATCGCTTCGGCCGACAGCGCGCTGGCCTTGCCCGGGTCCTTCTTCGTGAGGCCGGGTGCCACCGCGTTGACCGTGATGCCCGAGGGTGCGAGTTCGCGCGCAAGGCTGCGCACCAGCGCTTCGAGGGCTGCGCGCCCGGCGGCGGAGGCCGCGAACAGGCCGAGATCGTTGCGGAAAACGTGCGCCACGTAGGACGAGACCGCGACAATGCGCGGGCTGTCGCCGCGCTTCAGCCACTCGATGCCGGCCTGCACCAGATCGAGGAAACCCTGCGCGGAATTCGCGGTGGCGCTCGCCAGTCGTGCGCGATCGAGTTCGAGCGCCCCGCCGCGATCGGCCTTGCCGGCCGCCGCGATGATCGTGTCGAGACGCTTGAACCGGTCTGCGGCGCAGGCGACCAGCGCGTCGGCTGTCGCGCGGTCGTCCAGCGGCCCCAGCCGGGTCTCGACAGCCGCACCCCGGGCGCGCGCCGCATCCGCCACAGCCGCAAGGCCGGCCACATTGCTCCCGGTATGGAGGACGAGACCGGTTGCCGGCCCGGCGAATGCCAAGGCGGTCGCCCGGCCGATGCCGCTGGCTGCACCCGTAATGATCGATACGCGCATGGGACATGCCTCCATCGCGCACCAAGATAATGGCATTGGACGGCGCGGCGAACTATCTTGTGCGTCCCCCGAAATCGCGCCGTCGCTTGCATCCGGCGCACCAGCGAGAGCCCGAATGAACGCGATCGACGCTTCGAACAAGATGGCCCTGACGAAATTCGGGGTCGGCCAGCCCGTCCCGCGCAGCGAGGACCCGCGCCTGCTGCGCGGCGAGGGCAAATACACCGACGACGTCAACATGCCGGGCCAAGCCTATGCCGCCATCGTGCGCAGCCGCTATGCCCACGGCATCCTGCGCGGAATATCGACCGACGCGGCCCGCGCGATGCCGGGCGTGCTCGGCGTCTATACGGGCAAGGATCTTGCCGCGTACGGGACGCTGCGATGCTCGATGCTTCTGAAGAATCGCGACGGCTCGGACATGCGCACGCCCGCGCGCCCGGCCCTGCCAACCGACAAGGTGCGCTTCGTCGGCGATCCGGTCGCCTTCGTCGTCGCCGAGACGGCCCTGCAGGCCAAGGACGCGGCCGAAGCGGTCGAACTCGACATCGATCCGCTGCCGGCGGTCACGCAGGCAAGCCTTGCCGGCGCACCCGACGCGCCGCTGATCTATGAAGACGCACCCGGCAACCTGTCGCTCGATTTCCATTTCGGCGAATCCGAGAAGGTCGCCGCCGCGTTCAAGGCGGCCGCGCACGTGACGCGCGTGCCGCTGGTCAATTCGCGCATCGTCGTCAATCCGATGGAACCGCGCGCGGCCATCGCCAGCTTCGAGCCCGCATCCGGGCGCTGGACGATCAATGTCGGCAGCCAGGGCGTGTTCGGCCTGCGCAACTCGATCGCCGAGGACATCCTGAAGGTGCCGCGCGACAAGGTGCGCGTGCTCACCGGCAATGTCGGCGGCTCGTTCGGCATGAAGGCGCAGGTCTATCCCGAATATGTCTGCCTGTTCCACGCCGCGCGCGCCCTCGGCCGTCCGGTCAAGTGGACCGACGAACGCTCGGAGAGCTTCCTTTCCGACCAGCACGGCCGCGATGGCGAGGTGGATTGCGAACTGGCCCTCGACAAGGATGGCCGCTTCCTCGCCGCGCGCATCACCGGCTTCGGCAATCATGGCGCCTACCTCACGCAGGTCGGGCCGATCCCGCTGGCGCTGAACATCGCCAAGAACATGGTCGGCCCCTACCGCACGCCGCTGATCGAGGTGGCGGTTCGCACGATGTTCACGAACACCACGCCCATCGGTCCCTATCGCGGTGCCGGCCGCCCCGAGGGCAACTATTTCATGGAGCGGATGATCGAGACGGCCGCTGCCGAGATGGGCATCGACCGGGTGGAGATGCGCAAGCGCAACCACATCCGCCCCGAAGAGATGCCGTGGAACGCGCCCTCGGGCATGAGCTACGACAGCGGCGACTTCACGGCCCTGCTCGACAAGGCGATCGCCATGGCGGACTGGAACGGGTTCGAGGCGCGCAAGGCGGCCAGCAAGGCCAAGGGCAAGCTGCGCGGGCGGGGCATCGGCGCGTTCCTCGAAGTGACCGCGCCGCCGACCAAGGAAATGGGCGGCATCCGCTTCGAGGCCGACGGCACCGTCACGATCATCACCGGCACGCTCGACTACGGGCAGGGCCACGCCTCGCCCTTCGCGCAGGTGCTGGTCGACAAGCTCGGCGTGCCGTTCGACAAGGTGCGCCTGCTGCAGGGCGACAGCGACGAGCTGATCGCGGGCGGTGGTACGGGCGGTTCCAAATCCATGATGGCGAGCGGTGCGGCCATCGTGGAGGCGAGCGCCAAGGTGATCGAAGCGGGCAAGAAGATCGCCTCGGTCGCGCTCGAGGCGGCGGAAGCCGACATCGAGTTCGCCGGCGGCCGCTTTGTCATTGCCGGAACCGATCGCGCGATCGGCGTCATGGAACTGGCGGCGAAGCTGCGCGGCGGCATGAAACTGCCCGACGGCATCCCGGCCACGCTCGACGTGAAGCACGTGTTCGAAGCGGCCCCGTCGGCCTTCCCGAACGGCTGCCACGTCGCCGAGGTCGAGGTCGATCCGGAAACCGGCGTCGTCGAGATCGCGCGCTACACGGCCGTCAACGATTTCGGCACCGTCGTCAATCCCATGCTCGTCGAAGGGCAGGTGCACGGTGGCGTCGTGCAGGGAATCGGCCAGGCATTGATGGAGAACGTGCGCTACGACGAGCACGGCAGCGTGCTGACCGGGTCGTTCATGGATTATGCGATGCCGCGCGCGGCCGACGTGCCCAGCTTCAACTTCGCCACGCACGACGTGCCGGCGACGACGAACCCGCTGGGCGCCAAGGGCTGCGGCGAGGCGGGGTGCGCAGGCGCGCTGCCCAGCGTGATGAACGCGCTGGTCGACGCGCTCGCCCCGCTCGGCATCCGCAATATCGACATGCCGGCGACGCCCTCGCGCGTCTGGGCGGCGATCCAGGCCGCGCGGTGAACCAGGCTTCGGCGCCCGTCTACGATACGCCGTACTCCTGGGCGCGCCTGGCGGTCTGCCTCGTGCTGGGGGCGCTCGGCGGCGTGGGCATGTGGTCGCCGGTCGTGATCCTTCCCGCCGTGCAGGCAGATTTCGGCATTTCGCGCGCAGCGGCATCGTTCGCCAGCACGACCACGCTGGTCGGGTTCGCGTTCGGCGGCATCATCATGGGCTGGCTCACCGACCGGTTCGGCGCGATGCTGCCGGTGCTGGGCGGTTCGATCACGATGGCGGCGGGCATCGCACTCGCCTCGCAGGCGCCGGACATCGGCACGTTCGCGCTGATCCAGGGCGTCGTCATCGCGATGTTCGGCAGCTCGGCGACGTTCGTGCCGCTGATGGCCGACATCTCGCGCTGGTTCGACAGGCGCCGCGGCGTGGCAACGGCGCTGTGCGCGTGCGGCAACTATCTCGCCGGTGCGGTCTGGCCACCGCTGATGCAGCCCTTCCTCGAATCCTACGGCTGGCGCGACACCTACCTCGGAATCGCGGCAATCTGCGTCGTCACGATGGTGCCGCTGGCGCTGCTGCTGCGCCGCCGGCCCGTGGCGCCGTCGGTGCCGAGCGTGCGCGACGGGCGCCTTGCGCTCGACGTGCCGCGCCCGATGCTGACAATCCTGCTCGCAGTCGCGGCCGTCTCGTGCTGCGTGGCGATGGCGATGCCGCAGGTCCACCTCGTCGCCTATTGTGCGGATCTCGGCTTCGGTGCCGCGCGCGGGGCGGAGATGCTGTCGGTCATGTTCGCCATCGGGATCGCCAGCCGGCTGTTCTTCGGCTTCGTCGCCGACCGCATCGGCGGGCTCGCGAACCTGCTGCTCGGCTCGTTCATGCAGATGGTCTCGCTGACGCTCTATCTGTTCTTCGACAGTCTGGTCTCGCTCTATCTCGTCTCGGCGCTGTTCGGCCTCGTGCAGGGCGGCATCGTGCCGAGCTATGCGATCGTCGTGCGCGAGTATTTCCCCTCGGCCGAGGCAGGCACGCGCGTGGGCATCGTGCTGATGGCCTCGCTCAGCGGCATGGGGCTGGGCGGCTGGCTTGCCGGCGCGATCTACGACGCGACGGGCAGCTATTCGGCCGCCTTCCTCAACGGCGTGATCTGGAACGCGGTCAATGTCGTGATCGTGCTCTGGCTGCTGGGAAGGCGCCGTGCGCCGGGCCTTGCAATCGCCTAGACCCGCGCGACGCGCGCGGCCGTGAACTTGAATTCCGGGATTTTGCCGACCGGATCGAGTGCCGCGTTGGTCAGCCGGTTGGCTGGCGCTTCGGCGAAGCAGAAGGGCATGTAGACCATTCCTTCGGCCACATCCGGATCGGCGCGCAGCGTCGCGTCGACCGTACCGTGACGCGTCTCGACATGCACGACGCTTCCGGGCAAAAGCCCGCGTCGTGAAATCTCGTGAGGATTCATCGCGGCAATGGCCGTTGGCTCCAGCATGTCGAGCATGACGGCGCGTCGCGTCATCGCGCCCGTGTGCCAGTGCTCGAGCAACCGGCCGGTGCTGAGCACGAGCGGGTATTCGGCATCGGTCTCCTCGCCGGGGGGCAGGAAATCGACGGGCACGATCCTGGCGCGGTGCGTCTTCGTGGGGAAGCCGTCGGAAAACAGGATGTCGTGGCCCGCATGGGCTGCATCGTCGGCGGGATATGTGACGGCACCCTCGCGCAGCAGGCGTTCCCATGGCAGGCCAGAAAGCGAGGGCATCGCCGCGCGCATTTCCTCGTAGACCGCACCGACATCCGCATAGCGCCAGTCGAGATCCATGCGCCGTGCGAGATCGACGATCAGCTCCCAGTCCTGCCGCGCCTCGCCGGGAAGGGCGAGGGCCGGCCGGCCGATCTGCACCTGCCGGTTCGTGTTCGTGAAGGTGCCGAGCTTCTCGGCATGCGCCGAGGCGGGGAGGACCACGTCGGCAAGCCCCGCCGTCTCGGTGAGGAAGATGTCCTGCACGACGAGATGTTCGAGCTTCGCAAGTGCCGCGCGCGCATGGCTCTGGTCAGGGTCCGACATTGCCGGGTTCTCGCCCATCACGTACATCGCCCGGATCTTGCCGGCCGCGATCGCCTCGACGATCTCGACGACGGTGAGCCCGCGCTTGGGATCGAGCGTGCGGCCCCAGCTTTTCTCGTAGACCGCGCGGTTGGTCGCGTCCTCGACCGGGTGGTAGTCCGGATACATCATCGGAACGAGACCCGCGTCGGACGCGCCCTGCACGTTGTTCTGGCCGCGTAGCGGATGCAGGCCCGTGCCCGGCCGGCCGATCTGGCCGGTGATCAGCGCAAGGGCGATCAGGCATCGGGCGTTGTCGGTGCCGTGGATATGCTGGGAAATTCCCATGCCCCAGAAGATGATCGAGCGCTTCGAAGTGGCATAGCGCCGCGCGACCGCGCGTAGCGTCGGCGCATCGATGCCGCAGATCGGCGCCATTCGTTCGGGCGAGTAGTCCGCGATGCGCGCGGCAAGTTCTTCGAACCCGTCGACATGGGCGGCGATATAGGCGGGATCATAGAGCTTCTCCGCCACGATCGTGTGGATGAGCGCGTTCAGCAGCGCCACGTCGGTGCCGGGCTTGAACTGCAGCGCATGCTCGGCGTGGCGCATCAGCGCCTGCCGGCGCGGATCGGCGACGATCAGGTGCGCGCCGCCCTTGGCAGCCTGCTTGAGATAAGTCGCCGCGACGGGGTGGTTCTGCTCGGGCCGCGCGCCGATGACGATGATGCAGTCGGCCTCGAGCGCCGCGGCGAACGGGGCGGAAACGGCGCCGGAGCCGATCCCCTCGAGCAGCGCCGCGACCGACGAGGCGTGGCACAGCCGCGTGCAGTGATCGACATTGTTCGTGCCGAAGCCCTGCCGCACGAGCTTCTGGAAGAGATACGCTTCCTCGTTGGAACCCTTGGCCGAGCCGAACCCGGCCATGGCACCGCCGCCATGCGTGTCGCGCACATGCCGCAGGCCGGCGGTGGCGCGCGAAAGCGCTTCTTCCCATGTCGCCGTCCGGAACACGTCCCACGGATTGCCGGGATCGACGCGCATGTCGCCCGATTTGCCCACGCCGTCGCGCCGGACCAGGGGCTGCGTCAGCCGGTGGGGATGGCGCACATAGTCGAAACCGAACCGCCCCTTCACGCACAGGCGGCGTTCGTTGGCCGGGCCCTCGCGCCCGTCGACGCGCACGATGCGGTCGCCTGTGACGGCCACGCTGGTCTGGCAGCCCACGCCGCAGAACGGGCACAGCGTGTCGACGACGCGCTCGGGCACGACCGTGCGATGCGTGGCGCCCGGGTCCATCAGGCTCTTCTCGAACAGCGCGCCCGTCGGGCAGGCCTGCACGCATTCCCCGCACGCGACGCAAGTCGATCCGCCCATCGGATCGGCAAGATCGAAGACCGGGCGCGTATCGTGGCCGCGATGGCCCATGCCGATCACGTCGTTGACCTGCACCTCGCGGCAGGCGCGCGCGCACAGGCCGCAGGCGATGCAGGCTTCGAGATTGACGGCGATGGCCGCGTGCGAGGCGTCATGGCCCGGCGCCTGCGTCTCGTTGCGCGGCAGGCGGCCGGCGGAAATGCCAAGCCGCTCGGCCCACTGCCAGAAGGGGGCGTCGGGATCGGGGCTGTCGGCGCGCGCCGGCATGTCGGCCGCGAGCAGTTCGAACACCATCGCGCGGGCCTTGCGCGCACGCGGCGTCGACGTCGAGACCTTCATGCCTTCGGCGGGCTTGCGGATGCAGCTTGCGGCCAGCACGCGCTCGCCGTCGATCTCGCACACGCAGGCGCGGCAGTTGCCGTCGGGCCGGTAGCCGGTCTCGTCGCGATGGCACAGATGCGGGATCTCGGTGCCTTCGCGTTTGGCGACCTGCCAGATCGTCTCGTCCGGCCCGGCGACGACCGGCTTTCCGTCGAGCAGGAACTGCACGCCGCCGCTCATGGCTTCGTCCCCTCCGCGAAGAACCGGAGCACGCTGCGCACCGGGTTGGGGGCCGCCTGGCCGAGGCCGCAGATCGACGCGTCGCGCATCACGGCTTCGAGATCGCCGAGCTTTTCGGACGACCAGTCGCCGGCGGCGATCAGGGCCGCCATCTTCTCGGTGCCCGCGCGGCAGGGCGTGCATTGTCCGCAGGATTCGTCGCGGAAGAAGCGGATCAGGTTCCCGGCCGCGGCGCGTGGGTCGTCGGCCTGCGACAGGATCACGATCGCATGGCTGCCGACGAACGCGCCGTGCGTGTCGAGCGCGCCGAAATCGAGTGGTTCGTCGGCGAGCCGCGCCGGCAGGATACCGCCCGAAGCGCCGCCGGGCAGATAGCCGAGCAGTTCATGCCCCGGCGCCATGCCGCCGCAGAATTCGTCGATCAGCTCGCGCGCGGTGATGCCGGCGGGCGCCACCTTCACACCCGGATGCGCAACTCGGCCCGAGACCGAGTAGGAGCGCGGCCCCTTGCGGCCGCGCCGACCCGCAGCGGCGAATTTCGCCGCGCCGTCCTCCAGGATCTCGCGCAGCCAGTGCAGCGTCTCGACATTGTGGTTGAGCGTCGGGCGGCCGAACAGGCCTCGCTCGGCGATATAGGGCGGGCGATGGCGCGGCAGACCGCGCTTGCCCTCGATCGATTCGATCATCGCGGACTCTTCGCCGCAGATATAGGCGCCGGCGCCGCGCCGCAGTTCGATCAGGCCGGGGGCCGCGAGCCCGGCACGTTCGAGCGCCGCAGTCTCCTTCGTCAGGATCGCGCGCACGGCCGGATACTCGTCGCGCAGATAGATGTAGATACGCTCGACCTCGACCGCCCAGGCAGCGATCAGCATGCCTTCGAGCATGCGGTGCGGATCGGATTCGAGATGATGGCGGTCCTTGAACGTGCCCGGCTCGCCTTCGTCGGCGTTGACGGTCATCAGGCGCGGCGCCGACTGTGCACGCACGCTCGCCCATTTGCGGGCGGTAGGGAAGCCTGCGCCGCCAAGACCGCGCAGGCCCGAAGCGCCGAGAGCGGCCATCGTGGCCTCGCGCGCGTCAGGCGATGCGCGCAGCTTTTCCAGCAGCCGGTAGCCGCCCGCCGTGCGGTAGGCATCGAGGTCCGCATAGGCCGGGATCTCGGCGCGCGTGTCGTCGCGCGCGACGGCGGCGGCGAGGGCTTCGCGCGTGGCGCCGTCGATCGCGCGCTGGCCGAACATCGCCGCGGGTGCCGACGCGCAGCGCCCGATGCACGGCGCCGCGACGACGCGCAGCGTCGCGGGATCGGCCGCTTCGCGCGCGGCTTCGAGCAGGGATTCGGCACCCTTCATGGCGCAGGACAGCGAACTGCAGATGCGCAGCGTGCGCGGCGGGGGCGGGATCTCGCCTTCTTTCACGACATCGAAATGGTGGTAGAAGCTGGCGACCTCGTAGACTTCCGCCTGTGGCAGGCGCATCTCGTGCGCGAGCGCCGCGAGATGGCGCGCGGCGAGATGGCCGTAGCGGTCCTGGACCAGGTGCAGATTCTCGATCAGTCGGTCGCGTGCGCGCGAGGTATCCCCCAGCGTCGCGCGCACTTCGGCGAGGGCAGCCTCGTCGAGCGCGCGGCCCTTCGGCCCCCGGTCCCGTCTGCCTGCGCCCTTCGCCGGCATGTCCGTCGTTTCCTCCACGATTGCCGCAAGTTTCGATCCATTCGCGCGGCGTGGCAAGTGCGGGGCGGATTGTCCGGCGGCCGGCACCATGCGATCATCGCGCGCATGCGGTGGATGTGTGTCGTTTTCGCGCTCTTTGCGGTCGGATGCGCGCCGGTCTGCCCGACGGGGCTGACCGCGGCGAATTCGATCGATCTTTATTTCGGCCGCGGCGGCGTCGCGGACGGCGACTGGGACGATTTCGTCGCTCGCTCGATCGTGCCGCGTTTTCCCGACGGGATGACCGTCTTTGAGGCTTCGGGAAGCTGGCGCGATCCGCGCACCGGGCGTACGGCATCCGAAGCGAGCAAGGTCCTGCGCCTCATCGTGCCGGATGCGCGCGCGGCCGCCCCGGCGACGCAGGCCGTCATCGACGACTACAAGAAACGCTTCGCCCAGCAGTCGGTGCTGCGCGTCGAGCAGGGCGTGTGCCATGCGTTCTAGGGCGCTGGCGTTTGCCTTGTCGCTCGCATCACCCGTCGCCGCGCAGGAGCAGCGCTTCGACTGGCTCGCGCGCATCGACGCCGAGCTTCCCGCGATCGAGGCCTGCGTGCGCGACCATCCAGCGGCACCGGTCGGCGTGCTGGCACTGCATGCCCATGGGCCTTCGCGCCATCTGCTGCTGCGCGACGCGACCGCGCTCGTCTGGGCGTGCGACTACGCGGGCGGGCGCGCGCGGCTGTCGATCGAACCCGATCTTGCGGGCGAGGGGAACCGGCGGCCGATCTTCTGGCCCGTGCGCTATGGCGAGCCGTGGGCCGAATGCTGGGATGCCGCACCTGTGCGACGGCGCGACGGGCAGCTCGCCGGCTGGCACGTCGTGCAGAACTGCTGATCAGGGAATCCGGTCGCGCGCGCAGGCATCCGCCGCCTCGGCCGCGTCCTTCGCCTGCGGGAACAGCGGCGTGGGCGCACCCAGCGTGGCGGCGGCAAGTTCGCCCACCAACGGGCCCAGCGGCCCGCGCGGCAAAGCGATGCGGTACGGCGGTTCCGCAAGCTTCCCGTCCGCCCCGATGCGCGCTTCGATCCCCCACCAGCCCTGCAGCGTGGCGCCGGGCGCGCCATAGCGCCGGTCGGTGAGACGCACGACGCTGGAGCCGTCGGACGCGGGCGCCACGAGCGGCCAGAGATCGCCGGACGCGAACCAGTCGAGCAGGCGGCCTTCCGGCGTGGCGCGCAGTGCCGCGATCGCGTCGCCGTCGCCCGCGCGCGCGAAGCAGGTCCATGCGATGGCGCCCTTCTGGTCGACCGTCGCGAAGGCGACGCGCGCGCCCGCCGGTTCGTCGACGACGATGCGCCGCAGCCAGGGCTGGAAGATGGTCGTGTAGACGCGCACGTCCACGGATGCCGCACCTTCGCCTGCGAGCTGGCCGCGCGCGCGCCGCTCGACCGCCGCGTTCTGCCCGACGGCGTAGAACAGGTAGGCGCTGGAAACGAGCAGCGCCAGCAAGGTCGCGACGCGCGAACGGGCGCGCTTGGGCTGGCAGACGGCGAGCAGCGCCGCGAACAGCGGTACGATCGTATAGAATGGATCGATGATGCCGAGCCCGGAGATCGCGAAGCGCGCTTCGGAGAAGGGTGCGAGAAGCTGCGTGCCGTAGATCGTGAAGACGTCGAGCAGCGGATGGCTGAAGAGGCACGCGAGGAACAGGGTGATCCACGCGCCCAGTGCGTCATGTCCGCCCTCGGGTTCGAACGGGCGTCCCTGATTGTGATAGCGCCAGACCAGCCAGCCGAGGGCCGGCCCCACGGCGCCCGCGAAAAAGAGCGAATGGGTGACGCCGCGATGGTGGTGCCATTCGGCCCACATGTCGCTGCCGGCGAGAACGAGCGTGTCGGCGTCCGGGATCGAGGCGGCCAGTGCCCCGAAGGCAAGCGCCTTGCGGCCCAGCCGGGGGCCGGCGACCGCGTAGCCGACGCAGGCGCCGACGGCAAGATGAGTAAAGGAATCCAACGTTCGCGACCGATTTGCAAAATGGCTTTCCGGCCGACAATAGGGCCGGATGGCCGCGCGTCAATGGCCGCCCGCCCCGGGGCACCGCCGGCCTGCGGTTGCCAAGGCCGGGCCGACTTGCCACAGTCTGGCCTGTGGGTTGCATCCTCCGGAGCGGGGATGGGCCAAGGGAGGTCGGTTTGAGCGAGACGGGGACGAAGGCGCCGGTCGCTTTCGACGAGATGACCGCTTCGGACGGCAGCGTCCGGGCGGCCTATGCCGAACTCGCGACGTGGCTGAAGCGCACGCCGGCCAGCCAGATCGGCCGCAAGCGCGAGGAAGCCGACCTGCTATTCCGCCGCCTCGGCATCACCTTCGCGGTCTACGGCGAGGGCGGCGACCCCGAGCGGCTGATCCCCTTCGACGTCATCCCGCGCATCATCACGAACGGCGAGTGGACGGCGCTGTCGGAAGGCCTCGTGCAGCGGGTCAAGGCGCTCAACGCCTTCCTCTACGACGTCTATCACGACAAGGAGATCATCAAGGCCGGCAAGATCCCAGAGGAACTCGTCGTCGGCAACGCGCAGTACCGGCCCGAGATGGTCGGCGTCGACGTGCCGGGCCGCATCTACACGCACATCGCCGGCATCGACGTGGTGCGCGTTTCGGAAAACCAGTTCTACGTCCTCGAGGACAACGTGCGTACGCCGTCGGGCGTCTCCTACATGCTGGAGAACCGGGAGGCGATGATGCGCATCTTCCCCGAGCTGTTCGCGTACAACCGCGTCCAGCCCGTCGGGCACTACCCGGACGAACTGCTGAAGTCGCTACGCTCGCTGCCGCCAGAGCACTGCTCGGACAAGGACGAGCCGACCGTCGTGGTCCTGACACCGGGCGCCTACAACTCAGCCTATTTCGAGCACGTGTTCCTTGCCGAGCAGATGGGCGTCGAGCTTGTCGAAGGCCAGGACATGTTCGTCGAGAACGACATCGTCTACATGCGCACGGTCGCGGGCCCCAAGCGGGTCGACACGATCTATCGCCGCCTCGACGACGCCTTCCTCGATCCCGCCGCGTTCAATCCGGAGAGCGTGCTGGGCGTGCGCGGCCTGTTCGACGCCTATCGCAAGGGAAACGTAAATCTCGCCAACGCGGTGGGCACGGGTGTCGCCGACGACAAGGCCGTCTACACCTACGTGCCCGACATGGTGCGCTTCTATCTGGGCGAGGAGCCCAAGCTTTCCAACGTGCCGACCTATTCGCTGCGCAAGCCCGACGACCTCAAATACACGCTCGAACACCTGCCCGAGCTGGTCGTCAAGGAAGTGCACGGCTCGGGCGGCTACGGCATGCTCGTCGGCCCCAGATCGACGAAGGACGAGATCGAGGCCTTCCGCAAACGCATCCTCGCCACGCCCGACAACTACATCGCCCAGCCGACGCTGGCACTTTCGACATGTCCCACCTACGTGAACGAGGGCATCGCCCCGCGTCACGTCGATCTGCGGCCCTACCTGCTGGTCGGCAAGGACGTGAAGCTGGTGCCGGGCGGGCTGACGCGCGTGGCGCTGCGCGAAGGTTCCCTTGTGGTCAACTCCTCGCAGGGAGGCGGCACCAAGGACACCTGGGTGCTGGAGGGCTGAAGGATGCTGTCACGCGCCGCCGCCTCTCTTTACTGGATGTCCCGCTACATGGAGCGCGCCGAGAACATGGCGCGCATCCTCGACGTCTCCTACCGGATGTCGCTCAGCGCCACCGACGAACAGTCGCAGCGCACGCAGTGGGAACCGGCCCTCGTCGTCGCGGGCTGCGAGCAGCCCTTCAAGGAGACGGGCAAGCGCATCGACGCACGCAACGTCATCGAATTCATCGCGCTCGACGTCAAGAACCCGTCCTCGATCCGCGCCTCGCTGTGGATGGCGCGCGAGAACGCGCGCGCGATGCGCACCCAGATCACGACCGAGATGTGGGAGGCGCTGAACTCGACGTGGCTCGAGATGCGCGGCCTCGACTACGAGAAGATCGAGGCGATGGGCCTGCGCGCCTTCTTCGACTGGGTGAAGGAGCGCAGCCATCTGTTCCGCGGCGTGGGCTACGGCACGATGCCGCGCGATGCGGCCTACCGCTTCGTGCGCGTGGGCACGTTCCTTGAGCGCGCGGACTCGACCGCACGCCTGCTCGACGTGAAGTACCACGTGCTGCTGCCTTCCACGCGCGACGTGGGCGGAGCGGTGGACTACTACCAGTGGGGCGCCCTGCTGCGTTCGGTCTCGGCCTTCCAGGCTTACCGGCGCATCTTCCGCGACGTGATCACGCCCAAGCGGGTGGCGGAACTGCTGATCCTGCGCGACGACATGCCGCGTTCGCTGCGCGTGTCGTTCGGCGAGCTCACGCACCTGCTGGACGAACTGCGCGAGATGTTCCAGCAGGATTACCGGTCGGCGCGGCTGGCGGACCAGATGTACAACCGCCTGCGCTTCGGCAAGATCGAAGACATCTTCACCCAGGGCCTGCACGAGTTCCTGACCGAGGTCGTGGACAGCAACTTCGCGCTGGGCAAGGCGATTGCGGAAGACTTCGGTTTGACGTATTGACCGCCTTCCCGCGCGTATCCGGAGTTACCTGAAACATGACCTACGGCGTCGGCCTGCTGCTCGAGGACGGACTCGTCCTGTGTTCGGATTCCCGCACCCATGCGGGCGTGGACCACGTCGCGATCTTCAACAAGATGCATGTGTGGGAAAAGCCCGGCGAGCGCTGCATCACGCTGCTGACGGCCGGCAACCTCGCGATCTCGCAGTCGATCGTGAACCTGCTGACCGAAGGCATGGGAACCGACCGCGCCGAGACGCTGGCGAACGTGCCCTCGATGTTCGAGGCCGCGCGCCTCGTGGGCCGTGCCGTGCGCGAGGTCTACGATCTCGACGCCGCGCGCCTGAAGGAACAGGGCGCGGAGTTCACGATCTCGCTGATCCTCGGTGGCCAGATCAAGGGACGGCGCCTGCGCCTGTTCCAGGTCTATTCCGCCGGCAACTTCATCGAAGCGTCGGCCGAGACGCCCTATTTCCAGATCGGCGAGACCAAGTACGGCAAGCCGATCCTCGACCGCGTCGTCATGGGCTCGACCACGCTCAACGAGGCGGCGAAGTGTGCGCTGATCTCGATGGATTCGACGTTGCGCTCGAACGTGTCCGTCGGCCTGCCAATCGACATCGCCATCATCCGGCGCGACGAATGCCGCGTCGCCGTGCGCAAGCGCCTCGACGAGAAAGACATCTATTTCTCCGACATCCGCCGGCGCTGGTCGGAAGGCCTGCGTTCGGTCTTCCAGACAGTGCCCGATCCGGACTGGAAAGTCTGAGGCCCGTCGGCGCATGCCGATGCTGACCGATCTCCATTTCTACCTGCTGGCCATCCCGGCCTTCCTGATCGTGGGCATATCGAAGGGCGGGTTCGGCGGTGGGCTCGGCTCGATGGGCGTGCCGCTGATGGCGCTCGCCATCCCCGTGCCGCAGGCGGCGGCGATCATGCTGCCGCTGCTGATGGCGATGGACGTGGTCAGCGTGTGGCGTTACCGGCGCGATTATGCGCGCGAGCTGATGCCGACGATGCTGCTGGGCGCCGTGCTTGGCACCGTGCTCGGCTACGGCGCCTTCAAGCATCTCGACGAGGCGTGGATCCGCCTGCTGATCGGCGCCATCGCCGTGCTGTTTCCACTGAAGGACTGGCTGCTGGCGGCGCTCGGCCGGGCGGCAGAACCGGCAAGGCCGCCCAAGGCCGTCGGCGTCTTCTGGTCGGCCGTGTCGGGCGTCACGAGCTTCATCGCGAACGCGGGCGGGCCGCCGCTGCAGGTCTATCTGCTGCCCATGCGCCTCGACAAGACCGTGTTCGTCGCGACGAACGCGGTCTTCTTCGCCTTCGTGAACGCCTTCAAGCTCGGCCCCTTCATCGGCCTTGGCCTGTTCACGCCCGAGAACCTTGGCACCAGTCTCGTATTGCTGCCGCTGGCGGTCGCAGGTGTGTGGCTGGGGATCTGGCTGCATGTGCGCATCCCCGACAAGCCCTTCTATTTCTGGTGCAACGTGTTCCTTCTGCTCACCGGGCTGAAGCTGGTCTGGGACGCGGTCGGGTTGCTGCTGGCGCGCTAGGGGTTTGCGGGACGTTATTTTAGGTCTAAAGTATCTGCCGTATCCGAGCAGGGGACAGGCCCATGAAGATCGTCAGCATCGGCGGCGGACCGGCGGGACTCTATTTCTCGATCCTGGCGAAGAAGGCCGATCCCGCGGCCGAGATCCTCGTCGTCGAGCGCAACCGTGCGGACGACACGTTCGGCTTCGGCGTCGTCTTCTCCGACGAGACGCTGGGCAACTTCGCGGAAGCCGATCCGGAGAGCTACGCGGAGATCACGAAAGCGTTCGCGCACTGGACCGACATCGACATCGTCCAGGGCGGCGAGACCGTGACGTCCACGGGGCACGGCTTCTCGGGTCTCGCGCGCGTCAAGCTCCTCAACATCCTGCAGCGCCGGGCGCTGGATCTCGGCGTGGAGATCCGCTTCGAGACGGAAGCCAAAGGCCCCGAAGATTTCCCCGACGCCGACCTGATCCTCGCGGCCGACGGCGTGAACTCGGGCATCCGCCAGAAGCATGCCGACCGATTCGGCCCGAAGCTCGACTGGCGGCGAAACAAGTTCGTGTGGCTCGGCACCACGCGCCCGCACCCGGCCTTCACGTTCCACTTCAAGAACCATGCGAGCGGCCTGTTCCGCGTGCACGCGTATCAATACGACGCGACGAACTCGACCTTCATCGTCGAGTGCACGGAAGAGACATGGAAGCGCGCGGGCCTCGACAAGACGGACGAGGCCGCGACGCTGGCCTTCTGCGAGAAGCTGTTCGCCGAAGAGCTCGCGGGCCATCGGCTGGTCGCCAACCGCTCGATCTGGCGCACGTTCCCAACGATCTCGAACGCGCGCTGGAGCTTCGGCAACGTCGTGCTGATGGGCGATGCCGCGCACACCGCGCATTTCTCGATCGGATCGGGCACCAAGCTCGCGATGGAGGATGCAATCGGGTTGGCGGCGGCCGTCGCCAAACACCGCAAGGTGCCCGAAGCACTCGCGGCCTACGAAGCGGAACGCCGCCCGCAGGTCGACGCGATCCAGCGCGCGGCGCAGACGAGTCTCGAATGGTTCGAGGACGTCGAGCGCTATGCCGGGCGCCACGATCCGCTCGAATTCGCCTTCGCGATGCTGACGCGCTCGATGCGCATCACGCACACGAACCTCAAGCTGCGCGACCCGGCCTTCGTCGCGCGCGTCGATGCGGGGTTCGCCGCGAAGGCGGGTGCCCCCGCCGCCACGCCGCCGATGTTCGTGCCCCTCAAATTGCGGGGCCTGACGCTGCCCAACCGCATCGTCGTCTCGCCGATGTGCCAGTACTCGGCCGACGACGGCACGCCGGACGACTGGCACCTCGTGCATCTGGGCAGCCGCGCGATCGGCGGGGCGGGGCTCGTCATCGCCGAGGCGACCGACGTGAGCGCGGACGGGCGCATCTCGCCGGGTTGCACGGGGCTCTACAAGGAAGAGCACGTGGCGGCGTGGAAGCGCGTGGTCGATTTCGTGCACGCGAACAGCCCGGCGAAGATCGCCGTGCAGATCGCGCATGCGGGCCGCAAGGGCGCAACCTGCGTGCCGTGGGAAGGCAACAATAAGCCGCTCGCGTCGGGCGGATGGCCGCTGCTCTCGGCCTCGGCGATTCCCTACAAAGCCGGGAGCCAGACGCCCAAGGCGATGGACCGCGCCGACATGGACGCCGTGAAGGCCGATTTCGTGCGCGCCGCCGGATACGCGCTGCGTGCCGGATTCGACATGATCGAAGTCCACATGGCGCACGGCTACCTGCTGGCGAGCTTTCTGTCGCCGCTGACCAACACGCGCACCGACGAATACGGCGGCTCGATCGACAACCGCATGCGCTACCCGCTGGAGGTGTTCGACGCGATGCGCGCCGCGTGGCCCAAGGACAAGCCCATGTCGGTGCGCATCTCGGCCACCGACTGGAAGGAAGGCGGCAACACGGGTGCCGATGCCGTCGAGATCGCCAGACGCCTGAAGGCGCATGGCGCGGACATCGTCGACGTGTCGGCGGGCCAGACCGTGGACGACGACCATCCGGTCTATGGCCGCCTGTTCCAGACACCGTTCGCCGACCGCATCCGCAACGAGGCGGACGTGCCGACGATGACGGTGGGCAACATCAGTTCGTGGGCGGACTGCAACACGATCCTCGCGGCGGGCCGCGCGGACCTGTGCGTGCTGGCGCGCGCCCATCTCTACGATCCCTACTGGACGCGCCACGCCGCCTACGAGCAGGGCTATGCGATGCCGTGGCCGCGCCAGTACGCCGCCACGCGCAGCTTCACGCCACGCGAAAGCCGCTAGGGTTCCTCGACCGCCGAGGCGGGCACGAAGCCTTCGGTCGCGAGGCGTTTCATGATCGCCCAGCGCTCGTCGCGGGTCATCGACGCCCAGCCGCGGATCTCGCCGACCGAACGCCCGCAGCCCTCGCATTTGTCGTCGGGGCCGAGGCGGCACACGCGCACGCAGGGGCTCATCATTGGTAGACGCCCGCGACGCGCGCGCGCTGGCGCACCAGCGCCAGCACCATGCGGCAGGCCGGCATCGGATGGCCGACGAGATCGCCCATCTCGACGACGGCGCCCAGCAGCGCGTCGATCTCCATCGGCTTCTTCGCCTCGAGATCCTGCAGCATCGACGTCTTGTGGGCGCCCACTTCGCCCGCGCCGTCGATGCGCTTCTCGACGTCGACGCCGAACCTGATGCCGAACGCCTCGCCCACGGCCTGCGCTTCCGTCATCATCGTCTTCGCGACCGCGCGCGTGCCGGGATCGGACGCGATCACGTCGAGCGTGGCGCCGGTGAGCGCCGACACCGGATTGAAAGTGAGGTTGCCCCACAGCTTCACCCACATGTCGTCGCGGATGCGCGGACGGATCGGCGCCTTGAGGCCGCCCGCGATCATCAGCTCCGCGAGCCTGGCGATGCGCGCGCTCTTCGAGCCGTCGGGTTCGCCCAGCGCGAAGCGGTTGGAATAGGTGTGCTCGATCACGCCCGGCGCCACGATGTCCGCCGCCGGATAGACGATGCAGCCGATGGCGCGCGAGGGTGCCAGCGTGTCCCACAGCCTGCCGTCGGGATCGACGGTGCTGAGCTTCTTGCCGTCGTGCGGGCCGCCGTGCTTGTAGAAATACCAGTAGGGCACGCCGTTCATCGCGGTGACGATGGCGGTCTCGGGCGCCAGCAGCTTCGCGATCTGGCCGGCGGCGGGGGCCAGGCCCGTCGCCTTCAGTGCCACGATCACGTAATCCTGCGTGCCCGCCTCGATCGGGTCGTCGGTGAAGCGCGCTTTGGTTATTACTGTTTCCGTTCCTTCGGAGATCAGCCGGATGCCGCTCGCCTTCATCGCGGCGAGGTGCGGCCCGCGCGCGAAGAACGTCACGTCGGCGCCCGCCGCCGCCATCTTCACGCCCATGTAGCCGCCGATGGCGCCGGCGCCGAAGATGAGGACGCGGCTCATTTCCCCAGGCCCAGCTTGTCGGCGAGGCCGATGCGCTGCAGCTTGCCGGTGGCGCCCTTGGGGATCTCGGGCAGGAACACGATCTTGCGCGGCACCTTGAAGTCGGCGAGGCGCTTGGCCGCGAAGTCGCGCAGTTCGCGCTCGGTCGCGGTCTGGCCCTCGCGCAGCACGACGGCGGCCGCGACTTCCTCGCCCAGCTTGTCGTGCGGCATCGCGAAGGTGACGATCTGGGCCACGGCCGGATGGTCCATGATGATCTCGTCGACCTCGAGCGGGCTCACCTTCTCGCCGCCGCGGTTGATAAGTTCCTTCAGGCGCCCGGTGATGCGCAGATAGCCTTCCGCGTCGAGCGTGCCCTGGTCGCCGGTGCGGAACCAGCCGTTGCCGAAGCCCTTGAGGTTCGCGTCGGGGTTGGCTTCGTAGCCCTTCGTCACGTTGGGGCCACGGATGACGATCTCGCCGAGCGCCCCGTTGGGCAGAAGGTTGCCTTCCTCGTCCATGATGCGCACTTCCGGGCCCGCGGCGATGCCGACGGAGCCGGGCTTGCGCGCGCGCGGCGGCAGCGGGTTCGACGCCATCTGGTGCGCGGCCTCGGTCATGCCGTAGCTCTCGATGACGGGCGCGCCGAACACCGTTTCCAGTTCCTGCATCACCTGCGGTGGCAGCGAGGCCGACGACGAGCGGATGAAGCGCAGCTTCGCGTTCGCGATGCTCTCCTTGTTGCGCTCGGCGCGCGTGAGGATCGCCTGGTGCATCGTCGGCACGGCCGTGTACCAGGAGGGTTTCGCCTCGTCGAGCCAAGCGAAGAACTTGAGCGCGTTGAAGCCCGGCGTGCAGACCGTGCTGCCGCCCGCACCGATCGACGACGTCACCGCCGCGATCAGCCCGTGGATGTGGAACAGCGGCATGATGTTGAGGCAGCGGTCGTGGGCCTTCAGCTCCAGCGTCGCGCCGATGTGCCGCGCCGAGGCGCACACGTTGGCCTGCGCCAGCGGCACGATCTTGGGGCGCGACGTGGTGCCCGACGTGTGCAGCACGAGCGCCACGTCGTCGGCGCTCGCGAAGCCGCCCTGCGCAGGCTTGCCCGAAAGACCGCCGGCCTTGAGCGAATAGCTGCCGGCCCTTTCGGCGCGCGTCGGCACGAGCTCCACAATCGGCACGCCGAGCTTGGCGGCGACGGCGCGCGCGGGCGAGGGGTCGCCTTCCTGCACGACCAGCGCCTTCGCCTTGAGGTCGGTGAGATAAAACTCGAACTCCTCCGCGCGGTAGGCGGGGTTGAGCGGGGCGGTGGTGGCGCCCGCGGCGATGCACAGGAACGAGGCCGCCATCTCCGGCCCGTTGGGCAGCACGATCGCCACGCGGTCGTTGCGCCCGATGCCCATCGCGTTGAGATCGGAAACAGTCTTGGTCGCGAGCGCGCGAAGCCCTGCGTGCGTCAGCGCCTTGGCTTCCGGCGCGCCGAGGGCGGGGTCGGCATCCTTGCCGGTTTGGAGCAGTTCCCAGATCGTCGTGAACGCCATCGCCGCCGGTCCTTCCTCAATGTCAGGGACGGACTTCGATAGCAGAGCGTCGGCTCGAATTCTAGGCGGCGAAGCCTGCGGGTGCAGCGCTCGTATCGGCCGCGCGCGCGTAGGCGGAGAGGGCGGTCGGCCAGTCCTCGAAGTGCGCGCCCGAGCCCAGGCGCTCCTGCGCGATGCGCTGCACGGCGAAGGCGAGTTCGCCCGACGCGCGGCCGGTCTCGCCGACCAGTTCGTCGGCGAAGCTGCGCCTTGCGGTCCGTAGCCCGGACGCACTGCCGGCATCGCGGCCGGTGCGTCCGGTCTGGATCAACGGGGTGAAGCCGGTCTCGGTCCCCTCCTGGGCGGCCGTCCGTGCGGGTCCCCGGCGACGGTCCGTCCCCTCTTCCACGCGCGCGCCATCGGGCCGGCGGGCACCGGGCGGCGGCAGGAGAATGACATTGGCGGACGTGACCATCGGGATTAATCTAAAATTATAAATAAATCCGTTTCAAGAGGAATCTTGCATTAACCTAAAATTATAGATAAATTCACCACGACAAATCTGCCCGTCTTTATTGCCGGAACCGTGCTCCGGTCGCGTGCTAATTTGCGAATCCGCGTTTCCGGAGGTTTTCCGCCATGTCGTCCGCCGCCGTCGCAAATCCCGTCGACCCGAACAATCTCGAAGCGCTGTGGATGCCCTTCACGGCGAACCGGCAGTTCAAGCGCAAGCCGCGGATGATGTCGCGCGCCGAGGGCATGTACTACTACACGCCCGACAACCGGCAGATCCTCGACGGCACGTCCGGGTTGTGGTGCGTGAATGCCGGCCACGGCCGCAAGCCCATCGTCGAGGCGATCCAGAAGCAGGCGGCGATCCTCGACTACGCGCCCGGCTTCCAGCTCGGCCATCCGATCTCGTTCGAGTTCGCCGCGCGCCTGCAGGCGATGCTGCCCGGCAACCTCAACAACGTGTTCTTCACGAACTCGGGCTCCGAGTCCGTCGACACCGCGCTGAAGATCGCGCTTGCCTATCACCGCGCGCGCGGGCAGGGCCAGCGCGTGCGCTTCATCGGGCGCGAGCGCGGCTATCACGGCGTCGGCTTCGGCGGCATCTCGGTCGGCGGCATCGCGGGCAACCGAAAGCAGTTCGGCCTGCAGCTCCCCTATGTCGACCACATGCCGCACACGCACGATCTGGCGCGCAACGCCTACACCAAGGGCATCCCCGCGCACGGTGCCGAACTCGCCGACCGGCTGGAAAGCATCCTCGCGCTCCACGATCCCTCGACCGTCGCGGCCGTCATCGTCGAGCCCGTCGCCGGTTCCACGGGCGTGCTCGTCCCGCCCAAGGGCTATCTCGAGAAGCTGCGCGCCATCTGCGACAAGCACGGCATCCTCCTCATCTTCGACGAGGTCATCACCGGCTTCGGGCGCCTGGGCGCGAGCTTCGCGGCCGACCGCTTCAAGGTCGTGCCCGACCTCATGACCGTCGCCAAGGGCATCACCAACGGCTGCGTGCCGATGGGCGCGGTGTTCGCCAGCAAGGCCATCCACGACGCGTTCATGGACGGGCCCGAGAACATGATCGAGCTGTTCCACGGCTACACCTATTCGGGCCATCCGCTCGCCTGCGCCGCCGGCCTCGCCACGCTCGACGTCTACCGGGACGAGAAGCTGTTCGAGCGCGCCGCATCCCTCGAAGGCTACTGGCAGGACGCGGTGCACAGCCTCAAGGGCACGAAGCACGTCATCGACATCCGCAATATCGGCCTCGTCGCGGGCATCGAGCTCGAATCACGTGCTGGCGCCGTGGGCACGCGCGCCTACGACGTGCTGGTCGACTGCTTCGAGGCGGGCCTGCTCGTGCGCGTCACCGCCGACATCGTGGCGCTGTCGCCGCCGCTGATCGTCGAGAAGCCGCAGATCGACAAGATGGTCGACATGCTGGGCACGGCACTGAAGCGCGCGGCATGATGCGGATTCCGGCACTCGAACTCGCCGAACAGGCGCTCGAAGCGGCGGGCGACGCCGCGTACGAGTGGGACCTCTCGCACGACACGATGGGCTGGATCGGGCGCGCGGAAAACGTGTTCGGCCTGCGCGCCGAGTTCCCGCCGACGGGCCAAGTCTACCAGAGCCGCATCTACGCCGAGGATCTGCCCAACCGCGTCAAGGCGCTGTCGGCGCATTTCGTCGACCGCATCGCCTACGACCTCGACTACCGCATCCGCGGCGAAGGCGGCGCGCTGATCTGGGTGCATGACCGCGGCCGCGCCGATTTCGCGCCCGACGGCAAGCCCGTGCGCCTTGCCGGCACCCTGCGCACGATCACGGCGCGCAAGGAAAAGGAAACGCGCCTCGAGCATCTCGCCAATTACGATCCGCTGACCGGGCATTTCAACGCGGCACGCCTGCGCGAATCGCTCGACCACGCCATCGAATACGCCGCGCGCTACAAGGCGCCGGGCGCCTTCCTGCTCGTGGGCGTCGACAACCTCTCCGCCATCAACGACGCGTTCGGCTGGTCGACGGCCGATGCGCTGCTGATCGGCATCGGCCAGCGCCTCGAACGCTCCTTGCGCGCCTCCGACACGATCGGGCGGGCGGGCGGTGACCGCTTCGGCCTCGTGCTGACGCACTGCCCGGAATCCGAGATCGGCCTTGCCGCCGACCGCCTGCTGACCAGCATCCGCAGCGCCCCCATCGAAACGCCCGACGGCCCGCTGCACGTCACCGCATCGGCGGGCGCCGTCATGTTCCTGGAGCAGGGCCCCTCGGCCGTCGAGGCGATGGCGCGCGCGGAATCCGCGTTGCACGAAGCCAAGCGCGCGGGCCGCAACCGCTATGCGATCTTCTCGGCGAGCCCGGCGCAGCGCGAACTCCACCAGCGCCTTGTCGCGATCTCGTCCGACGTGCAGGCAGCACTGAAAGACGAACGCCTCGTCTTCGCCTTCCAGCCGGTGGTCGACGCGGTCACGCATGTGGTCAACCACTATGAATGCCTGATCCGCCTGCAGCGGATGGACGGCACGATCGCGCCCGCGGGCTCGTTCATCCCGGTCGTCGAGCAGACGGGGCTGATGCGCCTGCTTGATCGCCGCGTGCTCGAAATGGCGATGAACGAGCTGGCGCGCTGGCCCGACGTTCACCTCGCCATCAACATCTCCGGCCTCACGGCGGGCGATCCTTCGTGGCTACGCGCACTCTCGGGCACGCTCAAGCCGCGCCCGGATCTCGCGCGCCGCCTCACGGTCGAGATCACCGAGACCGTCGCGATCCAGGACATCGACGAGACCGCCAAGTTCGTGGCGCAGGTGCGCGAGCTGGGGTGCAAGGTGGCGCTCGACGACTTTGGTGCGGGCTACACGAGCTTCCGCAACCTGAAGGCCATCGCGGTCGACAGCGTGAAGATCGACGGCAGCTTCGTTCGTGGCGTGGCCGACAACGTGGACAACCAGCTCTTCATCCGTACGCTGCTGGGCCTCGCCGAAGGCTTCGGCCTCGAGACCGTGGCGGAGTGCGTGGAGAACGTCACCGAATCCCAGCACCTGACGCGCAAGGGCGTGAAGCTGCTGCAGGGCAACCTCTTCGGCATGCCGTCGATCGAGCGGCCCTGGCTCGCCGACCTGAACCTCGACGGTATTGGCGCCGAGCCGCAGCGCCCGACCTTCAAGGTCATCCCCGGAACCGGCACGCACGACTGAACGCCGCAGGATTTACGCGACGGGAGGAGACGGGAGGAGACCGTCTCCTGCCTATCCCGTTGATCCGACGCGAAATGACCAGGCGACGGAGACGGAATTTTCATCCGTCGCGTCATTTTTGCGGTTGTTGACGCCAGTTGACGGCTGTTGACCGTCAACAACTCAACCCCTTGATCGGCCACGGTTCCGGTGTTGACCGTTGACGCAAACAAAACCCGTCAAGCAAACCTTGCGGCCATTCACGCGAGACGCGCGCAACGCGAGCATCGAGGGCGGCCACCGGTCCCCGGTATCCTGTCTTCCTTCGCGATGCTGCCGATCTCGATGCACTTGTCATTGTCGTGATGGACGGGCGGCGCACCGGGCTTCTTCGAGTGAAAGGGCGGGATACTCGCCATTCTCTGCTCCCTGTCTTGTCGATATGAGAAGTGTAGCACCTGCGTCGGCCACACGCTTCCCTCCGCCGCGATGACCGGCTCTCGCCGGCCATCCCCGACTTCATCATCCTTCTCTTCACGCCTTCAAACAGCACAGGACCGGCTGGCCTCGACCCTTGCCCGGATTATAAACGGGAGAAGGAATATATACAACTAAAGATACATATGTAAGATACCCTCACGCCGCCGCGTGCATCCGCTTCGCGCGGGCGAGTTCGGTCGCCGGGTCGAGCGGGGCGAACAGGCCGGTTTCGGGGTCGAGGGTCTCGATGCTGCCGCTGGCGATGTCGAAATGCCAGCCGTGCAGAGATAGCACGCCGCGCGCGACGCGCTCGGCGATCCAGGGATAGCTCGCGAGGTTGCGCACCGAAATGCAGATGCCGCGCTGCTCGACCAGCCGCCCGCGCGCTTCCATCGGCGCGTCGGTGACGGCGCACAGCGCCTCGTCGCGTGCCTCGGCGGCGATCTCGATCCAGTCGGCGAGGAAGTCGAGCCGCTTGCCGTTGCGCATCGGGCCTTCCAGAAGTGCACGCATGCCCCCGCACAGGCTGTGCCCGAGGACGACGATGTGCGCGACCGAAAGCCCGACCACGCCGAACTCCAGCGCCGACGCCGTGCCGTGCGCGCGCCCGTCCGGCTGGAACGGCGGGACGAGGGCCGCCACGTTGCGCACCACGAACAGGTCGCCCGGCTCCGCCGCAGTGAGGATCGCGGGATCGGCGCGCGAATCCGAGCAGCCCACGATCATGATCCGCGGCGACTGCCCGGCGATCGACAGCTCCTCGAACAGCGTGTGGTTGGTTTGGAAATAGTCTTCCCGGAATTGCCGGAAGCCGGCGAGCAGCTTCTTCAGCGCCGAACCTTCCTTGCACGAATCGCACATGACCCGCCCCGCCTTCCGCTTTCCGACGGCCGGGAAGATAGGCGCGAAGCCCCCGGCCGCGCTTTGACCGACATCAAGGGGGTGGGGTGGCGGGCTGGGTGCGGTGGCACGGGGAAGTGTGGCCGGGAGCAGGGGATTGAGCAGGGCTGGACAGGGCGGAACAACCGAGCGGGTCCGTCTGACGATTCACCGCTCTATCCGTCATGCCCGGGCTTGACCCGGGCATCCACGTCTTGTCGCGCGCTCACCAGCCGAGCCACGAAGTCTCCGGTGCCACGCATGGCCCGGCGTCGGCGCGAGTTGGTTCGAGGACGACGATCGCGGTGCAATGGCGGGCGAGGAGCGGCGCCTTCAGCTTGACGGTTACAAGCCGGCCTTCGCGCGTGCCGGCCGGCTGGACATCCAGTACCACGGTCGTGGCCGGAAATATCGAGCGGAACCCGCCGATGACGAGAACGCGCTTTCCCGCGCCCGACGGAAGCGGGATCTGAGTCGTGCTTGTCGGAAAGAGGAAGCCGCCATACGTGTGGACGTTGCCGACCGTCCGGTCCGCGACCGCGACGATCTCGCAGGTGAACCGGAAATCGACGATCCAGAACCACAGGATGCCGAACCAGCCGAGGCCGACGAAGAAGCCGGCCCAGAATCCGCGCGGGCGCGCGGGCTTCACATGTACCTCAGCAGGCTGCGGCAGGGTCCGGCATCGGCGATGCCGGCCGTGACGGTCACGACGACGACGCAGCGCGTGTCGCCGCTCGGATATTCAAGCGGAACATTCCGGAGGACGGTCGTGACGTCGCCCTCCGTCCGGACGATCTCGAGCGTCGCGCCTTCCGTCCTGCGGCCATGCGGCACGAAAAGCGCGAGACGCGTTCGCCCGGCTCCCGGCAGATCGATCAACTGGCGCCGGACGGGTACAACGCCGTCGATCCGGACCCCGACCGTATCGGACTCGGCGGTTCCGTCCGTCAGCATCGCCACCTCGTATTCGCGCACCAGATAGTTCGACCGGACGGCGAGGGTCGCGAAGACGACCAGTGGCCCGGCCGCGATTCCGCAGACAACGCCCAGCAGGAAGCGACGGAACGAGAAGGGCCGGCGATTGACCTTCATTCTGTCGCGCCACCACGTTGCGGAGCGCCGCGCGAGTGACCGGCAACCGGCGTACCGTCGCCGCGCGTGTAGGCGTGGACGGAAATCGGGCCGTTCGATGCGGAACGGCCGGAACTGCGCGCCTCGTACCATTGACGGACCTTGGCGAACGCCCGTTCGCGCGCGGCTCCTTCGCCACGTCGATAGATCTTCGAATCCTGAACCGCGTGGACATCGTCTTCGGTCCATTGCGCGACGGGATGGGAAAGCACGCGCTCGGCATCGCCTTCGCGCCCCTGCTTCCAGACCGGCGGCCAGTTGCTGCGGTCGCGCCCAGTGTCACCCTTCCATTCTTCTTGCGGCAACCATTTCGGCGTCGCTTCCTTGGAAGCGTTCTCCGTGCCGCTGCCGCCCTGCGCCACGCCTTCGTCGATCGCCGCTTTCGTCCGTTCGATGATTTCGGCATACGACTTTGCGGTCGCCCCGATGCGTCGGCCGATCGCGTTGTTGTGGCGATCCATGTCGAGATCGTCCTTCGACTGCTTGTCGATCCAGGTACCTTTCTGCTCGTTGAGTTCGCCGAGCGTCCACGCAGCCTTCCTGCCGTAGCGCCGCGTGGCTTCTGCGGAAGCGGCGATGTGCCGAAACGCGTCGGCAGGGCCCCTTGTCCATCCCGGCAAACGCGATGCTGTTGCAGCCGCCACGGCCTGTTCTTTGAGTGGCGGGCGATTTGCGTGGCTTTGCTTCATGTCCATGGTTTGTTCCCTTTCCCGTTCTCAATCTGAACTCAACACCGTGTACGCACGCACGCACGGGCCGCGGTCACCTTGCGCGGTGGCAAACTTCGTTTCGCCGCGCGTCACTTCCGCGACGATCGTGCAACGCAGCCGTTGACCGCCGCCCTCGACCCGGATGCGCTGCGCGCCGGGCGGTGGTGGCGGATCCGGGTCGTTCCATTCATGGGTCGAGGGGCCGTATTCCAGAAGCGCCGGGTCGCGACTGGCGCGTCGCACGGGGAACGTCAACCGCACCTGTCGCCTGTCGCCGGCGTTCACGTCGAATATCCGGTATCCGACGAACGCTTCGCCGTCGAGCCAGAACCAGACGCGTTCCGATTCCGGCGTTCCGTCGCTGACAACGACCACTTCATAGGAGAGCACGAGATGGCGGTCCCACAGCGCCCACAATCCCACGATCAGCGCGCCAAGCAGGAATCCGCGCCGCGCCGCCCGGAAGCGCCGCGAAGGCGTTTCGGGCCGTTCGCGCCGCCGGCGCAGCCATGTCCGGAAGGAGGATGTCTTGGTCTCGTCCATCCCTAGGTTGATAAACCGGGGAAGGATTAAATGCAACTATTAGTACATATGTAGTAAATTCCAAAAGCCGTGGATGCCCGGGTCAAGCCCGGGCATCCACGATTTCAACTACCGCCAAATCCCCATCTCGATCCCGAACCGGTCCTTCGGCGGGCGTTTCGGCAGGCACTCGCCCCTGCCGTTCGCAACGCGTAGCGCCGCGAGGCACACGCAGGCCGCATCGATCACGTCGTCGGGTGCCACGAGCTTGCGCGGCAGCAGGTCGAGCCAGTCGGCCACGTCCTTCATGCCGTTCGCGGCGAGGAGTTCGAGGCGGCGTTTGCGGCCCTCCGGCTTGCGCTTGGGTTCCAGCACGGGTGCGCCTGCCAGTCTTGCGAAGCCGAGTTCGGGGTGCGCTTCGACGATGCGGCAGCGCGGTTGCTTGCGCAGGATCGCGTCGAGTTCGCGCATCTTGGGGAACAGGTTGAAGGATTGTTTGGAGAGGCCGATGCCGAAGCCAGCCCGGTTGCGTTTGAGCGCTTCTCCGTAGTCGCGCGCGGAGAGCGCCGGGCGGCAGGGGGCGGAGAATACGCTGGCGCTCTTGCCCGGCATCGCGGCGCGCGCGGCCCGCTCGCATTCGCGCCCGCCTTGCACCGCGCGGTCGAGGAAGCCCATCGGCATGTCGATCGCGATCAGGGCGATGCCCGGGTCCGCGACCAGGTCTTCGAGCTTTTCGAGGAAACGCAGCTCGCGGGGTTTGCCGTCAAGGTCCGCCACGATAGCGACCCAGCCGCCCTTGGCACCGTCCACGCCCGCGACGCGTTTCACTCGGCGGCGACCGTTTCGCGGGCCGGATTGCGGAAATTCGCGCGCAGGATCTCGGCATGCGCCTTGGCCTTGGCGAGGTGCGCGTCCTTGACATGGCCGTAGCCGCGGATCTCCTCGGGAATGCTCGCAAGGCCCACGGCCGCACCATGATTGGCGGGCGTAACGTTCGCGACGATCTCGGCGATGGTCGCCTCGTATTCCGCGATCAGTGCGCGTTCCATGCGGCGTTCTTCCGTGCGGCCGAACGGATCGAACTTCGTGCCGCGCAGGAACTTGAGCTTCGCGAGCACGCCGAAGGCCGCGAGCATCCACGGGCCGTAGGTGCGCTTTTTCAGGTGCCCGCTGGCCGCGTCGCGTTCGGCGACCAGCGGCGGGGCGAGGTTGATCTCGATTCTATAATCGCCCTCGAACTGGCGGGCGAGGTTGGCGCGGAACGCGCCGTCGGAATAGAGGCGCGCCACCTCGTACTCGTCCTTGTAGCTGAGCAGCTTGGCGTAATAGCGCGCGACCGCGAGGGCGAGGCCGGTCTTGCCCG
>JBGAKN010000014.1:0-38816 GCA_044224405.1 Tagaea sp. | reverse complement strand
TGCCGCCGCCCAGCAGCGTCGCGTAGACCTGCACGGCCCAATAGTCCGGATCGCGCACGCCGACGCCCGGGAAACCCAGCACGAGATGCGCCTGCTCGAGATCGCTGTCGTCGCGGAACTCCCCGCCGCGATAGCGCGCGGGCTCGTCGCTCGCCTGCCCCGCCCCGTGCCATTTGCCGAACAGCTCGCCCGTGCGCGCGAGGAAGCGCGCCGGATCGAGATTGCCCGACGCCGCGATGACGACGTTGCCCGGCGCGTAAATGCCCTTGCGCCAGTCGAGCGCCGCCGCGCGCGGCAGCGTCTTGATGATGTCGGCCGTGCCCAGCACCGGCCGGCCGAGCGCCTGGTCGGGGAACGCGGTTTCCTGGAAGCGGTCGAAGATCACGTCGTCGGGCGTGTCTTCGACCTGCCCCAATTCCTGCAGGATCACGCCGCGCTCGCGCTCGAACTCGGCCGGATCGAAGGCGGAATTGAGGAAGATGTCGGAAAGGATGTCGAGGGCGAGGTCGACGTCCTCCTTCAGGCACTTGATGTAATAGGCCGTCTGCTCGCGCCCCGTATGCGCGTTCATGAACGCGCCGACATTCTCGATCTCCTCGGCGATCGCCTTGGCGTCGCGCGTGGCCGTGCCCTTGAAGGCCATGTGTTCGAGCATGTGGGCCACGCCGTTGAGCGCCTTGGGCTCGTGCCGCGTGCCTGCGCCCACATAGACGCCGACGGAAACGGTCTCGACCTGCTCCATCCGGTCGGTCGCGACGCGCAGGCCCCCCGCCAGCGTATCGATGCGCACGCTGCTCATTTGCGCCCCGCGGCGGCGGCGACGAACTCTTTCACCTTCGCCACGTCGTTGGGCAGGCGCGTCACGCGCTCGGGCCGCGTCATCAGGTCGGCAAGATGCGGCGGCAGCTGCGGGCGAATGCCCGTCGCCTTCTCGACCGCGTCGGGGAACTTGGCGGGATGCGCCGTCGATACGACGACGAGCGGGCCGGCCTTGGCGGCAACGCCGTGCGCCACGTGCAGCGCCACGGCCGTATGCGGATCGATCGTCTCGCCCGTCGTGCGGTAGGTCTCGCCGATGGTCGCGAGCGTTGCCGCCTCGTCGCACATGCCGGCATCGAAATCGGCCGCGAGGCCGGCGTACATGTTCTGCGGAAACTCGAGGCGGCCGGACTTGCGGAACTCCGCCATCATGCCGGCCGTGACGGCGCCGTCGCGCGCGGCAAGCTCGAACACCAGCCGCTCGAAGTTCGACGAGACCTGCACGTCCATCGACGGCGACACGGTCGGCGCCACGGCTTCCAGCGCCATGCGGCCCGTGGAGACCGTGCGCGCCATGATGTCGTTGCGGTTGGTCGCCACGACCATGCGCTCGACCGGCAGGCCCATTCGCTTGGCGCCGTAGGCGGCCAGGACGTTGCCGAAATTCCCGGTCGGCACGCAGAAGCTGACCTTGCGGTCGGGTGCGCCCAGCGACAGCGCGGCGTGCGCGTAATAGACGATCTGCGCGGCCACGCGCGCCCAGTTGATCGAGTTGACGGCCGAAAGATGGTGGCGGTCACGGAATTCGAGATCGTTGAACAGCGCCTTCACCGCGTCCTGGCAGTCGTCGAAAGTGCCTTCGAGCGCGATGTTGTGGACGTTCTTCGACATCACGGTCGTCATCTGGCGACGCTGCACGTCCGACGTGCGGCCGTGCGGATGGAGCATGACGATGTCGATCGCCGCACGGTCCATGCACGCGGCGATGCCGGCGGGGCCCGTGTCGCCGGACGTCGCGCCGACGACCATGACGCGCGCACCGCGCTTCGTCAGCACGTGGTCGAACAGGCGGCCGACCATCTGCAGCGCGTAATCCTTGAAGGCGAGCGTGGGGCCGTGGAACAGCTCCATCGTCCACAGGCCCGGACCGAGCTGCTTCAGCGGTGCCACCGCCGGATGGCCGAACACGGCATAGGTCTCGGCACAGATGCGCTTGAGGTCGGCATCCGGAATCGTGCCGCCGACAAACGGGCGCATCACCGCATAGGCGATCTCGGCATAGCTCTTCCCGCGCAGCGCACGCCATTCGGCGGGCGAGAATTGCGGCCAGTGCGCGGGCACGTAGAGCCCGCCGTCGCGCGCGAGCCCCGCAAGGAGCACGTCGTCGAACGCGAGTTCAGGGGCCGTCCCGCGGGTGGAGATGTAACGCAACCGCTTCTCCTCAGGGCCGTCCCGCGGGTGGAGATGTAACGCAACCGCTTCTCCTCAATTCGTCAGAGCGCCGGACGTTAGTGCGCCTGCCGCATGTACGCAACCGGCGGGAAATCTATTACCAATCAATACATTATCACCGTCATGCCCGGGCTTGACCCGGGCATCCACGACTTGATCGTCGAGCGCCGGCGACTCACCCGTGGATGCCCGGGTCAAGCCCGAGCATGACGGAAAGGGGGTGTCAGGAATCGAGATAACGCGCCTTCAGGTGCGCCTTGAAGACCGCGGCGTCGAGCGGGCGGCCGGTGGCGCGTGTAAGCAGCTCGCGCGTGGAGACGAGCGAGCCCAGCGAATGCACGTGTTTGCGCAGCCACGCCATCAGCGGCGCGAAATCGCCGCGCGTCAGGCCGGGCAGGATCGACGAATCGGCGCGCTTGGCGGCGTCGAAGAGCTGCGCCGCCGTCATCGCGCCCAGCGTATAGGTCGGGAAATAGCCCCACGAGCCGCCGGGCCAGTGGATGTCCTGCAGGCAACCGTCGCGATCGTCGGGCGGCACGACGCCGACGAGTTCCTTCATGCCCTCGTTCCACGCACCCGGCAGGTCGGCGAGCTGCATCTGCCCTTCGATCAGCGCCTTTTCCAGCCGGTAACGCAGGATGACGTGTGCCGGATACGTCGCCTCGTCCGCGTCCACGCGGATAAGGCCGCGCTTCACGCGGTGATAGATGCGCTTGAAGTTGGAAGCGGTCCATGCCGGTCCCGACTTGCCGAACGCGGCGGCGGCCTTGGGTGCGAGGAAGGCGAGGAACTCCGGACTGCGTGCGGCCTGCATCTCGACGAGCAGCGACTGGCTCTCGTGCGCGCTCATCCCGCGTGCGAAGCCGACGGGCTGGTGGCGCCATTCGGGCGGCAGGCCGCGTTCGTACATCGCGTGGCCGGTCTCGTGCAGCACGCCCATCAGGCCCTTGGCGAAATCCTTCTCGTCCCAGCGCGTGGTCAGGCGCACGTCGTCGGGCACGCCGCCGCAGAAGGGATGATGGCTGGTGTCGAGGCGGCCATGCGCGAAGTCGAAGCCGACCGCGCGCATCAGTTCCTCGGCGAGCTTCTTCTGCGAAGCGGCCGGGAACGGGCCTTCGAGCGGCAAGGCGGGCGGCAGCTTCGCCTGCCGCTCCAGCACTTTGGCCGTGAAGCCGGGCAGGAACTTGGCGAGATCGGCGAAGATCGCGTCGATGTCGGATGAGGAACCACCCGGCTCGTACTCGTCGAGCAGCGCATCGTATTTCGAGCGGCCGAGCTTCGCGGCCTTGATCGCGGCGACCTCGCGCGTCAGCTCCAGCACGGTCGTGAGCTGGGGCAGAAGGCCGGCGAAGTCGTTGTCCTTGCGCGCCTGCCGCCAGCGCATCTCGCACGCGGAGACGGCACGCGAGCGCGCCTCGACGAGATCGGCGGGCAGTGCCGTCGCGTGCAGCCAGTCGCGGCGCATCTCGCGCAGGTTGGCGGCCTGCCATTCCTCCAGCCCCTTCCCCTCGCCCGCGGCGGCGAATAGATCGGCTAGGGCGGGGTCGGTCGCCTGCTCGTGCACGATGACCTTCAGCACGGCAAGCTGCTCGGCGCGCGTCTCGGCACCGCCGTCGGGCATCATCGCGGCGCCGTCCCAGTCGAGCATCGCGATCGAATCGCGCACGAGGTTCATGCGCCGGAAGCGCGTTTCGAGCGCGGGATAGGCGGTGGACGCGTTCATGGCTTCTTCCGCTGCGAGATGACGAAGATCACGGCGAGCGCGATGGCGAGGCAGAACCACGTGAAGGCGTATTGCAGGTGCGGGCGCGGCAGCTGCTCCTGCGTCTGCCCGCCCAGCGGCCAGCCCCCGGGATTGCGCGGTTCCAGCGCCGCCTCGACATAGACCGGCAGCGCGCCGGGCACGCCGGCCGCCTGCGTCATCGCGGGCAGGTCGAACCAGAACCAGCCGTTCTTCACCGGATCGTTGTCGGGCATCAGCGGCCCGTGGCGCGGTTCGTCGCGCAGCACGCCCTCGACCGTCACGGTGCCCGCCACCTGCCCGGCCATGCGCGTGGCCGCGTCGCGCAGCTCCTTGCGCACCCAGCCGCGATTGACGAGCACGGCGGGCTTGCCCTCGCGCAGCAGCGGCGTGAGGACGTAGTAGCCCTCGTTGCCGTTGAGCGAACGCGCATAGACGTGGAGCTCGCGGGAATGATCGAAAACGCCGGTGGCGCGCACGCGGTGGAAGCGGCGCAGGGCGGCATCGACCATCGCGGCGTCGATCTCGACCGGCGGTTGGGCCAGCCGCTCGGCGCGCACGGCGTTTTCCGCCTCGCGTTCCACATGGCGGGAAAGCTGCCAGCCGGCGAGGCCGAACAGCAGGATCACGCCGGGGACGGAGATCAGCGTGGGGATGAGGCGCGGCGCGAAGCCGGGGATCAGGCGGTCAAGCATCGAACTCGTGGCGTCGGTGGCGGAACTGCATGGCGATCAGGAGGGCCTTGGCGACGCGCAGCATCCACAGGCCGCCGAAGGCGACGAAGGGAAGCCAGAGCAGCACATGGACCCACCAGGGCGGGGCGAAGGCGGCGTCGGTCCACAAGGCGAGCGTGACGACAACGAAGCCGAGAACGAGGATGACCAGCACGGCCGGGCCGTCGCCCTCCTCGTGGCGCTTCATGTCGAGCCCGCAGGCAGCGCAGGTATCGGCGACCGACAGCGAAAAAGGGCCCCGGTAGAGCGGCGCACCCGCGCATCGCGGGCACCTGCACGCAAGACCCGCCGCCAGCGGGCTGGCGGCGGGTCCGTCGTGCATTCCGGAAGGCGTCTGGTTCAGGCGATCAGCTCGACCACGGGCCATGGCCCGGCAGGCTGACCGGGCCCTGGCCCGTGACGTAGATGACCACGAACAGGAACAGCCACACCACGTCGACGAAGTGCCAGTACCACGCCGCCGCCTCGAAGCCGAAATGGCGCTCCGGCGTGAAGTGGCCCTTGATCGCGCGCACGAGGCACACGATCAGGAAGATCGTGCCGACGAGCACGTGGAAGCCGTGGAAGCCGGTCGCCATGAAGAAGACCGACGAGTAGACGTTGTCCTTGAAGCCGAACGCGGCGTGCGCGTACTCGTACGCCTGGCAGGCCGTGAAGGCGATGCCGAGCAGCACGGTGAGCACGAGGCCCCACACGAGGCCCTTCTTGTTGCCCTCGACCAGCGAATGGTGCGCCCACGTCACCGTGGCGCCCGAGGTGAGCAGGATCAGCGTGTTCATGAACGGCAGATCCCAGGGATTGAACGTGACCACGTCCTTGGGCGGCCACACGAGGCCGACCGTGTGATCGGGGTAGAGCGCGAAGTGGAAGTACGACCAGAAGAACGCGACGAAGAACATCACTTCCGAAGCGATGAACAGCACCATCGCGTAGCGCAGGCCGAGGCGCACCGCGGCGCTGTGCAGGCCCGGCGTGCGGGCTTCCTTCACGACCTGGCTCCACCAGCCGTACATCGTGAAGAGCACGAGGCCGAAGCCGAGGACGACCTTCCAGATGCCGACCGCCTGGAAGGTCTTCTCCATGCCCTTCCCGAACAGGTCGGGATGCATGAAGGTAAGCGCCGCGACGGCGAGCACGAAGGCGCTGATCGAGCCGATGATCGGCCAGGCGCTCGGCTCCACCAGATGGTAGGGCGCTTTGGTCCCGTGTGCGGAAGTCTGGGCCATGATTCGTATCCTCAGTTTTTCGCCGGTACTTCGGCGGTCTTGGGCTGGTCGGCAGCCCGGTGGAAGCTATAGGAAAGCGTGATGGTGGTGACGTCGCTCATGTGCGGGTCCTTCTCGATCGCGGGATCGACGAAGAACGACACGGGCAGTTCCATGCGTTCGCCCGGCGCCAGCGTCTGCTCGGTGAAGCAGAAGCAGGCGACCTTCTCGAAATAGGGCGCGGCCTTGAGCGGCGTGACGTTGAACGTCGCCGTGCCCGTCGTCGGCTCGCGGCCCGGATTGCTTGCCGTATAGAAGATCAGGTGCTCTTCGCCCGTGCGCGCCTTGATGGACGCAGGGCCCTTGAACTGCCAGCCCAGCGCGTTCGGCCCGCCCATTACGTTGGCGTCGAAACGCACGGTGACGATGCGGTTGCCCGTTTCGGCCGGCACGCTCGTGGCGAGCATCGGCTGGCCGCCGAAGCCGGTGACCTGGCAGAAAAGCTTGTAGAGCGGCACCGAAGCGTAGGCGAGCGCCAGCATGCCCACGCCCACGCCGGCCAGCACCATGCCGGTGCGCGCGTTGGAACGCCCGACGCCGGAAGAACGGGAACGGACGGGCTGCTCGCTCATCGCACCATCTTCACGATCGTGATCGCGTAGAACAGCACGCACAGCGCCGCGATCGACAGGGCGATCGCGAGGTTCTTGCCGCGGCGGCGCTTCATGGGATCGGCTGCGGCCATCAGACGCCCGCTCCCGCCGGAATGCGGTCGAGGATCATCAGGCCGAACAGCAGGAAGAGATAGACGACCGAATAGCCGAACAGGCGCTTGGCCGCGGCCTCGGGGAAGTCGGCGAGATCGGCATCGGCCTTGCGCCCGTCGCGCCACACGTCGATTGCACCCGCGAGGAACACGAGGCCGAGTGCCACGGCCGCGGCCGCATAGACCGGGCCGACGAGCCCGCAGAAATACGGCGCCACGCCCAGCGGCGCGAGCAGCAGCGAATAGATCACGATCTGGCGGCGCGTCTCGCGCTTGCCCGCGACATTTGGCAGCATCGGCACGCCGGCCTTGCCGTAGTCGCGCATCGCGAACAGCGACAGCGCCCAGAAATGCGGCGGCGTCCACATGAACACGATGGCGAAGAGCGCGATGGCGCCGATGCCGATGTCGCCGGTGACGGCCGCCCAGCCGATCATCGGCGGGAAGGCGCCGGCGGCACCCCCGATCACGATGTTCTGCGGCGTGCGGCGCTTCAGCCATGCCGTGTAGATGAAGACGTAGAAACAGATCGAGCCCGCGAGGAGCGCTCCCGCCACGATGTTCGTCGCCAGCACCATCGTCACGACCGAACCGACCGACAGCACGATGCCGAAGGCGAGCGCTTCGGCCGGGTCCATGCGTCCGGCCGGGATCGGCCGGTTGGCGGTGCGCGTCATCAACGCGTCGATGTCGGCGTCGTACCACATGTTTATGGCGCCGGCCGCGCCCGCCGCGACCGCGATGCAGGCCACTGCCACCGCCGCGACGAAGGGGTGCAGATGGCCGGGGGCGAGCATCAGCCCGACGAGCCCGGTGAAGACCACCAGGCTCATCACGCGCGGCTTCAGCAGGGCCACGAAATCGGCGACGTCCCCCGCGCGTTCGCGCGAGGCGACTTCGTCAATCGTCGGGCTCGCCTGAAAGGCGCCGTCGGCGGACATCGCGTTCCCTTACCTGGCTCCCCGGCGCCTCAGTGGTGCGCCGGAGCCTTGATCTGCGGCAGTTCTTCGAACGTGTGGTGCGGGGCCGGGCTCGGCACCGTCCATTCCAGCGTGTCGGCCGGCAGGCCCCACGGGTTGGCCGCGGTCACCTTCTTGCCGTTGAACATCACCCAGATCGCCGCGACGATGAACACCATCGACGAGGCGAAGGCGAGATAGGCGCCGTAGGACGAGACGAGGTTCCAGCCGGCGAACGCATCCGGATAGTCCGGGATGCGGCGCGGCATGCCCGCGAGGCCGAGGAAGTGCTGCGGGAAGAACGTGAGGTTGACGCCGATGAACGTCGCCCAGAAATGGATCTTGCCCCACATCTCCGGGAACTCGCGCCCCGTCATCTTGGGCCACCAGTAGTAGAAGCCGCAGAAGATGCCGAAGACCGCGCCCAGCGACAGCACGTAGTGGAAATGCGCAACCACGTAATAGGTGTTGTGGAGCGCGATATCCATGCCCGCGTTGGAGAGCACGACGCCCGTGACGCCGCCGACCGTGAACAGGAAGATGAAGCCCACGGCCCACAGCATCGGGACCTTGAACTCGATCGACCCGCCCCACATCGTGGCGATCCACGAGAAGATCTTCACGCCCGTCGGCACCGCGATCACCATCGTCGCCGCGGTGAAGTAGATGCGCGTGTTGACGTTGAGGCCCACCGTATACATGTGGTGCGCCCACACGACGAAGCCCACGACGCCGATCGCCGTCATCGCGTAGGCCATCCCGAGATAGCCGAAGATCGGCTTCTTCGAGAAGGTCGACACGACGTGGCTGACGATGCCGAAGGCCGGCAGGATCATGATGTAGACCTCGGGGTGGCCGAAGAACCAGAACAGGTGCAGGAACAGCACCGGATCGCCACCGCCGGCCGGCTCGAAGAAGTGCGTGCCGAAATTGCGGTCGGTCAGCAGCATCGTGATGGCGCCGGCGAGCACCGGCAGCGACAGCACGAGCAGGAACGCCGTCAGCAGCATCGCCCACAGGAACAGCGGCATGCGGTGCATGGTCATGCCCGGGGCGCGCATGTTGAAGATCGTGGTGATGAAGTTGATGGCGCCCAGGATCGACGAGGCGCCCGCGAGGTGGAGCGAGAGGATCGCCATGTCCATCGCCGGGCCGGGATGGTACTGCGCGCTCGACAGCGGCGGATAGATCGTCCAGCCGACGCCGGCACCGCCGCCGATCACGGCCGACCCGAACAGCAGCAGGAAGGCGGGCGGCATCAGCCAGAAGCTGATGTTGTTCATGCGCGGGAACGCCATGTCGGGCGCGCCGCACATCATCGGGATGAACCAGTTGCCGAAGCCGCCGATCAGGGCGGGCATGACGACGAAGAACACCATGATCAGGCCGTGGGCCGTGACGACCATGTTCCATTCGTGGCCGTCGGCCATGTACTGCATGCCCGGATGCGCCAGCTCCATGCGCATGTAGACCGACGCGGCGCCGCCCAGGATCGCGGCGAAGACCGAGAACACGAGGTACATCGTGCCGATGTCCTTGTGGTTCGTCGAATAGAGCCAGCGGCCGATCCCCGTGGGGGTGTGGTCGTGATGGTCGTGGTCGCCGTGACCGTGCGCGTGGTCGTGGGTGTGGCTGTCGGCGTGGGTGTGCGTGTTGGCGCTCATGGGGAGCTTCCTTGGCGCGAGAGGTTACTTGGAGGGGTTGGCGGCGGCGACGCGCGTCGCGTCGAGCGCCAGCACTTCGGCGACCGAGAGCGGCGCCGAGCCGTTGGCGGCGAAGCGCTTCTTGGCTTCGGCGGCCCAGCGGTCGAACGTCGGCTTGTCGACCGCCTCGACCGCGATCGGCATGAAGGCGTGGTTGACGCCGCAGATCTGGTTGCACTGGCCGTAGAACACGCCCGGCTTGTCGGCCTTGAACCACAGCTCGTTCAGGCGGCCCGGCATCGCGTATTTCTGCACGCCCAGCGCCGGCACGAACCACGAGTGGATCACGTCGGTGCCCGCGATGACGACGCGCACCGTCGCGCCCACCGGCACGACGACGCGGTTGTCGACTTCGAGCAGGCGCGTCTGGCCGGGCTTGAGGTCGGCGTCCTGGACCATGTAGCTGTCGAATTCGAAGTCGCCGTTGTCGGGATAGCCGTAGCTCCAGTACCACTGGTGCCCGGTGACCTTGAGCGTGAAGTCGGTGCTTGGCGCCTTGTCGGCGACGCGGATGAGATCGATCGACGGGATCGCGATCAGCACCAGCAGCAGCACGGGAACGCCCGTCCAGACGATCTCGAGCAGCGTGTTGTGCGTCGCGCGCGAGGGCGTGGGGTTGGCGGAAGCGCGGAAGCGCACGATCGTGTAGAGCAGCAGGGCCAGCACGAACACCGTGATCAGCGTGATGATCACGAGCAGGACGTTGTGGAACCAGCCGATATAGTCCTTCACCGGCGAGGCGGAAGGCTGGAGCCCGAGCTGCCAGGGCTGCGGCTGGGTCGCTTCGGCGGCGCCGCCTGCGAACACGAGAATTGCGAGTGCCGCGAGGAACGTGACGGCGAGCGCCGTGCGGTTGCGAACGGATACGGTCGGGAGCATGGCCTGCCTATGGTTTCGGTGGGCGTCCTCCACCCTCGCCCGTCCGGCGCTGGTGGAATTTTTGGTGGGGTTCGTGCGCCCTGAGGACGGGGCGTTCTGGCAAGCTACACGATGCTTGGGGGCAGGCTCAACTTCCGCCGGAAGCCGCTCCGGCCGCTTGTCCGCGGCGCCCGTTACCCATTTTGGCGAAAATCGATCAACATGTTGATTTGTATTGGTTAATTACAGCCTGCGTCGGTTTGCCGCACCGGCCCTAGCCGGGCGGCCGACCGGCCGTCGCGGCCCGTGCAAGCGAGCGACGGAATCGGCGCAGGCCCAGCCACACGAGACCGGCTACGACCGGTATGGCGATTCCCGTCCCGATATCCTTGTCGATATGGACGCCCGCGGCATCGAGGGCGCGCAGCGCATAGGCCACCAGACCGACCGTGTAGTACGTGATCGCGGCCACCGACAGGCCCTCGACCGTCTCCTGCAGGCGCAGCTGCACCTGCGCGCGCCGGTCCATCGAGGCGAGCAGGTCCTGGTTCTGCGCCTCGACGGCGATGTCGACGCGCGTGCGCAGCAGGGCGCCCGCGCGCGTCAGCCGGCGCGACATCTGGTTGAGCCGTTCGTCGGTCGCCTCGCAGGTGCGCAAGGCCGGCGCGAAGCGCCTGTCCATGAATTCGCGGTAGGTCTGCAGGCCCTCGATGCGCGCCTCGCGCAGTTCGGCCACGCGCTTGGCGACCAGATCGGAATAGGCGCGCGCCGCGCCGAAACGGTAGGCGGAAGCCGCCGTCGCGCGTTCGATCCTTGCGGAAAGCACCGTCAGCCGGTCGAGCAGGGCGCGCTGTTCGGCGATGCCGGTCGAGCCCGGCATCGCATCCATGATTTCCAGCAGCGCATGGTCGACCGCGCTGATCTTCGGGCCGATCTCGCGCGCCACGGGAAGGGCAAGCATCGCCATCGTGCGGTAGGTCTCGATTTCCAGCAGGCGCTGGATCACGCGACCGCACTGGCGGTTGCCAAGCCCGCGGTCGTGCACGACCAGCCGGCCGAACCCGTCGGCATGCAGGCGGAAATCGGTCCACGCGACGGCGCGCCCGCCGGCAAGGTCGCTGCCGACGAGATATTCGGCGTGCAGCCAGCCACCCAGCTCGTCGATCTCGGGCGCCGCGCGCTCGCGCGAAAGCAGCGCCACGTGCACCGCGACGATCCGCTCGCCCGGAATGCCGGCGACCCATTCGGGCGGCGCGAGGTCGATCGCGTTCTGCGCGAAGGGCGTGCCGAACGCGCCGGCCTTGAGGAACGTCCAGGTGCAGAATTCGGTGTGCCGCTCCCACTTCACGCGGAAGCCGTCGAGCTCGGCGACGAAATGGTTGGCGCCCGGCGGGGGATGCGCGACGGCGTAGCGCTCGCAGAGTGCGGCAAGGTGCGCGCGGTCGGCCTGTGTGCCCTGCTCGCCCGACGACATGGCGAGATGGCTCGCGCGCTCGGGCGCCGACAGGCTCAGGAACGGGCGCGCATGGACCTCGTTGGCGAGCGCCACGCGCAGCGGATGCTCGCGAAAGGTTCCGCCTGTTTCGTTTGCCGTCGATGCCATGAATCCCTTCCGGCCGTACGGGCTTGAGCAAAGCCTACGGGGCGCCCGACGGCAATTGGAATCGGCCGCGCACAGGCCTATGTTCCCTGTCCGACCCTCCGGAGCACCCGACGCGATGAGCCACCTCGCCCGAACCGACACGCTTTTCTTCGACCAGGCCGGCCTTGATCTTTCCCGCGCGCAGGCGCAGGTCGACGACGCGCTGAAGGGCACCGACGACGGCGAGCTGTTCCTCGAATACCGCCAGTCGGAAAGCCTCGCCTTCGACGACGGCAAGCTGAAGAGCGCCTCGTTCGATACCGCACAGGGCTTCGGCCTGCGCGCCATCGTGGACGACACGGCCGCCTACGCGCATGCCTCCGATCTCAGCCACGACGCCATCCAGCGCGCGTCGCGCACCGTGGGCGCCGTGCGCGGCGGGCATGGCGGTGCGGCTGCCCCCGGCCCGCACGGCACGAATTCCATCCTCTATGCCGACGCGAACCCGCTGGAGCTGATGCCGTTTGCCGACAAGGCGAAGCTGCTGGGCGAGATCGACGCCTATGCGCGCAAGAAGGACACGCGCGTGCGCCAGGTCATGTGCTCGATCTCCGGCGAATGGCAGGCCGTGCAGATCATCCGCGCCGGCGGCCAGCGCCTTGCCGACATCCGCCCGCTCGTGCGCCTCAACGTCGCCGTCGTCGTGGGCGATGGCGACCGGCAGGAATCGGGCTCGCACGGCTGGGGCGGGCGCTTCGCGTTCGAGACGGTCGTCGATCCCGCGAACTGGAAGCACGGCGTGGACGAGGCCGTGCGCCAGGCGCTGGTGAATCTCGGTTCCGTTCCCGCGCCCGCTGGCGAGATGCAGGTCGTGCTCGGGCCGGGCTGGCCGGGCATCCTGCTGCACGAGGCGATCGGCCACGGCCTTGAAGGCGACTTCAACCGCAAGAAGACCTCGGCGTTCGCAGGACTCATGGGCCAGCGCGTGGCCGCCCCCGGTGTCACCGTCGTCGACGACGGCACGCTGCGCGACCGGCGCGGCTCGCTCACCATCGACGACGAGGGCACGCCCAGCCAGCGCACCGTGCTGATCGAGGACGGCATCCTCGTGGGCTACATGCAGGACCGCCAGAACGCGCGCCTGATGGGCATGAAGCCCACCGGCAACGGGCGGCGCGAAAGCTTCGCGCACCATCCCATGCCGCGCATGACCAACACGGTCATGGAAGGCGGCAAGCATTCGCCCGAGGAGATCATCCGCTCGGTCAAGAAGGGGCTCTACGCCGTCAATTTCGGCGGCGGGCAGGTCGACATCACGTCGGGCAAGTTCGTGTTCAACGCGGCGGAAGCCTATCTCATCGAGGACGGCAAGGTGGGCCCGGCCGTGAAGGGCGCCATGCTGATCGGCAACGGGCCCGACGCGCTCACGCAGGTGAAGATGGTCGGCAACGACATGAAACTCGATCCGGGCGTGGGCACGTGCGGCAAGGACGGCCAGGGCGTGCCCGTGGGCGTGGGCCAGCCGACGCTGCTGCTCGACAAGCTGACGGTCGGCGGCACGGCCGCCTGAGAAGAAACGGGAACAGCACGACATGGCATTGGGCGTTTACGGCGACGCGGTCCTGCTCGGATTCGTCGAAGGGCTGACCGAGTTCATCCCGGTCTCCTCCACGGGGCATCTGCTTCTGGGCGCGGAACTGCTGGGCTTCGAAGGCCCGCCGGGCAAGACGTTCGAGATCGTCATCCAGCTCGGCGCGATCCTCGCGATCCTGTGGGCGTACCGCGCGAAGCTCTTCGGCGTCGCGTTCGGCCTTGTCGACAATCCCGCCGACCAGCGCTTCGCGGCGAACGTGCTGCTCGCCTTCATCCCCGCCCTCGTGCTCGG
This sequence comes from Tagaea sp., assembly GCA_044224405.1. Lineage (GTDB taxonomy): Bacteria > Pseudomonadota > Alphaproteobacteria > CACIAM-22H2 > CACIAM-22H2 > Tagaea. Next base: position 25,172 of record JBGAKN010000014.1, on the reverse strand, counting down.
CTTCACGCTGCACGGCTTCATCAAGAGCGTGCTGTTCAACCCGTGGGTCGTGGCGACGGCGCTGGTCGCGGGCGGCGTCGCGATCCTGTGGATCGAGCGCAACCTGCCGCTGGCGCGCACGCACGAGATCGACCAGATGAGCCCGATGCTCGCCTTCAAGATCGGCGCGTGCCAGGGGCTGGCGATGATCCCGGGCGTGTCGCGCTCGGGCGCCACGATCATGGGCGCGCTGCTGATGGGCGTGGACCGCAAGACCGCGACCGAATTCTCGTTCTTCCTCGCGATCCCGACGATGGTGGGCGCCACCGTCTACGATCTCTGGAAGAACCGGGCACTACTGGCCGACGGCGACTACGCGATCATTGCCGTGGGCTTCGTCACCGCGTTCGTGGCCGCCCTGCTCGTCGTGCGCACGCTCGTGGCGTTCGTCTCGCGCCACGGCTTCGTGCCGTTCGCGTGGTACCGCATCGCGGTCGGCAGCGTGGCGCTGGCGGTGCTGTTCGTCACGCGCTGAGGCCCAAAAGCCCGATACCGCCGGCACGGGGCCGCGATAGCCGTCTCGCAGTTGCGAGAATCCGGCAAATCCCGCGCCGTTGCAGCGATTTGCCGCGATTGCCGGGGGCTGCAAGATCCCGCATTGAATTGCCCCGAAGAGTGCTTACATTGAAGGCATGACAAAGCTCCGCACCGTTCTGCTCGCCTCCGTCGCCGCCCTGGCCCTCACGGCCTGCGACGACAAGTCCGACCTCGCCTCGCAGTTCGTGCGCGACGAAGCGCAGTGCGCGAGCCAGAGCAATCCCGGCGCCTGCCGGCAGGCGCTGATGGACGCGCGCGAGGCGCATGCACGCACGGCCCCCGCCTTCGCGAGCCTCGAAGCGTGCGAACAGAAATTCGGTCTCGAGAACTGCCAGCCGGCCACCGCGAAGCCGACGGAGGCCCAGCTTGCGGCCGCCGGCACGCCGCCCCAGCAGGTGCAGCAGGCGAGCGGCGGCTCGTTCTTCATGCCGCTGCTCGCGGGCTACATGATGGGCCGCATGGCCGGCGGCGGCTATGCCGCGCAGCCGCTCTATCGCGACACCGACAACCGCGCCTATACCGGCACGAAGCCGATGGGCCGCTTCGACAGCGCCAGCATGCCGCCGCCGCGCCCGGCGACGCAGTCGGCGAACGCCGCGGCCCCAAGCTCCGTCCAGCGCGGCGGGTTCGGGCGCACTGGCACGGGCCGCATCTCCGGCAGCTGAGCCTTTCTTCGATGGAACGCGTCGCGACGGGTGCACGCGCGGATCTGGCCGCGACGGCGGATCGCCTCGGCCTGCAGGCGTCGAACGACGATGGCACGCCCTATCTGGTCATGGATGCGGGCTACGCGCTCGACAAGGCCGAGATCGACGAACTCTACGATGCGTCCGTCGAGCTCGAGCGGATGTGCATGGAGCTCGTCCACCGCGTCGTCAACGAGGACCTGTTCGACCGTTTCGCGCTGGAGCCGCTGGCCGCGCGCCTCGTCGCGGATTCGTGGGACCGGCAGGCGCGCAACCTGATCGGCCGCTTCGATCTCGCCTGGCAGCCCGGCCTGCCGCCCAAGCTGATCGAGTACAACGCCGAGACGCCGGTCGGCCTCGTCGAGGCCGCGCGCTTCCAGGCCGAATGGTGTGCGGCCGCCGCACCGGGCGCGCTGCAGTTCAACGAGATCGAGGGACGGCTCGTCGAGGCGTGGCGCAATTTCGGCCTGCCGCGCTTTCCCGTGCATTTCGCCGGTGCCGGCGACGATGCGGAAGCCGCGCTGACGCTCGATTTCCTCGCCGAGACGGCGCGCGCCGCCGGGCTCGACGCGCAGCGCCTCGATCTCGACGCCATCGGCTGGGACGGCGAGAAGTTCCTCGACGGCGGCGACCGGCCGATCCGCACGCTCTTCAAGCTCTATCCGTGGGCCTGGCTCGTCGCCGACGATTTCGGCCCGAACATCGAGATCGCCGGCCTCACCGCGATCGAGCCCGCGTGGAAGATGCTGCTCGCCGACAAGCGCGTGCTGCCGCTGATGTGGGAGATGTTCCCCGGCCACCCGAACCTGCTGCCGGCCAGCCTCGAGGCGCGCGACATCGCGGGCCCGGCCGTGGCGAAGCCTGCAATGGGGCGCGACGGCGCGGGCGTGAAGCTGCACGCCAACGGCCTTTCCGCACCGCCGACCGGCGGCGATCCGGAAAATGCCGAACCGCTCGACGGGCCGCCGGTCTACCAGGCGATGGCGCCGCTTGCGAAATCGGGCGGCATCACGGTGCTGCCCTCGGTGTGGATGGTCGCCTCGCGGCCGGCCGGGCTCGGCTTGCGCGAAGCCGATGGCGATTTCATCGGCTCGGCCGCGCGGTTCGTGTCGCACTTCGTGCGTTGATCCGGCAGCACATTGGCTGTCTAATCCGGGGACGAACTAGAAACCTCCGGAGGAAACGATGAAACGCTGGCTTGCCCTTTCGCTGTTCCTGGCGGCACTCGCCGGAACATCGCCGGCATTCGCGCAGGCGAAGTCCGAGATCTCGATCACGCGCCAGCCGGGCATCCTCTATCTCGCCAGCCACGTGATGGAAAAGCGCAAGCTCGTGGAGGCCGAGGCCGCCAAGCTGGGCGTGGCCAATCTCAAGGTGAGCTGGCTGATCCTCGCGGGCGGTGGCGCGCAGACCGACGCGCTCCTGTCAGGCAACGTGGACGTGGTCAACACGGGCACGGGCAACCTGCTGCTGCTGTGGGACCGCACGCGCGGGCGCGTGCGCGGCATCGTGGCGTCGTCGGCGCAGCCGGTGATCCTGCTGACGCGCGATCCCAAGATCAAATCGCTGTCGGACTACGGCCCCGGCGACAAGATCGCGGTGCCCACCGTGGGCGTGTCGACGCAGGCGATCCTGCTGCAGATGGCGGCCGCCAAGATGTTCGGCGAGGCGAAGATCAACCATTTCGACCCGATGACCGTGCAGCTCAGCCATCCCGACGCGATGGCGCTGGTGCTCGGCGGACAGGGCGAAGTCGCCAACCACTTCTCCGCCCCGCCCTTCCAGTATGTGGGCATCAAGCGGGGCTTGCGGCAGGTGATCTCGTCGAAGGAGATCATCGGCGGCCCGCTCAGCCAGGCGCAGTTCTTCACGACCACGCAGTACGCCGAGGCGAACCCCGTCGTCGTCAAGGCGCTGCGCGCCGCGACCGCCACGGCCATCGCCTTCATCAAGTCGAACACGGCCGAGTCGATCGAGATCTACAAGGAGATCACCGGCGACAAGACCGACAGCAACGACCTCGCCGACATCATGAAGCAGCCCGACATGATGGATTTCATCATGGACCCGCAGGGCACGATGAAGTTCGCCGAACACCTGTTCAAGATCGGCACGCTGAAGACGATGCCCAAGGCGTGGACGGACTATTACCTGCCGACGTCGGCGGATTTGAAGGGGAGCTGAGGGATTTATTTTCCGAGCGCGCGCCTCGGCACGCGCTCGGATTGCCCAAAGCCATTGCCTTCTTCTGCAATACTCTTTCTATCGTTTAGATAGTTCTTTGCACGCTTCGACGGCTTCTGATAGGCCAGAAATATGTCCATCGAATCCGATTGGGACGCATTGCTTCGGCGGCTACTTCAGATCGCCCTTTTGGCAACTCTTTTGGCGCTCACGTCATCAGTTTTGGCCGGCTGGGCACTATCCGCACTTCGGGAAATTGAGCAACTAGCAGATCGCTCAGCTTGGATCGGTTTTTGGGGAAGCATCTTTGGCGGCATCCTGAGCTTGATCGGAAGCTTCATCGCCGCGTTTGCAGCAGTTCATGCGGTAAAGCGCCAATTGGTTCATTTTGAGAGAGAAAGAAATCGCTCCGCACTTGAGCACCTCAAAGCTTTCAGCATTAGATTCATCTCCGAGCTTGAACAATCTCCGGAGCGATTTTCAGAAATCCGAAAGTCCCTTGAGTCTGGGGATTTGCGGCGCTTATCAGATTGCCTGACTCTTCCATTCCTAATGCAAAATCTGATTAGCGAGCGGCTACTGGAGAAACTCGCAGAATTCACGCCTGCGCTCGCACAGGAGCTTCACGTATTTATTGACTCAGTTAGGCAACTTCGGGGCGTTGGGCAGAAGCTTGTGGCATTCATCGACCGCGGCGAAATGCTGGATATTCATTCCAGCAAAAAAGCCGCGCACTTTGCACTGGACGCCTCACTAAGCACTCTTAACGCAGCACATTCGGCCAGATTGGTTTGGCTAGCAATTCAGGCCGAGAACAAAAAAGTGATGAATCTTGAAAATCATTTGATTCATGGTAGCGATCCCACCAGCAACGCTGGTTAGACAGCTAACAAGAGAAGCGGTCAAAATTGAAGAAATCACAAATCGACTTTACGAAAACTTTGCTCGCCTGGGCGGCAACATGAATCACCCGATATGAATGATCCGATTTTGAATTAGTTATTTCCAAAAAATATGGGATTTCAAAACAAAGGGCGGGAAGTTTCCTTCCCGCCCCGCTCCGTCTCGTCGATCCGCTTTCGGATCAGGCCGCGTTCTTGGCCATGATCTCGTCCGCGATGTTGCGCGGCACGGGTTCGTAGTGGTCGAACTGCATCGTGAAGGACGCGCGGCCCTTCGACATCGAACGCAGGTCCGAGATGTAGCCGAACATTTCCGACAGCGGCACGTGGGAGCGGATGATCACCGACGTGGCGATCTGGTCCTGGCTCTGGATGATGCCGCGGCGGCGGTTCAGGTCGCCCACGACGTCGCCCACGTGGTCGGGCGGCGTCGTCACCTCGACGTCCATGATCGGCTCGAGGATGATCGGGTTGGCCTTGCGCATGCCTTCGCGGAAGCAGGCCTTGCCGGCGATTTCGAAGGCGAGAGCCGACGAGTCGACGTCATGGTACTTGCCTTCGAGCAGCGTGTACTTGAAGTCCACCGTCGGGAAGCCCGCGAGCACGCCCTGCTCGCACTGCACCTTGATGCCCTTTTCCACGGCCGGGATGAACTCGCGCGGGATCGAGCCGCCGACGACCTCGTCCTCGAACACGACGCCGCCGTTGCGCGGCATCGGCTCGAACTTGATCTTCACTTCGGCGAACTGGCCCGAACCGCCCGACTGCTTCTTGTGCGTATAGACTTCCGTGTGAGCCTTCGAGATCGTCTCGCGATAGGCCACCTGCGGCGAACCGATGTTCGCTTCCACGCCGTATTCGCGCTTCAGGCGGTCGACGATGATCTCGAGATGCAGCTCGCCCATGCCGGAGAGGATCGTCTGGCCGGACTCGTGATCCGTCTTGAGACGGAGCGAGGGGTCTTCGGCGACGAGCTTCTGCAGGCCAAGCGCCATCTTCTCGACCGAATCCTTCGTCTTCGGTTCGACGGCGATGTCGATGACGGGCACGGGGAACGCCATGCGCTCGAGGATCACGGGATCTTCCGGTGCGGCGAGCGTGTCGCCGGTGCCGGTGTCCTTGAGGCCCACGAAGGCGGCGATGTCGCCTGCGTAGACTTCCTTGATCTCGTCGCGCTTGTCGGCGTGCATCTGGAACATGCGGCCGATGCGTTCCTTCTCGCCCTTCGTCGTGTTCATGACGGTGTCGCCCGACTTCAGCACGCCCGAATAGACGCGCACGAAGGTCAGGTTGCCGTACTTGTCGTTGATCATCTTGAAGGCGAGCGCCGAGAAGGGCTCTTCGTCCTTCGCGGGCTTGAAGCGCTCGGGCTGGCCTTCGTCGACGATGACGCGCATGCCGGGGATGTCGGCGGGCGAGGGCAGGAAGTCGACGACGGCGTCGAGCAGCGTCTGCACGCCCTTGTTCTTGAAGGCCGAGCCGCAGAACACGGGACGGAACGTGCCTTCGACCGCACCCTTCTTGATGCAGCGCTTCAGCGTCGCTTCCGAGACGTCGCCCTTGTCGTAGAATTCTTCCATCGCCTTGTCGTCGACGCCGAGGACGGCGTCGAGCAGCGCGCCGCGGTATTCCTTCGCCTTGTCGGCGAGGTCCGCGGGGATGTCGATGTCGGAGAACTTCGCGCCGAGCTCGTCGCCCTGCCACACGATTCCCTTCATGCGGATCAGGTCGACCACGCCCTTGAAGTCGCCTTCGGCGCCGATCGGGATCTGGCACACGGCCGTGACGATGCCGAGCTTCTCCTTCATGGAGTCGACGGCCTTGTAGAAGTCGGCGCCCGTGCGGTCCATCTTGTTGACGAACACGACGCGCGGCACGTTGTAGCGGTCGGCGAGGCGCCAGTTCGTTTCCGACTGCGGCTGCACGCCGGCAACGCCGCAGATGACGAACACGGCGCCGTCGAGCACGCGCAGGGAGCGGTTCACTTCGATGTTGAAATCGATGTGTCCGGGGGTGTCGATCACGTTGATGCGGTGGCCGTTCCACTCGGCGGTCACGGCGGCGGACGTGATGGTGATGCCGCGCTCGCGTTCCTGCGCCATGTAGTCGGTCGTGGTATTGCCATCGTGCACTTCGCCGATCTTGTGCGACTTGCCCGTGTAATACAGAATCCGCTCGGTCGTCGTCGTCTTGCCGGCGTCGATATGCGCCGTGATGCCGATGTTGCGGATTTTATCGACCGGTACTGTTCTGGGCACGACTGCCTCCGTGAGCGATCCGCCGGCCCTTTTTTGAGAGGGAAACGGCGGGGTTCGGGTAAAGACAAAACCACGCTGCCCGCATCCTCCGAAGTCCCGTGGAGGGCGGTTCGCGTGGAAACCTGAAAACGGCGCGGGTATATACTGCAATGCGGGATATGGCAACCCCCGCCGGGGTCCGCAAGGGCCCCGGGCGCTGGCCGGGTGCACTGGCCCTAAGCGCCCGATTCGGATAGGATTCGCGACATGGCGACTCCACCCTCCCCCGAACGCAAGGCGAGCCTGCGGCTGATAAACGCCCAGGCCGACAAGATTCGCGAAAAACTCGACCCCAAAGTGCTCGAAAGGGCGCGCTGCGTGGCCGAAGGCGGGGAAATCTACGACAAGGCGGCCGCCCAGAAGGTGGTCAGCGAGTTCCTGCGGTCCAAATCCCGCAAGGACGGCGGGCTGTTCCACGAGGAACTGAAGGCCCGCCTCAAGGGCACCAAGCACTAGCCCTAGCGCGCCTCGACCGTGCCGGTCCGCCGGCCGGCCGCATCGCGCACGACATATCCCCCGCCAAACCCCTTCTCGACCGTGCCCATGCGCCGGCCCGTCGCGTCGCGCAGGACCTTGTCGCCGTTGGCGAATCCGGGCTCGACCGTCCCGGTCCGCCGCCCCGCGGCATCCCGCAATGTCAGTGCGCCGGCTATTCCCGGCTCGACGGTGCCGGTGCGCCGTCCCGCGGCATCGCGCAAGACCAGCGTATCGCCGAAACCGTGTTCGACCGTGCCGGTACGCCGCCCCGCGGCGTCGCGCAGCACGTAGTCTTGTGCCACGGCCGGAGCGGCGAGGAGGACGAGGACCAGGGCGGTGCGAAGAGTGGGCATGTCTTGGCAACGCGCCAGACCTGTCGGATCATCCCGCCCAATCGAAACGAGGAGTCCCGATGAAGGTCTACCGCTATCTCACCGGCAAGGACGACAGCGCCTTCTGCCACCGCGTCACCGCCGCCCTCAACAAGGGGTGGGAACTCTACGGCGCGCCGACGCTGACCTTCGATTCAGCACGCGGCATCGTCGTGTGCGGCCAGGCGATCACCAAGGACGTGCCGGGGCGCGACTACACGCCCGACACGGATTTCGCGACGCTCTAATTTCCACGCGGTCGCAGATGCTCGGCGAACTGCCGGGCGCATTCGGCCCACGAATAGCGTTCGGCATGCGCGCGGGCGCGGGTCCGCGGGATCGCCAGCGCCCGCAGGCAGGCCATGCGCAGGTCTTCATCCATGGCACCGCCGGACTCGCTTTCCGGCACGTCGCCCAGCACGTCGAGCGGGCCGGTGACCGGATATGCGGCGACCGGCGTGCCGCAGGCCATCGCCTCGAGCAGCACCAGCCCGAACGTGTCGGTGCGTGAGGGAAAGACGAACACGTCGGCGGCCGAATAGACCGACGCGAGTTCCGACTGCTGGAGCACGCCCAGATAGCTTGCTTCCGGATAGCGCGCCTTCAACGCCGCCATCGCCGGCCCCTCGCCGACGACCCATTTGGAGCCCGGCAGGTCGAGCGCCAGGAACGCCTCGACGTTCTTCTCGATCGCCACGCGACCGACATAGACGAAAATCGGCGGCTTGGTCGTAAGCCGGTCGCGCGGTCCCGGCCGGAACAGGCCGAGATCGACGCCGCGCGTCCACAGCACGACATTGCCGAAACCCCATTTCTCCAGATCCGCCTTCACGGTGGGCGTGGGCACCATCACGCGGCTCGCCGCCGAATGGAACCGGCGCAGCACCGCATAGCTCCACGACAGGGGTGCACCCACGCGCGCCTGCACGTATTCCGGAAAGCGCGTGTGGTAGGCGGTCGTGAAGGGCAGCTTGCGCGCGAGACACGAGGCGCGCGCGGCCCACCCGAGCGGGCCCTCGGTCGCGATATGCACGGCATCCGGCGCGAAGGCATCGAGCAGCCTGCCCACGCTCGCCTTGCCGGCCAGCGACAGGCGGATCTCGGGATAGGTGGGGCACGGGAAGGTCGTGAAGCGCTCGGGCGCGATCATCTCGACCGTGTGGCCGGCCGTCTCCAGCTCGCGCTTCGTCTCGGTCAGCGTGCGCACCACGCCGTTCACCTGCGGGCGCCACGCATCCGTCACGATCGCGATGCGCAGGGGCTTTCGCATGTCGGGCGGAACCGCCCAGTCGATCGCCAGTGCCGCCGTCATGATGTCGCCTCCAGCATGTCGAATGCGCGCACGTCCGCCCAATGCAGGATGCGCAATGTGCCGTCCCAGTCCTCGACCAGCGCGGTGCAGCTCTCGACCCAGTCGCCGTCGTTGAGATAGGCGATCCCGTCGATGTCGCGGATCTCGGCCTTGTGGATGTGGCCGCAGACCACACCGTCGAGCCCGCGCCGCCTCGCCTCGCCCGCCAGCGCCACCTCGAAATCGTCGATGTATTTGACCGCGTTCTTGACCTTGTGCTTCAGCCACGCCGACAGCGACCAGTAGGGCAAACCCAGTGCACGCCGCGCGCGGTTGAACCAGCCGTTGATCCAGAGCGCCAGGCTGTAGGCGTGGTCGCCCAGGAACGCGAGCCAGCGCGCGTAGCGCACGATGCCGTCGAACGCGTCGCCGTGGATCACGAGCAGGCGCCGCCCGTCGGCCGTCGTGTGGATCGCCTCGCCGATCACATGGACGCCGCCGAAATGCAGGTCGAGATATTCGCGCAGCATCTCGTCGTGGTTGCCCGGCACGTAGACGACGCGCGTGCCCTTGCGCGCCTTGCGCAGCAGCTTCTGCACCACGTCGTTGTGCGACTGGTTCCAGTACCAGCTGCGCTTCAGCCGCCAGCCATCGACGATGTCGCCCACGAGATAGAGTTCGTCCGATTCGTTGTGCTTGAGGAAATCGAGAAGGAACTCCGCCTTGCAGCCCGGCGTGCCGAGATGGATGTCGGAGAGCCAGATCGTGCGCCAGTGGTGCGGCGACACCGGCTCGGGCGGCGGCGCGCCGCGATCGAGCCCGTCGGGTGCGGCATTGTTGCGGCTTCGCTTGAAGAGATCTTGATTGCCCACAGATGCGCCCCAGATATGGATGCGGCGAACTTCCTTCGCTCTGTATATTGTTTTTATGGTATTCGGACGAAGTGAAACTTAGGTTGCAATCAAGTTCATCGGAATGTCTCGAAAGCGTCACGCCGGTGTCATCGAAGCTCCTCGTCGTCTACAACCCGATCGCCGGCCGCCGCCGTCAGCGCTTCCTGTCGCGCGTGCTCGAGGAACTCGAGCGCAAGGGCACTTCGATCCATCTCGAACCGACGACGGCGCGCGGCCACGCCGAAGCGCTGGCGCGCGAAGCTGCGGACGGCGGCGCCGCGCGCCTCGTCGTCGCGGGCGGCGACGGCACGATCAACGAGGCGCTGAACGGCCTTGCCGGCTCCGCCCTGCCGCTCGCGGTGATCCCGCTCGGCACGGCCAACGTGCTCGCGCACGAACTGGGCATCGGCAGCTCTGCACGCAGCGTCGCCAATGCGGCGCTCGACGGCTCGCCGCGGCGCGTCTGGCTCGGTGCCGTGAATGGGCGGCGCTTCTCGATGATGGCGGGCGTCGGCTTCGATGCGCATGTCGTGCGCGGCGTGTCGACGAAGCTGAAACGCGCGCTCGGCAAGGGCGCCTACGCCATCGAAACGCTGCGCCAGCTCGCCGCGTTCGCACCGCGCCACTACGACGTGACCGTCGATGGGCAGGCGCATCGCGCGGCGTCGGTGCTGGTATGCAACGGCCACTATTACGGCGGGCGCTTCGTTGCTGCCCCCGACGCGCGGCTCGATCGCGCAGGCTTCCAGGTCGTGCTGTTCCTCGATGCAGGACCCGGCGCCACGTTCGGCTACATGATGGCGCTGGCCGCCGGGCGCCTCGCGCGCCATCCGCGCGTGCGCATCCTCGATGCACGGTGCGTGGAGATCGCCGGCCCCGCGGGCGAACCCGTGCAGGGCGACGGCGACATCATCGCCACATTGCCCGCACGCTTCGAAGCCGTCGCCGACGGTGCGACGCTGGTCGGACCGGCCTAGCTCCTACTTGCCCGCGATCGTGCAGCCGTCGATGCGCAGCGTCGGCGCGTCGGTGCCGTAGCGGAAAACCAGATCGTCGGCGGCCGTGATGTTCGCGAACATGTCGACGAGATTGCCCGCGACTGTCACTTCGCTGACGGGATAGGTGAGTTCGCCGTTCTCGATCATGTAGCCGGCGGCTCCGCGGCTGTAGTCGCCGGTGACCCCGTTGATGCCCGAGCCGATGAACTCGGTGATGTAGAGCCCGCGCTTGATGTCCTTGATCATCGCGTCGCGCTTCACGCTGCCCGCTTCCATGTAGAGGTTCGTCGTCGAGGGCGACGGCGGCGAGGTGGTGCCGCGCGCGGCATGGCCCGTGGATTTGAGGCCGAGCTGGCGGGCCGAGCGCAGGTCGAGGATCCAGGTGGTGAGGCGGCCCTTGTCGATCAGCGCGCGGCGTTTCGGCGCGATGCCTTCGCCGTCGACGGGCTTGGACGCAAGGCCGCGCTTGCGGAACGGGTCTTCGACGATGGTGATGCCGGGGGCGAACACCATCTCGTTCATCTTGGATTTGAGGAAGCTGGTGCCTCTGGCGATCGACGAGCCGTTGATGGCGCTGGTCAGGTGCCGCACGATGCCGCCCGACACGCGCGGATCGAGCACGATGGGCAGCTTGCAGGTCTCGATCTTACGCGGATTGAGGCGCCGGATCGCGCGGTCGGCGGCGTTCCGGCCGATCTTCGAAGGATCGTCGAGGTCGGCCGCGTGCAGGCACGACGACCAGTCGTAGTCGCGCTCCATCGACGTGCCCTCGCCCGCGATGACCGCGACCGAAAAGGAATGCGTGGAGCGGCCGTATTCGGCCGCGAACCCGTTCGACGCGACGAGCGCCACGCGGCTCGAACCCCAGCTCGATTCCGCACCCTCGGAATTGGTGATGCCCTTGACGGCCATCGCCGCTTCCTCGACCGCGCGCGCGCGTTCCATCAGCACTTCGGCGGCCGGCTCGACCGGATCGACGAGGTCGAGTTCGGGGAATTGGCGCGCGATGTCGGCCGCATCGGCAAGGCCGCAGAACGGATCTTCGGGTGCCGCCTTCGCCATCGCGACCGCGCGTTCGACCAGGCCATCGAGCGCCTTGGCCGACCGGTCGTTCGACGAGACAATCGCCTGGCGCTGGCCGATGAACACGCGCAGGCCGAGATCATGTCCTTCCGCGCGTTCGAGCTTCTCGAGCTTGCCCAGACGCCGCGCGTGGCTCACCGACGTACCCTCGACGAACACGGCATCGGCAGCACTTGCGCCAGCGCGTTTCGCGCGCGCGATCAGGTCGCCGAGGAGATCGAGGGTCGAGGTCGCCGCTTGCATGGGAGTTCCTATTTGAGGCGTCGATGCGTTTCGCGCGCGAGCGCGCCGAGACCGAACACGAAGGCCGCCGCGATCAGCGGGCTGCCCGCTTCAGGGATATGGCGTACCCCTGCGAGCACGACAAGGCCGAAAAGGATCGCGCCGATGCGCCAGAGCGCTGCAGGCTGCACGGCGCGCCCGGCCAGGCGGAGCGCGAGCAGCCCGACGAACCCGGCCGCGACGATGTAGCCGATGGCAAGGGCCAGCGCCATCATCAGCAGCAGCGTGCCCGCGAACGGCAGGCCCACCAGCGTGATCGCGGCGAAAAGGGCGAGCAGCGGCACGCCGACCGCGAGGCCGAAGCCCCACAGGCCGCAGACGACCGGCCGGCCGGCAAGTTCGCCCGCACAGCCGAACAGGAAGCCCGGCGCGAAGATCGCGACGGCGAGTGCGGCCACGATCATCGTCGCGTTGTAGGCCCAGCGCAGGATCGTGCCGATATAGCCCATCAGCGCCTCGATGGCGTTGCCGGCACCGCCGAAATTCTGGATGACGCCGCCCGCGACGACCGCGCGCGGATCGATCTGCGCGGGCTCCGCCGACCACACGTTGAGCTTGCCGCCGATGCGCGCGTTGGGCCCGACGACGACGCGCGAGGCCGCGACCGAAACGTCACCCGACGTACGCACGTCGAGCACCACCTCGTCGCCCACCGCCCAGACGCGCTGCGCGTATTCCCCGCCCATCGCGATCGCGTCGGCAAAGACGAAGGCGTTGCGCTGGACCTTCGTCGCCGCGCCGATGCCGACCGAACCGCCCGCGAGCACCATGTCGCCCGCGATCTCCGCCTCGACCGTGATGCGCGCCCCCGCCAGCGTCACGTCGCCCTCGACGATGCCCTGCACGTCGAGGAACGGCGCCATGCGGGAGACGTCGGCGGCGGAGGCGGGTGCGGCGAACAGGAGCATCAGCAAGAGCGCCGTCATGCCCGGCCGCAGGCCGGGTATCCACGACTTGGGATACGATGAAATCGTGGATGCCCGGCTCGGCCGGGCATGACGGGAAAAGAAAATCATTTCCAGATCGCCTTGCCCGAACCGGGCAGGCCGAGCTTCGACCATTTTTCGTCGATCGTGCGGATCACGTCGTCGGACATGCGGATCTTCTCGCCCCACTCGCGCTTGGTCTCGGGCGGCCATTTGTTGGTGGCATCGAGCCCGATCTTGGAGCCGAGGCCGCTTTCGGGGCTGGCGAAATCCAGATAGTCGATCGGCGTGCCCTCGACGAACGTCACGTCGCGCGCCGGGTCCATGCGCGTGGAGACCGCCCACATCACGTCCTTCCAGTCGCGCGCGTTGATGTCGTCGTCCACGACGATCACCCACTTCGTGTACATGAACTGGCGCAGATAGCTCCACACGCCCATCATCACGCGCTTGGCGTGGCCCGGATACGCCTTCTTCATCGACACGACGGCAATGCGGTACGAGCAGCCTTCCGGCGGCAGCCAGAAATCGACGATCTCGGGGAACTGCTGTCGCAGCAGCGGCACGAACACGTCGTTGAGCGCCTCGCCCAGCACCGAAGGCTCGTCCGGCGGGCGGCCGGTGAAGGTCGAGAGATAGATCGGATCGCGGCGCATCGTGATCGCGGAAATCGTGAAGACCGGAAACCGCTCGACCGAATTGTAATAGCCGGTGTGGTCGCCGTAGGGGCCTTCGTCGCCGTAATCCTCGAGGCTCACATGGCCTTCGAGCACGATCTCGGCTTCGGCCGGCACCTTCAGCGGCACGGTCTTGCAGTCGACGAGGTCGACGCGCTTGCCGCGCAGCAAACCCGCGAACTGGTATTCCGACATCGTCTCGGGCACGGGCGTCACGGCCGCGAGGATCGTGCCGGGATCGGCCCCCAGCACGACGGCCGCGGGGAACGGTTCGGTCTTGCCCGCCTTCTTCCAGCGCTGGTGCTGCTGGGCGCCGCCGCGATGCTTGAGCCAGCGCATCAGTGTCGTGTTCTTTCCTGTCACCTGCATGCGGTAGATGCCGAGATTGAAACCGTCCTCGCGAGTGCCGCTAGGCCCTTTGGTGACGACCAGCGGCCAGGTGATGAGGGGTGCGGGCTCGCCCGGCCAACAGGTCTGCACCGGCAGGGCGGCAAGATCGATCTGCGCGCCGGTCAGCACGATCTCGTGGCAGGGGGCCGTCCCCATCATGCGCGTCGAGGGCTTCATCGACAGGACTGTCTTGGCGAGCGGGACGAGGTCGAGCGCCTCGCGCCAGCCTTCCGGCGGCTGCGGCTGGCGCAGGAAGGCAAGCGTCTCGCCCACTTCGCGCAGCTGGTGCGGCTCGCGGTCCATCCCCCACGCCACGCGCTCGACCGTGCCGAACAGGTTGACGAGGACGGGGATCGGCGAGGGCGTGCCGTCGGCCTTCACCGGCTTCTCGAACAGCACCGCCGGGCCGCCTTCGGCGAGCAGGCGGGTCTGGATCTCGGTCATCTCCAGCACGGTCGAGACCGGCTCGCGCACCCGGACGAGACGGCCGGCCTTTTCAAGGCGTTCGATGAAATCGCGCAGCGAGGCATAGGGCATGGCCGCGACTATATAGGGGCCACCCGCCTCCGTGCTATGCTCGAAACCGCAACGACGACGGCAAAAATGCCGCGCACCAAGGGGAGGAACACGATGCGGGTTCTCGCAGCCTTCGCACTGGCCTTGCTCGCCTTCGCCCGTCCGGCCGCGGCCGAGGTCGAGACGCTCCGGGTCGCCAAACAGTTCGGCATCGGCTACCTCCAGCAGATCCTGATGGAGGATCTGGGCACGATCGAGAAGCACGCGGCCGCGCAAGGCGTGAAGCTCAAGGTCGAGTGGAGCACCTTCCGCTCCTCCGACGTGATGATCGAAGCCCTCCTCTCCGACACGCTCGACATCTCCTCGCTCGGCCTGCCGGGCCTGGCACTCATCGCCGACCGCACGCGCGGGCGGCTCGACGTGCGCGGTCTCTCGGGGCTCAACGTCATCGACCTGGTGCTCACGGTGCGCAAGCCCGGCATCAACAGCCTGAAGGATTTCACCGCCAACGACCGCATCGCGGTGCCGGCGGTGAAGGTCTCCAACCAGGCGATCCTGCTGCAGATGGCGGCGGCCAAGCTCTATGGCGCCAACGAATGGGCGAAGCTCGACGGACTCACCGTGTCGATGGCGCATCCCGACGCCACTGCCGCGATGATCGGCGGCCAGTCGGAAATCGTGGCGAACTTCTCCTCGCCGCCCTTCTCCTACCGCCAGCTCAAGACGCCGGGCATCCGCAAGATCGCGACCAGCAACGAGATCATCGGCGGCCCGTGGTCGTTCAACGCCTTCGGCGCCTCGGCGAAATTCCGCGAGCAGAACCCGAAGGTCGTCGCGGTGTTCCTCGCCGCGCTCGACGAGACGACCGCCAACATCGTCAAGGACAGGCGCTGGGCGGCGGAGAACTACCTGCGCATCTCGAAGGACCGCGCCACGGTCGAGGACATCCTCGAGATCCTCGAGGACCCGGCCAACCGCTATTCGACCGTACCGGTCGGCGTGAAGACGTGGCTCGAATTCATGGCCCGCGTCGGCACGCTGAAGCAGGCGCCCGCCCAGTGGCAGGACATCTTCCACCCCGAGGCGTTCCGCCCCGGCCAGAACTGAGTGTTGAGCGCGGGGGCCGTGGCCGCGTAGTGTCGCGGGCCCCATGCGCAACTTTCCCGCCGAATTCGCCGATCTCCTCAGCCCGCGCGGCCGCCGCTTTGCGGGCCCGCCGGCCGATCCGTTCTTCGCCGATGCCGGCCTGATCGATCCTACGAAGGCGAAGGCCGCCTTCGCGCTGCTGGAACGTGCGCTCAGCCCGGTCGTGCGGCCGATGGCATATGCGATCCCGCCCGAAACGATCACCGGCCAGACGCGCAACTACCAGGAGCGGCTGCCCAAGACCGTGCGCGTTGCCACCGCCAACATCGACGCCGCGCGCGCGAAGGCAACGCGCATCGCCGACGAGATCGGATTGACTGCGATGATGCGCTCGCAGAGCTATCTCGAGTTTGCCGCGAAGCTCGCGGGCCGCGCCCTCGATCCCGCGTTCGGCCGGCAGGTGCTGCGCTACGCTCCGGGCGACTATGCCGGCCCGCATACCGACCATCATCCCGAGGAACCGCGCGCGAAAGGCGGCTATTTCGATCTGCATCTGACGTTTGCCGGCGGCAGGGCAAAGCGCCAGCTGCTGGTCTATGCGAAGGACGGGCACCTGACCGAAACAGTCGACATCGCCGTCGCCGGCGGCGTCACCGCCTATCGCCTGCCCTTCTGGCATTACACGACGCCGCTCGAAGGCGCCGCCAGCGCCGCGCGCTGGGTCGTGCTGGGGACGTTCTTCTACGCTTGAACGTAAATCAGTCCGCCGCCTGCGCCTGTTCGGGCAGGTCGAGGCCGACGAGCGACTTGGGATCGGTCTTCGCCCAGTTGGCGGCGGGCGCCACGGCCATCTCGTCCTTGTAGAAGCCCCAACGGCCGAATTCCGCGAAGCGCGCCGGCACGATCTCGTGCGCGCGCGGCGTGACCTTGTAGAGCTTTCCGTCGCGCCCGATCAGCGGGATCGGGCGGTTGCGGCGCGTGAAGACGCGGCGCATCGCGGCCGAATGGTCGCGGTTGGCGGCGAACTCGTCCTTGTCGACCGCGAACAGCATCTCGTAGGCGGCGACGAACTCGTCGAGGAAGCGCTGGTTGACGATCTGAAGCTGCGACTGCACCCAGCAGCGGTCCTCGAACGTCCAGAACACCGACATGCCGACGAGATCGCCCTCGCGCGTGATGTAGGGGAAGAACGGGAAGGTGCGGCACGACATCGAGCGGTTGTCGCGTTCGCAGAACGCGGCCCCCTTGCACTCGATCGCCGTGCACTCGTGGTGCAGGTCGGAGAGTTCCTTCTCCGTCGCCTTGTCGGGCGGCACGAACTCGCGCCACAGGTCGCTGCGGCCCTTCAGCACCGACCATTCGTGATTGTCGACGATGGGGATCGCATCGTTGGTCGAGCAGCAGACCGGCGTGCCGTTGTTGTGGGCAGCACAACGCGCGCCGCAGTCGAACGCCGAGACCGGAGCCGTGAAGAGCCTGTAGATGCGTTCGTAGATTTCGGGGCCGGCGGATTCCGGTGATCTGTCGCTTGGCATGGGGGCGACTATAGGGGCACGCATGTACCGCCCGCCAGAGCGCATCGACGTTTCGCGTGATTCTTTCGCCGCACCTGTGGCGCTTGCGCCACGCGCCTAATCGACCGAAAGCACGCGCGTCGTGCGGATCGTGCGGTCCTCGAGATCGAGATCGGTCGGCACGTCGTAGCGCGCGATCTCGGCAAGGCCCCTGCCCGGTAGATAGGCACGGCCCGGATCGGCGACGAAGACGACGGCCCCCGCTTCCTTGCGCGCCTTCAGCCACGGCCAGATCTTCTCGGCCATCGGCTTCTCGTAGAACACGTCGCCGGCAAGGATCAGGTCGTATTCGGGCGGCGGGACAAGTGCTGTCACGTCGTCGAGCCGCACGTCGAGCGCCACGTTGTTCGCGGCAGCGTTGAGTTTCATCGCCGCCCCGGCGAATTCGTCGATCTCGCTTGCGGTGACGGCGCCGGCACCTGTCAGGGCCGCGGCGATGCCCGCGATCCCGCAACCGGCGGCGAAATCGAGCACGCGCCGCCCCCGCGCCATCTCCGGCCGGTCGAGCAGCAGGCGGGCCAGCGCCCGCCCGCCCGGCCAGGCGAATGCCCAGTAGGGCGGCGGCAGGCCATTCTTCTCGAGCGTGGCTTCCGTCGCTTCCCAAAGGTCGGTCGCGCGCGCGGCAAGATGCAGGCGGATCTCGGGCACCAGCGGCGGGGCCAGCAGGCGCGTCTGGGCGCGGATGAACTCGGCGCGGTCGAGGCTCACCAGCCGCCGAGCCCGATCCCGGCGAGGATCAGCCAGCCGAACAGCCGGTTCGACTTGAACTTGGCGAGACAGTCCGCCGGATCGTCGATGTTCCCGGCCTTCACCTGCCAGACGAGCTGGGCGGCCGCCAGCAGCAGCGCCGACTGGTAGGCGACGCCGAGCCCGCCTTGCGTGCCCACGAGGGCGAGCATGACGATCGTGGCGCCGTAGAAGAAATAGAGGGCCGGCACCGTGCGCTCGGCGAGGAACCGGGCGGACGACTTCACGCCGATCAGCGCGTCATCCTCCTTGTCCTGGTGCGCGTAGATCGTGTCGTAGCCCAGCGTCCAGAAGATGCCGGCGACATAGAGCAGCACCGGGGCCGCGCCGAGCGCGCCCGCAACGGCGGCGTAACCCATCAACGCGCCCCAGTTGAAGGCAAGGCCGAGGAAGAACTGCGGCCACCACGTCACGCGCTTCATCAGCGGATAGGTGAAGACGAGCACGAGCGAGGCCACGCCGAGGGCGACCGAAAAGAGATTGAGCTGGAGCAGGATGACGAGCCCGACGAAGAGCTGCGCCCCGAGATAGAGGACCGCCGCCCGCACGCTCACCTGCCCCGACGGGATCGGCCGGTCGGCGGTGCGCGCGACGGCCGCGTCGAACTCGCGGTCGACCAGATCGTTGTAGGTGCACCCCGCACCCCGCATCACCAGCGCGCCCACGCCGAACAGCACGAACAGACGCAGTGCCTCCAGCGGTTCGGGCTTCGCCAGCAGGATCGACCACCAGCACGGGAACAGCAGCAGCCACGTGCCGATCGGCCGGTCGAATCGCGAAAGCCGCGCATAGCCGCGCCACGCGCGCGGCAAAAGCCTATCGACCCAGCCGCCCTTGGGAATGTCGCTTGCCGCAGTTTGCGCCGCATCATCCATGTGCTAGCACGATCCCATGTCGGAGGAGCCCGCGTCCAGCACCCAGCCCCGCCCGCGCGCGCGTCTCTACGCGCCCGCGGACCTGACGGCTTCGCCCGTGCGGCTCGAAGGCGGGCCGGCGCATTATCTTCGCAACGTGATGCGCCTGCAGCCGGGCAGTCTCGTGGCACTTTTCAACGCGCGCGACGGCGAGCACGCGGCCGAGATCCTGGAGTACGGCAAGAACCGCGTCGATTTCGCGCTGCGCGGCCAGCGCCGCAAGCCGATGGCCGAACCCGATTTGTGGCTCGTGTTCGCGCCGATCAAGCGCGCGCATCTCGATTTCGTCGCCGAGAAGGCGACCGAGCTTGGCGTCTCCGCGCTGTGGCCCGTGATCACGCGCCACACGAATGTCGAGCGCGTGAACGAAGAACGTCTGCTCGCGACCGCCATCGAGGCGGCCGAGCAGAGCGAACGGCTGACCGTGCCGGAGATCCGCGGTTGCGTCTCGCTCGCGAAGGCCATCGCGGACTGGCCGAAGGGCCGCGGCATCGTGCTGTGCGACGAAAGCGGTGCCGGCGACGCCATCGCGAAGGTGCTTGCGCGCGAAGACCTTACAAAACCGTGGGCCATTCTGACCGGGCCCGAAGGCGGTTTCGCGGCCGAAGAACTTGAAATGCTCCGCAAACATCCCGAAGTTAGGTCGGTGGGACTGGGGCCGCGCGTGCTGCGCGCGGACACCGCCGCCATCGCGGCGCTCGCGGTGTTCCAGTCGCTCGCACCGGGCGCGGACGCAAAGCCGCGCTTCGCGCCTTCATAAAAAAACAGTCCGGAAGCCAGCCCTCATGTCCGCACCCCCGACCTCCCGTGGCGAAGTCATCGCGTCCAAGCGCCAGCTCGTCGACTGGATCGCGTCGGGCGAGAAGCCGAAATCCGACTGGCGCATCGGCACCGAGCACGAGAAGTTCCTGTTCACGACCGCCGATCACAAGGCGCTGCCCTACGAGGGTGCCAAGGCAAGCGTGCGCTCTCTGATCGAAGGGCTGACGCGCTTCGGCTGGAACCCGGTCGAGGAGAACGGCAAGCCGATCGCGTTGCTGAAGGGCCTGTGTTCGATCACGCTGGAACCCGGCGGCCAGTTCGAGCTGTCGGGCGCGCCGCTCGAGAACATCCACCAGACCTGCGACGAGACGAACCAGCATCTGGTCGAGTGCAAGACCGTGTGCGCCGAACTCGGCGTCGGCCTCCTCGGCATGGGCTTCGCGCCCGAATGGCGGCGCGACGAGATCCACTGGATGCCCAAGGGCCGCACGAAGATCATGCGCGAATACATGCCCAAGCGCGGCACGCTGGGCATCGACATGATGATCCGCACCTGCACCGTGCAGGTGAACCTCGATTTCTCCAGCGAAGCCGACATGGTGAAGAAGTATCGCGCGTCGCTGGCGCTGCAGCCGGTGGCGACCGCGATCTTCGCAAGCTCGCCCTTCATCGAGGGCAAGCCCTCGGGCTTCCTCAGCAGCCGTAGCCAGACCTGGACCGATACCGATCCCGACCGCTGCGGCCTGATCCCGTTCGTGTTCGATGCGGACATGGGCTACGAGCGCTATGCCGACTGGCTGCTCGACGTGCCGATGTACTTCCTCTATCGCGACGGCAAGTATATCGACGTCGCCGGCCGCTCGTTCCGCAAGTTCATGGCCGGCGAGTACAAGGATCTGGCCGCCGCCGGACCCGCCACGACCGGCGACTGGGCCGATCACGTGACGACCGCGTTCCCGGAAGTGCGCCTGAAGAAATACATCGAGATGCGCGGCGCCGACGGCGGGCCGTGGAACCGGCTGTGCGCGCTGCCGGCCCTGTTCGTCGGGCTGCTCTACGAACAGGCATCGCTCGACGCGGCCTACGATCTCGTCAAGGACTGGACCATCGAGGAGATGCAAGCCCTTCGCCGCGACGTGCCGCGTCTGGCGCTCAAGGCGCCGTTCCGCAAGGGCACGGTGCTGGATGCGGCACGCGAGATGGTCGCCATCGCGCGCAAGGGCCTTGCCGCGCGCAAGCGCTTCAACCGCATGGGCGACGGCGACGAGACGCACTTCCTCGGGCCCCTGCAGCAGATCGTCGACAGCGGCGTGACGCCGGCCGAACGCATGCTCGAACGCTACAACGGCGCCTGGAACGGCAGCGTCAAGCCGATCTACGAGGAGTTCGCGTACTGACCATGGACAACGAAACGAAATGCCCCGCCTGCGGATCCGCGAACGCCTATCACGACGGGAACCTGTGGGCCTGCCCGGACTGCGCGCATGAATGGAACCCGGACACGGCCGCCGCCGCCTCGGATGCCGGGGTTTCCGGCGTGCGCGACGCGCACGGAAATGCCCTGAGCGACGGCGACAGCGTGACCGTGATCAAGGACCTCAAGGTCCGCGGCTCGTCCTCGGTCGTCAAAGTGGGGACGAAGGTCAAGGGCATCCGGCTCGTCGATGCGGCCGACGGGCACAACATCGCGTGCCGGATCGACGGCATCGGCGCGATGAACCTCAAATCCGAATTCGTGAAGAAGGCCTAGATCGATTTTTCCAGCAGCATCGTCGTCGCCGCCGCCGCGTTCGAGCCGTTCCACGGCAAATGGCCGGTAGCGTCAAGCCGATCTATGACGAGTTCGCGTACTGGTGCGCGGGCGGATCCGCCAGACACGCATCGAGCATCAGATAGACGATGCCCACGCACATCAGCGCCGCGGGAATGATCGTGCGCCCCGCGCTGACGCCGAGCATCCAGACGAGATCCGCCGCCGTTCCGAGATAGATCACCGTCAGGCCGGCCGTGTAGGACACGGCGACGATCGCGACGAACGATACGCCGCGCGGGACGCACCGCAGGTACATGCCGCCCACCACGACACCGGCCGCCGCGAAGGCGGCGAACCGCCAGAGTTCGGATTCGAGCAATAGGAATCGGGCGACCAGCGGGATGGCATCGAGCCGGGCGGCGGCGCGCAAGAGCAGGTCAGCATCGAAGTTCAGGTGGACGCCGCCTTCCACGCCCCATCGCCGGATGACGAACGCCCATAGGAGCGTCGGTGCGAGCGCGAGCGCTGCCGCCGCGGCATGCCGCGGGCCGAGATTGGGTCGCCACGACATCGTCAGCCGGAACGCGAGCGCCGCGACGCCAATGCTCGCGGCCAGCAGCGCGCCTTCGGACTTGAGAGACCAGCAGATGCCCATGCAGAGGATTCCGTGCACGCCGTCGTCGGCATCCTGCCCGTCGATCGCCCGGGCGATAAACAAGGCCGCAAGCGCGGCGAATGCACCGAAATAGCCATCCGCCATGCCATTGGCCAGCTGGTCGGTAAATATCAGGACGAAGCCAAGCATCAGCGGTACGCCCGCCAGCCGGCCGCGGGAAAGGGCAACGATGCCCACGAGAATCGGCACCGCAAGCAGCATCAGCCCGATCTTCGGCACGAACTCGTTCCAGATTCCCGTCAGATACGGCGCGATGGCGCCCGCCGCCGGCAGCAGCTTGGGATGCATGACGGCCGAAAACCGAATTGCCGGCATCGACCAGACCGGATCGGCGACCAGCCCGCCGAGATGCGCCATGATCTTCGCGTGAAAGAACCAGATCGAACGGCTGTCCCAGCTCGACAGCGGCGAGAATAGCGCTATTGCACCCAGCAGCACGAGCGGCGGAGTCACGATGCACGCGAGGCGCACGACCGCGGCAAACGGCGGCATCTGCACGGTCCGGAAAACACGCACGAGGCCGATCGCCGCCAGCACCAGCAATGCCGCCGCCGCGATATCGAAGCGGCCGGCAACGAGCAGCAGCGAAAAACCCCCGAGTAATCCGGCCAGCAGCGGGCCCAGCAGGAACGCCGCAGCATCGGCCATACCTGACTTTCCACCGGCGCGTGGCGGAACGAGCGCGAAGCCCGCGCACAGCAGGAGGCAGGCGACCGCGCTAGTTGCAGATGCCGAGAGCGACAACATGGCTCGTTCCGTTGATCGGTCCTGAGGTGCGTGCGATGCGGCAGGTTTGCGGAATCTCCTCGACCATGCCCAGAAGGTTGCCCGAGCTCTCGTTCCGCAGGATCGGAAAGGCCGCTTCAGTAATTCGCTGGGAAAGCAGATCGTCCGCCGCCCATGCGGCCGACAGCCGGAAATCGGCGGCGCCACCTTCGCGCAGGAAAGCCAGCGCGAACTGGACGGGGACCGGCAGCACGTTCTCGCCGGCGTGCGGCACACCGAACAAGGCGCGCTCTTCGGGCGTCATCTTGGCGACTGCGGCGAGATTGGCAACCATCGCACCGAGATTCGGCAGCGCTACGGGGAATACGAACGTGCCGATCGCCACGACGGCGATCACGGCGGTGATGCGAAAGGCGCGCACCTTCATTGTCCGACCCAAAGATCGGCCGTCCGTTCGGCGAGCGAGGGAAGCGGCGCAAGCGGCGTCGAAGGCAGTGTTTCGTACCAGAAGGCTGTCGCCGACCAATCGTCGGCACGCTCGACCATCCGGTTCGCGGCATTGTCCCAGCCAAGCTGCTGGACCGTGATCCGGCAGGCGCTGTTCCAGTAGACCGGATCGTCGAGATGCCAGCGATAGACGGCCGCGAACCCGCGCTGGCTGGTCAGGCAGCCGGCGGACCGGCCGACGAACTCCGCCACGCCCCACCCCATGCCGACATAGTCTTCGGTTCCGGTGCCGCAGATCGTCGGATGCGACGTGTCGTCATCGAGATACATCTTCACCTCGCCCTCGCCCCACCACGAACCGTCATCGCGATGGCGGATGCCGAGGACGCAGCCGAGGAACCGTCCTCTGCCCGTGCGGCGCGGCAGGATCTCGAAATCCTCGGTCAGGCGCGTCGGATTCTGGCGTCCGAAGCGGGCATGGAGATATCCCAGCCGCGCCGTCGCATGCGCTTCGAGCGAATAGTCGACCGAATAGAAGACGCTGACGGGCACATCGAGCGGATTCTCGACCACGATCCGGGCACCACGCGCGAACGGCATCGGAATCCGGCTGGTGAAACCCCATCGCGGCAGGCAGGCATGCAGCGCCGTGTCGATCGGCTGCGCCCGGCCGTGCGCCAGCCCGAAGAAATCGCCGAGCGGGCATTCGATGCTGGGCGAATCCTGACCGTCCCAATAGGCGCGCAGCACGAGGCTCCGCAAGCGGGCCGGATTCGGATCGCGGAGCGTAAGCCATATCCGGTTGATCGTGCCGCTGCCGGAGATGCGCGCCAGATCGAACAGGGAGCGCGGCGCGATGGTCGACCAGGCCCGTCCCTTGCGGCCGGCGCCGAGTTCGCTGGCTTCGCGCCCGCCTGCACCCGGCGCGCCGGTCGGATTTTCCGGCGAGATCGAACGGGAAACCGGAAGGGGGTCGGAGAGATCGAACGATCGGCGGGCCTGCTTGTCTGATGCCGCCGGCTGGGCCTGTGCGGCCACGGGACCGAGACCGGCAATGCCGGCAAGGCCGCCGAGAATCGTCCGCCGATCGGTTGGCAAGTCGGCCATGCGGGGTTCTTACAGTGACTCTTCCAGCAGCATTTCCGCCGCCGCCGCGTCGAGCTTGCGCGGGTTGGTCGCCGCCGTGTGGTCGGCGAGGATGTGCGGGACAAGGGCAGCGAAACGCGCGCGATCCACGCCCATCGCCTTCAGGCCCGTCGGCAGGCCGAGCCGCGCGTTCAGCTCCGCGATATAGGCATCGAGCTTCGCGTCGGCGCCAAGGCCCAGCACGGTGCGCAGGCGCGCGTACTTTTCGCCCGTGGCGCTTTCGTTGAAGCGCAGCACCGCCGGCATCACGATCGCGTTGAGCGTGCCGTGATGCAGGTTCAGGTCCTTGAGGCTGCCCAGCGGATGCGAGAGCGCGTGAACGGCGCCAAGCCCCTTCTGGAACGCCATCGCGCCCTGCATGGCGCCCATCATCATGTGCCAGCGCGCCTCGCGGTCCTTGCCGTCTTTCACCGCGCGTTCGAGATGCTTGACGACGCGCGCGGCACCGTCGAGCGCGATCGCCTCGGCCGGCGGATTGACCGCGGGTGCCAGGAACGTCTCGATGCAATGGGCGAGCGCGTCCATGCCGGTCGCGGCCGTGAGGCCGGCGGGAAGGCCGAGCGTGAGTTCGGGATCGCAGACGGCGACGCGCGGGATCAGATGCGGCGAAACAAGGCCGAGCTTGCGCCCGTCGGAAAAGACGAGGATCGCGCCGCGCCCGACTTCCGAGCCCGTGCCCGCCGTCGTCGGGATCGCGATGCTGGGCGCGATGTGCGCGCCGATGCGGGGCACGCCGCCCTCGATCGCCGCATAGCGCACCAGCGGGCCTTCGTGCGTGGCGCCGAGCGCCAC
>JBGAKN010000013.1:0-39538 GCA_044224405.1 Tagaea sp. | reverse complement strand
GACGCGGTCGAGGCGGCAATCGAAGCCGCGTTTCCCGGCGCCGACGTCATGGCCCATATGGACCCGGACAACGTGGTCGAACGGGCGCGCATCCCCGCCACGTGATGACCGACGATCAATCGGACGTCCTGGCCTTTCTTGCCGATCCCGCCACCTATGGCAGTCCGGCTGGCGGCGTGCGGCGCATCGACACGCATATCTCGGCGGTTTTCCTTGCCGGCGAGCGTGCCTACAAGCTGAAACGCGCGGTGTCCTTCCCCTATCTCGATTTTTCGACCGTCGCCCGCCGTCAAGCGGCCTGCGAAGCTGAACTTGCGGTCAACCGGCGCACGGCACCCGATCTCTATCTCGAAGTGCGGCCGATCGTCCGCCGGACGGGCCGTCTCGCCTTCGGAGCGCCGGGCGAGACGGCCATCGACTGGGTCGTCGTCATGCACCGTTTTCCCGACGATGGCCTCTGGGACGCCCGCGTGGCCGCAGGAAAAATCGGGCTTTTGGATGTACGCGATCTGGCCGACACGGTGGCAGCCTTCCATGCGCTGGCCGAAAAGGTGCCTGCGCACGGCAGTGTCAGGGATCTCGCCTGGACGGCCGACGGGAATCTTGCGGATCTCGTGCGCCTCTTTCCGGCCGAAGCTGTCGCGGAACTTGATCGCGACACGCGGGCGGCGCTTGCGCGCCTGTCCGGGCTGATCACGCGACGCGCTCACGAAGGGGCGGTTCGCCGCTGTCATGGCGATCTGCACCTGCGCAACGTCGCGACGGTGAACGGCAGGCCCCTGCCGTTCGACGCCATCGAATTCGACGACCGGATCGCCTGCATCGACACGCTGTTCGATCTTGCATTTCTTATCGTGGATTGGCTGCGCGTCGGACATCCGGACTTCGCCTGCCTGACGCTGTCGCGCTATCTCGGTCGCCGGCCAGACGAGGCGGGGCTCGCGTTGCTGCCGCTGTTCTTGAGCCTGCGCGCCGCGATCAAGGCAAAGACGCGCGCGGCCGCCGGCGCAAAAGCCGAGGCGGCGGCCTGTTTCGCGATGGCCGACCGCTTTCTTCATCCGCCGCCGCCGCGGCTCGTGGCGATCGGCGGCCTGTCGGGCACGGGCAAGACCGCGCTCGCCCTCGCCTTGGCGGCGGAGATTGGCGCGGCGCCGGGAGCGCTCATCCTGCGTTCGGACGTCGAGCGCAAGCGGCTTGCCGGCCTGTCGCCCGAAACGCGGATTCCGCGGGGGAACTACACGAAGGAGGCCAGCCGGGCGGTCTACGCGAGCCTGCACGCACGCGCGAAGGTGGCGTTGGAGGCTGGACATGCCGTATTGCTCGATGCGGTGTACGCCGATCCCGGCGAGCGGGCGGAGGCCGTCAGTGTGGCAGAGGCGCTCGATGTTCCGTTCGACGGTGTGTGGCTCGATTGTCCGGACGAAATCCGTCTGGCGCGCGTTGCCGGGCGCAATGGAGACGCGTCGGACGCCGACGGCGATATTGTCCGCGCACAGAGCCAGACTCCCTGCATCGTGAACGATTGGCGTCGGATAGACGCAAGTTGCATGCCCTCCGATACTTTGGCTGCAGCTCGGGCATGGCTTTTCCGGGCCCGGTGACGGCTTTCGCGCGGCTGATCTAAGTCAATTGCGCCGGGCGATAATTGGCGTAGAGTTTTGCCGGAGTTCCGATCCGGCCGGGGGCTTCGGCGTATTCCGGCCGGACGAAGCGAACGGAGGTTGCGATGACTTACAAGGTTCTGCTTGCCCCCATGGCCGGTGCGCCGTCCGATCTGCGCACCCTTGCCGCCGCGACGGCAGTCGTCAGGAAATTTGGCGGTCATGTCGAGGCCCTGCATGCGGCCGGCGATCCGCGCGATTCAATTCCGTTCGTGGGCGAGGGTGCTTCGGGCGCGCTCGTCGAGCAAATCGTCACCGCCGCCGAGAAGGATCTGAAGCGCCGCAGCGAGACCGCGCGCGGCCACTACCAGGAATGGGCGAAGACGGCCGGCGTCGACAGCTCGCTCGCCGAGCCGGTCGGTTCGGAAGAAGACGCGATCGCGCGCCACGGCCGCTTCTCCGACCTGATCGTGCTGCCGCGTCCGGCGGACGACGAGGCGATCGCCTCGACCGTCGCGTTCGAGACCGCCCTGCTTGAAACCGGCCGTCCGGTCCTGATCGCGCCGCCTGCCGGCGAGATCAGCTTCGATCGCCCCGTCGCGTTCGCCTGGAACGGCAGCCGCGAGGCGTCGCGTGCGCTGGCGGCAGGCCTGCCGTTCCTAAAGGGCGCGCCCAAGATCGTGTGCATCGTCGCCGGCAAGAACGTTGCCGAAAACGACACCAAGCCGCTCGAGGCCTATATGGCCCGGCACGGGCTCAAGATCGAACTCGCGCGCGCCGACGTGCCGACGATCCAGGCCGGCCCGCACGTATTGGCAGAAGCGCGGCGCACCGGATGCGGCTTGCTGATCATGGGCGCCTATACGCACAGCCGGCTTCGCCAGCTCGTGTTCGGCGGGGTGACGCGTTACATGCTGCAGAATGCCGATCTGCCGGTGCTGATGGCCCATTGAGACCGTCCGTGCCGGCGTCAGGGAGGATGCCGTGCTCACGTGGATCGATTGCCTGTCGCAGTCGGAACTGACAGCCGACGAAATCCGTGCCGTCGCCGAGCATGAACATCTTTCCCAACTCGCTGCGCTCGAGTTGGGGAACTGGCTCGTCGTCCGCCCGGACGGATGCCACATGCTGAAGCGGATGATCCTCGACGACATCGAACGCGCCCACGCGCGTGGCGACCCGGCACACGCCGCCCGACTGAAGCTCGTCATGCAGCAATTCTGCCGGACCCACCCTGAAAATCCGGATAGACAGACCTGACCACCGAAGGACCCGAAATATGACGCTCAAGCATATCCGCCTCGAACTCGCGCGCACGAAGGATCATCCGGACGGCGATCCGCGCTGCGGCTACGAATTCGCGGCACCGCTGGATGCGGCGGGTCATCTCGACATGGACGGCTGGAAGACCGACAAGGCGCGCTGCTCGGTGCGTCGTTTCTGGCACGGGGCAGATGACGAGAAGGGTCTGCTCGTCCACGCGCACGGGCGCTGGGTTTTCTCCTATGCGGCGGGCGATGCCGACGACGAGCCAATTTTCCGGTTTGACCGTCACGCCTTCCTGCCCGGCGAATACGTGACCATCACCGAGCACGACGGCGTGGCGCGCCCCTTCAAGGTCACTTCGGTCCGCTAGCCACCGTCCGGGCCGGGGCGCTAGACTTCGCCCCGCATGGAAACGACACGCACGCTCGTCCTCACCGGCGCCTCGCGGGGCATCGGCCACGCCACGGTCAAGCGCTTCGCCGAGCATGGCTGGCGGCTGATCACCTGTTCGCGCGAGGACATCCCCAAGGATTGCCGTGTCGATCCGGCATGGGCGCATCATGTGCCGTGCGACCTGTCGCTGCCGGCAGACCGCCAGCGCTTCGTCGACGAAGTCAACGCGTTCATCGGCGACGGGCCGCTGCACGCGCTGGTCAACAATGCCGGCATGAGTCCCAAGACCCCGTACAAGGAGCGCCTCGGCATCCTGCACGGCGACATCGAGGGCTGGCATCGCGTGTTCGAGCTCAATTTCTTCGCGCCGCTGGAACTCGCGCGCGGCTTCGCCGGCGCGCTGGCACGCGCGAAAGGCGCCATCGTCAACGTCACGTCGATCGCCGGGCATCGCGCCCACCCCTTCGCGGGCTCGGCCTATTCGACGTCGAAGGCGGCCCTTTCGGGGCTGACGCGCGAGATGGCCGTCGAGTTCGCGCCGCTGGGCGTGCGCGTCAATGCGGTGGCGCCGGGCGAGATCGCGACAGAAATGGTGTCGGCCGAATACGAGCCGCTGATCACGCGCATCCCGATGCACCGGATGGGGACGGCCGCGGAAGTCGCCTCGGTGATCCACCGGCTCTGCGAGCCGGATTTCGGCTACGTCACCGGCAGCGAGGTCTTCGTCACTGGCGGCCAGCAGCTAGTGTAGTTCGGCAAGTCGCGCTTTGTACCAGTCGCGCCAGCGTTCGGCCTCGGCGATGTCGTGCGCCAGCCAGCCGGCCAGCATGCCTTCGTAGCCGCGCGTCGAGAGATCGGTGAGGCGCGCAATCTCGGTCTGCGACATCTCGACGAGCTGTTCGATCTGGGCCGCACGGTCGTCAGGCTCCAGCAGATCGAGAAAGCGCATCTTGAGGGCCACGACCATCTTGGAGAGATCGGTCATGGGTGCGCGCACCGGGCTGCGCAGCAGTTCGATCAGCATCTCGCGACCCTTGTCGGTGAGGGCGAGGACGGTGTCCGCTGTCAGGCTCTGGCCGGGGCCGGCACGCTTGCCGCGCGGCTCGATCAGCCCTTCGTAGCGTAGCTGCTCGATCGACAGGCCCAGCACGTCGAGCGACGGCCCCATCAGGCGGGAAACGAAACCGCGCACGGAGGCGGACAGCACGCCGAGGCTCGATTCACCGCGCGCCAGTTCGCCCAGCGCCGTCAGCCGTACCGCCTCGGTCGGGATAAGGGACTGGTCGCGGAAGCGGGGCATGCCGATGCTCAAGCGTGGTCCTTCAGCCGGTCGAGCGGAAAGCGCGACACTTCGGCCAGAAGTTCGGCGAGGTGGCGTGCGGCGAAATCGACGACCTTGCGGCCGCGCTCACCATCCGCGTCGCGCGCGTTGCCGACCGCGCCGGAGGGATGGATGTCCTGCGTCTGCCAGGCGAGCGCGCTCTTGCCCGTATAGGCGAGAAGCTTGAACTCCCTGGCGAGCGAGATCTGGCCCGGCGTGAAATCGTCGAGCTTGTCGCGGCGGACCTGGTCGGGTGCGAGATGCATCATCATCGACGTCTCGACGCCACCCGCATGAATGCCGAACTTCGCTTCCTGCTCGGGCCACAGGCCCTCGGGCATGCCGTAGGCCCACCACGAGGCGGCGACGGCCGCCATCTTCAGGCGCACGCGCAGGTCGCGCGTGACGATGTCCATGATCTGCGGCTGGCCGCCATGGCTGTTGAACAGCACGATCTTGCGGATGCCGGCGCGATGGACGCATTCGCCGATCTCGGTCCAAACGCGGATCAGCGTCTCGGCCGAGAACGACAGCGTGCCGGGGAAAGCGAGATGCTCGTTCGACTTGCCGATATCGGTCTGCGGAAGGATCAGGACGGGAACGCCGTCGGCGATGTGCCGGGTCGCTTCCGCGACGATGCCGCGGCACAAGGTGGCGTCGACCGCGACGGGCAGGTGGGGTCCGTGCTGTTCGACGGCGGCCACGGGCAACAGGGCGACCGTCCGCTCGGGGTCGAGCCCCCGGAAATCCTCGGTGGTCATGTCGAGCCACCAGCGCCACGCCTTGCCCATCTTCCCGCCGCTCCCGTCGATCCCTAGACTGGTTATATAGTCGAGCAACCGTCCCTTTGCCAGAAGCCGCCGAAAGCCCCATGAAACGCCATCTGCCGCCCGAACTCGCCGCCCCGCTCGCGCGCTACGTGCATGCGGTCGAAATCGCCACGCCCGGCCGGATGCTGTTCGCCTCGGGCCAGCTCGCCGTGGCCGCCGACGGCAGCGTGCCCGAAGGGATCGACGCGCAGTGCGACCTGATCTTCGCCAATCTCGACGCGATCCTTGGCGCGGCCCACATGACGCGCAACGACGTGATTCGCGTCAACGCCTTCGTCATCGAGCGGGCGGACCTGAAGCCCTACATGGCCGCGCGCGACCGCTGGTTCGCCGGATTCGAACCGCCGGCTTCCACGCTGATGCTTGTGTCGGGCTTCACGCGCCCGGAATTCAGGGTCGAGATCGAGATCGTCGCCGCGCGCGAAAAGGCGGACTAGAGGCCGCCCTGCACGTTGGCCTGGCTCGACAGCGAGGCGTCCATGCGCTTGAGCATTTCCTCGACCTGCTCGAACTGCAGGCGGTTCTTGATCGCCGACTGCATGTAGCGTTCGTAGATGTTAACCGTGTGCAGCACGGCCATCGAGCAGTAGCCCAGAACCCAGTAGCGCCGGTAGACGCCCGCCAGGAAGTTGCGGAACGGCTTGGGATCGCCGCCGTTGAGGAACTTGCCGTGGCAGTCGGTGTATTCGCCGAAGATGCCGTTCACGTTGGCGATCAGGTTGCGCAGCTTGCGCACGACCTGCTGGCGGAACATGTCCTGCTGTTCCTTGAAATGCTTGAACTCGCGGATGTCGAGCGGCAGCGCGTCCGGCCCGTTGAGCCAGCGCAGCACCGTCGCCACCGATTGGAGGTTCTTGTTGAAGGTGTGCTCGTAGAACGTGACGCCTTTCCAGCCCTCGAAGATCTGCTGGGCCTGATCGCCGGAAATGCCAAACGCCGAAACGAACAGCTTGGCTTCCGGCATCGTGGGATCCCATAGCGCCTGCAGGAATCGCTGCGAGCGCTCGTTGACGTCGGCGGCGCTCTTGAGGCCGAGGGCGCGGGCGACGATCGGGTTCACCTTCTCGGCGATCAGCAGCTTGATGCCGTTTTCCTCCTCTTCGGAAATCGCGAAGTAGGCGGGGTGGATCTCGTGGAGATACTTGTGAAGGGCGCTCTTGAGCAGGAACGGGTCGAGCGAGGGGATCGAGTCGATCGTGCGCAGGATCTCGACATCGCGCTCGAACGAGACGTTGGCCTGGCCTTCCTCGAAATCGACGCCGACATGGTGCTTGAGCAGTTTCACGAAATCGCGCTGGCGCAGATAGATCGCATAGCCGCCGGCGGGAATCTCGTTGGCATCGTGCGGCACGTAGATCGCGGTCTCGATCGGCCGTTCGGCCTTGGGCGGTTCGGCGGCGGCCGGCGCCGGGGTCGCAGCGGCGGGCTTGGCGCCGGGCTTGTTCGACGGCGGCGGGGGCGGCGGCGCGTCGGCGATCTGCTGCTCGAAATTCGGATATTTGAAGATGATCGTCTTGTTCAGGCTCGGTTGCCGGAACATCTGGCGATCGGTCGCCTGGGCCGAAACCTTGATGAGATTCAAGGCGACCGCTGATCCGCCATGGACGATCTGGTCCAGGATCGGCGAAAGGGATTTCTTCTTCTTTTGAGGTTCGTTCAAGGGAGTCGGCCTGCCGTGATTCTGACGGCCCAACCTATTGGACGAACATTAATTGTGCAACGACGAGATTTGCCGCCGAGTCCGCTACGGCTTCGCGCCGGCCGCTACCGGAAGCTGTGATTCGTCGGTCGCATAATGCGCTACGGCGACCCCCGCCACCATGAGGGCCAACGCGATCGCCCAGACGAGGGCCAGTTCCCTGAATTCGTCCATGCCGCCTGTATCGGGCACTTGGCGTCGCGCGCGCAGTGACGGGCGTCACACCCGTGCGTGCCGTCCTGGCGGAATCTTGCCGTCTGCGCGCGCCGTATGCGCTTTCGCCCCGAATCCGGCTATTGTCGGCGGAAGCTTCGCCCGAAACGCCGACAGGTCCGGTCCGTGCCGCAAACCTCATCCTCCGTCGCACCCCGCCTCCTGACGCTGCGCGCGGGTTCTTTCACGCTCGATCTTGCGCCCGAAATCGGCGGGGCGATCGTGGCCTTGCGCACCGACTGGGCCGGCGGGGTCGATTTGATGCGCCGAACGCCCGAAGCCGCGCTGGCCGCGCGCGACGTGCGACTCGCGGGAAGCTACGCGCTCGTGCCCTATTCCAATCGCATGCGCGAATGCACGCTGAACTTCGCCGGCCGGCGTCACCGTCTGGCGCCGAATTTCGGCAGCCATCCCCATTCGATCCACGGCAACGGCTGGCAGCGCGCCTGGGAGATCGAATCGGCGGAGGATTCGCGCGCCACGCTCGTTCTCGACCACACGGCCGAGGGGGCGCTTGCGGCCGAATGGCCATTCGCCTATCGCGCGCGCCAGCGCTTCGCGCTGACCGACGACGGGCTGGAGATCGGCCTCGAGATCGCCAATACCGGTCCGGCATCGATGCCGGCCGGTCTCGGACTTCACCCGTTCTTCCCGCGCGCGGCGGGCACACGGCTGACGACGGCGACGGGATCGGTCTGGCGCAACGACGAGGCGATGATGCCCGTCGCCCTCGATCCCGTTCCGCCGGCCTGGAATTTCGAGGAAGGGCGGCTCGTGGCGCCGCTGTCGGTCGACAACTGCTTTGCCGGCTGGTCGGGCACGGCGCGTATCGAGTGGCCGGAATGGGGCGTGCGCCTCGAGATGACGGCCGATCCGCTGTTCGGCCATCTCGTCGTCTACGTGCCGCCGGGGAAGAACCATTTCTGCGTCGAGCCGGTCTCGAACTGCAACGACGGCATGAACCTGCTTGCCAAGGGCCGCGGCGATACCGGCGTCGCTGTTCTCGAACCCGGCGCCATCCTGTCGGGAAGCGTCATGTTCGCCTTCGCGAGGACCGATACCGGCGGCACCGGATGAACGGCTACGCGGGGCCGGTCTACGACGCGCATCTGCATATCGTCGATCCGCGATTTCCGCTGGTCGCCAACGAGGGGTATCTGCCGCAAAGCTATCTGGCTGCGGACTACCGGGCCGCCGCCATGCCACTCGGCATCGTGGGTGGCACCATCGTGTCGGGCTCGTTCCAGGCGTTCGATCAGGACTATCTGCTTGCGGCGCTCGCCGAACTCGGGCCGTCCTATACCGGCGTCACGCAGATCCCGGCGAGCACGCTCGACCACGAGATCCTTGCCCTCGATGCCGCAGGCGTGCGCGCGGTGCGCTTCAACGTCTATCGCGGCGGTTCGGAATCCTTCGCCTCGATCGCGACTTTCGCGCGGCGCATCCATCGCCTGTGCCGCTGGCATGTCGAACTCTATGCCGATCTCGCGAAGCTGCGGCCGGCGGAGGTCGACACGCTCGCCGGACTGCCGCAACTCGTCATCGATCATCTGGGGATGAGCGAGGGCGGCCTTGCGCGCCTTGTCGACCTTGCGAAGGCTGGCGCGAAGGTGAAGGCGACCGGTTTCGGGCGCGTGCTGGTCGATCCCGAAGTCGCGATGGAGAAGATCGCGGCGGCGAATCCCGATGCACTGATGTTCGGCACCGACCTGCCATCCACGCGCGCGCGCCGGCCGTTCGAGCCGGCGGACATGGCGCTGGTTTCGGGCGTGCTCGGCCCCGCGCTCGCGCGCAAGGCATTCTACGACAATGCGATGGTGCTCTACCGCCCCAGGGCGGTCTGAGGCGCCTGCGGCCACGCGGCAAGCGTGGTGCCGAAGATCGTCACGCCGATCCCGAAGACCACCGCCATCGTGGGCAGTTCGCCCAACAGCACGGCCCCGCCAAGCGCCGACAGGACGGGCACGAGCGCCCCCGACAGGGCCGCGCGCGCGGCGCCCAGATGCTTGATCGCCATCGTGAAGGTGAAGGCGCCGCCGAGGCCGGCAAGCAGGCCCTGCGCGACGAGTTGCGTCAGGCCGGCGCCGAGCGGCACGTCGGGAATCCCGGCGCCGGCGAACCACAGGCGGATCGGGATCGCGGCGAGGAACGAGGCAAGCGAGATGAGTGCGATCGAATGCCACGGGGCGAGCCCGCTGCGCCGGAATGCGACGGTATAGACCGACCAGATCGCCGCCGCCGCGACGAACAGCAGATCGCCGCGCCATGTCTGGCTTCCCATGTCGGCGAGTGAATCACCGGTGATGGCGAAAACGCCTGCGAGGATCGCGACGAAGCCCGCGATGCGCCGGCGCGAGATCCCTTCGCCAAGGAAGAACGCGGCCATTGTCGCCGTGAAGATCGGCATCGTGCCCGGCAGCAGGGCGCCCATGTGCGCCACCGGCGCGAACTGCGCGCCGGCGAAGGCGACGAGGCCGAAGGGCAAGCCCGCACCCAGCACGATGGGCGCGGCAAGCCAGCGGGGTGCGGCCGTCGGCCAGAGGCCGCGGCGCAGCAGCAGCGGCAGCAGCGCGATCGCGGGCACGCCGTAGCGCAGCAGGGCGAGATCGATCGGCGACAGGACGGCCGTGACGCCAAAGCGTGTCGCGACCTGCCAGCTCGCGCCGATCCCGGCGGCGGCGAGCGCGGCGGCGAGACCGATGGCGAGGGACGGCTTTGCAGGTGCGTTCATGGGTTGCGGAATAGACCGCGCGTCCGCGTACTACGGCAAGCGAAAATTGTGGCCGGACGCCTAACGCACGAAGGCGATGCGCGTCCCTTCGCGCCGGGCGGTGCAGTCGTAGGCGCGCAGGCGCGCGTCGGGTGCGCCGTCGAGCAGGGCGCGCAGGCCTGCGGCCTCCAGCGCCAGAACGCCGTCGCCCGCGACCGGGACCGACTGCGGGAAACCGAAGGCGACGATCTCGTCGATCGGATTGCGCCGGTCGATCTCGCCCGTGTGCGCGACGGCGCTGCCGAGGGCCAGCACGTGCCCGGCACGCACATAGACCGGCAGCCGGTCGAGCGGAACGTTCTCCACGCGCATCTGGCGGCCGCCTTCGATGCGCTTGCCGGTCCAGAAATCATACCAGTCGCCGGCGGGCAGCCACACATCGACCGCGCCGCCGGGCTTGACGATGGGTGCGACGAGCAGCGAAGGGCCGCACATGTACTGTTCGCCGAACGCGCGCGCGGCGCGGTCGGTCGGGAATGCGAGCGCCATCGCGCGCATCACCGGCAGGCCGGTGCGCACCGCGATCTCCACGCAGCCCCACAGATAGGGCAGCAGCCGGTAGCGCAGCTCCATCCATCCGCGCGCGTGACGTGCAACGTCGTCGCCGAGGCTCCAGGGTTCGCGCACGCCGATGCCGTGGAAACGGAAATGCGAGCAGAACACGCCTGCGGCGACCCAGCGCAGATAGAGCTCCGGATCGGGCTGGCGCGAGCCGTAGAAGCCGCCGACATCGGTCGAATAATACGGCACGCCCGAAAGCCCATAGGAAAGCCCGCCGCGGATCGAGGCCGCGAGGCCTTCCCAGTCGGTCTGCGGATCGCCGCCCCATTGCACGGGGAATTTCTGCGCGCCGATCCAGCCGTCGCGGCCCCACACGCAGGCGTTTGCCGCGCCCTTGGCTTTTGCCGTCGCTTCGTAAACCGCCTGGTTGTAGAGCCGCGGATAGACATTGTGCAGACGCCGGCCGTCGTCGCCGTTGTGCGCGACGACGTGATCCAGCACCTGCTCGCCGAAATCGGTCTTCATCGTATCGACGCCCACGGCCCACAGCCGGTCGTGGCGCACTTTCCACCATTCGACCGCCTCGGGATTCGTGAAATCGAGGATGCCGGAGGGCGGCAGCGGCGTGAGCACGTTGCCGAAGGGCGAGGTGCCGGGCGTGGTGTCCCAGTGATAGACGTGCGGGCTGCCGTCCGGTTCGCGCAGGAACAGGCCGCGCTTCTCGAGATCGGCATAGATCGGGTTGTGGATCGAGATCAGCGGGTATTCCCAGCAGCAGATGTGAAAATTCCGCGCCTTCAGCTTGTCGATCGTCGCCTTGGGATCGGGATAGCGAGCAGGATCGAAATCGAGCGTGGCGCGGGTGCTCACTTCCATCCATGCGCGTCCGTCGAAGGTGATGACGTCGGCGGGGAACTTCGCTTCGCGGCATTCGCGCGCGGCCGCGAGGATCTCGTCCTCCGTGCGGTAATAGGCCCGGCTCAGCCACACGCCCAGCGACCAGAACGGCGGCAAGGCGGGCTTGCCGGTGATCTCGGCGCAGCGTCCGATCACATGGGCGGGATCGTGACCGGCGAACAGGAACAGGTCGAACGTCTCGTCCTCGCACAGGATCGAATAGCTGCGGTGCGACCACTGGCCGTAACCCACGGCGTGGTGGACGTGCGCGGGCGTGTTGACGAGCGCGCCCCAGGCGCCGCCGGCGGCCTTCAGGCCCCAGGCGAAGGGGATCGACTTGTACGAAAGCTCGGTATTGACGCCCAGCGCATCCTCGATGCGGTTCGTGACGAACTGGCCGCGCCGATCGAGTGGCCCGAACTTCTCGCCAAGGCCATAGACCGGCTCGCCGGAATCGAGTGCGAAAGATGCGATCCAGCCTTCGGGCCCCCGCCCGAACGTGGGGACGCGCGTCCAGCCGCGGAAATGCTCGTCGGTGATCGAGACCAGCGGATCGTCGAGCCAGCCCGCACGCCCGACGCGCACGCGCATCGGCTCGCTGGCCAGTTCCAGCCAGTCGGTGTCGTCGCCGAAGCGCCACGTGCCCGGCGCGATCTCGCGGACCGCAGGGGCGGTAAAACCGCTCGCGTCGACAAGACCGTAATCGGGCTTCGTCGCCGTACCGAAGGTCAACCGCCAGTCGCCGCCGCGCCGGGAGATGGCCAGCGGGCCGATTTCGGTCTCGAACTGTACGGCGTTCTTCGTGGCGGGGCCGCGCGCCGGTTTCTGCGCGCGGACGAATTTCGTGAAATCGATCTGCACTTTTTGTCTCTCAGCCTTTGACGCCGCCCGCGGTGAGTCCGGAGACGACGCGTTCCTGGAAGATGGCGATCAGCACGCAGACGGGCACGATCGCCACGATAAGTGCTGCCGAGATGATCGGCCACGGAAAAGCGAACTCGCCCTGATAGAGCGTGATGCCGACGGGAAGCGTTCGGCTCGTCACGCGGCTCGACAGCGTCAGCGACAGCAGGAATTCGTCCCATGCGTTGACGAAGGCGAGGATCGCGGCCGTGAACACGCCGGGTGCCGCGAGCGGCACGACGACGTGCCAGAGTGCTCCCAGCCGCGAGCACCCGTCGATCATCGCGGCGTTCTCGAGATCGGCCGGGATGTCCTGGAAGAAGCTGGCCATCACCAGCGTGCAGACCGGCATCGAAAGCACGGCATAGGGAAAGACAAGGGCAGGATAGGTATTGAGCCAGCCCAAGGTCCGCATCGTCTGGAAAAGCGGCACCATCAGCGAGATCAGCGGGAACATCGATACCGCCAGCAGCACCGACAGCACGACGTTGCGCCCCGGGATGCGCAGCCGCACGATCGCGTAGGCCGCAAGCGCGGAGACGAAGATGCACAAGGCCGTCGACAGGCCCGCGACGACCAGGCTGTTCCACAGGAACAGCAGGATCGGCTGATCGACGAAGACGCGCACGTAGTTCAGCAGCGTGGGGTCGTGCGGCACGATCGTGATCGGGTGGCGCAGCAGTTCGGCTTCCGTCTTCAGCGAGGTGAAGAGGATCCAGAGCGCCGGGAAAAATCCGTTTGCGGCCACGATCAGCGCCGCGAGCCGGATGGTCTTCCTTTTGCCGAGCCCTGCTAGCATGTCAGCCGCGCCCCGTGTCGCGCCTTGTGTGACGCAGATAAACCGACGTCGCGGCGATCGAGATCAGGAACATGAGCGTGGCCAGGGCCGAGCCGTATCCCAGATCGAGGAAATCGATCGTCGTCTTGTGGATGTACATCGCCATCGTCTCGGTCGCCGTGCCCGGCCCGCCATTGGTCATCGCGTAGGGTATGTCGAACGTCTGGATGGCCGTGATCGTGCGGAAGATCAGTGCCACGACGATGGCGGGTTTGAGCATCGGCAGCGTGATCTCGACGAACTGCTGGAAGCGGCTCGCGCCGTCCACCTCGGCCGCCTCGTAGAGCGATTTCGGGATCGTCTGCAGGCCCGCGAGCAGGATCAGCGCCATGAAGGACGAGGATTTCCACACGATGGCGACGCAAACGGCGACGAAGGCAAGCTGCGGGTCGGACAGCCATTGCGGCGGGTTGAACCCTGCAAGCTCGATCAGCCAGTTCACGAAGCCCTGCCGGAAATCGAAGAACCAGCGGAAGATGAGGCCGGCGAACACCAGCGGCAGCGCCCAGGGCAGCAGCAGGCCGAGGCGCACGGGCCACTTCACTTTGAAAGGCTGGTTGGCGAGCAGGGCGAGACCCAGCCCGATGAACAGCGCGCCGGGCACGGTCACGGCGATGAAGATCAGGGTGTTGGCGACCGAGTGGAGGAAGCGGTCGTCCTCGAACAGCGCGAACGCGAAATTCTCGAGCCCGATGAAACGATAGCCCGGACGCGTGAGGCGGAAGGAATACAGCGAATTGGCGAGCAGCTCGGCGATCGGATAGACGACGACCGCCAGCAGCAGCAACGCGGCCGGCGCGAGCAGGACGAAGCCCAGGCGGCGTTCGTCCCGGTCGAGCTTGCTGAGCTTGTAGCGTTTCGCGGCGGCCATGGGGCGGGCGGCCGGTGCCGGTCCCTCGCGGGGCCGGCACCGGCGTCCTTGCTTCAGCGATAGACGCGCGCGAGACGCGCGTTCATGTCGGCGATCACCTGGTCGGCGGAGCGCGTGCCGGCAAGGAAGGCGTTCATGTTCGTGCGGATGATCTCGCTGACTTCCGGATAGTCCGGGTTCACCGGACGCGAGCGGCCGGTGACGACCACGTTGCGCGCGAACTGGAACCACGGATTGACCTTGAGCACGTCGGCGTCCTGATAGACCTCGGCGAAGACCGGCAGGTGCGAGGCGAGGATCGCCTGCATCTTCGAAACTTCCGGCGAGGAGAGGTACTTGAGCAGGTTCACCGCCGCTTGCTTGTTTTTCGAGAAGGCGGAGACGGCGATCTGCCAGCCGCCGATGCAGGTGGCCGGCTGGTTGCCCGCGAAGCCCGGCAGCGGCACGACGTTGGTCTTGCCCTTGACCGTGCTGTCGGCGTCGTTCTCGAAGCGGTTCCACGCGTAGCCCCACTGCATGGCGAACAGCAGGTTGCCGGCCTGGAAGTCGACGCGGATGCGGTCGGTGACGATCTCGGCGAGGTTGGGCGGCGTCACGTTCGCGGTCTTGAGGTCGCTCCACAGCTTAAGTGCTCGGCGCGCGGGCGGCGTGTTGACGTCGGGCTTGCCCTGCGCGTTGAGGAACTGGCCGCCTGCACCCCACATCGGCACCAGCAGCGTGCAGACCGTGCCTTCGATGGGTGCGCCCGCCGTCGCGAAGCCGCGCAGGTTGGGGTTGTTCTCGCCTTGCAGCACCTTCTGCGCCGCCGCCGTCAGCTCTTCCCACGTCTTGGGCGGCTGCAGGCCGTGCTTCTGGAGAAGGTCCGTCCGGTAATAGAGGAACTGCGCGTCGGCGAAATAGGGGAGCGCGATGACCTTGCCGCCGACGATGTTCGCCTCGCGGTAGGCAGGCAGGTAGCGCGCCATGAGCGCGTCCTTCTCGGCGCCCAGATAGGCGTCGAGCGGTTCGGCCCAGCCGGCGGCGGCGAACTGGGCGGGGCGGATCACGTCAATCAGCATGACGTCGATGGCGGCATCGCGGCTCGTCAGGACCGTGTTGAGATACTGCTGCTGCTGGTCGGACGTGGCGCCGCCGATCTCGATCTCGACGCGCGTGCCGGGATTGCGCGCCTGGTAGGCGTCGAGGATCTGGCGCATCACGTCGGGGCGCTGCTGGCCGCCGACGAAGATGCGCAGGGTGGTCTGCTGGGCGTCGGCCGGTGCGGCCGCCAGCGCCATCGGCAACGCGATCGCCGCCGAGGCGAAGAGTGCGCGGAAACTGCTCATCTGACGTTCTCCCTTGCTTGTTTTTCTCGTGGCCGGGACGGCCTACCAGCCGTCGCCGCGGATCGCTTCCCCGGTTTCGGGGTCGAACAGGTGGAACTTGCGCATCGCGAGGCCGGCCTCGATCGCGGTGCCGGCTTTGAGGCCCGCTTCCGGCGCGAAGCGGCCGGTGATCTCGCCGTCGCCGATCTTCAGCAGGCCCAGCGTGTCGGAGCCGAGTGGCTCGACGAGTTGCACATGCGCGCGGACGGGCGCCAGACCGGGAACCCCCGCGGACGCGATGACGACATGCTCGGGCCGGATGCCGAAATCGAGGCGCCGACCGGCATGGCGCGCGCAGGCCGCGCGGCGCGGCGCCGGCACGTCGAGCCGCACGCCGCCGTCGAGCAGGATCGCCTCGCCGCCGGCCGCGATCGTGCAGGGCAGGAAGTTCATCGGCGGCGAGCCGGTGAAGCCGGCGACGAATTTGGCAGCCGGGCGGTTGTAGATCTCGTCGGGAGAGCCGACCTGGATGATGTTGCCGGCCGACAGCACGACGATCTTGTCGGCAAGCGTCATCGCCTCGACCTGGTCGTGCGTCACGTAGATCACGGTGTTTCGCAGCCGCTTGTGCAGCTTGTTGATCTCGATGCGCATCTCCGAGCGCAGCTGCGCGTCGAGATTGGAGAGCGGTTCGTCGAACAGGAAGGCCTTGGGATTGCGCACGATGGCGCGGCCCATTGCCACGCGCTGGCGCTGGCCGCCGGAAAGCTGGCCGGGCTTGCGGTCGACCAGATGCTCGATGCGCAGGATCGCCGCGGCATCGCCCACGCGCTGGCGGATCTCGGCTTCCGGCCGTTTGCGCAGGCGCAGGCCGAACGCCATGTTCTCGAACACGGTCTTGTGCGGATAGAGCGCGTAGTCCTGGAAGACCATCGCGATGTCGCGCGAGCGGGGCGGCAGGTCGTTGACGCGCGCGCCGCCGATGCGCACCTCGCCGTCGGTGATGCCTTCGAGGCCCGCGATCATGCGCAGCAGCGTGGATTTGCCGCAGCCCGACGGGCCGACGAACACGCAGAATTCGCCCGACGCGATGGTCAGATCCACGCCGTGGATGACTTGCGTCGTGCCGTAGGCCTTGACGACCTTCTCGAGGACAACGTCGGACACGGGGTTTCGGCCGCTCCTCCCTGGGGGCTCGGTCGGGTCGCGAAAGGCGCCCGCCGATGCTTTTTGACACCGCTAACATCGTTCATCGGAAAATGGCTGTCAATGTCGAAATTCCTGTTAATAATATGCCTGTCATCGCTAACAAATCTGACATGGGGCGGCACGCCTGACGGGGCCGCGGGGGAAACAGCATGAGCGAGGCCGACAACCCGGACGCCAAGCTGCGCAGCGCGCGCTGGTACGTCGCCAG
Organism: Tagaea sp.; assembly: GCA_044224405.1. Classification (GTDB taxonomy): domain Bacteria; phylum Pseudomonadota; class Alphaproteobacteria; order CACIAM-22H2; family CACIAM-22H2; genus Tagaea. The sequence continues at coordinate 22,714 of JBGAKN010000013.1, read as the reverse complement.
TGACATGCGCGCCTTCGCGCATCGCCAGCGCACGCAGCAGATGGGCTTCCGCCGCCAGGACTTCATGGGCAAGCCCGTCGTCGCGGTCGTCAACACGTGGAGCGAACTCTCGCCGTGCCATTTCCACCTGCGCGACCGCGCCGAGGCGGTGAAGCGCGCGGTGTGGCAGGCGGGCGGCTTCCCGGTCGAGGTGCCCGCGCTTTCTCTGGGCGAAGTGCTCGTGAAGCCGACGACGATGATGTACCGCAACATGCTGGCGATGGAGGCCGAGGAACTGCTGCGCTCGCACCCCGTGGACGGCGCGGTCCTGCTCGGCGGATGCGACAAGACCACGCCCGGCCTGCTGATGGGCGCGCTCTCAATGAACCTGCCGGCGATCTACGTGCCGGCCGGGCCGATGGCGAACAGCCGCTGGCACGGGCAGAAGGTGGGGGCCGGCACCCACACGCGCAAATACTGGGACGAGCTGCGCGCAGGGAAAATCACCGAGGAAGACTGGGTCGATCTCGAGGGCCGCATCACGCGCTCGGCGGGCACCTGCAACACGATGGGCACGGCCTCGACGATGACGTCGATCGTCGACGCGATGGGCCTCACGTTGCCCGGCGCCTCGTCCATCCCGGCAAGTGATTCCGCGCATCCGCGCATGGCGCACGAAGCCGGCGCGCGGATCGTCGAGATGATCCGCGAGGACATGAAGCCGCGCGACATCGTCACGAAGGCCGCGATCAACAACGGCCTCGTGGCGCTGATGGCGCTGGGCGGCTCGACCAACGCGGTCGTCCACCTCGTCGCGATGGCGCGGCGCGCAGGCCTCACGCTCGATCTCGCCGAGTTCGACGCGCACGGCAAGCGCACGCCGGTGCTCGCGAACGTCTTCCCGGCGGGAAGCAACCTCATGGAGGATTTCTATTTCGCCGGCGGGCTGCCCGCCCTGCTTTGGCGCTTGCGCGACCGGCTCGATCTTTCCTGCCGCACCGTCAACGGGCGCACGCTGGGCGAGAACATCGAGGGCGCCAAGATCTGGGACGAGGACGTGATCCGTCCGCTCGACCGGCCGGTCTCGGCGGGTGCCCCCATTGCGATCCTGCGCGGCAATCTCGCGCCCGACGGCGCGGTCATCAAGGCGTCGGCGGCCGATCCCAAGCTGCTGCGCCATCGCGGCAAGGCGCTCGTCTTCCGCAATCACGCCGACCTTTCCGCGCGTATCGACGATCCGGCACTTCCCGTCGACGCCTCCAGCGTGCTGGTCCTGCAGGATGCGGGGCCCATCGGCGGGCCCGGCATGCCCGAATGGGGCGCGCTGCCGATTCCGAAGAAGCTGCTTGCGCAGGGCGTGCGCGACATGGTGCGCGTCTCGGACGGTCGCATGAGTGGCACGCACTACGGCACCTGCGTGCTGCACGTGGCGCCCGAATCGCGCGTCGGCGGGCCGCTGGCGCTGGTGCGCGACGGCGATTTCATCGAACTCGACGTCGAGGCGAGGCGCCTGCATCTCGACGTGCCGGATGCCGAACTTGCGCGCCGGCGCGCGGAATGGAAGGCGCCGCCGCCGCGCTTCCAGCGCAGCTACGGCGTGCTGCTGGAGCGGCATATCGGCCAGGCCAACACGGGCGCCGATTTCGATTTTCTCGAACACGGCGCGGCCGTGCCCGAACCGGAAATCTTCTGAAGCCCGTGGCGCGCGCTCCCGAAACTTCGCGACGTGCCCGCCGGCGGGCCGGCCGCGCGACCATGTCGGACGTCGCGAAGATCGCCGGCGTGTCGACGATCACGGTCAGCCGGCTGTTGCGCGATCCCGCCTCGGTCTCGGACGAGCTGGCCGCGCGCATCCGCGTGGCGATCGAGCGACTGGGCTACGTGCCGAACCTCATGGCGGGCGGTCTCGCGGCCGCCAAGAGCCGGATCGTGGGCGTCGTCGTGCCGTCGATCCGCAATGCCTTCTTCGCCGCGACGGTCGATGCGCTCGCCGCACGCCTCGATGCCCGCGGCCTCGCCGTACTCGATGCCAGCACCGACTACGACCCGCAGCGCGAGGACACGCTGATCGAGGCGATGCTCGCCTGGAATCCCGCCGCGCTCGTGCTGACCGGCTTCGCGCACGGGCCGCGCACGGCAGCCATCCTCGCGCGCGTCGCCGTCCCGGTCGTCGAGATGTGGGACGTGGTCGGCCGGCCGTTCGACATGGCTGTGGGCTTCGACCATAACGCCGCCGGGCGGCGCGTGGCGGCGCATCTGCTGTCGCGGGGGCGCAAGCGTGTCGGCATCATCGGCGCAATCCTCGACAAGGACACGCGTGCCGCCGCTCGCTGTGCGGGCGTGCGCGACGAACTGGCGCGCGCCGGGCACGCGCCGGCCGCGTGGACCGACCTGAAGCGGCCTTCGAATGTCGGCGACGGCGCCGCGGCATTCGCCGCGATGCTTGCCACGCCAGGCGGCATCGACGCCGTCGCGTTCTCCAACGACGTGCTGGCGCTGGGCGCGCTGTTCGAATGCCAGAAGCGCAGCATCCGCATCCCCGACGACGTGGCGCTCGCGGGCTTCGGCGATCTCGATTTCTCGGCCCATTGCAGTCCCGCGCTCACCACGCTGCGCCCGCCGCGCGAGGCGATCGGTGCTGAAACCGCGCGGCTGCTCGGCGAACGGCTCGACGGCGGCGAACCTGCGGCGAAGACCGTCGATCTCGGCTGCATGCTGATCGAGCGCGAAAGCACCTGAGCGGGCCGCTTCCGGCGCCGACGGTCTTGGGATACGCTCGGGCGATGCCGGAAGCCGATCTGCCGCCGCCGCTGGGAACCCGCGGCGCGTTTCTTGCCGGTGCGGGCGCTTCCGCGCTCGCACCCTCGCTCGTTCTCGGGGCCTCGTATGTGGGCTTCGGTTCGTTCGTCAGCGTGCATGGGCTCGGGCTCGACTACGCGCTCTTCAACACGCTGACCGCCTGGGCCCTGCCGGGCCAGCTCGCCGTTACGGAACTCTACCTCGCGGGTTCGGGCCTGCTGGCCATCGCGCTTGCCGTGGCGCTCGCCAACATGCGTCTCGCCCCCATGACCGTCGTGATGATCCCCGTCGTCGCCGTGCCTGGCCGCGCGACGTGGCGGACCTACGCCGCCGCGTTCTTCGTGGCCGTCACCTGCTGGGCAATGACGATGATGACGGGGCCGCGCCTCGCGCGCGAGGACCGGCTCGCCTGGTTCCTCGGCTGCGCGCTGATGCTGTGGGGAGCGTCGCTCGTCGGCACATGCGTGGGCTTCTATGCGGCCGAGCTGCTGCCGCGCCCGCTTACGCTGGCGCTGGTGTTCCTCAATCCGCTCTATTTCATGCTGCTGTTCCTGCAGGACCTGCGCGACCGCGCGCGGGTGATCGCGCTCGTACTCGGCGGCGCGCTGGGTGCGCCGTTCCATCTGCTCACGCCCGAATGGGGCCTGCTTGCGGCGAGCCTGGTCGGCGGCACGCTTGCCGCCGCGATCTCGCGGCATCTGCGGCAGGCGGGCGGATGAGCGACTTCTTCTCCAGCGATCCCCATGCCTTCGTCGCCGCGACGGTCGCGGCTGTCGCGACCTATTTCTGGCGCGGCTTCGGTGTCGCGATCGGCGGGCGGATCGATCCCAAGGGCTGGGTGTTCGAATGGTTCGCGTGCGTGGCCTACGCGGTCCTCGCGGCGCTCGTCGTGCGGCTCGTCGTGTTTCCCGCGGGCGACCTCGCGGGCCTGCCGCTGGGCGTGCGGCTGGGCGCGGCGGCGCTGGCGCTCGTCGCCTACGCCGTCAGCCGGCGCAGCACGTTCGTCGGCTGTCTCGCCGGGGCTTCCGCGATCGCGCTCGCGGCCGCCTGGCTAGGGCGAAGCGTGCTATGATCGCAAGATGATGCGCACGCTCCCGATCCTGCTCGCCTGCCTCCTCGTCGGAACGGCCGCGGCCCAGACGCCGTCGCCGGAAGCGGCTCCCGCCTGCGAGACGACCGGCTTCGGACGCGACGTCACGACGAAGATGACCGACACGCTGCTCGACATGGGCTTCGTCGGGTTCGAGAAGATGTCGGTCGTCGACGGCTGCTACCGGGTCGTGGCGAAGAATCCGGCAGGTGATCTCGTCGTGCTGACGTTCGACACAATGGGCGAGCTGATCGGCCTTGGGCTCGGCAGCGGCGGCGTTCCGCAGCGCTTCGCGCCCACGCGCGACGGCGTGCGCGCCACCGATTGACGCAACGCGAACCCGCCGTGGCCCAGGACGACAAGGACAAGAAGTCTGAAATGCGCGGCAGGCTGCATGCCTGGTGGGAAGGCTACGAGTATGCCGCACCGCCACCGGCCAAGACGCCCGCATCCGGGCCGGCGGTCGAGGCGAAGCATCCCGACCCGGTGAAGCCGCCGATGGACGGAAAGGTCGTGGTCAAGGACCAGTGGCCGCCGGAACGCATCAAGGTCGCCCAGCTGATCTGGGGCGACGGCTTCACCTTTCCCGGTGGCGAACGGTTCGCGGTCGAGATGGCGCGCCCGCTCGAACTCGACGACGGCAAGACGGCGGCCGATCTGGGGTGCGGGCTGGGGGCGGGCACGCGAGCGATCGCGACGCAGTACGGCGCGTGGATGGAAGGCTACGAGCTCTCGCTCGATCTCGCGCGCGCAGGCAACAACGTGTCGCGCACCCTCAACATGGAGAAGAAGGCGCCGATCGGCCTGCTCGATGTCGTCGACGGCAGCTTCAAGCCCAAGCGCTATGACGGCGTACTGGTGCGCAACGTCTTCTCGCTGATTTCCGAGAAGCCCAAGCTGCTGACTCGGCTCGTCCACGGGATGAAGCCGGGTGGGCGGCTCGTCGTGCTCGACTGGACGGTCGCGCGCGAGGAAGCGATGGGCGACGCGCTCGACGCCTACAGGATGGGCGAGGCGACGGCGCCGCGCCTGTCGACGATTCCGCAATTCACCGCGCAGATCGAGGCGGCGGGCCTTGTCGTGAAGGTCGCCGACGATTTCACCGAGGCGTTCCGCGCCGTCGTCCTGGAGGGCTGGGCGCGCATCGAGACGATCGTCGACCGCGGCCAACTCAGCCCGGCCGAAGGCAAGTCGCTGATGGACGAGGCGCAGCTCTGGGCGCGGCGCCTTGCGGCCATTGCCAGCGGCGACCTGCGCGTCGGCCGATTCCTCGCCGAGCGCAAGCCGGGCTGACGGCCTGCGTCACTCCATCGGCTGCAGGCTTGCCGTGCGCTGGCGCAGGAAGCCCATGAAGCCGGCGGGCGGGGCGCCGGCGAACGCGAACTCGACGTGCAACGTATTGCCCTCGTGATATTTGAGCTCGAACGCCAATTCGTCCGTGCACCCGTCGATGCGCAGCTTGCCCTTCTCGCCGATGCGCATCATGCCTGCCGTCTTGAAACCGGCGCCACCCTCCGAAATGTCGGCGATCTGGCCGTTGAACGGCTTGCCCATCGAGTCGACGGCGCTTGCCGAGAAACCGACCGCGTAGCGCGGCCACTTGCGCCGGTTCGTCTTGGCGAGGAAGCTCGTGACCGCGTTGCGCATCTCCTCGGCCTGCGTGTCGAGCCCGGAAGCCGCGCCCAGGACCGTCTGTGCTGACTCGCGCACGCTTTCGGTGGATTGCGAGACGGCCGTGATATTCGAGGTGACCATCCCGGTCCCGGCCGATGCTTCGCTAACGCTACGCGCGATTTCCTGCGTCGCCGCGTTCTGTTCTTCGACCGCACCTGCGATCGCGGTGGTCGCCTGATTGACCTGCGCGACCGTCGCCGCGATGCCGCGGATGGCGCTCACCGCGTCGGCGGTGGAACGGGTGATCGCGTCGATCTGGCCGGAGATGTCTTCGGTCGCGCGGGCCGTCTGGTTGGCGAGCCCCTTGACCTCCGATGCCACGACCGCGAAGCCCTTGCCCGCGTCGCCGGCGCGTGCGGCCTCGATGGTGGCGTTGAGCGCCAGCAGGTTCGTCTGCTCGGCGATCTTGCGGATAAGCGTGGCGAACTCGCCGATCCGGCCGGTCGCCGCCGCAAGTGAAGTGACCGTCGCATCGACCGCTTCGGCCTCGTGGGCGGCCTTTGTTGCCACGGCGGCCGCTTCGCCGACGCGCGAGGAGATCTCGCGGATCGAGGCCGAGAGCTCTTCGGCAGCAGACGCCACTGTCTGCACGTTCGTCGTCGCCTCCTCGGAGGCGGCCGAGACGGCGATCGAGCGCTGCTGCGTGTCTTCCGCGACCTTCACCATCGATTCCGCATTCGTGCGCAGGGCGACTGCCGACTCGGCCACGGCCGTGACGACGGCACTGACTTCGCCCTGGAAGCTGACGGCGAGTTTGCGGTTGTCGACCAGCTTCTCGCTCATCGCCTCGTTCGCGGCATTGATGATCCGCGCCGCGCGCCGGAACGAGCCATGCATGCCGCGCTCGAGGACCTTGCGGTAGAACTTGCCCTGCCGAGCATGGTCCATCGCAGCCGCGGCTTCGCGCACGAAGGCGTCGGTCGCGTCGATCAGCGTGTTGGTGGAATTCGATATTTCAGCCATCTCGCCGCCGTCCGAAATGCCGACGAGCCGGGGTTCGAGGTCGCCCTTGGCCGCCGCCCGCGCGACGAGCACGATGCCGCGCATCGTTTTCTTCGCGACGCGAAGGAACCAGACGGAAGCTGCGGCCGCGAGCATCGAGACGGCCGTGGCGCCGAGGGAGATCGTGTCCATCCCGAGCCAGGTGCCGGCGCCCGCGACGGCGCCCGCGACGAGCGACAGGCAGGCAGCGAGGAGTGCCTTAGATAGAGAAGACGAATTCTTCATAGCTCACTCCCTTGGACTTGAGCATCGCGGACAGGTGCTCGTAGGCCTGTTCCATGCCGGCCTTGCGGTCGGACGAACGCTCCTCGATGTCGAGCAGCGACTTGTAGAGGGCGGACACCGTGCGGATCTGTTCGGGTGTCGGCTTCCGGCGGTTCGAGTGATAGCCCGTGATCTTGCCGTCGGGCCCGAAGGTGGGCGTGACGTGCGCGAAGACCCAGTAGTGATCGCCGCCGTTCGCCATGTTGACGACATAGGCGAAGATCTCGTCGCCGGCCTCGATCTTGTTCCACAGCAGCTTGAAGACGCAGCGCGGCATCGCGGGATTGCGCAGGATGCTGTGCGGCGCGCCGACGATCACGTCTTCCGGATAGCCGGAGATCTTCAGGAACACGTCGTTGCCGTATGTGATCTTTCCCTTGGTGTCCGTCTTGCTGACGATCACCTCGTCTTCGCCGAACGTCCGTTCTTTCCCCGTCGGCTTGAAGTCGTATTTCGCCATGCTGGCTTCTCCTGTCGTCGAGAGTTGGGTTGCGGTCAGCAAGCCTGCCGCAGGACCGATTTGACCTCGCTGCGCTCCTCGCTCTGCGCGTGGCGGCGGATCGCGTCGATCGTGTCGAAATTTTCGTGAAGGATTCCGACAATACGCGGATCGATGACGCCCTTCTGCGCGTCGGCGGAAAGGATCCCGAAGGCGGCCGCCCCCGACATGCCCGCGCGATAGGGGCGGTCTTCCGTCAAGGCGACGAAGCGGTCGGCGACGGCGATGACACGCGTCTCATCGGAGATCTGCGCGCCCGCGAGGCGCAGCGGATAGCCCGTTCCGTCGAGCTTCTCGTGATGGCCGCGCGCCCATTCGGCGATCCGCTCCATGCCCGGAATTCGCTCGAGCAGCATGCCGGTGAAGTAGGCGTGGCTGCGCACGGTGCCGAATTCCGCCGCCGTCAGGCCCGCGGGCTTCTCGACGATGTCACTGGAGACCGCGAGCTTGCCGATATCGTGGAGTTGGGCGGCGATCTCGATCTGCATGGCGGAGGCGGTATCAAAGCCCGCGCAGGTCGCGAGGAAGCTCGCGACCGACGCGACACCCCAAGAATGGGTGGCCGTGAAGGGCGAGCGCGCATCGACCAGGATCGAATAGAGCCGGCCGAAATCCTGGAGTCCGTCGAGATCGGCGATGTCGCCCGCATGACGGGCGAGGCGTGTGCGGATGCGCGCGTCGAGATCGGCAGCCGTCGTGTCCAGCCAGAACGAGTCTGCTTCGCTGGCGCGCAGGAACATGGCGGCAAGGGCCGGATCGAGATTGGCGCGCGCATGGGCGGCTGCATCGGTCCGGCGAGCCGCGACCTGGGACAGGATGAAGGTCGCCGGATCGATGCTGTCGTCGATGAAATTCGCAAGATTGAGGATCTGCGCGCAGAGAATGTCTTCGGCGCGCAGGTTGAAACGCGCGGACCGGCGCGAAAGCGGGTGCCTGTAGTGGGCGACGAGCGGCGCAAGACCGCGCGTCAGTGAAGAGATATCGAGAAACCGCGCCCCTGTTTCCGAGCGGTGCTTCCAGTTCTCGTGCGACATCGCGCCGACCGAATGCAGCAGGCCTGCCTGGAGGACGCGTGCCACGTCGTCGCGGCTGAGTCCGGCCGACGTGGCGAGGTTCGACGCGATGATGGCGACGCGCTTCTGGTGGGCGCCGAGCGTGGGGCTGAGCAGGTCGACCGCCGCGCCGAGCGCCAGGATCAACTCGATCTTCGGCACTTCGAAGGTCGCCGCCGGCGGCGGGCAGAACAGGGCGGGAGCGATCATCAGGTTCATCGGGAGGTGCCTTGTCGCGGCTTGCAATTCGAGATTCGAACTTGCCGTAACGATAACAGGGCGATGGCGGTGAGACGCTGCGGTAGATCAAATGTAGTCAGAAAAACATTAACAATTTCAATTGGAAACCAGGGTGTCCGAAAATATTATGGTTAAAAAATAAGTAACTATTTTTGGATTAATTCAACTTCAGATAGGGAGGTCAGGTGTTCGGCCCGCCATCCTGCGCACGGGCCGCGGCCGCCTGCTTCTTGGCGCGCCGATGCATGAAGACCGACAGGCAGATGATCGTCAGGAACAGGCACAGCATGCCCGCCTTGAAGGCGAGCGCCACGTCCTTGATCAGGTGCTGGAACGCGGCGCCGAAGAGATAGCCCGCGCCCGCGAACATGCATGCCCACACGCCTGCGGCGATAAAGTTCAGCGCCATGAAGCGCGGCCAGTAGATGCCGCTCATCCCGCAGGCGAAGGAGCTGAAATTCCGCACCACATAGATGAAGCGGAAGCTGAGGATGAACCAGGTGTCGAACCGGCGCAGCCACGTCATCGCGAGGTCGGTGCCCGCGCGCATCTTGGGGAAGCGCGTGACCAGCCGTTCGCCGTAGCGCCGCCCCAGCCAGAAATAGAGATTGTCGCCGCAGAAGCTGCCGATCCACGCGCACGCGATCAGCCAGTCGAGCCGCAGGATGCCGAGCTGGGCGGCGAAGCCGGCGAAAATCACGAAGGTCTCGCCCTCGAGGAACGTCCAGAAGAACGTGATCAGGTAGAACCACGTCCCGTTGCTCTCGATCCATTCGATCATCGGTGGGGGGCTTTGGCTCGCAAGGGGGCTGGCTGAAAGGCGAAAGGGCGGGCATCCTAGGCAGGCCTGCTCCGGCTGTCTAGGCGACCCGCAAAATCGCCGGTTTGGGCTAAAATACTGTCCGTCCACATGGTTTCGGACGGGTTGACAGGGGGGCAGGGCGCCCGTATGGTCGCGCCTCTTTTCGGCCGGGGAGTCCCGGGCGGAGCCAATTTCAGCCACCGGGACGCGTCGTATCATGAAGGTCGTGAATTCGCTCAAGTCGGCCAAGAAGCGCGACAAGGACTGCAAGATCGTCCGTCGCAAGGGTCGCGTCTACGTCATCAACAAGAAGAACCCCCGTTTCAAGGCCCGCCAGGGCTGATCCGGCTTCTTCTTCGTCGTGGATATGAAACCGCGCCGGTCTGACCGGCGCGGTTTTTCTTTGTGGCAAGGGTGTGCGGCCGCCCCCTAAAGTCGGGGCGGCTTTCTCGGGAGCGAAACCCATGCTGACCATGCCGGCCCCGGACCGTGCCGTGCTCGACCGGCGCGCGAAGATTGTCGCCGACCTGCGCGCCATCGTGCCCGGCGAAGGCGTGATCGACGCATTGGAAGAGCGCCGCGCCTTCGAGACCGACGGCCTCAGCATCTATCGCGCGATACCGATGGTGGTCGTGCTGCCCTCTACCGTCGAACAGGTTTCGGCGATCCTCAGATACTGCCAGGCGGGTGGCATCCGCGTGGTGCCGCGCGGGGCCGGTACCGGGCTTTCGGGCGGCGCCCTGCCGCTGGAAGACGGCGTGCTGCTCGGCATGGCCAAGTTCAACAAGGTGCTGGAGATCGACGAGGCGAACCGGTGTGCACGCGTGCAGCCGGGCGTGACCAACCTGGGCGTCACGCAGGCCGTGCAGCATCGCGGCCTCTATTACGCGCCCGATCCCTCCTCGCAGATCGCCTGCACGATCGGCGGCAATGTCGCGGAGAATTCGGGCGGCGTGCACTGCCTCAAATACGGCCTCACGACCAACAACGTGCTGGGCGTCGAGCTCGTGACGATGGCGGGCGAGGTCGTGCGCCTCGGCGGCAAGCATCTGGATGCCGGCGGCTACGACCTGCTCGGCGTGATCGTGGGCTCCGAAGGGCTGCTGGGCGTCGTCACCGAAGTGACCGTGCGCCTGCTGCGCAAGCCCGAGACGCTGCGCGCCGTGCTCGTGGGCTTCCCCACGCTGGAAGACGGCGGCAACTGCGTCGCCCAGATCATCGCCGAGGGCATCATCCCCGGCGGCATCGAGATGATGGACAGGCCCGCGATCCACGCGGCCGAGGCGTTCGTGAATGCGGGCTATCCGCTCGACGTCGAGAGCCTGCTGATCGTCGAGCTCGACGGGCCGAAGGCCGAGGTGGACGAGCTGATCGGCAGCGTCGACCGCATCGCGCGCGAGAACAACGCCGTCTACAGCCGCATCTCCGAGAACGAGGAGGAGCGCCTGCGCTTCTGGGCGGGGCGCAAGTCGGCCTTCCCGGCGGTCGGGCGCATCAGCCCCGACTATATGTGCATGGACGGCACGATCCCGCGAAAGCGCCTGGCCGAAGTGCTGCGCGGCATTTCCGAGATCGCCAAGCGCCACGGCGTGGGCGTCGCCAACGTGTTCCACGCGGGCGACGGCAACCTGCATCCTCTGATCCTGTTCGACGCCAACAAGGACGGCGAATTGCTGGCGGCCGAGAAATGCGGCGCCGACATCCTGCGCCTGTGCGTGGAGGTCGGCGGCGTGCTGACAGGCGAGCATGGCGTGGGCATCGAGAAGCGCGACCTGATGCCCACGATGTTCGACGAGGACGACCTCGCCACGCAGATGCGCCTCAAATGCGCGTTCGATCCGGCGGCCCTCCTCAATCCCGGCAAGGTCTTCCCGCAGCTCCACCGCTGCGCGGAGATGGGCGTGATGCGCGTCCACAAGGGCCAGGTCCCGTTCCCGAACCTGCCGCGATTCTGAGTCCATGGATCTGAAACCGACAGACGCGAAACAGTTGCAGGAAGCGCTCGCGTGGGCGGCTGCCGAGGGCGAGGCGCTGGACGTCGTCGGCGGCGGCTCGAAATCCGCGCTCGGCCGCCCGGCGCGGCCCAACCGCAAGCTCGACGTTTCCGCGCTCAAGGGCGGCATCGAGTACGAGCCTGAGGAACTGGTGCTGACTTGCGGCGCCGCGACGCCGATGCGCGAGATCCTGCTGCTGCTGGAGCAGCGCGCGCAGATGCTGGCCTTCGAGCCGCCGGATTTCGGCGCGCTCTACGGCCTCGCCCCCGAGGGCGGCACGATCGGCGGCGCGCTGGCCGCGAACCTCGCAGGCCCGCGCCGCATCAAGATGGGCTCCGCGCGCGACCATTTCCTCGGCTTCTCGGGCGTTTCCGGGCGCGGCGAGGAATTCAAGGCAGGCGGGCGCGTGGTCAAGAACGTCACGGGCTACGACCTGCCGAAGCTCATCGCCGGCTCGATGGGCACGCTCGCCGTGCTCGACCGCGTGACGGTCAAGGTGATGCCGGCCGCACCCAAGACACGCAGCGTGCTCGTCTTCGGGCTTGAGCCGCAGCGTGCCGTCGCCGCGATGTCGGACGCGCTCAACAGTCCCTGGGAAGTCTCGGGCGCTTCGTATCTCCCGGCGAACGTGGCGAAGCGCTCGGGCGTCGACTACGTGGCAGGGGCGGGTGCGAGCGTCACCGCGATCCGCGTCGAGGGCACGGCCGTCTCCGTCGCCGCGCGCTGCGAGGCGCTGCGCAAGGGGCTCGGCGCGTTCGGTCCTGTCGAGGAACTGCATTCGCTGCGCTCGATCGCGCTCTGGCGGGAAATCCGCGACGTGGCGACGTTGCTTCCCGATTCCGCGAAGGCGATGTGGCGCGTGTCGGTGGCACCGACGGACGGCCCCGCCGTCGCCGCGAACGTGCCGGGTGCGGACTGGTATCTCGACTGGGGCGGCGGCCTCGTGTGGCTCGCCGCGCGCCCCGGCATGGATGCCGGCGCCGCCAGCTTGCGCGCCGCCTTCAAGGAAGGCCACGCGACGCTGATGCGCGCCTCCGACACGCTGCGCGGCCTCGTCCCGGTCTTCCAGCCCGCCGCAACCGGCCTCGCCGCGCTCAACAAGGGCGTGAAGGCGCAGTTCGATCCGCGCGGAATCCTCAATCCCGGGCGCATGCATGCAGGATACTGATTAGCGCCATGCAGACTTCCTTCACCCTTGCCCAGCTTGCCGATGCGGACGTGCGCGAGTCCGAGACGATCCTGCGCAAGTGCGTGCATTGCGGCTTCTGCACCGCGACGTGCCCGACCTATTTGCTGCTGGGCGACGAGCTCGATAGCCCGCGCGGGCGCATCTATCTGATCAAGGACATGCTGGAGAAGGGGCGCGCGGCCGACGAGCGCACGGTCCGCCATGTCGATCGCTGCCTTTCGTGCCTTTCCTGCATGACGACGTGCCCGTCGGGCGTGAACTACATGCATCTCGTCGATCATGCGCGCGCGCATATCGAGGAGACTTATGTGCGCCCCTGGCACGACCGATTGCTGCGCGCAGTACTCGCCGCGATCCTGCCGCGCCCGCTGCTGTTCCGTTTCGCCCTCGTCGGCGCGATGCTCGCGCGGCCCGTGGCGTTCCTGCTGCCGAAGACCGGGCCGCTCGCGCGCCTGCGCGCGATGCTGGCGATGGCGCCCGCCGCCATCCCGTCGCCATCGGACGTCGACCGGCCGCAGGTGTTTGCCGCCCAAGGCAAGACGCGCAAGCACGTCGCGATCCTGCAGGGTTGCGCGCAACAGGTGCTCGCCCCGCAGATCAACGAGGCGACGATCCGGCTGCTCACGCGGCTCGGGTGCGAGGTGACGGTGGCGCAAGGCTCGGGCTGCTGCGGCGCGCTCACGCACCACATGGGCAAGCTCGACGCGAGCCACGCATCGGCCGCCGCCAACATCCGCGCATGGATGGCGCTGAACGGCGGGCAGGGGCCCGATGCCATCGTCGTCAACGCGTCGGGCTGCGGGACGACGGTCAAGGATTACGGCTTCATGTTCCGCGAGGATGCGGAGCTGAAAGGCCCGGCCGCTGAAATCTCGAAGCGCACGCGCGACGTGAGCGAGCTGCTCGCCGAACTCGGGATCGCCGCGAAGGCGCCCGAGGCGCTGAAGGTCGCCTATCACTCGGCCTGCTCGCTGCAGCACGGGCAGAAGCTGGGTGCGGTGCCGCGCAGGCTTCTCGCCGACGCCGGCTTCGACGTGCGCGATCCCGCGGAAGGCCATCTGTGCTGCGGTTCGGCCGGCACCTACAACCTGATGCAGCCCGAGCTCGCGGGCCAATTGCAGGCACGCAAGGTGGCGAACCTGAAGGCGACCGGCGCTTCGCTCGTCGCGGCCGGCAATATCGGGTGCATGGCGCAGATCGCGGCGGCCGCCGACATGCCCGTCGTCCACACGGTCGAGCTTCTCGACTGGGCGACCGGCGGGCCCAAACCCGCTTCGCTGAACTAGGCGAGCAGCCGCGCCTCGACACGCGCGAGGGCGCCTGCGAACACGCGCGGATCGTCGGCCGCGCGCGCCAGCGCCATCGCGCCCTCGATGCAGGCGATCGCGTCGACCGCCTCGGTGCGCGCGGCGGCGGGGCCGCGCCCGGCGACGACCAGCACGCGCGCCAGCGCCTCGATCCAGATCTGGAAATGCTTGCGCAAGGTCGGCGCAAAGCGGTCGCGTGCCGCATCGAGCGCGAAAAGTGCGAAGGCGCACACGCGCTTGCCCGACCGGTGATGTGCATCGACCGCACGGCACATCTCGCGGATCGCGGTGCGCGGGTCGCCGGGATGGCGCAGCGGCCCCAGGATCTCGACCGCGAACCACGCATCGATGTCGGCGAGCACGGCCTCGGCCATCTCCTCCTTCCCGCGCGGGAAGAAGTGATAGAGGCTGCCCTTGCCCAGCCCCGTCGCGCGCCCGATCTCGCCGAGGCTCGCGCCCGCGTAGCCGCGCGTGCGGAACACCTCCGCGAGCTTGGGCAACAGGTCGGCGCGTTCGGCGATCTGGCGGGTCATGCAGGTGTTTACCTTTTGGTACAGTCTGTACCAAATAGGTAACAAAAACACGCCGGAATCGCCAGCCGATTCGCAGGCGCGACAGGGGCGTGGACAAATAACCGTTCCGGATCAGCAGGTTGGAATGCCATTCACCGGGGTTGACCGATGCGGCCGCTAGCCCCTAGACCCCTTCCGAATTTTCCGACGGGGGCTTTCATGACCGCACGCAAACGTCCGACCCAGCCCACGCCGCCGCCCGGCACGACCGCCGCTCTCGCTCTTACCGACGGCACGATCTTCTGGGGGCAGGGCATCGGGGCCGCCTCGAAAAAGACCGGCGAGGTCTGCTTCAACACCTCGATCACCGGCTATCAGGAAATCCTCACCGATCCTTCCTACGCCGGGCAGATCATCACCTTCACCTTCCCGCATGTCGGCAATGTCGGCACGAACGAGGAAGACATCGAGACAGTGACGCCCGCCGCACGCGGCGCGGTGCTGCGCGCCGACATCACGCAACCCTCGAACTTCCGCGCGACGCGCCATCTCGACGCCTGGCTGAAGGCGCACGAGCTGCCGGGCATCTGCGGCGTGGATACGCGGGCCCTCACGCGCCACATCCGCGACACCGGTGCCCCCAACGGCACGCTGGTGCATGCGCCCGACGGCAAGCTCGACGCCGCCGCCCTCATCGCCGAAGCCAAGGCGTGGCCCGGCCTCGAAGGCATGGACCTCGCGAAGGAAGTGACCACGCGCCAGAGCTATGCGTGGGACGAGACGGCGTGGCAGCTCGGCAAGGGCTACGGCAAATTGGCCAAGCCGAAGTTCAACGTCGTCGCGGTCGACTATGGTGCCAAGCGCAACATCCTGCGCTGCCTGGCACAGGCCGGCTGCAAGGTGACGGTGGTGCCCGCCAGCGCTTCGGCCGAAGACATCCTGCGCCACAAGCCGGACGGCGTGTTCCTCTCCAACGGCCCCGGCGATCCGGCGGCGACGGGCGTCTACGCGGTGCCGACGATCAAGGCGTTGCTGGAGAAGCGCGTGCCGATCTTCGGCATCTGCCTCGGCCACCAGTTGCTGGCGCTGGCGCTGGGCGCCAAGACCACGAAGCTGCATCTCGGCCATCGCGGCGCCAACCATCCCGTGCAGGACATCGAGACCGGCAAGGTCGAGATCACCTCGCAGAACCACGGCTTCGCCGTGCTGCCCGAAACGCTGCCCAAGGGCACGGTCGTCACGCACGTCTCGCTGTTCGACAAGACGAACGAGGGGCTGCGCTGCACCGACCGCCCGGCCTTCTCCGTGCAGTACCACCCCGAAGCAAGCCCCGGCCCGCAGGACGCGCACTACCTGTTCGAGCGGTTCACCGCCCTGATGGCCAACCCGAAGGCAGCCTGATCATGCCCAAGCGCACCGACATCAAATCGATCCTCATCATCGGGGCCGGGCCCATCGTCATCGGCCAGGCGTGCGAGTTCGACTATTCGGGCACGCAGGCGTGCCGCGCGCTGAAGGCCGAGGGCTACCGCATCGTGCTGGTGAACTCGAACCCGGCGACGATCATGACGGACCCGACGCTGGCGGACGCGACCTACGTCGAGCCGATCGTGCCGGAGATCGTCGAGAAGATCATCGCCAAGGAGCGCCCCGATGCGCTGCTGCCCACGATGGGCGGGCAGACGGCGCTCAACGTCGCGATGAAGCTCGCGGACACGGGCGTGCTGGAGAAATACGGCGTCGAGCTGATCGGCGCCAACCGCGACGCGATCGACAAGGCCGAGGACCGGCTGCGCTTCCGCGACGCGATGACGAAGATCGGCCTCGAGACGCCCAAGTCGATGCTGGTCAAAAGCATGGACGACGCGAAGGAAGCGCTCGCCAAGGTCGGCCTGCCCGCGATCATCCGCCCCTCGTTCACGATGGGCGGGACGGGCGGCGGCATCGCCTACAACGAGGAGGAATACGAGCAGATCGTGTTCGGCGCACTTCGCGCCAGCCCCGTCGGCTCGACGCTGGTCGAGGAAAGCGTGCTCGGGTGGAAAGAGTACGAGATGGAGGTCGTGCGCGACCGCAAGGACAACTGCATCATCGTCTGCTCGATCGAGAACGTCGATCCGATGGGCATCCACACCGGCGACAGCGTGACGGTGGCGCCTGCGCTGACGCTGACCGACAAGGAATTCCAGATCATGCGCAACGCGTCGATCGCGACGCTGCGCGAGATCGGCGTGGATACCGGCGGCTCGAACGTGCAGTTCGCGGTCGATCCCAAGACCGGGCGCATGATCGTGATCGAGATGAACCCGCGCGTGTCGCGCTCGTCCGCGCTCGCGTCGAAGGCGACGGGCTTTCCCATCGCCAAGATCGCGGCGAAGCTCGCGGTCGGCTACACGCTCGACGAGCTCGACAACGACATCACGGGCGTGACGCCCGCCGCGTTCGAGCCGACGATCGACTATGTCGTCGTCAAGATGCCGCGCTTCACGTTCGAGAAATTCCCCGGCACGCCGGCCCTGCTCACCACGTCGATGAAATCGGTCGGCGAGGCGATGTCGATCGGGCGCTGCTTCCAGGAAGCGCTGCAGAAGGCGCTGCGCTCGATGGAGACGGGCTTCACCGGCCTCGACGAGATCGACATCCCCGACGACGACGCCGGCAAGATCCGCGAGGCCATCGTCGCGGCCCTCGCCAAGCCCACGCCCGACCGGCTGCTGGTGATCGCGCAGGCGCTGCGCTTCGACTTCACGGTCGACGAGATCTGCCGCATCTCCAGCTTCGATCCGTGGTTCGTGCGCCAGGTCGAGGATCTGGTGCTCGCGGAAGCCGACATCCGCAAGAAGGGCCTGCCCAAGGACGCGCATGGCTGGACGAAGCTGAAGCAGATGGGCTTCGGCGACGCGCGCCTCGCCAAGCTCGTCAAGAAGCCGGAAGCGGAAGTCGCCGCCGCGCGCCGCGCGCTCGGCGTCGTTCCCGTCTTCAAGCGCATCGACACGTGCGCGGCCGAGTTCGCCAGCAAGACGCCCTATCTCTATTCGAGCTACGAGCCGCCTTCCATCGACGGCCCGCAGAGCGAGGACGAGGCCACGGACCGCACCAAGGTGCTGATCCTCGGCGGCGGGCCCAACCGCATCGGCCAGGGCATCGAGTTCGACTATTGCTGCGTGCACGCGGTCTACGCGCTGCGCGAGGCGGGCTTCGAGACCATCATGGTCAACTGCAACCCCGAGACGGTCTCGACCGACTACGACACGGCCGACCGCCTCTATTTCGAGCCGCTGACGCCCGAGACGGTGATCGAGATCGTCCGGCGCGAGCAGACCAACGGCAAGGTGCTGGGCGTGATCTGCCAGTTCGGCGGCCAGACGCCGCTGCGCCTCGCGCACGCGCTCGCCGATGCCGGCATCCCGATCCTCGGCACCACGCCCGACGCGATCGACCTGGCCGAAGACCGCGAGCGGTTCGCCAAGCTCCTCCACAAGCTGAAGCTGGAGCAGCCGGCTTCCGGCACGGCCTTCTCGGCGAAGGAAGCCGAGGAAGTCGCGGCGAAGATCGGCTATCCCGTGCTGCTGCGCCCCAGCTACGTGCTGGGCGGGCGCGCGATGAAGATCGTGCATTCGGTCGACCAGCTGCGCGGCTTCATCGCCGAGGCGGTGCGCGTTTCCGGCAAGAACCCGGTGCTGGTGGACAGCTACCTGCAGGAAGCGATCGAAGTGGACGTGGATGCCGTGGCCGACGCCGAAGGCGTGCATGTCGCGGGCATCATGGAACACATCGAGGAAGCCGGCATCCATTCGGGCGACAGCGCCTGCTCGCTGCCGCCCTATTCGCTGCCCAAGAAGATCCTCGACGAGATCGAGCGCCAGACGATCGAGCTCGCCAAGGGCCTCGGCGTCGTCGGGCTGATGAACGTGCAGTACGCGGTCAAGGACGGGCGCGTCTACGTGCTGGAAGTGAACCCGCGCGCGTCGCGCACGGTGCCCTTCGTCGCCAAGGCGACGGGCGTGGCCATCGCCAAGATCGCCGCGCGCATCATGGCGGGCGAGAGCCTCGCCTCGTTCAAGCTCAAGAAGCGCAAGCTCGACCATGTCGCGGTCAAGGAGGCGGTGTTCCCCTTCGCGCGCTTCCCCGGCTCCGACACGCTGCTGGGGCCGGAGATGAAATCGACGGGCGAGGTCATGGGCATCGACGCCGATTTCGGCCACGCCTTCGCCAAGGCGCAGATGGGCGCCTCGCAGAAGCTGCCGACGACGGGCACCGTGTTCGTCTCGGTGCGCGACGCCGACAAGAAGGGCATCGTCGGGCCGGCGCGCAAGCTCGCGTCGCTCGGCTTCAGGATCATGGCGACGGGCGGCACGGCCGCCTTCCTCCAGAAGAGCGGGCTGGAGGTCACCCTGGTCAACAAGGTGCTCGAAGGCCGCCCGCACATCGTCGACGCGATGAAGTCCGGGCAGGTCCACCTGGTCTTCAACACGACCGAAGGCGCGCAGGCGGTGTCGGATTCCTTCAGCCTGCGCCATGCCGCGCTAATGGGGGGCATCGCCTACTATACTACCGTATCTGGTGCCCGCGCGGCCGCCGAAGCCATTGCGGCACTACGTTCCGGCAGTCTTGAAGTCGCCCCCCTGCAAGCGTACTTTAAGGGTGCCTTCTGACGGCACACCCCCGACTGACGCGGGTCATGCAGGACGGCCGATCCTTCCGGGGTCGCCGAGGCTGGACGGCGTTGCGAAACGGGTGGGGCTTTCGGGAATTCTGGGGAGCGACGGAGTTCGAGTACGCTAGCGATGGACAAGATTCCGATGACGCGCGAGGGCTTCGAGCGCCTCGAAGCCGAGCTCAAGAACCTCAAGTCGGTTGAGCGGCCGGCGGTGATCCGGGCGATCGCGGAAGCCCGCGACCACGGGGACCTTTCCGAGAACGCGGAGTATCACGCCGCGCGCGAGCGCCAGTCCTTCATCGAGGGCCGCATCGGCGAGCTCGAGGACAAGGTCAGCCGCGGCGAGATCATCGACGTGGCCTCGCTCACGGGCAAGCAGATCAAGTTCGGCGCCAAGGTCACGCTCGCCGACGAGGATACGGACGAGGAATCGACCTACCAGATCGTCGGCGCGGACGAAGCCGACGTCGAGAAGGGCCGCATCTCGATCACCTCGCCACTGTCGCGCGCGCTGATCAACAAGCAGGCGGGCGACAAGGTCGAAGTCACCACGCCGCGCGGCCACAAGGCCTACGAGATCATCAAGGTCCGCTTCAAGTAAGCGGCGGGGCTTGCGCTCGGGTTCCGGCGCGCGTATAGAGATCGCGCGCGGGGCTACCGGCAGTCGCCCCGCCGATTTCCAAAGACGACCCGCTCGTCCAAGCACTGCCTTTCGGGGGATCCATGCGGATCCTTGCCGGGAGGTATCGGACGATGACGCGCGTTTATTCGATCAGACCCATCGGGGCAAAGCCGGAATCCTATCCGGGCTTTAGCGAAAAGCTGGTCGCCAGCCATTTCGAGAACAACTACGCGGGCGCCGTGAAGCGCCTCAACGCGATCACGCGGCGCCTCGACGCGCTCGATCCCGCCGCGCCCGGCTTCGAGTGGAACGGGCTGAAGCGCGAGGAGCAGGTCGCGTACAACTCGATGCTGCTGCACGAGATCTATTTCGAGGGACTGGGCGCGCCGACGCCGCCGCCGGCCGATCTTGGCGCGGCGATCGAACGCGATTTCGGCTCATACGCCGCGTGGCAGGCGCGCTTCGCCGCGTGCGGCAAGGCGCTGGCGGGCGGCTCGGGCTGGGTCGTGCTCGTGCGCGAGAACCGCGAAGGTCGCCTCGCGATCCAGTGGGGCGCCGACCACACGATGGGCTTCGCGGGCGCCATGCCGATCCTGGCGCTCGACATGTACGAGCACGCCTATCACATGGATTACGGAGCGAAGGCCGGCGCCTATGTCGACGCGTTCCTTGCCGCCATCGACTGGACGCGGGCGGCCCAGCGCTGGCGCGATGCCCCGCCCGCGCAGGATCCGCACGCGGTGGCGATCGAAGCGCTCGCCAATTTCGACGGCGTGTTCGTCGATTCGCGCCGCGGGCCGACCTATGCGGCGGCCGAAACGATCCTGCCCGGCGCGCTGCGCGTCGATCCGGCCACACCCGACGGGGCTGCGGCCGGGTTGCCGAAGGACCGCGAGATCGTCGTCTACTGCGTCTACGGCTTCGGCTTCAGCCGCGACACGGCGGCAGCACTGCGCAATCAGGGATACCGCGCGCGCTATCTCGATACCGGCATCGTCGGCTGGCGCGCGATGGAAAAGCCCCTGGCCGCGAAGAAGGGAGAAACCGCATGAAGTGGATCACCCGCGAACGCCCGAAGATCGACCGCGTGGCCTGTCCGTGGCTGGTGACGCGCTTCATCGACAAGGCGCCCGAGTTCCTGTTCGTCGCGCCGGGCAAGGTGCTGTCGGAGGCGAAGCGCCTCGATGCGATCCCCTACGACGTGCCGGACGTCGAGCTCACGCATGACGGCCCGCTGTGCAGCTTCGACGCGTTCCTGAAGAAGTACGGTCTGGCCGATCCGGCACTCGCGCATCTCGCGATCGTCGTGCGTGGTGCCGATACCGGGCGCCCGGAACTGGCGCCCGAATCCGCAGGCCTGCTCGCGGCCTCGCTCGGGCTGTCGGCGATCCATGCCGAGGACGACCATGCGATGCTTGCGCAGGGCTTCGTGCTGTACGACGCTCTCTACGCGTGGGCGCGCAAGGCGAGCGGCGAAACCCACAACTGGCCGCCCAGGGGATGAACAAGATGCCTGACGCTTCCGCACCTGCCGCTTCCGGCAAGCCCGGCTTCGGCGAGGCGCTCGCCTACTGGTTCCGGCTCGGCTGCCTTTCCTTCGGCGGCCCGGCCGGCCAGATCGCGATGATGCAGCACGACCTGGTCGACGGGAAACGCTGGATCGCGCAGGGACCGTTCCTGCGCGGGCTTTCCTTCGCGACGTTGCTGCCGGGGCCGGAGGCCACCCAGCTCGCCACCTATATCGGCTGGCGCCTGCACGGCACGCTCGGCGGCGTGGTCGCGGGATCGCTGTTCGTGATCCCGGGCATCGTATGCATGCTGATCCTTTCGTACATCGCGGCCGCCCACGGCGACACGGGCTTCGTGGGCGCGATCTTCAACGGGCTCAAGCCCGTCGTCATCGCGGTGGTGGGCCACGCGGTGTGGCGCATCGGGAAGAAGGCGCTGCACACGTGGCAGGCGGTGGCGCTCGCCGCCGCGGCCTTCGTCGCGATCCATTTCCTCGACATCGGATTCCCGTGGGTCGTGGCGACGGCGGCAGTGATCGGCTGGCTGTCGGTGCGCAGCGGCACGCCGTCGCCCTTTGCGGCCGGCGGGCATGGCGGCGTGGCGGACGAGGGATCCGCCGACGAAGCAAAGCTGCCGGCGAACGCGTGGGCGCGCTTCGCCAAGCTCGGTCTCGTCTTCGTGGTGCTCTGGGCGGTTCCGGTCGGCCTGACGCTCGGCGTGATGGGAACGCGGCCGTTCCTCGACATCGCCGAGCTTCTCACCAAGGCGGCCTTCGTCACGTTCGGCGGGGCCTATGCGGTGCTGCCCTATGTCGCGGACGCGGCCGTCAATTTCTACGGCTGGCTTTCGCCGGTCGACATGCTGAACGGCCTTGCCCTTGCCGAAACCACGCCGGGGCCGCTGATCCTCGTGCTCCAGTATGTGGGCTTCTTCGCCGGCTGGAATTCCGCCGCTGGCGATCCGCTGGTGCCGGCGATCGTCGCGGCGCTGCTGGCGAGCTACGTCACCTTCCTGCCGAGCTTCCTGTTCATCCTCGCGGGCGCCCCCTATATCGAGGGCCTGCACGAGAACAAGGGCGCGTCGTCGGCGTTGGGCGCCATCACGGCGGCCGTCGTGGGCGTGATCCTCAACCTCGCGGTCTTCCTCGGCGTGGCGGTCTTCCTGCCGGCACCGGGCGTCGTCGACTGGGTGTCGGTCGCGGCCGCTGCCGTTTCGCTCGTGCTTCTCGTGCGCTTCGGCGCCTCGATCCACTGGCTGGTTCTCGCCGGGGCCGCGTTCGGCCTCGCGCGGATGGCGGCAGGTCTTTGACGAGGCGCTTCCAGCGCCGGATCGAGGATTTCGCCTGCGGCAACTGCGGCAAGGCCGTGTCGGGTGACGGCTACACCAACCATTGCCCGCACTGCCTGTGGTCGCGCCATGTCGACGTCAATCCCGGCGACCGGGCGGCGGAATGCGGCGGCCTGATGCGCCCGCTGCGCGTGGAAACGCAAGGCGGGGGCTGGACGCTGGTGCACGAATGC
>JBGAKN010000032.1:0-7026 GCA_044224405.1 Tagaea sp. | reverse complement strand
TGCTGACGAAGCGCGGTGCGCGCGTGATGGTCGTCGGCGCCACGTCCGGCGATACGGGCCCCGCCGGCATCGCCGCGTGCATGGACCGTGCGGCGATCGACATCGTCATGCTCCATCCGCACGGGCGCACGTCGGACGTGCAGCGCCGGCAGATGACGACCGTGATGTCGAAGAACGTCCACAACATCGCGCTCGAAGGCACGTTCGACGATTGCCAGGACGCGGTGAAGGCGCTGTTCAACGATCTCGAATTCCGTGACCGGCACCATCTTTCGGCCGTCAACTCGATCAACTGGGCGCGCGTGGCCGCGCAGATCGTCTATTACGCGCACGCGGCGCTGTCGCTGGGCGCACCCGACCGGAAGGTCAGCTTCTGCGTGCCGACCGGCAATTTCGGCAACGTGCTCGCGGCGTACGGCGCCAAGCGCATGGGCCTGCCGGTCGAGCGCATGGTCGTGGCGACCAACCGCAATGACATCATGGCGCGCACGGTTTCCACGGGCCGCATGGCGCTGGAAGCCGTGGCACCGACCGTGTCGCCGTCGATGGACGTGCAGGTCTCGTCGAACTTCGAGCGGCTGGTGTTCGAGCTTGCCGCGCGCGACGGCGCGGTCACCGCGGGCATGATGGCGGAGTTCCGCAAGTCCGGTCGCCTCGAGTTTCCGCAGAACATGTACGTCGGTCTTGCCGCCGATTTCGACGCGGGCGTGTGCGACGAGGCGGCAACGCTCGCGACCATCGGCGAGACGTACCGCGCGACGGGCGAGACGATCGATCCGCACACGGCCGTGGCGCTGCACGTGGCGCACGGCGTTTCGGCCAAGTCCGGCGCGCTTGTCGTCGTGTCGACGGCGCATCCGGCCAAGTTCCCCGACGCGGTCGAGAAGGCGACGGGCATCCGCCCGCAGCTGCCGCCGCATCTGGCCGACCTCATGACGCGGCCCGAGCGCGTGACGCGCCTGCCCAACGACGTGGCGAAGGTGAAAGAGTTCGTCGCCGCCGCCGCGGGGCGCAAATGAGCAGCGTGCGCATCGATACGCTGGCGGGGGGCTTGCGCGTCGCCACCGACCGCATGGAGCAGGTCGAGACCGTTTCGGTCGGCGTCTATGTGGGCGCGGGCACGCGGCACGAGCCCAAGGCGCTCAACGGCGTCGCCCACATGCTCGAACACATGGCCTTCAAGGGCACGGCCACGCGCGACGCCAAGGCCATCGCCGAGGAGATCGAGAACGTCGGCGCGTTCATGAACGCGCATACGGGCCGCGAGCAGACCGCCTATTACATCAAGTGCCTCAAGGAGGACGTCGACCTCGCCCTCGACATCCTTTCCGACATCTTCCTCAACTCCGCTTTCGATCCGGCCGAGTTCGAGCGCGAGCGCGGCGTGATCCTGCAGGAACTGGGGCAGGTCGAGGACACGCCTGACGACGTGATCTTCGACCGCTTCCAGGAAACCGCGTTCCCCGACCAGGCAATCGGCCGCCCGGTGCTGGGCACGGCCGACATCATCAAGACGCTGCCGCGCGCGGCGGCGCTCGACTGGCGCAACGGCATCTACGCGCCGGGCAACGTCGTCATCGCGGCCTCGGGCAATCTCGATCCGGCGCGCTTCCTCGCGCGCACAAGCGAACTGTTCGGCAAATGGCACGGGGCGGGGCAGGCGAACGACGAGCCCGCACGCTATCGCGGCGGCGAGTTCCGCGACGACAGCGACCTCGAGCAGGCGCATCTCGTGCTGGGTTTTCCGGGCGTCGGCGTGCGCGATCCGGACTATTGGGCCGTGCAGGTCTACGCGACGCTGCTGGGCGGCGGCATGTCCTCGCGCCTGTTCCAGGAAATCCGCGAGAAGCGGGGCCTTTGCTATTCGATCTCCTCGCACGCCTCGTCCTTCGCCGACGGCGGCGTGTTCGACGTCTATACGGGCACGGGCGAGCAGGAGATGAAGGAGCTGATCCCGGCCCTCGTTTCCGAGCTGCGCGGTTCGCGCGTGCTTCCGCAGGCGGCCGAAGTGCGCCGCGCGAAGGCGCAGATGCGCGCAGGCCTGCTCATGTCGCTGGAGAGCACCAACGCGCGCATGGACGCGCTGGGGGCGAACCTGCTGATCTTCGGGCGCGACATCACGCCCGAGGAAGTCTCCGCGAAGGTCGAGGCTGTGACGGCCGAAGACATCGCGCGCGTCGCGACGCGCATCCTTTCGGGCAAGCCGACGCTCGCGGCGCTGGGCCCGCTCGCGAAGCTCGATCCGCTCGCCGCGATCGCGGCGAAGCTCGCGGCCTGATTGTCAGGCGTGGCCGGCCTGGCCGGACAGGAAGCCGGCGGAGATCCCGGCCTTGCCGAGGGCGCGTTCCCACATCGCGTCGAGTTCGGGGTCGAACACGATCTCGTCGTCGGCCGGCACGGTGAGCCAGCCGTTGCGCTGGATCTCGCCTTCGAGCTGCCCGGCCGACCAGCCTGCACACCCCAGCGCCAGCAGCGACTTGCGCGGGCCCGATCCGGTCGCGAGTGCCTTCAGGATATCGACCGTGGCGGTGAGGGCGATACCCGGCATCACGCGCATCGAGCCGTCATGCATGTAGTCGTCGGAATGCAGCACGAAGCCGCGCCCCGCCTCGACCGGGCCGCCGGCGCGCAGGCGGATCTGCTTGGTACGGGGGCCGACGTCGATGCTGAGCTGTTCCAGCAGGTCGGGGAAGGTCAGCTGCTCGAACGGGCGGTTGATGACGAGGCCCATGGCGCCGTCGGGATTGTGGGCGCACATATATATGACCGTACGCTCGAAACGCGAATCGGACATCGACGGCATGGCCACGAGCAGGTGGCCCGCGAAGAAGGTCGGGATCTCGATACGCGCGCGCGACATGGCCATATAGACTAGCATGAAACCGATGCTTTTGCAGATCCGACGTCTTGCCCTTCTGTTGCCGTTTCTTTGCGCCGGCACGCCCGCCCATGCGCAGGAAGCGGCTTCCGCATGGGTCCGCCAGCCGGAAGTGGCGCTGCGCCTCGTCGCCGCGACGCAGGATGCGGGGCCGGCGGAATCGGTGCGACTCGGTCTCGAAATCCAGATGAAGCCCGGCTGGAAGACCTACTGGCGCTCGCCCGGCGACGCGGGCCTGCCGGTGGAGATCGACTGGACGGGTTCGGCCAATCTCGCCGACGCGAAGCTGCGCTATCCGGCACCCGAGCGGTTCACGCTGTTCGATTTCGAGACGTTCGGTTACGGCGGCACGGTCATCCTGCCGATCGACGCGAAGAAGGAAGCGGCGGCCGGCGCGCTCGACCTCAAGGCCGCCGTCGAGATCCTCGTCTGCGCCGACGTGTGCATCCCCTATCGCGCGGAACTGGCGCTGGCCTTGCCGGCCGGACCCGGCGCGCCGTCGGCGCAGGCGCACGACATCGCGCGCTTCGTGTCCGCGATCCCGCCGGTCGATGCGGATGGCACGGGTGCCAACGGCCTGACGCTCGAGGGCGCCGATTTCCGGGCAGGTGCTCCGGCCGCGATCGTGGTGCGCGCGCGTGGCGAGCCCGCCTTCACGGCGCCCGACGTCTATGTCGAAGGCCCGGCGGGCTGGAGCTTCGCCAAGCCCGTCGTGCGTTTCGCCGAAGGGGGGCGTGCCGCGACGCTGACCATTCCCGCCGCTGCCGGCCCCGGTGCGGCACCCCTGAAGGCAGGCGGGGACGTGACGCTGACGCTGGTCGACGGCACGCGCGCGATCGAGCGCACGCTGGCGCTGGGCAACGCGCCCCCCGCGGGCCCGCCGACGACGCTGCTGGCGATGCTCGCCGTCGCCCTGCTCGGCGGGCTGATCCTCAATCTTATGCCGTGCGTGCTGCCGGTACTGGCGATGAAGCTTGCCAGCGTCGTGAAGCTGGATGCGGGCGCGCAGCGCGACGTGCGTGCGGCGTTCCTCGCGACATCGGCGGGAATCCTCGCCGCGTTCTTGTTGCTGGCCGTCGCACTCGTGGGACTCAAGCTTGCGGGCGAGGCGGTGGGCTGGGGGCTGCAGTTCCAGCAGCCCTGGTTCCTCTCCGGCATGGCGCTGGTCGTCGTCGCGTTCGCGGCGAACCTGTGGGGCTGGTTCGAGGTGCCGATGCCCGGTTTCCTGTCGGGCCTCGGCGCGAACCGCAAGCTCGCGGGCTCTTTCGCCACGGGCGTGTTCGCCACGCTGCTGGCCACGCCCTGCTCGGCGCCGTTCGTGGGCACGGCCGTCGGCTTCGCGCTCGCGCAGGGCCCCTTGCAGATCTTCGCGATCTTCGCGGCCCTCGGCGTCGGGCTGGCGGCACCCTATCTTGCGGTCGCCGCCGTTCCGGCCGCCGCGCGGCTGCTGCCGCGCCCGGGCCCGTGGATCGTGATCCTGCGGCGCGTGCTCGGCGTGGCGCTGGCGGGAACGGCCGCATGGCTCGTCTGGGTGCTGGCCGCGCAACTCGGCGAGATCGCGGCAGGCGCATTGGCGGTGGCGCTTGCCGCCCTCGCGCTCGGCCTGTTCGTGCTGCGCAAGGGTGCGAGCGTGCGCGGTCGCGTGGCGCTGGTCGCCAGCGTCCTGATGCTGGCGCTGTTCCTGCCGCCCAAGCTGGCGCTTGCGCCCAAGCGCGCGACGGAGGAAACGGCGATCACGTGGCAGCGCTTCGAACGCGGCGCAATCGATGCGGCAGTCGCGCAGGGGCGCACCGTGTTCGTCGACGTGACGGCCGACTGGTGCGTGACCTGCCAGGTCAACAAGCGCCTCGTGATCGGGCGCGGCGAGGTGGGGGCGAAGCTCGCGTCGGGCGATATCCTGGCGCTGCGCGCCGACTGGACGCGCCCCGATCCGCGCATTTCGGCCTATCTGGCCGAATTCGGGCGCTACGGCATCCCGTTCAACGCGGTGTACGGGCCCGGTGCCCCCGGTGGCCTGCCATTGCCGGAACTTCTTACCGCCGAAGCCGTCCTCGACGCGCTGGCGAAGGCCGGCGGGCGCTAGGCGCTTGCCCGGGTTGCAATCGGGCCGGTCCCAATCTAAATCCTTGGTCCGGCTTCCCACCAGACGGCCCTCCGGGCGAAAAGGAAAACCCCCATGACGATCAGCGCTGGCGAAAAGGTTCCGTCCGTTAAGCTCAAGACGATGACCAAGGACGGCGTCAAGGACCTGACGACCGACGAAATCTTCAAGGGCAAGAAGGTCGCGATCTTCGGCCTTCCCGGCGCGTTCACGCCGACCTGCTCGGCCAAGCACCTGCCGGGCTTCATCGGCCATTTCGACGCGCTGAAGGCCAAGGGCGTCGACACCATCGCGTGCGTCTCGGTCAACGACGCCTTCGTCATGGACGCGTGGGGCAAGGCCCAGAACGTGGGCGACAAGGTGCTGATGCTCGCCGACGGCAACGCCGAACTCACCAAGGCGCTCGGCATCGAGATGGACGGCACGGGCTACGGCATGGGCCTGCGCATGAAGCGCTTCTCGATGTACGTGGTCGACGGCACGGTCAAGACCTTCAACCTCGAGAAGCCCGGCGCGTTCGAGGTCTCGAACGCCGAGACGATGCTCGGCCAGGTCTGAGGGCTTCGCAGACGACAGTCAGGAACGGCGGCATTCCGGAACCGGAAGCCGCCGTTTCGCTTTTCAGCAAGGAGGAACGCCAGATGACGATCGAGAAGGGCCAGACGATCCCCGCCGCCCGCATGCGGATCATGACCGCCGACGGTCCCAAGGATCTCACCACCGACGATCTCTTCAAGGGCAAGAAGGTCGCGGTCTTCGGCCTGCCGGGCGCCTTCACGCCGACCTGCTCGGCCAAGCACCTCCCCGGTTTCGTCGAGAAGGCGGATGCGTTCAAGGCCAAGGGCGTCGAAGTTGCCTGCGTCTCCGTCAACGACGCGTTCGTGATGGACGCGTGGGGCAAGTCGCAGAACGTGGGTACGAAGGTCAGGATGGTGGCCGACGGCAACGGCGCGCTCGCCGAGGCGCTGGGCATCGAGATGGACGGCACGGCCAACGTCATGGGCACGCGCATGCGCCGCTTTTCGGCCTATGTGGTGGACGGCAAGGTCGAGCAGTTCAACCTCGAGAAGCCCGGCGCGTTCGAGGTCTCGGACGCCGACACGCTGCTGAAGCAGATCGGCTGAGCCGCGGCCTCGCGGTGGGGCGCAAGCGCAAGAAGGGTCAGGGCCGCGCCGAGCGGCTTCTCGAGCTGATCCAGGCGCTGCGCCGCCGCCGCCGGCCGGTGACGGCCGCCACGCTCGCCGACGAACTCGGCGTCAGCCCGCGCAGCCTCTATCGCGACATCGTCTCGCTGCGAGCGCAAGGTGCCGGCATCGAGGGCGAGGCGGGCATCGGCTACGTCCTGAAAGACGGTTTCCTGCTGCCGCCGCTGATGTTCGCGGAAGAAGAAATCGAAGCCCTCGTCCTCGGCATGCGCTGGGTGGCCGACCGCGCGGACGCCGAACTCGGCAAGGCCGCGCGCGACGCGATGGCGAAGATCGCCGCGGTGCTGCCCGCCGATCTGCGCGATTCGGCCGATTCGAACGCGCTGCTGGTCGCATCCGGCGAGAAGCTCGTCTCCGGCAAGGTGGATCTCGCCCCGATCCGCCGCGCGATCCGCGCCGAGCGGAGGCTCGCGATTCTCTATACCGATGCCGACGGCAAGCCAACGAAGCGCACGATCTGGCCCTTCGCGCTCGGTTTCTTCGACCGGGTGCGCGTGGTCGTGGCGTGGTGCGAACTGCGCGAAGGTTTCCGCCATTTCCGCACCGACCGGATATCGGAACTGGGCGAGGCGGGCGGGCGCTATCCGAAACGCCGCGCGGCGCTGCTGAAGGCGTGGCGTGCGGCCGAAGGCATCGGCGAATAGCCTGCTGACGGAAACTGGCAGCAGGGGCGGCTAGAAGGGGGCATCCCAACCAAGGAGATGCCCCATGGCCCGTCCCGCCCTCGTCCTTCTCTACGTGTCCGATGTCGCGGCCAGTGCCGCGTTCTACACGGCCTTGCTCGGCCGCGAACCGGTCGAGCAGTCGCCCGGTTTCGCGATGTTACCTCTTGCCGGCGAAAT
>JBGAKN010000031.1:0-9103 GCA_044224405.1 Tagaea sp. | reverse complement strand
GGCGAGTCCGGCTGCGGCAAGTCGATGACCGCCCTTGCGCTGATGGGCCTGCTGCCGCGGTCCGCGACGCGGCGCGCGCGCCGGCTGGAGTTCGCCGGCATCGATCTCGCCAAGGCGGGCAAGAAAGCGGTCAACGGCCTTCGCGGCGCGCACATCGCGATGATCTTCCAGGAACCGATGACGGCCCTCAACCCGGCCTACACGATCGGGAACCAGCTGGCGGAGGTCTACCGCCGTCACAAGAGCGCGACCGCCGCCGAGGCACGCGCGCGCGCGATCCAGCTTCTCGGCAAGGTCGGCATCGCTTCGGCGGGCGACCGGCTGGGCCAGTATCCGCACCAGCTTTCCGGCGGCCTGCGCCAGCGCGTAATGATCGCGATGGCGCTGATGTGCGGACCGGCACTGATCGTCGCCGACGAGCCCACGACCGCCCTTGACGTGACGATCCAGGCGCAGATCCTTCTTCTGCTGAAAGACCTTCAGCGCGAATTCGGCATGGCACTGGTGCTGATCACGCACGATCTGGGCGTCGTCGCGCGCGTCGCTGACCGCGTGGCCGTGATGTACGCCGGCGCGATCGTCGAAGAAGGCACGACGGCCGATGTCTTCGCATCGCCCCGGCATCCCTATACGCAAGGGCTGATGGACAGCATCCCGATCCCCGGCCGCACACGGCCCGGTGACCGGCTGGGCGCCATTCCCGGAACAGTGCCCGCCCTGATCGGCACCGTGACGGGCTGCGCCTTCCGCGACCGTTGCGTCCACGCGGCACCCGAATGTGCAGCCGAACCGCCGGTGCAGATCGATGGCGATCACGCATGGGCCTGCATGCGGGGTGCCGCATGACCGCTCTCATGCAGCTCGACAGCGTCCAGCGCAGCTTCGAGGTGCGCCAGGGGATATTCGGACGGCCGCGCACGCTGCACGCGGTCAACGGCGTGGATCTCAGTCTCGCAAAGGGCGAAGTCCTGGGCATCGTGGGTGAGTCAGGCTGCGGGAAATCCACGCTCGCGCGCCTGCTTCTCGGCCTGCTGGCGCCGAGCTCCGGGCGCATCGAACTCGACGGGGTCGATATCGCCACGCTCGATCGGCGCAAGATGGCCGCGCGCGTGCAGCCTGTCTTCCAGGACCCCTACGGCTCGCTCAATCCGCGCAAGCGCATTGCGACGATCGTGGCGCTGCCGCTCGCCGTGCACGGGCTGGGCGATGCGGCCTACCGGCGCAAGCGCGCCATCGACATGCTGGAACGCGTCGGCCTGCCCGCGCGCATGGCCGACAACTACCCGAGCCAGCTCTCCGGCGGCCAGCGCCAGCGCGTGGCAATCGCGCGCGCGCTCGTCATGCGGCCCGAGATCGTGGTGTGTGACGAGCCGACATCGGCCCTCGACGTCTCGGTGCAGAGCCAGATCCTGAACCTGCTGATGGACTTGCGGCAGGAGTTCGGCCTCACCTACGTGTTCATCAGCCACAACCTCGCGGTCGTCGAGCATATCGCCACGCGCGTCGCGGTCATGTATCTGGGCCGTGTCGTCGAGTTGGCACCGACCGCCGAGATCTTCGCGCAGCCGCGCCATCCCTATACGCAGGCCCTGCTCGCTTCGGTGCTCACGCCCGAACCCGGCAAGGGCCTGCCCGACACCGGCCTCGGCCTCGCCTTCCCCAATCCGCTGGACCTGCCGGCCGGATGCGGGTTCAATCCGCGCTGCCTTTACGCCCGCCCGGTCTGCCGGACGTCAATCCCGTGGGCGGTGGCCGACGGCGGCGCGCGCGTCGCCTGCCACGCCTACGCACCTGCCACCCGAGAGGAATTCGCATGAGCCGCGAGACCGCCATTGCCAACGCCGAACGCTATTTCGACGAAGGCGGCTACAAGGCCGACCTTTCGCGCCGCGTGGCGATGAAGACCGAAAGCCAGAATCCCGACCGCGGCCCCGAGCTTGCCGAATACCTCACCGGCGAGATGGTGCCCACGCTCGAGAAACTCGGCTTCACCTGTCGCATCCTCCACCATCCGCGCGCCAAGGGCCCGTTCCTGATCGCCGAACGCATCGAGGACCCCAAGGCGACGACCGTTTTCGGCTACGGGCACGGCGACGTCATCCGCGGGCTCGAGCCGCAATGGCGCGAGGGCCTGTCGCCCTGGTCGCTCAAGGAAGACGGCGAACGCTGGTATGGCCGCGGCACGGCCGACAACAAGGGCCAGCACTCGATCAATATCGGCGCGCTTGCGGCTGTGCTGAAAGCGCGCGGCAAGCTCGGCTTCAACGCCAAATACCTCATCGAGATGGGCGAGGAGACCGGTTCGCCGGGCCTGCGCGAGGTGTGCGAGGCCAACAAGGCACTGTTCAAGGCCGACGTGCTGATCGCGTCCGACGGTCCGCGGCTCAGTGCCGACCGGCCGACGCTGTTCCTGGGCTCGCGTGGCGCCTTCAATTTCGATCTCGAGATCGACGCGCGGCCCGGCGGCCATCATTCGGGCAACTGGGGCGGACTCATCTCCAACCCCGGCCTGCAGCTCTCCCACGCGATCGCCTGCATCGCGGGCCCGACGGGCCAGATCCGCGTGCCCGAATGGGTCCCGGCGGAACTTCCCGCCAGCGTGCGCCGCGCGCTCGCCGACTGCGAAGTCGACGGCGGCGCGGACGGCCCGCAGATAGAACCCGGATGGGGCGAGCCCGGCCTCACCCCGTCCGAACGCGTTTTCGGCTGGAGCTCATTCGAAGTTCTCGCCTATCGCACCGGCAATCCGGACAACCCCGTCAACGCGATCCCGCCCAAAGCGTGGGCGCGCTGCCAGCTGCGTTTCGTCGTCGGCGTCGATCCGGCCAATATCCTGCCCGCCCTGCGCCGGCATCTCGACCGTCATGGATTCCCGATGGTGAAGCTTGCCGCTTCGCGCGAGGAGGTTTTCCACGCCACGCGCCTCGACCCCGAGCATCCGTGGGTGAATTTCGCGGTCGATAGCCTCAAGCGCACGACCAACGCAAAGCCGGCGGTACTGCCCAATCTCGGCGGGTCATTGCCCAACGACATCTTCAGCGACGTGCTCGGCCTGCCGACCGTGTGGGTCCCGCATTCCTATCCGTCCTGCTCGCAGCACGCGCCCAACGAACACATCCTTCCGGCGGTCGCGCGCGAGGGCCTGCGGCTGATGGCCGGGCTCTACTGGGACATCGGCGAAAAGGGTGCACCGCACGCCTGAGCTTTGCTCAACCGGTGGATAGCTAATCTCGTTTGGCAGGCGCCCGTGCCGCGTCCATCTTCTCCTTGCCAACAAGGAGAATGACCATGCCGCTCGTCCGCATCGATGTCCCCGAAGCGCTTTCGCCCGCCACCCGCCGCGCGGTCGGCGACGGCGTGCACGCCGCCCTCGTCGAAACGATCAAGATCCCGGCCGACGACCGCTTCCAGGTGATCGCCGCGCACCCCGCCGGCGGACTGATCGCCGATCCCAACTACATGGGAATCGCGCGCAGCACCGGCTTTCTGTCCGTCCAGATCTTCCTTCGGCGCGGACGCAGCGACGACCTGAAGCGCAGCCTCTACGCCGCCATCGTGCGCAATCTGTCGCGCGACGCGGGCGTGCGGCCCGAAGATGTCCTGATCGCTTTGACCGAGAACGACCTGCCCGACTGGTCGTTCGGCAACGGCATCGCGCAGTACGCGCCGGGCTGACCGGCGCGATTGACAGCGGGGTCGCGCGCATGGCGTTATATCCGTCCGGATATAACGCCCCCGGACGGAGACTGCCATGCGCCGCACCCTGTTCGCCCTCGCCACCGTCCTTGCGATCGCCGGGGTCCGCCCGGCTGCGGCCCAGGAACTTCTCGTCTACGCCGCCGCGTCGCTGACCGACGCGCTGCAGGCGGCTGTCCATGCCGCCGGCACGCCGGCGAAGTTCTCCTTTGCCGCTTCCTCCACGCTCGCCCGCCAGATTGAGAACGGCGCGCCCGCCGACATCTTCGCATCGGCCGACGAGGAATGGGCCGACTACCTCGCCACGCGCAACCTGCTGGTCAAGGACAGCCGCTCGGCCTTCCTGTCGAACCGGCTGGTGCTGATTGTGCCGGCCGACACGCCGCGCGCGATCGAGCTGCGACGCGGCATGGATTTCGGCACGCTGCTGGGCAACGAGCGTCTCGCCACGGGCGACCCCGCGCATGTGCCGGTCGGCCGCTATGCCCAACAGGCATTCACCTGGCTCGGCGTCTGGCCGACGGTCGAGCCGCGGCTCGCGCGCGCGGACTCGGTGCGCGCCGCTATGGCGCTGGTCGAACGGGGCGAAGCGCCATTCGGCGCCGTCTATGCGACCGATGCCGCCGTCAGTCCGCGTGTCGCCGTCGCCGCGACGTTCCCGGGCGAGAGCCATCCGCAGATCAGCTATCCCTTCGCCATTGTCGCAGGACACGACAAGCTGGCGGCGCGCGCCTTCCTCGCCGCAATGCGCGGACCGGCCGCGACGGCCGTCTTCCGGAAATTCGGTTTCGCGGTCGAGTAGGGCATGGAACTGCTGAGCGAGGCCGAACTCGCCGCCGTCGGCCTCAGCCTGCGCATCGCGCTCTTCGCGGTCGCGGGCGCGCTGCCGCCGGCGACACTCGTCGCATGGTTCCTCGCGCGGCGGAACTTCCCCGGCAAGGCGCTTCTCGACGGGATCGTGCACCTGCCGCTCGTTCTGCCGCCCGTCGTCGTCGGCTACCTGCTGCTTCTCGCCTTCGGCGTGCGGGGGCCACTCGGCAGCTGGCTGCATGCGACCTTCGGGATCCGTCTCGTCTTCACGGCCGAAGGCGCCGCCCTCGCGACCGCAGTGATGGTTTTCCCGCTGATGGTCCGCGCGATCCGTCTTTCGGTCGAAGCGCTCGACCCCGGGTTAGACGAGGCGGCGCGCACGCTCGGAGCGGGTGCCTTGGACCGCTTTGCCACGATTTCTCTGCCTTTGATGATGCCAGGCATCCTCGCTGGCGCCGTCATCGCATTCGCCGCCAGCCTCGGCGAATTCGGCGCCGTCATCACGTTCGCGTCCAACGTCCCGGGGGAGACGCAGACCCTGCCGCTGGCGATCTACGCGGCCACGCAAACGCCGGGCGGGGACGCGCTGGCCGCGCGTCTGGCCGTCATTTCGATCGTGCTTGCGCTGGCGGGCCTGATCCTCGCCGAATTCCTCACGCGCCGCGTCAAACGCATGCTGGGTCGCTAGATGCTGTTCCTCGATTTCCGCATGCGCCTTTCGGACTTCACGCTGGACGTGAAGTTGGTCGCGCCTGCCGGCGTCGTGGCGCTCTTCGGCAGGTCGGGCGCGGGCAAGACTTCGATCATCCGCGCAGTAGCCGGCCTTGCACGTCCGGCCGACGGGCGCATCGCGATCGGCGATACGGTTCTCTTCGACAGTTCCGCCGGCATCGATATCCCGCCGGAGAGGCGGCGCATCGGATACGTCTTCCAGGACGCGCGGCTGTTTCCGCACCTGGGTGTCGCCGAAAACCTGCGCTACGGCATGCGCAGGGCCGGGCCGGCGGCGCCGGAAATCGGGTTCGATGCCGTCGTCGAGCTGCTTGGCATCGCACATCTTGTCAGTCGACGTCCGGCGACCCTGTCGGGCGGCGAACGCCAGCGCGTGGCGATCGGGCGCGCGCTTCTCGCCCAGCCGCGCCTGCTTCTGATGGACGAGCCGCTTGCTTCGCTCGATGCCGCCCGGAAGGCCGAAGTGCTCCCGTATCTCGACCGGCTTCACCGGGTACTGCGTCTGCCGATCGTCTATGTCAGCCACGCGCTCGACGAGGTGATCCGGCTTGCCGACACGCTGGCCCTCGTCGACGCCGGACGGATCGCGGCATGCGGGCCCGTCGGCGAGATCACCTCCCGGATCGATCTCGATCCGCTGGCCGGCCGGTTCGAGGCGGGAACCGTCCTCGACGCGCAGGTCGCGTCGCGCGATGAACAGTACTCGCTGACTCGGCTCGACTTCGACGGCGGGACTCTTGCGGTGCCGGGACTGGATGCGGAACCGGGAACGACCGTCCGCGTGCAGATCCGGGCCCGCGACGTCATGATCGCCACGCGGTATCCGGACGGCATTTCGGCGCGGAACATCCTCTCCGGCCGGATCGTGGCGCTCGATCCGGAGCGGGGAGCCTACGCCGAGGTCCTGGTTGCCGCCGGAAGCGCCCGAATCCGCGCCCGCGTGACGCGGGCGGCGGTCGCGGATCTACGGCTCGAGATCGGCATGCCGGTCCATGCAGTCATAAAATCTGTCGCGATCGGACGGCCGGGAATGCCGCGAAATACGAGTGGACGAGCAACGGCCTGACGCCTAAACAAAGCCGTGGCACGTACACGAGGATCGCGCATGGACCTGAAACACTACATTCGTGACGTCACGGACTTTCCCAAGCAAGGCATCCTGTTCAGGGACATCTCCCCGCTCCTTGCCGACGCCGCCGCCTGGAAGGCCACGATCGAAAGCCTTGCGGCCGTCGTCGCCCCGCACAAGCCGACGCTTCTGGCAGGCATCGAAAGCCGCGGATTCCTCGTAACGGCTCCTCTGGCCCTTCACATGGGCTGCGGATTCATGATGGTTCGCAAGCGCGGCAAGCTCCCCGGCAAGACGATCCCGCACACCTACGCACTCGAATACGGCGAGGATACGATCGAGATCCAGGAAGACGCGGTCAGTCCGGGAGCGCGGGTCGTCGTGCTCGACGACGTTCTCGCGACCGGCGGCACGCTAAACGCGGCGATCGCTCTCCTACGGAAAACGGGAGCGGACGTGCGCGCGGCCGCGTGCATCATCGAGCTAACGTTCCTCGAAGGCCGCAAGCGCCTGCCTGTTCCGTTCGAGAGCCTCGTACGGTACTAGGCGGAATGACGGCGGCTGCATGACGCTCGAACCTCTCGGCTGGCTTGGCGTCGGTCTTGCAATCGGCGCCGTCGCGGTCTGGGCGGGCATGCGGCGGCGCAACAGGGCGCTCGCTGAAAGCGAAGCCCGCCTTCGCGATCATGCCGAGGCAAACGCGGATTGGTTCTGGGAACGGGACGCCGACCTGCGGTTCGTCCGGTTTTCACCGGGTTTCAGCGCCGCCGGCTTTGTGGAAGCGGAATATATCGGGCGGCGACGGCTGGAAGCCTGCCCGGACGGAACGGACCCCGTCGTCTGGGCGCGACATCTCGCCGACGTGAACGAGAGGCGCACGTTCCGTGATCTGGTGATCAGCCGCCAATTCCCCGACGGAAGGCGCGTCTGGTTTTCTGCCTCCGGCCGGCCGGTCTACGACCGGAACGGCGCATTTGCCGGCTACCGCGGCACGGCCCGCATCGTCAACGACCCGCTGCAGCGCGACTCCGAACTCGCCGAAAAATCGCGCGAACTCGAACTCGCGCGCGAACGGCTGGTCGATTTTGCCGCGGCGACTTCGGATTGGCTGTGGGAACAGGATGCCGAACTTCGCTTCACATACTTTTCCAGGCCGTTCGTCGCCAGTTCCGCGACCGAACCGGTTCAGGATATCGGCCGTCGCCTTTGGGAGCTGCCGGGGCATTCGATCGGCGAAGCCGAAGCCGCCGCCCAGGCGGCCCTCATGGGAGCGCGCCTGCCCTTCCGCGACTTCCGCGTGCGGAAGACAAGCGAAGACAGGCAGGTCCGCACGATCTCCTTCTCAGGCCACCCGATCTTCGATCCGGACGGTCGTTTCGGTGGCTATCGCGGCACCGCCAACGAAAAAACGAACGAAATCGCCGCCGGCGAACGCGCGCGTGCTGCCGAACGGCAGCTTTACCTGGCGCTCGACGGGCTGGGCGCGACGGTCGCGATCTTCGATGCCAACGACGTGCTGACATTCCATAACCGTGCCTTTGCCAAAGCGGCGAGCAGGATCGCGGAGATCCGGTCGGGCACGACATTCGGGCAGATCGTCGACGGATTGCTCGAGGCGGGCCTCGTGGATACAGAAGGTGTCTCGCTCGAGGATTGGCGACGCTGGCGCATGGCCCGCCATCAGTCGCCAGGCGACGCGATCGAGATACGCTATACGACCGGGCGCATCCTCCAGATCCTCGAACAACGCACGCCCGAAGGCGGCATCGCGCTGATCGGTACCGACGTGACGCAGGTCCGTCAGCGCCAGTTCGAGATCGAGCAGCAGTCGCAGATCCTGACGCGAATCTTCGAAAGCATCGATGAGGGCATTCTCGTCTATGACAGGGACGCACGCCTGATCGCCTGGAACGACCAGGCCGTGGGGATGGTTGGAATCCCGCCCGAAATGCTCCGCGTCGGCGTTCCGTTCACGGAATCTATCGAATTCCAGCTGCGCCGTGGCGATTTCGGGAAAGTCGATGACATCGGCGCAGAAATCGCCCGCCGCCTGGAGATCAACCGGACACAGGGCGCCACATCGGAAGGATGGCGGCCGAATGGCCGCTATATCCATTCCCGCCGAACGCTGATGCGCGACGGCGGCTGGGTGACGCTGTTCATGGACCTGACCGAGCGTCGGCGATTCGAGGACGCGCTGCGAGAAGCCAAGGAGGCTGCGGAAACGGCGAACCGCTCCAAATCCGACTTCCTCGCGCACATGAGCCACGAATTGCGCACGCCGCTCAATGCGGTCATCGGCTTTTCGGAAATCATTTTTCGCGAGATGTTCGGATCTGTCGGCGAGAAGCGCTACATCGACTATGCACGCGACATCCACGCCAGCGGGACGCACTTGCTCAACGTGATCGGCGACATTCTCGATATCGCCAAGGCGGAATCGGGGAATGCGGAGCTCGACGAGCAACCGGTCGATCTCGGCGAAATCGCAATGGCGAGCGTGCGTCTGATCGATCCACGCGCCCACTCGGGCCAGATCCGCGTCGACACGCGCATCGCCGCCGGCCTGCCGAAGATCGACGCCGACGCGCGGCGCCTGAAGCAGGTCCTGATCAACCTTCTCGCGAACGCGGTCAAGTTCACGCCGCCCGGCGGCCGCGTGACGGTGGAAGCGGACCTTGCCCCCGACGGCGGAGCGCGCCTAGTCGTGCGCGACACCGGCATCGGCATGCGACCCGAGGACATCCCGCGCGCGCTGGAGCCGTTCTCGCAGGTCGACAATGCCCTGTCCCGCCG
>JBGAKN010000030.1:0-9789 GCA_044224405.1 Tagaea sp. | reverse complement strand
AGCTCGCGCCCGCGCGGCAGGGCGAGCGGAATGCCGCGCACCTTGGCGAGCGCGAACAGCCCGACGGCGCCGACATAGACGCACACGACGCGGAAGGTCCACGGCGCAAGCTCGCCCACGGCGAGCTTCATCGCCGGCCAGTTCGCGCCCCAGAAGATCGCGAGAAGGGCGAGCAGCCAGAGGCCCTCGCTGCGGTGCTGGCGTTCGATCATGGATTTGAGGCTAGCATGGCGTCCGCGGCCGGCGGCTTGCGCCAATCCGGCATGGCGGGCATGCCCGGCTCAAGACGCTTTGGTGATCTCGAAGGTGAAGACGCCGTCGGCTTCGCCGACGCTGGCTAGCGTCGCGCCCGTCGCGCGGCAGAAGGCCTCGAAATCCTTCACCGCACCCGGATCGGTCGCCAGCACGCGCAGCGTGCCGCCGGCCGGCAGCGTGCCGAACGTCTTCTTCGCGCGCAGCACGGGGAGCGGGCAGTTGAGGCCTTTGACATCGAGCGTGGTGACGGTCATCGCGGGGGAAACCTTGCAAAATGGCGGCAAACCTTACGGGTTGTCGCGCGATCCGGGCAAGAGCTACATTCGCGCGATGTTCGACCTGCCCGTTCATCAGATCGTCGCCCTCTGGGCTTTCGTCGCTGGAGTCGCCTTCGGCGCCATCGCGCAGCGCACCAATTTCTGCACGATGGGCGCGCTGTCCGACATCCTGTTTCTCGAGAATTACAACCGGATGCGGGCCTGGCTCCTCGCCATGGCCGTGGCGATCGCGGGAAGCCAGATGCTGCACGCCGCCGGCCTCGTCGATCTCGCCAAGTCGATCTATCTCGCCCCCGGCCTCGGCTGGCTCGGCGGCATCGTCGGCGGGTTGATGTTCGGCTTCGGCATGACGCTCGCGGGCGGCTGCGGCAGCCGCACGCTCGTGCGGCTGGGTGCGGGCAACCTTAAAAGCCTCGTCGTGTTCCTCGTCCTCGGCCTCTTCGCCTACATGACGCTGCGCGGCCTGACCGGCGCGCTGCGCGTGGCGACCATCGAGACGGCTGCGATCGACCTCAAGCGCGCGGGCCTCGCCACGCAAGGCCTGCCCGAGATCGCGGCGAAGCTCGGCATCGCGCTGGCAAGCGCGCGCACGGCCATCGCCGGGGTCGTGGTCGCGGCCCTCGGCTGGTACTGCTTCAAGGACGCCGCCTTCCGCGCCAGCCCGCGCGACATCGCCGCCGGCATCGGCATCGGCCTGCTGGTCGTCGCAGGCTGGGCGATCACCGGCATCGTCGGCGACGACGATTTCGATCCGGCTCAGCTCGCCTCGTTCACGTTCGTGGCGCCCATCGGCGACACGCTCGTTTACGCGATGACGTGGACGGGCGCCAAGATCGGCTTCGGCATCGCGGGCGTGCTCGGCGTGGTCGTCGGCGCGTTCCTCGCCGCAAGGGCCTCGGGCGAATTCCGCGTCGAGAGCTTCAACGACAAGGGCGACCTGCTGCGCCATCTCTCGGGTGCCGCGCTGATGGGGGCCGGCGGCGTGACGGCGCTGGGCTGCACGATCGGCCAGGGCATCACGGGCTTGTCCACGCTGGCGGCGGGTTCCGTTATCGCCATCTTCGCGATCCTCGCGGGCGGCGTGCTCGGCCTGCGCTATCTCGAAGAAGGCTCGCTCGCAGGCGCGCTCAAGGCCGTCTTCGCGCGCGCATGAGCCTGCCGCGTTTCCCCGTCTCGGTCAAGGGCGTGGTCGCGATCGACGGGAAATTCTGCCTGCTGCGCAACGAACGCGCGGAATGGGAACTGCCCGGCGGGCGGCTCGAGGCGGGCGAAGACCCCGTCGCCGCATGCCTGCGCGAGATCGACGAGGAGCTGGGGATCGAAGCGCGCGTCACGCGCATCCTCGATTCCTGGCTCTACGACATCAAGGGCTCAGGCGAGGTGCTGATCGTCACCTATGCCTGCGCGCCGCTTGCGGGCGTGACCCCGCGCCTCAGCCAAGAGCACAAGGCGCTGGGCCTGTTCGCGCCCGCGGAGATCGCCGGACTCGTGATGCCCGAAGGCTACAAGCGTTCGATCGCCGCCTGGCGCCCGGACTTCTGATTTACGGGACCAGCCTGCGCTCGGCTGCCGGCGGCAGGAACGTGTCGACATAGACATCGGCCGGGTTGACCTTGCCCGCGACATCGTAGGCTTCGGCCACCGTGGCGACCGACTTCGCCAGCCGCTCGGGCGTCACCGCCGACAGGCCGTTGCGCTTCACGTTGTCGGTGAGCATCGTGAGATCCCGCACCATCTCGAAGCGCTCGAGCTCGATCGCCTCGCTGAACAGCGGATCGCGCTGCTTCAGCTGCAGCATGCCCGCCTTCGGGTCGGCGAGCGCGTCGCGGATGCCCGCGATGGAGGCGCGCACGAACTTGCGCACCAGCTCGGGGTTCTTGGCGGCGAACGACTGGCTGACGATCAGCGCCGAGCCCAGCAGGTCGACGCCGTATTCGTTGTAGCGGTAGACCATCAGCTCGGAAGGCTGCACGCCCGCCATCTTGATGTTGAACACGCTGGTGGAGATGAAGCCCGTCACGCCGTCGACCTGCTTCTGCACCAGCAGCGTCTCGCGCAGCTGCGGCGTCACGGTCTGCCAGACGATCTTGCCGCCATCGATGCCCTGCGCGCGTGCGAAGGCGGGAAACAGCATGCGTCCGGCATCGGCCTCGGGCGCCGCCAGCTTCTTGCCTTCGAGGCC
Source organism: Tagaea sp. (assembly GCA_044224405.1). Lineage (GTDB taxonomy): Bacteria > Pseudomonadota > Alphaproteobacteria > CACIAM-22H2 > CACIAM-22H2 > Tagaea. The sequence continues at coordinate 7,074 of JBGAKN010000030.1, read as the reverse complement.
CTTGGGGTTGGCGACGGCGCCCTTGCGCAGGATCACCGCGGCGAGCGACTGGTCCATCACCAGCAGCACGCCGGTGATCTTGTTCGCGTTGGCCGGATTGGCGTTGAACGGAATGACGGTGTTGAGGTCGGCATAGCCGATGTCGTAGGCGCCCGAGGCGACCTTGGTGACCGTGTCGCCGGACCCGAAGCCGCGGTCCATCGTGACGGCGAGCCCCTCGCGCGCGTAGTGGCCCTTGTCGACGGCCATCGAGAAGACGGCGTGGTTGCCCTGCAGCGCCCAGTCGAGCGCGAACTTGACCGGCTGGGGCGCCTGCGCGAAGGCCGGCATTGCAAAGAGCAGCGCGGCCGCGAAGGCCGCAAGGCGGATCGGATTGCCGGTCATCTCGAATCTCTCCGTTCGTTTCTGTGGCCGGCGGGAGACTGCCAGCCAAAGCCTGCGAACGTCAATCACGCGAGCAGGTTTTCCGCGATGATCCGCGGTTCGGCGATACGGGGGAGCACCTTGGCGCCGACCAGGTCGCATGCGCGCAGCAACGCGTCGCGCGCCACGTCCCCCGCCCCCAGCAGCAGCGAGACGCGCGTGAGGCCTGCGGCGGCGAGCTTTTCGAGATGGCGCACGAGATCGTCGGGCGTGCCGACGACCGCAAGCCCCAGCGCTTCGAGCGCGGGCAGCGAAGCCGGCCGCTCGATCAGCGGGATCATCCAGCGGAAGGCGGCGAACGCCTCGTCCGTCTCGATCTGGCTCTTCAGCACCGGGCCCGAGACGTCAAGCAGCCGGCGGAACGCCCAGCCAAGCCCGGGTCCGGCGAGCCGGCGCGCCTCGGCTCGGTCCTCGTGGACGAACGCGCCCATCGTCACGGCCGTCTGCCCCTGCGGATAGCGTTCGCGATAGCGCTGGAGGTTGCGCGCCGCGATGGGCCACGGCTCGAACGGGCCGCAGCGCACGTCCATGCCGAGATCGGCGGCCATGTCGAAAGACTGCGCGCTGACGCAGGCCATCCAGCCACGCACGAGCCGCGCGTTGGGCGGCGGATTGACGGGCTCGCGCACGCCGAACCGCTCGACCTCGCCGCGCATCAGGATGTTGCGCAGCTCGCCCAGCCCGTCCAGCATGCGTGCCGTCGCCTCGTCGCGCGCGACGCCGAAGCCCTGAAGCTCGCCTGGCGCCATGCCGCGCCCGATGCACCACATCGCGCGGCCGTTCGACAGCAGGTCGAGCGTGGCGAGCTTCTCCGCCACGCGCAGCGGATCGTGGAGCGGCATGGGGAACATGCCGTATCCGAGCTGCAGGTTGCGCGTCTCGCGCGCCAGCGCCGCCAGCAGCATGTCGGGGCAGGCCGTCTTGGTGAAGTCGCCCTGGAAATGCGCCTCGGAGATCCACACGCCCGCGAAATCCGCGCCGTCAGCCTGCTTGGCCAGCGCGATATAGTCCTCGAACGCGGGCTGCGGATCGCGGCCATGCGGCGTCGCAAACGTCAGGGAAAGATCGACGAGCATGGGCTTGTTGTACCCAAGCCCACGGCCAAACTAAAGCAGGCGTTTAGAAACGTTGGATTGTCTGCGGAACCCGGCCCGGATTACAGATGCCGGGCGGCTTGCCAACGACGGCGAAGCGCCCCCATACTCGCTTGAACTGAATGGAAATTCAGGGAGGAACGCCGGAGATGAAGCACCCGAACCGCCGATTGGCTTTCGCGCTGGGGCTGTTTGCCGCAGTGTCCGCCGCCACTGCCCAAGCGCAGACCCCGCCCCCGCCCAGCGGCCGCACGCTCGCGGCGACCTGCTCGGGCTGCCACGGCCCCTCGGGGCGCAGTGCGGGCGAGATCCCGTCGATCTTCGGGCGGACCGAAGCGCAGATCGTCCAGGCGATGCAGGAGTTCAAGACCGATCGCCGCCCGGCGACGGTGATGAACCGGCATGCCAAGGGCTTCAGCGACGACGAGATCGTCGCGCTCGCCAAGGAAATCTCGGCCAACTGGCGCTGAAGGAGAAGCCCCCATGACCCGCACCCTGCTGTCCCGCCGCGGCTTCGCCGGTTCGCTGCTTGCCGCTTCCGCCCTCTCCGCCTGCGCCGTGCAGAACGACGCCAGCGCCAAGGCGCGCGTCGTCGTCATCGGCGGCGGCTTCGGCGGCGCCACGGCCGCCAAATTCATCCGCACCGAAGATCCCGGCATCGCGGTCACGCTGATCGAACCGAAATCGGAATTCGTCACCTGCCCCGGTTCGAACTACGTGCTCGCCGGCATCCGGAAGATGTCGGACATCACGCATTCCTATTCGGCCCTCACCGGCGCGCATGGTGTGCGCCACGTGCGCGACACGGCCGTCGCGATCGATCCCGTGGCGCGCACCGTGCGCACGGCCGGCGGCCTCACCCTCGTCTACGACCGGCTTGTCGTTTCGCCCGGTATCGACCTGCGCTGGGGCGCCATCGCGGGCTACGACGAGGCTGCCTCGGCGCGCATGCCGCATTCCTGGCAGGCGGGCCCGCAGACGGTGCTGCTGCGCCAGCAGCTCGAAGCGATGCAAGACGGCGGCGTGGTGGTCCTCTCGATCCCCGGCAATCCGTTCCGCTGCCCGCCGGGGCCCTACGAGCGCATCTCGATGATCGCGCACTATCTCAAGACCACGAAGCCGCGCTCGAAGATCCTGGCGCTCGATTCCAAGGACGCCTTCTCCAAGCAGCCGCTGTTCCAGGACGGCTGGGCGGCCCTCTATCCCGGCCTCATCGAATGGGTGCCGCTCGGCAAGGACGGCAAGATCGTCGAGGTCGTGCCCGGCGAGATGACGCTGGTCAGCGAGTTCGGCCAGAAGCACAAGGCGTCCGTCGCCAACGTGATCCCGCCGCAGTTCGCCGGCCGCATCGCGCGCGATTCGGGACTCGCCAACGAGAGCGGCTGGTGCCCGGTCGATCCCTTCACGTTCGAATCGACGCGCGTGAAAGGCATCCACGTGATCGGCGACGCGTCGATCGCGGGTGCGATGCCCAAATCGGGTTTCGCGGCCTCCAGCCAGGCGAAGTTCGTCGCGCGCGCCATCGTCGCCGCCCTCAACGGGCGCGCGGCCGAAGCGCCCGTCTACGCCAACACCTGCTATTCGCTGGTGGGGCCGGATTACGGCATCTCGGTCGCCGACATCTTCCGCGCGACCGCGCAGGGCATCGTCGCCGTGCAGGGTGCGGGTGGCACCAGTCCACGCACGCCGGCCGACGCCGCCGCCTTCCGCCACAACGAGGCGAGCTACACCCACGGCTGGTACGCCTCGGCATCGAAGGAAATCTGGGGGAGTTGAGGGCCGGCCGCCGCGCGATCAGGCGCGCAATGCCTCGGCATGGCGCGCGAGTTTTTCGAGCGTCTGATAGCCGTATTCGACGGCACCGAAGCCGATGCCCGCGTCGCGCTGCGCCTTGGTCGGATGCAGTTGGCGCATCGTGATCACGGTCTTGCCATCGCTCTGTTCGTCGAACGTGACGATCGTCCGGAACCGCGCCGGATCATCGTCGATATCCGATCCGTGATCGATCTCGATCAGGGTCGGCCGCTCGATACGCCGGAATTGCATCCGGCTGGGCCAGCGCTGGCCGCCGAAAGACCCACCGGCAGGCGCGATCATGTCGAAGCGCCACAGGCCGCCGACGCGTATGTCGATCTCCTTGGTCTCGACCTTGAAGCCGGCGGGCCCGAACCAGTTCGGCAGGTGCTTGGGATCGGTCCAGGCGGAGAACACGGTGTCGCGCCGCGCGTCGATGACCCGCGAAAGGACGATTTCGCGATCGAGCGCCCATTGCGAAAGTGCTGCGTCGGTAGACGAGGTCATGTTCGGATCCTTCGTTTCGGCGATTTCTTCGCGCGGGGCTTCGTCTTCTCGGGCGTCTTTTCCCCGGGTTTCGTCTCCATCGTCTTCACATAGGCCTCGAGCCGATCCAGGCGCGCCTCCCACACCGCGCGCTGCTCGGCCAGCCAGTGGCCGGCATCGGTCATTGCGGCCGGGTTCAACCGGCAGGTACGAACGCGCCCGCTCTTGCGGGATTCGACGAGGCCGACGGCTTCCAGCACCCGGACATGCTTCATCAGGCTCGGCAGCGCCATATCGAAAGGCCGGGCGAGTTCCCCGATCGAGGCGTCGCCCTTGCCGAGACGCTGGAGGACCGCCCTGCGGGTCGGGTCCGCGAGCGCGCCGAACACGAGGTCGAGATTCGATGATAAGTTATCCATACGGCTAACTATAGACGTGCAGCCGACGGCTGTCAATAATGGTTATCCGATTGGATTACCGATGCGGATCCCTAGCGCCCCAGCTTCGCCATCACCTCGCCCTTGAGGAAGCGTTCGACCAGCAGCATGAACGCGACCGAGGGGACGAGCAGGATCAGCGCCGAGACCGACGCGATCTGGATGTTGCCGCCGGCGGCGGCGTTGTAGAGCAGAAGCGGCAGCGTGCGCACTTCGGGCGCGCCGACGAAGAAGCTCCCCGTGAACTCGTCGAGCGATTCGAGGAACACGAAGATCGCGCTGGCGACGAGGCCGGGCAGCGCCAGCGGCAGCGTCACCTCGAAGAACGTGCGCGGCGCGCTCGCCCCCATGTTGCGCGCGGCCTGCTCGAGTTCCGGCTCGATCGCCGCGAACGCGGCCGTCGCGATCCACACCGAATAGACGAGACCGTGCACCGTGTGCACGAGCACCACGCCCGCGACCGTGCCGTTGAGGTCGAAGGCGAAGAAGATGCGTGCGATGTTGATGTAGACCGGCAGGCTCGGGAAGGCCTGCGGCAGCAGGAACAGCAGCAGCACGACCGGGCGCCACGGCAGCTTGCCGCGCGCCAGCGCGTAGCCGGCAGGGATCGAGAGCGCGAGCGAGCACGCCGTGGTCAGCAACGCGATCCACACGCTGAGCCACAGCGATTCCATCGCGCGGCCCGACGGGCGGAAGACGATCTCCCAGTAGCGGAAGCCCCATTGCGAGGGCAGCTTGTTGGGCCAGAACCACGCTTCGGCCACCGACCAGATCAGCAGGTTGGCGAGCGGGCCGAAGACGAGGAACACCAGCAGCCCCAACGCGAGGGCACGGACCGGCCAGCTCAGCGAATTCATGACTGGCCCGCCTTCTCGCGCAGCCCGTGGCGGATGTAGAACCACGCGGCGAAGCCGGTCATCAGGTAGGAGACGAAGCCGAGCGCGTTGGCCGTGCCGTAGTCGCCGACCGAATTGATGCGCCAGGCCATGTTGACGGTGAGCATCGACGGGCTCTGCCCCGACAGCATCAGCGGCACCGACAGCACCGACATCATCGTGACGAACGACAGCACGAGGCCGACGGCGATCGTGCGCGTCACCTGCGGCACGACGATCTCCAGCAGGATGCGGAAGCGCGAGGCGCCGAGGTTGCGCGCCGCCTCGATCGTCGAGCGGTCGAGGCCGCCCATGGCGCCCGCCACCATCAGCGCCACGAACGGCGTCTGCTTCCACACGAACGTGAAGATGATGCCGCGCCAGTCGAGGAAGCTCTGCACCTGGTCGAGATCGAGGATGCCGAAATAGACGAGCGTCATGTTCATCATGCCGTTGCGCGCGATGAAGGTGCGCATGCACTGCGCGGCGACGATGAACGGGATGAAGAGCGGCCAGCGGTAGACGAAGCCGAGGATCGCCTTGGCGATGCGGCTCTCGCCCAGCGTCAGATACCCGCCGATGCCGATCGACATGACGGCGATCAGGATGCAGCTGACCAGCACGATGACGAGCGTGAAGGCCGTGTCGAGGCGGTAGAGCTCCCACGCGCGGCCGAAATTGGCGAGCGTCCAGGCGGCATCCTTGTCCTGGAAGGCGCCCACGAGCGAGAAGCCGAGCGGATAGACGAAGAGCGCCGCCACCACGAGGAGGGCGGGCACCACGAGCAGGATGGAGATGTTGCGGGTCGGACCCATCGGAACGGCGGGGCCGGCGCGCGAACACGCACCGGCCCCTCCCCTTCGGTCAGTTCAGGACGATCTTCTCGTACTGTTCCTGGATCTTGGTGAAGTAGTCGGACTGCGGCATCGGCTTGCCCATCGCCTTCAGCATATCGGGCGGCACGTCCTTGAACAGCTTGTCCCAGACCTTCTTGTCGAGATACTGCTGCACGTAGTTCGCGTCGATGCCCGGCAGCCAGTTGAAGCGCTCGACGATGCCCTTGGCCTGGACCTGCGGCGAGGTCGCGAGCTCGACGAACTTGCGCGCGACGGCGGCGTTCGCCGACTTTTCCGGCACCACATAGTACATCGGCTGGCCCGGCAGGCCGGTCTTCAGCAGCGTCAGCTTCAGGTTCGGCGACAATTTGCCCTCGCCCTGCCACGAATAGAACATGTCCATCCACACCGGGCCCATGTCGATCTCGCCGCGATTGAGCGCGTCGAGCGTGCCGGCATTGCCTGGCGTGATCGTGACGGTTCCGTTGAAGGCCTTGAGCTTCTGCAGGGCCGGCGTAAGGGCCGCGACCGTCGCATCGTCGTAGGGACCTTCGATCAGCTTGGCAGGCTGGGGCGCGTAGGCATAGAGCCAGCCGAACACGAAGCCCACGCCCGACATGCCGCCGCGGATGCCGTTGTGCCCGAAGCGCTTGGGGTTGGCGGCCGCGAACTTGACGAGGTCGTCATACGTCGCGGGTGCCGTCTTGACCTTGTCGGGGTTGTAGGCGATCGCGATCTGGCTGTTGAACATCGGGATCACGTAGCCGTCGACATTGATGCCCAGCGAGTTCTTCGTGACGTCGTTGGAGGCGAGCTTGCCCGTCGACACTTCGCCGCGATACTTCGACAGCATGCCGTCCTTGACCATCTGGCCGGCCATCTTCTGGTGGACGATCGCGACGTCGACATCGACGTTCGCCGAGTTCGCCTTCTTCTGCGCTTCCAGGCGCTCCCAGATGCGCTGCGAGCCGGCATCGCCGGGGCCGGTACCCACCGCGCGCACCTTCACGCCGGGATTGGCCTTCTCGAACATCGGGCCGAGAAATTCGGTGATGTAGTCGACCATGTTCTGGTCGCCCGCCGTCATCACGTTGAGGTTTATCTGCTGCGCGTTGGCACCGCTTGCCGC
>JBGAKN010000007.1:0-282847 GCA_044224405.1 Tagaea sp. | reverse complement strand
AGCATGAGACGTTCTTCGCTGCCGGGCAGGCCTTCGGGTTCGAGGAGCTTCTGGTGCGGCTTCATCCACGGCACGTGCGCGTAGCCGAACAGGGCCACGCGCGAGGCCCCCAGATCGGCCACCGCATCGACGGTCTGCGCGATCGTCGCCGGAGTCTGGTGCGGCAGCCCGTAGAGCAGATCGACCCCGAATTCGGGCAGGCCTGCCGCGCGCAGATCGGCGATGCGCGCCCTTACCTCTTCGATCGGCTGGATGCGGTTTATCGCAGCCTGCACCTTCGGATCGAAATCCTGGATGCCGAGATTGACGCGCGTCACGCCGGACGCGACCAGCGTCCAGGCCATTTTCGCATCGAGGGTCCGCGGATCGAGTTCGATGTCGAACCGCGTATCCGCGCCGATCTCGAAGGCTTCGTGAAGGACGTCAGCCAGCCGGGTGAAATCGACATGCGACAGAGCGTTGGGCGTGCCACCGCCGAAATGCACCTGCCCGACGGGAAGCTTGCGCCCCAACACCTTCCGGGCCTGCGCGATCTCCTGCAGGAGCGTTTCGAGATACCCATGCACAGTCGAGTATCTGGACGTGATCGTCGTATTGCAGCCGCAGTACCAGCATAGCTTCGTGCAGAACGGCACATGGACGTAGACCGAAATCGGCGCGTCGGAAGGAACGGCCGCCATCCATTTCTCGACGTCGCGCGAAAGCACCGCCTTGGTGAAATGCGGCGCCGTCGGGTAGCTCGTGTAGCGCGGTACCCGCGCTTCGGCACGGGTGAGGGTTTCCTGCGTCAGCATGGACCCGACAATGCCGCTGGTACCGGGCCGGCGCGCTGATCTGGATCAAGGGCGCCGGAGAAACCCGGCGGGTGGACGCCCGCTAGCCCGGATGCGTGCCGTCGCCCGCACCGAGTTCCCGCTGCATCATCACGGAATCCACCCATCTGCCGTGCTTGTAGCCGACGGAGCGCATCGTGCCGACGACTCGGAAGCCGAGGCGGCGATGGACGCCCAGGGAACCTTTATTCGCACTATTTCCGATCACGGCCAGCATCTGGCGCCATGGGCCCGTTTCGCAGCGCGCGACGAGCGCGCCCAGCAGCGCGCTGCCGATGCCGCGTCCGCCGAGTCCGTCGGCGACATAGACCGAATCCTCGATCGTGTGCCTGTAGGCCGGTCGCGGCCGGTAGGCGGTCGCATAGCAGTAGCCGGCGACGCGCCCATCGATTTCGGCCGCCAGATAGGGCAGGCCCAGCGACAGGACCGCCGCGTGCCGCGCGCGCATTTCGTCCGGTGTAGGTGGGGTTTCCTCGAAACTCGCCAACCCGTGCAGCACGTGGTGGGCATAGATCGCCTGGATCGCGTCCATATCCGCATCATTGGCATCGCGGACTGTGATGACGGAGTGCAGGTCGGCTTCGATGGAAATGGCACTGTTCATGGATCGGAGAATGGCGTTGGAATCTGAAATAAAAAAGATTTTACAAATTATCATTTGCATGAAAAATATTTTGATATGCGCGGTCTCAATCTCGACTATCTCCGCACCTTCCTCGACGTGCTCGAAAGCGGCAGCTTTTCCGCGACCGCGAAGCGGATGGATCTGACCCAGCCTGCGGTCAGCGTGCAGGTGCGCCAGCTCGAGAAGCGTCTTGGCGTGCGGCTGGTCGAACGGACCGGGCGAGCGGTACGGCCGACGGCGGCGGGCGTCGAGCTTGCCGAGAACGCCGCGCGGATCGACGCGCTGGTGTCGGCCGCCGTCGAGGGAATGGCGCGCCATGCGACCGGGGTCGTCGGCCGCGTGCGGATCGGGACGGGCGCCACCGCCTGCATCTTCCTGCTTCCCCCGGTGCTGCGCGACCTGCGCCGGCGCTTTCCCACGATCGAGATCACCGTCAGCACCGGCAACACGGCCGATATCGCGCGGGCGATCGACGACAACACGATCGATGTCGGGCTCGTCACGCTGCCGGTCGCCGGCCGGATGTTCGACATTGCCCCGCTGCTTGTAGACGAGTTCGTCGCCATCGCCCCGCCGGGCATGCGGCTGTCGGCGCGCATGACGGCCGAGGCGCTGGCCAAACTGCCGGTGCTGCTCTTCGAGCCGGGCGGCAACACCCGGCGGATCGGCGACGAATGGTTCGCTCGCGCCGGCGTGACGCTGCGCCCGGTCATGTCGCTAGGCAGCGTCGAGGCGATCAAGGAACTGGTGCGCGCGGGCCTGGGCTGCGCCGTGCTGCCGGGCATGGCCGTGCGCAAGGAAAAGGACCGCAAGGGGCTGGTCGTGCGGCCGCTCTACCCGAAGCTGCAGCGTACGCTTGCGCTGGTCGTGCGCCACGACAAGCCGCTGTCGCCGCCGCTGCGCGAGACGCTGAAAGCGCTTCGCAGGCTCGCCTAGCCTGCCAGCGCGCACTCCACGAATGCGCGCAAAAGCGGCTGTTCGCGCCGCTCGGACAGGCAACAGGCATATTCGGCGACGTCCAGCATCGCGTCGGCAAAGGGCAGGGCGCGGAAGCGCGGATCGGGCCCCAGTTCAGTCTCGAACACGATGCCGAGGCCGAAGCCGGCGGCGACTGCTTCGCGCACACCTTCGCGCGTGGCGACCTCGACGATGCGCGTGGGCGAAAGCCCAGCCTGTGCCAGCGCCGCCTCGAAGCGTTCGCGCGTGGCCGAGCCGCGCTCGCGGAGCACGAGGCGTTCGGCCGCGGCCTCGGCCAGCGTGGGCGCGCGGCGCCGTCTGTCGGTAGCGGGCGCGAAAGCGACGAGCCGGTCGCTGCGCAGCCGCGTGACCGACAGGCGCGGATCGGCGACCGCGCGGCCCATGATCCCGATATCGGCCTCGTAGGCGAGCAGGCTGCGCACGACTTCGTCGGAATTGCCGATGGCGAGCGCGAAATCGAGGCCGGGCACGCGCTTTTCCAGCGCGCCCAGAACCGACAGCGCGTGTGCCGGTCCGTCCGCGGCCACGCTCAGGAAGGCCTGCGAGGGCGCGTCGGTGCCCGCGACGACGGCCTTTGCCTCTTCCGCAAGCTCGAACAGCCGGTCGGCCACATCCAACAACCGGCGGCCGAGACGGGTGAGGCGGACCTGCCGGCCGCGCCGGTCGAACAGCGTGACGCCGTAGGTGCGTTCCAGCACCTTCACCTGCGCGGAAAGGGTGGGCTGGCTGACGCGCGCCGCCTCGGCCGCACGACTGAACCCGCCGGCACGGGCGACAAGGCGGAAGGCGCGGAGCTGGGCAAGATTCATCTATAGATAAATCCGATTTGAAACATAGTCATTATGTATTGGACCTATGGATAGGGCAAGCGCGATGCTTGCCGCCATCCTTCCTCCGAACAAGGAATGCCCCGACATGTCCCAAGCCCCGATCGGCCGGTCCGAAACCGGCGACCCGCTCCTGCTCACGCCGGGTCCGCTCACCACGTCGAAGACGACCAAGCAGGCGATGGTGCACGATTGGGGTTCGCGCGACGCGACGTTCCTCGCCGCCAATGCCGCGATGCTCAAGCGCATCGCCGCGATGGCCGAGCGCGCCGACAGCCACGTGACCGTGCCCGTGCAGGGCTCCGGCACCTTCGCGGTCGAAGCGATGATCACCAGCATGGTGCCGCGCGGCGGCAAGCTGCTGCTGGCCATCAACGGCGCCTACGGCGTGCGCGCGCGCAAGATCGCCGACATCGCGGGACGCGCCACGGCGGCGGTCGAGTTCGCCGAAGACCGTCCGGTCGATCCGGCCGCGGTCGATGCCGCGCTCGCAGCCGATACGTCCATCACGCACGTCTTTGTCGTCCAGTGCGAGACGACGTCGGGCGTTCTAAATCCGGTCGATGCGGTCGCCAAGGTCGTCGCCGCGCGCGGGCGCAAGCTGCTCGTCGACGCGATGAGCGCGTTCGGCGCTCTCGGCCTTTCGGGCGATACGAAGTACGACGCGCTCGCCGCATCGTCGAACAAGTGCATCGAGGGTGTGCCGGGCCTCGGCTTCGTGGTCTGCGACAAGGCCGCCATCGTCGCCGCCAAGGGCAATGCCACCACGCTGACGCTCGACCTGCACGACCAATGGGCCAATTTCGAGAAGACGGGTCAGTGGCGCTTCACCCCGCCCGTGCATGCGATCATGGGCTTCTCGCAGGCGCTCGACGAGCACGACGCCGAGGGCGGCGTCGCGGGGCGCGGCGGGCGCTACATGCGCAACTGCAAGGTCCTCGTCGACGGTATGCGCAAGATGGGCTTTGTCACGCTGCTGCCCGACGCTCTGCAGGCGCCGATCATCGTCACGATCCACATGCCGAGCGACCCCAAGTTCGTCTTTCAGCGCTTCTACGATCGGCTCAAGGAACTCGGTTACGTCATCTATCCGGGCAAGCTGACGGTCGCGGACTCGTTTCGTATCGGCTGCATCGGGCGGTTGAACGAGGAGCACATGAAGGGCGCGCTTTCGGCAATCGCTTCGGTGATGGCCGAGATGGGCGTCTCGTCGGGCGCTCCGGCGCGCAAGGCGGCCTGACCATGGGCAGGATCGATCTCAACGGCCGCAGCTACGCGCTGCCCGCCAAGCCGGTCGTCGTCGTGTGCGTCGACGGCTCGGAACCCGGCTACATCGAGGCGACCGTCGCCAAGGGCCGTGCCCCGTTCTTCAAGCGCTGCCTTTCCGAAGGCACCAACCTGCTGGCCGATTGCGTCGTGCCGAGCTTCACGAACCCCAACAACCTCTCCATTGTCACCGGCGCACCGCCTTCGGTGCACGGTATTTCGGGCAACTACTTCCTCGATCCCGACACGGGCAAGGAAGTGATGATGAACGATCCGAAATTCCTGCGCGCGCCGACGCTGTTCCAGGCGCTCCAGCAACAGGGCAAGACGCTTGCCATCGTCACGGCCAAGGACAAGTTGCGCGCGCTGCTCGGCCACGGCGTGAAGATGGCGCCGGGCAAGGCCGTGTGCTTCTCGTCCGAGAAATCCGACAAGGCGACGCTGGCCGACAACGGCATCGAGGGCGTCAACGCGCTCGTCGGCATGGCCGTTCCCAGCGTCTACAGCGCCGGCCTGTCGGAATTCGTGTTCGCCGCCGGCGTCAAGCTGATGGAAACGATGCGCCCCGACGTCATGTACCTCTCGACGACGGATTACATCCAGCACAAGCACGCCCCCGGCACGCCGGTCGCCGACGATTTTTACGCGATGATGGATTCCTATCTCGCGCGTCTCGATGCGATGGGTGCGACCATCGTGCTGACGGCCGACCACGGCATGAACGCCAAGCACGACAAGGTCGGCCAGCCCGACGTGCTCTATCTGCAGGACGCGCTCGACGGGATTCTCGGAAAGGATGTCGCGCGCGTCATCCTGCCGATCACGGACCCCTATGTCGTGCATCACGGCGCGCTGGGCTCGTTCGCTGTCGTCTATCTGCCCGCGGGCCAGGACGCCGAAGTGGTGCGAGCTGCCGCCCGACCGCCTCGGGCAGATCGTCGTCGTCTCGACCAAGCACAAGACGATCGGCACCAGCGTGTCGCGCCACGATCTTTCGGGCCTGACCGAGCCGCTGCGCTCGCACGGCGGCGTCTCGGAGCAGAAGGTTCCGCTCATTTCCAACAAGCGCTGCGTGGTCGATACCGCGCATCGCCATCGTAATTTCGATGCCTTCGACCTGGCGCTGAACCGGGTCGCGGCGGAGGTGCCCGCATGAACGCGATTTCCCCCATCGAGGTCCGTCACGAGAAGCTGCGTATCGCCGGCAAAAAAGTCGCCGGCGACAATGGCTCGTTCGAGATCTTCCACCCGTACAACGGCGCGCTCGTCGGCACGGCCGCGCGCGCTTCGGCCGCGCAATGCGCCGAAGCCTTCCGCATCGCGGCTTCGTACCGTTCGAAGCTGACGCGCTATGACCGGCAGAAGATCCTGATGAAGGCGGCCGAACTGCTCGCCGCGCGCAAGGAACCGCTCGCCCGCCTGATCACCGCGGAAAGCGGCCTGTCGCTGAAGGACAGCTATTACGAGGTGGGGCGCGCCTACGACGTCTATACGCTGTCGGGCCAGCTCGCGATCCGCGAGGATGCCGACACGTTCGCCTGCGACATCACCCCGCACGGCAAGGCCCGTCGCATCCACACGCTGCGCGAGCCGCTGCAGGGCGCGATCTCGGCGATCACGCCGTTCAACCATCCGCTCAACATGGTCTCGCACAAGATCGCGCCCGCGATCGCGACCAACAACCGCATCGTGCTGAAGCCGACGGAGCTCACGCCGCTCACGGCGCTGGCACTCGCCGACATCCTCTACGAGGCAGGCCTGCCGCCGGAGATGCTGTCGGTCGTCACCGGCACGCCGGCCGATCTGGGCGACGCGATGATCACCGACCCCAACATCGATCTCGTGACGTTCACGGGCTCGGTGCCGGTCGGCAAGATGATCGCGCAGAAGGCCGGCTACCGCCGCGTGGTGCTGGAACTGGGCGGCAACGATCCGCTGATCGTGCTGGCCGACGCCGATCCCGACAAGGCAGCCGAGCTTGCGGTGGCGGGTGCCACCAAGAATTCCGGCCAACGCTGCACGGCCGTGAAACGTATCCTCGCGGTCGAGAGCATCGCCGACGCACTGGTCGAGCGCATCCTCGTGCATGCCAAGAAGCTGAAATGCGGCGACCCGATGGATCCGAACACGGATATCGGCACCGTGATCCACGAGCGTGCGGCGGCCACGTTCGAGAAGCGCGTCATCGACGCGGTCGCGAAGGGCGCCAAGCTGCTGCACGGCAACAACCGGCGCGGCGCGCTCTATCCGCCGACCGTCGTCGACCGCGTGCCCTACGACTGCGAACTCGTCCACGAAGAGACGTTCGGGCCGGTCATCCCGGTCGTGCGCGTCAAGGACGTGGACGACGCGATCCGCGTTTCGAACTCGACGCGCTACGGTCTTTCGTCAGGCGTGTGCACCTGGCGGCTCGATCACATCAACCGCTTCATCCACGAGCTCAATGTCGGCACCGTGAATATCTGGGAGGTGCCGGGTTACCGGATCGAGATGTCGCCGTTCGGCGGCATCAAGGATTCGGGCAATGGGCACAAGGAAGGTGTCGTCGAGGCGATGAAATCTTTCACGAATGTGAAGACCTATTCTCTGCCCTGGCCGGGTTGACGTTCTTCCTTCCGCACCCGGGTGCGCGCATGTAGGCTTCTCCCCATAAAAAGGGAGACCTACATGCATAGTCACGACGACGATTTCGAGCCCGAGGATCTGGGCATTTCACGCCCGATGGCTGAGCCGTTCTCGGCAATCGCCGACACGCGCCTGTCGCGCCGTGCGGCGCTTATGGGGGCCGCCGCCGCCGGCGCGCTCGCCGCCGTGCCTGCGGTCGCGCAGACGCGCACCGGCTCGAGCCTTACCTTCAAGGACGCGCCCAGCACCTACGACGACAAGGATCGCGTCTCCGAAGGCTACCGCCGGCAGGTCGTCGTGCGCTGGGGCGATCCGCTGCATGCCGATGCGCCGGCGTTCGATCCGCAGCGCCAGACGGGCGCCACGCAAGAGCAGCAGTTTGGCTACAACAACGACTTCATGGCCTTCATGCCGCTGCCACTGGGTTCGAAAAACTCGTCGCACGGCCTGTTGTGCGTCAACCACGAATACTGCAACAGCAACCTGATGTTCCCCGGCGTACCGGGACGCGGCAACCTGACCAAGGCGCAGACCGAGGTCGAGATGGCCGCGCACGGCCTGTCGGTCGTCGAGATCCGCAAGGAGAACGGCGCCTGGAAGGTCGTGCAGGGCCGCTATAACCGGCGCTTCAGCATGTCCGGCATGGGTTTCCGCGTGGCGGGGCCGGTCGCGGGACATCCGCGTCTGCGCACGAAGGACGATCCGACGGGCACGCTCGTCATCGGCACGCTCAACAACTGTGCTGGCGGCGTGACGCCGTGGGGCACGGTCCTGACCGGCGAAGAGAACTTCAACGGATATTTCGGCGGCGACGCCAGCAAGACGCCTGAAGCCGCCAACCACAAGCGCTACGGCGTCGTGCCGTACATGGGCGCGCCGTGGTCGGTGCATGTCGAGCGTTTCGACGTCGAGAAGAACTGGAACGAGCCCAACCGCTTCGGCTGGGTGTGCGAGTACGATCCTTACGATCCGAAATCCTCGCCGGTAAAGCGCACCGCGTTGGGGCGCATCAAGCATGAAGGGGCGACGTGCGTCGTGTGCCCGGACGGGCGCGTGGCTGTCTATACCGGTGACGACGAGCGCTTCGAGTATGTCTACCGTTTCGTCACGTCCGGCAAATACGATCCCAAGAACCGCGCGGCGAATCGCAACCTGCTTGACGAGGGCACGCTGTCGGTCGCGAAGTTCGAAGCGGACGGCACGATGCGCTGGCTGCCGCTGGTGCACGGGCAGGGGCCACTGACCGCGGCGAACGGTTTTGCCACCCAGGCCGACGTGCTGATCGAGGCACGGCGTGCGGCCGATCTCGTCGGCGCCACGCCGATGGACCGGCCGGAGGACGTCGAGACGAACCCGGTGACCGGGCGCACCTACATCGCGTGCACCTATAACGAGCGGCGCGCCGCGGCGGATGCCGCCGATGCGCGCACGCGCGTCAACGCGGCGAACCCGCGCGTGGGCAACACGACGGGCCATCTCGTCGAACTGATCCCGCCGGGCGGGCGCGGTGCCAAGGCCGACCACGCGGCGGACGTATTCCGCTGGGAGTTGTTCGTGCAAGGCGGCGATCCTGCCGATCCGAAGTCGGGCGCCAAGTACGGCCCCGGCATGTCGCCCGACGGCTGGCTCGCCGCGCCCGACAATGTCGCCTTCGATCCCAAGGGGCGCATCTGGATCGCGACCGACGGCATGCCCACGCAGGCGAAGCCCGCCCGCGCCGACGGCATCTTCGGTGCCGACACCGAAGGTCCCGGCCGTGCCGCCACCAAGCGCCTCTACGGGGCACCTTCGGGGGCCGAAGTGTGCGGGCCGTGCTTCACGCCCGACGGACGCACGCTCTTCCTCGCCATCCAGCATCCCGGAGAGGCGCGCGGTTCGACCTTCGAGAATCCCGCGTCGCGCTGGCCGGATTTCCGCCCCGACATGCCGCCGCGACCTTCGGTCATCGCCATCGAACGCATCGACGGAAAGGACATCGGCTCATGAGCATCCTCCAGGAGTTCAAGGATTTCGCCTCGCGCGGCAACGTCGTCGACCTCGCGGTCGGCGTCATCATCGGCGGCGCGTTCACCACGATCGTCTCCTCGCTGGTGAACGACGTGCTGATGCCGCCGCTGGGCGTGCTGATCGGCGGCGTGGATTTTTCCAACTATTTCGTCGTGCTCTCGACTTCCGCGGCCGGACCGTTCGCCAGCATCGACGCGGCGCAGAAGGCCGGGGTGGCCACGCTGAACTACGGCCTGTTCATCAACGCCTGCATCAAGTTCCTGATCGTGGCGTTCGCGGTGTTCATGCTGGTGAAGCAGGTGAACCGCCTGAAGAAGCCCGACGCGCCAAAGGCGCCTGCAGGCCCGCCGCGCAGCGAAGTGCTGCTGGCCGAGATCCGCGACGCGATCAAGGCGAAGTAAGACTTCAGATGAACGCATCCCCGTGCGCGAGCGCGGGGATGCCGAGATGGCGGGCGAGACTCTGGCCGATGTCGGCGAAGCTGTCGCGCACGCCGAGATCACGGCCGGCGAAGCCAGGGCCGAACCACAGCACGGGTACGTGCTCGCGCGTGTGGTCGGTTCCCTTCCAGGTGGGATCGCAGCCGTGGTCGGCCGTCAGCACCGCGACGTCGCCGGGCTTTAGCGCCGCGCGCACCGCCGGCAGCCGTGCGTCGAACGCGGCGAGTGCGGCGGCATAGCCGCGCACGTCGCGGCGGTGGCCGTAGAGCTGGTCGAAATCGACGAAGTTGGTCATCGTCAGGCTACCGTCGGGCGCGGATGCCAGCGCCTCCATCGTGCGGTCCATCAGCGCTTCATTGCCGTCGGCCTTCACTTCGCGCTTCGTGCCATGATGGGCGTAGATGTCTCCGATCTTGCCGATGGCGATGGTCTCGCGCCCGGCCGCGACCAGCCGGTCGAACAGCGTGGGTTCGGGCGGCGAGATCGCATAGTCCTTGCGGTTGCCCGTGCGCCTGAATGCGCCGGGCGCCTCGCCCGTGAAGGGGCGCGCGATGACGCGACCGATATTGTACGGACGCACCAGTTCGAACGCGGCCTTGCAGACGTCGAGCAGACGTTCCAGCCCGAAATGCGTTTCGTGCGCCGCGATCTGGAATACGCTGTCGGCCGAGGTGTAGACGATGGGTTTTCCCGTCGCGATGTGTTCGAGACCCAGTTCGTCGAGGATCACGGTGCCCGAGGCATGCCGGTTGCCGATCACGCCCGGCAGCCCGCAGCGCCGGACAAGCCCGTCGGTCAGTTCGGCGGGAAAGCATGGCACCTTCTCGGGGAAATAGCCCCAGTCGAACGATACGGGCACGCCCGCCATTTCCCAATGCCCCGACGGCGTGTCCTTGCCGCGCGAACGCTCGCGGGCCGCCCCATGCCAGCCCTCGGGCGCCGGACCCGCATAGGAAGCGCCGGTCGCCGTCGCGTGCGCGGCATCGAGGCCGAGCCGCACGAGGTTGGGCACGTGCGGGGCGTGCGCCGCACGGATATGGCCCCAGGTATCGGCACCCGTGTCGCCGAAGCGCACGGCATCGGGCGTGGCGCCGATGCCGAAGGAATCCATCACGAGGACGAAGGCGCGGGCCATGTTCAGGCTCCCAGCGTTTCGCGGATCACCGGCCCGGCGGGCACGGATGCGTCGGCGACATTATAGGCCGCCTGCAGCGTACGCGCAGCCTGCTCGGCCGATGCTTCGTCGCGCGCATGCATCACGGCCAGCGGCCGGTCCGGGCCGACCGGTGCGCCCAGCGGTGCCAGCCGCTCGAACCCCACGGCCGGGTCGATAGCGGCGGCGGGATCTGTGCGTCCGCCGCCCAGTTCCAGCACGGCGACGCCGACCGCGCGCGTGGCGATGGACGCGACATGGCCGGGCTGCGCCGGCATCACCGCCCGCACGATCGGCGCCCTGGCGAGGTATGCGTCGGGCCGCTCGAGCAGGTCGGTCGGCCCGCCAAGCGCTGCGACCATGCGCGCGAAACGCTCGGCGGCGGCACCCGAGGCGAGGGCAGCGTCGAGTTTCGCCGTTGCAGCCGCACGTGACGCGACGCCGGACAGGTCCAGCATCTCGACGGCAAGCGTGCGTGTGCATTCGTGCAGGCGTGCGTTGCGTTCGCCCTTCAGATAGGCGATCGCCTCGCGCACTTCGAGCGCGTTGCCGGCGGTCGACCCGAGCGGGCTGTCCATGTCGGTGAGCACGACGCGCGTCTTGAGGCCGGCGCCGTTGGCCACATCGACGATGGATTGCGCGAGTTCGCGCGCGCGCGGGAACTCGGCCATGAAAGCACCGGAACCGAATTTCACGTCCATCACCAGCGCATCGAGACCGGCGGCGAGCTTCTTCGACAGGATCGAGGCGGTGATGAGGCCGACGGATTCGACCGTCGCCGTCACGTCGCGGATCGCGTAGAGGCGCTTGTCGGCGGGTGCGAGATTGGCGGTCTGCCCGATGATGGCGCAGCCCACCTCGCGCACCGTGCGCCGGAAGCGCGCGTTGTCGGGCTTGGCGTCGTAGCCCGGGATGCTTTCGAGCTTGTCGAGCGTGCCGCCCGTGTGCCCGAGCCCGCGCCCCGAGATCATCGGCACGAAGCCGCCGCACGCCGCGACCCATGGGGCGAGCATCAGGCTCACTTTGTCGCCCACGCCGCCGGTCGAATGCTTGTCGACGACCGGGCCGGGCAGACTTTCGGATTTCCACGACAGCACGTCGCCCGAGCACGTCATCGCGCGGGTCAACGCGATGCATTCGCTGCGGTCGATCCCGCGCAGGAACAGCGCCATGGCGAGCGCGCCGACCTGCGCGTCGCTGAGCCCATGCCCGTCGGCGATGCCGGCGACCAGTAATTCGATCTCGGAGTCCGAAAGGCGCGCGCCGTCGCGTTTCCGGCGGATCAGTTCCTGCGGTAGCATCGGATCAGTAGCCTTGCGTGCCTGCGGCGGCCGGGCCACCGTCGAGTGCCGCAAGAAGGGCATCGAGCAGTCCCGACGCGCCGAAGCGGAACGTCTCGGGGCGCACCCAGGTGGCGCCGCGGATCCTGTCGGCGAGATCGAGATAGATTCGCGCATCGGCGAGGCTGCGCACGCCGCCGGATATCTTCACGCCGATCTCGCGCGGTGCCTTGCGTGCGGATTCGAGCAGCACGCGCGCGGCTTCCGGCGTGGCGCCGGTCGCGATCTTGCCGGTTGACGTCTTCAGCATGTCGCCGCCCGCGTCGATCACTTCGGCGCAGGCGCCGGCAAGGCGGGCCATGTCGGTGAAGTGCCCGCTCTCGAGGATCACCTTCAGCGGGATCTTCGGCCCGCAGATGGCCTTGACCGCGGCCACCATCGTGGCGGCCTTGACCTTTTCGCCGCGCAGCCATTCGACATAGGGGAAGACGAGATCGATTTCGTCCGCGCCGTCGGCGATCGCCTGGCGTATCGCCGGCAGCACGACCGGGCGCAGCTCGCTGCCCGAGGGGAAATTGACGACGGTGGCGATGCGCACCTTCGTGCCCGCGAGGGCCGCCTTGGCCTGCGGCACGAATTTCGGCCACAGGCACACGGCCGCGACGGGCCCGTGCGGCGTGACGGCGCGCGCGCAGAGGTTGGCCGTCGATGCCGCGTCGTCCACGTCGTTGAGGCTGGTAAGATCGACGAGCGGCAGGATGCGCTTTGCGGCGTTCGCGTCAGTCATGATGATGCGAGCTCCGGAAGGGCGGCCAGAAGCAGGGCCGACAGGTCCTTGCCGATGCGCGCGGCGATCGCCTGCGTGTGGTCGTGCGACAGATGCTGGCCCTCGCGCATGCCGGCGACGAGATTGGTGATGGCGCTGATCGCCGCCACGCGCAGGCCGCAATGGCGGGCGACCATCACTTCGGGTGCCGTCGACATGCCGACGACATCGGCTCCCAGCGTGCGCAGCGCGCGGATCTCGGCCGGCGTCTCGAAATTGGGGCCGAGATACCAGGCATAGACGCCCTCGGGCAGCGCGATCCCGAGCCGGGCGGCGGTCTCGCGCAGCACGGTGCGGAAGGCCGCGTCGTAGGCATCCGTCATCGGATAGAAGCGCGGGCCCCATTCGTCGTCGTTCGGGCCGACAAGCGGGCTCAACCCCGCCCAGGCGATATGGTCGTTGAGCAGCACGAGCGAGCCTTCGTCGCTCGATCGGTGGAAGCTGCCGGCCGCGTTGGTCAGCACCAGCCGGTCGACGCCCAGCGCCTTCAGCGTGCGGATCGGCTGCTTGACCGCCGCCGGCTCGATCCCTTCGTAGAGATGCACGCGGCCCTGCAGGCAGGCGACCGGCACGCCGGCAAGCGTGCCCGCGACCAGCCGGCCGGCATGGCCCGCGACAGTGGAGACATGGAAGCCCGGAATTTCGGAATAGGGAACCGCTACCGCATCTTCGATCCGGTCGGCGAGCGGGCCGAGACCGGAGCCGAGCACGATGCCCACGCGCGGGCGTCGCGCGCCGAGCTTCGTCTTCAGATAGGCGGCCGCGTCGTGCGGGCTTGCCAAACTCACTTCTCCTTCACGTACGCGATGCCGCTTGCCTTCGGTGCCACGGCCCGGCCGACGAATCCGGCCAGCAGCAGTACCGTCAGTATATAGGGCAAGGCCTGGATCGCCTGCACCGGAACGACGCCGATCCCCGGCAGGGCCACGCCCTGCAGGCGGCTCTGCGCCGCGTCGGCGAACGCGAAAAGCAGGCAGGCCAGCACCGTGGGCACCGGCATCCATTTGCCGAAGATCAGCGCGGCAAGCGCGAGGAACCCGCGCCCGGCCGTCATCTCGCGCTGGAACGAGGCCGACTGCGCGATCGCGAGATAGGCGCCGGCCGTGCCGCACAGCATGCCGCAGGCGAGCATGGCGCGGTAGCGCAGGAACGCTACTGAAATGCCTGCCGTATCGACCGCGTGCGGGTTCTCGCCGACCGCGCGCAGGCGCAGGCCGAAGCGCGTGCGGAACACGATGAACGAGACGGCGGGGATCAGCAGCACGGTCAGATAGACAAGCGCATTGTGTCCGGAGACGAGCCCACCATAGATGCGTCCCAGCACCGGTACCTGCGCCAGTGCGCCGGCGAAGGGCAGTTCGATCGGGCGGAAGCGCGCGGGATCGGGTAGGGCGGGCGTGTTGCCGCCCTCCTCGAACCACGCATAGGCGAGCACGACCGTGAGGCCGACGGCGAGCACGTTGATCGCCATGCCGGCGACGACCTGGTTCCCGCGATGAGTGACGCATGCGAAGGCATGCACCATCGCGAAGGCGACGGAAACGGCGAGTGCGGCGACAAGGCCAAGCCACGGCGAACCGAGCCAGTGCGCGGCGCAGGCGGCGGCGAACGCGCCGACGAGCATCTTGCCTTCGAGGCCGATATCCACGACACCCGAGCGCTCGGCGAACAGCCCGGCGAGGGCGGCCAGCACCAGCGGCACGGCAAGCCGGACCGTCGAGGCGAGCAGCGAGACGATCTGCGCGATCTGGTCTTCCATCACGATGCCTGCGTCCGCGCGAACAGCGCGGCGAGGGCGGGCCGGAACATGTTCTCGAGCGCGCCGCACAGCAGGATGATCAGCCCCTGCATGACGATGACGAGGTCGCGGTTGATTGTGCGGATCTCGAAGGCGAGTTCCGCCCCGCCCTGGTAGAGCGCGCCGAACAGCAGGGCGGAGAGGCAGATGCCGAGCGGATGGTTGCGCCCCATGAGCGCGACCGCGATGCCCACGAAGCCGTAGCCGCCGGTGAAGGACAGCAGCAGGCGCTGCTGCGCGCCCTGCAGCTCGTTGACCGCCATCAGGCCAGCGAGCGCACCCGAGACAGCCATCGCGATCACGATCGTGCGCGCGGGATCGATGCCGGCATAGCGTGCGGCCTGTTCGTTGCTGCCCACGGTGCGCAGTGCATAGCCCGCGCGGCTGTGCCAGACATAGACCCAGACGATTCCCGCCGCCGCGAGAGCGAGAAAGAATGCCGCGTTGAGCGGCGAGCGCGGTGCTGCGATGCCGAACCAGCCGAGCATCTCCTGCATCGACCACAGCGTCGAGTGCGCGGCGAAACGGCGCGATTCGGGCGAGCCGTGCGTCGGATCGAGCAGCACGTTCGTCAGCAGGTAGGTCATCAGCGCGGCGGCAATGAAATTGAACATGATCGTCGTGATGACGATGTGGCTGCCGCGACGCGCCTGCAGCCAGCCGGGAACCGCGCCCCATGCGGCGCCGAACGCGGCAGCCGCAAGCACGGCGAGCGTCATGACAACGAGCGGCGGCAGGCCGTCGAGGAACAGGCAGACGAGCGACAGCCCGAGGCCCGCGACATAGGCCTGTCCCTCGCCGCCGATGTTGAACAGGCCCGCATGGAACGCGACGGCGACGGCGAGGCCGGTGAACACGAAATTCGTCGCGTAATAGAGCGTATAGCCCCAGGCCTCCGGATAGCCCACCGCCCCGTTCGCGAGCACGGCGATTGCCGCGAGCGGGTTCTCGCCGATCGCCAGCAGCACGAGCGAAGAAAGCAGCAGCGCCACGAGCAGGTTGGCGAGCGGCAGCAGGCCGAGATCGACCCAGCGCGGCAGGCGGTCGGTGCCGCTCATTCGGCTGCCGCCGGGAACGAGCCCGCCATCAGCAGTCCGATGCGCCGTTCATCCGCCTCGGCGCGGGACATCTCGCCGACGATACGGCCGTCGAACATCACAAGGATGCGGTCGGCGAGGCCCAGGATCTCGTCGAGCTCGCAGCTCACGAGCAGGATCGCCTTGCCCGCATCGCGCAGCGCCACGAGCCGGCGATGGATGAATTCGATGGCGCCGATATCGACGCCGCGAGTCGGCTGACCGACGAGCAGCAGATCGGGATCGCGGTCGATCTCGCGGCCGAGCACGATCTTCTGCTGGTTGCCGCCGCTGAAGTTCCCGCTGCGCAGTGCGGGCAAAGCCGGGCGCACGTCGTAGGATTCCATCAGCCGCTGCGTGCGCCGGGTCGCCGCGCGGCCCGACAGCAGCGGGCCCGCGCCCAGATCGGCGTCGTCGTGATAGCCGAGGATGGCGCTCTCGCTCGCGGCGTAGCTGACGACGAGACCCATGCGCAGTCGGTCCTCAGGCACGTGCGCGATGCGCGCGACGCGCGCGGCCTTGCACGCAACCGCACTGCCCGGTGCCGGCAGCGGTGCACCCTTGTAGAGGATGCGCCCGCCCTGCAGCGTCCGCAGCCCGGCGAGTACTTCGAGCAACTCGCTCTGGCCATTCCCGGCGACGCCCGCGATGCCGACGATCTCGCCCGCGCGCACGGCGAACGAGACGCCGCGCAGGCGCTCCACTCCGCGCGCGTCGACATGGCGGAGATTATCCGCGCGCAGCACTTCGGCGCCCGGCTTCGCCTCGGTCTTGGCCACGCGCAGCAGCACGTGCCGGCCGACCATCAGTTCGGCGAGTTCCTCCTGCGTGGTCGTCGCGGTCGGCCGCGTGGCGACGACGGCGCCCTGCCGCATCACCGTGACGCGGTCGGTGATCGTGAGGATCTCCTTGAGCTTGTGCGTGATGAGCAGCACGGTCTTGCCCTGGTCGCGCCAGCGCGCGAGCAGGGCAAACAGCCCTTCGGCCTCTTGCGGCGTCAGCACGGCGGTCGGCTCGTCGAGAATCAGGATGCGCGCCCCGCGATAGAGCGCCTTCAGGATCTCGACGCGCTGCTGCGCGCCCACGTCCAGATCGGCGATCTTCGCGTCGAGATCGACCTCGAGCGAATAATCGGCCATCAGCTTCGCGAGGCCCGCGCGCGCCGTCGCCTCGCCGCGAGCAAGCAGCACGCCGCCTTCGGCCCCCAGCAGGATGTTCTCGAGGACGCTGAAGGTCTCCACCAGCATGAAGTGCTGGTGGACCATGCCGATGCCTGCCCGGATCGAATCCTGCGGCGAGGCGATGTCGACTGTCCTGCCGTCGACCGCGATGGTGCCGCTGTCGGGCCGGAAATAGCCGTAGACGATCCCCATCAGCGTCGATTTCCCGGCCCCGTTCTCGCCCACGATGCCGTGGATCGAGCCCTTGGCGACGGAAAGATCGACGGACCGGTTGGCGTGCACGCTCCCGAAATGCTTGTCGACGCCCGATAGGGCGAGAGCGGGTACGCCGTCCATGCGCCTAGCGCTGGGCCGTGACGTCCGTGACCTTGACGCTGCCGGCGATGATCGCCGCGCGCGCGTCGTTGATCTTCTTCTCCATGTCGGCCGGAACGAGCGCGCGGTTGGCGTCATCGACCGCCCAACCCACACCCTCTTCCTTGAGGCCGAGGACGCTGACGCCCGCCTTCCACGTACCCTGGCGCGCCTGAATCATCGCGTTGTAGACCGCGACGTCAACGCGCTTGATCATCGAGGTCAGCATCGTGCCCGGGTGCAGGTGGTTCTGGTTGCTGTCGACGCCGATGGCGAGGCGGTTCGCGTCCTTCGCGGCCTGGTAGACGCCGAGGCCGGTGGCGCCCGCAGCCGCGTAGACGACATCGACGCCGCGGTCGAACTGGCCGCGCGCGAGTTCGGCGCCGCGCGTGGGGTCGTTGAACGCGGCCGGCGTCGTGCCGGTCATGTTCATGAAGACCTCGACCGTCGGCTTGGCGTATTTGGCGCCCTCTTCGTAGCCCTTGTAGAATTTGCGGATCAGCGGGATGTCCATGCCGCCGACGAACCCGACCTTGCCGGATTTCGACGCGAGTGCGGCCGCCATGCCCACGAGGAACGAGCCTTCGTGCTCGCGGAAGACGATCGACTGGACGTTGGGCAGCTCGACCACGCTGTCGATCAGCGTGAATTTCACGTTCGCGAATTCCTTGGCCACCGTCTCGACCGCCGAGCGGTTGTTGAAGCCCACGGCCACGACCACCGAGGCGCCGCGGCGCGCGAGGTTGCGGATCGCCTGTTCGCGTTCGGCGGTGTTGCGCACCTCGAACTCGGAATAGGTCTGGCCGGTTTCCTTCTTGTACCGCTCGGCGCCGTCGTAGGCGGCCTGGTTGAACGAGCGGTCGAACTTGCCACCGACGTCGAACAGGACGGCCGGGGCGTTCTGGGCGAGGGCGGGGGCGCTCGCGAGTGCGGTTGCGATCGTCGCGGCAAGAGCCAGATTTTTCATTGTTTTCATGCTCCCAGGGTGGGGTCGGCGCGTGGCAGCAATGTGACAAAGCCGGGCAACGGAATCAACGCCCGCTTGGCAAGGCCGGCACAGGGAGCGCAAAGTTCGCGGAGGAAGCCCGAGGAGTCGCATGCTGCA
Organism: Tagaea sp.; assembly: GCA_044224405.1. Classification (GTDB taxonomy): domain Bacteria; phylum Pseudomonadota; class Alphaproteobacteria; order CACIAM-22H2; family CACIAM-22H2; genus Tagaea. The sequence continues at coordinate 264,473 of JBGAKN010000007.1, read as the reverse complement.
GCCGTTGCCCGGTACCGATATCGCCGATCTCGATACGCCCGCCCTGGTCGTCGATCTCGACGCCGTGACCCGGAACATCGAGAAGATGGCTGCCGCCGCGCGGGCGGCGGGCATCGCGCTGCGCCCGCACGCCAAGACCCACAAGTCGCCGATCTTCGGCCGCCGACAGGTCGCCGCCGGCGCCGTCGGCCTGTGCTGCCAGAAGGTCGGTGAGGCCGAAGTGATGGTTGCCGGCGGCATACATGACATCCTCGTCACCAACGAGATCGTCGGGCGGGGGAAGCTCGCGCGCCTTGCCGGCCTCGCGCGTCTCGCGAAGATCCGTACCGTCGTTGACAACGCGGAAGCGGCGGCCTGGCTCGGCAAGGCGGCACGCGCGGCCGGCGTCACGCTGGGCGTGCTGGTCGACTGCGACCTTGGGCAGGCGCGCACCGGCATCGCCGATCCGCGCGCGGCGGCCGAACTCGGCCGGCTGGTCACGCATATCGATGGCCTGCATTTCGACGGGCTGCAGGCCTATCACGGCTCGATCCAGCACGTCGCCGGATGGGCGCAGCGCCGGGCCGCGGCCGATGCCGCGAACGCGAAGCTCGCCGCCTTCCGCGCGGCCTTCGCCGAAGCGCGGCTGGTGCCGGCGATCATCTCGGGTGCGGGTACCGGCACGTTCAATTTCCAGGCGTCGGCCGGCTACACCGAGTGGCAGTGCGGCACCTACATTTTCATGGACAAGGAGTACCGCGACGCGGGCGGCGAAGACGGCGGCCCGTTCGTGACGTTCGAGCAGGCGCTGAGCGTGCTGGCGACGGTGATGAGCCTGCCGACCGAGGACCGCTTCGTCGTCGACGCGGGCCTGAAGACGATTTCGGTCGACGGCGGCATGCCGGAGCTGCGCGATCTGCCGGGCTGGAAATTCGCGTTCGGCGGCGACGAGCACGGCAAGCTCGCGCGCGCGGGCGGCGGCGAACGGCCGAAGCTGGGCGACAAGGTCCATCTGATCCCCGGCCATGGCGACACGACGATCAACCTGCACGACGAGTATTTCGTCGTCTCGGGCGGCAAGCTCGTGGGCGTGTGGCCGGTCGCCGCGCGCGGCAAGATCCGCTGAGGGTTCAGGCGACGTCGGCCGCGGTGGCCCAGACCGTCTGCATCCGGTCGGCGCCGGCCGGCAGGCCGGGCGTGTCCCGCAAGCGCGAAAACACGATGTAACTGACCACGACGTCGGGCGCGAAGGGCAGCAGCAGCCGCTTGAAGACATCGACCTCGGTCGACGGCCGCGACAACAGTCCGCGCGACGCTCCCGGCAGGCCCTCGTCGACGGCAAGGTTGAGATGCGCGACGCGCTCGGCCAGATGCTCGGCCTGGACGATCTCGTCGAGAAAGCGCCCCTTGTTGTTGGCGCCGATATAGTCGGCCGCCGTCTCGCCGACGAGGCGCTGGCGCCAGCGCCCGTCCGGCGTTCGCTCGAAGACCTGGAGATTTGGCATCAATGCGGCGAACCGGAACGGATCGAAGTCGCGGTAGTCGGGAAGGCGGCCGCTGGCCGCCCGTCGAAGTTCGACCCAGTTTGCGAACAGCGACGCCATCGCCATGTCGCTCAGGCGCCCGGCGAAGCCGCTGTGGCTTTCGTTGAACGGCGTGCGTGCCATTTCCACCCCCGATACGCTTCCCGCGCATTTTCGCAAAGCCGGGCTGGTGCCGCAACGACGGCCTTCGGTCCGCGTCGGGGGCGAACGGTCGGCAGGAAAGTCGAAAGACAATTTTCATGATATATATCTATAAATATACTACTAAAAGAGTTGACTGGCATACGAACCGCTTTCGCGATCGTCCCGCGGGGCGATCGCGAGAGGCGGCCGAATCGCCCGTTCTTCGGCGATTGCGCTTGTGCTCCAGCGCCAACGGCGCCGGCAATGCCGCAATCGGAGCGGATACCATCAGGGCGGCATCCGCACTTATGTATGTCATCCATGTTGTACGGCATCCATGTTCGGCATCGTCGGTGGCAGTGCCGCGGGCCTAGCGCACGATCCCGCGCAGATACGAAACGACGGCGGCGCGCGCATCCGTATCGCGCAGTCCGTTTCCGCCCATCCACAGGCCGGGAAACATCTCTTCCGGATCTTCGAGGAAGGCGGCAAGTCGCTCGGCATCCCATTTCAGTGCGGCCGCGCGTGCCCGGCGCAGGGCGGGTGAATAGTCGAACTGCGGGTCACCTCCGATCGGCCGGCCCATCAGCCCGCCCAGATTCGGGCCGGGCCGCTCGGGCGCATCCGCTTCGACCGAGTGACAGGACGCGCAGCGCGCCGCGAACGCCGCGCGCCCGTCCTGTGCGGCGGCCGGGGCAGCCGCCGCCAGGAACAGGAACGCGGCGAAGTACGCCGTCTTCGTCACACGCCGTACTGGATGCGCACGAGGCGGTCGTTGCCGCTCTCGCCGCCCCACGCCTCGCCGTCGAGCCCCGCCATCTGGCGCACGTTGGCATCCGACTTGTCGGATTCGAAACTGGTGAAGCGCTGGTCGGCGGGATCGAAGCGCACGACGGCATTGGCGGCGAAATCGGTGAGCCACACCTTGTCCGACGGATCGACCCACACCGAATAGGCGCGCGGCCGGTCACCCGGCAGGCGCCAGACCTTCCAGGATCCGTCGCGTGGATCATGCATCGAAACGTTTCCGCTGTTCCATTCGCTGATCCATAGCCGCCCGGCGCTGTCGCTCCAGACACGCCGTGCGCCCTGGCGTGGCGTGGGCGGTTCGACGATGCGCACGCGGCCCGACACGAGATCCTCGATCTGGGCGAGATGGTTGCCCGCGAGCGACACGTACCAGATGCCGTTCTGCGGCGTGCGCGTGATGCCGTAGGGGCCGGCACCGCGCGGCGCTTCCCACACGTCCATGCGTTCGGCCGCCGGAGCGAAGCGCCCGTAGACGCCGTTCTGCCCCGTGAACCACAGCGTGCCGGAGGCATCGAAAACGCCGGTGTTGAGATTCGCGTTGGGGAATTTCCCGGGCAGATTCCACCTGCGCACCTCGTGCGAGCCTGCATCGACGCGCACGATGGCGTTGAGCCCGCCGTCGGTGACCCAAGCGGCCCCGTCGGGGCCGCGGACGACGCCGTGTGGCGCCGAATTCTGGCCCAGCGCCACGACGCGCAAATTGCCCGTCGCGGGATCGAGCCGGCCGAGCGTGCCGTTGCGCTGGCCGCAGAACCACATTGTGCCGTCGCCCGCGGCGGCCACGTCGCGCGAGCCGGCACGGCGACCTTCCTTCGGGCGGACATCGAAATAGGTGACGCGGAATCCGGCCGGCGTGGTGGCTCGGGCAGGCGAAAGGCCGGTGGCCGCGACCGCGAGGCCGGCGCCTGCGGTGGCAAGAAACGCACGACGCATCATGGGTTTTCTCCCTTATCGGATGGCGTGACGACGAGGCCAAGAATGGGCTGCCGGGAAGAGTGGCGCAAGGCCGGCATCATGCCCCGACGATCGATGCGTCGGTTGGCTACGGGCTCATGTTGCATTGGGCGCGATTCAGCCGCTCGAATCGAAACCGGAGATGCAGTAACCTCTCATCCAGTTTGGCTCCTGGCTTCGGGCAGGTCAGTTCTTCGAGTAACTGAAAGTCGAGATGACCAATCCCATCGGATTCCTAAACCATCCGACCCGGCATCTGTTCTTCACGGGCAAGGGCGGTGTCGGAAAGACGTCACTGTCGACTGCTACTGCGCTGATGCTCGCCGATGCGGGCAAAAAGGTGCTTCTGGTAAGCACGGATGCGGCTTCGAATCTGGACGAGATGCTCGGGGTTGAGCTCCGCAACACTCCGACGCGAGTGCCCGGTGCTCCCGGGCTTTGGGTCTTGAATATCGATCCGGACAACGCCGCCGAGTCCTATAGACAGCGGGTCCTGGCGCAGATGAGTGCCACTGCAAGCGATGCCGAACTCTCGACCGTCCGCGAACAACTCTCCGGAGCCTGCACCACGGAGATCGCGGCTTTCGACGAGTTCGCCACCCTGCTGTCCGATACCGGCCGCTTCGACCACATCGTCTTCGACACCGCGCCAACCGGCCATACCTTGCGCTTGCTCAGCCTGCCCAAGGCGTGGAGCGGGTTCCTGGAGGGTAACGATCGCGGTGCTTCGTGCCTGGGGCCGCACTCGGGGCTGAAGATGCAGGAGGAGCGCTTCAAGGCAGCGCTGATGGCCCTGAGTGACCCGGCCCTGACCACCGTGATCCTGGTCACACGACCCGACAAGGGGGCCATCGGCGAAGCTTCGCGCACGTCGGAGGAGTTACGTGATCTAGGTTTGAACAAACAACGCCTCGCAATCAACGGGGTTTTCCGCGCCAGTGACCGCAGCGACGCAGTCGCCCGTGCCATCGAGGATTTGGGGCGATCGGCGCTGGATGAGATGCCCCGGTCGCTGCAGGACTTGCCGCAAGATCAGGTATCGTTGCGGGCTTTCGACACGGTCGGCCTGCCGGCACTGCGTGCGCTGCTGACATCGGAGGCACCGGCCATTGAACCTTTGCAGGTCGCAGACGTTCAGCGCTCCGACCAAGTCCAGAGGCTCTCCGTACTTGCTGACGAATTGGCGGCTGCAGGGCACGGATTGATCATGGTCATGGGCAAAGGCGGTGTCGGCAAGACGACGATCGCGGTTGCGCTGGCACTGGGGCTGATCCAGCGTGGCAAGACCGTGCATTTGAGCACCACCGACCCGGCCGCGCACCTCGCCGCGACGCTGGATGGCGAGGTGCCTGGATTGCAGGTCAGTCGAATCGACCCGAAGGTCGAGACCCAGCGCTACATCGACAAGATCATGGCCGCCAAGTCGCGCAGCCTTGACGCACAGGAACAGGCGCTTCTTCTCGAAGACCTGCGCTCCCCGTGTACCGAAGAGGTTGCGGTCTTCCATGCATTCTCGCGCATCGTCGGCGAGGCACGCAGCGCGTTCGTGGTGCTCGATACCGCCCCGACCGGACATTCGATGCTGCTGATGGATGCGACAGGCGCCTACCACCGGCAAATGATGCGTGAGTTCGAGGGGCACGGAAGCGCGCGTGTCGTTACGCCCTTGATGCGCTTGCAGGATGCCGCGTACACCAAGATCATCCTGGTGACGCTCCCGGAAGTGACCCCCGTATCGCAAGCCGCCGCACTGCAGGAAGATCTGCGACGCGCGCGCGTCGAGCCTTATGCCTGGGTGCTCAACAAGAGTGTTCTGGCGGCCGGCACGCGTGATCCCTTGCTGAAGGCGCGGTTGGCAGGCGAACGCAAGCAGATCGAACGCATGGCCGCCGGCCTGGCAAAGCGCGTGTTCACGCTGCCTTGGCTGACCGTTCCGCCGATCGGCTTTGTCGAGTTGTCGAAGCTGACCCGAGAGCCAGCGCCTGCGGCGGCGACGCAGACCTGAATCTTCGATCGGCTTAGAACCTGGCGTTCGACGAAAATCCAAGTTTCGTTCCGCCGATCGGCGCGCGGCTGAATTGCCGATTGCAAAGTGGCGTGATTTAAATTAGGATATAAAATCTAATAAAGGAAATATTGCGGACTACATGAGACGAAAAATGAGCCCGTCACCTGTCTCCACCAAGTCAAAAACACTTTACTTGTCAAAGACTTGTAAAATGAGACGGTCACGCGACCGTCTTCTCCCGTCTCGTCATTTTTTCGGTCTAGCGCTGCGGGCAGTCGGCGCGCGCGCAGGGGGCGCTGCTCGTGGAGATATAGGTCTTGCAGACGCGGCAGGGCGCCATCGTCTCGGCGTCTTCCTTGAGCGCCGCCTTGGCGACGCCGCCCTGGCGCATGCGCTCGGCCGCGATATCGGCTTCCTTTTCGCGAATGCGGAAATAGCGCCAGCCGAACCACACGACGGCGAGCACGAGAATCAGCAGGAACAGTTTGGCGAAGGAAAAGCCCATCTGTCAGAGACCGTAGCGCGCCCAGATCGCGCGCGTCTCGAGGGAATCGACAAGGTCGTCGGGCCAGGCGCCGTCGGCGCGCGCAAGGCCGAGCAGGCCGCGCAGCGAGCGGCCGCCGACCGAAACGCCGCGAAAGCGCACTTTCTCGCCGAAGCGCCGGCGCAGGTCTCCGCGCGCATCGCCCAGCGCGTCGATCAGGCCGAAATCGCGGGCACGTGCACCCGTCCAGAATTCGCCGGTGAACAGCGCGTCGCGCGATACCGGCAGTTTCGCGCCGCGGCGCAGCGAAACCCAGTTGCGGAAATTTGCGTGGATCTCGTCCTGCAGGGCGCGCAGCCGCTCGACGTCCTCTTGCTTCTCGGGGCCGAAGGGATCGAGCAGGGATTTGCGCGTACCGGCCGTGTAGAGGCGCCGGCGCACGCCGATGCGGCGCATCAGATCCTCGAAGCCGAAGCTCGCGGCGATCACGCCGATGGAACCGACGATGGAATTGGCGTCAGCCACGATCTCGTCGGCCGCGCACGCGATCCAGTAGCCGCCCGATGCCGCCACGTCCTCGACATAGGCGTAGACCGGCAGCTTCTTCTCGTCCGCCAGCGCGCGGATGCGCGATGCGATCAGCGCCGATTGCGCGGCCGATCCGCCGGGCGAGTTGATCACCAAAGCGACCGCCGAAATGCCGGACATGTCGAAGGCGCGTTCGAGCGGGGCGGCAAGACGTTCGATCGACAGCCCGCGCCGTCCGCCCATGCCGATCGGGCCCTGCAGGCGCACGACCGCCACGCTCGGCGCGGGCGTGCGGCCGACCATCCGTTCGAGGGTAGCGCGCAGATCCATCGTCGCGAGCTATACCAGCGCCAGCGCCTGGCCGTCGCGCAAAATCGCGTCGGCCTGCGGCGTGAAACGCCCGTCCGCTTCGTGCAGCACGAGACCGGCGGCGAGCACCAGCGGCGTGCGCACGCCCTTGCGCGCGCGCACGAGGATGCGCTTGGCCGGCATGCCGGCGCGCGGCCAGAGCGGGAACACGACGATCTCGCCCGCGCGCCCTTCGAGTGCGGCGAGCAGATCGGCGAGCCGGTCGGCGCGCTGCACGAAGACGAGCGTGCCGCGCGGTTTGAGCGCGCGCAGCGCCGCCGCGACCCAGCCGGCGAGCGGCAACTCGCCTTCCACATCGGCACGCCGCTTGTCGGGATCGGGCGAGGGATCGGCCCGTGCGGCGTCGAGATAGGGCGGATTGCAGAAGGCAAGATCGAAGCCGGCGGTGGCATGACGGGCGACATCGCCCGCGATGGCGGTGAAGCGTTCGGCCCAGCCGTTTGCCGCCGCGTTGTCCTGCGCCAGCGCGGCAAGTCCCGCGTCGATCTCGATGCCGGTGACGCGCACCTGCGGCAGCCGGGCCAGAAGGGCAAGGCTCCCTGCGCCGGCTCCGCAGCCGAGATCGAGGGCGGTATCGGCATTGCTTCCGCATGCGGCGGCGAGGAGGACCGGATCGATGGCGGTCCGGTAGCCGTCGGCCGGTTGGCGCAGGCGCACGCGCCCGCCCAGCAGCGCGTCGTCGGTCGTGACGCTGGCGTTCGCGGATGCGCTCATTGCAGCGCCGCGTCGACGAGCGCCTGCGCGCGTGCGCCGTCGTCGGTCTCGACGACGACGCGCCGCGGGATCGCGAGGATCGAGCCTTCGATCGCGGCCGTATGCCTGTCGAGCACGAGGTATCCGATGCGCGCGTCGGCCAGCAGCGCCTCGACGAACGAAAGCAGGACGGGATCGTTGGTGCGCAGGATCTCGCGCATGTCCGCTCGGGGCTCCTTGCCGCTTGCGGCGCTTGATTCCTGCCGCTCGCCGACTATGCTCGGGTCTCGGGCCGTCCGGGTCAAGCCGGACGGTGCACAAAGCATTGAAATCGCGCGCAAGAGGGGTTCCAACGTGGCAGTTGTCGTCAATCTGGAGGGAGAACGCGGACGGTCACCGCGCCCAGCCAAGAACGCGCTGCAGGCCCTGGTGGCGCTCGTCGGCGACGACGTGAAGGCCGTCAACGACACGATCGTGCAGCGCATGCACTCGTCCGTCGACCTGATTCCGCAGCTCGCCAGCCATATCGTCGCCGCCGGCGGCAAGCGCATGCGCCCGATGCTCACGCTCGCGGCCGCGCGCATGTGCGGCTATCGCGGCCAGCGCCACGTCAAGCTCGCGGCCTGCGTCGAGTTCATCCACACCGCCACGCTGTTGCACGACGACGTCGTCGACGAGAGCGATCTGCGCCGCGGCCGCGCCACCGCCAACGCGGTGTGGGGCAACAAGGCAAGCGTGCTGGTCGGCGACTTCCTGTTCAGCCGCGCCTTCCAGGTGATGGTCGAGGACGGTTCGCTCGCCGTGCTCGCGATCCTTTCCAACGCCTCGGCCGTGATCGCCGAAGGCGAGGTGCTCCAGCTTACCACCGCCAACGACACCGAAACCTCCGAGCAGGCCTATCTCGAAGTGATCCGCGCGAAGACCGCGGCGCTGTTTTCCGCCGCCTGCCGCGTGGGTGCCGCCGTCGCCGAACGGCCCAAGGCCGAGGAGGACGCGCTCGAGACCTACGGCCTCAATCTCGGCATCGCGTTCCAGCTCGTCGATGACGTGCTCGACTATGCGGCCACTGCCGCCGAGATGGGCAAGAACGTCGGCGACGATTTCCGTGACGGCAAGATCACGCTGCCGATCGTACTGTCGTTCCTGCGCGGCGACGAGGCGGAGCGGGCTTTCTGGCGGCGCACGCTCGAGGATCTCGACCAGAAGGACGAGGATCTGCCGCACGCGATCGATCTGATGCGCAAGCACAAGGCGCTCGACGACACGATCGAGCGCGCGCGCCATTACGGGCGCATCGCGCGCGACGCGCTCGGCATCTTCCCCGACGGTCCGGAAAAGCGCGCGCTCGTCGATCTCGTCGATTTCGCGATCGAGCGCGCCTACTAGAAACAGTCTTATCCTTCGTTCGCGACGATCTGCGCCTGGAGCTGCGCGGAGAGCGTCGCGCGCGACGGCGCGAGGCCGTCGAGATAGTCGGCTCCCGACGCGGTCGGTCGGGCCGGGGCAGGGGCGTGTTGCGCCACTTCCAGATGCTTGGCGAGTTCGCCGGCCGTGCGATAGCGCTTCGCTTCGGCATCGCGGAACACCGCGCGGTTGGCCTTGGCCGCGACCGGCATCAGCCGGTTGGACGGCGTCTCGGGCTTTTCCTCCGATGCCTGGATGAGGCGCACCGCGCCGCGCGCCCCGAGGAAGTGGGCCGCGTAGACCTCCTGATAGGTCGGTTCGCGCCCGAGGGCGGCGGCGAGCGACTTGCGGTTCCGGGCCGTGAGTTCGCCCGCCATCGCGGCGGCGGCCTTGGGGTCCTTGCGCAGGGCAAGAATTGCCGAGCGGTCTTCGCCGGCAGGAACTTCATTCCGCCCCGTGGCGGGGTCGCGCATGATCTTCTTGGCCGCATCGCCGAGCCCGTGCCTGGCGCCATGCTGGCGCACGAGGTCGAGCCAGGTCTGCTCGGTGAACTGGAACAGCCCGGTGGCGCTGGAGCGCGGATTCTGCGCATCCGCCTTGAGGCCGCTCTCGCGTTTGGCGGTCGCCAGAAGCTCTGCAAAGCCGGCCTGGCCACGGCGCACGGGCTCGCTGAAAGCGGCGCTGACCTGCGGGGAAACTCGGGCCTGCTGGATGTTCGGGGCGGTCATTCTCGTCTCCGTTTCCCCCATATCAGCAACCCCCGTGCCAGCCCCAATCGATGCGCTTGCACGCCCCCCTCAGGAAGGCTATACCGGCGGCCCCGATCGGTCGGAGCGTAGCTCAGCCTGGTAGAGCACTAGCTTCGGGAGCTAGGGGCCGGAGGTTCGAATCCTCTCGCTCCGACCATCAGTTTCAATGACATGGCGAATATTTGACGCGACGCAGTCCCGGACGTCGGGACTCTGGAACGCGTACTCGGCGTCTTTCGTCGATCGACCAGCGGTACCGCGCATCTCATCGCCAATCCGAAGGACATCGTCGCGCCGGCCTTGATGTTCGCCTCCTTCTCAGGCGCGCCGGACATCGACCCATTTTCCTTGCTCGGTCGATGCGATGCATGCCTCGACGAAAGCGATGCCGTCTGCGCCATCTTCTGCCATTGGAATCGTCGTGGCCATCGGGTCGGGTGACATGCCCGTGCGACGCGCCGCGACAAGCTCGGCAAAATCCCGGTAGATATTGGCGAAGGCTTCGAAGAACGCTTCCGGATGCCCCGCCGGGATCCGGCCGGCCGCACGTGCGAGTGGATGCAGCGTCGGCAGGCCGCGCGTGCGGATTTCGGCCGGCTTTGCGTTGCGCATCACGCGCAGCTCGTTCAGCGCTGCTTGATGCCAGTAGATGCCGCCTGCCTCGCCATAAGCCTCGATCGAAATGGCGTTTTCGGCGCCAGTCGCCGCCTTGGTGACGAAAAGAACGCCGCGCGCTCCACCTTCGAGCCGGACGATTACGGATGCCGTATCGTGCGCGCTCCGCCCGGGAATGGCGGCGCCAACATCGGCGAGCACTGCTTCGATCCGCTTCCCGGCGACATAGCCGACGAGTTGGTGCACATGGGTACCGATATCGCCGAGCACATGGCTGAGACCGCCACGCTTTGGATCGAGGCGCCACCGCAGACGGTCGGGAATCTGCGCGGGATCGTCTTCAACACGCGTGCCGAGCGAACCCTGCACATAGGCGGCGTGCACGACACGCAGCGGACCGATCTCGCCTGCCGCGATCGCCGCACGCGCTTCGCGGATCATCGGGTAGCCCGAATAGTTGTGCGTGACGGCAATCAGCCGTTTTCTTGCCTTTGCGCGGGCGACAAGATCAAGCGAGGACACGAGATCGTTTGTCAGAGGCTTGTCGCAGATCACGTCAAGACCGGCATCGAGCGATGCCGCAGCCAATTCGTGGTGGCTGTCGTTCGGAGTCATGATTGCGACAGCTTCGATGCCATCGGACCTTGCCGCTTCGCCGGCGATCATCGCGGGCATGTCGGCATAGCCGCGGGGAATGCCAAGGCGAACGGCTTCGGCGAGCGACTTCTCCGGATTGGACGAAAGCGTGCCTGCGACGATCTCGAAGCACTCGTCAAGGCGGGCGGCAACGCGATGGACCGGGCCGATCAGAGCGCCGCCACCACCGCCGACCAGGCCAAGGCGAATGCGACGACCGAGTTTCGCGAGAGCGGGGGTGGGCACGCAAGCTCCTCTCAGCGCAGGCCAGCGTTCACGAAAAGCATCTGCTTGGTGATCAATCGGCTTTCGTCTGCAGCCAGGAAAAGGGCCGCATTCGCGACATCCCGTTCGAGAACGAGTTCCGGGATGCATTGTTGGGCAAGAATGCCAGTCGTCGATTCCGACGTGTGCCAAAGGCGCATCTGGCGCTCGGTCATGACGGCACCGGGAGCCAGAGCGTTGACGCGGATGCGATCGGGGCCAAGCTGACGGGCCAACGAGTTCGTCAGGCCGACGATCCCGGCCTTTGCGGCACTATAGGCCTGCAGATCGGCAATGCCGCCGATCCAGGCGCCAGAGCTTACGTTGACTATGGAGCCGCCGCCGGCGGCACGCATTTGCGGGGCGACGGCCTGTGCGGCAAAAAAATGCGGACGCAGGTTGACTTCGATTGAACGATCGAAGCTTTCCGGGGTTACGTCCGCAAACGCCTGGCGAGAATCGTTGGCGGCATTGTTGACGAAGATCGTCACATTGCCGATCCGCTCGCCGACGTCGCGTATCGCGGACTGGAACGCCCCGATGTCAGTAAGATCGCAATGCACGTAGTTCGGTGCCGGGAGCCCCACGCTTTCAATTTCGCGGATGAGCTTGCTGGCTGGTTCGTCCTGGATATCGAAGAAGATGACTCGAGTGCGATTGGCAGCGAAGGCCCGCACGATCGCCTCGCCGATCCCCGAAGCACCCCCGGTGATTATTGCCACCCGGCCCTCCAGGCTCGGATAACGGGCGGCATCAGGCATCGGATTACTAAGTTTATTCAGCATCTTATATGAATTAGTGCCGCTCGAAACTGTTGTCAACAGGATAGGCAATGAAAATGCAGGTAGGGTCAATGGACAGTGAGAAGCCAAGCCTGTCGTCGATCCGTTTGGTCGAAATCGTCGTCCTTCAGCTCGTATTGGGTTCGAGGCTCGCATCAATCGCAATATGACTTGGCGATTTTCGAGAATTGTCACTGCTGATCCGACGTGGTCAGACAACAAGCAATAGCCCATGCAGGGCAAGCTTCGACCGACTAACGTTTCGATGGTGACTTTGTGCTTTCCCGCAAGATTAATGTTGGCGCATGGACGGCTGCATACGCAACAGAGCCTCCATCGACTTCGGCGGTTTTGTCACGTACGCGGCGAAGCAGAAATTCCCCGCATGCCAATGCCACTTCGCGCACCGGCAATCCGACCGTGGACAAGTTTGCACTCCACCACGGTGCATCGCCGTAACCAACAACCGAGATGTCTTCGGGGACCTTCAGACTCATACGGCCGATCCGCTCTAGAATTCCTGCCGTCAACCGAGCCCCGGCCGCAACGATCGCAGTCGGCCGGTCCGGGCCGAACCAAATATCGTCGAATGCGTCGGCGGCAAATTGCATGCGCGGCGGTCCGACACGGACAAGCTCTTCCGGCGGCTTCAGGCCAGCATCCGCATAGGCGGCGCGGTAGCCAGCCAGGCGGCTTCGCCCCGTCGAAAGATCTAGAGTGCCACCGACATAGCCGACGCGACGATGGCCAAGGGACAGCAGGTGGGCGGTCGCCCGTCGCAGCGCTTCCTCTTCGTCGATTCCGAACCACGGCGCAGCGACGCCGTCGATACGCCGGATCAATTGGACCCAAAGCCCACGAGAAAGAAGCGCAAGAGTTTCCTTGCGCGGTCGCGGCGAAGGGACGATCACGATGCCCGCTGCGCGGGCTTCCGACAGGCCTCGCACGTGGCGCTCTTCCGAATCCGGATCATCCTCGGTTATAGCGAGCAACAGCTGGAAGCCGGCCTTCTCGCAGCATTGGGCCAGACCTTTGGCGAGCGTGCCGTAGAATTCATTCTGAACGTCGGGGATGATCAGCCCGATCAACGTCGATTGGCCACGACGCATTGCGCGTGCGGCAGAATGAGCCACATAGCCGAGTTCCGCGGCGGAAGTGCGCACCCGCGCCTTGGTCTGCTCGCTGATCTGCGGGCTATCGGCAAGGGCACGCGCCACCGTTGACGTCGACAGGTCGAGCGCGCGTGCAATGTCGCGCAAGGTCGTTTCTTGGCCCATATGAGTTATATCGCGCAATCGATTGCATCGTTCAAGAGCAACCATATATGGAATCACTGGCAGGCAGAATCATGTTGACCGCAATCGATTGCATGATATTTTCTGGCCAATAGTGGGTCGAAAACGCCAGCCTAAGAGCTGGCCCAAAGGGAGGAAAGCGATGGCGAAGAGCCGAATTGGGCGCCGGGAACTTATGCGTACCGGACTTGCCGGCGCGGGCATTCTGATGCTCGGAGCGCCGTCCATTCATGCACAGCAGAAATTCGTCTGCAGGATGGGCCATTCTGAAGCGGTCGGATCGCCGTTGACGATGGCGTTTGAAAGCTGGGCGAAAGTCCTCAACGAGAAGAGCGGCGGCCGCATCGACGCGCAGCATTTTCCGGCAAGCCAACTCGGCAGCTATACGCAGCTCATCGAGCAGAATCGGCTCGGAACCCTGCAGGTCACGACGGGTGGTCCCGATACGGAAGAGGCGGTCGCGCCTGAAATCGCGGCGACCGGTGGTGCGCCGGGTTTCATCTTCCGGGACGAAGCGCATGTGGACAAAGTCCTGCAAGGCGATATCGGCAAGGAAGTCTCACGAATTGCGCGCGCGAAGACCGGCGTCGAGTTCGTCGATTTCGGCGAAGTCGGCTTTCGCCACGTGCTGTCCAAGCGCCCGGTCGCAAGCCTCGCCGATCTCAAGGGTCTCAAGATCCGTGTGCCGGAATTGAAGATCTGGGTCGATTTCTGGAAGCAGCTGGGCGCCAATCCAACGCCGCTCGCCTATGCCGAGCAGTACAGCGCGCTATCGACCGGCCTGATCGACGCGCTCGAAGCGGACGTGTTTTCAATCAAGGGATTCAAGTGGGGCGAGCAGGCGAAAAACCTGACGCTGACGAACCATTGGTTTCTGCCGAAAGCGACCCGCGTCAATGCGCGCTGGCTCGACTCTCTGCCGGCCGACCTGCAGGCCCTGGTGCGCGACAGCGCCAAGACCGTGTTCGCCGAACAGCGTCGCGTCAATCGCGCCAACACTGCGGCGACACTGGAGGAACTCAAGGCCAGCGGCATCACCGTACGCGCGTTGTCGGACGTTTCGGCGTGGACGAAAGCAACCGAGTCGCTCTTCGCCGAGTTCGGCAGCAAGAGTCCGGCCACAAAGGCGATGATCGACAAGATTCGCGCACTCGCCTGAGAAGACGACAATCGGGGGAGGCTTACAGCCTCCCCCGATTTTTTGTGAAAGCGGAATGACGATGAATTCTGACGCGAGTGCGGCAAATCCACACGCGGCGGGCATGCGGTCCGTTTCGGCGGCCCTCGACCGGGCGGTGGAGACCGTTGTCGCGTGCTTGATGATCGGCACGAACGCGGTGGCATTGCTGCAGGTGTTCTGCCGCTATGTTCTGAACAGTGCGCTGAGCTGGCCCGAGGAGCTAGCGCGCTTCGCCTTCGTCTGGTTCGTCTTTCTCGGAGCGTCGCTTGTAACGCGCCGAGCACGCCATATCACGATCGACATGGTGCCGCGCGGCTTGCCGCAGGAAGGGTTGAAGATTCACGCGATGGCCGTGCGCGTGATCCAGGCGGCCTGCGCGACGTTTCTGGTCACTTGCGGAAGTGATCTCGTAAGTCAGGCGAGTTACGTATCCCCGGCATTGGAATGGTCGTATGCCTATCTCTATCTCGCCGTGCCGATCGGATCGGCCATCGCATTGACCTTCCTCGTGCTGGAGCCGGTTGCGGGTATGCGCGGGATTTTCGCCGGGCCAGCAGCTACGGTCGCTGGAGTTGCGCTCTATTACTTGATGGAAAGCGCGGTCGGTCTTTCCTTTATCGGTCAATTCGGCGTCGTTCTGCCTCTGATCGTCGTCGCGATCGGCCTGATGCTGGTTGGAATTCCGATCTTCGACTCGCTGATCTTCGGTACGTTTGTCGCGTTCCTCCCGCAAGGCCCGCTGGCACTGTTGCCCGTGCCGCAGGGGCTTACGAATTCGATGGACTATCTGCTCTTGTCGATCCCGTTCTTCATGCTTGCAGGCGGCTTGATGAACGTAGGCGGGATCACCGAACGGCTTGTCGCGCTCGCGGCCTCGCTTGTCGGCCATTTTCGTGGCGGCCTTGCCCACGTGAATGTCGTTACAAATACGCTGATGGGCGGAGTTTCCGGATCGTCCACTGCCGATGCGGCCGCTATCGCCAAGACGATGGTTCCGGCAATGGCCAGGCGCGGCTACCCAAAGCCATTCGGCGTGGCGCTAACGAGTGCCGGTTCAATTCTCGCCAACATGATTCCGCCGAGCCTCGGGCTCATCATCTACGGGGCGATGGCAAGCGTGTCCGTCGGCGCGCTATTCACCGCGACGATCGTGCCAGGGTTTCTGATGGCCGTCACGTTGTCGGTTGTCGTGCACTTTGAATGCATCCGCCTGAAAGTCGGTGATCGAAGCGAGAGATCCAGTTGGTACGTCCGTGGCAACGCCTTGCGCCAGGCGCTCCCGGCTCTCGTGCTGCCGGTTCTGATCGTCGGCGGCATCCGATATGGCGTATTTTCTGCGACCGAAGCCGGTGCCGTGGCCGTGCTGTACGCCCTTATCTGCGGGTTGTGGATCTACCGTACGGCCAAAATTGGATCGATCATGCATGCCGTACGGGAGTCGTTGATCGAGACAACGACGGTACTTGCGGTCATCGCGGCATCCGCGCCGTTCGCCTACGCGCTGATCATCGAACAAGTCCCGCAGAAGATGACACTGGCGCTCAGCTCCCTTTCGTCGAGCTGGGTCCTGCTTTTGTTGGCGATCAACCTGTTCCTTTTGTTCGTCGGTCTTGCGATGGAGATGATCGCATCGATGGTCATTCTCGTGCCGCTGCTTGTACCGGTACTGAAAAGTGCGAACATCGATCTGGTGCATTTCGGCGTCATCATGGTCGCGAACCTGTGCATCGGTGCCCTGACGCCGCCGCTTGCCGTGCTCGTATTTACCGCGGCACAGGTCACCAACACGCCGATTCATCTCGCATACCGCGCCTGCTGGCCGTTCATGATTGGCCTGCTTCTGTGGCTGGCTCTCATCTCGTTTGTACCGGCGTTGAGCCTTCTGCCGGTATCGATCTTCGGAACCTAGTGCCGTGACTGCCGAATTCACGCTAACGGACGATGCCTTGGCGCTGCCGCCAGGCGCCATTGCACGTACGCATCGCCAGATTCTGCGCCGAGATTCCCGACCGGTACTCGGGCTGACGCAAGGGCGTATGCGACCATATGTCTATCCGCTCTTTACTCCGGCCGGATACGCGGTCAGTTCGGAAAGTCCGGCAGACCATCCGCACCACAACTCGCTCTGGATTGCGTCGGATCACGTGCACGCCCGCTTTCCGGTGGGCGGCGACCGCTTCGAGGAATACACATATAATTTCTATGTCGATGAAACGTTCCAGGGGCGCGCCCCGGGCACGTTGATTGCCCGATCGACCGTGCTTACGCAGAGTTCGGGAGTCGCGACAATCGTGCAGGCTGTCGAATGGCACGGACCGGTCGAATGGGGTGCAGCTGCCGGTCGAACGGTCGCGCACGAAGAGCGCCGTTTGACCGTGCGTATGCTCGATGCCGCGCATGTGATCGATGTCGACTCCATATTGCAAACGGACGGATGGGATATCGCGATTGGCCCCACGCGCCACGCATATTTCAACGTGCGTGTCGCAGACAGCATGGTGACTTCGTTAGGTGGTACTGTACGTGACGACCGCGGCATGGTCGGTGGCGGGGCGGTGAGCGGAGCGGGCGCGCGTTGGGTCGATTTTACCGGACCTGTCGGTGGTGGCCATATTGCCGGATTGACCGTTTTCCCCGATCCGCGCGACCATGACGACGCCTCATGGTTCGTCGCAGATTGGGGTGTGGTCAGCGTTGGCGCCTTTCGCCAGCGCCAAGCTCTGATCCGCAAGGGAAAGCCGATCCGCGCGCGCTATCGTGTGATCGTACATGACGGTGCGGCGAACGATTCCCTAATCGAACGCTGGTATGCGGCGTTTCTTGCGCAGTCATGAAGGCGGTGCTGCCATATACAGCGACTTCGTCAGTACGCCGAATCCTGGGCGGCGTCGATGAGAGCCTGTTGCAGATCGCCTTGGTTGAGGATGCCGATACGGTAGGACTCGAGCGCGAACTCGCGGATGCCGACATCCTCCTTCATGTGCTTTCTCCAGTCACCGAAGCCACTTTCGGGATGGCGCCGAAGCTGCGGTTGGTGCAGAAAATCGGCGTCGGTGTCGACACGATCGATCGGGAAGCAGCACGGCGCCTCGGCGTTGCGGTGTGCAACATGCCGGGCACAAACACGAACGCAGTAGCCGAGCACGCGTTGTCGCTGATGTTCGCTTGCCTGCGCCGAGTGGTGCCGATCGACAATGACATGCGAGATGGCCGCGGGTGGCCGGCGCGGTCGGACAATGTCGATGCTGTGGGGGAAATCCAAGGATCGTGCGTCGGGCTGATCGGGTATGGCGCAGTCGCACGACGCTTGACGCCGATCCTGCGCGCCTTGGGCGCCACCGTGATAGGGCATGCCCGGGACTCAACAATACGGGAGGTCGAGATCGTTCCTCTCGATCAGCTTTTGGCGCGAGCCGATATCGTTTCGCTGCATCTGCCATTGACCGAAGCGACGCGCAATCTGCTCGATGCGCATCGTCTGGCCCAGATGAAGCCAGGCGCCATCGTGATCAATACCGCACGCGGCCCGTTGATCGACGAAGCCGCACTGGCGAATGCCTTGCGGGAGGGGCGGCTTTCGGCAGCAGGGCTCGACGTATTCGCGCAAGAGCCTGCGTCCGCGGACAATCCGCTCTTCGGATTGCGCAATGTCGTCGTCAGCCCGCACGTCGCCTGGATGACAACGGGAACTTGGAAGCGTAGTGTCGAAGTTATCGTCGAGAATGCACGCCGCCTTTCGGCGGGCGAACCGCTTCTCCACCGAGTATCCTGAAATGGGACAGGTTGTGTCCGAGCTCCTTTCGTCAGAAGCGATTGCGGAACTTCTCAAAAAGGCGGGTTTGTTCGGCGCTGACGAGAACGCACAATTCGTGCCGCTCACCGGCGGCGTGGCTTCGGATATTTGGCGCGTCGACACAGGCGGGCGCAGCTTTGCAGTCAAGCGGGCGCTGCCAAAATTGCGCGTTGCCGCCGACTGGCACGCGCCCGTCAGCCGAAATGCGGCTGAGGCGGACTGGCTGCGCATCGCCGAGCGCATCGAACCCGGCTGTGTGCCGAAAATCCTCTATCACGATCCGGATTCAGGATTGTTCGCGATGGACTATCTTGCGCCGGATCGCCATCCAGTATGGAAGGCGCAATTGCGGGATGGAAAAGTCGAAATCGGTTTCGCCCGTGCCGTTGGACGTATCCTCGCGAGGATACACGCCGCGACTGCCGGCGATGCGGATATCGGCCGGCGTTTTTCGCACGACGAAACATTTCATGCGATCCGACTGGAGCCCTATCTCGAAGCGACCGCCAAGCGCCATCCGGGTCTCGCCGATCGGCTATTCGCCCTGTCGCGTCGAACGCTTGCATCGCATGTGGCGCTTGTACATGGCGATATCAGCCCCAAGAATATCCTGGCAGGTCCTGGCGGCCCCATTTTCCTCGATGCCGAGTGTGCCTGGTACGGAGATCCGGCATTTGATCTTGCTTTCTGCCTCAATCATCTGCTGCTCAAGTGCATATGGAATCCCGGAGCATCGTCAGGCTTCCTTCGGGCGTTTGACGCGTTAGCCGAAGAGTATGCGAACGCCTCACCGGCTGACGTTTCCACGCGGGCAGCGCAACTCTTGCCCGCGCTTCTGCTTGCACGCATCGATGGGAAATCTCCGGTCGAGTACATCACGCGCGATCCGGATCGCGATCTGGTTCGTTCGGTCGCCATTCCGCTGATCGTGGAGCCGCCCGGACACCTCTCGGTGGTGCGTGCCGCGTGGACGGGCCACATTCTTCCGACGGGAAAGAGCGCAAGATGACGAAGATCGCATCCGTACATGGCCGGCGGGTCTGGGATTCGCGCGGCCGCTTGACTGTCGAAGCCGAAGTAAGGCTCTCCGATGGTACGATCGGTCGCTCGATCGCGCCCGCGGGCGCATCGATGGGATCCGGAGAGGCTGCCGATCTTCGTGACGGAGGTACGACGTTCGAAGGGCTCGATGTGCGAAGGGCGGTCGCGAATGTCGATACGCACATTGCCGGTGCCTTGTGCGGTCTGGATGCTGCCGATCAGGCTACAATCGATCGCGTACTAATCGCGCTCGACGGTACGAAGCAGAAATCGAGACTTGGGGGCAATGCGATCATAGCGGTCTCGATGGCGGTCCTGCATGCGGCCGCGGCGGCGACACACACGCCGCTATACGCGCATCTTGCGCAGGGCCGTCGAACCCGCATCCCCTTGCCAGAGATCCAGATATTCGGGGGCGGAGCCCACGCGGGGCGCCGCGTCGATGTTCAGGATTTTCTGGTCATGTGTCCTTCGGCCGGCAGCTTTGCCGAAGCCCTCGACCGGACGGCAGAAGTGTATCACGCAGCCAAGAGATTGTTGCGCGACTCTGGCCGCATCCAGGGCGTTGCGGACGAAGGTGGATTGTGGCCGGCATTCGCGACGAACGAAGAGGGGCTCGATCTGCTCGTGGCGGCCATCGAAAAGGCCGGGTTTACGCCGGGAAACGAGGTTCACATCGCCCTCGACGTGGCGGCGTCCGAATTCGGAAAAAACGGCCGCTATAGGTTGGGCCTTGAGAATCGGGAACTCGATAGCGACGGCTTCGGCGAGCTTATGCTGCGCTGGGTCGAGCGCTATCCGATCCTGTCGATCGAAGATCCTTTTGCTGAAGACGATCCGGATGGATTTCGGAAGTTCACGGCGGCCGTCGGGCATCGCATACAGGTGGTGGGAGACGACTTGCTGGTGACGGACGCAGAGCGCATTACCGATGCCGCGCGGCGCAATGTCGTCAATTGCGCGCTTATCAAGCCCAACCAGATAGGCACGGTCACCGAGACATTGGCCGCCCTCGACGCGGCGCGTTCCGGCGGAATTGCTGCAATCGTTTCGGCCCGTTCGGGCGAAACCGAGGACACCACGATCGTTGACATGTCGGTTGGATGGGACGCCGGCCAGTTCAAAGTCGGCTCGATTACGCGCGGCGAACGCACTGCGAAATGGAACGAGATGCTCCGTCTGGAGGAGCGGTTGGCCGGTAAGGCTGAGTTCGCCGGCTGGAGCGCGTTGCCGCTTGCCGGATTCCGGGGTACAAAATGAAGATCGTTCGCTATTCAGATCCCGAAGTCCGATATGGCATTCTCGGCCGGAACGATATGATCCGGCCACTCGCCGGATCCCCGTTCGAGAGTTTTGAAACGGCCGGCAAGGCCATTCATCGGGACAAGGTTCGGATTCTTGCCCCTGTGACGCCTTTGAACATCTACGGCGCGGGGCTCAACTACGTGAATCACGCGCGTGAAATGAACTTGCCGCTTCCTCCGGTTCCCATGCTGTTCATGAAGCCTGCGACCGCCGTGATCGGGCCCAATGACTCTATTGTCTATCCGAGGCAGGCGCAGAACGTGCATTACGAGGCCGAAGTCGCGGTCATCATCGGAAGGGGTGGTCGGCATATTGCCGAGGCGGACGCTGGACGGCATATCCTCGGCCTGACCTGCGGAAACGACGTGAGCGAGCGCGTGATTCAGGCGGCAGAGATGAAGCAAGGTTGCCTTGTGATCGGGAAGGCGTTTGACAGCTTCAATCCGCTCGGACCTGCGATCGAGACAGATATCGACCTCGGGAATGTCGAAATTCTTGCACGCCTGAACGGTGTCGAGAAGCAGCGCTCGAATACGTCCGATCTCGTTTATTCGATCCGGCGGCTGGTCTCCTATCTCAGCGATGCGATCACGCTTCAGCCCGGTGACGTGATTATGACGGGCACTCCTTCGGGAGTCGGTCCGATCAAGCCCGGCGACGTAGTCGAGATCGAAATCCCGCAGGTCGGCATCCTGCGCAATCCCGTAGTTGCCGAACCCGTCAGACCGTAGGCCGTTCCCGATCCGAATGTGCGAGGAAAGTCGTCACATGAATGAATCGACGAGAAAAATCACATGAGCGGCGAGGGGAAGTTGCGTATCGGTGTGCTCGGTATCGACCATCGGCATATCTACGGCATGCTCCAAGGGATGCTCGATGTCGGGTGCGAGGCCGTCGCCTGGTGGACCGAGGGAGAGCCCATTCCCGCTGCCGGATTCCGGGACCGGTTTCCGGCGCTACCGCGTGTTGCTGATCAGCGTGCGATCCTCGAAGACAGGACGATCGATCTTGTCCTGATTGCGGCAATTCCGGCCGTCCGCGCCGGCCTTGCCATCGCCGCCATGGCGCATGGCAAAGACGTGATGGTCGACAAGCCGGGCTGCGTGTCAAAGCCCCAACTCGACGCTTTGCGTCGCGCCGTAGCCGAGACCGGGCGGATCTGGTCGGTCGATTTTTCCGAGCGTTTCGAAGTACCTGCCGTGACGATGGCGGCCGAGCTCGTCGCCTCCGGCGCGATCGGGCGTGTCGTGCAGACGGTCGGGTTGGGTCCGCACAGGCACAATCCACATCTCCGTCCGGCGTGGTTCTACGAACGTGCGCAGTTTGGCGGCATCCTGTGTGATATCGGCTCCCATCAGATCGACCAGTTCCTCTTTTTTACCGGCTCGGAGACAGCGGAGATCGTTTCGGCTGCTTCCGAAAATTTCGCAAATCCGGCGAAGCCGGACTTCGAGGATTTTGGCGAAATCCTGCTGCGAAGCGAGAAGGCGCGGGGCTATATCCGCGTCGACTGGTATACGCCCGATGCCTTGCCGACATGGGGAGATGGACGTCTCGTACTGCTCGGAACAGAGGGCACGATCGAACTTCGAAAATATGTCGATATCGGGGGAGCAGCCGGGACGGACCACCTGCTGCTGGTGAACAAGTCGAGATGCGAGCGAATTGATGCTTCGCGTGCCGGCACCCCCTATTTTGCCCGCTTGGCCGCCGACATCCGGAGGCGGACACAGACGGCGATGCCACAATCGCACGCCTTCACGGTAGTGGAGCTTGCGCTTCAGGCGCAGAAGATGGCGAACGCGCAACGGGGCTAGATCTCGGTCCGTCCGGATTTCAGCCGATTGGCTCCCAGCGCCCGTCCGCTGCCGACGAGCGCAGTGCGGCCTCGATGAACGCCACGCCGCGAATCCCGTCCGCGAGGCCGGGGTAGATTGCTTCGGCAGATACCGGCATTCCTTCGCGCCGCGCGACAATAGCGAGCGCCACTTCCGAATAGATCGTTGCGAACGCTTCGAGATAGCCCTCTGGATGGCCGCCAGGAATGCGGGTTACCCGCGCTGCGTCCGGCAACCCTGCTGGCGATGCCCGCGTGATCGTTCTCGGCGCCTCGCCATGACGGGTGAAGCGCAGCGAATTGGGCTCCTCCTGCCGCCATTCAAGCCCGCCAGTTTCACCGTAAACGCGCAAGCGAAGCCCGTTTTCGTGGCCGACGGCGATCTGACTCGCCCAAAGCCCGCCGCGGGCACCGCCCCGAAACCGAAGCAGCATCTGCGCGTTGTCGTCCAGTTGCCGTCCGGCCACGGTCGCTTGCAGGTCGCACGCCAGCGCCTCGATTGGTGTGCCGGCGACGAATTCCGCCAGATTGAACGCATGCGTGCCGATATCACCGATCGCACCGCCTTTGCCGCTGCGGGCCGGGTCGGTGCGCCAGGCCGCCTGCTTCTGCCCGCTTGATTCAAGCCGTGTGGCAAGCCAGTCCTGCGCGTACTCGACCTGGACGACGCGAAGCCGGCCGAGGTTGCCGGCCGCGACCATCGCCCGCGCCTGCCGCACCATGGGATAGCCCGTGTAATTATAGGTAACGGCGAAGATGCGATCGCTGCGAGCCGCGACTTCGGCGAGTGCGCTTGCCTCGTCAAGCGCGGTCGCCAACGGCTTGTCGCAGATCACGTGCAAGCCTGCCGCCAGGCATGCCATTGCGGCTGGAACATGCACATGGTTCGGCGTGACGATCGCGACGGCTTCTATCCCGTCCGCCCGCTTAGCTTCGCCACGCAGCATTGCCGGAAAGTCCGGATAGCTCCGCGCCGGATCGAGCCCAAGTGCCAATCCGGATGCAACCGACTTTTCGGATGTGGAAGAGAGGGCACCGGCAACGAATTCATAGCGATCGTCGAGGCGAGCCGCCATGCGATGCACCGCGCCTATGAAGGCATCCTGGCCGCCGCCGATCATGCCAAGACGGATGCGACGAGGAGGGGTCATCGCCGCTTCTGCAGACCGAGCAGTCGGCCGATCTGTCCGACATCGGCCGACCCGCCGGCAAAGTCGTCGAACGCCTTGTCGGTCGTACGGATGATGTGCCGGGCGATGAATGGGGCGCCTTCTCGCGCACCGTCTTCGGGATGCTTGAGGCAGCATTCCCATTCCAGAACGGCCCAGCCCGAATAGCCGTGCGTGGCAAGCCGCGAGAAAATGCCGGTAAAATCGATCTGCCCGTCGCCGAGTGACCGGAACCGGCCGGCCCGGTTGATCCAGGGCTGGTATCCCGAATAGACACCCTGCCTGCCGCTTGGATTGAACTCGGCATCCTTCACATGAAATGCACAGATGCGCTCGGCATAGATATCGATAAAAGCAAGATAGTCGAGCTGCTGAAGCAGGAAGTGGGATGGATCGTAATTGATCTTGCAGCGCGGATGATTGCCAGTGGCGGCAAGGAACATTTCGTAAGTGATGCCGTCGAACACGTCCTCGCCGGGATGGATCTCAAACCCGACATCCACGCCGACGGCATCGAATGCATCGAGAAGCGGGCGCCACCGCCGGCCAAGCTCGGCGAATGCTTCCTCAATCAGGCCGGGCGGGCGCTGTGGCCACGGATACAGATAGGGCCATGCAAGAGCGCCCGGAAATCCGACATGCGACGTCAGCCCGAGATTGCGTGAAGCGGCCGCCGCGCGGCGAACGTCGCGCTCGGCCCACTCCCGGCGCGCTGCCGGCCTTCCTTTCACCTCGGACGGCGCGAATGCGTCGAACAGCTCGTCGTAGGCGGGATTGACTGCGACGAGTTGGCCCTGCAGGTGCGTCGAAAGTTCGGTGATGGCGACACCGTTCGCCGCCGCGATGCCTGCGATCTCGTCGCAATAAGATTTCGATGTCGCCGCTTTCTCGAGATCGAAGAGGCGCTTGTCCCAGGTCGGCACCTGGACACCCTTGTAGCCAAGCGATCCGGCCCAGCGCGTGATCGAATCGAACGAATTGAACGGGGCCGTATCGCCTGCGAACTGGGCAAGGAAGATGGCCGGGCCTTTCATCGTGCTGGGCATGATCTTGTCTTCATCCTTTCGGGCCGACCCAAAGGGCGGTCGCGTCGTTGTCGGAAAGCGTCGCGGGTCGATCGACGCGCGAGGTGATTTCAACGGCTTTGCCGATTTGGCCACTCTCGAGGATCGCGTGCATCGCGTCGAGAACGTGGCTTGCAAGCGCGCCCGACGTGCGGTGCGGCGTATCGCGCGCGACCGAACTCGCCAGATCGGCAATTCCGAGGCAACGGTAGTTCGCCCGGTCCGGAAGTGATGGTGCCCAGTTGGGTGAACGCCAGTTCGGCTTACCGAAGGGCTTTCCGGCCGAATCCGAAACGATCCAATCGCCGCCCCTTTCCGTATACTCGACCGCGCCGCCAAAGAAGTTCGGATCCGGCACGCGCAGCGAGCCCTCTGTGCCATACAGTTCGATAGGCGGATGTCCGTGCTTCCAGACGTCCCAGCTCATCGTGAACACGATGTCGGCGCCCGATACGAACTCGACGATGGCCATCGCCGTCGTCGGCGTCTCGACCTTGATGCGATGGCCCTTCCGGGGACCTTCGGATGTAACGAGCCGTTCCGTAAACCCGGCCGACGTTCGGGCCTGAACACGCGCGACGGGACCGAGAAGATTGACGAGCGCGCCCAGATAATAGGGAGCCATGTCGAGGATGGGCCCGCCACCCGGCTTAAAAAAGAACTCCGGGTCGGGATGCCAATGCTCCATTCCGTGCGACATCAAGAAGCAGGTACCTGAAAGGATCCGGCCGACCTTTCCGGAATCCACGATCTCGCGCGCGAGGCGGCCGCCGGCTCCCAGGAACGTATCGGGCGCGCATCCGATTTTCAGCCCTCGGCGTGCCGCTTCGGCGACGAGCATGCGCGCATGCTCGGCTTCGACGCAGATCGGCTTCTCGCCGAACACGTGCTTTCCGGCTGCCAATGCGGCATTGCCGACTTCGAAATGCGCGTTCGGCGTCGTCAGGTTGACGACAATGTCGATGTCGTTGCGCGCGAGCAATGCATCAATCGTCATCGCTTCGATGCCGAACTTCTGGGCCTGCGCCTGCGCGGCTTCCGGACGCATGTCGGCGCAACCGACCAGCCGGATGCCGGCAAAACTGGACATGTTCTGGATGTAGATCGACGAGATATTGCCGCATCCGACGATTCCGACTCCTAGCGTTCGCATGGCGGCGCCCTCCTAGTTCCAGTTCGAGACGAACTCATGCGCCCGTCGGGCAAAGCGGGCGGCATCATTCGGCTTGTCATGCTCGACGACGTAGAGCGAAATCGATGTCTTGGCGATCGAGGCACGCAGGGAAGGCCAATCGAGCGTTCCTTGACCCGGATCGGCCCAGCCATCCTCGTCGACGCACTGACCTGCCGGCGCGATATCCTTGACATGGCATGCGACCACCCGCCTTGCATACTTGGCGAGTTGGGCGACTGGATCGCCGCCGCCGCGAACGACCCATGCGATATCCGCCTGCCAGAGCAGGGCAGGCGCCTCTTCGAACATCACGTCGAGAAACGTCTTGCCGTCGGCCGTCTTCCGGAATTCCCAGCTGTGATTGTGCCAGCCAAAGCTCAGGCCTTCCGCTTCAACGGCCTTGCCGATCTGCGCGAGTTCGCGGCCGATCTTCCGCCAGTGCTCTTCGCCGCCGTCCCGCTCTCCCATCGGTGGCGCCGGTGCGAAGATTGTCCCGATTCCAAGCGACTTGCACAGTCGGGCGGTCGCGCCGGCGTCAGCGCGAAGCCGGTCGAGACCGACATGGGCGGTGGGGGCAGACATGCGATGCTTTTCGAGTAGCCGCTTCAGCAATTCCGTATCATTGAACAGACCGCCATAGGGCTCGACGGAACGATAGCCGATCCCGGCGAGCATCTCGAACTGCTGCTCGAGCGTCTTGTAGGCTCGCGCCGAGTAGAGCTGGAAGGACAGGTTGTCGATAGCTTTCACGCTGGTGCTCCCTGATGACTAGATACGCTGCCCAGTTGTCGTGTCGAACAACGAAAGGAATGCGACCGGAATATCGGCGCGAAGCCGCTCGCCCTTCCTGACCACGGTGTCCCCGGGCAGGCGGACGGAAAATGCAGTGCCGGTCGCCGTACGGCACCAGACGAGGCTGTCGGCGCCCATCGGCTCAACCAGCTCGATTCCGGCATCGATTGCGGCAGATCCGGCGGCGGCTCCCGCAACGAGATGCTCGGGGCGTATGCCGAGGGTCGCCAAACCCTTCCTTTGCTTGCCCGAGAAGGCATAGCCCTTGAGTGGAACGCGCAGGCCACCGCCGATGAAGGTTAGATTTTCACCCTCGCCCTCGAAGGCGCCATCGATGAAGTTCATAGCCGGAGAGCCGACGAATGAGGCGACAAAGCGATTCTTGGGTTCGCGATAGATTTTTCCAGGCGTATCGAGTTGCTGGATCACGCCTGCGTGCATGACCGCGATTCGGTCCGCCAAAGTCAGGGCCTCGATCTGGTCGTGTGTCACGTAGATCATCGTGGCGCCCAACTGCTGGTGCAGACGTTTGATCTCGACGCGAAGCTCGGCGCGCAACTGCGCATCGAGATTCGAGAGCGGCTCGTCGAACAGGAAGACACCGACTTTGCGGACAAGTGCGCGGCCGATCGCGACGCGCTGGCGTTGGCCTCCGGACAGCTCGGATGGCCGTCTTTCGAGAAGATCCGATATCTTGAGCATTTCGGCCGCCTCACGCACGCGCCGCTCGATCTCGGCCGGGGGCGTGCCGGTGACCTTGAGGCCGAACGACATGTTGCCGCGCACCGTCATGCGTGGGTAGAGCGCGTAAGACTGGAACACCATCGCGATGCCGCGATCCTTCGGCTCTTCCCAGGTGACATTCCGGTCACCGATCCATATCTGGCCTTCCTTAACGTCGACCAGCCCGGCAACTGCATTCAGTAGCGTCGATTTTCCGCAACCCGACGGTCCCAGCAGAACCAGGAACTCCGACTTGGTGACATCGAGATTGAGACTTTCGAGCACCCGAACGTTGCCGAACATAATCTTGATGTTCTTGAGCGCCACATCGACTTGTTCGTTCATGTCTCAGCCTTTCACTGCGCCGGCGGCGATCCCGCGCACGAACCAGCGCCCCGACCCGAAATAGACGACCAGCGGCACGAGTGCAGTCAGCATGGTCGCGGCCATGTCGACGTTGTATGCGCGCTCGCCTTGGGTCGAGTTGACGATATTGTTGAGCTGAACGGTCATCGGGAGGTTTTCACGCCCTGCGAAGACCAGGCCGAGAATGAAGTCGTTCCAGATGCCGGTGACCTGAAGGATGACGGCAACGACGATCATGGGAAGGGCCATGGGCAGCATGATCGACCAGAAAATCTGGAAGAACCCGCCGCCGTCGACGCGTGCCGCCTTGAACAGTTCTTGCGGCAAGCTAGAGAAATAGTTCCGGAATAGCAGCGTCATCGTCGGAAGACCGAATGTCGTGTGGATGAGGACGATCCCGAACAGAGTCTGGTTGATTCCAAGCGACGAATAGATGCGCACGAGCGGATAAATAAAGATCTGGTAGGGGATGAACGCGACGACCATCAGCGTTCCGAATATCAGGCCAGCGCCGCGCACGCGCCAGAACGACAGTGCGTATCCCGTCAGGGAGCCGACGGCGATCGAGACGACGACCGACGGGACGAGAATGCGGACGGAGTTGAAAAAGCCGACCCGGATGCCGTTGCAGTTGAGACCAGTGCACGCCGAGTTCCACGCCTTGATCCATGCGGCGACGGCAAAATCGGCAGGCAGACTCAGGATGTCTCCGGCCCGGATCTCGTCCATGGTCTTGAGCGACGTGACGAGCATCACGTAGAGCGGTGCGAGGAAGAACAGCGCGCAGACAATCAAGAATGCATAGATTCCGACGCGCGCCGGCGAAGTCCGCTGGGGGCGCTGGCCGGACGGCTCAATTCGAAGACCGGCGGTCACCGGCGTGTCTCCAGCGCGCGGGTGCGGGCGCGCGCGTAGAGAAGCGGTGCGGCGATCGCAACGACCGTCACGAGCATCGATGTCGCCGCAGCTGCCGCAAGGCCGAGATTCCCCCGTTCGAAAAGATGGTCCATGACGAATTTGGCGGGTACTTCGGACGCGAGCCCTGGGCCGCCGTTGGTCATCGCAACCGCGAGGTCGTAGAGCCTCACGACGCTTGCGGAAAGCAGGACACCGGCCGTCGCGAAACTCGCGCCAAGCATCGGGATCACGATTGAGATGTAGGTACGCCACGCTGGAATGCCGTCGACGCGCGATGCCTTCCAAATCTCGTCATCGATCCCGCGTAGACCGGCGAGCATGATCGCCATGACAAGACCGGATGCATGCCAGACACCGGCGATGACGAGCGTGTAGATCACCGTGTCCTGTCGCACGATCCAGTCGAATTGAAAGTCATTGAAGCCCCAGCTGCGGACGAGCTTCTGGATCCCGTGAGTCGGGTTAAGCATCCATTGCCAGGCGAGCCCCGTCACAACGAACGACATGGAGAAGGGGTAGAGGAACACCGATCGAAGCAGGTTCTCCGCACGCACGCGCTGGTCGATTGCGATAGCGAGGATGAGGCCCACGGCAAGGGCACCGAGGACCATCAGCGTCCCGAAGATCGCGAGATTGTGGCTCGAAACGAGCCAGCGATCGTTGTTCAGAAGGGTCTCGTACTGCCGCAGGCCGACAAAATTGGAGTTCGGCAGCATTCGCGATGCCGTGAAAGAGATCCATATCGTCCAGCCCGTACTGCCAACATAGGCAACGGCCAGGATGGCAAGTGCCGGTACAAGCGCCAAGCCGGCGACCGTACGCGAGCGGATGCGGCCAAATGGGGAAGGCATGCGGCGGGCTTTCCTGCCTGCGTCGTAAGCGGAATTCCTGCGGGCATCTCTGCCCGCAGGGCATTTCCGGTTTAGTAGCTCTGCTTCAGGACGCCGACGACCTTGTCGATGAACTGGTCGGTCGACATGCCCGGACCATTCCAGAACTGCGAAATCAGATCCTCCATCGCGCCGTTCATTGCCGGCGGCGCCAGCATCTGCACGGACGCGACTTGCTGCGACTTGTCGAGCATTAGCTTGGAAGCCTTCTGCGCGCAGATGTCGAGCGCAGAGGTATCGAGATCGTTGCGAACGGGAATCGATCCCTTCTTCAGCGCGAACTGGATCTGCGTTTCGGGTTCAAGCAGCGTCTTCGCGAGCAGCATCTGTGCGCGCGTACCGCTTGCATCCTTCTGCTTGGGGAATGCGAAGACGTCGCCACCGATCACGTAGCCGCCGCCCTTGCTCCCGAAGAGCGTGCAGCCGAAGTCCTTCCCGGCAACCTTGTTAGCGGCCGCAAATTCCCCCTTGGCCCAGTCGCCCATCACCT
The DNA here is from genome assembly GCA_044224405.1 of Tagaea sp. Lineage (GTDB taxonomy): Bacteria > Pseudomonadota > Alphaproteobacteria > CACIAM-22H2 > CACIAM-22H2 > Tagaea. The sequence continues at coordinate 234,494 of JBGAKN010000007.1, read as the reverse complement.
GCATCCCGGCCTTGCCCTGGATCACCATAGCGGTGGCATCGTTCCAGTTGCGGCCGGGCGACCCCGCATCGACGTAGTTCCGGAGCTTCGCGAATGTCTCGGCCGCGACGCGGAATTCGGGGCTGCGGGCTGCGGCTTCGGCGCGCTGCGAGTAGATGCCAGCCCAGATGGCCGGGCCCGCCTTGTCGAGCATTACGGTGTTGAACAGGTCGCGTTCCCAGTTCTTCTGCCCGCTGAACGCCAGCGGCACCAGTCCGGCGGCCTTGATCTTTTCGAGAATGACGATCGCCTCATCCCAGTTCTTGGGTTCGGCGGCGCCGACCTTGTCGAGCACGGCCTTGTTGTACCAGACCCAGTTCTGGCCGTGGATGTTGACGGGAACGGCGTAGAATTTTCCATTGCGTGTGACCGCGGCGATGATCGATTCCGGCAGGATGGCCTTCCACTTCTGTTCCGTGGCAATGGCATCGACGTCAGCCAGCAGGTTGTTCTCGACGAGATCGTCGAATTGCTTGCCGGTATTGAACTGCATGGCCGTCGGAGGATCGCCGCCCACAGTGCGGTTGATGGCGGCGGTGCGCGCATTGGCACCACCCGCGATGGCTGTATCGACCCATTGCCCGCCCGCCTTGTTGAACTGGTCGGCGAACACGCGCAAGGCAGCCGATTCGCCGCCGGACGTCCACCAATGGATGACTTCCGCGCGCTGCTGAGCCGATGCCATGCCGGCAGACGCTGCCAGGATCATGGCAGGCAGGACCGACCGAATGATTCGCTTGTCCATTTTTCCCCCTGATACTTGTTGTTGTCGATTTTTTATGAAATCGATTACATTCAGAATAGCAGAACGCGAGCCAAGCTGCAAGGACATCGAATTCGGCGGCATCCCGTTCCGCGCGAGTAAGCTTTTCTCGACTGGAGTGGACCATGCCGAAGCAGAAATCGACACGCCCCGGAGCGCCCGCGAAGATTGCCGAAGTCGCCAAGCTCGCGGGCGTTTCCTCGGCGACTGTCAGCCGCGCCCTCGCCAATCCCGACATCGTTTCGAAGACGACGCGCGATCGCGTGCTGGCAGCCGTTCGGCGTACCGGCTACACGCCGAACGTCGCTGCGCGCAATCTGCGTGCACGGCGAAGCCACATGGTACTTGTCGTCGTGCCGAACATCGAGAACCCGTTCTTCGCTGAAGTGTTGCGTGGCATCGACGAAACGCTGTCGCGGCGCGGTTATGGCCTGATTATCGCCAACCTCGACAATTCGCCTTACAAGGAATCGCGCTATGTCGATCTGGCGTCGGCAGGGCAGGTCGATGGCGTGTTGCTGCTTTGCGGGCACATTCTCAAGGGCCCGAACCGTACGCTGCTCGATTCCGACGTGCCGATCGTTGCCGCCTGCGAAATCATCCCCGGCGGCCGGTTTCCGCAGGTGGAGGTCGACAATCGCAAGGCGGCAAGGGCGGCCGTGCGCCATCTCGTCGAACTCGGACACCGCCGCATCGGCTATGTCTCGGGGCCAAGCGCCAATGTTCTCGACAAGGCGCGGCGGGCGGGATTCAGGGACGCACTTGCCGATGGCAAGGCAACGATCTGGGAAGGCGACTTCACCTTTGCGGCGGGTACCGCAGCCGGAACTGCGATGCTGAAGCTGGCAACCAACGAGCGTCCCACCGCGATCTTCGCGGCGAACGACGAGATGGCAATCGGCGTCCTGAAAACCGTACGGGCCGCGGGATTGCGCGTACCCGATGACCTGTCGATCGTCGGTTTCGATGCGATCGAGTATGCAGACTATTGCGAACCGGCCTTGACCACGGTCCATCAGCCGCGGCGGGAAATCGGATCGCGCGCGGCCGAATTGCTGGTCGAAGCGATGGCCGGCAATTCGCCGGAACCCATCGCCGTCACTCTTGAGGCGCAACTTCTGATCAGGCAGAGCACGGGTCCCGTTTCTTCGCGTTAGCCGCCAATCCGCATGTTCATGCGCCTCGCTGTAGCGTAGCGTTCGATCTTTCATGCGCGGCTCGTTTCAGCATTCGATCGAGGCAGGAGTCCGGGAATCATGAACGCAACAACGGCCGCCGGACGTCGACGTGCAAGGCTTACAGCCGCCATGCATGCTGCGGAAAACAGCGGATTGCGGTTGGCGCTTTTCGGCCGGCTCGCCGCCTTGGGGATTGTCGGAATCTGGCAGGCACTGGCGTCTCCGGTCCCGGCGATCCTCTATTACGAAGCGCTACTGCTGTTGTTCGCCGCCTCCGGATTGGGACAGATGCTTGTCAGCCGGCGCGGCACGGATTGGCGGCCATTGCTGTACGTCCTCGTTTTTGCGGATGCGATTTTACTGACAGTGGCGCTTGTGATTCCGAACCCTTGGGCATCGGCAGAGATCGCGCCGGCAATGTTCTTCCATTTCCCCCAATTTGCATATTTCTACCTCCTTCCCGTTTTCGCGTTACTCAGCTTCTCGCCGGCACTGGTCGTCTGGTCGGGGGTCGCCGGCTGCATCGGATGGTCGGCAGGCCTGTTTCGGGCCGTTTCGACGCCTGGAACACTAACGACCGCCGACTATGCCGGCCCGCAGCCTGCAAGTTTCGCCGATGCGATCACGTTCATTTCCAATCCACTTTACATCGACGTTCGTGGCCGCATCGAAGACATGGTGATTCTGATGGTGGTATGCGGACTTCTCGCGATCGCTGTCGGCCGCATGCGCAAACTGGTACGCGAACAGGCCGAGGCCGAACGGGCACGAGCAAGTCTGGTGCGCTATTTCTCGCCGAACATGATTGACGAATTGACCACGGCGGAACAGCCCTTTGCCGAAGTACGAACGCAAGCCGTCGCGGTGCTGTTCGCTGACATCGTAGGGTTCACGAAACTCTGCGAACGGTTGTCGCCGGCAGAAACAATCGAATTGTTGCGGGGTTTCCATCGCCGCATGGAGCAGGCGGTTTTCGAGAATGGCGGCACGTTGAACAAGTTCCTGGGCGACGGAGTCATGGCGACTTTCGGCACGCCTCGAGCCGGCTTGCGCGACGCCGCGAACGCGCTGGCATGTGCTCGCGCGATGCTTGCGGCGGTCTCGCTTTGGAATATTGAGCGATCTGCCGGAGATCTTGATCCCATCCACATCGGCATCGGCGTGCACACGGGGCCAGTGGTGCTCGGTGATGTCGGCAGCGACCGTCACGTAGAGTTTGCGGTTCTCGGCGACACGGTAAATGTCGCCAGCCGCCTCGAATCCTTGACCCGCGCGCTGGAGGCGGGAATCGTGATCAGTGAGGATTTGGCGCGTGTTGCCGCCGCTCAGGTCGGTGAATCGGTGCTGGACGGATTTGCGCCACCGTCAAATCACGATATCCGTGGCCGCATTGAGCCCATGCTGTTGCGGACCCTTCCGAAATCGCGCTGAAAGCCGGCGTCGTTCCGGTCAAAGCAGGCTCGCCCCGACATTTACGGCCAGTGCCAGCACGCAGGTGTTGAAGACAAATGCCAGGATCGAATGGCCAAGTACAAGCCGGCGCATCCTTCGCGTGACGACGCCGATGTCCGATGTCTGCGCGGTGGCGCCGATAGTGAAGGCGAAATACATGAAGTCCCAATAGTCGGGCGATTCGCTGTCAGGAAAGCCAAGCGCCGAAATGCCGGTTTTGCCCGAATGGAATTCGTGTGCATAGTGGATCGCGAAAACCGTATGAAGGAAGAGCCAGGAAAGGCCGATCGTCGTGGCGGCCAGCGCCAGGCGATTTGCAGTGTTCCCGGGTTCGATATCATGAAGGCCCGCAAGCTCCACGCCGATCGCGCCAAGGCTGGCGACGGTGGCCGTCGCGGCAAGGACGAGAATTCCAACGGCACCCTCGTCTTCGAGCTTTGCGCGGTGACGGAGGCTGTCGACGGTGGAGCGACCCATCATCGTTAGGATCAAGGCCAGATAGAGGACGAGTCCAGCGTCCCATGCCAGGAGCAGACGTGCGCTGGCAGGCCACGTGGCCGGTTCAAGAGCGTAACTCGCAATTGCCGCCGCGATTGCCAAGATGAGGCGAGGCCGCATGCGTACGATGCCGGGCAACCTGGACATTCGCCCATTATCGACAGTTTGTGGCGCGAAGCTAGCCCTGGGCAGCAGCTATACCCAACCGCCATCGACGATGTAGTGCTGGTTCGTGCAGGCTGACGATTCGTCGGATGCGAGAAATAGCGTGAATCGTGCCAGTTCGTCGGGCTGGAGGCGCCGCTTGAGGCATTGGCGGGCCATCAATTCGGCTTCCGATTCCGGGGTAAGCCATTTGTCGATCTGCCGCTGGGTCATGATCCAACCGGGCGCGATGGCATTGACGCGAATATTGAAGGGGCCGTAGTCGCGAGCCAGCGAGCGCGTCAGGCCGAGGACGGCCGATTTGCTGGCCGTGTAGACCGCCATCCCGCCGAGTCCGATTAGCCACGAGGTTGAACCGAAATTGACGATCGATCCGCCGCCCGCCTTCTTCATGCCGGGCAGAACGGCCTGCGCGGCGAAAAACTGGTGCTTGAGGTTCACCGCGATACGATCGTCCCAATACTCCGGCGTCACGCTTTCCGTCGCATGACGTTCGTCGTGCGCGGCATTGTTGATCAGGACGGTGACCGGCCCAATCGAGCGGGCGACGTCGCCGATCGCAGCCTGCATCGCTTTCGTGTCGGTGAGATCGACGTGCCCGAACGTGACGCTATGTCCTGCCGCGGCGAGTTCGCGCGCGAGGGACTCACCCTCACTTTTTTTGATGTCGAAAAAGGCTACGGCTGATTTTTGGCCAGCAAACCGGCGGACGATCGACTCGCCGATCCCCGATGCGCCACCGGTGACGAGCACGACCTTCCCAGCGAGGTCTGGATATACGGCGACCATTCGGCTGATCCTTCTTTGACGCCCCCAATCAGGCCTGAAGGGTATATATCAAAATTTGAGTTGCGTACCTCGAAAATGATCGGCAATGTTCCGGGCAATCCGGAGGGATCATTCCGGCTTTGGGGAGGAACGCATGAATGCATTGAATCGGGCGCTCGCGACTGCGGTCGCGCTGACGCTTTCGGCAGGCGCTGCCATGGCCCAGACGACGGTCAAATGGCTCCATCTCGAGGTGAACCCGGCCCAGATCAAGATCTGGGAAGAGGTTGCGCGCGACTTCGAAGCCAAGAATCCCGGCACGAAGATCGAGATGCAGTTCCTCGAGAACGAAGCTTACAAGGCAAAGCTGCCGACCCTGCTGCAATCGAACGACCGTCCGCACATCATCTATTCGTGGGCCGGCGGCGTGCTAAAGGCGCAGGTCGAGGCTGGCGTGCTGCAGGATATCACCAGCCAGATCGGCGACGTGAAGGACACGATTTCGCCCGCCGCGCTCGCCGCCTTCACGCGCGACGGCAAGACTTATGGCCTTCCCTTCGCCCAATCGCAGGTGGGCTTCATCTACAACAAGGACCTGATGGCCAAGGGTGGCGTCGACGGCGCGGCGATCAAGACCTGGGACGACTTGTTGGCCGCGGTGCGCAAGCTCAAGGCCGCCGGCGTCACGCCGATCACGGTCGGCGGCGGCGACAAGTGGCCGCTCCATTTCTACTGGACCTATCTCGCGGTGCGTCAGGGCGGCAAGGCGGCGTTCGACGCGGCGCTGCAGGGCAAGGATGGCGGCTTCGAGGGCGAGACCTACCAGAAGGCCGGCGAATACATGAAGCAACTCGTCGACCTGCAGCCGTTCCAGAACGGGTTCCTCGGCTTCAAGAATCCGCAATCGACCGGCTATTTCGGCGACGGCAAGGCGGCGATGTCGCTGGTTATCAGCACCGTCTACCACCAGCAGAAGGCGCTGGCGGCCGACAAGGTCGGCATCCCGGACGACAAGCTCGGCTTCTTCGATTTCCCAACTGTCCCGGGTGGCAAGGGGGCGGCGAGCGACACGCTGGGCGGCATCAACGGCTGGCTCATCACCAAGGGTGCGCCGAAGGCGGCGGTCGATTTCGTGAAGCACTTCGTCTCGAAGGACGTGCAGGCGCGGCTCGCCGGCGCGAACTTCCTGATCCCTGTCGTGAAGGGGGCGGACGCCGGCATCGGCAACGCGTTCATGCGCAACGTCGCGCAGAACCTCGCGCGTTCCGGCTACCACCAGAACTTCTACGACCAGGATCTGGGCCCGTCGGTCGGCCGCGTGGTCAACGATGCGACGGCCGAGCTTGCCGGCGGCAGCATGACGCCGCGGCAGGTCGCCAAGGCCGTGCAGGACGCGTGGAAGCAGGGCAACTGAACGATACGACGCCAGCGGGGAGGGGCGGCCGTAAGCCGCCCCTCCTTTCGTTCCATCGGAAATCAAGATGCTAGCTTCGACAATCCGCCGTTCCGTCAGCAGCGGCCAGTTGACGGCAGTGGTCGTGTTCCTGCCGCCCGCCTTGCTGCTCTTCACGCTGTTCGTCGTCCTCCCGATCGTCGAGGCGGCCTGGTACGGCGGCTATAACTGGAACGGTTTTGGCACCCCGACGAATTGGGTCGGCTTCGACAATTACCGTTTTGTTTTCGAGACTCGCGCATTCGGTCTCGCGCTCCGCAACAATGTCCTGATCATCGTCGTCTCGCTGCTGATTCAGCTGCCTCTGGCATTGACGCTGGCACTAATTCTGGCTGAACGGTTCCGGGGTGCGGTGGCGCTGCGGATGCTGTTCTTCCTGCCGTACGTCCTGGCTGAGGTCGCGACCGGCCTGATCTTCAGTTTCGTCTATGATGGCGACTACGGCCTGCTCGCCTCGATCTATCGGTTCTTCGGTGCTGAAGCCCCGCACCTGCTTGCCAGCACGCAGACGTCGATGCTGGCGATCCTTATCGTCGTCGTGTGGAAGTATTTCGGCTTTCATATGATGCTGTTCATCGCAGCACTTCAGGGACAGGACCGCAACCTCGTCGAAGCCGCGCGCATCGACGGCGCTTCCCGCTGGCAGGTGCTGCGGTTCGTGTCGATTCCGCTGCTCTATCCGACGATCCGACTGTCGATCTTTTTCGCCGTCGTCGGCTCCCTGCAGCTCTTCGACCTGGTCATGCCCCTGACGCGCGGCGGGCCGGCGGATTCCTCGCAGACGATGGTGAGTTTCCTCTATTCCCATGGCGTCACGCGCATGCGGATTGGCTATGGCAGCGCCATCGGCGTCATCCTGTTCGTCATCTGCGCGACCTTTGCCGTCACCTACAAGCGATGGTTCATGCGCGATGAGTGACCAGATCGAACGCCCGCAGCGGCCGACCGAACTGGTCGTCCTCTATCGCACTCTCTTCCTGACGCTTGTCGCGGCCTTTGTCGCCGTGCCGCTGCTGGCGACAGTTCTTGGCGGCTTCAAGTCGCTCGGCGAACTGCGCACGAACCCGTTTGGCCTGCCGCAGGTCTGGGAATGGCAGAATTACACCGGCATCCTGCTGTCGCGACGTTACTGGCAGCTGCTCGGAAACTCCTTCGCGATCTCGACGATGACCACGATCCTCACCCTCATCGTCGCATCGATGGCGGCCTTCGTTTTCGCGCATCTGCGTTTCTTCGGAAGTCGCATGCTGCTCAACTATTTCACGATGGGTTTGCTGTTTCCGGCCGCTACCGCGATCCTTCCGCTTTTCATCAAGGTCCGCGATCTCGGCCTGCTCGACACCTATTTCGGCGTCGTCCTGCCGCAGGTGGCGTTCGCGCTGGCGATGAGCATCCTGCTGTTCCGCCGTTTTTTCCGCGATCTGCCGACCGAACTTCTGGAGGCGGCTCTCGTCGACGGCTGCAGCTATCCGCGGTTTTTCCGCTTCGTCACGCTGCCGCTGTCGCGTCCCATCCTCGCGACCGTCGGAACGATCACGTTCGTCCATAGCTGGAACGCCTATCTGGTGCCGCTCGTGATGCTGAACAGCGACGCGATGTACCCCTGGCCGCTCGGCATCATGGTCTACCAGGGGGAATACACGGCCGACTGGCACCTGATCCTCGCGTTCATCACGCTGACGATCCTGCCGACATTCCTTCTTTTCGTTTTCGCGCAAAAACACATCGTCGCAGGCCTTACGGCCGGCGCCGTCAAGGGCTGAACAGACAACCACGGAGCAGTCGCGTGCAGAAGGTCGGCATTGGAATCATCGGGTGCGGCGTGATCAGCGCCGCCTACATCAAGGCATCCCGGAACTTCCCGATCCTCGAGATCCGGGGGGTGGCGGACGCGCGAACCGAGGTGGCGGAGAAGCGTGGGGCCGAGTTCGGGTTGCCGGTCATGCGCGTCGACCAGATGCTCAAGCGCGACGACATCGAGATCATCCTCAACCTGACCGTCCCGCTCGCGCACACCGACGTCGATCTCGTGGCGCTGCGGGCCGGCAAGCATGTTTATTCGGAGAAGCCGCTCGGCGTGAACCTGATCGAAGCCAAAAAAGTCATGGACCTTGCGAACGAGAAAGGATTGCGCGTCGGCTGCGCACCCGACACGTTCCTCGGCGGCGGGCACCAGACGGCGCGTGCCCTGATCGATCAGGGCGCCATCGGCAATCCGGTCGCCGGCAGCGCGTTTTTCATGTGCCCCGGACACGAACGCTGGCACCCGGCGCCGGGCTTCTACTACCTGCGCGGCGGCGGCCCGATGCTCGACATGGGCCCCTATTACATTACGGATCTCGTCCAGCTTCTGGGACCCGTCGCAAGCGTGATGGGCTCGACCGCGCGGCCGCGCGAACAGCGCATGATCACGAGCGAGCCGCTGAAAGGCACGATGATGCCGGTCGAGGTCTCGACGCATGTCGCGGGGATGCTCGAGTTCCGCAACGGTGCCGTCATCTCGATCGCGATGAGCTTCGATGTGCCCAAGCACCGGCATACGCCGATCGAGATCTATGGCGACAAGGGGGCCATGCTTGTCCCCGATCCGAACCGCTTCGGTGGCGAGGTGTCCGTCGCCATGACCGGCGGCGAGTGGGAAGCGAAGCCCCATACGCATGGCTATACGGACGGAGAGTTCCGTTCCATCGGCCTTGCCGACATGGCCACGGGCTTGCGCGCCAGCCGGCCCCATCGGGCCAATGGCGCGTTGGCATTCCATGTGCTTGAAGTGATGGAAGCGTTCCAGAAGTCTTCGGACGAGGGGCGGCGGATCAAGATCGAAAGCACCGTCGAGCGGCCCGCGGCCCTGCCCGCCGGTCTTTCGGGCGGAAAGTTGGAGTAGTCAGGATGGCAAAGAAGAAGCCCACGGCCATGATCGTCTGGGGTGGCTGGAACGGTCACGACCCCGATCTCTGCGCCTCGATTTACCGGACATGGCTCATGTCCGACGGTTACGACGTGCGCGTCGAGACAACGACGGCGGCATTCGCCGATCCGGCAATCCACGACCTTTCGCTCATCATCCCGATCTACACGATGTCGAAGATCGAGAAGGCTGAGGCGCTCAATCTCTGCGCGGCCGTCCAGGGCGGAGTCGGGCTGGCTGGCCACCACGGCGGCATGTGCGATGCCTTCCGGGATTCGGTCGAGTACCAGTTCATGTGCGGCGGCCAGTGGGTCGCCCATCCCGGCAACATCATCGACTTCCGCGTCAATGTTTCGAAACCCGATGACCCTGTCATGCAGGGCATTTCCGATTTCGACTACCGGTCGGAGCACTATTACATGCACGTCGATCCGGGGATCGAGGTTCTCGCGACGACGACGTTCTCGGGCGAGCATGCGCCGTGGGTCGAAGGCGTCGTCATGCCCGTCGTCTGGAAGAAGAAATTCGGGAAGGGACGCGTCTTCTACTGCACGCTCGGTCACCGGGCCTACGAACTCGATATTCCCCAGATGAAACAGATCATGACGAGAGGGATGGCCTGGGCAACGCGCCAATGAGGAATCCGGCGCTGAACCTTCCCGGCAAGGTCACGCTTGAGGATGTCGCGCGCGAAGCGGGCGTGTCGCTCGCGACGGCTGACCGTGTCGTCAACAAGCGGCCGGGCGTGCGCGAGAAGACCGTCGTTCGCGTCGAGACCGCCGTCGTCAAGCTTGGCTATCGTCCGGACTTCGCGGCCGCGCGCCTTGCCCGCAATCGCAGCTTCCGCTTCGCGTTCGTCCTGCCGGTCGGCGACAACACTTTCATGGCGGATCTGACCGCCCAGGTCCGCCAGTCGGCGAACTGGCTGGCGGCCCAGCGCGCATTCGTCGATACGCTCCATGTCGACGTTTTCGATCCGGACGCGATCGGTCACTCTCTCGAAACGCTGCCTCCGGTATATGACGGCGTCGCCGTCGTCGCCCTCGACCATCCGCGCGTTCGCATCGCGATCGATGATCTGGTCGCGCGGGGAGTTGCGGTCGTGACGCTCGTTTCCGACGTACCCGGATCGCGGCGTCTCCATTATGTCGGCATCGATAATCCGGCTGCAGGGCGTACGGCCGGCACGTTGATGGGAAAGTACCTGCGCGGGCGGTCGGGCAAGGTCGGCATCATCGCCGGATCGCTGGCATTGCGCGACCATGCGGAGCGCCAGTTCGGCTTCACGCAGGTGATGTCGGGGGAATATCCCGATCTTCGCGTTCTGCCGGCGATCGAGGGCAGGGACGACAGCGCCTTGACCGAGCCGGCGACCGCCCGGATGCTCGACGAAAATCCCGACCTTATCGGTCTCTACAATGTCGGTGCCGGCAACCGCGGCATCGCGGCCGCCCTGCAGGCTTCAGGGCGCGCCAAAGACATCGTCTGGATCGCGCATGAGCTGACGCCGCACACCCGTCGATTCGTCGTGCACGGGGTGCTCGATACGATCATCTGCCAGAACGCGGGCCACGAAGCGCGCTCGGCGGGGCGCATCCTTCTCGCGCACTGCGGCGGAGAAGAGATCCTTCAGGATCAGGAAACGATCAAGATCGACATCTTCGTGCGCGACAACCTGCCTTGAGAGGCGGCTATTTCGCGCGCGCGGCCTTGTAGACGGCGACCGTCTGGCGCGCCCGATCCGCAATCTGCTTCCACGACGCGCTCTCGATGAGGTCACGCGGCGCAAGCCACGCGCCGCCGGCCGCGAAGACGTTTCCGACATCAAGGTGCGCCATCATCGTCGCGTCGTTGACGCCGCCGGTCGGGCAGAAGCGCACGTCGGGATAGAGCGGCAGAAGGTGCTTGAGGCCGGCCGGCCCGCCCATCATCTCGGCCGGAAAGAACTTGAGTTCGTGGAATCCGTACTCGCGCGCCTTCAGCACTTCCGACGGCGTGATGGTGCCCGGGAGATAGGGAATCCCCGTCTTGAGGGCGGCTTCGGCCAGGCGCGGCGTCAGCGCCGGACTGACGATGAACGTGGCGCCGGCATTGCGGACCACTTCGAACTGGCCGGGAAGCGTGACGGTGCCTGCGCCGACAACCGCCTTCGGGGCGGATTTGCGCATCCTCTCGATCACCTTGGGCGCTGCTGCCGAACGCAGCGTCACTTCGAGCGCCACGATGCCGGCACCCACGAGGGCCTCGGCAAGCGGTTCAGCGTGATCCGGGTTTTCGACGTGCAGGACGGGAATGAGCGGAATCGCATCCTTCAGAAGGACGGACGTGCGCGGCGCGACGGGTGCTTCGGCGGAAGTCATGCTGCAATTCGCTTTCGGAGTATCGTGTGCGGACGTACCGGCTATTCCTTCACGGCGCCGGTGAGCGAGGACACATAATAGTCGACGAACAGCGAATAGAACAGGGCGACGGGTATCGAGCCGAGCAGGGAGCCCGCCATCAGCGCGCCCCACTGATACACGTCGCCTGTGACGAGTTCGGTCAGGATCGCGACAGGAACGGTCTTTTTCTCGCTCGACTGGATGAAGGCCAGCGCATAGATGAACTCGTTCCACGACAGCGTGAAGCTGAAGATGCCGGCGCTGATGAGGCCCGGTACGGCAAGCGGCAGCGTGATCTCGCGCAGGATCTGAATACGCGTCGCGCCATCGATCAGCGCGCACTCCTCCAGTTCGTACGGAATCGATTTGAAATACCCGATCAGCAGCCATGTGCAGAACGGGATCAGGAACGTCGGGTAGACGAGGATCAGCGCCAGTGGCGTGTCGAACAGGCCAAGCCAGTTGACCATCATCGCCAGCGGAATGAACAGGATCGACGGCGGCACCAGATAGGCGAGATAGATCGCGAGACCGACATACTGGCTGCCCTTGAATCGCAGCCGCTGGATCGCGTAGGCGGCAAGCGTGCTCGCGACCAGTGAGAGCGCCGTGGCGCATACCGCGACCGTCATGGTCGTCATCAGCCATGTGGGATACGCCGTCTTGAACAGCAGGTGCTTGATGTGATCGAGCGTCGGCGATCCGATGAGGAACGGGTTGTAGGTCTTGTAATCGTAGAGTTCGGCGTTCGGCTTGAATGCAGTGACCGTCATCCAATAGAACGGAAACAGCAGGATCAGTACGAAGCAGGCCAGCGGCAGGTAGATCATCACCATGCGCCGCGACCTGCTGTCCCAGGCCATCGTCTCGCTCGCGGCCGCTGCGGCAGCTGCCGCGGCGGCATTGCCGGCGGCGACTTCTTCCGCTTCGTCGTGCGTCGCCATGCGAGCCTCAGTCATCGCCTTCTCCCTGCTGCCACTTGCGGCGGGCAAGCGCGAAATAGCTGAACAGTGTCGCGAAGACGAGGAACGGGATCATCGAAACCGCGATCGCGGCACCCTCGCCGAGCTGCCCGCCCGGGATGCCGCGCTGGAAAGCCAGCGTGGCAAGGAGGTGTGTCGAATTGACCGGTCCGCCGCGCGTGATCGCGTAGACGAGCTGGAAATCGGTGAAAGTGAAGATGATGCTGAACGTCATCACGATCGCGAGGATCGGCAGCAGCATCGGGAACGTGATGTAGCAGAACCGCTGCCATGCCGACGTTCCGTCGAGCATGGCCGCTTCGTAGAGCGAGGGCGAGATCGTCTGGAGACCGGCGAGTAGTGAGATCGAGACGAACGGAATGCCGCGCCAGACATTGGCCGCGATGAGCGACCAGCGCGCGGACCACGGCGTGTTGATGAAATCGACGTTCGTGGAGCGCCAGCCCAGCACGTCGTTCAGCATGTACGAGATGATGCTGAACTGCGGATCGTATATCCACCAGAAGGCGATCGCCGACAGGACCGTGGGCACGATCCAGGGCAGCAGGATGATGGCTCGCAGAAGGCTCTTGAACGGCAGATGGTTGTTCAGCAGCAGCGCCAGCCACAGGCCGAGCCCGAATTTAAGGACGGTCGCGATGCCCGTATAGAAGACGCTGTAGAAGACCGCGTTCCACCACAGCCGGTCGCTGAGCAGGAACTCGAAATTCTCAAGCCCGACCCAGATGCCGCGCCGCCCGATCGTCGTATCGGTGAAGGCAAGGAATATCCCGAGCCCGAGCGGGTAGGTGAGGAAGACGAGCAGGAGCCCGACTGCCGGTGCAAGGCAGATGACGACGAGAAACGGCTTCCAGTCGAAGAGCCTGGCAATCAAGCCGAGCTCTTTCTTTGGCCGTACCCAACGCAGGGCGGTCGCGTCCATTCATGTTCTCCGGAAAGTCACCGCGGCATCGTCCTTGAGGGGACGATGCCGCGGCATTGGCGATTGGTTCAGCTACGGAAGATGCGTCGGGCGCGGCGCTCGGCCTCTCGGACGGCCTCTTCCGGAGTCGCCTGGCCGGACGCCACGGCGGCGCACATCTGCACCGTGACGTACTCGGCGTTGGCCTGGCCGGAAGCTTCCGAAATCGGCCCCTTGTAGCCGTTCCAGAAGGGCGAACGCATCGTGTTCTTGAAGATCGACACGCGCGGATCGCCTTCCCACACCGACGCCGCGTCGTAGGCGGCCAACGGATGGGCCCAGTAGCCGAGGTTGGCATTGAGCCAGGGTTCGTGCTGTTCATGCTCGAGCATGAACTGCAGGAACGCCTTCGCCGCGTTGGGGAACTTGCTGTGCTTGAACACCATCGCATTCAGTGTCAGCCCGGTCATGGCCGGCAGCGTAAGGCGGCCGGTGGGCATCAGCTGATGCTCGGTGTCCGCCGCGATCGCCGCGGTCGCCGGATCGTTCTTGAGCGAGAAATAAAGCGACACGCCGTTAGCCGTAAGCCACAGCTCCTGTGCCGCATAGGCGCGGTTGTTGGAGATGTCGTTCCACGCGGTCGTTCCGGGAATGAAGGTCGCGTAGAGCTCCTTGAGATACTTGAGCGAGTCGATCGTCTCCTTGCTGTTGATCGCGACCTTGCCGGCCTCGTCGACGAGATAGCCGCCGTGCGACCAGATCAGCCAGTTGCAGAAGGAGTTGCCGTCGCCGACCGCGTTGCCAAGCGCGAAGCCAGACGGTTTGCCCATCGCCTTCAGCTTGCGGCAGAGGTCGAGGAAGCCGGCATGGTCGTTGGGCACGGTCTTGAAGCCGGCCGCGTTGACCACCGACTTGCGGTAGACAAGCGGGCCGCCGGAAGCGCCGAACGGCAGGCCGATCCAGTTGTTGGAGTTGTGGCGCTTGCCGTACTTCTCGGCCATCGCGAGCCAGCCGCCGTAGCGCTTGCCCAGGTAGTCGGCGACGTCGGTCAGCTCGATGAGCTTGTCCCCGAAAATATGCGGGCCGTCGGAGAAGCCGATGATGATGTCGGGACCGGCACCCGTGTTTGCGGTGACAGCCGTCTGCTGGGTGATGTCTTCCCAACCGACGAAATCGACGCGGACCTGCACGCCGGTTTTCGCCGTGAACTTGGCGGCGTTCGCGCGGAACACGTCTTCGTCGGGCTGGACGAAGCGGACCGGGCGCAGCAGGCGAAGCGTGGCGCCGCTTTCGATCGGCAGGTTGGGCGCCGCTCCGGCGGCCGCCTGGACCTTGGAGGCCTGCGCGAATGCCTTGCGGGCGCCGACGGACATTGCGGCAACGCCGGCACTTGCAGCGAGAATGCTTCGACGCGTAATTACGTTTGCCATCTCGTTTCTCCCTTGGTTGTTTTCTTTGTCGTTATCGGTTCAGATCTTCTTGCCTGTCGCCTTGTCGAACAGATGGACGAGCGCGGGATCAGGCGAGATCGGAAGGTGCTCGCCGCGCTTTGCCGAAATCCTTTCGCGGAACGCGCCCATCATCTGCGTCTCGCCGACACGGATCATCACCTGCGTTTCCGATCCCGTCGGCTCGACCACATGCACGATCGCCTTGATGCCGTCGGGGTCGAGGCGCAGATGCTCCGGCCGCACCCCGTAGACGACTTCCGCTCCTTCAGGTGCCTTGTGGCCGGGGGGGAGAGGCCATTTCACGCCACCCGCATCGACGAACGCGCCGCCGGAAATCCGGCCGTGCAGGAAGTTCATCGCCGGCGAGCCGATGAAGCCGGCGACGAAGAGGTTTGCCGGCCGGTCGTAGAGGTCGAGCGGCGCGCCCGCCTGCTCGATGCGACCCTGATGCATGACGACGATCTTGTCGGCCATCGTCATCGCTTCGATCTGGTCGTGCGTGACGTACACCGTCGTGACGTTCAGGCGCTGGTGGAGGTCCTTGATCTCGGCCCGCATCTGGACGCGCAGCTTGGCGTCGAGATTCGACAGCGGCTCGTCGAACAGGAACACCTGCGGGTCGCGCACGATGGCGCGGCCCATGGCCACGCGCTGGCGCTGGCCGCCGGAGAGCTGGCGCGGGAAGCGCAGCAACAGCTTGTCGAGACCCAGGATCTTCGAGGCGTTCTCGACCTCCTGGTCCATGACTTCCTTGGGCGCGCCGGCAAGCTTCAGCGAAAACGCCATGTTCCGGAACACGCTCATGTGCGGATAGAGCGCGTAATTCTGGAAGACCATCGCGATGTCGCGATCCTTGGGCGGCACCGTGTTCACCACGCGGTCGCCGATGGCGACGTCGCCGCTGGTGATGTTCTCGAGGCCCGCGATCATGCGGAGCAGGGTTGACTTGCCGCAGCCTGACGGCCCGACAAGCACGACGAACTCGCCGTCGTCGATTTCGACGCTCACGCCGTGAAGCACAGGCGTGCTGCCGAACGACTTCCGGACATTGCGGATGGAGACCGCTGCCACGTTACCTCCCGATTGCCGGGCGGATTTTCCCGCCCTCTCCTCTGTTCGGCCCTGCCTGTGCCGGCGGGTGCCGAGACCTGCGTTCGACCGTCTCATGGCGGTCGATTCGAGTTCTCTGTATCGTTCTAGCCCATTCCCTCTTCGCTTTGGAATAGGGATGAGCCGGATCGACGAGGCAAGCCTACCGCGATCCGCGGGCAAATAGAACTTGATCGTCGTTCAAATGCTTCTGGGTCGGGTCGGCCGCCGAAATCGGGCTATCTGTCCAGCATCGCCCGGCGCGAAGTGCCGACATTCCGGGCAGGCCGCTTCGTTTCGGTGCGGCCGCGAGACCGCCAGCAGGATGATTGCAAAAGTCCTGTTGTACGGACAAGATGAATACCGTTGACTGGCAATGCCCCACCCGGTGGAATTGCCGGGCCCGCCGATCCCGATGCGTCGTTGCGCATCGCATCCTGCCAGAGGAGATGCCCATGTCCGCGCGTTCGAGCCGACTAGTCGCGTTGAGCCTTGCTGCCTTCGCATCCGCGCTGTGCGCCGCGCCGTTGCCCGCGGCGAGCCAGGAGATATCCGTTCCGATTCTCGTGCCGATCACCGGCTTCCTGTCGATCGAAGGCACGAGCCAGCGCAACGGGGCGCTGCTGGCGACGAAGAACGCTTCGAAAGGCGTGAACGTCAAGGCCGAGGTCGCGGATACCGGCGTGGCTCCGGAAGTCGCCGTCAACGCGCTCGAGCGCGCGCTTGGCCGTGGCTCGGTTGTTGCCGTCACGGCGTCTATGCTGGGCACGCAGATGCTGGCGATGCTCCCGGTGGCGCTGGAGAACAAGGTGCCGCTGATCACCGTATCGGGCACCGCCCAGATCACGGAGATGAACAATCCCTACGTCTTCCGCTTCTTCCCCGGCGACGATGTCACGAAGGTCGCCCACGTGAAGTACGCCGTCGAGGAACTCGGCCGCAAGCGCGTGGCGCTCATCTACCAGACGACGGCCTACGGCCAGTCCGGCCGCACGCACATTCTCGCCAATCTCACGAAAATGGGCATCAAGCCGGTCTTCGAGGAATCGCTGGAGACGAGCGTGCGTGACATGTCGCCGGTCCTCGGCAAGGCGAAGGCCGCCAATCCGGATGTCCTCATCCTCCATCTGCACGGCCCGTCGACGGCGCTCGTCGTCAAGCAGGCTGCCGCGATGAATCTGGGCCTGCCGATCGTCGCAGGTTCCGGCATGCACCAGCCGCACACGGCAGCCCTTCTCGAGCCCGCGGAACTGAAGGGTGTCTGTGCCGAAACGAACGCATCGCCGATTTCAGGCGGTACGCCGGAGCTCGACGCCTTCCTTGCCGCCTACCGCAAGGAATTCAACGCCGAGCCCGACGGCTTCGCGCTCGGCCAGTACGATGCCGTCGCGATGGTTCTCGATGCGGCCTCGAAGGGTGCGCGCACGGCGGCCGATATGCAGAAGGCGCTCGCGAGCACGACGTACAAGGGCCTCGCCATGACGTACAAGTCGGATGGCAAGGGCAACATGGCCCATTCGGCGATGATCATCTGCTACGACGGGACCAGTCGCCTGCCGAAGCTCGCCAAGCGCTACGACAACATCACCGGCGTCCTGCCGAAGTAACGCCGTCGGGCCGTCCCCATGCTGACCTTGCAGCTTCTCGCGAACGGTCTGGCCCTGGGGGCGGCCTACGCGCTCTGCGCGTTGGGCTTCGTGCTCGTGCTCAACGCGACGGGCGCGGTGAACTTCACGCAAGGCGACATGGTGATGGCGGGCGGGTTCGCCGCCATCGCCGTCGCCGCCAAGCTGGCGCCCTTCTGGCCCGAGGCTGTCCCGGGCCTGCTGGTCTTGCCGGTCGTCGTGGTCGGGATGGCGCTTCTGGGCGTCGTATTCTCCCTGTTCGCCTATTTTCCGCTGAAATCGCGCCCGCCGGTCGCCACCATTATCAGTACAATCGCGCTCGGCATCGTCTTCCAGAATGCCGCCAACGCGATCTGGGGTCCGGAGCCGCGCGCCGCTCCCCCGCTGCTCGATGCAACGCTGGTGCGCCTGGGCGATCTTGCGATTCCCAAACAGTCGCTCGCCGTCATCGGCGTGGCGAGCGCGCTGATCGTCGGCCAGCACCTTCTCTTCGCGCGCACGCCGCTGGGCCGGCGCATGCGCGCGACCGCACAGGACCGCGACATGGCGGCCGCCGTCGGCATCGACGTGAACGCGATGATCGCGCTGACCTTCGCGCTGGCCACCGCCTTGGCCGGTGCGGCTGGCGCGTTGCTGTCGAACACCTTCTTCGTCACGCCCAGCGACGGCACCAACTATATCGTCAAGGCGTACATCGCCGTGACGATCGGCGGTTGGGGATCGATCGCCGGCGCCGTTTCCGGCGCGTTGCTGATCGCGCTATTCGAGGTGATCTTCCCGGCGCTGCCGCTGATCGTGCCGGTCCTGTTCGGGTCGGACGCGCTGGGATGGCTGTTCTCGCAGACGGCAGCGTCAATCCTGCTCTACGCCGCAGTGCTCGCGATTCTCTTTTTCCGCCCGCAGGGACTGTTCGGCGAGACCGTGCAGCGGCGCGCATGACCGCCCGCCTGCTCTCCGGGATAAATCCCGCGCTCATACTGGGGCTGGCACTGCTCGTCGCCTGGCCTTTCATGTTCGGAACGCCGTACGGGCTGCGGCTCTTCGCGCTGGCCGGCATCTATGCCGTGTTCGTGATGGGCTATCAGTTCGTTTTCGGTCATGCCGGGGCGCTGTCGCTTTGCCACGGCACGTTCTTCGGGATCGGCGCCTATATGACCGGCATTCTCGGTGCCAAGCTCGGCTGGAGCTTCCCCGCGACGTTCGCGGTCTCCGCCCTTGCACCCGTGCTGCTGGCCGCGATCGTCGCGGCACCGGTGCTGCGGCTCGAGAGCCACTATTTCGCGCTGGCCACGCTGGGCATCGCGCAGGTCATGGTGCTGGTCGCGATCAAGTGGGAGCCGATGACGGGCGGGGCGAACGGGCTTGCCGGCGTGCCGGGCGTCGTCATTTTCGGTCACGCGATCGCGCGCGGCTGGCCGACGGTCCTGCTGGTCTGGGGGCTGGTCGCCGCGTTGGGGCTCGCGGCACGCGCGGTCCTCGGCGGACTCTACGGCCATGCACTGCACATCATGCGCGAGAACCCGACCGCCGCGATGTCGCTGGGCCTCGACGTGGCGCGCCTGCGCTTCGAGACGTTCCTGCTCAGCGCGCTCTATGCCGGCATGGCCGGCGCGCTCTATGTCCATACGATCCGCGTGATCTCGCCCGAAGCGCTGGAGTTCCACGCGATGGTCGCCTGCCTGACGATGACCGTGGTCGGCGGTCGCACGCGCGTGGCCGGCGCCATTCTCGGCGCCGTCCTGCTGATCCATCTTCCGGAGTGGTTCCGCTTCCTCGAGCACTATTATCTCGTCGCATACGGGCTGGTGCTGCTGGCGGTGATCATCGTGGCGCCCAGCGGCTTCATCGGCCTTCTCGAAACCGGCCGCCGCCGGTTCTTCCCCGAAGCGCCGCCGGCTTTGCCGGCTGCCAGCCCCTTGCCGCGGGTGGCGCACGGCCCGGCAGCGGACGGCGCGACGATCCTGTCGCTGGAGGGCGTCGGCAAACGCTTCGGCGGATTGCAAGCGCTCGACGGCGTGTCGTTCGACGTGCGGGCGGGCGAGATACTCGGGCTGATCGGGCCCAACGGCTCGGGCAAGACGACTTTGGTGAACTGCATTTCGGGCATCTACCGCCCGGAAGCGGGTCGCATCCTTCATGCCGGAGCGGATATCGCGGGTGCGCAGGCACATGTCATCGCGCGGCAAGGAATTTCACGCACCTACCAGAACCTCAATCTGGTCGACGAAATGACCGTGCTCGACAATGTCGCCATCGCGCGCGGCGCGGCGCGGGGGCTCCGGCTTGGCCGCGAGATGGGCGGGCAGGCCCTGTCGCGCGCGCGCGGCGAAGCGATGAGCCTGCTCGAAGCCGTCGGCGCCGCGGAAGTGGCGACGCGCCCCTGCGGCGGTCTCGCCTACGGCACCAAGCGGCGGGTCGAGATCGCGCGCGCATTGGCGCTCCAGCCCGCGATCCTGTTGCTCGACGAGCCCGCGGCCGGCCTCAACGAGTCCGAGCAGGCGGATCTGGCGCGGCGTCTGAAGGCGTTGGCGACGGGCGGGCTCACGCTCGTCGTGATCGAGCACAACATGCCGTTCCTGATGCCGCTGGTGTCGCGCATGGTCTGTCTCGATCACGGCCAGTTGATCGCCGAAGGCACGCCTGCCGAGATCGCGCGCGATCCGCGCGTCATCGAGGCGTATCTGGGGCCGCAAGAAATCGCGGTGCCGGCATGAGCGCGCCGCTTCTGTCCATCGAGGGGCTCGTCGCGCGCTATGGCCAGATCGAGGCGCTGCGTGATGCGACACTCCATGTCGCTTCCGACGAGGCGGTGGCGCTGCTCGGCGCGAACGGGGCGGGAAAATCGACCGTGATGAAATCGATCATGGGTTTCCTGAAACCCGCTTCCGGCCGTGTCCTTTTCCAGGGCAACGATCTAGCGGCCACGTCGACCTTCCGGCGGGCGCGGCTCGGCATTGCCTACTGTCCGGAAGGCCGCCGCGTGTTTCCCGGCATGACCGTGCGCGAGAACCTTGAGGTCGCGGCAACCGACGGGCGCGCCGGCCTCGCCGCGCGCGTGTCGGCGGTCTACGACATGTTTCCGGGCCTGGCGCAGCGCGAGACGGCGCTGGGCTGGCAGCTTTCGGGCGGCCAGCAGCAGATGCTGGCGATCGGGCGCGCACTGATGTCGCGCCCACGCCTGCTGCTGCTCGATGAACCGTCGCTTGGCCTTTCGCCGCTGCTGACGAACGAAGTGCTCGACCGGGTGCGTGTCATCGTCGGCGCAGGGACTGCCATCCTGCTGGCCGAGCAGAATGTCGGCAAGGCGCTGTCGGTCTGCGACCGCGCCTATGTGCTGCAGGTCGGCCGGATCGTGAAGGAAGGACGTGCCCGCGACGTCGCGCAGAGCGCCGACGTCAAGGTCGCGTTCCTGGGGAGCTAGCCGCTTGGCATCGGCCGGAGGGCGGCCTATCGTCAATTCGTATCAGGAAGGAGTGCGCGGTCATGGAAGCTTCGATGCTTGAAGAAGTGGTGCAGAATCCCAATCCGTACCCGATCGTCGCCGACCTGAAATACGACGATATCTGGAAGCTGTGCGAGCAGGCCCGCGACCTCGCGTGGGACCCCGCCAAGATCGATTTTTCCGATCTCGCGAAGGCCGACATTCCCGACGAAGTTCGCCGCGCGGGCGCGGAATGGTGGTCGCTGCGCGCCTGGATGGAGCACGGCGCCACGCCCTACGGCGCCGAGCGGTTCCGCGAGGCCGTGTTCGGCCATCAGCCCTTCGAGGTGAAACAGCACATCGCGAACTTCATCCAGGAAGAGCTGCGCCATCACGAGGCGTCGTTCCGGATCGCGTCGGCCCTGCACGGTTACCAGCCGATTCCGCAGTCCGACTATTTCCTGAAGATCATCCCGAAGTTCCACGACGAGAAAGACGAGAAGTCGATGAGCTTCTTCGCCGGTCTCGCGGTGAACACGCTGTTCGAGCAGCTTTCGGGTGAGCTGCTGCAGGCGCGCTACGAGAACGCGAGATTCGAATCGATCCGCGAGGCCTGCCGCCTGATCCTTCGCGACGAGGCACGGCACATCCAGTTCGGGCGCATCGTTATGCGCCGCTTCTTCGCCGAGCTTTCGCCGCTCGACAAGGAGCTGCTCGGCAAGAAGTTCGCCAAGAAACTGCGCGGCTCGCTACTCAATGGCGTTTATGCCGTCGTCAATCTTCCCTCCGACGAACGTAAGCGCTCGGCGCGCGCGCGTTCGCTCGCGGCCGAATACGGCCTCGGTGCCACGCACCCTGACGCGGAAGTGGCGGTGATCGCCTCGGCGCTCGCGAAGATCCGCATCGACGTGGCGCCCTGGAGCGTCCCGATCCCGCCGATTCCGGAGATCGAGGGGTCGAGTTCGGGCCCGTCCTCGAAAGCGGCCTGAAGGAAGCGGCATTGCGCGACGAGATCGTCGAGATCTGCGCGGAAGCCATGCGCGACCAAGGCTATCCGGAAGCGACGGTCGCGTCGGTCCGGCGCGATCCGCGCCATGCCGCGGCGGCACTGGCGATGCTGCGCGACTGCCGGCCGATGCCCGTGGTCCTCGAAGTCATCGCCGAACTGGAAGCCGTCGTGCGGGCGAAGCCCGGTCCGTGAAAAAGCGCAGGAGCATTCCGGGCGGAGCGGCGGACGGCCAGGGCTATGTCCTCGACCGGGCTTCGCCCATTCCGCTCTACGTCCAGGTGCGCAACCGCCTGCTCACGCTGATCGGCAACTGGGACGATCCAAAGCGCCACTTCTATTCCGATATCGAGCTCATGCGCATGTTCGACGTCAGCCGTGCGACGGTGCGCGAGGCGCTCGTCGACATGGTCGAAGCGGGCGTGCTGCGCCGCACGCGCGGGCTCGGTACGCTCGTCAGCGAGCGCAAGGTCGAGGAAAAGCTGACGCCGGTCATGGACATACGGCGCCAGTGGGCCGCGGAGGGCCGCCCCTTCAGCGCCAACGTTCTGGTATTCGAAAAGGTCGGCGCGACCGAGAGCGTCGCGCAACAACTCGGGATCGAGCCGGGCGACGGCGTGCTGTTCGTGAAGCGTGTGCGCACGACGCAGATAGCGCCCGTCGCGATCGACCTGCGGTACATCCCGGAAGCCTTCGCGCGGGGCATCCAGCGACGTCATGCGTCAGGGTCGCTGATGCATCTGCTGTGGGACGGAATCCCGCTCGACCACAGCGAGCTGCAGATCGAAGCCGCCTTGTCGGGGCCCGACGAGGTCGAACTGCTGCACGTTCCCGCCGGATCGCCGGTGCTGATCCGGCATCTCGTCTATTTCGACAAGGAAGGGCGGCGCGTGATGGCCGGGCACTCGATCCATCGTGCCGATCTCATGCGCTATTCCGTCCGCGTCGATCTCGCGCGTCCCCAGGCGACGCGCGGGCGCACGCTGCTGCGCAAGGGGTAGGGGCCGCCTTGACTCGCGCCGGCACGTAAAAGTACTGTTTTACGGACAATTGACGTTCAACCGCGATTTCCCCGCAGGTCCAGATGAGCGACAGCTTCCCCGCCGAATTCTCGTTCTTCCATTCGGCGCGCCGCGTCGTGTGCGCCTGGGAGTCGCTGCCGCGGCTCGCCGCCTTCGCCGAAGAGTTCGGCTGCAAACGCCCGGCTCTCGTGGTCGACGCTTTCTTCGCGAAAGGCGCGGCCGTCGCGCAGGCGAGCGAAGCCCTCGCCAAGGGGGCGGGCACGAAGCCCGTCGTCGTCGTCGTGCCCGCGCACGAGCCGGATACTGACAGCATCGCGAAAGCCGCCGGCGAACTGAAGCAGGCTTCGCCCGACATGATCGTCGCCATCGGCGGCGGTTCGGCGATGGACACCGCCAAGGTCGCGCGCATGCTGCTGTCGAACCCCGGGACCGTCGAGGGCATCTCGGGCTTCGGCAAGAAGCTGCTGCCGCATGCCTCGTTGTTCGTTTGCGTGCCCACGACGGCCGGGACCGGCAGCGAAGTTTCGGAATCGGCCATCGGGTCGAAGACGGGTTCGGACGTGAAGCTGATTTTCCGCTCGCCCGAGATGACGGCGAACATCGCCCTTCTCGACGCGAGCCTGACGATGAGCTGCCCGCCGCACGTGACCGCGCAGTCCGGCTACGACGCGCTCACGCATGCGGTGGAGGCCTATGTCTCGAAGGCTTCGTCGATCATGACCGATCCGATCGCGGTCGAAAGCTTCCGCCTGCTGTCGAAGTGGCTGGTGCGCGCCTATCGCGAACCGACCGACCGTGCGGCGCGCACCTGGTGCCTCATCGCCTCGTGCCAGGCGGCCATCGCGTTCAACAGCGCCAATCTCGGGCTCGCGCACGCTTTCGCGGCGCCGCTGGGCGCGCTTCACCATGTCGGACACGGTCTTGGAAACGCGCTCGCCTTGCCGGTCGTGACGGCGTTCAACGCGCCGTCGCTGGGCGCAAAGGGCGAGGCCATCGCCGCGGCTTTCGGAACGAAGACGGCGGCCGGGGCGATGTCGAAGGTGCGCCACGCGCTCGATCTCGATATCTCGCTCGACAAATACGTTCCGGATGCCGAAGCCCGCGAGAAAGTGGCGCAGGCGGCTTCGCGCTCCGGGCAGGTGCGCATGAACCCGCGCCTTGCCGACATCGACGACCTGCGCACCATACTGGAAGCGATGCGCACGCCCACGGGCGGCGCCGAGCCCGCGTTCACGCGATGAGCGGCGATCCCGAATACGGTCCCGGCCGGGTCGCGCGCGGGTTCGGCGGCGCGGTCGTCGCCGGCCATGCTTCCTCGACGCAGGCCGGACTGCGTGCACTCGAAGCCGGCGGATCGGCGGTCGATGCCTGTCTTGCGATGGCCGCATGCGACTGGGTGGCGATGCCCGACATGTGCGGGCCGGGCGGCGACCTGTTCGCGATGTGGCGCACGCCGGACGGGCGCGTGCAGGCGCTTAACGGCGGCGGTCCGGCGCCGATGGCGTACGCGCATCCGCCGCGCGACGACGAACGCATTGCCTATTGCCTCGTTCCCGGCGCACCGGCGGCTTTCACGCATCTCGCCTTGCAGGTCGGCCGACTTGGGTTGGGTGCGGTTCTCGCGGCTGCCCGCACGCTTGCCGAACGCGGAACCGTCGTCGGCGCGCGCCTCGACCGCCAGCTTCAGGCGCTTCCCGCGGGCGCCTTGCGTCGTGCGCTCTCCAACAGCGGACGGCTGCCGCGCACGAACGACCGCCTGTCGATTCCGGGACTGGCGGCGAGCCTTGCGAATTGGGCCGGGGCCGGCGGAGCGGGCGAAGAGCTCGCGAACGCCGTGCGCGACTGGGCGAAAGCCGGCGCGAGCGTCGCCGAAAGCGAGGCCTCGAATTTCGTGGTCGCGCCGGAGGACCCGCTCGCGGCGAAGTTCGGGTCCTGGACCGTGTACGGCCAGCCGCCACTGAGCCAGTCGGTCGGCACGCTGGCTGCCCTTGGCATGGCCGGCATGGATACGGTGCGCGAGAAGGACGCGGCCTTTCGCGCGCACACGCTGATCGAAGCCTACAAGAACGCTTATGGCGCATTGCCGGGCCTGTGCGACGGCAAGGAGCCACGCGCCTATGCGAACGGCCTGCTGGCGCCGGCGCGCCTGCGGGCGGGCCGGGAGGCGATCGGCCATCGCGCTTCGGATGGCCCGGCGATGACGCGCAACTACGGCGAGACGACTCAGTGCGCCGCCGTGGATGCGGACGGCACGGTCTGCACGCTGATCCATTCGCTCTACCGACCCTTCGGTGGCAGGGCCATTGCGGCCAATGGCTGGCTTGCCAACGACCGGGGTGCCGCATTCGGAGCCGGCGACAACGCACCGGTGCCGGGCCGCCGGCCGCGGCACACGCTTGTCGGCATCCTGATGAGCCATCCCGAAGAAGGCGCCTTTGCCTTCGGGACGCCGGGTGCGCAAGCACAGACCCAGACGAACCTGCAGATCGCCGTCGAGCTGATGCGCGATTCCGCTGCCCCGGAACGCGCCCTCGCGGCCCCGCGCTGGAGCTTCATCGGCGGCACGCAGGTCACGGTCGAAGCGCGCATGCCGGCCGAAGCGCTCGACGCGCTGACCGCCCGTGGCCACAAGCTGACGCTGCGTCCGCCGTCAGATTGGCTGATGGGATCGGTCGGGTTGGTTGGGGCATGTGGGAACATGCGTCTGGCAGTCGCCGATCACCGGCGCGAGGCGCTGGCGCTCGCACTGTAATACGGATGTCGGTCGGCCATTGAGCCGACGCCGGTGCGGTGCAACAATGCGCCCATGGATATCCGGACTTTCAACGATTCACTGTCGGGCGCGACACCTCCAGCGGGTCTTTCGCGCCCGCTCCAGGCGCTCTGGCGCGCGGCAAAGGGCGACTGGGACGGCGCGCACAACCTTGTCCAGCAGGACGAGGGCGAGCCCGTGCACGACTGGGTCCACGCCCATCTTCATCGCGTCGAAGGCGACCTGTCGAATGCCGGCTACTGGTATCGCCGTGCCGGCAAACCGGCGGCGAAGGGAACGACGGATGCCGAATGGACGGCGATCGTCCGGGCGCTACTGACCGGCGAGGCATCACCGGCATGAAGGTCGCGATCCTCGGCGGCGGCGTCATCGGCGTCACGTCGGCTTTCTATCTCGCGAAGTCCGGCCACGAAGTCGTGCTACTCGACCGGCAGCCGGGCCCGGCGCTGGAAACGAGCTTCGCAAATGCGGGCGAGGTCTCGTTCGGCTATTCCTCACCCTGGGCGGGGCCGGGCATCCCGATGAAGGCGATCCGGTGGCTGATCATGCGCCACGGTCCGCTGGTCGTGCGACCAATCCTCGATCCGAACATGTGGTCCTGGATCGCGCGCATGCTGCGCAACTGCACGAGCGAGCGCTATCGCATCAACAAGAGCCGGATGGTCGCGATCGCCGAATATGCGCGCACCTGCATCGCCGAGCTGCGGGCCGAGACGGGCATCACCTACGACGAGCGGATGAAGGGCACGTTGCAGCTTTTCCGCAGGCAGTCGCAGCTCGACCATGTCGGCGGCGACATCGAAGTCCTGAAGCAGTACGGCATCGCATACGAAGTTCTCGACCCGGCGGGCTGCATCGCCGCCGAGCCGGCGCTGGCGGCCGTGAAGGGGAAATTCGTCGGTGGCCTGCGCCTGCCCGGCGACGAGACGGGCGACTGCCATATCTTCACCAACCGTCTGGCAGATATTTGCCGGTCGCGCGGTGTCGATTTTCGCTTCGGTACGACGATCGACGGCATATCGGTCGAAGGCGGCAAGGTGACCGGCATCGCGACGTCGGCCGGATCGCTGAAGGCCGATGCCTATGTCGTGGCGCTCGGGAGCCACGCGCCGAAGCTCCTGCGCACGGTGGGTCTGTCGGTGCCGATCTACCCGGTGAAAGGCTATTCGCTGACCTTCGCGGTTTCCGACCCGGCGGCCGCTCCCGTCTCGACGATCATGGACGAGAGCTACAAGGTCGCGATCACGCGGCTCGGCGACCGCATCCGCGTCGGCGGTACGGCCGAACTGTCGGGCTTCGACACGACGCTCTATCCGGCCCGCCGCGCCACGCTCGAGCATTCAGTGACGGACCTTTTCCCCGGTGGCGGAGATGCCACAAGCGCCACGTTCTGGTCGGGTCTGCGTCCGATGACGCCGGATGGCCCGCCGGTCGTCGGACGGACGAAGATCGCGAACCTGTTCATCAATGGCGGGCACGGAACGCTGGGCTGGACGATGTCGTGCGGGTCGGGCCGCTTCCTGGCCGACATCGTGTCGGACCGGAAACCGGCGATCGATCCCGCACCGCTCAATCTCGAACGCTATCGGGGACTGGCCTGACGCCAAGAACCCCGGAGCCGAAACCTGGAGGAAACGACGTGGAAAATCGCATGCTCGCGGGGCAGACGGCGCTCGTGACCGGCGCCGGGCGCGGCCTCGGCCGGGCCTTCGCCGAACGGTTGGCCGCTCTGGGGTGCAACATCATCGTGCACGGCATGCGCGAGAACGGACCGTCAGAATACGGCGGCACCGAAACGCTGACGGACGTGGCACGCGCGATCGGCGAAAAGCACCGTGTCCGCACGCTGCGCAAGCTCGCCGATCTCACGAAGACCGATGAAGTCGAGCGGACAGTCGCGGAAGGAAGCGCCGAGCTCGGCCCCATCGACATCCTCGTCCACAATGCCGGCGGTGACATCGCCGCGCGCGGCGGCAAGCCCGACCCCAACGACGCCATCGCCATCAAGGAAGACGACGTGCGCGCCGTGCTCGACCGCAACCTGCTGAGCACGATCTTCGTCTGTCAGGCGGTCTCTCGCCGGATGATGGAGCGTCGCCGCGGCCGGATCGTCACGCTCGGTTCCATCGCGGCCTTCAAGGGCCGGACGAACGGAGCGATCTACGCGACCGCCAAGGCGGGCGCCCTGCACTACACGCGCTGCCTTGCCGAACAGATGCGACCCTACGACGTGACCGCCAACGTGATCGCGCCCGGCGACACGCGCACCGAGCGCTTCCTCGCGACGCGCGCGGTCGATCCGGCGCGCCTCGTCAAGGAGGGCACGCTCGACCGGATCGGAACGGTCGACGAGGTCGCGCGGGTCGTCGAGTTTTTCGCCGGTCCCCTGGGCGCGTTCGTCTCCGGGCAGGTCATCCGCGTGGATGGCGGCGGGCAGACCTGGCCGGGCTGACGGCGGGATCGGTGTAAGAATTTCACGAACTGCTGAAATGCGGCTTTGGCGGTTTTGGCATTGGCAATTCGTATTTGCGCGAACTATGAATGGGCGGAGACAGAAGCCTGCCGGCACGCGGTATCGGCCGTCCGGCGGGCATGACAGAATCGCAATAACGCCAAAAGAAAATCGAGGAGGGACCATGTTGCGTCGCCAAATGATCGCAAGTGCTGCGGCCGCACTGCTCGCCGTCGGCTTCGCCGCGGGTGCCCAGGCGCAGGAAGCGGTGAAGATCGGCCTGATCCTGCCGATGACCGGCCCGTTCGCCTCCACCGGACGCCAGATCGAAGCTGCCGCGCGCCTCTACATGGCCCAGCACGGTACGACCGTCGCCGGCAAGCGCGTCGAACTCATCGTGCGCGACGATACCGGAACGCCGGACGTCACGCGCCGCATCGCGCAGGAACTGCTCGTCAACGACAAGATCT
This sequence comes from Tagaea sp., assembly GCA_044224405.1. GTDB lineage: Bacteria > Pseudomonadota > Alphaproteobacteria > CACIAM-22H2 > CACIAM-22H2 > Tagaea. Next base: position 205,696 of record JBGAKN010000007.1, on the reverse strand, counting down.
CGGTGCTGGCCGGCTTCGGCCTCACGCCGCTCGCCTTCGCGACGGCACCGCTCGCCACGCAGGCGAAGGTCCCGATGATCGTGATGGCGGCCGCGACCGCGGCGATCACCGAGCAGTCGCCCTTCATCGTGCGCGCCAGCTTCACGCTGCCGCAGGCGACCCAGCCGATGGCGGACTGGGCGACGCACAACGGCCTCAAGCGGGTCGCTTCGCTCGTTACCGACTATGCCCCCGGCATCGACGCCGAGAAGGCGTTCAAGGAGCGCTTCGCGCGCGACGGCCGCGAGGTCGTCGCCGATGTCCGCGTGCCGCTGCGCAATCCCGACTTCGCGCCGTTCCTCCAGCGCGTCGCCGACCTCAAGCCCGACGCGCTGTTCGTGTTCGTGCCGTCGGGCGTCGGCGCGCAGTTCATGAAGCAGTTCCAGGAACGCGGCCTCGACAAGTCGGGCGTGAAGCTGATCGGGACCGGCGACCTCACCGACGACGACATCCTGAACGAGATGGGCGACGTGGCGCTCGGCGTCGTGACGACCCACCACTATTCGGCGGCGAACCCGTCGGCGGCCAACAAGGCCTTCGTGGCCGCCTACAAAGCAGCCAACAAGGGCGCCCGCCCGAACTTCATGGGCGTGGGCGGCTATGACGGCATGCATCTCGTCTATGAGGCGCTGAAGAAGACCGGCGGCTCGGCCGACGGCACGCGCATGGTTGACGCCATGAAGGGCATGTCGTGGACCTCGCCGCGCGGCCCGGTCACGGTCGATCCGAAGACGCGCGAGCTGACGCAGAACATCTATGTCCGCCGCGTCGAGAAGGTCGACGGCCAGCTCTACAATGTCGAGTTCGCGACGTTCCAGGCAGTCTCCGATCCTGCCAAGGCCCGCTGACCGGTGACGGGGCCGGCGAACCCGGCCCCGTCCGACGGTCCGATTTCCGCGAACGCACCATGCTGACAATCCTGATCGACGGCATCGCCTATGGCATGCTGCTTTTCATCCTCGCCGTCGGACTGTCGGTCACGCTTGGCCTGATGAACTTCGTCAATCTTGCGCACGGCGCGTTCGCCATGGCCGGCGGCTATGCGACCGTCGTGGCGATGAACCGGTTCGGCCTGTCGTTCCTCGAAAGCCTGCCGTTTGCCTGCGTCGTGCCGGCACTGCTCGGCCTGTTGCTCGAGCGCACGCTCTATGTGCACATGTATTCGCGCAGCCATCTCGATCAGGTGCTGTTCTCGATCGGTCTCGTCTTCATCGCCGTCGCGGCCACGGATTTCCTGATGGGCTCGCAGCAGCAGATCGTCCAGCTCCCCGGCTGGCTGCGCGGACGCATCGAGGTTTTCGGCATCGGGATCGGCAGTTACCGTCTTTTCCTGGTCGTCGTCTGCGGCGTGCTGATGGCTGCTCTCCAATGGATTCTCGCGTCGACCCGCTTCGGCAGCCAGCTTCGCGCCGCGGTCGATGACCCGCGTGTCGCGCGCGGACTCGGCATTCCGGTCAATCTTATCTTCGCGGTCACGTTTGCCGTCGGCTCCGGTCTTGCCGGCCTCGGCGGTGCGCTTGGCGCCGAGATCCTCGGCCTCGACCCGACGTTCCCGCTCAAGTTCATGCTCTATTTCCTGATCGTCGTGACGGTCGGTGGCACGTCGTCGATCAGCGGGCCGTTCCTTGCGGCGATCCTGCTGGGGATCGCCGACGTCGCCGGGAAATACTACGTCCCGCAACTCGGGGCCTTCATCATCTATGCCTTCATGCTGGTGATCCTGCTTTGGCGCCCGAACGGCCTGTTCAGTCGGGGGAACGCCCGATGAGCGCCGCCCGCGAAGCCGCGCGTGCGCAATTCGCCGCCGCGTCGCGCTGGCGGCCGGCGGAGATCGCGTTCTGGCTCGTGGCGTTCGGCGCGCTGTGGCTGCTGCCGACCCGGCATCTCCTGCTCAACGAGATCACGATCCTGGCGCTTTTCGCGCTCTCGCTGGACCTGATCCTCGGCTATGCGGGCATCGTGTCGCTGGGGCATGCCGCCTTCTTCGGCGTGGGGGCCTACACGGCGGGCCTGCTTTCCAAGCACGGCGTTGCCGACCCGGTGACGGGGCTGCTGCTCGCGGGCGGTGTCGCCGGGCTTGTCGGATTCGCGGCGAGCTTCCTGGTGCTGCGCGGCACCGATCTCACGCGGCTGATGGTCACGCTCGGCGTCACGTTGGTGTTCTACGAGATCGCTAACCGCTTCGACGGATTGACCGGCGGCGTCGACGGGCTGCTCGGGATCGCGATGGGCCCTGTCTTCGGGATGTTCGAATTCGATTTCGCCGGCACGACCGCCTATGCCTACAGCCTGACGACGCTGTTCGTGCTGACGCTGGCCGCACGCCGCGTCATCCATTCGCCGTTCGGGCTGTCCTTGCGCGCGCTCAAGGAGAACCGGATGCGCGCCGCCGCGGTCGGCATCTCGACCGCCCGCCGCATCGTCGCGATCTACACGATGGCGGCGGTCTATGCCGGAATCGCGGGCGGCCTGCTCGCGCAGACGACGTCCTTCGTCTCCCTCGACGTGCTCGATTTCGCGCGTTCGGCGGACGGGCTGCTGGTTCTCGTCATCGGCGGCTCGGGCTATCTCTATGGCGGGCCGGTGGGCGCCATCGCCTTCAAGCTGATGAAGGACACGCTGTCGTCGATCACGCCGGCCTACTGGCTCTTCTGGATGGGGCTGATCCTCGTCGGCCTCGTGCTGGTCGGTCGCGACCGTCTGGTGGCGCTGGCAGGCGAGGCGTTCGACGCGGCCGTTTCCCGCCTACGCAAGGTGCCGCGGGCATGACGGCCGCCCTGGAGACGGCCGATCTCGTCATGCAGTTCGGCGCGTTCGTCGCGACGAACCGGGTGTCGCTGCGATTCGAGAGCGGATGCCGCCACGCGCTGATCGGCCCGAACGGGGCGGGCAAGACCACACTCGTGAACCTGATGACAGGCATGCTGAAGCCGACCTCGGGCCGCGTGCGGCTCGGCGGGCGCGACGTCACCGACATGCCGGCCGCCCGGCGCGTCGGCCTCGGCCTCGCGCGCACGTTCCAGATCAACCAGCTTTTCGCGAGCCTCACGCCGCTCGAAGCGGTCGCGCTGGCGATCGCCGAACGGACCGGCGAAGGCGCCGATTTCCGCCACGGGTTCGCCCGCCATCCGGCCGTCGTCGACGAGGCGGCGGACCTGCTGGAACGCCTGCGTCTCGCCGACGCGATGGGCGAGCGCAGCGACCGGCTTGCCTATGGCAAGCAGCGTCTGCTCGAGATCGCGCTCGCGCTCGCGACCCGGCCCAAGGTCCTCCTGCTCGACGAGCCGGCCGCGGGCGTGCCGGAGGGCGAGCGGCACGAGATCCTCGCGATCGTCGGCGAGTTGCCGCGCGACGTCGGCGTCGTGCTGATCGAGCACGACATGGATCTCGTCTTTTCGTTCGCCGAACGGATTTCGGTTCTGGTCCAGGGCGCCCTTTTCGTCGAAGGCAGTGCTGCGGAGATCGCCGCCGACCCGCGCGTGCGCGAGGTCTATCTCGGGGAGGCGGCGCATGACTGACCTTCTCGCGGTCGACGCGATCGTCTCGGGCTACGATGCGGCCGTCGTGCTGAACGGCATAAGCTTCCGGCTCGCCGAAGGCCGGTCGCTGGCGCTTCTGGGGCGCAACGGAACGGGCAAGACGACGCTGATCGACACGATCATCGGCGCCACGCGCTGGCGCGGCGGCCGGATCGAGTTTGGCGGCCGCGAGATCCAGCTTCTCTCGCCCGAAGCGCGTGCGCGCCTGGGCATCGGCTGGGTTCCGCAGGAGCGCAACATCTTCCGTTCGCTGACGGTCGAGGAGAACCTTACGGCCGTCGCACTGCCGGGGCGCTGGGATGTGGCGGGCGCCTACGCGCTTTTCCCGCGCCTGGCGGAGCGGCGGCGGAATCTCGGTAGCCAGCTTTCGGGCGGCGAGCAGCAGATGCTGGCGGTCGCGCGCGCGCTCATGCTGAATCCGCGTCTTCTGCTGCTCGACGAACCGCTCGAAGGCCTTGCGCCGATCATCGTCGACGAGCTGCTGGCCGTCCTCGTCCGCCTGACCCGCGACGAAGGCATGTCGGCCATCATCGTCGAGCAGAAGGCGCGCAAGATCCTCAAAATGACCGACGAAGCCCTGATTCTCGACCGTGGTACCGTCGTCCATCGCGCAAGCAGCGCCGGCCTTCTCGCCGACCCGGCCGCGCTGGACCGGCATCTGAGCGTTGCCGAGAGGACCGGCCGCGTGATTACCTGAAGGATACTCGAACGGGAGGACCGCCATGACAACCGCCACGAAACCCGCCATGGGCCGCACGAGGCCGCCGTTCCGCGCCGATATGGTGGGCTCGCTCCTGCGCAGCGCCGTGTTGCGCGATGCGCGCGCCAGGCACGAGAAGGGCGAAATCCCGGCTCAGGCGCTGCGGGAGGTCGAGGACGCGGAGATCCGCAAGCTCGTCAAGAAGCAGGAAAGCATCGGCCTTCAGGCCGTCACCGACGGCGAGTTCCGCCGGTCGTGGTGGCACTACGATTTCCTTTGGGGTCTCGACGGGATCGAGCGCCGGAAGCTCGACAAGGGCATCCAGTTCGCCGGCGTGCAGACCCGTGCCGAATCTCCCCATGTCGTCGGCAAGATCGGTTTTTCCAACCACCCGCATCTGGAGCATTTCCGCTTCCTGAAGGGGATCACGACGCATGTCGCCAAGCTGACGATCCCGTCGCCCTCGATGCTTCACTATCGCGGCGGCCGCAAGATGATCAATGCCGGGCTCTATCCCGACATGGAGGAATATTACAAGGATCTCGCCAAGGCCTATGCCGACGCGGTCAAGGCGTTCTATGCCGCCGGCTGCCGCTATCTCCAGCTCGACGACACGAGCCTTTCGTATTTCTGCGACATGGGCCAGCGGCAGATGCTGATCGACCGCGGCGACGATCCCGACCTGCTGATCCGCCGCTACAAGGAGATGATCAACACCGCGACGAAGGAACGCCCGGCCGACATGGTGATCACGACGCACACCTGCCGGGGCAACTTCATGTCGACGCATGTGGCGTCGGGCGGCTACGACCCGGTCGCCAAGTTCATCTTCAACGAGATCGACGTCGACGGCTACTTCATGGAATGGGACGACGAGCGCTCGGGCGGATTCGAGCCGCTGCGCCATCTGCCCAAGGGCAAGCACGTGGTGCTGGGGCTCGTCACGACGAAATCCGGCTCGCTCGAAAGGAAGGACGACATCAAGCGGCGGATCGACCAGGCGGCCAAGTTCGCGCCCCTCGACCAGCTGTGCCTTTCGCCGCAATGCGGCTTTGCTTCGACCGAGGAAGGCAATATCCTCGCCGAGGACGAGCAGTGGCGGAAGCTCGAGATGATCGTCGAGATCGCCCGCGAAGTCTGGGGCTGAAGAACCGGAAAAGGGGAAAGCGATGCGCGCCGTCGTCATTCACGCGCCCAAGGACCTGCGGATCGACACCCTCACGTCCGTGCCGCCCGCGCGCGGCGACGTCAAGGTGCGTATCGGCGCCGGCGGCATCTGCGGCTCCGACCTCCACTATTACCATCACGGCGGTTTCGGCACGGTGCGCGTCCGGCAGCCGATGACGCTGGGCCACGAGGTCTCGGGCACCATCGACGAGGTGGGCGAGGGCGTTCCCCATCTCAAGCCCGGCATGCGCGTCGCCGTCAACCCGAGCCGCCCGTGCTTCACCTGCAAATACTGCCTCCAGGGCACGCACAACCAGTGTCTCGACATGCGTTTCTTCGGCAGCGCGATGCGCTTCCCGCATGTCCAGGGCGGCTTCTGCGAGCACGTGACGATCGACGCGCGCCAGGCCGTGCCGATCCCCGACACGCTCAGCCTCGCCGAAGCGGCGATGGCGGAGCCGCTGTCGGTCTGCCTGCATGCCGCCAGGCAGGCGGGACCGCTGTTCGGCAAGCGCGTGCTGGTGACCGGCTGCGGTCCCATCGGCGCGCTCGCCGTGCTCGTCGCGCGCACGGCCGGTGCGGCCGAACTGGTCGCGACCGACGTGGCGACGAAGCCGCTCGAGACGGCGATCCGGCTCGGCGCCACGCGCGCGATCAATCCCGCGAAGGAAGCCGACGCGCTTGCGGCCTATGCGGTCGACAAGGGCAGCTTCGACGTGGTTTTCGAGGCTTCGGGCAACGAGGCGGCGTTGCGTCAGGCCATCGAGCTCGTGCGGCCGGGCGGCACGATCGTTCAGATCGGCGTGGGCGGCGAGATGAAGGTGCCGCTGAACGTGCTCGTCGGCAAGGAGATCAACCTGCGCGGCACGTTCCGCTTCCATGCGGAATTCGAGCTGGCCGTCCAGATGATGGCAACCGGCCTGATCGACGTGAAGCCGGTGATCTCCGATTCGCTGCCCTTCACCGATGCCGTCGCGGCATTCGAACTCGCCAGCGACCGCAACAAGGCGATGAAGGTCCAGCTCGTCTTCTAGATCAGTCGGCCTCGCCGCGCCGGCGCGCGACGGTCACGCTGCACGGGGCCTGTGCGGCCACGGCAGCGGAGACGCTGCCGAGCAGGGACTTGCGGATCGACCGGGCACGCGCACCCATCACCACATGATCGACGCGGTTGACGCGGACATATTCGAGGATCGCGTCGGCCGGCGCCGTCGCTTCGAGCACGTGGAAGGTCGTGCGTGCGGGATCGAGGCGCAGCGGCTCCGCCCAGTGCCGGAGTTCGACGAGCCGCTGGACATGCTTGTTGCGGTCTTCGGCATCGAGCGTCGTGTCGACCGCCAGCCGCGCGATTTTCAGCACGTTGAGGCATGCGAGCCTGGCTTGCGGCATTGTCTGCAAAGTGCGCGCGACCTGTTCGCGCAGGGTTTCGGCGATGTCGGCCCCGGCCTCGTCGAGGTCGATGGCGACCGCGACGATCGGGGCGCTCGCGATCCGCCCTCTGGCCGGCCCGCGCCGGGGTGGCCGATGCTTGGGTGCGGCCATGCGTCGGCGCAGCACGGTCATGAAGCCGTCTGTCTCGACGCGGTCGGCGCGTGCGGTCAACGCGATCTGGTCGGGATGCGAAAGGTCGAAGGCAAGCTGGGCGGCCGTCGGATGGCGCGCATCGGGATCGACCGACAGGCAGCGCAAGACCGTCTCCTGCAGCCAGCCCGGAATGTCGGCGCGCAGCCGGCGCGGGGGGATCGGGTCCTGCCAGAGCCGCTGGCGGAGGCCCGCGAGGCCCTGCGGATCGCCGAACGGCCGCGTCCCGGTCGCGAAGAAATAGAGAAGCGCGCCGAGCGAGAACAGGTCGCTGCGCGGATCGCGCCGCTCGCCCAACACCTGCTCGGGGGCCATGTACGGCGCCGAGCCGTAGGGCAGGCGGAACTCCTCCTCCATCAGGTCGGGCAGATGCGCATGCGTCGACAGGCCGAAATCGATCAGCACGGATTCCCCCGTCGCCCTGAACATCGCGTTCGACGGCTTGAGGTCGAGATGCACGACATGCTGGCGATGGAGGTCGTCGAGAGCCAGGGCCAGTCTTGCGCCGAGTGCCGCGACGTCGGCCGCGGGCAACGGCAGTTTCCCGATCATCGGCATCAGCGAGGTCCCCTCGATATGCTCCATGACGATGTAGGGATGGACGGCAAAGTCGCCCGCGGCGATGAATTTCGGCACATGTGGGCCGGAGAGGCGCGGCATGACCATCTGTTCCATCTCGAAACTGACGATCGCGGCAGGGTCCTCGCCTTCGGCGAGATGGGGAACTTTCATCAGCAGCGGCATCGTGTGGTCCGGGTGCGTCACCGACCACAGGCTCGCCATGCCGCCGCGATGGACGGGTCGGCCGATCGTGAATCCGTCGAGTATCGATCCGGTTTCAAGCCGCGTGTGCACCAGGCCGGCCCCTAGCGGCCCAGCGACAGGCGGGCGGCGAGCGCCTCGGGAAGGCCGGCCGCCCGGATCTTCGCCGCCGCGGCCGCGATATCGTAAGGAACGCGAATGTTGGTGAATTCGGCTGTCGCCGTATCGTAGAGCGCGTAGGCCGCCGCCGGATTGCGGTCGCGCGGCTGGCCGACCGATCCCACGACGGCAAGCCACCGGCGCTGGCGCAGCAGCGGTACGGGCGCCGCGTCGATCGGCTGGAAGGCGAGAAGCTTCTGCGTCGCGGTGATGCCGTAGAGCATCGGCGCGTGAACATGGCCGACGAAGGTCAGGCGCTGGCGCGTGGCGGCGAAGCTCTCGGCCGCCATTTCCGCATCCTCGACATAGATCCATTTTTCCGGTGCCGAGGCGTCGGCATGGACATAGAGGCGATCCTCTTCCTCGATCTTCAGCGGCAGGTCCCGAAGGAAGGCGCGGGCACCGGCCGACAGCCGGTCTCGGGTCCAGCCGATCGCGTGGCTGGCATTCTCGTTCATGTTGCTGCGCTCGTCCGTGATCGCGCGGTCATGGTTGCCGGCGATGGCGACGGCCCCCTTCGCGACATATCCCATGAGCGTGTCGACGACCCACTCCGGGTCGGCACCGTAACCGACGAAATCACCGAGAAAGACGTGGTGCTCCGCACCCGACGCCTTTGCATGCGCAAGGCACGCGGCAAACGCTTCCCGATTCGCGTGGATATCGCTCATCAGCGCGATGCGCATGGGCCAGCGGCTCCCCTTCGCGCCGCGTTTGGAAGAGTGCGGGCCGCGTTCGAAAACCGTCAAGGCGCGATCATGCCGCAGGCTGTCGGCTCGAAAGATTTCAAGCGGTTACCGATTGAAACAGAACGATTCTCGGGCCACCTTCGTTGTCGCGTACAATCCGGCCTCAATACGGCGATACCGCCGGGTATCGCCGTTGCCGGAAATCGGGAGACGACTGAGAAGATGCGTGCTCGGACCTTGTTCTGGACGGCAGCGATCGGGATCGCGTTCGCGGGTGGCCTCTGGAAGGTCATGGACTGGCCGATCCCGTTCTACGGCGCGTCCGCGCCGGCGCCGGCCGCCGGGGGGCCTGCCGGACTCCGCCGGCCGGGGGGCGGGCAGATCGCGCCGGTCGTGCGCGTCGCCGTCGCGCGGGCGGGCGAACTGCCGGTCTATACCGACGCGCTCGGGACCGCGCAGGCGTACAACTCGGTCGTCGTGGCAAGCCGCGTCGACGGCCAACTCATCCGCCTCAATTTCCGCGAAGGGCAGGACGTCAAGGAAGGCGACCTGCTCGCCCAGATTGATCCGCGCACCTATCAGGCCCAGCTCGACCAGGCGCTCGCCAAGCGCGCGCAGGACCAGGCCCAGCTCGACAACGCGAAGCGCGATCTCGAGCGCTACGGCGCGCTGGTGAAGCAGAACTACGCCAGCGCCCAGCAGTACGACACTTCGCGCGCGCAGGTTGCCCAGATCGAGGCGACGCTGAAATCCGACGATGCCGCGATCTCGGCCGCGCGCATCCTGCTTTCCTATACGAACATCACGGCACCCATCTCGGGGCGTCTCGGCCTGCGTCTCGTCGATCCGGGCAACATCGTGCGCGCCAACGACACGACGGGCATCGTCGTGATCACGCAGCTCCAGCCCATCAGCGTCGTCTTCACGCTGCCCCAGCAACGGCTCGCCGAAGTCGCCGGCAAGATGCGCGCGGGCGAGAAGCTGGAGGTCCGCGCGATGCGCGCCGACGCGACGGCACTGGATACGGGCACGGTCGAGTTCGTCGACAACCAGGTGGACCCCACGACCGGCACGATCAAGCTCAAGGCCGTCTTCCCGAACGAGGCGCTGGAATTGTGGCCCGGCAGCTTCGTCAACGTGCGCCTGCGCCTCGGCACCGTGCGCGACGCGATCCTGATCCCGTCGTCGGCCGTCCAGTACGGGCCGGAAGGGCCATTCGCCTTCGTGATCGGCGCGGATTCCGCGGCGGAAGTGCGCCCGATCAAGCCTGCGCAGGCGGACGGCGACGTGACCGCGATCCTCGGCGGCCTCGCGGCCGGCGAGCGTGTCGTGCTCGGCGGGCAGGATCGCCTGCGCAGCGGCACGGCCGTGACGGTCGCGGGTGACGCCGATTCCGGTGCACGTCCGGCCGGTGCCGCGCGGCCGGCGGGCGGCGGTGCGCCGGGTGCGGGCGGCGGCAACCGGCGCCCGGCACCGGCCCAATGAAGCTCAGCGCGCCCTTCATTGCGCGGCCGATCGCCACGACGCTTCTGACGCTGGCGGCGATCCTTTCCGGGATTCTCGGCTATCGCGCGTTGCCGGTGTCGTCGCTGCCGGAAGTCGATTTCCCGACCATCCAGGTGACGACGCGCCTGCCCGGTGCCGATCCCGACACGATCGCGGCCCTCGTCACGGCGCCGCTGGAACGCCAGCTCGGCCAGATTTCCGGCCTGACGACGATGACTTCGACGTCGAGCTACGGCACCAGCGCGATCGCGCTGCAGTTCGCGCTCGGGCGCAACATCGACGACGCCGCGCAGGACGTGCAGGCCGCGATCAACGTGGCGGCGGGCTACCTGCCGCGCACGCTGCCCTATCCGCCGACCTATGCGAAGGTCAACCCCGCCGATCCGCCGATCCTCAGCCTCGCGCTGACATCGGACACGCTCCCCGTCGTGCGCATCAGCGATGCGGCCGACAGCGTGCTCGCCCAGAAGCTCAGTCAGATCTCGGGCGTGGGCCGGGTCAGCGTGCAAGGTGACCAGAAGCCCGCGGTGCGCATCCAGGTCGATCCGCGCCGCCTCAACGCCTACGGCCTCGGCCTCGAAGACGTGCGCGCCGTGCTGGGCCGCGCCAACACCAAACAGTCCAAGGGCAGCTTCGATGGGCCCGCGCAAGCGTTCACGATCACGGCCAACGACCAGATCACCGAGCCCGGCCAGTACCGCGACGTCATCGTCGCCTACAAGAACGGAGCACCGCTGCGTCTGCGCGACGTCGCCGAGGTCGTCGACGGGCTGGAGAACACCAAGGTGATGGCGACGGTCGACGGCCGGCCCGCCGTGCTGATCGAGATCCAGCGCCAGCCGGGCGCGAACGTCGTCGAGACCGCCGACCGCATCAAGCGCGCGATCCCGGAGCTGGAGCGCGCGATCCCGCCAGGCATCCGCGTCGTCGTCGTGGCCGACAGGACCGTGACGATCCGCGCGAGCGTCGCCGACGTGCAGTTCTCGCTGGTGCTGGCGACCGTGCTCGTCGTGCTCGTGATCTACCTGTTCCTGCGCAGCTGGCGCGCGACGGCGATCCCGGCGGTTGCGCTGCCCGTCTCGCTGATCGCGACGTTCGGCGTCATGAAGCTGCTGGGCTTCGGGCTCGATAACCTGTCGCTGATGGCGCTCACCGTCGCGACGGGCTTCGTCGTCGACGACGCGATCGTGATGATCGAGAACGTCGTGCGCCATATCGAGAAGGGCGAGGACCCGCTGTCGGCCGCCTACAAGGGCGCGGAGCAGATCGGCTTCACGATCGTCGGCCTGACGGTCTCGCTGATCGCCGTCTTCATCCCGCTGCTGTTCATGACCGGCATCGTGGGCCGGCTGTTCCACGAATTCGCGGTCACGCTTTCGGTCGCCGTCATCATCTCGGCCTTCGTGTCGCTCACCCTCACGCCGATGATGTGCGCGCGCCTGCTGAAGCCGGCGGAAGCCGTGAAGCCGGGGCCGGTCGCGCGCGCGCTCGAAGCGGCATTCGATGCCACGCTCGACGCCTACATGGCGTCGCTCGACTGGGTCATGCGCCGGCAGCGGGCCACGCTGGCGCTCGCCGTCGGCACGCTCGCGCTGACCGTCGCGCTCTATGTGTGGATCCCGAAGGGCTTCCTGCCGCAACAGGACACCGGCGTGATCGTCGCCACGCTCGACGCCGAGCAGGACGCGAGCTTCCAGCGCATTGCCGATCTCCAGGCGCAGGCCGTCGTCATCGCGCGGGCCGACCGGGATGTCGCGACCGTCACCGGCTTTTCGGGGGCCGGCACGCTCGCCGGGACCGGCAACACGGTGCGCCTGACGATCGTGCTGAAGCCCCGGCGCGAACGCGCCGCGTCCGCCGCGGCGATCGCGGCCCGCCTGCACATGTCGCTCTCGGTCCTTCCGGCGGAGGTCTACCTGCAGCCGGTGCAGGACATCCAGATCGGCGCGCGCGCCAGCCGCACGCTCTACCAATACACGCTGACTGGCCCCGACGGCGCGGAGCTTGCCGCATGGGCGCCGCGTCTGGTCGAGATGCTGCGCCAGGAGCCCGCCCTTCGCGACGTGGCGTCCGACCAGCAGACGGGTGCGCGCCAGATCCGCCTCGCCATCGACCGCGACGCGGCGTCGCGGCTCGGCGTCAGTCTCCAGTCGATCGACGACACGCTCTACGATGCGTTCGGCCAGCGCCAGGTCTCGACGATCTATGCGCAGACGAACCAGTACCGCGTCGTCATGGAACTCACGCCCGAGCTGCAGGGCGATCCGGCGACGGTCGGCACGTTGCGCGTGCCGGGCACGGGCGGGGTCCAGGTGCCGCTCGCCTCGCTCGCGCGCATCGAGCGCCTGCCGGCGCCGCTCGCGATCAACCGGCAGGCACAGTTCCCGGCCGTGACGGTCAGCTTCGACCTCGCGGCGGGCGCCAGCCTCGAACAGGCGCTGGCCGCCATCGTGCGCGCCGAGCACGAACTCGGGATGCCGGCGGCGCTTTCAGGCGCGTTCGCGGGCGACGCGGCGGAATTCGAGCGCGCGCTCGATTCCCAGCCCTGGCTGATCCTCGCCGCGATCATCGTCATCTATATCGGCCTTGGCGTGCTCTACGAGAGCCTCGTGCATCCGGTGACGATCCTCTCCACGCTGCCGTCCGCGGGTATCGGCGCGCTGCTCGCGCTGTGGCTGAGCGGCATGGATCTTTCGCTCGTCGGGCTGATCGGCATCATCCTGTTGATGGGCATCGTCAAGAAGAACGCGATCATGATGATCGATTTCGCGCTCGAGGCCGAGCGCAGCGAAGGGAAATCGCCCGAGGAGGCGATCCGCGAGGCGTGCCGCCTGCGCTACCGGCCGATCATGATGACGACGATGGCCGCGCTGCTCGGCGCCCTGCCGCTGGCGCTCGAAAGCGGGACGGGGTCGGAGTTGCGCAATCCGCTCGGCATTTCCATCGTCGGCGGGCTCGTCCTGTCGCAGATGCTTACGCTCTACACGACGCCGGTCATCTATCTGGCGTTCGAGCGGCTGCGCGCGCGCTTCGCGCCCCGCCAGCGGGCGGCGGCGGAGTAGGGCGATGTCGATCTCCACGCCCTTCATCCGCCGCCCGATCGGGACGAGCCTGCTCGCGCTCGGCGTTTTCCTTGCCGGGATGGTCGCCTATTTCAACCTGCCGGTGGCGCCGCTCCCCAACACTGACCTGCCGGTCATCTTCGTGCGCGCGAACCAGCCGGGCGCCGACCCCGACACGATGGCCAGTACGGTGACGGCGACGCTCGAACGCCATCTCGGCACCATCGCCGGCGTCAACGAGATGACGAGCCGTAGCGCGCTCGGCAGTTCCACGGTCATCCTTCAGTTCGACCCCGCGCGCCGTCCGGCCGATGCCGCGAAGGACGTTCAGGCGGCGATCAATGCGGCCCTGCCGGACCTTCCGGCGGGCCTGCCGCAGCCACCGACCTACCGCAAGGCCAATCCCAACCAGAGGCCGGTCCTGATCCTGGCGCTGACGTCGAAGACGATGACGACGCAGGCGATCTTCGACGCGGCCGATACGATCCTCGCCCAACGCCTCGCGCAGATCGACGGCGTGGCGCAAGCCAACGTGATGGGGGCGGAAAAGCCCGCGATCCGCGTGCAGGTCGACACGCGTCGGCTCTCGGCCCTCGGACTGTCGCTCGATGACGTCCGCACGGCCATCGTCGCGGCGAATGTCGACCAGCCGACAGGCCGGATCGACGGGCCGGAGAGCAACGTTTCGGTCGCGGTGTCGGACTCGCTGCGCTCGGCCGACGAATACGCGGGCATCCTGCTGCGCGCGAAGAACGGCCGCACGATCCGGTTGGGCGATATCGCCAACGTCTTCGCGGGCGTGGAGAACGAGCGGCAGGCCGCCTGGTTCGGCGACCAACGCGCGGTGCTGATCCAGGTCCTGAAGCAGCCGGGCGCCAACGTGATCGAGACGGTCGACGCCATAAAGCGGCTTCTGCCCGAGCTGTCGCGCTGGCTGCCGGCGGGAATCGACGTCGTTTCCATGTACGACCAGACGAGCACGATCCGTGCTTCGGTGCACGACGTGCAGTTCACGCTGGCCCTTTCCGTCGGCCTCGTGATCGCCGTCGTGGGCCTGTTCCTGCGACGCCTCGCCCTCACGCTTGCGGCGGCGGTGGCGGTGCCGCTGTCGCTTGCGGGCACCTTCGCGGCGATGTGGTGGCTGGGTTTCAGCCTCAATAACCTGTCGCTGATGGCGCTGACGATCTCGGTCGGGTTCGTCGTCGACGACGCGATCGTGGTGATCGAGAACATCATGCGCAATCGCGAGCGCGGCATGTCGCCGCTCGAAGCGGCGCTGGCGGGCGCGCGCGAGATCGCCTTCACGATCGTCTCGATGACATTGTCGCTCGCGGTCGTTTTCGTGCCGATGTATTTCCTCGGCGGTGTCCAGGGGCGTTTCCTGCGCGAGTTCTCGCTGGTCCTCACGGCCGCGATCCTGATCTCGGGCGTGGTGTCCTTGACGCTCACGCCGATGATGTGCGCGCGCTTCGCCGCCGGACCGCACGTATCCACGCGTTTTGACCGGATGTTCGACCGCGTGTTCGATCCGGTCGTGTCGGGCTATGCGCGAACGCTGGCCATCGTCCTGCGCTGGCGCTGGGCGATGCTGCTGCTGACACTGGCGACCATCGCCGGGACGGTCATGCTCTATGTACAGGCGCCGAAGGGCGGTTTCGTGCCGCAGCAGGACACGGGCCTGCTGCGCGCGTTCGCGCGCGCCTCGCCCGATACGTCGTTCCGCGCGATGTCGCAGCGCATGGATGCCGCGGTGCGCATCGTTCGCAGCGATCCGGCGGTCGCAAGCGTCGGCGGGGTGACCGGCGGCTTTTCCGGGGCCACGAACACCGGGCAGATGTTCATCGCGCTGAAGCCGCGCGCGGAGCGCGACGCGAATGCCGATCAGGTGGTGATGCGCCTGCGCCCGCGGCTGGCGCGGCTCGAGGACGCGCAGGTCTTCCTGTGGGCCGAGCAGGACATCCAGTTCGGCGGCGGCGGCGGCCGCGCGCAGTACACGGTCGCCATGCTCGCGGGGAAATTCTCCGACCTTACGGTCTGGGCGCCGCAGCTCGTGCGTGCCCTCCAGCAGGAGCCGGGCTTCCAGGACGTGTCCAGCGATCTCGAGCGCGCCGGCCTCGACGCGCGCGCGACGATCGACAGGGATGCGGCGGCCCGCTTCGGCATCCAGCCGGCCGAGATCGACACCGCCCTCAACAACGCGTTCTCCCAGCGCCTCGTCTCCACCATGTATCGCGAGCGCAACCAGTACCGCGTCGTGCTCGAGGCATTGCCCGAGCTGCAGCGCGGGCCGCAGGACCTCTCCCAGATCTACGTCAAGTCGCCGAGTGGCGCGCAGATTCCCCTGTCGGCCGTCGCGAAGATCGAGATCGTCCCTTCGCCGCTGAGCATCGCGCATGACGGCCAGTTCCCGGCATCGTCGATCAGCTTCAGCCTCGAGGAAGGCGGCGCTCTCAACGACGCGATCGCGCGCGTGCGCGCGGTCGCCGCCACGCTCGGCATGCCCGGTGACGTGCGCATCGAGGCGACCGGTTTCGCGCGCCTGAGCCAGCAGCAGAACGCGGGCGTGCCGCTGCTGGTCCTTGCCGCCATCATCGCGATCTATCTGGTCCTCGGCATCCTCTACGAAAGCTGGGCGCAGGCGGTCACGATCCTGTCGACGCTGCCGTCGGCGGGCGTGGGCGCATTGCTCGCCAACATGGCGACGGGCACGAACCTCACGCTGATCAGCGTCGTGGGCATCATCCTGCTGATGGGGATCGTCAAGAAGAACGCCATCATGATGGTGGATTTCGCGCTGGTCGCCGAAAGGCGCGACGGCATGGCGCCGGCGGACGCGATCCTGGAAGCCTGCCGCGTGCGCTTCCGCCCGATCCTGATGACGACGCTGACGGCGATGCTGGGCGCGCTGCCGCTTGCCATCGGCAGCGGGATCGGCGCCGAGCTGCGCAAGCCCCTGGGCATCGCGATCGTCGGCGGGCTTGCCTTCAGCCAGTTGCTGACGCTCTACACCACGCCTGTCATCTATCTGCTGCTGCGCGGCCGCACGAAGGGCGCGGCGGCACCGGCCGTCGCGGCCGGCGGGGCCGCGCAATGATCCGGCTTCGCGTCCCGGCCATCCTGCTTGCGGCATGCGCGCTGGCCGGTTGCGACATGGCGTCGCCTTATATGCGCCCGGTCGTCGAGCTGCCGGCCTATTTCCGCGGCCTGATTTCGCCCAAGCCCGAGGCCGACGCGCCGAAGGCGGGGATCGTCTCCCAGCCGACCGTCGAGATCCCGCTGGCGCGCGACTGGTGGAAGCAGTTCGGTTCGGCCGAGCTGGACGAACTGGTCGCGCAGGCGCAGTCGAAGAATTTCGATCTCGTGGCGGCCGAGGCGCGCATCCGCCAGGCGCTGGCACAGAGCGAGATTTCGGGTGCCGCGCGATATCCAACGCTGGACCTGACCGGCGGCGCGCAGCGCCAGCAATCGGCGGCCAGCACGACGACCACCACGACCGGCGCCACGCGCCAGCCCGTCTGGTCGAACCGCTACAACGTGCAGCTCGCGACGAGCTACGAGATCGATTTCTGGGGCAAGAACCGCACGGCGCTCGAAGCGGCGCAGGCGTCGCTGACCGCGAGCCGCTACGACGCGGCGACGGTGGCGCTGACGACGGTTTCAGGCGTGGCGAACACCTATTTCCAGGTGCTGGGCCTCGCCGAGCGGCTCGACTATGCGCGCCAGTCGCTGGCGGACGCCGAAGACATCCTCGCCGCCGTGCGCGCGCGCGAGCAGGTTGGCACGGCGAGCCTGATCGACATCGCCCCCCAGCTCAGCATCGTCGAAGGGCAGAAGGCCGCGATCGCCTCGCTCGAACGCCAGATCGCGCAGCAGGGCGACGCGCTCGGCGTGCTGCTCGGGCAGGCGCAGCGCCCGGCGATCGTCGCGATCCCGCTGACCGATCTGCGCATCCCGCTGGTCGCGCCCGGCGTGCCGTCGGAGCTGCTGCGCCGCCGGCCCGACGTGGCCGCGGCCGAAGCGCGCCTTGTTTCCGCCAACGCGTCGCTCGGCAACGCGATCGCCCAGCGCTTCCCGAGCCTGAGCCTTACGGGGGCCGCCGGCTTCCAGTCGTCGGATCTCTCGCGCCTGCTCGATCCTACGTCGCAGATATTCTCGATCGCCACGTCTCTGACGGCGCCGCTTTTCGCCGGCGGCCGCCTCGAAGGGCAGGAGAAGCTGCAACGTGCGCGGCTCGAGGAACTTGCGGCCACCTACCAGAAGGCAGTCGTGCAGGCCTTCGCCGACGTCGAGACGGCCCTTTCGGGCACGCGGCGCACGCGCGAACAGCTCGACGCGCAGGTCGCCGCCACGGCCGCCTCGCGCATCGCGTTCGAGGCGGCGCAGGCCCAGTACCGCGTCGGGTCGATCGATTCGGTTACATTGCGTGACACCGAGCGCAGCTATTTCACGTCCCTCGATGCGCTCGCGCAGGCGCGCCTCGGCTATTATCAGGCGCTTGTCGCGCTGTTCCAGGCGCTGGGCGGCGGCTGGGAAGTTCCGGAATAGGCCGCCCGCGCGTTTCGTTGTCGCAGGCAGGGACGCGGGCCTTCGCGTCCCGATCCGGAGGTTTCCATGCGACTGGCCGTACCCGCCCTTGCTCTCGCAGCCACTGTTTCCCTGGCACTTCCCGCCGCCGCCCAGATCATCGGGCAGGCCGGGCAGGACGCGCTGGAGAACGCCCGCTCGGGCACGATCGTCCAGTGGCGCAATCCCGACGACGGCGCCACGGGCACCTTCGTGCCCAAGCCCGCCTTCCAGGATGCCAGCGGCCAGATCTGCCGCGAGTTCCAGCAGACGGTGACGATCGGCAGCCAGCAGCAGCAGGCCTGGGGCATGGCCTGCCGGCAGGGCGACGGTTCGTGGAAACTGCAGCGCGCCGCGACGGCCGACAGCCCGCCGCCGGCCCCGCGCTTCGTGCCGGCACCGGCACCCGTCGTCGTCTACGCGCCGCCGCCGCCGGTCATCTACGACTATCCGCCGGTCTATTACCCGCCCGGCTACTACTACCGGCGCCCTTACTATTCGTCGTCGATCTATATCGGCATCGGCGGCGGGCGGCGCCACCATCATCACGGGCGCTGGTAGGCGTCAGCCCTCGGCCAGCGCCGCGTCGATCGCGTCGCCCAGCGTGCGCGCGGCGAAAGCGATCTCGTCGGGCGTCGATATGTACGGCGGCGCCAGCAGGATGTGGTCGCCGCGCCTGCCGTCGAGCGTTCCGCCCATCGGATAGCAGAGCAGGCCGCGCGCGAAGGCCTGCCGCTTGATCTTCGCGTGCAGCTTCCGCGCCGGTTCGAACGGCGCCTTCGTCGCGCGGTCGGCCACGAGTTCGACCGCCCAGAACAGGCCGCGCCCGCGGATGTCGCCGACATGCGCGTGATTGCCCAGTCGTTCGACGAGGGCAGCTTCCAGTTCGGCGCCGCGTGCCTTGACGGCATCGAGCAGCTTTTCGTCGCGGATCGTCTCCTGCACGGCGAGCGCGGCCGCGCACGCCATCGGATGACCCAGATACGTGTGCCCGTGCAGGAACGAGCCGGAGCCATTCTCGATCGACGCGGCGACGCCGGGCGCGATCAGGATCGCGCCGATGGGCTGGGCACCACCGCCAACCCCTTTGGCGACCGCGACGATATCGGGGCGCACGCCCTCGGTCTCGTACGCGAACAGCGTGCCGCAGCGGCCCATGCCGCACATGACCTCGTCGAGGATCAGCAGGATGCCGTGCCGCTTGCAGATCGCGTCGATGCGCGCGAGATAGCCCGGCACGGGCGGGGTGCAGCCTTGCGTGGCGCCACCGACCGTCTCGGCGACGAAGGCGATGACGGTCTCCGGCCCCAGCTCGGCGACCTTCGCCTCGAACTCGGCCGCAAGGCGCGCGCCATAGGCTTCCTCGCTCTCTTCGGCGCGCCGGTCGCGATAGGGATAGCAGGGCGAGACGAGCTGCGTTTCGGCCAGCAGGGGCGCGAACATCTCGCGCCGCAGGGCGTTGCCGCCCACGCCGAGCGCGCCCAGCGTGTTGCCGTGATAGCTCTGCCGGCGCGCGACGAAATGCGTGCGGCGCTTCTGGCCGATCTCGACGAAATGCTGCCGGGCGAGCTTCAGCGCCGCTTCCATCGCCTCCGACCCGCCGGAAACGAAATAGGCCTTGGCCATCGGCGTCGGCGCAGACGCGACGAGATGGACAGCGAGCTTCTCCATCGGCTCGTTCGTGAAGAACGACGTGTGGGCGTAGTCGAGCGTGTCGAGTTGGGCGCGCATCGCCGCGACCACGCGCGGATGGTTGTGCCCGAGGCAGCTGACGGCCGCCCCGCCCGAACCGTCGAAATAGCGCTTCCCGCCGGAATCGATCAGGTAGTTGCCCTCGGCGCGCGAGGCCACCGGCGGGGCGGCGTTGGCGCGATGGAGGACGCGGGACTGCTTCGGCTTCATCTTCAGACCTTGCCCGGCAACGCCCGAGGATAGGCGATCCGGGGGCGTTTCAGCCAGCGCCGTGCAGGGCGTCGCCGGCCGCGACCAGCAGGCGAGGCGCCTGGCCGAAATCGGCGAGTTCCTTCGCCTCGTCGCGATTGCGGCAGCCGTGCGCGTTGCGCACGAAGATCATCGCCGTCGGCACGCCCGAAGTCGCGAAGACGGCGGCATCGTCGCCCGGCGGTTGCGGGGATACCGCGCGGATCTTGTCGTGCATCAGACTCTCTGATTCTCGGGCGTCGCAACGCTCAGCGAGGCTTTGCGAATTCCGCGCCATCCACAGGAGCTGTGGATATCCCCGATACGACAGGGGGTTGTTCGCAGATCGCGAATGCACCGCGCAAATGTCTTCGCCAATAATTGCGCACCTCGATGGAAGAGGTGGAACCCAAAACAACCGCAAATTTTACGGAGGCTTACATGCTGTCGATCAACGACGTGCTGCAGTGCAGATCTTTTGTCGCCGACCAATTGCAATACCTGGCCGGGATCGGCCTCAGGCTGACCGTCAACGCGCACATGGCGGAATGGACGGCTTTCCTGCGGACCGCGCCGGAGAATATCGGCGTCAATCCGGCCTACGACCCGGAATTCTGCGACCTGCATCCGGGGAACAGTTTCTGGCTATCCCTCAACGACACGAACGGCGAGATCGTCGCGACGATCGCGCACAAGTACCTCGTCTCGGAGAATTACCTCGCCGCGTTCGTGGGAAACCGGATGTGGTGGGGACGGCACCCCAAGGTCGAGAGCACGACCGAATGGTCGCCCGAACTGCTCGGCTCGAACCTGCTGATCGCCGGGCGGATCGGGCATCATGGCGGGCTGTGGATCCATCCCGCATGGCGTAAGCACGGGCTGGCCGGGCGGCTGATGCGCGTGTGCCGTGCCGTGGCGCTGCCGCATTTCGAGCTGGACTGGATGGTCGGGACGGTCTTCCAGAATCTCTACGAGAAGCAGTACCCGACGCGCATCTACGGCTATGCGGGAACGCTCAAGGTCGTCAGCGGCTTTTTCGAGGAAACCAAGACGCGCGAGACGGTCTATCTCGAATACATCTCGCGCGGCGAGATGCTCCGACAGTTCGTCACGTCCTGACGTAGGCGAGGCTCTCGTAGAGCTGCGGCCGCTTGTACGCGATGGCCGAGATGACGTGATCGATGCTCCCGCTGTCGAGCGACAGCGGGAGCAGCAGGCGGTACATGTCCCGCTTCTCGCCGCCGATCTGCCACGTCACTTCCTGGAAGCTCGGCTGTCCCGTCACCTTGCAGGTCAGGTACTCGGCCTGCACCCACTTGGAGAGGACCTTGGGCAGGTCGCGCACGCGGATGCCGTTTTTGTAGTGCGCGCCCGAGATCAGATGGGTGCCCCAGACCTTCGAACGGAACTCGCCCGGATCGTCGGCCGTCACGTCGACCAGCGTCGTGAAGCCGGCATTGCCCGTCCGGCTCAGCGCGTCGAACAGTGTCTCGCGCTTCAGGTTCGGCATGTTGAGGCCGGCGTGCCATTCGTCGAGCAGCGCGCCGAGGCGCTGCGCCAGCGGAAACGCATCGGGCCGCTTGTGCGACCAGCGATGGATGTGATCCGCCTTGCAGATGAACGAGACGTCGTCGCTTTCGAGAAGTTCGACCATTGTGGCCCTTCCGTCGCCCGCCCGCGACATCGCACCAACTCGGTATAATCCTACCCGGAAACCACGCGTCGTGACAATTGTAGGCGATAATTAGTCGCCGCAAAATTTAGCGTCGGCAGTCTGTAAATACAATCAACGTATGCCGCGGTTACTCGCATCGAGCCGGGGCGATGGGAATTCCACCATTCCGATAGTGGTCTCCGCCGGTTCGAGCAACCACCCATTGCGTTCGACTTCGCAGCCCAGCGCCGCCCGGATCTCGCCGGGTGTGAGGCCGCGCGCCCGCCAGGTGCGCCGCTTGGTTTCGAGAAGGCCGAGGCGGATCGCCCAGACAGAACCGAAAAGCCGCCCGAGATACGCCGCGAGAATGCCGGCGAGGCCGGGTGCCTGGCCGCCGGTCGACACCGTCAGCGTCAGCGCGCCGCGCCGGACGACGGCCGGCGTGTGGAAATCGCAATGCGCGCGGTCGTCCTCGACATTGACGAGCTTGCCCGCCGCGCGCGTGCGTGCGGCAAGTGCGCCGCCTTCCGCGGCATCGAGATCGGCGGCATAGACGAGATCGAATGGCGCGAGATCGACCGCGCCGGGCGGTGCGATGCACAGCGCGTCGCCTGCGGCGGCGGCCAGTTCGGCGCTCGGCCGTGCGGCGAACACGGCGATGTTCGCGGCACCGCCCTCGCGCAGCAGGGCGAGCCGGCGGACGGCCCGGGTGCCGTTTCCGAATAGCGCGATGCGCAGGCGCGCACCGTCGAGAAGGACAGGGATCATGGTGCCAATATCGACCCGCCGGCGGGCAAGGAGAACTGAGGAAAACTTGGGCGGGCGCCAAGAACTTCTGAATCGGCAGGTGCGGCCGGCAGGACTATGGATGGAGGCAGATTTTCAGGGGCAGCCGCATCATGCAGACCCTCGCCGAACGCCAGCGCACGCTTTCCTTCGCACGCGACGTCTTTGCCGCCGACGAGATCGGCTGGGTCGGCGCGGACGCCGACGTGAAGGCCGTCCTGCTCGGAACCTCCGCCGGCCCGCTCGAAGCTGCCCATGCGCGCATCGCGTCGTTGGGCCTCGTGGCAGCACACCCGCGCCTCGTGCGTGCGGCCGAAGCGCGGCTGGGCTTCCGCCCGCACATCGCCGCGTCCGCCTATTGGCGCAGTTGGGACGGCTCGGTGCCGCTGCTGCCCGAAGGCGAGGGGCTCGTGGCGCTGGTGCTGCTGGGCTGGCGCGGGCGCATCGCCGATCCGGTTTCGGGCGAGGCCGTCGCCTCCGAACTTGGCGCCGTGCTGCTCGTCGATGCCGCGCGCGCGGCCACGCTGGTCGCGGAAGGCGGCAGGCCGGTGGGGCCGTTCCTTGCCATGCGCTTCGGCGCCGTCGGTGAGGCGGTGGCGGCCTTGGGCGATGGCTGCCTGTGGCCGTCATCCTGGTGTGTATAGGTTATTATTCTTGACAATCGGAGGGCGTATCGTCAGAGTCCGGGCAGTCTTGGCCGGTGCCTTGATGTGCTCTTTGAAAAGTGAATATGTGTTCCGTCGTCCCGGGTGCGGGTTACGTTACCTTGCAGCAAAATCAAGCGCCTAAATAGGCGACCGTCGCCAGTGGTAACCTATTTCCCGCTTCAGCCCGCACGCTTTGCCGGCAAACGCTGCCAGCTCCGCAGGCCCGCCGCGCGCTCGCCGATATCGCCCGATGCCGGCTGATAGAAATGCTGCACGCCGACGATGCTTCCGTCCTTCAGCGCGGCGACCGTTCCCGGATGGGAAATCGCCAGCGCATCGAAGCCCGCGCGCAGCATAAACGTCACCTGGTCGCGCAGCACGTCGCCGGCCGCGCGCAGCTCGCCCCGGAAGCCGTGCACGTCGCGCAGCAGGCGCGCGGTCGAGTAATTCCGCCCGTCGGCATAGCGCCCGAAGCGCAGCACGATCAGCGCGAAGCGCTGGATGTCGTCCTCTATGTCGGAAAGAGTCTCGCCCGATTCCAGCACGAGGCCGAGGGGCGCGTTGCGTGCCGCGAGCGCCGCGCGTTCGGCAAGAAAGCGGGCCTTGGGCAGCGCCACCTTGCGGTCGGCCGGGATTGGTTCGCCGGCGGCGGGGAAGTTCCAGTCGTCGGCGCCGAACGCGCCGTCCCTGTAAAGCTCAGGCGTCGGCATAGAGCGCCTCCTGGAAGGGCTTGATGCCGACGCGACGATACGTGGCGAGGAAGGGTTCGGCTGCATCGCTGCGCAGTTCGAGATAGGCGTCCACCACCTGCTCGACCGCATCGACGATGTGCTCGGACGAGAAGCCCGGCCCGACGATCTCGCCGATCGCGCAATTCTCGTCGCCCGAACCGCCGAGGGTGATCTGGTAGAGCTCCTCGCCCTTCCGGTCGACACCGAGGATGCCGATATGGCCGACATGGTGATGGCCGCAGGCGTTGATGCAGCCCGAGATCTTGATCTTGAGATCGCCGATGTCGTGCTGCCGGTCGAGATCGGCGAAGCGTTCGGAAATGCGCTGGGCGACCGGGATCGAGCGGGCGTTGGCGAGCGAGCAGTAGTCGAGCCCGGGACACGCGATGATGTCCGTGACGAGCCCGGCGTTGGGCGTGGCGAGGCCGGCTTTCGCGAGCAGCGCATGAACTTGCGGCAGGTCGTCGAGGCGCACATGCGCGAGCACCAGGTTCTGCTCGTGGCTGACGCGGATCTCGTCGTGCGCGAAGCGTTCGGCGATGTCGGCGATCGCATCCATCTGCGCCGACGAGGCGTCGCCCGGCGGATCGCCGACGGGCTTCAGCGAGACGGTGACGATGCCGTAGCCCGGCTGCTTGTGGGCCGACACGTTGCGCTGGACGAAGCGGGCGAGGGCGGGATCGGCCGCCTTCGCGGCTTCGAGCTTCGCCGAGCGTGCTGGCAGGGCTTCGAGTGCGGGTGGTGCAAAATACGCGGCGATGCGCGTGATCTCTTCGGCCGGCAGGTCCAGCGCCTTGCCGCGGATCGTCTCGAACGCGGTCTCGATCGCCTCGGCGATCTCGTCGGTACCCTTCTCGTGGACGAGGATCTTGATGCGCGCCTTGTACTTGTTGTCGCGCCGTCCCTCGAGATTGTAGACGCGCAGGATCGCCTCGCAGTAGGCGAGCAGGTCGGCCTCGGGCAGGAAGTCGCGCAGCTTCCTGGCGATCATCGGCGTGCGGCCCTGGCCGCCGCCGACCCACACCGCGAAGCCGATATTCCCGGCCGCGTCGCGCTTCGCTTCCAGACCGATGTCGTGGACCTGGATCGCCGCGCGGTCGTTGGATGCGCCCGTCACCGCCAGCTTGAACTTGCGCGGCAGGAACGTGAATTCGGGATGCAGCGACGACCATTGCCGCAGGATCTCGGCATAGGGGCGCGGATCGACGGCTTCGTCGGCGGCGGCACCCGCGAAATGGTCGGCGGTGACGTTGCGGATGCAGTTGCCCGATGTCTGGATCGCGTGCATCTCGACTTGTGCCAGCTCCTCGAGGATGCGCGGCATGTCGGCGAGCTTGATCCAGTTGAACTGCAGGTTCTGGCGCGTGGTGAAGTGCCCGTAGTCGCGATCGTAGGTGCGCGCGATGTGCGCGAGCTTGCGCATCTGCCGGCCCGACAGCACGCCGTAGGGGATCGCGACGCGCAGCATGTAGGCGTGGAGCTGAAGGTAGACACCATTCATCAACCGCAGCGGCTTGAACTGGTCTTCCGTCATCTCGCCGGAAAGGCGGCGCGCGACCTGGTCGCTGAACTCGGCCACGCGCTCGCGCACGAAGGCGAGATCGAACTCGTCGTAACGGTACATGCTTCGTCTCAGTTCTTGCTGTAGGGGATTGTCGGTCCGCCGGCACGGATACGCTCGCGGAAGCGCGTGGGCGAGGGGCGATTGCCGGTCATCGTGATCTCGATCAGCACGGGCTCGACGACGATGCAGGCGTCGTGGTCGACCTTCGCGCCGGCCAGCAGCGTCTCGGCATCCTCGGGCGTCACGGCGATGTCGGCACCGAAGACGTCCTCGCTCCAGCTTCCGTCCGCGCGCCGGAACACGACCGCGCCCGTCCGCAGGTCGTTTGCAGTGACAGCCATTGCGCCCGATGTCTGCTGCTTTGCCATCGGCGCACACTGCGCGGCGGCCCGGGCCCTCTCAAACGAGAAATTCTTGGATCCCTTTTTAGTTTTGTTGCTTGCGATTCTGCTTGGCGATACAAGCAGATAATGGATGCAAGCGACGTCCTTGTGATCGGCGGCGGCAACGCCGCCCTGTGCGCAGCGATCACCGCGCGGCTGGCCGGCCGCACGGTGCGCATCCTTGAGGCGGCGCCGCGCTTCTATCGCGGCGGTAACACCCGCCACACGCGCAACATGCGCATCGCGCACGACGCGCCCAACGAGGTGATGACCGGCCCCTATCCCGAGACCGAGTTCTGGGACGATCTGGTGCGCGTCACCGGCGGCGACACCGACGAAGGCCTCGCGCGCCTCACGCTCTCGCGCTCGAAGGAGCTGTGGGACTGGATGAACGCGCAGGGCGTGCGCTTCCAGCCGCCGCTCGGCGGGACGCTCGGGCTCGGCCGGACGAACGCCTTTTTCCTCGGCGGCGGGCGCGCGATGTTGAATGCCCTTTACCGTCGCGCCGAAGATCTCGGTGTCGCGATCTCCTACGACACCGAGGTGACCGGTCTCGATATCGCCGACGGGTTCTTCACGGGTGCGCGGGCACGCACGCCGGACGGCGAAATCCACCTGCGCGCGCGCAGTCTCGTCGTCGCGAGCGGCGGGTTCGAGAGCAATCTCGAATGGCTCGAGGAATCCTGGGGGCCGGCGGCGCGCAACTTCCTGATCCGCGGCACGAAGTACAATCGCGGCGCGCTGCTGCGCATCCTGCGCGACAAGGGCGTGGCGCTGACCGGCGATCCCACGCAATGCCATGCCGTCGCCATCGACGCGCGCTCGCCGCGCTATGACGGCGGCATCGTCACGCGGCTCGACTGCGTTGTGTTCGGCATCGTCGTCAACCGCCGGGCGGAACGCTTTTACGACGAGGGCGAGGATATCTGGCCCAAGCGCTATGCGATCTGGGGCCGCCTCATCGCCGCGCAGCCCGACCAGATCGGCTATATCCTGTTCGACGCGAAGGCGCGCGATCTGTTCATGCCTTCGGCCTTCCCGCCGATCGAAGCAGCTACACTCGGCGAACTCGCGGGCAAGCTCGATCTCGATGGGGCAGCACTCGGCGCGACGGTCGCTTCGTTCAATGCGTCGGTGCGTCCCGGCACGTTCGATCCCGACAGGCTCGACGATTGCCGCACCGAAGGCATCAAGCCGCCCAAGTCGCACTGGGCGCGTCCACTCGATATGCCGCCCTATTTTGCCTACCCGGTGCGGCCCGGCATTACCTTCACCTATCTCGCCACGAAGGTGGATGCGGGCGCGCGACTGGTGATGGAAGACGGCAAACCCGCCGCCAACATGTTCGCCGCCGGCGAGATCATGGCGGGCAACGTGCTGGGCAAGGGCTATCTCGCCGGCATCGGCATGACGATCGGCAGCGTGTTCGGCCGCATCGCGGGCGAGGGGGCCGCGCGCCATGCCGCCAACTGAAACGCAGCTCGAGGCCGACCGGCAGCTCACCGTGTGCAATGCCTGCCGCTATTGCGAGGGGCTGTGCGCGGTCTTCCCGGCGATGGAGATGCGGCGCACCTTCACGCCCGCCGACATCGACTATCTCGCCAATCTCTGCCATTCGTGCGGTGCGTGCTATTACGACTGCCAGTTCGCCAGCCCGCATGAATTCGCCGTCGATATCCCGAAGATCCTCGGCAAGGCGCGCGAGGAATCCTACGCCGCCTACGCATGGCCGCGTGCGCTCGCCCCGATGTTCGCGCGCAATGGTCTTGCGATCGCGATCGCCTGCGCGCTGTCGGTCTTCGCGTTCATCGCGGGCTTCGTGGCGGTCGCCGATCCGGCGGCGCTGTTCGCGGCCGATGCGGGCCCCGGCGCGTTCTACCGGGTGATGCCGCACAATGCGATGGCGCTGCTGTTCGGTGCCGCGTTCGCCTATGCGCTGCTGGCGCTCGGCATGGGCGTGCGCGCGTTCCTGGCCGAGATCGGGCCCGGCGATACGCTG
Source organism: Tagaea sp. (assembly GCA_044224405.1). Lineage (GTDB taxonomy): Bacteria > Pseudomonadota > Alphaproteobacteria > CACIAM-22H2 > CACIAM-22H2 > Tagaea. Next base: position 178,245 of record JBGAKN010000007.1, on the reverse strand, counting down.
CCGGCCGCACGGGATTCCGCGACGCTGCGCTATCTCGACGGTGGCGGGCCCGGCTGCCACAACGACGGCGAGCGCCCCGACGACAATCGCCGGCTCTTCCACCATCTCACCTCGTACGGCTTCCTGCTGTGCGTCGCCTCGACATCGGTGGCGACGCTCTATCACTACGCGTTGGGGCGGATCGCGCCCTATGCGTGGCACGACCTGCCGGTCGTGCTGGGCACGCTCGGCGGGATCGGGCTGATCGCGGGCCCGTGGGGTCTGCTGCGCGCGAAGCTACGGCGCGATTCAGGGCTTGGCGATTCCGACCGCACCGGCATGGGCACGGCGTTCCTCGCGATGCTGCTGGCGACGAGCGTGTCGGGAATGGCGCTGCTTATCTTGCGCGACACGGCCGCGATGGGGCTGCTGCTGGCCCTGCATCTCGGCATCGTGCTGGCGCTGTTCCTGACGATGCCCTACGGCAAGTTCGTGCACGGCATCTACCGCTTCGCCGCCCTTGCACGCTATGCGCGCGAGCAGCGCCAGCACGGCTAGGCCGTCCGGCCGCTCGCCATCAGCGCCACGTCCCCGCCGACGGCGGCCGTGTTGACCGACACCGTCTTCTCGGCCGCGAAGCGCGGCAGGTAATGCGGGCCGCCGGCCTTCGGGCCCGTGCCCGACAGGCCCTGCCCGCCGAAGGGCTGCACGCCGACGACGGCCCCGATGGTCGAACGGTTGACGTAGACATTGCCCACGGGAAGCGCCGCCGCGATGCGGCGCTGGAAACCGTCGATGCGGCTGTGGATGCCGAGCGTCAGGCCATAGCCAGTCGCGGCCACGCTCGCGAGAACGGCGTCGAGCTCGTCAGCCTTCCAGCGAACGACATGCAGCACGGGCCCGAAGATCTCGCGCGTGGGGGCCGCCGAAAGCTTCACCTCGATCGCAACGGGGGCGACGAAATGCCCGGCAAGACCACGCGGGAGCGCGGCGCGCGCCACGACATGCGCCCGGTTCTCGTCGATATAGGCTTCGAGCATGCGTTTGGCGGATGCGTCGATCGCCGGGCCGATGTCGGTCGCGGGATCGGCCGGATCGCCGATCACGAGTTCGGCCATGGCACCGCGCAGCATCTCGATCGTGCGCTCGGCAGCGTCTTCCTGGACGAACAGCACGCGCAGCGCCGAGCAACGCTGGCCGGCACTCTGGAATGCGGAGATCAGCGTGTCGTTGACGAGCTGCTCGGTCAGCGCCGAGCTGTCGGCGATCATCGCGTTGACGCCGCCCGTCTCCGCGATCAGCGGGACGATGGGGCCGTCCTTGGCCGCGAGCGTTCGGTGGATCGCCTTGGCGGTCGCTGTCGAGCCGGTGAAGGCCACGCCTGCGATGCGCGGATCGGCGATCAGCGTGGCACCCGTCTCGCGCCCGCCGGCAAGCAGGCGCAGCGCTGCAGCCGGCACGCCCGCGGCGTGCAGCAACGCGACGGCGCGCGCCGCGGTCAGTGGCGTCTGTTCGGCGGGCTTGGCGACGACGGCGTTGCCCGCGGCGAGCGCCGCAGCGACCTGGCCCACGAAGATCGCGAGCGGGAAGTTCCACGGGCTCACGCAGGCGAAGACGCCGCGCCCTTCGAGCGCCAGCGTGTTGCGCTCGCCCGTGGGCCCCGGAAGCTGGATCGGCGCGCAGTCGTGCCGCGCGCGCACCGCGTAATAGCGCAGGAAATCGACCGCCTCGCGCAGTTCGGACAGCGCGTCGGGGATCGTGCGTCCGCCCTCGCGCACGACCAGCGACATGAGTTCGAGATCGTGCGCCTCGAACAGGCCGGCCGCACGTTCCAGCACAGCCGCGCGCTCGGCGACCGGCGTGCGCGACCAGACGACGAAGCCGCCGGACGCCGTGCCGATCTCGGCGGCCACTTCCGAAGACGTGGGCACCCGGACATCGCCGACCGTCTGCGCCGGGTTCGCGGGCTCGACGATCCTGCCGGCGGGCGCCGCCTTCCGGTCGGCCGCGACGCGCGCGACGATCCGGCCGCGCAGTTCGTCGTCGGCGAGATCCATGCCGCGCGCGTTCGCGCGGTCGGTGAACAGGGCGCCCGGCAGCTGCACCGACGGCGTCGTCGCCGCAAGTGCCCCGGCCGGATCGGCGACGATGCGCGCGAGCGGGATGTCGGCGTCGGCGACCTGATGGATGAACGAGGTGTTGGCGCCGTTCTCGAGCAGGCGGCGCACGAGATAGGGCAGCAGGTCGCGATGCGCGCCGACGGGCGCGTAGACGCGGGTGGAGAATCGTTCGCCGAGACGCTTCTGAAGAAGGTCGTAGAGACCGTCGCCCATGCCGTGCAGCTTCTGGAATTCGAAATCGGTGCGCCCGTCCGCGAGTGCGAGCACTTCCAGCGCCGAGCGCGGATTATGCGTGGCGAACTGGCCGAAGATGTGCCCCTTCGCTTCGAGCAGGCGCGCGGCGCACGCGCGATAGGAAAGGTCGGTCGCGGCCTTGCGCACGAACACCGGATAGTCGGCGAGGCCCTTTTCCTGCGCCCACTTGATCTCGCTGTCCCAGTAGGCGCCCTTGACGAGACGCACCATGAAACGCCGGTTCGAGGTGCGCGCGAGATCGGCGACCCAATTCACGGTGCCGAGCGCCCGCTTCTGATAGGCCTGCACGGCAAGGCCGAGCCCGTCCCAGCCCGCAAGACGTTTGTCGCTGGCGAGGTTCGCGAGGATCTCGAGCGAGATCACCAGCCGGTCGGCTTCTTCCGCGTCGATGGTGAAGTTGATGCCGGCTTCGGCCGCCTGCAGCGCGAGAGCCGCGACCTGCGGAACTAGCTCAGCGTTCACGCGCGCGCGCTTGGTCGGCTCATAGCGCGGGTGGAGGGCCGAGAGCTTGACCGAGATGCCGGGATTGGCGCGCGGGTCCTTGCCCTTGCATGCACCCGCGATGGCCGCGATCGCCGCGCTGTAGCTGGCGAAATAGCGTTCGGCATCGTCCTTCGTGCGCGCGGCTTCGCCCAACATGTCGAAGGAGTGGCGATAGCCGGGCCCGGCTTCGCTCGCGCGCGCAAGTGCGGCCTCGATCGTCTGCCCCATGACGAACTGCTGGCCCATGATGCGCATCGCCGCCTCGATGGCGCGGCGCAGGACGGGTGCGCCGAGCCGGCCGAGCGTGCGGCGCATCAGTTCGCCCGCACCACCGCTCTCGCGCCCCGTCCATTCGACGAAGCGGCCGGTGAGGGCGAGGCCCCACGCCGACGCGTTCACGAGGACGGAGTCTGCGTGGCCGAGATGCTTGTCCCAGTCGGCGGTGCCGAGCTTGTCGCCGATCAGCGCGTCGATGGTCGCGGCATCGGGGATGCGCAACAGCGCCTCGGCGAGACACATCAGCGCCACACCCTCGTTCGTCGACAGATCGAACTCGGCCAGGAAGCTTTCGACGCCGACCTGCTTGGGTGTGCGGGCGCGCAGTTCAGCAGCGAGCGCTTGAGCGTCTTCGTCGATGCGCGCGGCCGGCGGCAACGTGACGGCGCGCAGTCTTTCCAGGACTTCCGCCTCGCCGGCGAGCTTGGGGCCGAGGGCGGCGGGGATGTCCTTGATGTCCATGGCGCTATCTCTGGAAAATTGGATGATTTCCACGCTAACATTCTTGAAAAATCAGTCAAGATAGAGAAATATGCTTTTTATAGACAGTATTTCAGTGATTAATCCCGAGGAACCGCCGATGCTCGATACCCGCCTCGATCCCATCGACCTCAACATTCTCGGCGAGCTTCAGGCCGACGGCCGGCTGACAAATGTGGAACTCGCGCGCCGCGTCGGGCTCAGCCCCACGCCTTGCCTCGAGCGCGTGCGTCGCCTCGAACGCGACGGCGTGATCCGCGGCTATCGCGCGGAACTCGACCCGGCACCGCTCGATGCGGGCCTTGTCGTGTTCGTCGAAGTGGCGATCGACCGCACGTCGCGCGAGGCATTCGACCGTTTCTCCGAAGCGGTCAAGGCGCTGGCCGAGGTCAGCGAGTGCCACATGGTGGCCGGCGGATTCGACTATCTGCTCAAGGTCCGCGTCAGCGACATGCAGGCCTATCGCGATTTCCTCGGCCGGGCACTGGCCGAGGTGCCGCACATCCGCGAGACGCGCACCTATGTGGTGATGGAGCAGGTGAAGGCGGACGGGCGGATCCCGATCCCGTCGCGCGGCTAGAGCGGCGGCGCGTCGCCGAACACCACGCCCTTGCGGAACAGGAAGCAGCCATAGCCGCGCGGATCGCCGGCCTGGACGATGGCGAAGCTGCCCTTGGCCGCCTCGTAGAACGCGAAGCGCTCGATCCCCGCCATCTCGACGGGGCGCGTCGATACCCGATCGATCTCGGCCTGCACGGATTTCTGGATGTCGGGCACCTTGGCGGGGTCGCCGACGACCTGCATGCGGCGGATCGGATCGTTCGTGAAATCGTCGATCGGCAGCACCGACAGGATCGCACGCGCCGCGCGCGCGATGTTGATGCCGGGCAGCTCGACCAGCCGGCCGCTCGATGTCGATTTCGCGATGCGCGCGGCCGGATGGTTCGCGTCGACAAGCGCGATGTCGTCGCCGTGCCCGGCGGCGGCAAGGCACCAGAGCAGGTCGGGCGAAAGGACCGGATCGATTCCCTTGAGCATGGCTATTTGCGCCCCCGCGCGGAGAGATAGATGCGTTCGGCATTGCCGCCGAAGACCGCCGCGCGCTGCGCGGCCGTAAGCTGCGCGGTCAGCGCCTCGGCGCCGGCGACCCAGCGGTCGTAGCCGCCCCCCAAATCGACGACCGGCCAGTCGCTGCCCCACAGCAGCCGGTCGGCACCGAAGGCGGAAATCAGATGATCGGCGTAAGGGGCGAGATCGGGCAGCGTCCATTGCGGGCCCGTTTCGGTGACGAGGCCGGAGAGCTTGCAGACGATCTGCGGCCGGGCCGCGAGCGCCGCCATGTCGGCGCGCCACGGATCGAGCTTGCGTTCGCGGATGAACGGCTTGGCGCCGTGATCGACGACGATGCGGAGGTCCGGATGGCGTTCGGCGAGGACGAGCACGCGCGGCAGATGCCGCGGCCGGGCGAGCGCGTCGAACACGAGACCGTTCGCGGCCATCGCGCGTACCGCCGGTGCGATGTCGGCGCGCAGCAGCCAGTCGTCGTCGGCGATGTCCTGCAGCATGGGGCGCAGGCCCACGAGCAGCCTGTCGCGTGCCAGCGCGTCGATCTGCCTTGCGGCGTCAGACGCCGTGAAATCCACCCAGCCGACGACACCGGCGATCGCCGGTTCGCTTGCCGCGATATCGAGCATGAAGCGCGTCTCGGCGACCGTGGCGGCCGCCTGCACGAGGATCGTGCGATCGATCGCGTGGCGCTTGCGGAACGGCTCGAGGTCGGCCGGGCCGAAATCGCGGTAGATCGACCCTTTCTCGGGCGTAAGCCAGCCATAATCCCCGCGGGACAGTTTCCAGAAATGCTGGTGGGCGTCGATGCGCATGTTCATCCCGGGGTCGGCAAGGCGGCGGAAAGCAGGTCCGCCGATTTGAGAGACTGCCACAGTTCGGCCGGCAGCGGGCGGGTGAGGGCGGCACACTGGGCCGCCACCTCGTCGGGCGTCACCGCGCCCAGCACGACCGAGCTTACGGCCGGATGGGCGAGGGCGAACTGGAGGGCGGCTTCGTAAAGACGCACGCCGTGGCGATTGCACACCGTTTCGATCGAAGCGACCTTCGCGAGGATCTCGGGCGGTGCCGGCTTGTAATTGTACTTGGCGCCGGCGACGGCGCCGGTGGCGAGGATGCCGGAATTGAACACGCCGCCCAGCATCACGCCGATGCGTTTTTGAATCGCGACCGGCAGGAAGGCTTCGGCCGCGGGCTGTTCGAGCAGCGAATAGCGCCCGGCGAGCAGCACGGCGTCGATGTCGCCCGCGCGCGCGAAGCGCAGGCACATGTCGGCTTCGTTGACGCCCACGCCGATGGCCTTGACCACGCCCTCGCCGCGCAGGCGGTCGAGCGCGCGGTAGGCACCGTCCATCGCCTCGCGAAAGCGCGACTCGATTGCGTCCTCGCCGTGTGTCCACACGTCGACATCGTGGATGAGCGCGATGTCGATCCGGTCGGTGCCCAGGCGCAGCATCGACTGTTCGAGCGAGCGCATCGCGCCGTCGTAGGAATAGTCGAACCGCGCCGAATGCGGCAGCCCGCCGACATAGCCCGAGCCGCCATCGCGGCCCTTCAGCGGTTCCATGACGCGCCCGACCTTGGTCGAGATGACGACATTGCTTGCTGCAGCGCGGCGAAGGGCAGCGCCCACGCGATGCTCGGAAAGACCGTGGCCGTAGAGCGGCGAGGTGTCGATCAGGTTCACGCCGTTCGCAACTGCAGCGACGACGCTGGCGATCGCGGTCGATTCATCGAGCTTCGCGTAGAGATCGCCGAGCGGAGCGGCGCCAAAACCGAGAACCGACACGTCGAGCGCCACGCGCCCGAGCGCGCGCCGTGAAAGCGCCATGGAAATTTCCTCCCCGATCTTCGTCGCAGACTAACATGTCAGTATTGACTCGCGCCTTCGGCACGGTCAACTTACCGCCTGACGAATACCCTGGGGGGAAACCGCATGTCGAAGAAATCCGAGCGCATCGGCCTTAGCTGCGCGCTGTCCACGCCGTTCACGGCCGACGGCAGCATCGATCTTCCGCGCATGGTCGCGCACGGGCGCTGGGTGCTCGAGAACGGCGGCGACAGCATCGCCGTGTTCGGCACGACCGGCGAGGGCGCCTCGATCGGCCTCGGCGAACGCCATTCGGTGCTCGGTGCCTTCGCGGCTTCCGGTTTCGACATGCGCCAGAAGGTCATTGCTGGCGTTACCGCCTCGACGATCCCCGACGCGATCGAGCAGGCGCGCGCGGCCTATGCCGCCGGCTGCAAGGCGCTGCTGATGACGCCGGCGTTCTATTTCCCGAACACGTCGGAAGAAGGCGTGTTCCGCTGGTTCGCCGCGGTGTTCGAAGGCCTGGGCAGCCAGCTTCGCGACGTGCTGCTCTACCACATCCCCAGCATGACCCGTTCGGTGATGACACCCGACCTGATGGGTCGCCTGCGCGAGAAGTTCCCGCAGGCCGTCATCGGCATCAAGGACAGCACGGGCGACTGGAATTCCAGCAAGGGCTTCCTCGACCGCCACAAGGACCTGCAGATCCTCGTCGGCGACGAGCGCCAGCTCGCGCGCGCCGTGCAGAACGGCGGCAGCGGCACGATCTGCGGCCTCGCCAACCTGCGCCCCGACGTGCTCCGCCCCGCGGCATGGGACGGCAAGGACGATCCGAAGATCGCGGCACTGGTTGCCGCGATCATCGCCGATCCGTTCATGTCGGCGGTCAAGGCGTTGATCGCGGAACGCACGGGCGACAAGGAGTGGCGCCGCATGCGTCCGCCGCTCGACGCGCTGGACGACGCGAAGTGCAAGGCGCTCGTCGAGCGCTTCAAGGCCGCCGGTACCGCCAAGGCTGCCTGAGGACGATGGCCGAGTCCGGCACCGAGGCACCCAAGCTGCGGACGCGCGCCTACGACGCGTTCACGCAGAGCCTGCTTTCGCGCGAGATCGTGCCGGGGCAGTTCGTCTCGCAGCGCGAACTCGTCGAGATCACGGGGCTGCCGCTTGGCGCCATCCGCGAACTGGTGCCGCGCCTTGAGGCCGAAGGACTGATCGTCACCATTCCGCAACGCGGCATGCAGGTGGCGCATGTCGACATCAGCCTCATCCGCAACGCCTTCCAGTTCCGCCTGATGCTCGAACGCGAGGCCGTGGCGGAGTTCGTGCGCGAGGCGCCGGATTCGGAAATCCACCGTCTGCTGGAAGCGCACGAGCGGGTGCTGAAGGACGCGGCGAAGCGCATCACACCCGACGTGATCCGCCGCGCGCAGCTGACCGACTGGGACCTGCACGACACCATCGTGGACTGGCTCGGCAACGAGATCGTCTCGAGCGCCTACCGCGTCAATTCGATCAAGATCCGCCTGATCCGCCAGGCCGAGGTTCGCCTCGACCCCACGCGGGTAGAGGCCGTCATGCGCGAACATCTCGGCATCGTCCAGCGCATGGCACTGCGCGATCCGGAAGGAGCGCAGGCCGCGCTTGCCGACCACATTCTCGACGCGCGCAACCGTGCAATGGGGGTATAGTCGGCCATCTATCCGGCATTCAGATCGGGAAAGCGGGCGCAAGTCCGCAGGTTCAATAAGGGTTAAACAAAGGGAGAGAACGCAATGAAGCCTGTTTCCATTTCACGCCGCGGCCTGATGCAGACCGCCGCCTTCGGGGTGCTTGCCTCCCCGATGCTCAACGTCAAGACGACCTATGCGCAGTCGGGCGCCTTCAATTGGAAGAAGTTCGCGGGCCAGAGCATCGAGGTATCCCTCACGCTCAGCCCGCGCGGCGAATTGCTGCGCAAGCACGAGAAGGAATTCACCGACCTGACCGGCATCAAGGTCGGTTCGGAAATGGTGCCCGAGCAGCAGCACCGCCAGCAGGCCGTGATCCAGTTCAACTCCGGCAATCCGCAGTTCGACGTCATCACGATCTCGTGGCACGTGCAGAAGCGCCTGTTCGGCAAGTCCAAGTGGCTGCTCGACATGAAGCCGATGCTCGCCGACCGTGCGCTGACGGCGCCGGACTACGACTTCTCCGACTTCACGGCCGGCGGCCTGCGCTGGGCCGTGCAGGGCGACGGGCGGATGGACACGCTGCCGCTCAACATCGATCCCTGGATGATCTACTGGAACAAGGAACTCTTCGCCGCGAAGGGCCTGGCATTCCCCAAGACCTTCGAGGAAATCATGATGGCGGCCGAGAAGCTGACCGACAAGGCGTCGGGCCAGTACGGCTGGGTGTCGCGCGGCCTCAAGAACGCCAACGTGCCGGTGTGGACGAGCTTCATGCTCGGCCACGACATGGATCCGGTGAATCCGAAGACGATCAAGCTCCAGACGACGACGCCGGAAGCCGTCGCCGCGGCGGAATACTACAAGAAGCTCAACAAGGACTTCGCCCCGCCGGGCACGGTCGGCTTCAACTGGAACGAATCGCAGACATCGTTCAGCCAGGGCAAGATCGGCATGTGGCTCGACGGCATCGGCTTCGCGCCGCCGCTCGAGGATCCGACCAAGTCGCGCGTCGTCGGCAAGGTCGGCTACGGCGTCATGCCGGCCGGCCCGAAGGCCCGCCACTCGGCGACCTTCGGCGACGGGATCGGCATTCCGGTGGCGAGCAAGAAGAAGGAAGCGGCCTATCTCTACACGCAGTGGGCGACGAGCAAGGTGATGTGCGCGCGTCTGCTCCAGTCGGGTGGCGGTTCGCCCTGCCGCGGTTCCTCCTACACCGACAAGGACGTCATCGCAGGCCTCAAGCTTCCGCGCGAATGGCTGACCTGCCTGCAGGAATCGACGGCCATCGGCCGCCCGGGCCTGCCGGAGATCTCGCCGGTGACCGAGTTCCGCGACGTCTTCGGAATCGGGCTCACGAACACCATCGGCGGTGCCGACGCGCGTACCGAACTCGTGAAGGCGACCGAAGCCTTCACGCCGGTTCTGGCGAAGTCGGAAGCGTGACGGACATCGGGTCCGTCGCCTGCAAGACCCGTAACCCCTTCCCCGCATCGCGGGGAAGGGACCGGGAGCGGGTTCTTTTCCAGCCATGAATGACGCCTCGCTCGACCAGGACGGCCCCGTGAACGCCGTGCCCGCGCTTCGCGCACGCGGGTTCGGTCACCGCTATCTGCCGTTCGCCTATCCGGCGCTCGCGATCGTCGCGGCGGTCATCGTCTTCCCGTGGCTCTTCACGATCTACATGAGCCTGCACGACTGGAAGATCGGACAGCAGCGCGAGTTCGTCGGCCTTGCCAATTTCGCCAAGCTCGCCGGCGACGCGCGGTTCATCGAATCGATCGGCCACACGCTCTATTTCACGGTGCTCGCCGTGGTGCTGCCGCTGGTATTCGGCACCGCCGCCGCGCTGGTCTTCAACGAGCGTTTCCCGCTGCGCGGTCTTTTCCGGGCGATCTTCATCCTGCCGATGATGGCCACGCCCGTCGCCGTGGCGCTGGTGTGGACGATGATGTTCCACCCGCAGCTCGGCGTGCTGAACTACCTGCTTTCGATGGTGGGCCTGCCGCCGCAGCTCTGGGTGTATTCGCCGCAGACGGTGATCCCGAGCCTCGTGATGGTCGAGGTGTGGCACTGGACACCGCTGGTCATGCTGATCGTGCTCGGCGGACTCGCCGCGGCACCCACCGAACCCTACGATTCCGCGAAGATCGACGGCGCCAGCGGATGGCAGATGTTCCGCCACATCACCCTGCCGCTGATCATGCCGTTCATCCTTGTTGCCGCCGTCATCCGCACGATCGACGCGCTGAAGGCGTTCGACACGATCTTCGTGATCTCGCAGGGCGGGCCGGGAACCGCGTCCGAGACGATCAACATCTTCCTCTACCTGCAGGCCTTCTCGTTCTACAACATCGGTTACGCTTCGGCGGTGACGATCGTGTTTTTCGTGCTGATCATCGGCCTGGCGCTGGTGCTGCTGTGGCTCCGGCAGAAGGCGAAATGGGCATGACCGCCGCGAAACTCCGCCGCCTCGGCTCGAAATTCGCGTTCGGGCTTGCCGTGTTCGTCATCGTGTCGCCGGCGATCATGGTCATGCTGTGGATGCTGTCGCTCTCGCTGAAGAACGAGGTCGACAACATGGCGTTCCCGCCGGTCTTCGTGCCGAGCCCGCCGACCTTCGCCAACTTCTTCGACGTCATCGAGAAGAACCATCTCGACGTCTATTTCGTGAACAGCGTCATCGTGTCGGGCATCGCCACGCTGGTGGCGATCCTCGTGGGCGTGCCGGCCGCCTACGGAATCGCCAAGGCGCAGGCGCACAAGCTGGCGGTGCTCACCCTGATCGCGCGCATCACGCCGGCGCTCTCGTACCTGATCCCGCTCTTCATCCTGTTCCAGTGGATCGGCCTCACCGGCACGATCTGGCCGCTCGTCATCACGCATCTGGTGATCACGCTGCCGATCTTCATCTACGTGATGATCGGCTTCTTCGAGGGCCTGCCGGGGGAACTCGAGGAGGCCGCGCTGATCGACGGCTGCACGCTCTGGCAGGCGTTCCGTTACGTGGCGCTGCCGCTGGCGCGGCCCGGGATCGTCGTCGGCTCGATCCTGTCGATCATCTTCTCGTGGAACAATTTCGTGTTCGGCGCCGTGCTTGGCGGGCGGCAGACCCGCACGCTGCCGGTCGCCGTCTTCAACATGCTGACATTCGAGCAGGTCGCCTGGGGCCCGCTCGCCGCGGCGGCGCTGCTCGTGACATTGCCTGTGCTGCTGCTGACGCTCCTGATCCAGAAGGAAATCGTCGGTGGCCTGACTGCGGGCGGCGTCAAAGGCGGCTGATGCGGATTGCCGCACCCGATCGACCTGAAAATCCTGAAATGCCAACGGAGGGGGAAACGATGACGAAGATTTCACGACGCATGGTGCTGGCCGGAACAACGGCCGCAGCGGCCCTGGTCGGCGCGCCGACGATCCTGCGCGCGCAGGCGACGGCCGTGCGCTGGGGCGAGGCGCTGCCCGCGAACCATCCGCAGGTCATCATGGCCGAGAAGATCGGCGCCGAGGTCAAGCAGAAGACCGGCGGGCGCATCGATATCCAGGTCTTCCCGAACAGCCAGCTCGGCACCGGCCCCGACATGATCGAGGCGGTTTCCTCGGGCGCGCTCCAGATGACGACCGACGGTGCGGGCGCCATCGGCAGCTTCCTGCCGGCTCTCTCGGTCATCGAGGCGCCCTATCTGTGGCGCGACGCCGCGCATATGGCGAAGATGCCGATGGCCCCGCAGTTCGGCCAGTTCAACGAAGGCCTGATCCAGCGCCGCCGCATGCGCATCCTCGGCGTCAGCTATTACGGCAAGCGCCATGTGACGACGGGCAACAAGGCGGTCAAGTCGGTCGCCGACATGGCGGGCTTCAAGCTGCGCGTGCCGCCAGTCGACACGTTCCGCGCGATGGCCGAAGCGTGGGGCGCACGCGCCACGCCGATCGCGTATGCCGAGCTCTATCTTGCACTCAGCCAGGGCGCGGTCGACGGGCAGGAGAACCCGCTGCCGACGATCCTGAGCGGCAAGTTCTTCGAGGTACAGAAGTTCCTGATCCTCACCGAGCACATCATCACGCCGCGCATGCCGCTGGTGAACGAGCCGTTCTGGCGTGGCCTCACGCAGGCCGACCGCGACACGATCTCGGCGGCGATGGCCGCGGGCATCAAGTGGCAGGATGCCGAGCTGCTGTCGCAGGAAGCCACGGCCGTGGCCGACCTGAAGTCGAAGGGCATGACGGTGATCGAGCCCGAAGTGGCAGCATTCCGCAAGGCGGTGTTGGCTACGGTGCCGCAGAAGTTCGAGGAAAAGTGGGGCAAGGGGACGTGGGAAGCGTTCCTGAAGCTGTGACCTCGACGCCCGCAACGGCGACGGCGCGCCTCGTGCGCGCCGTCGACCTCACGGTCTACTGGACTTCCGCGATCTCTGTCGCCGCCCTCACGATCGTCGTCGTGATCGGCGTGGTGTCGCGCGCGGCCGGCGATCCCTATGCGTGGACCGACGAGCTTTCGCGCCTGCTGATGGTGTGGGTCGCGATGTTCGGGTGGGTTCTCGCCTCGCGCCGCCACGCGCATATCCGCATCCGCTTCTTCCACAGCATGCTGCCGCCCTTCGCCTGGACGATCGCCGAGATCGTCATGCAGCTCACGATCGTCCTTTTCGGCGCGCTCGTCGCCTTCTACGGGATCGAACTCGTCGAGCGGAACCACGACATCGAGGCGATCAGCATGCCGGTCGCGATGATGTGGTTCTATGTGCCGCTTGTCTTCGCCGGCGCCATCGCCGCCGTGCAGGCCGGTGCCGACATCCGGGTCGCCTGGTCGAACCGCGAGGCCCCGAGCAAATGACGGACCTCATCACGCAGATCGGGATCGTCTGGCTGATCTCGATCCTCGTCGGATTCCCGCTCTATGCCTCGATGGGGCTCGCGGCTTTCGCCTTCGCCTTCTTCGGGAACTTCACGCCCTCGATCGTGCCGCAGAAGCTGCTGCACGGCGTCAATTCCTTCCCGCTCGTCGCAGCACCCATCTTCATCCTGATGGGCAACATCCTCACGGCCGCACGCATCAACGACAAGATCGTCGCCTTCGCGACGGCGCTGGTCGGCTGGGTGCGTGGCGGCTACGCGCACGCCAGCATCATCGCCAGCATGATCTTCGCGGGCATGGTCGGATCGGCCGTGGCCGATGCCGCGGGCGTGGGCGCCATCGAGATCAAGTCGATGAAGCGCGTGGGCTACCGGCCGGAAACCGCCGCGTCGATCACGGCGGCGGCGGCCACCATCGGGCCGATCATCCCGCCGAGCCTGCCGCTGGTCATCTACGGCGTCGCCGCGGACGTATCGATCGGCCGGCTGTTCCTCGGCGGATTCATCCCCGGCGTGATGATGGGGCTCTCCTTGATGCTGATGGTCGCGTTCATCGCGAAGCGCCAGGGCTTCGGGCGCATGCCGTTCCTGGGCATGGGCGAGATCTGGCGCACCTTCGTGGAAGGCATCTGGGCGCTGCTCGCACCCGTGCTGCTGCTCGCGGGCATGTTCTCGGGCGCCTTCACGCCGACGGAAGCGGCGGCCGTGGCGGCGTTCTATGCGCTGTTCCTGGGCTTCGTCGTCTACCGCACGCTCGAATGGAAGATGATCCCGGGCATCCTCGTGGAGACGGTCGAGACCTGCGGCCTCGTGCTCGCCCTCGTGATGGCGGCGGGGGCGCTGGGCTGGTGCCTGTCGATCAGCCGCGTGCCGCAGACGCTGACGCCCATTATCGTGCACGCGATCGAGAACCCGCTGGTTTTCCTGCTGGCATGCAACGTCGTCCTGCTGGTCGTGGGCTGCTTCATGGAACTGCTGGCGGCCATGCTGATCCTGATCCCGATCATGGTGCCGGCCGCGATCACCTTCGGCATCGATCCGGTGCATTTCGGCGTGATGATGACGATCAACCTGATCATCGGCACGATCCACCCGCCCATCGGGGTCGTGCTGTTCATCACCTCGCGCATCGCGGAGATCAGCTTCGAGAAGATGTCGCGCGCGATCCTGCCCTGGCTGGTGCCGCTGCTCTGCGTGCTCGCGGCCGTCACGGTCTGGCCGCCGCTCACGCTGTGGCTGCCCGGCCTCGTGATGGGGAAGTAGCGCGCCGACCGATTCCGCTGCGGCCGAATCGGTCCGGCCGGTGCTAGTCTTGCATCCATGGAAACGGAAACCGGGCTAGCGGGCGCGATTGGCGTCATCAGCGGCACGTCGATGGACGGGATCGACGTCGCGTTCGTGCGCACCGACGGCGAGCGCGTCACGCGCACCGCTCACGCACGCAGCTATCCCTATGCACCGGAACTGCGCGGCGAACTTCTCGATCTGCTGCGCGATCCCGCGCGTGCCGAGCACGAACCGCTCACGGACCTCGAGGCCCGCGTGACGCTGGCCCATGCCGATGCGGTGGCGCGGATGATGGCTGAATGCGGCCTGTCGCGCGGCGACGTGTCGGTCGTCGGCATGCACGGGCAGACGGTCTATCATCGTCCCGAGCGGCGCTTCACGCGCCAGCTGGCCGATGGTGCTGCCGCCGTCCGGCATCTCGGCATCGACGTGGTGTCGCGTTTCCGCAATGCGGATGTCGAGGCGGGCGGGCAGGGCGCGCCGTTCGCGCCCCTCTATCACCGCGCGCTCGCCGCTGGGCACGAACTGCCGCTCATGGTGCTCAATCTCGGCGGGGTGGCGAACGTCACGTATCTGGGCCGCGAGACGACCATCGCGTTCGATACGGGTCCGGCTTCGGCGCTGCTCGACGATTTCGTCCGCCGCCGCCGCGGCATTCCCTACGACGCGGACGGCGCCCTGTCCGCATCGGGCAAGGTCGATGCGGGCGTTCTTGCAGCGCTGATGGACAATCCCTTCTTCGACCGGCTGCCGCCCAAATCGCTCGACCGGAACGATTTCCACGCGCGCGCGAAGATCGTCGAGACGCTGGGCGATGCCGACGGTGCCGCGACGATCGCGGCCTTCACGGTCGAGGCGACGCGTGCGGCGCTACGCCATGTACCCGAACCGCCGAAGCGCTGGCTCGTCACCGGCGGCGGGCGGCTCAACGCGGCGTTCATGGCCGGGTTCGCACGCGCCTTCGGCGTGCCGGTCGATCCGGTCGAGGCCGTCGGCTGGGACGGGGATTCGATGGAAGCGGAACTGTTCGGGTTTCTGGCCGTGCGCTCGCTGCGCGGCCTGCCGCTCAGCCTGCCGACGACGACGGGCGTGCCCGAACCGATGCGCGGTGGCGTGCTCGCGCGCGCCAGCTTGAAGATCAAGGGCTAGAAATCAGGCGGCGATGTCGAGAAGCTGGCCGCGGCCCGAGCCGGTCGGTGCGGGCGGGAAGTTGTTTTTCGAGAAGCCGCCGCTGAAGCCACCACCCGAATAGCCGCCGGAATTTCCGCCCGAGCTGCCCGACGATTCGCTGCCCGCCGATGCGTTCACGCCGGCCGCGGTCTGCGTGCGTGCACCCGCCGCGTTCGGATCGACATTGTTCGTTTCGGGCGAAAGAAGATCGAGATTGGGATCGGGACGCTGGCTGGATTCATTGCCGCCGATGACGTCGGCGAGGTTCCCGTAGCTGTCCAGTCCGTTGAGCAGGCTGATCGACATGACGTGAGCGCCCCGTGCGAAAATTGACGCTGTCTTTTTCGCAGAGGCGGATTACCAAGCCCTGAAGAAATCGCTTGGATTTTAGTCAACACGATGCGGTTTCCGGGCACCCCGGACCGTCATCGGATTCAACAAATATGGGCGTTCTCGCATTTCCGGCAGCGACGCGAATCCGTCGCTGCCGGCACATGCATTTCAGCCATGACGAATCTTTCTGGAGATTCTCAGGCGGCCGATCCGGTCTGCCGCGCGGGCACGACATTCCAGCTCTTGAGGATGCCGAGCAGCGTCGTGCGGTCAGCCGGGTCGAGGGCGGGCAAACCGGGCAGGCGGACCTGGCCGACCTGGAAGCCGAGCTCGCCCATCGCTTCCTTGACGACCGTGACGTTGGCGCCGTTGCCATAGCGCGTGCGCAGCGTCTCGAACACCGCGATGGTGTCGACGAGTTCGCGTACCTTCTTCGAATCGCCGCTTTCGAGTGCGGCATGGATCGCAAGCGAGCGTGCGGGATCGACATTGACGAGGCCCGAGGTGAAGCCGCGCGCACCGACGGCATAGAACGCGCCCGCCCAGCCTTCGGCGAGGCCGCAGACCCACAGCGCGGTCTTGGCGTCGCTCGAGCGCACGCACTCCGACAGCAGCATCAGGTTCGTCGTGGCGAACTTCACGCCCGCGACGTTGGGATGGTTGGCGATGCCCATCAGGTCTTTATGGCTCATCGCGTCGGAACGCACGTAGGCGACGAGCGGCAGATCGACCTTGTCCGCGATCTCGCGGAAATACGCGGCCTGCGCCTGCGGGGCGGCGAACGGGTCGAGCGGCTGGTGCGCCATGACGGCATCGGCACCGCCCGCCTTGGCGCGCTTGCCGAGTGCAATGGCTTCGACGAGCGAACGGCCGATGGCGGCCGTCACCTTGCTGCGGCCGGCATTGGCGGCGATGGCGCGGTCGTGGACGAGGCGCACCTCGTCGGGCGTCAGCGCATAGAACTCGCCGGTGTTGCCCGCCGAAACGATGTTGTGGATGCCTGCCGCGGCGACGCGGTCGACGATCCTGTCGAGCGTGCCGGCGTCGATCGCCCCGTCCTTGCCGTAGGGAACGATATGCACGCCGGAAATCCCGGTGAGCGCCTTACGCATCTTCTCATTCGACATTGCAGCCTCCAATTTTCCGTTGGGACGCGCTATACCCGGCGCGCCGTCTTGCTTTTGCGACAAGGATAACGCCATGCGCATCGATACGCCAAAGGTCGAGCAACTGATCGACGTCCCACTCGGCACCGGCGAGGGTCCGTGCTGGGACGCGGCAAGCGGGATGCTCTATTTCGTCGATATCCCGGCACCCGCCCTGTTCCGTCTCGATCCGCGCACGAAGCGTCTCGACCGTTTCGCGATGCCCAGCGCCATCGGCAGCTTCGGGCTCACGGCTGACGGGCGCGCCATCGTGGCGCTGCGCCACGGCGTGCATCTGTTCGATTTCCGCACCGGCCGCCTCGAATTCCTCGTCCATCCGGAACCCGAGCCGGCGGGCAACCGCCTCAACGACGGCAAGGTCGGGCCCGACGGCCGCTTCTGGGTGGGATCGATGGACGACCGCCCCGAGAAGCAGCCGACCGCATCGCTCTACCGGATCGACTGGGACGGCAAGTCGACGCGGATGTTCGACGGTCTCACGGTCTCCAACGGTCTGGCGTGGACCCCCGACGGCCGCACGATGTACCACTCCGACAGCCGGCAGCGCTTCATCCAGGCGTTCGACTTCGACGCGAAGGGAGGCACGATCACGAACCGGCGCAAGCTGCGCGAGATGACGGAGGAAGATGGCCGGCCCGACGGCGCCGCCGCCGACGCGGAAGGCTTCTACTGGAGCGCCGGCGTTTCCGCGGGCTGTCTCAACCGGATCGCGCCGGACGGCCGGATCGACCGCAAGGTGATGCTGCCCGTCGCGTCGCCGACCATGCCGTGCTTCGGCGGGGACGACCTTAAGACGCTCTATGTCACGTCGCTCGATACCAGCCGCACGGGCGTGCGCCAGCACGGCACGCTGATCACGTTCCGCGTCGACGTCGCCGGCGCGCCGGTCGGCAGGTTCGGGGCGAAGCTCTAGAATCGGGGTCTCTCCGAGGACCAGTCGGGGCGGTACTTGCGCATCTCCTTGGCGTCGTCGCGCGTGCGGATGCCGCAATCGAGATACTGCTTGTGGAGCATGGCGAGCGCCGCGCGGTCGATCCGTACGCCGAGGCCGGGGCCCGGCGGGGGGGCGATGGCGCCATCCCTGAACGGGAAGTTCGCGCGGCCGCCCTCGACCACTTCCTCGACCTGCCAAGGATAGTGCGTGTCGCAGGCATAGGCGAGGTTGGGGATGGTCATGCCGACATGCGTCATCGCGGCCAGGCTGATGCCGAGATGCGAATTCGAATGCATCGAGATGCCGAGCCCGAACGTGCGGCCGTAATGCGCCAGCGTCTGCGTCGCGCGCAGGCCGCCCCAGTAATGGTGGTCGGTCAGGATCACCTGCATCGCGTTGAGGCGCACGGTTTTCGGGATATGGCCGAACGCGACGGTCACCATGTTGGTGGCGAGCGGCAGGGTCGAGAATTTCGCGACCTCGCCCGATTCGTCGAGCGTCTTGACCGGATCTTCCAGATATTCGAGCAGCCCCTCGAACTGCGGCATCAGCCGGCGCGTCGTTTCGACCGACCAGCCGCCGTTGGGATCGATGCGCAGCGGATGCTTGGGGAACGCCTTGCGGATGTGGCGCAGCGTCTCGATCTCAAAATCCGGTTCGAAGACGCCGGCCTTCAGCTTGATCGAGCCGAAGCCGTATTGCTCGACCATGCGCCGCGTCTGGTCGACGACCTGCGCGTGGGTCACCGCTTCGCCCCAGTCGTCGGGCGGATAGCCGGGATCGTCCTTGTGCTGCTTGAACTTGTAGAAAAGATAGGCGCTGTAGCTCACGCGTTCGCGCACGGCACCGCCGAGGATCTCGTAGAGCGGCCGGTCGGCGATCTGGCCCTGCAGGTCGAGGAACGCGACCTCGAACGCGGCGATGGCGCTGGCGAGCGCCTTGTCGCCGGCAGGCGGAAAGTTCTGGCCCGTGAATGGCGTGCCCGTCACCGCTTCGAACACCTTCGCCGTGAGGGCGTTGAGATCGTAGGGATCGAGCCCGACGAGACGGGGCGCCGATTTGCCGAGATTGCCGAGCGTTTCGAGATCGCCGTAGCTCTCGCCGAGGCCGATGCGGCCGTCGTCGGTCTCGACCTCGATGATCGAGCGCAATGCCCACGGTTCGTGGACGCCCACGACGTTCAGAAGCGGCGGGTCGCGGAAGGCGATCGGCGTGACGCGGACATCGGCGATCCGGGGCCGGCGACTGGCTGTCGCGGGCGCACCGGAGATCGGGCGTGGCATGGCGGTTCCCCCTGAAAAGCGGCGGAAGAATAGCGGGCCATCGCCGTCGCGCAAAGTGCTAATATATTAGTGCGTGACAAAATCGGGGAATCGGCTAACCTCGCGCGCATGACAAAACAGACCGCGCTAGCGGCGACGGGGAGGGATGCACTGGGCGGCAAGGCGGCGCGATCGCGCCGGCCTGCAGCGCGCGCGCTCGAGCGTGGGCGTCTCGCCGCGATCCAGGTCTTCGACCAGTTGCGCGACATGATCCTGTCGCTTGCCCTCGCGCCCGGCACCGTGCTGTCGCGCAGCGCGCTTGCACGCCAGTTCGGCGTGAGCCAGACGCCGGTGCGCGACGCGCTGATGCGCCTTTCGGCCGAAGGGCTGGTCGAGGTGTTCCCGCAGCACGCCACCGTCGTCAGCATGATCGACCTGACGGCCGCCCGGCAGGCCCATTTCCTGCGCCGCTCGCTGGAGCTCGAAGTCGTCCGGAAGCTTGCAATCGACCCAAAACCGGAGGTCGTGGCGCAGTTGCGCGAATGCATCGACACTCAGCGCGCGCACGCCAAGAGCGGAAATCTCAAGGGCTTTTCCGACGCCGACCGGACCTTCCACCGCATCATGTACGATGCTGCCGGCGTGCCCGACATGTGGCTGCTCATGCACCAGCATTGCGGCCAGCTCGACCGGCTGCGGCGGCTGAACCTGCCCGACCTGTGCAAGATCGAGACGGTGCTCGCCGACCATCAGGCGATCGCCGATGCCATCGCCGACCGCCAGCCGGAACTCGCGCAGGCCTTCCTGCGCAAGCATCTGTCCGGCACGCTCGCAAACATCGAAGCGCTGTGCGCGCGCTTCCCGAAATACATGCGCGGTTACGCGCCGGTTACGGGAAAGGCCAATTGACACCCTGATATATTAGTGCCTAAATCCAGCCAACATGAGGCCGCATCCGGATAACCGGGGCAGTCGCATTGAAAATGCCGCAAGCCGGCGAAAAGGGGGGAAGAATGGACGACCGCGAAACTCCGAAATCCGAACATTCCGACGCGATCGCACGCCGCACTGTCCTGCAGGGATTCGCCGGTGCCGCAGCGCTCGCGGGCGTGCCGTCGCTCGCCCTCGCGCAAGGTGCGCCGAAGGAAGCGCCGGAACTCGCCAAGCTCGTCGCCGAAGGCAAACTGCCGCCGCTCGCCCAGCGCCTGCCGGCTTCGCCGCTGGTGGTCCAGCAGGCCGGGTCGACGCTCGGCCGCTACGGTGGCACGCTGCGCCGCGGCCTGCGCGGCTCGGCCGACCATAACGGCATCCTGCGCATCGTCGGCAACCAGGGCCTCGTGCGCTGGAACCTCTCGTTCACGGAAGTGCAGCCGTGCGTGGCCGAGCGCTGGGACGTCAACGCCAACGCGACCGAGTTCACGTTCCACCTGCGCGCCGGAATGAAGTGGTCGGACGGCAAGCCCTTCACGGCCGACGACGTGGTGTTCGCGATCGAGGACTGCGCGAAGAACACCGACCTCTATCGCTCGCCGCCCTCGCAGCTGGTCATCGGCGGCAAGGCCGCCGTCGTCACCAAGATCAGCGACACGGCCGTCAAGTTCACCTTCGTGGCACCCTACGCGATGTTCCTCGAGAACCTCGCGACGCCGCTGGGCCAGCATCCCACGCTGTTCGCCAAGCACTATTGCAGCCAGTTCCACCCGAAATACAACACGGGCCTGGACGCGGCGGTCAAGGCGGCCAACATGTCCGACTGGCCGACGCTGTTCCGCGCAAAGTGCGGCGACATCGAGATCCCCTCGCGCTGGGGCAACGCCGAGAAGCCCACGCTCGAACCGTGGGTCATCGCGGAGGCCTACACGGGCGGCGCCACGCGCGTCGTCATGAAGCGCAACCCGTACTTCTGGCAGGTCGACAGCCAGGGCGCGCAGCTTCCCTATATCGACCAGCTGACGATGAACATCTCGCAGGACGTCGAATCGCTGATGCTCGACACGATCTCGGGCCGCATCGACATGCAGGACCGCCACATCGACGCGCTGCAGAACAAGCCGACGCTGTCGCAGAACATGCAGCGTGGCGGATACACGCTGGTCGAGCTGGTCGCCTCGGGCGCCCAGCAGTGCCAGATCTATCTGAACATGACGCACAAAGACCCGAAGATGCGCGAGATGTTCGCCAACAAGGAGTTCCGCAAGGCGCTCTCGCTGGGCATCGACCGCAAGGAGATCATCGACATCGTCTATCTCGGCCAGTCGGAGCCCTACCAGTCGGGTCCGCGTCCGGGGCATCCCTGGTACCACGAGAAGCTCGCGCGCCAGTTCACGCAGCACGACGTCAAGGAAGCCAACGCGATCCTCGACCGTCTTGGCTACAACCGCCGCGGCGCGGACAATTTCCGCCTGCGTCCGGACGGGCAGAAGGTGTTCTTCGCGATCGACGTCATCCCGACGCTCTATCCCGACGCGGTCGACACGCTCGAACTCGTCAAGCGTCACTGGGCGGCGATCGGCGTGGACATGAAGGTCAACACGATCGAACGCGCGCTCTACTACACGCGCGGCGACAACAACGACCACGATGCCGCGACGTGGCCGGGCCCGGGCGGGCTCGACCCGATGCTCGATCCGCGCGACTATTTCGCCCAGCATCCGCAGGGCTCGCGCTACGCGATCCCCTGGACGCAGTGGTACGTCTCGGGCGGCAAGGAAGGCATCGAGCCGCCGGAAGACCAGAAGAAGCGCATGAAGCTGTTCGACGACGCGCGCGCGACGCCGGACATCGCCAAGCGCGGCGCGATCATGAAGGAGCTCTTCGACCTCACGGCCGAAGCCTTCGAGACGGTCGGCGTGTGCCTCGCGGTCAACACGTTCGGCATCTGCAAGAACAACCTGAAGAACGTGCCGGCGAAGATGCCCAACGCCTGGAGCTGGCCGAACCCCGCTCCGGCGCTGCCGCAGCAGTTCTTCTTCTCGTCCTGACGACGGAAGGCGGCGGGCCTCGTCATCGTCTCGCGACTGATCTGGATGATTCCCTCCCTGATCGCCGTGAGCTTCCTCGCGTTCGTGCTCATCCAGCTTCCGCCGGGCGACTACGTCACCACCTACATCGCCACGCTCGCCGCCTCGAACGAGATCGTCGACCAGAACACCGCCGCCGACCTGCGCGCGCGCTTCGGTCTCGACCAGCCGATGATCATCCAGTATTTCAAGTGGATCAGCGGCATCATGCTCGAAGGCAATTTCGGCCTCAGCTTCGAGTGGCAGCAGCCGGTTTCCGAGCTGATCTGGGAGCGCATGGCGCTCACCCTCGTCCTCACCGTCTCGACGCTGATCGTCACCTGGGGCATCGCGTTGCCCATCGGCGTCTTCTCGGCCGTGAAGAAATATTCGATCGGCGACTACATCGCGACCTTCTTCAGCTTCCTCGGCCTCGCGGTCCCGAGCTTCCTGCTGGCGCTCGTGCTGATGTACGTGGCGGCGATCAAGCTGGGGCAGGAGGTCGGCGGCCTGTTCTCCGAACGCTTCGTCAACGCGCCGTGGAGCGTCGACAAGACGCTCGATCTGATCGGGCATCTATGGGTCCCGGTCATCATCCTGGCCGTGTCGGGCACGGCGAGCCTCATCCGCGTGATGCGCGCCAACATGCTCGACGAGCTCAACAAGCCGTACGTCACGACCGCGCGCGCCAAGGGCCTGTCGGAATTCGCGCTGTTGGTGAAGTATCCGCTGCGCGTGGCGCTCAACCCGTTCATCTCGACGATCGCATGGCTGCTGCCCAACCTCGTTTCGGGCTCGATCATCGTGGCAATCGTGCTCTCGCTGCCGACGGCCGGCCCGATGTTGCTGCAGTCGCTGATGAGCCAGGACATGTATCTCGCAGGCGCCTTCGTGCTGCTCATCTGCGCGCTGACGCTCGTCGGCTCGCTGATCAGCGACATCCTGCTCGCCCTCGTCGATCCGCGCATCCGGCTGGAGTAGGCAAATGACCGATATCGCAGCCGGCGTCGACAACAAGCGCCTTGCCGTCGCCTCGCAGTGGCAGCTCGTCTGGTGGGCGTTCAAGCGCCACCAGCTCGCCATGATCGGGCTGGTCGTCGTCGCGGTCTTCTACGTCATCGCGGCAGTGCCCGGCTTCTTCGCCATCAACGATCCGGCGATGCAGAACGCGCGCGCGGCCTACTATCCGCCGCAGGCGCTGCATTTCTTCGATACGGACGCCGAGGGCAACACGTCGTTCCGCCCCTATATCCATCCCTACCAGCTGCGTCGCGATCCCACGACGCTGGCGGCCAACTACGTCGTCGACGAGGCGCGCAAGGTCCCGATCACGATCTTCGGGCGGGGCTACAAATATTCGTTCCTCGGCCTGTTCGAAACCGACATCCATCTCTTCGCGTCGAGCGATCCGCGCCAGCCGCTGTTCCTGCTGGGCGCGGACCGGCTCGGGCGCTGCGTCTACAGCCGCATCATGCAGGGCGCGCAGATCTCGCTGTCGGTCGGTCTCGTGGGCGTCTTCCTATCCCTCACCATCGGCGTCGTCCTTGGCGGCATCTCGGGCTATTACGGCGGCAAGCTGGATTTCTCGATCCAGCGCGTGATCGAGTTCATCCTGGCATTGCCGACGATCCCGATCTGGCTCGCGATGGCGGCAGCACTTCCGCAGGACTGGCCGGCGACCACCCAGTATTTCATGATCACGCTGATCCTCTCGCTCACCGGCTGGGCGCAGCTCGCGCGCGTCGTGCGCGGCCGCTTCCTCAGCCTGCGCACCGAGGAATTCGTCGTCGCCGCGCGCCTCGACGGCGCCTCGGAAGGGCGCGTCATCTTCCGGCACATGCTGCCGAGCTTCATGAGCCACATCATCGCCAGCATCACGCTCGCCATCCCGGCGATGATCCTGGCGGAAACCTCGCTCTCCTTCCTCGGTCTCGGTCTCCAGCCGCCCACGATCTCGTGGGGCGTGCTGCTGCGCGAGGCGCAGAACATCCGGTCCATCGCGACCGCGCCCTGGCTGTTCGCCCCCGGCGTCGCGGTCGTGATCGCCGTCATGGCGCTCAACTTCCTCGGCGACGGCCTGCGCGACGCGGCGGACCCGTACAACAAATGAAGCCCGAACCCAAAGACGCCGCCATGAAGAACGGGGCCATGAAGGACGGCGACGTCGTCCTCGACGTGCGCGACCTCGTCACCCATTTCGCCACCCGCACCGGCATCGTCAAGGCGGTGGATGGCGTCTCGTTCAGGGTGAACCGCGGCAAGACGCTGTGCGTGGTCGGCGAGAGCGGCAGCGGCAAGTCCGTCACCGCGCGCTCGATCCTGCAGATCGTCGACGCGCCCGGGCGCATCGTCTCGGGCTCGATGATGCTGCACCGGCCCGACGGCTCGTCGGTCGATCTCGCCGGGCTCCATCCGCGCAGCCGCGAGATCCGCGCCGTGCGCGGCGCCGAGATCGCGATGATCTTCCAGGAGCCGATGTCCTCGCTCTCGCCCGTCCACACGGTCGGCGACCAGATCATGGAAGTGCTGCGCCTGCATCTGGGCATGGACAAGATGGCCGCGCGCGCCCGCACGATCGAGCTGCTCGGCCAGGTCGAGATCCCCAAGCCCGAACGCGCGATCGACCGCTTCACGTTCGAATTCTCCGGCGGCATGCGCCAGCGCGTGATGATCGCGATGGCGCTCGCCTGCAACCCGTCGATGCTGATCGCCGACGAGCCCACGACCGCGCTCGACGTGACGACCCAGGCCGAGATCCTCGACCTCATCAAGCGCCTGCAGACCAAGTTCGGCATGGCCGTTCTGTTCATCACGCACGACATGGGCGTGGTGGCCGAGATCGCCGACGAAGTGCTCGTCATGTATCACGGCAAGGTCATGGAGAGCGGCCCGGTCGAGCAGATCTTCCATTCGCCGAAAGACGAATACACGCGCATGCTGATCGGATCGGTCCTGCGCCTCGAGCAGAAGGCCGAGATCCGCCTGAAGCGCGAGGCGATCCGCGCCGATGCCCCGCCGGTGATCGAGGTCAAGGGCCTGCGCATGCATTTCGGCGAAGGCGCGTCGCTCACCAAGGCGGTCGACGACGTCTCGCTCGTCGTGCGGCCGGGCGAGACGCTCGGCATCGTGGGCGAGTCCGGCTCCGGCAAGACGACGATGGGGCGCTGCCTGCTGCGCGTCTACGAACCCAACGGCGGCTCGATCGGCTACCGCCGCGCCGACGGCAGCGTGGTCGATCTCGTGTCGGCGGACGAGCCCACGCTCAAGCAGATGCGTCGCGAGATCCGCATGATCTTCCAGGATCCCGTCGGCTCGCTCAATCCGCGCATGACGGTCGCCCAGATCATCGGCGAGCCGCTGTTCGTCAACGGCCTTGCGAAGGGCGGCGAGCTCGACGACCGGGTGGCGGGCCTGATGAAGCAGGTCGGCCTCGAGCCGGCGTGGCGCGAGCGCTATCCGCACGCCTTCTCCGGCGGCCAGCGCCAGCGCATCGGCATCGCGCGCGCCATCGCGCTCAAGCCCCGCGTAATCGTCGCCGACGAGGCGACGTCGGCGCTCGACGTGTCGATCCGCTCGCAGATGCTCGACCTGATGATGAACCTGCAGGACGAGCTCGGCCTTTCCTACGTGTTCATCAGCCACGACATCGGCGTGATCCGCTACATGTGCGACCGCGTCGCGGTCATGTATCGCGGCCGCGTCGTCGAGACCGGCGACACGGACCAGGTCTGCGACGCGCCGGCGCACGACTACACGAAGGCGCTGCTGTCGGCCATCCCGCGCCCCGATCCGAGACACCGGCGGATCCACGCACGTTTCCGCTACGCCGGTTGAGGATGCTGCGATGAAGATCGTCGATATCAAGACGTTCCTGATGCAGGTGGACGCGCCCAACCTGCGCAGCTGGGCGTCGGACGGATCGTTCGGGCACGACAAGTCGAAGAAGGGCCTGACCGGCACGCGCAACTGGCTGTTCGTCAAGGTCTATACCGACGAAGGAATCACGGGCATCGGCGAATGCAGCGGCTGGCCGCGCGTCATCGAGACGGCCGTGCAGGACCTGAAATGGATCCTGATCGGCCAGGACCCGATGGACATCGAGCGCCTCTGGCAGAAGATGATGAGCGCGCTGATGGCCCACGGGATGCTGGGCACGGTCGGCGGCGGCGCCATGACCGGCATCGACATGGCGCTCTGGGACATCAAGGGCAAGGCGCTCAACACGCCCGTGTGGAACCTGCTGGGCGGCAAGATGCGCGACAGGATCCGCATCTATGCCCATGCCAACACCGTCGAGGTCGCCCTCGATCTCAAGAAGCGCGGGATCACGGCGATCAAGTGCGGCGGCGTCTCCGATCCGGTGCGCAAGGTCGATGCGCTGCGCACGGCGATCGGGGCGGAGATGGACCTGATGATCGACCTGCACGGGCCGCCGTGGTTGACGCCGGCAGATGCGGCGCAGGTCGCGCGCAAGCTGGAACCCTATAACCTGATGTTCGTGGAAGATCCGATCGCGCCGGAAAACCTGGACGGCTACCGGCGCATCCGCGATGCGGCGAACGTCACGCTTGCCGGCGGCGAGCGCATGGCGACGATCTACGGGCTTCGCGACCTGATCGAGAAGGATCTGGTCGACGTCGTGCAGCCCGACACGGGCCGCGCCGGCGGCATCACGCAGATGAAGAAGATCGCGGCGATGGCCGAATCGCACCACATCATGATGGCGCCGCATTCGGGCTCGCTGGGGCCGGTCGCCGAGTACGCCGCCCTGCACGTGCTGGCGGCGATTCCCAACGCGCTGATCCTCGAACGCATCGAGGACGACTGGGCGGGGCGCGCGCAGACGATCATCCCGCACCCGATCCAGAAGGACGGCTTTCTCGACGTGCCGAACAAGCCGGGCCTCGGCGTCGACATCGACGAGGAATTCGTCGCGCGCTATCCTAGCGAACGCAACGTCTCCAATCCGGGGAAGTCGACCGACACGTCCTATGCGACGGGCACGTTCGACGAGCAGGTCTACGTGCAGACGCGCCTCCGGCGCGGAGTCTATTTCGCGAAGGATTGAAGCATGTCGAAGAAGCTCTCGGACGCCACGCGCGCGCTCTACATGAAGGTCAGCACGGCCACGCTGTGCACGGCGCTGTTCAAGCGCGGCCTGCGCAACCAGTTCATCCAGGACGTGCGCCCGCTCAACGCCAACCTGCCGAACATGGTGGGCGAGGCCTACACGCTGCGCTACATGCCGGCGCGCGAGGACCTGAACCAGATCACCGTTTTCCAGGACCGCGCGCACCCGCAGCGCAAGGCGGTCGAGGAATGCCCGCCCGGTTCCGTCCTCGTGATGGACAGCCGCAAGGACCCGCGCGCGGCCTCGGCCGGCGGCATCCTCGTCACGCGCCTGATGAAGCGCGGCGTGGCGGGCGTGGTCACCGACGGCGGCTTCCGGGATTCGCCCGAGATCGCCGAGTTGCCGTTCCCCGCCTATCACAACCGCCCGTCGGCGCCCACGAACCTCACGCTGCACCAGGCGATCGAGATCAACGGGCCCATCGGCTGCGGCGACGCGCCGGTGTTCCCGGGCGACATCGTGGTCGGCGACCGCGAGGGCGTGATCATCGTCCCGGCGCATCTCGCCGACGAGATCGCCGCGGAAGCGACCGAGATGACGGCGTTCGAGGATTTCGTCATCGAGAAGGTCAACGAAGGCCGCACGATCCTTGGCCTCTATCCGCCGACGGACGAGAAGTCGAAGACCGACTTCGCCGAATGGCGCAAGAAGAACGGCCGCTGAGGCGGCCGTGAACGCGCGTCCGGTCGTCTGGGGCGTCCTCGGCGCCGCCGGCATTGCCATAAGGCGGGTCGTGCCCGGCATGAAAGGCAGCCCGCATCTCGACATGCGCGGCTTCGCCTCGCGCGACCTCGCCAAGGCGCGCGCCGCGAGCGATGCGCTCGGTCTCGCGAAGGCCTATGGCAGCTACGAGGAAATGCTGGCCGACCCCGAGATCGAGGCCGTCTACAACCCGCTGCCCAACCATCTGCACGTGCCCTGGACGGTCAAGGCGATGGAGGCGGGCAAGCACGTGCTGTGCGAGAAGCCCATCGCGCTTACGGCCGCCGAGGCGGGCGAACTCGTCGCGGCACGCAAGCGCACCGGCAGGCTGGTCGCCGAAGCCTTCATGGTGCGCTTCCATCCGCAGTGGATCCGCGCGCACGCGATCGTGCGCAGCGGCGAGATCGGCGAGGTGCGCAGCATCCACACGCAGTTCTGCTACAACAACCCGGACCCGGCGAATATCCGCAACATGGCGGATATCGGCGGGGGCGGGCTCTACGACATCGGCTGCTATGCGGTGCTGACCGCGCGTTACCTCTTCGGGGGCGAGCCTTCGCGCGTCGTGTGCCTGATCGACCGCGATCCCTCGATGAAGACCGACCGCATCGCCAGCGGCATCGCCGATTTCGGCGCCAGCCGCCAGCTCGTCTTCGGCGTGTCGACGCAGACGGCACCCTTCCAGCGCGTCGCGATCCTCGGCACCAAGGGGCGGATCGAGATCCCCGTGCCGTTCAATCCGCTGCCGATGAGCGAAACGCAGATCTTCGTCG
Source organism: Tagaea sp. (assembly GCA_044224405.1). Classification (GTDB taxonomy): domain Bacteria; phylum Pseudomonadota; class Alphaproteobacteria; order CACIAM-22H2; family CACIAM-22H2; genus Tagaea. The sequence continues at coordinate 149,499 of JBGAKN010000007.1, read as the reverse complement.
ACGACGCGCGCGACCTGTTCGGCAGCGGCCGGCGCGTCGAGACGCTTCCGGCGTGCGACCAGTACATGCTGCAGGGCGAGGCGTTCGCGCGCGCGGTGCGCGGGATCGAGCCGCTCGCCTGGCCGATCGAGGACGCCATCGCGAACATGCGCGTGCTCGACGCGCTGTACCGGTCCGGCGCCACCGGGGCGTGGGAAGCCGTATAGGCAAAAATTCATTGATCGTGGCGCACGATTCCGCTACACTCCCAGATTGTCTGTCGTGCTCTTTGACAAGTGAATTTCCAGATTCGGACGGGCCGGCGCGGTGACTACAGAACCGCTCCGGCCCGATCGGCTTTTATTGCGTAAAACCGGGCGCCGGTAACGCAAAACGCCGGTACATGTTACCTGCCTTTGTTTTCAAGGCACTAAACAGGTTACGGTAACCTATAGTCGCGTATTGTTCTCAACGATTCCGGGGAGCGGGTGCGTGCCGTCGCACCCGCCCTGACGCCCGGTCTTCGCATCATACGTAGGCGGTCGAACCGTCGGGCTTCTTGGTGACCTTGCGTTCCCAGTGGATGTAGCCGTCCTTCTTGAGGACCTCTTCGTCGATCTCCACGCCCCAGCCCGGCCTGTCGGGGCGCAGTTCCAGATAGCCGTCCTTGGGCAGGTAGGGATCGCGCACATAGGGCGCGCCTTCCGACTTCGCCTTCTGGTCGTCGTAGTTGACGCCGTGCGGCAGCCGGTATTCGAGGATCCGGAAGTTGGGCTGCGCGGCGCTGAAATGCACGTTCACGGCCGTGGCGAGCGGGCCCATCGGGTTGTGCGGCGCCACGGTCACGTAATGCGCCTCGGCGATCGCGGCGATCTTGCGCATCTCCAGCAGTCCGCCGACGACGCAGATGTCGGGCTGGATGATGTCGGCACCGCCGACGGACAGCAGGCGCAGGAACTCGAACCGGCTGTAGAGCGATTCGCCAGTGGCGAGCGTGCACTGGAGCTGGCGGCGCACGTCGCCCCACACTTCCACGTTCTCCGGACGCAGCGGCTCCTCGAAGAACAGCGGGTCGTAGGGTGCGAGCGCGTTGCCGAGCTGGATCGCCTGCTTGGGCTCGAAGATCTTGGCGTGCGCGTCGAACGCGATCTCGTAGTCGCTGCGCACCGTCTCGCGCACCTTGCGGAAATACTCGGCGCTCGTGCGCACCACTTCGCCCCAGCGCTGGGTGTGGATGTCGCCGCGGAAGGGGCTGAGCTTGAAGGCGGTGATGCCCCAGCCCTTGTTGAGCGCGTCGAGCTGCTCGCGCGCGATCTCGGGATCGGGTGCCGTGTAGACGCCGGCATAGACGCGGATCTTGTCGCGCGCGTTGCCGCCCAGCAGCATGTAGACGGGAACGCCCAGCGCCTTGGCCGAGATGTCCCACAGGCAATGGTCGATGGCGGAGATCGCGGCGAGGTGCAGCGCGCCCGGCGGGAAGCGCGTCTGCTGGAGCAGGTACAGCATCAGGTATTCGATGCGGCGCGGGTCGTGCCCGCCCAGGAACGTCGCGAGATACTCGAGCAGCGGCAGCAGCGCCTTGTCGGGGCCATGGTTGTAGCATTCGCCCCAGCCGGTGATGCCCTCGTCGGTGTCGATCGCGACGATGACGCGCGGACGGTCCTTGTCGCGCGTCATGAACGCGCGCAGCTTCGTGATCTTCATGGTGCCCTTGTCCCTCCCGACGGAAACGGTGCGTCGGCTATTTCTCGTGGAATGCCGAATCCAGCGCCTTGTAAACAGGATTGAGAAGATAGCGCAGGACGGTGCGTTCGTCCGTCTTGATGTCGGCCAGAACGGTCATGCCGGGCAGGACCGGATTGCGCTTGGGATCGTCGCCGACATGGTCCTTTTCCAGCGCCACGACGGCCTTGTAATAGGGCCGCCCCTGCGGATCGACCAGCGTGGAAGCCGACAGGTAGGTGAGCTTCCCCGGCACGCTGCCGAAGCGCGCGTAGTCGTAGGTGGAGACCTTCACCGCCACGTTCTGGCCGATGCGGACCTGACCGATGTCGGAGGGCTGCAGGCGCGCCTCGACCAGCAGCTCGCGGCCGATCGGCACGATGTCGAGCAGCACGCCGCCCGGCGGCACGACGCCGCCTTCGGTGCGCACGCGCATCTCCTTCACCACGCCGCGCACGGGCGCGGTCACCTGCGTGCGCGCGACCCGGTCGTCGAGGCGCACGCGCGCCTCCTCGACCTGGCGCAGTTCGGACGTGACCGAGCCGAGTTCGCGCATCGCGTCGGCCGAAAGGCGGGTGTCGAGTTCGACCATCCGCTGCTCGGCCTCGCCGATCGCCTCGCGCGCGCGGCCGATATTGACGAGCACGGTCGACAGCTCGCCCTGCACGCGGTTCATCTCGCGCTGCACGTCGAGCAGCGTGATGCGCGAGTTGAGGCCCTGGTCCGTCAGCTTCTGGCGCATGTCGAGCGCCTCGGACGTGATCTGGATCTGGCGCTGCAGCGTGCGCTGCTGGGTGAGCAGCACGTCGAGGTCGGCGCGCCGGCCGGCGAGCTGGCGCTCCAGCACGGCACGCTGGCTCGTGCGCGCGCGTTCCTGCGTCTTCAGGATCGCCGCCTGGTCGGCCGAAAGGCCGGCCTCGCCGCTCTCGGCGAGGATCGCGGCGCGTCCGTCGGCGAACGCGCGCAGGCGTTCGGCCTGCAGGCGCAGGCTCGCCTCGCGCGAGGCGAGCTGGTCGCGCTCGGCAAGGGCCGCCGTCGGATCGACTTCGAGGAGAACCTGCCTGGCCTCGACGATATCGCCTTCGCGCACGTTGATGCGCGCGACGATGCCGCCTTCGAGATGCTGGATGCTCTGCACGCTGCCGGCCGGCACGATCTCGCCGGGCCCTTGCGCCACCTGTGGCACGGTCGTGGCGGCCGCCCAGGCGAGGGCAAGCGCGATGGCAAGCGCCGCGAGCCAGACGGCCGCGCGCATCAGCCAGGGCGCGCCGCCTTCCTCGAGATGGATCGCGAGCGTGAGATAGCGGATGCGGGACGGATCGGCCGCGAGGGCCGGGGTCTTCGCGTTCATCGTATTGCTCCAAGAAGGGAAGTCGCGGCGCCGTCGCCGGCCGCGCGCATCTGGATGATGCGCCCGGAATCGAATGTCGCCACGCGGTCGCAGATCGCGAGATGGCTGGGCCGATGGGTGACGAGGACGATGGTCTGCTTGCCCTTGCGCGCGCGCAGCGTCTCGATGAGGGCGGCATCGCCGCGTTCGTCGAGCCACTGGCCCGGCTCGTCGAGCAGCAGGACCGACGAAGGACGCAGATAGACCCGCGCGAGCGCAAGGCGCTGCAGCAGCCCGGCCGGAAAGCCGCGCGCGGCCTGGTCGCCGAGCTGGGTGTCGAGCCCGTGCTTCATCGCCATCACGTCGTCGAGCACGCCCGCATCGGCAAGCGCCGTGTGCAGGTCCTGCGTGCTTGCGGTGGCCGCGGCGAGGCGCAGGTTCTGCGCGATCGTGCCGTAGAAAAGGTGACGGTTCTGCGGCGAATAGGTCGCGGCGAGCCGCAGTTCGGCCGGCGTCATCTGCCGGATGTCGAGGCCGTCGAGCATCACGGTGCCCGCCTGCGGCGCGTAGAGGCCGGCCATCACCTTCAGCGCCGTGGACTTGCCCGCACCTGAATGGCCCGCGAGACCGACCATCTCGCCCGCCTTGATCGCGAGATCGACACCGAGCAGTGCTGGCTCGGCCTCGGGCTTGTAGCGCAGCGACACGCGGTTGAGCGTGATCTGGCCGCGGAACACGCGCTGGACGACGGCCGGCGCCGCGCGGTCCGTCAGTTCGGGCTTCAGGCGCAGCAGCTGGTCGATCTGCGTCAGGCCCTGGCGGATCTGGGTCAGGCGCGAGAGCGTGGCGATGCCGAGCTGCAGCGGGGCGAGCACGCGCCAGGTCAGCGCCATCACGCCGACGAGGGCGCCCACCGTCATCTCCGCGTCGATGATGCGCGCGGCACCCCATACCAGCACGAGGGCGCCGGCAAGCATGGTGAGGCCCTGCGCCAGGGTCTGGAGGATGGCGCCGATCTCCTGCGACTTGCGTCCTTCGCCCACGCTCGCGGCGGACGCGGCGCGGAAGCGCTCGAGCCACATGTCGGTGCCGCCGATCTGCTTGATCGCGCGCAGGTTCGAGACGATCTCGACCGAAAGCGCATGGCGCTGGGCGCGGGCCCGGCTCGCGCGCTGGGTCCCGGCCTGCTGGAGGTGCGATCCCACATAGCCAAGGAGCAGCAGCACGCCGCCGAGAAGGAACGGCACGGCGACGAGCGGCCCGCCGAGCCAGGCGATGACGAGCAGGAACACGAACAGGAACGGCAGGTCGAGCGCCACGCCCGCGAGCGGCCCGGTGAAAAACTCGCGCACCGTCTCGAATTCCTTCAGCCGCGCGAGCTGGGTGCCGACCGGCGCGGATTCAAGGAACCCGACAGGCAGGCGCAGCAGATGGCGCAGCACGGCGACCGCGACGAGCCGTTCGACCCGCGCGCCGACATAGGCGAGCAGCCGGCCGCGCACGCCGCGCATCAGGAAGTCGATGAAGAAGACGACGCCCACGCCGGCGATCAGGTTCACCAGAAGGTCAGGCGAGCGGTTGCCAATCACCTTGTCGAAGACCGTCATCGAGAAGAGCGGGAAGGCGAGCGCCAGAACGTCGTTGAACAGCGTGACGATCGCGAGCTGCCCGGCGATCGGCCGGAACCGCTGGAAGAGGCGTCCGACGAACGAGGTCTGGGCAGCGACATCCTCGCGCGCGGCCTCGATCGCCTCGACGAGATAGACCTTGCCCGTCACGTTCACGTCGATCGCGTCGCGTTCGGCATTCGCCATTCCGTCGAACACGCGCAGCTTCGCGCCGTCGCGCGACAGGATCACGCTGGGCCGCCCGTCGGAGCCGACGACGAGGCAGGGCAGGAGCCGCCCGTCGATCTGCGAGGGGCGCATGTCATAGGGCTTCGTCGCGTACGAGAGTTCGGCGAGCACGTTGCGCAGGCCGTCGAGATCGAGATGCGACGTGAAATGCGGCAGCGCTTCGACCAGCACGCGCGGATCGCCGCGCCAGCCGAGCGCGGTGAGAAGCGGCATCAGGCACGCGGCATAGGGCGAGGCGGCCTGGAACGCCTCGAGATGGCCCTGCCGCAATTCGTCGGCGAGTGCCACGGTGCGCACGACCTCGATGCCGGGACGGCGGGGTGCGGGGCCGGGAAGGGACGGGGGCATGTCGCTCATCGCCGGCCGGCCGGGCGCTCGTGGAACTGGCCGTCATGCAGGTCGTACACGCGGTCGGCGAGGCGGAGCACCGACGGCTGGTAGCTGACGAGCACGAGCGTGCTGCGGCCCTTCATCTCGCGCAGCAGTTCCAGCAGACGGTCGTTGGAATCGTGATCGAGGCCGTTGTTGCCTTCGTCAAACAGCACGATGCGCGGATCGTCGGCGAGGGTCCGCACGATCGCGATGCGCTGGCGCACGCCGCCGGGGAGGGTCTCGTTGTCGCCGACCTCGGTCTCGTAGCCCTGCGGCTGGGCCGCGACATAGCGGTCGAGGCCGAGGCGCTCGGAAAGGTCGAGGGCCGCATCGACGACCGGGCCGCGCCGGAACATCGTCAGATTGTCGATCAGCGTACCGTGGAAGACCGTGCCCTGGCGCGGCAGCATCCCGATCTCGGACGGGCCGGGCCGCGGATGGTTCGGCCCCAGCGCCACGCCGTCATAGAGGATGGAACCCTTCTTGGGCCGCACGAGGCCCGCGAGCATCGAGAGCACCGTCGAGCGGCCGCTGCCGTTGTTCGCGGCGATCGCGACCGTCTCGCCGGCCTCGATCTTCAAGTTGGCGCCTTTCAGGATGTCGCTGTCGCCCGTGTAGCCGAAATGCACGTCGCGCAGCTCGATGCTGCCGCGATCGACGCGCGGACCACCGGTCTTCCCACGGCCCGGCTCGAACGGCAGGTCGGCAAGCGCCTTGAGGCGTTCGCGCGCGACGCGGATGCCTTGGAAGTTCGTCCAGATGCCCATCGCGCGCATCAGCGGCTGCAGCGTGCGTCCGGCGAGCAGCGAGCAGCAGGCGAGCTGGCCGACCGTCATCTCTCCCGACAGCACGAGCGTGGCGCCGTAGCCGAGCACGGCGACGACCGCGAGATTCGAGAACAGGCCGCCGAGCGTCTGCGAGAGGTTCGAAAGATTAGTGACCCGGTGCGCGTTCGCGGCGGCCGAGTCCATCAGCCGTTCGTAGCGCCGCATCATCTGGCGCTCCATCGTCAGCGCCTTCACGGTCGTGATGCCGGTCAACACCTCGATCATGAAGCTGGTGCGCCGGTCGTCGGACTGCGCGCGTGCGCCGATGGCGCCGCGCAGCGCCCCGCCCACCGCAAGGGCGGCGAGCGCGAACGCGGCGAAGACCGCGACCGTCACCCAGACCAGCGGCCCGCCGACGATCCAGATCAGCCCCGCATAGACGAGGGCGAAGGGCAGATCGACGAAGATCGTGGCGCCCTGGTTGGCATAGAACTCGCGCAGGCGGTCGACCGCGCTCAGCCGTTCGAGATGCGTGCCGGGGGCGTCGCGCTGGATGGCCGTGAAGTCGCCGTCGAGCAGGCGCTGGATCGCCGCGCATCCGGCCGCATGCTCGTACCGCGCGCCCGCCCATCCGGCGAGCGCGTTTCGCGTGGCGCGCATGATCCCTTCGCCGACGAGAACGGCGCAGAGCAGCAGGACGAGAAGGGTAAGGGTGTCCGTCGCCGCGTTCGGGATGACGCGGTCATAGACCTGCAGCGTGAAGACCGGCAGGGCCGTCCCAAGGACGTTGAGCGCCAGCGACGCCAGCAGCAGCGTCGGGTCGAGTGCGATCCGCAGTCCCGCACCGACGGGTATCCGATCGAATTTGGCCATCGCTAGCTTGCCGTCTCGCCTTTTCGCCCGTTGGCCGAATTCGACTATCAAGGTCTGGCAGGATAGTCGAAGATAAGAAATCGCGATGCGGAGTATAGCTCATAAAGTTCACTGTGGACTCAAATCTAAAAAGAATGCATAATTTTATATATCTACTTAAGTACCTGAACTAAAAGCCATTTGCAGAATGCGAAGAGTGTCATGGCAGACGGTACACGGGATGTCCAAGTCGACGAACTGACTTCGCTTCCCAAGGATGCGAAGCCGGCTCCGCCTGCCGGCGAAGTGGGCCTCAGCCAGCAGCCCTCCCAGGCCCCAAGCGGGGCCCAGGATGCCGCAAACGCCATGGGTGCCGTCCACTACGGCACGCTGATGGGCGACGAACGCAGCTACCAGCCGCCGCCCCCCGCCGCCGACCAGGCGATCGAGATCGCGGCCGGCCCGAAGATCGAAGGCGGCAAGGGACGCGACGGCATCGAAGCGGCGGCGGAAGTCCAGGTCGCGGCCGCAGGCCAGGACGGGGCAGCGGGCAATCTCGCTGGCGAACGTGCGGGCGATGCGTCCCAGGCTGCCGCAGGCAATTTCAATGCCCGCGGTGTCGAAGCCGTTGGTCCCGGCGCCGGCACGAATACGGCTGCCGCTGGCGCGGCTGTTGAAACCGGCCCGCAGGCGCCTGTCGTCGCGGCGTCCGGCGCCGGCGAAACAGGCGTCGATGCGCCGCAAAGCCTTTCCACGCCGGGCGTGGTGACCGGAACGGCGGCAGCACGTGCCGGAATCGCGACCGGCGAAACGGTGGCGCCGGTACCCGCACCCAATCAAGGTGCCCTTGCAACGAGTGCGACAGCTACGGCGCCTGCGGCCGCTGCCCGCGCGGAAGCCGCAGTGCCCGTTGCGGCACCTTTGGCGCCTCCGGTCGCCGATGCACCTGTGCATGCGCCGGTCATTGCCGAAACCCAACAGGCTGTCGCACCTGAGGCTGTCGCGACCGCCCCGCGCGACATTGCGGCCGAGATGCCGACGCTGTCGGTATCTTCGGCAAGCGGGACGGAAGACAATTCCGTCGCGCTCGATATCCAGGCCGCCCTGGTCGATATCGACGGATCGGAAACGCTGTCTGTCGTCGTTTCCGGGGTTCCGGCCGGCGGTTCTCTCTCGGCTGGGACGGACAACGGCAACGGGACCTGGACCCTGACGTCGTCGCAGTTGCAAGGGCTCTCGTATACGCCGCCGGCGAATACGTCGGGTGCGGTCACCTTCGGCGTCACGGCGACGTCGACCGAAGCAAACGGTACGACCAGTTCCCAGACGGCGTCGCTGGCCGTGAACGTCGCGGCAGTCGCGGATGCGCCGACGCTGTCGGTGTCGGCGGCGAGCGGCACGGAAGATACGGCCGTCCCTCTGAACATCCACGCTGCGCTCGGCGATACGGATGGCTCCGAGACTTTGTCGGTCGTTGTCTCCGGCGTTCCCGTTGGTGGTGCGCTGTCGGCAGGTACGGATAATGGCAACGGGACGTGGACGCTGACGTCTTCGCAGTTGCAGGGGCTCTCCTATACGCCGCCGGCGAATGTGTCGGGCTCGGTGACCTTCGGCGTCTCGGCGACGTCGATGGAAGCGAACGGTTCCACCAGCACGCAGACGGCATCGCTGGCAGTGAACGTCGTGGCGGTCGTGGATGCGCCGACTCTGTCGGTTGCCGCGGCGAGCGGCACGGAAGATGCGGCCGTCCCCCTGAACATCAGCGCAGCGCTGGGTGACACGGACGGGTCCGAGACTTTGTCGGTCGTTGTCTCCGGCGTTCCGACTGGCGGCGCTCTGTCGGCCGGCACGGACAATGGCAATGGAACGTGGACGCTGACGTCGTCCGACCTGCAGGGTCTCTCCTACACGCCGCCGGCAAACGCGTCGGGCTCGGTCACCTTCGGCGTCACCGCGACGTCCACCGAGGCGAACGGCTCGACGAACACGCAGACTTCCAGCCTTGCGGTCAATGTCGCGGCGGTCGCAGATGCGCCAACGCTGTCGGTCGCTGCTGCGAGTGGCACGGAAGACAATGCCGTCGCTCTGAACATCGGCGCGGCGCTGGGCGATACGGACGGCTCCGAGAGCCTTTCGGTGGTCGTGTCGGGCGTTCCCGCTGGCGGTGCGCTGTCGGCGGGCACGGACAACGGCAACGGAACCTGGACGCTGACGCCTTCGGATCTGCAGGGTCTCTCCTATGCGCCGCCGACGAACGCGTCGGGCTCGGTGACCTTCGGCGTCACGGCGACGTCCACCGAGGCGAACGGCTCGACGAGCGTGCAGACCACCAATCTCACGGTCGATATCGCGGCGGCAGCCGATGCGCCGACGTCTCTTGCCGTTTCGGTCCGCAGCACGAGCGGCAACGATTCGGTCTTCGCCAATGGCGAAACGGGGCAGGTTTCGCTCACGGCGCAGTTCGCCGACAATGACGGATCGGAATCGCATGCCGCGACGCTCGCCGTCCCGGACGGAATCATCGTCACCGATCCGGCTGGCGGGACGTGGACGCCGGGTGCGGACGGCACCGGCGGCCAGATCGTTTTCGATAGCGCCATTGCTGGCGACGGCAAGCTGGACGTCACGATCGGCGTGCGTGCGACGGATGCGATCGATCTCGGATCGAGCGGGCAGTTCGCGCTGACGGCGACGACTGCGGAACTCGGCGGCCCGACGGCCTCCGGCTCCGCGACGGCGGCAGCGACGCTGTCGACGCAGGCGCTCGATGTCGCGGGCACTTCCGGAAACGACAGTTTCACGGCGAGCGGTCTTCGCGAATCCTTCCAGGGTGGTGCCGGCACCGACATGGTCGACTATTCGGCCGACACGGCCGGCGTGAATGTCGATCTCGCGGCGGGTACGGCTTCGGGCGGCCTTGCCAACGGCGACGTTCTTTCGAGCATCGAGAACCTGACGGGTGGCAGCGGCGCCGACACGTTGACGGGCAACTCTGCCGCCAACGCACTTGTCGGCGGCGCGGGTGACGACACGCTGACGGGCGGTGCGGGTGCCGACACGTTGACAGGCGGTGCCGGCGCCGACACGGCGAACTATTCGACCTCCGCCGCGGCGGTGACGGTCAACCTCTCGACGGGCGTCAATACGGGCGGCGACGCGGCGGGCGACGTCCTGTCAGGGATCGAGAATGTCACCGGCTCGGCCAACGCAGATACGCTAACGGGCGACGCGGGCGCAAACCGGCTCGAAGGTGGTGCGGGCGCCGACAAGCTCGACGGTGGCCTTGGCGACGACACGCTGCAGGGCGGAGCGGGCGCGGATACGCTGACGGGCGGCACGGGCACGGACACGGCGGATTATTCGGCGTCGGCAGCGGGCGTGACGGTCAATCTCGGCCTGGCGACGGCGCAGGTCAGCGGCGGCGATGCGTCTGGCGACGTTCTGGCGACGATCGAGAACGTGACGGGTTCGGACTATGCCGACACGCTGACGGGAACGACGGCGGCGAACGTGCTGGATGGCGGCGCTGGCGACGACACGCTGGCGGGCGGTGCTGGCGCGGACACGCTGCTCGGCGGCGACGGCACGGACACGGCAAGCTACGCGGCGTCGACGGCGTCGGTGACGGTGGACCTGGGCACAGGTGCCGGCACGCAAGGCGATGCGGCGGGCGACGTGCTGACGGGGATCGAGAACCTGATCGGCGGCACGGGTGCGGACACGCTGACGGGCGATGCGGGCGGGAACCGGATCGACGGCGCCGCCGGCAACGACACGCTCGTCGGTGGCGCAGGTGCGGACACGCTGATCGGCGGGACGGGTACGGATACGGCGAGCTACACGGCCTCGTCGGATGCGGTGCAGGTCAATCTCGCGACGGGCACGGGCAGCGGCGGCGACGCCGAAGGCGACACGCTGGCGACGATCGAGAACGTGACGGGTTCGGATTATGCCGACACGCTGACAGGCGATACGGCGGCCAACCGTCTTGACGGCGGCGCCGGCGACGACACGCTGGTGGGCGGTGCGGGCGCGGACACGCTGGTTGGCGGCGCGGGTCTCGACACGGCGAGCTATGCGGCGTCGGCGGCAGCAGTGACGGTCAACCTCGCGACGGGTGCGGGCACGGGCGGCGACGCGGCGAGCGACGTGCTGTCGGGGATCGAGAACCTCGTGGGTTCGGGTCTCGCGGATACGCTGACGGGCGATGCGAACGCGAACGTGCTGGACGGCGGCGCTGGCAACGACACGCTGCAGGGCGGTGCAGGTGCGGACACGCTGACGGGCGGCGCGGGTACGGATACGGCGACTTATGCCGCATCGACGGCGGCGGTGACGATCGATCTGGCAGCCGGCACGGGAACCGGCGGCGATGCCGAAGGCGATACGCTGTCGGGCATCGAGAACGTCCTTGGCTCGGCGAATGCCGACAATCTCACGGGTGATGCGGGCGCCAACTCGCTCGATGGCGGCGCCGGCGACGACACGCTGCAGGGCGGTGCGGGTGCCGATACGCTGGTGGGCGGCACGGGCACCGACACGGCGAGCTATACAGCTTCGTCGGCCGGCGTGACGGTCAACCTCGCCCTGGCGACGGCACAGGTCAGCGGCGGCGATGCGTCTGGCGACGTTCTGGCGACGATCGAGAACGTGACGGGCTCGGACTATGCCGACACGCTGGCGGGAACGACGGCGGCGAACGTGCTGACGGGTGGTGCGGGCGACGACACGCTGACCGGTGGTGCCGGTGCGGACACGCTGGCAGGCGGTGCGGGCATCGACACGGCAAGCTACTCGACCTCGACGGCTGCGGTGACGGTGAATCTCGCGACGGGCGCCGGCACGCAGGGCGACGCGGCGGGCGATGTGCTGACGGGCATCGAGAACCTGATCGGTGGCACGAAGACGGACACGCTGACGGGCGATGCGGGCGCCAACGTGATCGACGGCGCTGCCGGCAACGACACGCTGCAGGGCGGTGCGGGTGCCGACACGCTGATCGGCGGTGCGGGAACGGACACGGCGACTTATGCCGCATCGACGGCTGCGGTGAACGTCAACTTGGCGACGGGCACGGGCACCGGCGGCGATGCCGAAGGCGACACGCTCACCACGATCGAGAACGTGACGGGATCGGACTATGCCGACACGTTGACGGGCGATGCGGCTGCGAACGCGCTGGTGGGCGGCCTTGGCGACGACACGCTGTTGGGCGGAGCGGGCGCGGATACGCTGACGGGCGGCACGGGCACGGACACGGCGGATTATTCGGCGTCGGCCGCGGGCGTGACGGTCAATCTCGGTCTGGCGACGGCACAGGTCAGCGGCGGCGATGCGTCGGGCGACGTTCTGGCGACGATCGAGAACGTGACGGGTTCGGACTATGCCGACACGCTGACGGGAACGACGGCGGCGAACGTGCTGGACGGCGGCGCCGGCGACGACACGCTGATCGGCGGCGCGGGTGCGGACACGCTGATAGGCGGCGACGGCACGGACACGGCAAGCTACGCGGCGTCGACGGCGTCGGTGACGGTGGACCTGGGCGCAGGTGCCGGCACGCAAGGCGATGCGGCGGGCGACGTGCTGACGGGGATCGAGAACCTGATCGGCGGCACGAAAGCGGATTCGCTGACGGGCGATGACGCCTCCAATTTCATCTCCGGCGGCGCCGGCAACGACACGCTGATCGGCGGCGCGGGCGATGACACGCTGCTCGGCGGCGCGGGTGCCGACAGCCTGGTTGGCGGCAGCGGAATCGACACGGCAAGCTATTCGACTTCGGGATCGGCAGTCACCGTCAACCTGACGACCGGCACGGGTAGCGGTGGCGATGCGGCCAGCGACACGCTGTCGGGCATCGAGAACATCATCGGCAGCACGAAGAACGACTCGCTGACCGGCGATGCGAACGCGAACCTGCTCGACGGCGGCGCCGGCAACGACACGCTGAGCGGCGGTCTGGGCGACGACACGCTGGCAGGCGGGTTGGGCTCCGACAGCCTCGTCGGCGGCGGCGGGTTCGACACGGCCGATTACAGCACGTCGTCGGCCGGCGTGACGGTCAATCTCGCGACGGGCGCGGCCAGCGGCGGCGATGCCGCCGGCGACACGTTCTCGTCGATGGAGAACGTCACGGGTTCCGCCAACGCCGACAATCTCACGGGCGATGCGAACGCCAACACGCTCATGGGTGCCGCCGGCGACGACACGCTTTCGGGTGGTGCGGGCAACGACCTGCTCGTCGGCGGCGACGGATCCGATCTCGCCTATTTCGGCGCGGGCTGGGGCAACGACACGTTCCAGGGCGGTGCGGGCGGCGGATGGACCGACACGATCTTCATCAACGGCGTGACCGGCGGTCCGGGCGCCGGCGGCTGGACGGTGACGCTCGACGACGGCACGGTACTGGCCGACGCGTCCGCGCACGGTTCGATCACGCTCGCACCCGACGCGGCCGGAAAGGTCGTGATGTCGGACGGCAGCGAGATGACCTTCGAGGGCGTCGAAAAGTTCCAGTGGTGAGTGCCTGGCGCGCCGCGCCGTTTGCGCCGTCCCGGATTGCGGCTATTCTCCGCGCCAACGGATTCGGCTGAAAAGAACGGACGGGGAGCGGGCGCGCGATGAATATCTGCATGGTCGGGTACGGCATGATGGGCGTGTGGCATTCCGAGGCGCTGCTCGCCGCGGGCGCCACGCTCCACACCGTCGTCGGACGGCGGCCGGATGCGGCGGAGGAGTTCGCCAAGCGCTTCGGCTATCGCAAGTGGACGCTGTCGCTCGACGAGGCGCTGGCCGACCCGGCGATCGACATCGTCATCATCGGAAGCCCCAGCGAGCAGCACGAGGCGCAGGCGATCAAGTGCCTGAACGCCGGCAAGCACACGCTGGTCGAGATCCCGATTGCGCTGAGCCTCGCGGGCGCCGAGCGCGTCGTGGCGGCGGGCAAGCGCAGCGGCAAGGTGTTCGGCGTGTGCCATCCGATGCGCTTCCGCAAGGAGCGCGAGGCGCTGCGCGCGCGCATCGCGAAGGGCGAGGAGAAGATCCGCCACATCGCCGGGCGCTTCTTCATCAAGCGCCTCGTGAACGTGGGCGCCACCGGCTACAAGCGCAGCTGGATCGACAACATCCTGTGGCACCATTTCTGCCACTTCGTCGATCTCGGCATGTACATGTTCGACGGCACGCCGATCCGGCGCATCCAGAGCCAGATGGGCCCGCTGCATCCCGCGACCGGCATCCCGATGGAATGCACGGTGATGGTCGAGACGGAAGCCGACCAGACGCTGCTCGTCCACGGCTCGTACCACGCGACGTACCGCTTCTATGACAAGCTGTTCGTGACCGACAAGGAAACCTATTTCTACGACATCCTCGGCGGCACGCTGAAGACCGAGGCGGGCATCGTCCAGATCGAGGCCGAGCAGAAGAACTGCGCGCGCGTCATCGACGATTTCCTCGCCGCCGTGCGCGAGGGCCGTCCGCCGCTCGCGTCCGGTCCCGGCGTGCTGCCGGCGATGCGCGTGCTGCAGGCCGTGCAGGACGAATGGGACAAGCGCTATGGCGCGCAGTCGATCCCGGGCCGTCCGCTCGACTAGGCCTGCATCTTCCAGAGGCTCGTCTGCGGATCGACGGGCACCAGCAGGCGGAAATGGCCCGTGTCTTTCGAGCCGTCGGGCTTGAGTTCGGGCAGCATGAGGCCGCTGTTAGGACCACCGCGGAAGTACGAGGCGACCTGGTCAGGCGTGGCGCCGAGGCCGGCGACGTAGCTCTCCGCCGTGATCGAGATCGTCGTCTTCTGGTAGTTCATCGAGAAGCTGCCGTCGGCGCCGGCGGTGAAGCTCATCTTCTCGATCTCGAGCGAGAACGTGTATTTCTGCCCGGCGACGAAGCTCTGCGGCACGCGGATCGCGTCGGGCCCCTGCGTGGAGACGTCGCGCAGGATTCGCTGCTGGAGATCCTTGGCCATGCGCGCGAGGTGCTTCGGGTCCGCGCCGAAATCGGCGAGCATCTTGATCGTGCGCGCCGAGGCCTCGTTCGCGGCCTGGCGCAGCTGCCGACCGTAGAGCTGGGCATTGAACTGGCCGCGCTCCATCGTCTCGATGGCGCTGCGCAGCTTGTCGAGTTCGGGATCGGGATTCGTCTTCGCCGTGACGGACACGGGGGCCGGCAAGCCGGAAATAGGGCTAATCATCGCGGTTCTCCGCAAGGTCAGGGTTGGCGTGGCTGTTCTGGCCACAACTGGATTTAGCTAAAATGCAACCTATCACGGAATAACGATAAACACAAGCTCCCTATCCCCACAGAGCGGCAGCACCAGGCGCGACGCTGCTGCCGTCATAGACGAGGCCCGGCGCGCGGTCGCGCTCGAGCAGAAGCGGCCCGTCGATGTCGGCCCACGCGGTTCCCTGCGCAAGCAGATGCGCCGGCGCCATCGACAGCGACGTGCCGACCATGCAGCCGACCATGATCTTGAAGCCCGCGACCATCGAGGCGTTTCGAAGGGCCAGCGCCTCGGTCAAGCCGCCGGTCTTGTCGAGCTTGACGTTCACGGCCTCGTAGCGGCCCTGCAGGTGCGGCAGCGAATGGCGGTCGTGGCAGGACTCGTCGGCGCACAGCGGTACGGGATGCGATAGCCCGATCAGCGCCGCGTCGCGGTCGGCATGCAGCGGCTGCTCGATGAGGTCGACGCCGAGCTTCGCGAGGGCGGGCGCATAGCGCGCGAAGGCGCCGATGTCCCACGCCTCGTTCGCGTCGACGACGAGGTGCGAATTTGGTGCCGCCTTGCGCACGGCGGCGACGCGCTCGAGATCGCCCTCGCCGGTGAGCTTCACTTTCAGCAGGGGCCGCGCGCGCGCGGCTTCGGCCGCCAGCGCCATGTTGGCGGGCGTGTCGACCGACAGCGTGAAGGCGGTGACGATCGCCTTGGGCTCGGGCAGCCCCGCGAGCTGCCAGACGCGCTTTCCCGCACGCTTGGCTTCGAGATCCCACAGCGCGCAGTCGAGCGCGTTGCGCGCCGCGCCGCCCTTCAGCGCATGGCCGAGTTCGGCCCGCGTGCCCCCGCGCTCGATCAGGCCGCGCACGCCTTCCATCTGCGCCGTCACGCTCTCGATGCTCTCGCCGTAGCGCGCATAGGGCACGCACTCGCCGTGACCCTTGGCGCCGTCCTGCTCGATGCGCGCGACGAGAACGACCGCCTCGGTGCGCGAGCCGCGCGAGATGCGGAACGTGCCGCGGATCGGCCAGACCTCGCGCGCGATGACGAGGGTGCGGGTCACCTGATCTTCGCCAGCCGCTTGACGAGCGGCGCCACGCCCGTGCGGCTCGGATCGCACACCGGCATGCCGAGGCGGTCGGCGAGCGACTTGATCGCGCGCTCGGCCGCCTTGGCCGTCATCCTGGAGGTGTTGAGGCTGACGCCCACGCATTTCACCTTCGGGTTCGTCAGGCGCGCATGCGCGAGGTTGGCGTCAATGCAGTCTTCGATCTTGGGCAGCTTGTAGCCGGGCAGGCCGCGCATGTGCGCGCGGCCGTTCTCGTGGCACATCACGAGCGCGTCGGGCTGCGCGCCGTGAATGAGGGCGAGCGTCACGCCCGCATAGCTCGCGTGGAACAGCGAGCCCTGGCCCTCGATCACGTCCCAGTGGTCGGCGGGGCCGGCGGGCGACAACACCTCGACCGCGCCCGCGACGAAATCCGACACGATCGCGTCGATCGACCAGCCGGAGCCCGCGATCAGGATGCCGGTCTGGCCGGTGGCGCGGAACGTCGCCTTCATCCCCTGCGCCTTCATTTCCTTTTCGAGCGCCAGCGAGGTGTACATCTTGCCGATCGAGCAGTCGGTGCCCACCGTCAGCACGCGCTTGCCGCTGCGCTTCTCGCCCGTCGCGATCGGGAAATCGCGGTCGGGATGACGCACGTCGAACAGCGTGCGGCCGTATTTCGCCGCCGCCGCGGCGATCTCGGGCACGTCGGCGAGCTTGTTGTGGAGGCCGCTGGCGAGATCCATGCCGGCGGCAAGGGCGCCGATCAGCGCGTCGCTCCATGCCTTCGAGATGATGCCGCCGCGGTTGACCACGCCCACGATCATCGTCTTCGCGCCTGCACGCGCGGCCGCCGCGACATCCATGTCGGGGAAGCCCGCATCGGTCCGGCAGCCGGGCAGGCGCAGCTGGCCCACGCATTTCTCGGGGCGCCACTGGCCCACGCCGATCGACGTCTTGGCCGCGAGCGCGTCGGGCGCCTCGCCGAGAAAGAGAAGGTAAGGAGCCTTTATCTGCACGGGTCCGGTCCCCCGAGTTGTTGCGTTTCGCGCTGCAACGCATGCTAGGATTTCCGCGAAGACGAGGGAAGCACGATGCGCTGCGATTTCATCCTTGCCGGCGGCACGATCATCGACGGAACCGGCGCCCCGGCGGCGCGCGGGGATGTCGGCGTTTCGGGCGTAAAGATTGTCGCCGTCGGCGACCTTTCGACGGCCGAAGGCCGCCGTATCGACTGCACGGGACGGATTGTCGCACCCGGTTTCATCGACGCGCACACGCACGACGACGCGGCCCTGCTCGAATTCCCCGACATGCCGATGAAGACGAGCCAGGGCGTGACCAGCGTCGTTGCGGGCAATTGCGGCGTGTCGGTGGCGCCCGTCTCGCTGCCCGGCGATCCGCCGCCGCCGCTCGACCTGCTCGGCAGCCGGGCCACCTACCGCTTCCCGCGCTTTGCCGACTGGCGCAAGGCGCTCGACGACGCGCCGGCTTCCGTCAACTCGATCGGCATGGTCGGCCATTCGGCCCTGCGCGTGCAGACGATGTCGAATCTCGACCGGCCGGCCGATGCACACGAAACGGCCGCGATGGCCCGTCTCGTCGAAGGCGCCATGGAAGACGGAGCGCTGGGCCTGTCGACGGGCCTCTACTACGCGCCCGCGCGCCTGGCACCGACGCGCGAGATCACGGCGCTGGCGAAGATCGCGGCCGACGGCGGCGGCATCTATGCCACGCACCTGCGCAACGAGGGCGAGTTCCTCGAAGAGTCGATCGACGAGGCGCTGACCATCGGGCGCGAGGCGCGTCTGCCCGTCGTGCTGTCGCACCACAAGGCGGCGGGCGTCGCCAATCACGGCAAGACGGCGGCCACGTTGCCCAAGATCGACGCCGCGCGCCGCGACCAGCCCATCGCGCTCGACGTCTATCCCTATATCGCGTCGTCGACGGTGCTGAATGTCGAGCGACTGGCGGCGGCGACGAAAGTGCTGGTCACCTGGTCGAAGGCGATGGCGGGCGTCGAGGGCCGCGATCTTGGCGAACTTGCGGCCGAGCACGGGCTCGACATCTTCGAGATGGCGAAGAAGCTTCAGCCGGCGGGTGCCATCTATTTCGCGATGTCGGAGGAGGACGTGCGCCGCGTGCTGGCGTGGCCCGAGGCGATGATCGGCTCGGACGGCCTGCCGCACGACGCACATCCCCATCCCCGCCTGTGGGGCACGTTCCCGCGCGTGCTCGGCCACTATTCGCGCGATCTCGGGCTGTTCACCCTGGAAGAGGCCGTGCGCAAGATGACCTCGCTGCCCGCCCGGCGCTTCGGCCTTGCCGGGCGCGGGGTGCTGCGCAGCGGCGCGTTCGCGGACATCGCGGTGTTCGACGCGGGCAAGATCCTCGACCGGGCGAACTTCGAGACGCCGACCCGCGCGGCCGTCGGGATCGATCGGGTGTTCGTCAACGGCGCCTGCGTGTGGGAAGATGGCGCGCCGACCGGACGGCGGCCGGGCCGCTGCCTGGCGCTGGACCGCAAGGCCCTCGATTACGCGGCTTGAGAAAGGGCGGCTTGAGATGAGGAAGCGCACGCAGCCATGACCGACCTGCCGCCCCATCCCGCCATCGCGCGCGTGCGCTCGTTCCTCGACGCGATCGAGGCGACCGACATCGAGCAGGCGCGCCTGCATGTGGCGCGCAACGCGCGCTTCGTCTTTCCCGGCGGCACGACGACCTCCTCGCTCGACGACATCGTGCGCTTCCTCGGCGAGCGCTATCGCACCGTGACGAAGCGCTACGACCGCTTCGACCGGATCGAGATGGACGGCGACGACATCATCTTCTGCACCGGCACGCTGTCGGGTGCCTGGGAAGACGGCGTGCCGTTCGACGGCGTGCGCTTCGTCGACCGCTTCGTGCTGCGCGCCGACCGCATCATCCTGCAGGAAGTCTGGAACGATGCGGGCGAGGCGCGCGCGCGGCGCGCCACCGCGCCGGCAAGCGGCGGCGACCGCGCCGTGCTCGCGATGGCCTCCGAGATCGAGCGCCTGCGCGACCGGCTCGGCAATCTCGAGCGGCTGCTCGCGGCCAAGGGCATCCTCAGCCAGGTCGAGATCGAGGCGCACGGCATCGACGACGACGAGCGCATCCCGGATGTCGATCCGCTCGGCCAGATGGGCGACTTCCTCGGTGCGGACGAGGAAGATGGTCCGTCCGGCCATTCGCGCTGACCGGCGCGGCGCCATCGGCTGGAAACAGGTTACCATGGGTTACGGTAACCTGTTTAAGTATCTGATATTAAATGAATGTAACCTGAATCGAGTTTCACGCAACGCACTCCTTCCTGCCGCAAGCCTTCCGGACAAACACAATCCGGAATTGCAGGAACATAGCACATCTAGGCTTATTTTCAAGTGCCGTCAGGCCGAGCGCGACCCCGGCCGTGCCGATTTGTCCGACCCGCGGGGGTCGGCGGAATCGATCGCGCTTCGAACGGCGTCGAGGAAGGCGTTCACCTCGATCGGCTTCGTGATGTAGCCGAAGAAGCCGGCCTTGCCGGCCCTCTCGATATGGTGCGGCAGCGCGTCGGCACTCAACCCCAGGACAGGCACGCGGTCGAACGCCGGATCGCGCCGGATGCGGTCGAGCACTTCGTAGCCGTCCATGTCGGGAAGGCCGATATCGAGAATGACGAGATCGGGGCGGTGCATCCGCAGGGATTCGAGGCCGCTCGCCCCGTCGCTCGCCTCGAGCAGGCGCACGCCGTCGAGCGTGGCGAGGATGTCGCGCACGAGCACGCGGCTTGCCGGATGGTCCTCGACATGCAGGATCGAATAGCTCCGGCGCGCCGGCGCGCCGTGCCCGGCGGATTGCGGCGCGGCCGACCCGTCGGCGGCGTCCGCGCGCCGCGCGGGAATGTCGATCCAGAAACGGCTGCCGACGCCGGGCGTGCTCGAATAGCCGATCGTGCCGTCCATCCGCTCGACGAAACGGCGGCTGAGCGCGAGACCGATCCCGGTGCCTTCGATCCGGGTCCGCTCGGCGCCGAGCCGGTTGAAGGGCTGGAACAGGCTGTCGAGCTTGTCGGCGGCGATGCCGATGCCGGTATCCTCGATCACGATACGGACCCGCCCGTCCGGCGCGTGCGCGCAGGAAAAGCGCACGCTGCCGTCCGGCCGGTTGTACTTGATGGCGTTGGAGCCGAGATTGATCACCGCCTGCGACAGGCGCGTGGGATCGGCAAAGACCTCGGGCAGCGGGCCGTCGATGCCGGCCGTGTCGAGCCGGATTCCGGCCTCGTCGGCCATTTCGCGCAGCGAGGCGACGCACGAGGCGAGCAGCGGTCCGAGCCGCACGTTCTCGGGCACGACGGAAAGCCGGTCGGTCTCGATCTTGCTGAGATCGAGGATGTCGTTGACGAGATCGAGCAGGTGTCGCCCGCTTGCCGCGATATGCGCCACGTATTCGCGCTGCTTCGGCGTGAGGTCGCCGAACTTCCGGATTTCCAGCAGCTGCGCGAAGCCCAGGATGCCGTTCATCGGCGTGCGCAGCTCGTGGCTCATCTGCGTCAGGAACTCGGACTTGGCGCGGTTCGCCGCTTCGGCCTCGCGCTCGTGCTGGGCGGCCGCATCGCGCTCGGCCGCGCGCTGGTCGGCAAGGCGCGCGGCGACCGCCAGCGCACGGCTGAGATCGTTGACCTCGATGATGGGTCCCACGACCGGCACCGTCGATCCAGCCGGGCCGTTGCCCGTGTCGGGCGTCGCCGTCGCCACCGCGCGGATGGAACTGGCGATCCGCACGGCG
The DNA here is from genome assembly GCA_044224405.1 of Tagaea sp. Lineage (GTDB taxonomy): Bacteria > Pseudomonadota > Alphaproteobacteria > CACIAM-22H2 > CACIAM-22H2 > Tagaea. The sequence goes on along the minus strand of JBGAKN010000007.1, from coordinate 128,567 downwards.
ATGTTCCGCGCCAGCAACGCCGTCACGCCAAGCATCGCGAGGATCGCGACGACCGTGACGGAGATCGCCCGCTGCATGTTCGCCAGCAGCCCCGTGACCGGCACGCCGATGGCGACCGACCAGCCGGAGTCCGGCGACCGGCTGAAACTCGTAATGACGCTGATTCCCTCAAGTGTCGTCGCCCGGAGAGCGCCTTCAGGGCGCTGCGCGAGTTGCTCCAGGAGGTCGTCCGTGCCCTTCCTGCCGACGAATTCTTCCGACCGGGTGCTGCGCGCGACGATCTTGCCATTGCGGTCCAGCGCCGCGACGATCACATCCGGCCGCAGTTGCTGCTGGCGCAGGATTCCGGCAATGCGCTCGGGGGACATCCCCATCTGCAGAAGGAATTCAACCTTGCCCTCGACGAAGATCGGAACGCCGATGCCGAAGACCGGCTTGCGGGTCACCCTTCCGATGACCAGATCGATGATTTCCGGCTTGCCCGAATGCAGCGCCGCGACGATCGGCTGGTCGATCGGTATCCGGGGCAGGGGGGTTCCGAACGCAACGGCGGTGTTGACCAACTGCTGTCCGGTCCGGTCGACCAGGGCGATGGAGTTTCCGGGCAAATGGGGCAGGACCTGCAGCGCGCGCTGGTGGAAGCGTTCGAAATTTCCCTCCGTGATGTTGTTGGAACTGCCGAGCGCGTAGAGGGCGGCTTCGGCGCTTGCGAATTCACGGTCGATGGCCTGTACCAACGCGCGCGCCACCGCGATGCTCGCGGTCTCGACATCCCTTTGTTCGCGTTCGTGGCTCTCGAAAACGAGATAGCCGATGATCGCGATGCACGGCACCGCGCAGACGAGCGCGAGCCAGACGAGCCAGAACTGGATCGTGCGAGGACGGTGAAAAGTCGGCAGAGCGCGGAGCGGCATCTGTCGGTCCTTCCCGGCGGCGGATCGTTCGCTTCAACGGGGGCAGGAAACGGAATTGGCAGTATCAGACACCTTACATTATACATTCAAGATGGTCTGATCAGGCCGCCATTTCAGGCCAATCCGGCGACAATCCATGCCGCGAAACCGGCAAGCAGTAGCGCGGCACCGCGATTGATCCACGCCATCGCGGCGGCATCCAGCTTCTCGCGGATGGCGACGACGGCGATGGACAGCACGATCCACCACAGCAGCGAGCCCGCGAACACGCCGCCGACAAGCGCGATCCCGGCATCGGCCGAGCCGCCGGTGTCGCCGAGGCCCAGCGCCAGGAACAGCGCCGCGAAGGTGGCGATGGTCGCGGGATTCGCGAGCGTGAGCGCAAAGGTCGCGGCGAACGTGCCGGCGAGCGTGCGCGCGTCCACCTTCGCTTCCCTTTGCGCGGGGCCGGCGTTCCATGTCGTCCAGGCGAGCCAGAGGAGGAACGCCGCACCGCCAAGCCGGAACCACATGTTGCCCGCGACCGCGTCGCCCAGCACGGCCGCGAAGCCGAAGGCGGCGAGGCCCGCGTAGAAGGCATCGGCGAGCGCCGTGCCGAGGCCGCCCGCGAAGCCAGCGAAGAAGCCGTAGGCGATCGTGCGCCGGATGCAGAGCACGCCGATCGGCCCGACGGGGGCAGCGATGGACAGGCCGAGGAGGACGCCCTTTGCGGCGAAGTCGAGATCGATCGTCATGGGAGGCATGCCACGCAGTGCGTGTCCTTTGCGGATGAGAGGACGATGACGGTTTCGGTACGCGCGACGCCGGGGATCGACTTGATCCGGTCGACGATCACGCGTTCGAGGGCGGCGTTGGTGGCGACGCGCAGTTTCAGCACGTACGACCACTGGCCGGTGACGTGATGGCATTCGAGCACGTCGGGCAGGGCCGCGACCGCGCGCACGAACGCCTTGTCGGCCGACGGACCGCCCAGCGCCACCGACACGAAGGCGAGGGTGGGCCTGCCGACCTGTTCTGGATCGACCGCAATGGTCCACGCGGCGAGCGCGCCGGAGGCTTCGAGCTTCTTCAGCCGCTCGTTGACGGCGGACACGGAAAGCCCGACCGCCGCACCGATTTCGGCGTATGAATCGCGGCCCTTCTTCTGTAGATGGGCAAGAATTTTGCGGTCAATCGCGTCCATTTCAGTAAAATACGTGTGAAAATTTTAAATTCAAAGCACAAACAATGCGAACTCGACGTCGGCCGCGGCGCGCGATAGGCTTCCCGGCATGGACGCGATCGCGTGGGCAATCGACGAAGTCTGGCCGCTGGCCGTAACGCTTGTCGTCGCCATCTATCTGTTTTCGATGGTGCGGATGGCGCGGGACGAGGCGCGCGAAACGCCGGAAAAACCGCCGTCGCTGGCGGGGTTCGACGTCGAATGGTGCCACACCTGCTCGATCTGGGTGCCCGCGCGCACGCCGTGGTGCGGGGTGAAGGGCTGCGCGCGTCCGCACCGCTCGATCTAGGCGTTTCCGTCGTTGCCGCTGGGGGATGCGGCGGTTATGTTGCGCCGCGACAAACCACCCCCCAACGAGTCGGCGAATGAAGGTTCTAAGCTTCCAAGACCTGATCCTGACGCTGCACCGCTACTGGTCGGACAAGGGCTGCCTGATCCTGCAGCCCTACGACATGGAGATGGGGGCGGGCACCTTCCATCCGGCGACGACTTTGCGCGCCCTCGGCCCCAAGCCGTGGAAGGCCGCCTACGTGCAGCCCTCGCGCCGCCCGTCGGACGGGCGCTACGGCGAGAACCCGAACCGCCTGCAGCACTATTACCAGTATCAGGTGATCCTGAAGCCGTCGCCCGCCGACAGCCAGGATCTCTATCTCGGCAGCCTCAAGGCGATCGGTCTCGACGCGTCCAAGCACGACATCCGTTTCGTCGAGGACGACTGGGAGAGCCCGACGCTGGGCGCCTGGGGGCTCGGCTGGGAAGTGTGGTGCGACGGCATGGAAGTGACGCAGTACACCTATTTCCAGCAGGTCGGCGGCATCGCGTGCGATCCGGTCGCGGTCGAGCTCACCTACGGGCTCGAACGCCTCGCGATGTACATCCAGGGCGTCGAGAACGTCTACGACCTCGCGTTCAATGCCGACGGCGTGAAATACGGCGAGGTGTTCCTGCGTGCCGAGAAGGAATATTCGGCGCACAATTTCGAGTTTGCCAACACCGACCTGCTGTTCCAGCATTTCAAGGACGCGGAAGCGGAGTGCAAGTCGCTGCTGTCCGCGAAGCTCGCGCTGCCGGCCTACGACCAGTGCATCAAGGCCTCGCACCGCTTCAACCTGCTCGACGCGCGCGGCGTGATCTCGGTGACCGAGCGCCAGGCCTATATCGGCCGCGTGCGCGATCTCGCCAAGCAGTGCTGCGAGGCGTGGCTCGCCGGCGAGGGTTCCAATGGCTGAGCTGCTTCTCGAAATCCTCTCCGAGGAAATCCCGGCGCGCATGCAGGCGCGCGCGGCGGACGACCTGAAGCGCCTCGCGACCGAGCGAATTGGCGCCGCCGCACTCGCATTTGATAAGATCACCGCTTTCGTTACGCCGCGCCGCCTTGCCCTGCACGTCACCGGCCTTCCTGATAGGCAGCCGGATGTCTTCGAAGAAGCGAAGGGCCCGCGCGTTGGATCGCCGGATGTGGCTATTGAGGGATTTCTCAAGAAGGCCGGGTTGACGAGCCTTGATACTTGCGAGAAGCGGACTGTCGGCAAGGCAGAGTTTTGGTTCGCGAAGACCGAGCGAAAAGGCTCGCCGACGCAAGATGTTCTGCCGATGGCTATCACGGAAATTTTACGCGCATTCCCCTGGCCCAAATCGATGCGGGCTGGTTCCGCACGTTTCGCGTGGGTGCGCCCAATGCATAGCATCATCGCGCTGTTCAACGGCAAGGTGCTGGCCGGCGCGTTCGATCTGGGCGGCGAGAGCGTTCCCTTCGGCGACAGCACGCTCGGCCACCGTTTCCTGGCACCTGCGCGTTTTGCCGTGAAGGATTTCGCGGACTACGCCGCGAAGCTGAAGGCCGCGAAGGTCATCCTCGATCCGGCCGAACGGCGCGCGAAGATCCTTGCCGACGCGCAGGTGAAGGCTTCGTCGCTCGGCGTCAATCTGCGCGACGATCCGGGCCTGCTCGACGAGGTGACGGGCCTCGTCGAATGGCCGGTCGTGCTCGCCGGCGCCATCGACGAAAAGTTCATGGACGTGCCGGCCGAAGTGCTCGTCACCTCGATGCGCGCGCACCAGAAGTATTTTGCCACGCTCAATGCCGACGGCTCCCTCGCGCGCCATTTCATCGTGGTCGCGAACATGGAAGCAGAAGACGGCGGCAAGCTCGTCGTCGCGGGCAACGAACGCGTGCTGCGCGCGCGCCTGTCCGACGCCAAGTTCTTCTGGGACCAGGACCGCAAGACGAAGCTCGTTGACCGTCTGCCCGCGCTCGAACAGCGCGTGTTCCACGCCAAGCTCGGCACGATGGCGCAGAAGGTCGCACGCCTCGAAACGCTCGCGGCGTTCATCGCGCCGCTGCTCGGCGCCGACGCGAAGGACGCCGCGCGCGCCGCGAAGCTCGCCAAGGCCGATCTCTCGTCCGGCATGGTCGGCGAGTTCCCCGAGCTGCAGGGCGTCATGGGTCGCTACTACGCGCGCCACGACGGCGAGAACGAAGCGGTGGCGAATGCCGTGCGCGCGCACTACCAGCCGCTCGGCCCCAACGACGAATGCCCGTCCGCACCCGTGTCGGTCGCCGTGGCGCTCGCCGAGAAGATCGACACGCTCGCGGGCTTCTGGAAGATCGACGAGAAGCCGACCGGCTCGAAGGACCCCTTTGCGCTTCGTCGCGCCGCACTCGGCGTCATCCGCCTGATCGTCGAGAACCGCCTGCGCGTGCGCCTTGGCGCGCTGTTTGGCGCCGCCTTCGCCGCCTACGGCACGATCCTCCCCGAGGTGAGCGCCAAGCTCTCGGCCGACCTCATCGCCTTCTTCGCCGATCGCCTGAAGGTCACGCTCAAGGAAAAAGGCGTGCGCCACGACCTGATCGACGCGGTGTTCGCGCTCGGCGGCGAGGACGATCTGGTGCGCCTGCTGGCGCGCGTCGACGCACTCGCCGCGTTCCTCAAGACCGACGACGGTTCGAACCTGCTGGTCGCGGCCAAGCGCGCGTCCAACATCCTCGCGATCGAGACGAAGAAGGACGGCCACAGTTTCGACGAAAAGGTCGCCGATGGTCTGCTCGCGCAGCCGGAAGAAAAGACGCTCGCCGAACGTCTGACCGCCGTCGAGAAATCGGCTTCGGCGGCGCTGGCGAAGGAAGATTTCGCGGCCGCGATGGCGGCGCTCGCGAGCCTGCGCGTGCCCGTCGACGCGTTCTTCGACAAGGTGACGGTGAACGCGGAAGACCGGGACCTGCGTGCCAATCGCCTGAAACTGCTTTCGCAGATCCGCCGCACGCTTTCGCAGGTGGCGGATTTCGCGCGTATCGAAGGGTAAGGGAAACCGACCATGGCCAAGTGGGTCTATACGTTTGGGAACGGCAAGGCCGAGGGCAAGGCGGAGATGCGCAATCTCCTCGGCGGCAAGGGCGCCAACCTCGCCGAGATGAGCAATCTGGGCCTGCCCGTCCCGCCCGGCTTCACGGTCACGACCGAAGTCTGCACCTATTACTACGCCAATTCGCACAGCTACCCGGCCGACCTGAAGGCGCAAGTGGGGGCCGCACTCGGCCAGATCGAGAAGACCGTGTCGCGCCGCTTCGGCGATCCGGCCAAGCCGCTGCTCGTCTCGGTGCGCTCGGGTGCCCGCGCCTCGATGCCGGGGATGATGGACACCGTCCTCAATCTCGGCCTCAACGACGCGACGGTCGAGGGGCTCGCGAAGGAAAGCGGCGACGCGCGCTTCGCCTACGATTCCTACCGCCGCTTCATCCAGATGTACGGCGACGTGGTGCTCGAGGTGGATCACCACCATTTCGAGGACATCCTCGAACGCGCCAAGTCCGACCGCGGCTTCACGCTCGATACCGAGATGTCGGCAGCCGACTGGAAGGAACTCGTCGGCGACTACAAGGCGATGGTCGCGCGCGAATACGGCAAGCCCTTCCCGCAGGACCCACACGAGCAGCTCTGGGGCGCCATCGGCGCCGTGTTCGCGAGCTGGATGAACCAGCGCGCCAACACCTATCGCCGCCTCCACCAGATCCCCGAGGAATGGGGCACGGCCGTCAACGTGCAGGCGATGGTCTTCGGCAACATGGGCGAAGACTGCGCGACGGGTGTCGCCTTCACGCGCGATCCGTCCACGGGCGAGAACGCGTTCTACGGCGAATTCCTGATCAACGCGCAGGGCGAGGACGTCGTCGCCGGCATCCGCACGCCCCAGCAGCTCACCATCGCCGGCCGCGAGAAGCAGGGTGCCAAGCTCGCCTCGATGGAAGAGGCGATGCCCGAGACCTACGGCCAGCTCGTCGCGATCCGCGAGCGGCTGGAGCGCCACTACCGTGAGATCCAGGACATCGAGTTCACGGTCGAGAAGGGCAAGCTGTGGATGCTGCAGACGCGCAACGGCAAGCGCACCGCGCCCGCCGCCCTGCGCATCGCGGTGGAAATGGCCGAGGAAGGCCTGATTGACCGCAAGACGGCCGTCCTGCGCATCGATCCGGCCTCGCTCGACCAGCTCCTGCACCCCACGCTCGATCCCAAGGCGGCGCGCACGCGGCTCACGCGCGCGTTGCCGGCCTCGCCGGGTGCGGCGTCCGGCATCGTGTCGTTCTCGGCCGACGAGGCCGAGCAGCTGGCAGCTGCCGGCAAGGCCGTCATCCTCGTGCGCATCGAGACGAGCCCGGAAGACATCCACGGCATGCACGCCGCGCGCGGCATCCTCACCACCCGCGGCGGCATGACGAGCCACGCGGCCGTCGTGGCGCGCGGCATGGGCCGCGCGTGCGTGGCGGGTGCGGGCGAGATCCGCGTCGACTACGCGCAGCGCACGATGGTCGTGAAGGGCCAGACCGTGAAGGCGGGCGAGTTCCTGACCATCGACGGCGGCACGGGCGAAGTGTTCCTGGGCGAAGTGCCGACCGTGCAGCCCGAGCTTTCCGGCCATTTCGCGCGCATCATGGAATGGGCCGACGGTTTCCGGCGCATGAAGGTACGCACGAACGCCGAGACGCCGCTGGACGCGCGCACCGCGCGCCGTTTCGGGGCGGAGGGCATCGGCCTCTGCCGGACCGAGCACATGTTCTTCGAGCCGTCGCGCATCCTCGCGGTGCGCGAGATGATCGTGGCCGACGATTCGCGTGCGCGCGCCGCCGCACTCGCCAAGATCATGCCGTTCCAGCGCGCGGACTTCGTCGAGCTGTTCACGATCATGGCCGGGCTGCCGGTGACGATCCGCCTGCTCGACCCGCCGCTGCACGAGTTCCTCCCCCATGCCGACGCCGACTTCGCCGAGCTTGCCCGCATCACCGGCAAGACGGTGGCCGACGTGCGCGCACGCGCGGAGAAGCTGACCGAGAGCAACCCGATGCTCGGCCATCGCGGCTGCCGCCTCGCGGTGACGTATCCCGAGATCTACAAGATGCAGGCGCAGGCGATCTTCGAGGCCGCCGCGATCGTCTCGAAGGAGAAGGGCGCCACCGTCCTTCCCGAGATCATGATCCCGCTCGTGGCGTCCAAGCGCGAGCTCGACGTGATGCGCGACCATATCGCCAAGGTCGCGGAAGAAGTCGCCGCCGCCTCGGGTAAGCCGGTCGAATATTCGCTCGGCACCATGATCGAGCTGCCGCGCGCGGCCCTGCGCGCCGGCGAGATCGCCGAGACGGCCGAATTCTTCTCGTTCGGCACCAACGACCTCACGCAGACCACGTTTGGGCTGTCGCGCGACGACGCGTCGAGCTTCCTTGGCGCCTACGAGGCGCAGAAGATCTTCACCCGCGATCCGTTCGTCACGCTCGACCAGGATGGCGTGGGCGAGCTCGTGAAGATCGCGTGCGAGCGCGGGCGCACGACGCGCGGCGACATCAAGCTCGGCATCTGCGGCGAGCATGGCGGCGATCCGGCCTCGATCCAGTTCTGCGAAGGCGCGGGGCTCGACTATGTCTCGTGCTCGCCCTATCGCGTGCCGATCGCGCGCCTGGCGGCGGCACAGGCCGCCCTTCAGGCCGATGCGGCACCGGCCAAGGCGAAACTGTCGAACAAGCCTGCCGGCCAGACGGACCGCCATGCGCGCGTGCGGCTTGGCGCCGGGCGGCGCACGGCGTCGGCGCGCGTCTCGGCCGGCCGCGCGTTCGTGGCGCCGTCGGCGCGCCTCGGCGTCAAGAAGGCAGCCAAACCCGTCGCCGCCAAGCCCGTCGCGAAGAAGCAGGCCCCCAAGAAGGTCGTGAAGAAGAAGCCCGCGCCGAAGAAGCCCGCGCCGAAGAAGCCCGCGCCGAAGAAGGCCGCCGCGAAGAAGCCCGTCCGCAAGGCCGCGCCCAGGAAGCTGCCCAAGAAGAAGGGCGGCAAGAAGGGCAAGCGCCGGTGAGCGCCGACGCTTCCTGCGTCTTCTGCCGCGTCGTGGCGGGCACGATCCCGAGCCACAAGCTGTGCGAAGACGCGCGCACGTTCGCGTTCCTCGACATCAATCCGGCCAATCGCGGCCATGCGCTGGTGATCCCGAAGGCGCATGCGCCCAATCTGGTGGCCAGCGATGACGCCGATCTTGCCGCCGTCATGGCGACCGTGCGCCGCGTCGCCGCCGCGATCGAGAAGGTCGTGAAGCCCGCCGGCTTCAACCTGCTTCAGGCCAACGGGCCGGGTGCCGCGCAGTCGGTGCAGCATTTCCACATGCACATCGTGCCGCGCACGATGGACGACGGCCTCACCATGAACTGGGCGCTGAAGCCGGGCGACCACAAGGATCTCGCCGCACTCGCCGGCGAAATCCGCGCCGCGCTCTAGCTTTCAGAAATTCGCCCAGCCGGGCTTCTGCGCGACGAGCCTGGCCTCGCCCGCAACCAGCGCAGGCCCGCCGTTGGCCGCCGCGTCCACCGCCTCGATGCGCAGCAGGGCGAGGCCCATCGATCCGGCAGCGGAGCGCATCTCGCCGACTTCCGCTTCGCCCGCCATCACGCGCGTGCCCGCGGGCGGCACGGGGCCGTCGATGCGCACCGGCATCAGGCGCTTGCGCACCAGTGCCCGATACTTCATGCGCGCGGTGACTTCCTGGCCGACATAGCAGCCCTTCTTCCAGTCCACGCCACCCAGCTCGTCGAAACCGTTCTCCAGCAGCAGCGCGTCCTCGACGGGCAGGTCGCGGCTGCCGTCGGGCACGCCGTGCGCGATGCGCATCGCGTCATACTCTTGCGCCGTGGCGGCGGCAAAACCGTGCGCGGCGGCAAGGCCCGCGAGTTCTCCCGTCGGCACGAGCGCGCGCACGCCGAGGGCGGGCAGGCGCGGATCGACATAGACGGTGCCGCCGCCGATCGCCTTCGCGGCCCCGGCTTCCGCGGGAAGGCCGAAGGCGGCCGCCGCATTTTCGCCCCAGAAAGCCGCGACAACGAAGCCCGTGGAGGGTGCGAGCGTGACCTTGGCGCGCAGCTTGTACATCTTGAGGCGACGCGTCAGGTCGTCGAGGCGGGCCGCCTCGGCGTCGAGATGGATCGTCTCGCCGACCGCGACCATGAAGAACTCGTGCAGGAAGCGGCCCTGCGCGGTCAGGAACGCCGCGTGGCGCGCGTGGCCGGCATCGACCTTGGCCGCATCGGCCGAGACGAGACCCTGCAGGAAGGTCTGGCGGTCGTCGCCCGCCACACCAAGGGCGGCGCGGGCGGGAAGCGGGGCATGGAGCAGCACGGGCGGAATCCGGTCCGGAGGGAAAATCGGCGTCAATACAGCAGTTAAGCACCCCGCCCGCGCTTGGCAAGGGCCGGGGCGGGGCCTATAAGGCCAAGATGGCCATGCGCATCTGCTTCCTCGAAGATTCGATCGAATTCGACGGCTACAGCCCGACGAGCCGCCCGCTGGACGGGCCGCAGAAGGCCTTGGCCTACCTCTCCAATGCGCTCGCGCTGCGCGGGAACCAGGTGACCGTCCTCAACCGCGCGCAGATGTCGATGACCTGCGACGGCGTGGCGTGGCCGGGCTGGGCGGGCGAGCGGCCGGTCGAGACCGACCTTCTGGTCGCCGTAGGCGACGCCACGCTGTTCGACCTGGTGTCGGCGGCGAAGCGCCGCGTGCTGTGGGTGCCGGGCGACCCGGCCGAGATCGGGCAGGGTGCCCGCACCGCCGTGATCGGCCGCCTGCACCCCGACATCGTCTTCCATACCTATGCCCAGCGCGACCGCTGGACGGATATCGAAGGCACGACCGCGCAGGTGATCCCGCCGGCGATCGCGCCCTCCTATCTTGAGGACCTCACGGCGGTGCCGTCCGTTCCGCCGCGCGCGATCGCGGTGTGCCATCCGCTGCGCGGCCTCGAGAAGCTCGTGCGCGTGTGGACCGACCGCGTGCGCGTGCTGTGCCCCACGGCGGAACTGCATGTCTATTCCGCGCGCCTCGACCGCGCCAATCTCTCGGGCGACGTTCCGGCAGACCTGAAGGAGATCCACGATCTCGTGCGCGCGGCCGCCGCTTCGGGTGTGATCGTCCAGCGCCCGATGCCCGATCCGCAGCTGGCCGACGCCTTCCGCGCGGCGCGCGTGTTCCTGCATCCGGGTCTTGCCGACGAGACGATGGCGCTGAACCTGATGGAAGCGCAGGCCACGGGCCTGCCGGCCGTCGCCTTCGCCACCGGTCCCATCGTGCGCGAGCGCATCCTGGAAGGGCAGACGGGGCGCATCTGCTATGGCGACGAAGCCTTCGCCGCCTCGTGCGTCGACCTGCTGACGCAGGACGACACCTGGCGCGACATGGCCGCCAAGGCGCGCGAATTCCAGCGCGGGCGCACATGGGCCGTCGCCGCGGCGGAGTGGGAAGAGAAATTCGCGTGAAGGTGCTTTTCGTCACCTCGAACCGGATCGGCGACGCCATGCTGACGACAGGCGTCCTCGCCCGGCTCGTGGAGACGATGCCCGACGCGCGCTTCACGATCGCCTGCGGTCCGCTCGCGGCCCCGCTCTTCGCGGCACTTCCCCGGCGCGATGCGACCATCGAACTGCGCAAGGGGCCGATGAAGACGCACTGGCTTGCGCTCTGGGCGCGCACCGTGACGTCGTTCTGGGAACTGGTCGTGGACATGCGCGGTTCCGGCCTCGCCTGGTTCGTGCCGGCGCGAAAGCGCGCCATCCTTGCCGCGCGCGATCCGTCGCTGCATCGCGTGGAATCGGCGGCGAAGGTGCTGGACATGTCGCCCGTGCCGTCGCCCCGCCTGTGGCTCGACGCCGATGCCCGCGCGGCAGCACAGCGCCTGCTCGGCGACGGGAAGGTGCTGGTCCTCGGCGCCACGGCGAACTGGACCGGCAAGGTCTGGCCGGCCGAGCGTTTCGCTGCCCTTGCCGCGATGCTGACGGCACCGGGTGCGGCACTTGGCGGTGCGCGCGTCGCAATCGTCGGCGGCCCGGCTGAGCGCGAGATGGCAGCACCGCTGCTTGCGGCACTTGGCACGTCGGCCATCGATCTCGTCGGCACGCAGCCGCTTGCAGTCGTCGCCGCCGCGATCGCGCGCGCGGCACTCTATGTCGGCAACGATTCGGGCCTCATGCATGTCGCGGCCGCCTCGGGCGTGCCCACGCTCGGCCTGTTCGGCCCTTCAGACGACCGGCATTTCCGCCCGTGGGGCGACAATGCCGCGTTCCTGCGCACGGCCGAAAGCAAGGATGCGCTTTTCGCGCGCATCGACTACCAGCCGCGCGGATCGCATTCGCTGATGGAGTCGATTTCGATCGATGCTGCGGCGATGGCGGCGAACGAACTCTACGCGCGCCGCGCGAAGGCGGCAGCATGAGCGCGCCCCGACTTTCCGCCCTCGTCGTCGCCCGCAACGAGGAAGCGCGCTTGCCGCGTTGCCTTGCCGCACTTTCCTTTGCCGACGAGATCGTCGTCGTGCTGGACCGGACGACCGATTCCAGCCGCGCCATCGCCGAAGCGGCGGGAGCGCGCGTGCTCGAAGGCGGGTGGGAGCGCGAAGGCGACCGGCGCAACACGGGCATCGAGTTCTGTACGGGCGACTGGATCCTCGAAGTCGACGCCGACGAGCTTGTCTGCGTCGAGCTTGCCGCCGAAATCCGCGCCACGGTCGCGTCGAGCGGCGCCGCGCGCCATTCGATCCCGGTCGACAACCATATCGGCACGCATCTGGTGCGCTACGGCTGGGGCGCCTCGTTCGGCAAGTCGGCCTATTGGGGCCTGTTCCGCAAGGGCACGAAGGTCTGGGGCCGCGAGCGTGTCCATCCCAAGCTGACGCTGACCGGCGAAGCGGGCGATGCGCTCTCGGCGCGCCTGCATCACGAGGTCGACCGCAATCTCTCGGAGACGATCCGCCGGCTCGACCGCTACAGCTCGGCGCGCGCGGCCGACCTGCGCGAGCATGGCGATCCCGATCCCACGTCGCGCTATGTGCGCCGCTTCTTCTCGCGCTTCTGGAAATGCTACGTGGCGCGCAAGGGCTATCGCGAGGGCGGCTACGGCCTCGTCATCGCGGCACTCGCCGGCCTCTTCCCGCTCGTCTCGCACCTCAAGGCGCGACACGAGAGCGGCGAAGACGCGAAGGGCTAGCGCGCATGGCCCGTATCGTTCTCGCAGATGACGGACTCGCCTTCGACGGCAAGTCGGCCGAAGCGGGTACGGCGGGCGGGGCCGAGACCGCATTCGTGCGGCTGGCCGAAGGGCTTGCGACCAAGCATTCGGTGCAGGCCTTCACGCGCGGCGGGCGCACGCTCGAGCATCGCGGCGTGGCCTGGGCCGATCTCGCGGCGGGTCTTCCGGACAAGGCCGACCTCTATATCGCCAATCGCGGTCACCGCCTGCTCGATTCCGTGCCCAAGGCGCGGCGCACGCTGTTCTGGCTGCACAACGACGCGCGCTACCTGCTGAAGTTCCGCTATCTCTCGCGCCTGTGGCGGCGCCGGCCGACGCTGGTGTTCGTCAGCCGCAGCCATGCGGCCTCGGCGCCGGGCTGGATTCCCGATGGCGGCCGGCAGGTGATCGCGCTCGGTCTCGACGACATGTTCCGTGGTGAGGCCGAGCGCGCCCCGCCGCCGCGCGTGGCGCTGTTCGCGGCCAATCCGTTGCGCGGGCTCGACGAGCTCGTGCAGCTGTGGAGCCGCCATATCGCGCAGGCCGTGCCCGATGCGCGGCTGGAATTGCACAGCGGCGGCGGCCTCTATGGCGGCGCAGGCAAGGCGCGCACGAACGCGAAGATGGAAACGGTGCTCGACGCCGCGCGCGCGGCGGCCGGCCCGCAGCTGGCGCTGGGCGAGTTCCTGCCGCGCGCCGACTTGCCGGGCCTGCTGCGCCAGACGCGCGTCTATCTCTATCCGGGCGATCCGACGGAGACGTTCTGCCTTTCAGTCGCCGAGGCGCAGGCGATGGGCGTGCCCTGCGTGGTGCGCGCGCGCGGCGCGTTGCCCGAGCGCGTGGTGGACGGCAAGACGGGGTTCGTCGCGCGCAACGAGGCCGAGTTCGGCGCCTGGACGATCCGCCTCCTCGTCGACGACGCGCTTTGGCTTGCCCAGCATCGTGCCTGCCTCGCCACGCAGCGCAGCCGCGGGTGGGCCGACATGGCGGCCGAGTTCGAGGCGCTGATCCCGTGACGCGCGTGCTGCACGCGATGGCAGGATCGCCGCAGGGCGGGGCGGAAGGCTTTTTCGAACGGCTGGTCGTGGCGCTCGGGAAGACGGAGCTCGACCAGCGCGTGGCGATCCGGCGCGATGCGGGCCGCGCGCAGCGCCTGCGCGCCGGCGGTATCGAGCCTGTCGAACTTTCCTTCGGCGGGCCGCTCGATCTCGCGACTCCACTTGCGCTGGCCCGCACGATGCGCGGCTTCGATCCCGATGTCGTGCTGGCCTTCATGAGCCGGGCAGCCGCGAAACTGCCGCCACGCTGGATGACGGGGCCGCGTGCGGTGCGCGTCGGCCGGCTCGGCGGCTACTACGATCTCAAATACTATGCGCGCTGCGACCGGCTGATCGGCAACACGCGCGGCATCTGCGACTGGATCGTGCAGCAGGGCTGGCCGGCCGCGAAGGTCGACTACCTGCCGAACTTCGTCGATGCGACGGGCGCGCCGCCCGTCGCGCGTGCTGGCCTCGATACGCCCGACGACGCGAAGCTGCTGCTGGCGCTGGGCCGCCTGCATCCCAACAAGGGCTTTGACGTTCTGCTCGAGGCGCTGGCCGATCTGCCGCTCGCGTATCTGTGGATCGCGGGCGCGGGCGATCTCGATGCGGATCTAAAGGCGCAGGCCGCGCGCCTCGGGCTGGGCAGGCGCGTGCGGTTCCTCGGCTGGCGGCAGGATGTCGCAGCACTCATCGCCGCATGCGACGTTCTCGTCTGCCCCTCGCGGCACGAGCCGCTGGGCAACGTCGTCATCGAAGGCTGGGCGCATCGCCGCCCGGTGGTCGCGGCGGCAAGTGCCGGGCCCGCTTCCCTGATCCGGCACGGCGAAAGCGGGATGCTCGTGCCCGTCGACGACGCGGCCGCGCTCGCGGCCGCGCTGCGCGACGTGCTGAGCGATGCCAATCTCGCGCGCCGCCTTGCGCTAGCGGGCGAAGCCGCGTACCAAGCGGACTTCACCCAAGAGGCCGTCGTGCGACGCTATCTCGACTTCTTCGACGCCGCGAGAACCTGACATGTGCGGGATCGCGGGCATGATGACGAGTGTCGCGGGCGGGCCGTCCGCCTCGATCGTCGAGCGGATGGCGGCGGCGATCGCCCATCGCGGCCCCGACGGCAGCGGCACCTACCGCGAGGCCGACGTGGCTTTCGTGCACAACCGGCTCGCGATCATCGATCTCGTCACCGGCGACCAGCCGCTGCGCGAGGCGGGCGGGGCGGCGCTCGTTGCCAACGGCGAGATCTACAATCACGTCGAGCTGCGCGGCGCGTTGGCCGACTGGCCGTTCCGCACGCAATCGGATTGCGAGCCGCCGCTCGCCCTCTATCGCCGCGAGGGGCTCGCCTTCGCCGGGAAGCTGCGCGGCATGTACGCGGTCGCGATCCACGATCCGCGCGCCAAGCAGCTCGTGCTCGCGCGCGATCCGTTCGGGATCAAGCCGCTTTATTATGCGCAAGGCCCCGAGGGGCTCGCCTTCGCGTCCGAGGCACAGGCGCTGCGTGCGGCCGGCTTCGGAACCGGCAGGCTGCGCGCCGACAAGCGCGCCGAACTGCTGGAGCTCCAGTTCCAGACCGGCGACGCGACGATCTTCGAAGGCATCCAGCGTCTGCTGCCCGGCGACACGCTGGTCGCGGGCGGCGGCAA
Source organism: Tagaea sp. (assembly GCA_044224405.1). Taxonomy (GTDB): domain Bacteria; phylum Pseudomonadota; class Alphaproteobacteria; order CACIAM-22H2; family CACIAM-22H2; genus Tagaea. Next base: position 113,228 of record JBGAKN010000007.1, on the reverse strand, counting down.
GGTGATCGAGCGCCGTAGCCGCGCGGCCTTGCCGGCGGGCGGACCGGTGCCGCGCGATACCGACGCGGCGATGATGGAATTCGACCGCGTGTTCCAGGACAGCGTGCTGATCCACCAGCGCGCCGACGTGCCCTACGGCATGTTCCTCTCCGGCGGAATCGATTCTTCGGCCGTGCTGGCGATGATGGCGCGCCTCAACGAACGCCCGGTGCGTGCTTTCACGGCTTTCTTCCCCGAGACGGGGGCGGCGGACGAGCGTTCGGCCGCGCGCAACGTGGCGCAGGCCTGCCGCGCGCAGCTTGCCGAAATTCCCGTGCATGCCGCCGATTTCTGGAATCACCTGCCCGAGATCGCCGCCGCGATGGACGATCCGGCGGCCGACTATGCCTGCGTGCCGACCTGGCTGCTCGCGCGCGCCGCGCGCGCCGACGGTCTCAAGGTCGTGCTTTCGGGCGAGGGCGGGGACGAGCTATTCGGCGGCTACGGGCGCTATCGCAGCGCGCTGAAGCCGTGGTGGCTGGGCGGGCGCGCGATGCGCCGGCGCGGCACGTTCGAGAATCTGGGCGTGCTGCGCGCCGACACGCGCGGCTGGCGCGACGGCATCGGCGCTGCCGAGACGATGGCGCGCGCGGCCGGGCGCACCCGCCTGCAGATGGCGCAGGCGACCGACATCGCCGACTGGCTGCCCAACGACCTGCTGGCCAAGCTCGACCGCTGCCTGATGGCGCACGCGGTGGAAGGGCGCACGCCCTTTCTCGACATGGCCGTCGCCGAGTTCGCCTTCCGCCTGCCCGACGCGATGAAGGTCCACAAGCGCTGGGGCAAATGGCTGCTGCGTGGCTGGCTCGAACGCTCGCTGCCCGCCGCGCGCGCCTTCGCGCCCAAGCAGGGCTTCACCGTGCCGGTGCAGAGCTGGATCGCGGACGAGGGCGCACGGCTCGGCCCCCTCGTCGCCGATACGCCCGCCATCGCCGAGATCGCGGACCGCGCGGCGGTCGTCCGCCTGTTCGCCAAGGCGGCGGAGAAACGCGCCGGTTTCGCCGCCTGGACGCTGCTTTTCTATGCGCTCTGGCACCGGCGGCACGTGCTGGGGCAGTCCCCCGACGGCGACGTGTTCCACGCCCTCGACACCGCCCGCACGGCGTGATTTAAGGCGCGTCCGCCCCTCCGACGATTGCCGCTCCCGATGATCGAGATCGATCCCCTCCTTGCGACCGAACTGGTCGCGTTCTGCATCGCGACCGGCGCCGCCGCCGGCCTGCTCGCCGGCATGCTCGGTGTGGGCGGCGGCATCGTCGTCGTGCCCTCGCTGTTCTTCGTGCTCGGACATGCGGGCGTGGATCTCGACGTGCGCATGCAGATTGCCGTCGGCACGTCGCTCGCCACGATCATCCCGACATCCATCCTGTCGGCGCGCGCGCACCGCGAGCGCGGCTCGGTCGACGGCACGCTGCTGCGCGTGTGGATTCCGCCCGCGCTGGTCGGTGCCGTCGTCGGCACGATCTTCGCCGCAAGCGTGAAGGGGGCGGTGCTTGCGGGCGTCTTCGGCATCGTGGCGCTGGTCGTCGCCGTGCAGATGATCGCGTTCCCCGGCGGCCTGGCGCTTCGCGACGGATTGCCGGCCCGCGCGGGCAGTTCGCTGATGGCGCTGCTGATCGGCGGTTTCTCGGCGGTGATGGGGATCGGCGGCGGCACGCTCGCGGTTCCCGTGCTGTCGCTGTTCAGCTTCCCGATCCGCCTTGCGGTCGGCACGGCCGCCACGCTCGGCCTCTATATCGCGATCCCCGCGACGGCGGGTCTCGTCATCGGCGGCTGGACGGCGGCGGGCCTGCCGCCATTCTCGCTGGGCTACGTCAACCTGATCGCGTTCGCGGCCCTGCTGCCCGCGATGCTGCTGTGCGTGAAGCTGGGCGCGAAGATCGCGCACGCGATCTCGCAGCCGGCGCTGCGCCGCGTCTTCGGGATCGTGCTTGCGTGCGTTGGCCTGCGCATGCTGTCGTCGCTGCTCTGAGGGAGAACGCATCCGTGACTGACCGCCTCGTCATCCGCCGGCCCGACGACTGGCACGTCCATCTGCGCGACGGCGCCATGCTGGAAGCGGTCGCCCCGCACACCGCGCGCCAGTTCGCGCGCGCTATCGTGATGCCCAACCTCGTGCCGCCGGCATCCACCGTCGCGGCCGTGCGCGACTATGCCCAGCGCATCCGCAAGGCCGCCGGCCCCGGTTTCGAGCCGCTGATGACGTGCTACCTGACCGACGGGATCTCGCCCGACGAGATCGAGCGCGGCTACGCCGAGAAGGTGTGGGTCGCGGCCAAGCTCTATCCGGCGCACGCGACGACGAATTCCGCGCACGGCGTCACTGACATCGCGAAGATCGCGCCGGCATTGGAGCGCATGCAGAAGATCGGCATGAAGCTGCTCGTGCACGGCGAGGTCACCGACAAGGCCGTCGACATCTTCGACCGCGAGGCGGTGTTCATCGAACGCACGATGAAGCGCCTCGTGAAGGATTTCCCGGGCCTGAAGATCGTCTTCGAGCACATCACCACCAAGGAAGCGGCCGAATTCGTGTCCGCCGGCCCAACGACGCTCGCCGCGACGATCACGCCGCACCATCTGATGATCGACCGCAACGCGATCTTTGAGGGCGGCATCCGCCCGCATCTCTACTGCCTGCCGATCGCCAAGCGCTCGATCCACCGCACGGCGCTGCGTAAAGCCGCCGTATCGGGGTCGCCCAAATTCTTCCTTGGCACCGACACCGCGCCGCACGCGGTCCATACGAAGGAGGCGGCGTGCGGATGTGCGGGCATCTTCAACGCGCCGGTGGCGCTGGAAGCCTATGTGCGCGTGTTCGACGAGGAGGGCGCGCTCGACAGGTTCGAGGGCTTCGCCAGCGAGCACGGCCCCGCGTTCTACGGCCTGCCGAAGAACGAAGGCCGCGTCGCGCTGACGCGCGCCAGCGTCAAGGCGCCCGAACGGGTGCCGGCCGGCCCCGGCGACGTCGTGTGCTATCTCGCCGGCCAGGATCTCGGCTGGCGCTTCGACGGCGCCGTCGCCTAGCGCCGCGATTTGCCGCGGACGGCCGGGGTTGGTAACGTCGGCCCTGCCGCGCGTCCGGCGGCATCGGAGGTTTCAATGAGCGGCTGCATCGTCGGTTGGTCCCACGGGAAGTTCGGCAAGCGCGAAGGGCTCGATCTCGAAGCGCTTCTGGCCGAAGTGTGCGTCGCGGCACTCGCCGATGCGGGGCTCGCGCCGGAAGATATCGACGAGATCTATGTCGGCCATTTCGGCGGCGGCTTCGTGAAGCAGGATTTCCCCGCGTCGCTGGTCCTCCAGACGGCCGACGGGTTCCGCTTCAAGCCCTCGACGCGCGTCGAGAACGCCTGCGCCACCGGTTCGGCGGCCGTGCATATGGGGCTCAACGCCATCGCGGCGAAGAAGGCGCGCATCGTGCTTGTCGCGGGCGTGGAGAAGATGACCGAGACGCCGGGCGACGTGGTCGGCGGCATCCTGATGAAGGCTTCCTACGTGAAGGAGGAAGACCGGCCTGGCATGAGCTTCGCGGGCGTGTTCGGGCAAATCGCGCAGCTCTACGCGCAGCGCTTCGGCGATCCGTCGGATGCGATGGCGAGGATCGCGGCGAAGAATCACAAGAACGGATGCGCCAACCCCTTCGCGCAGCTGCGCAAGGATCTCGGCTACGATTTCTGCCGCACGGTTTCCGACAAGAACCCGCTGGTGGCGGGCCCGCTGCGGCGCACCGACTGCAGCCTCGTCTCGGACGGGGCGGCCGCGCTCGTGCTGGCCGATTTCGGCACGGCGATGGGGATGAAGAAGGCGGTCGCCTTCCGCGCAACCGCGCAGGTCAACGACTATCTGCCGATGAGCCGGCGCGACATCGTCGCCTTCGAGGGCTGCGCCGCGGCCTGGAAGAAAGCGTACGCCGAGGCGCGCGTATCGATCGATGACCTGAAGCTCGTCGAGACGCATGACTGCTTCACCATCGCCGAACTCGTCCAGTACGAGGCGATGGGGCTCGCCAAGCCCGGCGAGGGCGGCCGCGTGGCGCTGGAGGGCGTGACCGAGAAGACCGGCCGGCTGCCGGTCAACGCTTCGGGCGGGCTCAAATCCAAGGGCCATCCGATCGGCGCCACGGGCGTGTCGATGCACATCATGGCCGCGATGCAGGCGACCGGCACGGCCGGCGACATGCAGGTCCCCAGGCCCGGCCTTGCCGGCGTGTTCAACATGGGCGGGGCGGCCGTGGCCAACTACGTCTCGATCCTGGAGCCGCTTCGCGCATGAACAAGGGCAAAATCATCGAGAATTTCGAGATCGAGGCGGACCAGCTCGCCTGGCTCAAGGACATGGCCGCGACTTACGGCCTCAAGGATGCGGGCAAGGCGCTGCGTGTGGCGCTCGATCACGCGATGATGGATGCGGACGAAGAGAAGATCTTCATGTCGATTCGCTGCCGGAGGTGCGGCTGATGGCGAAATCGATGAGCTTCGCGGATTTCGAGGCCGCCGGTCGGACCGAAGGCTACGACGAATTCCTCGTGCGCGAATGGGAAGCGGACAAGGACACCGGCGAGCACACGCATCCGTTCGACGCGAGCCTGCGCGTCGTGCGGGGCGGGCTCGAGATGAAGCTCGGCGGCACGGTCCGCAATCTTTCGGTCGGCGACAGCTGCAAGGTGCCGCGCAACGCGCCCCACGCCGAAATCTACGGCCCCGAAGGGGCCACGCTCTGGGTGGCGCGGGGGAACTGAGGCGCGTTACGCCGCGAGGGCCGCCGACGCCTCGCGTGCTTCCTTCGTCGAGCGGTTGGCCGAGTTGGCGGATTCGGCGATCACCTGGATACCGGCGATCTCGCCGCCGATCTTGTCGGTCGCTTCCGCCGCCTGACGGGCGAGGTCATTCACCTCGGAAGCGCGCCCGCGGGCGCCCTTCCAGACGGACTCATTCTATTTGCCGTTTTCACGCTTCTTCGGTTTTCGGGGTATTCCCTCGTCGATCCAGATGAGTAGCTCCGCCAACGGCACCGGAACTTCCTTTGATCCATGACCCATCTTCGGTTCCATCAAAACACCTGACTGGGTGTCAGCAAAACCAACGTCAGACCAACGGTCGCTTTGGCGTTCACTTTATAATCAGGGTGCTCGGCTCGATCGTCTTGAAGAAGCCTGACACCCGCTCGCCGTCGATTGCCAGCGGCAGGATCAGGCGCGTGTAGCTGTAGCTGCGCCCCTCGATCGACACATAATCGCGCCGCGCGAGACTGGGTTCACGCGTCTCGGCGATCCGAACGAGACTTTCATAGACGACGGCCGCATCCGTCTCGCTGAAAAAGCCGCGCAGGCCGAGGCCGGATTCTCCGAAGTGCGCCCGCTCGCCAACGTAATTTCCCGCGATGCGCACGCGTACGTCGCCGCGCGCGGGCAAATAATCGAGTAGCATCGTATAGGGCAGCGCTTCGTCCGGCACGAGCGCCATATCGATCGAGGCGGGCAGCCGCCCATCGACGCGGCCTGCGTTCCATGCGGCAAAGCACTTCGACAGTACCCGGCACTCGCCGATGGCGGAGAGCGGCAATTCCTCGTAACGGGCCAGCTTCAGGTTCGGTGGATCATTCTGCATCGTCGCCCATCCCCTTTGCCAAGACGTTTCCCGCCCCCGTACCCGGCAGGCTCATCCGGATCTTCTCGAGATCGAACATTGTCGGATCGAAATCGACCCAGCGCACCGAAACGAGGCGCAGCAGGGAGTCGAAATCCTGGACCGAAGGTCCGCCGCGCCGCGTGCGGGCCGCTTCCCACTGGACCATAAGCGGCTCGATATCGAGCGCGAAGGCGCGAAGCGAGGCGATCAGTGGCCACAGGCGCGCGCGAAAGCGGGCGATGTCGTGGAAGGCGGATACCGGATCGGCGGCGATCTGGTCCGCCGCCATGGCGCGCGACGAGGCCCACACGATCGCATCGCGCAAGCCTCGCGCGGTCGCACGGGCCGTATCGGCCTGTTGCGGGTTCTGGCGTGCGGCCGCCATCCGGGCGAGCGTACCGAGGCACTGCTGGACCGCGATGACGGCACGGCACAGCCAGTCGACGCGTGCCGCATCGGACGCGATCTGGGCGATATCGTCGGCATCGAGGCGTGCGTCCCCCAGAAAGCCGCGGCTGCGGATGACGTGCGCGAGTTCCTCGAATGCCGACGCAAGGCCGGACGCATCGCCCTCGGGGCCCATCGGGGCGCCGATCGCCGCCCCCAGACGCCGCACCGCGCGCACCAGCCGGTGCGGCTTGGGCGACCAGGACGGCCGGCCGTCGAAAAGCTCATCGGGCAGCTCGTCGCCTTTTCGCAGCGCGCGTCGGAACCGCATTGCAGCCGGCACGAAGCGCAGCATGTGCCAATCCATTGACCCTGATGCGAGACCGAGTGCCGCGGGAATCTGATCGAGCTCGATGCCCGTGCTCAAATCTCCCAGCGTCTGCCGAAGCACGATCTCGCGGCTCATGCCGGAGGCAAAATGCGCATCCCCGCGGCCGAATTCAGGGTGTTTGAAATCCAGTCGCATATTCCAAGCGTCAGAAGGTATCGGATACACTCGCCATAACTAGGCCGGGTGCCGTCGATTTCAACTATCCGGCTGGCAAAAAATAGGCAGCTTCGCGGATTGGCCCGGCCCTCCAAACGGATAAAGGGCTAGCGAGAGGTGGGCACGTCTTCTCGAAGAGATGAATGGGCCGGTGGACGAATTGAGCCGGCCTGCAGAAGCCTGAAAATATCAGGATATCGGCATATATCGGCCGGGCGGCTGGTGCTGCCTCGGAGGATTGAACTCCGGACCTCGTCCTTACCAAGGACGCGCTCTACCACTGAGCTAAGGCAGCGATCCGCCTGCAAATCGGCCCGCTTGATGCCACAGACCGCCCGATCACGCAACTTGCTTGGTTCGGGGCCGTCTTTTCGGCAAAATACCCCCCATGCCGCCGCCCGCCAGAGCCATGTCGCCCGATCAGGCCGATCCCCTTGTCCGCGCCGCGGTCAAGGGAAAGGGCACGTTCTCGCTTGGCCAGATCGCCGACCAGATTGGCGCCCCGACCATGCAGGTCTTCTCCGTGCTGGAGAAGATGGTCACCGAGGGGAAGCTGAAACGGCTCACCGACGCGAAGTCGGGAGCCATTTCCCAGCCTAGGGCCGCCGCGCGCGGTTGACCGCCGAGGTCACCGCCTTCAACGACGCCGCCACGATGTTCGCGTCGATGCCCACGCCGAAGAGCGTGCGCCCGTCCACGGTCGCCTCGACATAGGCCGCCGCCTGCGCCTTGGCACCCTGGTTGCCCTTGATCGCATGCTCGCGGTAATCGACGACATCGACCGTCACGCCCGCCTTCGAGAGCGCGTCGACATAGGCCGCGATCGGGCCGTTGCCTTCGCCGGCAAGCGTGGCCGCCTTGCCGTCGATCTTCATGCGCGCCTCGATGTGGCGCTCGGCCCCCGACTTGCCGGTGGGCAGCGTCGTGTGGTCGATGAAGGCGAAGGCGCCGTCGGCGAGATATTCGGCGACGAACGCGCCGTGGATGTCCTTGGCCGAGAGTTCCTTGCCCGTGGTGTCGGCCACGCGCTGGACGACGGCGGCGAACTCGATCTGCAGCCGGCGCGGCAGCTCGAGGCCGTAGTCGGTCTCGAGCAGGTAGGCGATGCCGCCCTTGCCGGACTGCGAGTTGACGCGGATGACGGCCTCGTAGGAACGGCCCACGTCCTGCGGGTCGATCGGCAGGTAGGGCACGTCCCAGATGCCGGTGTTCGACTTGCCCTGCGCGGTCAGGCCCTTCTTGATCGCGTCCTGGTGCGAGCCGGAGAACGCGGTGAAGACGAGCTCGCCGCCATAGGGATGGCGGGGATGCACGGGAAGCTGGTTGCAGTATTCGACCGTGCGCACGATTTCCTTCACGTCCGACATGTCGAGCTCGGGGTTCACGCCCTGGCTGAACAGGTTCAGCGCCAGCGTGACGACATCGACATTGCCCGTCCGCTCGCCGTTGCCGAAGAGCGTGCCTTCCACGCGCTGGGCGCCGGCCATCACCGCGAACTCGGCGGCCGCCACGCCCGTGCCGCGGTCGTTGTGCGGATGGACGGAGAGGATCCAGCTGTCGCGGTTCTTCACGTTGCGCGAGAACCATTCGATCTGGTCGGCGTAGATGTTGGGCGTCGCCGCCTCGACCGTGGCCGGCAGGTTGAAGATCATGGGATGGGCCTTTGTCGGCCCCCATTCGTCCATCACCGCCTCGCAGATCTGCTTGGCGAAATCGAGCTCGGTCTGCGTGAAGCTTTCCGGGCTATACTGGAAGACCACCTCGGTGCCCTTAACCGTGGGGACCAGGCGCTTCACCGTCTTGGTGCCCTTGACCGCGATGTCGACGATGCCCGGCCGGTCGAGACCGAACACGACGCGGCGCTGCGTGGTCGAGGTCGAGTTGTAGAGATGCACGACCGCGCGCTTCGAGCCGCGGATCGCGTCGAACGTGCGCTCGATCAGCTCGTCGCGCGCCTGCGTCAGCACCTGGATCGTGACGTCGGCGGGAATGGCGCCTTCGTCGATGATCGAGCGCACGAAATCGAAATCGGTCTGCGAAGCGGCCGGGAAGCCGACCTCGATCTCCTTGAAGCCGAGGCGGACGAGCAGGTCGAACATGCGCCGCTTGCGCTCGGGCCCCATCGGCTCGACGAGTGCCTGGTTGCCGTCGCGCAGGTCGACCGAGCACCACATCGGCGCCTTGGTGATCTGGCGCGAGGGCCATTTGCGGTCGGGCAGGTCGATGGGCGGGAAGGCCTTGTATTTCTGGACGTTCATGGTGCGGATCTCCGCGAAAAAGGGGCAGCAGGCAGGCGACCGGTGCGCGCCGATTGGCGGCGCGCGGCGCTAAGTCGCGGGAAGAAGATGAACGGGTTCATTTGAGGGGTTCCGGAGATAAAGGACCTGACGACACGACAAACCGACCGCTGGGGCGCCCTTCGCGAAGGAAGGGGGCCGCGGTTCAAATAAGTCGAAGGTCGTCGATCCGGCGGAACATGGCACCGTTCTAATGGACGTAGCCGGCCCCGTCAACCGGGCTGGCGGGTGTGTCTGGCATGGATATTGAAGCTTTCGGGCGGCTTTCCACCCCTCCAGACGGGAGAACCTCCTGCATGTCGAAGAATCTGACCGCTCTCGCACTGGCCGGCGCACTGGCGGCGTTCGCCGGTTCGGCTTCCGCCCAGACGCCCACGACCATCAAGTTCACGCTCGGCTGGAAGACGCAGGGCAGTGACGCCGCTTTCTTCGTCGCGCGCGACAAGGGCTATTTCCAGCGCGAGGGCCTCAACGTCGTCATCGACCAGGGCGAAGGCTCGGGCGCCACGATCACGCGCATCATGGGCGGGGCCTACGACGCGGGCTTCGGCGACATCAACGCGATCATCCAGAACGCCGCGTCGAACCCCGGCCAGCAGCCGATCATGGTCTACCAGATGTGGACCCAGCCGCCCTTCGCGATCGTGGCGCGCAACCCGGCCGGCATCAAGACGATCAAGGATTTCGAAGGCAAGACGCTGGGCGGCGCGCAGGGCACGCCGACCACGCGCCTGATGCCGGTCTTCGCGTCGCTCAACAAGCTGGATCTCACGAAGATCAAGTTCACCAACATGGCGCCCAACCTGCAGGAGCCGCTGCTGATCCAGGGCCACATGGACGCCGCGATGGTGTTCAACATCACGAGCTACTTCAACCTGATCGGCCTCGGGCAGGACCCGGACAAGGACTATACGTGGTTCTCGTTCGCCGACTACGGCATGGACCTCTACTCGAACGGGATGATGGTCTCGCAGAAGATGCTGAAGGAGAACCCGACCGCGGTCGCGGGTCTCGTTCGCGCCGTCAACCAGGCGACGCTCGACGTTGGCAAGGACATCGCGGGCGCGATGAACTCGGTGACGAAGTTCGATGCGCTCGTCGACCGCGGCGTCGAGACGCGCCGCCTCAAATTCGCCTACGAGAAGCTGATGGTTTCCGCCGAGAGCAAGGAGATCGGCGCGGGCGACGTCAAGGATGACCGCCTGAAGCGCTCGATCGGGATGGTGGTTACGGGCTATGGTCTTGCCCGCACGCCCGAAACCAGCGAGGTCTACTCGCGCCAGTTCCTGCCGCCGCGCGGCGAGCGCGAACTGGTCTATCTGGGAAACTGATTTGATCCAGACACGCCCGCTCGTCCTTCGGGGCGGGCGCGTCCTCGATCCCGAGACGGATCGCGCCGAGCCAGCGGACATCCTCGTGTCCGCCGGCTCGGTCGTTTCGCTCGGGCCGCCAGGCTCGATCTCGCCCGCCGATACCGAAATCCTCGATGCCTCCGACCGGCTTCTCGTTCCCGGCCTCGTCAACGCCCACACGCATGCGCATGGCGGGCTCGGGCGGGGTGCGGTGGGCGATCAGGCGCCGCTCGAGCTGTTCCTCAACGCGGCCGGCGCCATCAACGGCCAGCGCACGCTCGACGACAAATATCTGAGCGCCACCCTGTCGGCGGCCGAGATGGTGCGCCGTGGCTGCACGGCCAGTTTCGACCTGTTCGTCGAGTTTCCGGCCCCCTCGGCCGAGGCGATGCGCGCGGTCGGGCAGGCCTATCTGGACGTGGGCATGCGCGCGGTCGTGGCGCCGATGCTCGCCGACCGCACGCTCTATCAGGCGCTGCCGGGCCTGCTCGACGCGATCCCCGAGCCGATGCGCACGGCGGTCGCGAAGATCGCGCTGGCACCCTACGAGACGAGCCTTGCCAACCTTCGGCCGGTCTTCGCGGACTGGCCGTTCGACCGCGATTTCATCCGCCCCGGCATCGCGCCGACGATTCCGCTGCACTGCTCGGACGATTTCATCATCGCCTGCGCCCGCATGGCGAAGGAATTCGGCCTGCCGTTCCAGACGCATCTGGCCGAAACGAAAGTGCAGGCCGTGCTGGCGCGCGCCAAGTACGGCAAGAGCATGACCGCGCATCTCGATGAACTCGGCGCGCTCGGCCCCAATTTCAGCGGCGCGCACGGCATCTGGATTGACCGCGCGGAGATGGACCTGATCGCGAAGCGCGGCGGGCGCATCGCGCACAATCCCGGCAGCAACCTGCGCCTCGGCTCGGGCGTCGCGGCGATCCGCGAGATGATGGATGCCGGCATCGAAGTGGGCATCGGCACCGACGGCTCGAACACCGGCGACGGGCAGAACATCTTCGAGGCGGCGCGCCTTGCAGCCTACCTCTCGCGCCTGCAGGGGCCGGAATACGGGAACTGGGTGACGGCGGGCGAGGCGTTCAAGGCGGCGACGCTTGGCAGTGCCCGCCTGCTCGGGTTCGAGAAAATGGGGCGCATCGCGCCGGGCTTCGTCGCCGACATCGTGTTCCTGCGCCTCGATCAGCCGCATTACGTGCCGCTGCGAAAGCCCCTGATCCAGATGATGTTCGCGGAGTCCGGGTCGGCAATCGACCGGGTGATGATCGGCGGGCGCATCGTGTTCGAGAGCGGCCGCCTGACGATGATCGACGAGGCGGCGCTGCGCAGGAAGGCCGAGGCGGCCGCCGAGCGGCTCGATGCGGCGAACGACGGGGCGAGGAAGATGGCTGCCTCGATCCACGATTTTGTCGGCACGTTCTGCGTTGCGCATGGGCGTGCGGACTGCCACATAAGGCGACGCCTCGACTGCCTGCCGACCTGAAGGACCGGACATGCCGACGACCTCGACATTGATCGCATTCGCCGCCGTCTGCGTGGGCATGGTTCTCACGCCGGGCCCCAACATGATGTATCTGGTCTCGCGCTCGCTGAGCCAGGGGCCGATGGCCGGCGTGATCTCGCTGGGCGGCGTGCTGTTCGGCTTCGTCTTCTACGTGCTGTGCACCGCCTTCGGGTTCACCGCACTCGTCTTCGCGGTGCCGGTCGCCTACGGCGTGGTGCGCTTCGGGGGCGCCCTCTATCTCGCGTGGCTCGCCTGGCAGTCGCTGCGGCCCGGCGGGCGTTCGCCGTTCGAGGTGCAGACGCTCCCCTACGATCGCCCGCGCAAGCTGTTCGTGATGGGTCTGCTGACGAACCTGCTGAACCCGAAAGTCGCGATGCTCTATCTGGCGCTGGTGCCGCAGTTCATCGACACGACGCGCGACGACATGCTGGTCCAGTCGCTCGTGCTGGGCGCGGTGCATATCTGTGTCAGCTTCGCGGGCAACATGATGTTCGCGCTCAGTGCCGGCGCACTCTCGACCTTCCTCGCCCGCCGGCCGACCTGGCTGCTCGTGCAGCGCTGGCTGATGGGCTTCGTGCTCGGCGGACTTGCCGTGCGCATGGCGATGGAAAGCCGCCGCTAGGCGTCAGACGTCGCGCGTTCCGTAATAGAGCGTCACGGCGTGCTTCGCTTGCGCGAAGAACAGCCAGCGCTCGACCAGCGTGCCGGCAATGCTGAGCAGGGCCGCAAAGAAGGCTGTGGCGACGGCCGGCACGCCGTCGAGCAGCAGCGCGGCAGCCGTCAGCAGGAACGGCAGATGGAAGGCCGCGTGCTGCGCGATCCGGCGCAGTTTCGCCGCGTGCTTGCGCGCGATCTTGAAGCCCATTTCCTGCTGGAGATAGTTCTCTTCCGTATGGGGCGCGTCGAGGAAGCGCACCTTGCCGCGTGCACCAAGGCCCGTGGCGCTTTCCGGCGTCGAGGCCGATTTCGTCGTGTCGATGAAGCCCCAGTAGCGGTGCTTGAGATACGTGGCGATCGCCACGAGGACGAGGGCCGCGATGCCGACGATCGCCTGCGGCCGGCCGAACGCCTGTGCGGCCGCGTGCAGCAGCAGCGCGCCGGTGGCGAGGCCCAGCGCCATGTAGTTCGGCACGACCCAGCAATTATGCCACTGATGGATCGGCTTCAAGGAACGGTAGATCATCGCGGTCGTGAAGATCGTAACGAGCGCGCAGAGCGCGGCGGCGAATCCGATCAGCGCGAAGATCCCGTCGCTGCGTCCGCAGAAGGCCCACGCGACGCCGAAGATGCCCAGCGGCACGAACGTGACGAGCGACGCCACGCCTTCGCGGCTGAGCCACGAGCTGCGCACCTGCGTGAATGCCCGCCACGCGCGCTCGGGATGGCCGAGATGGAAGGTCGAGGCGAGCAGTCCCGCGACGATCAACGCCGTTGCGGGCCCGAGTGTGGCGACGGCGAACCAGCCGCTGGCCGGCACGAAGCCGAATGCGCTCGCGACGGCGACGAGCGCCACGAGGCCGTAGCCTGCGCCCGAAGCGGTCGTGAAGAAGATGACGGAGAAGGCGGGATGCATCGTTGCGGCTCTCAGCGCGAAAGGACTTTGTCCATCCAGCGCAGCAGCGGATGGGTGCCGGCGGTCTCGGCCGGTCGGTCTAGTTCGGCCTTCGCACCCGTGCAGCCGGCCTTCGTCTTGGCGGCGCGCGGCGGCAGGTAGCGGTTGACGGGCGCGTATTCCATTTCCGGCATCAGCGCATATCCGCCGCGTTCCGCGACGAGCTGCGAGACGTCCGACATGGGATCGCCGAGATCGCCGAAATGGCGCGCACTCGCGGGACACGTCGAGACGCAGGCCGGGACGCGCTCGTCTTCCGCGAGGTTCTCGTTGTAGATGCGGTCGATGCACAGCGTGCATTTCTTCATGACGCCTTCATCCGCGTCGAACTCGCGTGCGCCATAGGGGCACGCCCACGAGCATAGCTTGCAGCCGATGCAGGTATCGGCATTGACCAGTACGATGCCGTCTTCGGCGCGCTTGTAGCTTGCACCCGTCGGGCAAACCGTGACGCAGGCCGGCGTCTCGCAATGCAGGCAGGATTTCGGGAAATGGACCGTGCGGCTTTCGTCGCCTTCGCCCGCCTCGAACGTGTGGATGCGGTTGAACCACACGCCGGACACGTTGGCGCCATAGGGATCGAAATCCGGCAGCGGGGCCGAATGCCCGCCGGTGTTCCATTCCTTGCAGTTGACCGCGCAGGCGTGGCAACCGACGCAGGTGTCGAGGTCGATGACGAGGCCGAGCTTTTTGGCGCCCGGCTGTGCGGCTGGCAGGCTTGTCATGGCTTCTTCCACTGCGCGCCGTAGCGCAGGATCGACGGCGGTTCGGTCATGCCCGGCGGATGGTTCAGGGTCGGCAGCAGCGGCGCGGTCACGCCCTGCTCGGCCTGATCGGCCTTTTCCACGCGGACGCGCAGATCGTACCAGGCGGCCTGTCCGGTGACGGGATCGGAGTTCGAGTAGCGATACCCGTTCCTGTCGGGCAGCAGTTCCGAGATCAGGTGATTGAGCAGGAAGCCCTTCGTCGCCTCGGGCACATCGGCATCGAGGTTCCACGCACCCGCGCGCTTGCCGATGGCGTTCCATGTCCACACCGTGTGCGGATTGACGCCTTCCATCGTGCGGATCTGCGCCTTCACGCGGCCGTGATGCGAGGTGATCCACGCCCAATCATCGTCGGCAAGACCCAGTTTCGCGGCGGTGCCCACGTTCATGTAGAGCCGGTTGTGGCTCATGATCTGGCGGAGCCACGCGTTCTGCGAGCCCCACGAATGGTACATCGGCATCGGGCGCTGCGTGACAGCGTGCAGCGGGAAGGCGTCCGTGTCGACCTGCGTGCCCTCGAAGGTCGGGTACCAGATCGGCAGCGGATCGAAATTCGCCTCGATACGCGCGCGGTGTTCGGCCGGCGTCTGGATCGGCCCGATTCCGCGCGCGGCGTTGCGGAACTTCTGCAGCGGCTCGGAATAGATGTGCAACACGATCTGCTCGGGCTTGTCGATCAGGCCGAGTTTCACGGCCGCTTCGAGATAGCCCTTGTTGGCGTGCTTGAAATAGAGCTGGTCGGGCTCGAAATGATGGCGCCAGAACGCGCCGTTCTCGACATAGCGCTCGAGCTGCTTCGGGTTCGGCTCGCCCACGCCCGACTTGGTGCCGTCGGCCCCGCGGAAGCCCGCGAGCGGGCCCACGCCTGGCTTGCGCTCGTGGTTGGCGATGTAATCCGGATAGCCGCCGGGGAACTTCGCCGCGCCGTCGGCATTCGTGAAACCGGGCAGCTTCAGGCGCACGGCCAGATCGATCAGCACGTCCTGGAAGGGGCGCACGTCGCGGTCGGGCTTGACCACCGGCTGGCGAATCGCGTCGCCCGGCCCCTCGGCCGAACCGATGGGGCGGTCGAGCAGCGAGATGCAGTCCCAGCGCTCGAGATAGGTCGTGTCGGGCAGGATCAGGTCGGAATAGGCGACCGTCTCGGAATAGAAGGCGTCGGAATAGATGATGTGCGGGATGCGGTAGCTGCCGTCCGGCTTCTTGTCGGTCAGCATGCGCGCGGTCTCGGCCGAATTCATCGACGAGTTCCACGCCATGTTCGCCATGTACATGAACAGCGTGTCGACCGGGTAGGGATCGCCCTTCCACGCGTTGGCGATGACCATATGCATCAGGCCGTGGGCGGCGATGGGCGCTTCCCACGAATAGGCCTTGTCGATGCGCATCGGGTTGCCGGCATCGTCGAGCAGCAGGTCTTCCGGCCCCAGCGTGAAGCCGAGCGGCATGCCGCCCAACGGGCGGCCGGGATTGACCTGTGCCGGCTTGCCGGTGGGCTTGGGGCCGGGCGGGCAGGGCCGCGGGAAGGGCGCCTTGTAGCGCCACGCGCCCGGCGTGTCGATCGCACCCAGCAGCATCTGCAGCAGGTGGATCGCGCGGCAGGTGTGGAAGCCGTTGGAATGCGCCGAGATGCCGCGCATCGCGTGCATCGAAACGGGCCGGCCGATCATCTTCTCGTGTCGGCGCCCGGCCCAGTCGGTCCAGGGCTGGTCGATGACGACCTGCTGCTCGAACGCCGCATGTGCGATCTCGGCGGCGATGCGCTTGATCGTCGCGACCGGAATGCCGCAGCGTTCGGCCACGGCCTCGGGCGCGTATTCGGGTGCGAGATAGCGCAGCGCCATCAGCTCGAACACCGGCGTGGCCTTGCGCCCGTCGGCCAGCGTCACTTCGCCGACCATCTTGGGCGACACGTCGGCGGAAAGGGCACTTGCGGCCGCGTTCGTCTTCGTGTCCCAGCACAGCGGGTTGCCCGCGGCGTCGCGCGCGAACAGCCCGTCGTCCTTCAGCACCAGCCACGGTGCGTTCGTGTAGCGCACGAGGAATTCGAGATCGATCCTGTCGGCCTTGAGCAGTTCGTGGATCAGCGCCATCACGAACAGCCCGTCGGTGCCGGGCGCGATACCGAGCCACTCGTCGGCCACGGCCTGATAGCCGGTCTTGACCGGATTGACCGAGACGTACTTGGCCCCGTTCGCCTTCAGCTTGGCGAGGCCGGCCTTGATCGGATTGCTGTCATGGTCTTCGGCCACGCCGAACAGCATGAAATAGCGCGCGTGTTCCCAGTCGGGTTCGCCGAATTCCCAGAACGAACCGCCGATCGTGTAGAGCCCCGCCGCGGCCATGTTGACCGAGCAGAAGCCGCCATGCGCCGCGAAGTTCGGCGTGCCGAACTGGTTCGCCCACCAGCCGGTCAGCGACTGGCTCTGGTCGCGGCCGGTGAAGAAGGCGAGCTTCTTGGGATCGTCGGCGCGGATGTCGCCGAGCCACTTGGCGGCAAGGCCCAGCGCCTCGTCCCACTCGATTTCCTTGAAGTCGCCGGCCCCGCGCTCGCCGACGCGCAGCAAGGGCTTCGTCAGCCGCGCCGGGCTGTAGTGATTCATGATCCCGGCCGAGCCCTTGGCGCACAGCACGCCGCGGTTGACCGGATGATCCTTGTTGCCTTCGATATAGCGGATGCGGCCGTCGCGCAGATGCACGCGGATGCCGCAGCGGCAGGCGCACATGTAGCAGGTCGTGCACTTGACCTCGTCAGAGACCTTCGGCGAGGTATCGATCCTCTCGCCCGTACTCCCGTCCATCGGCATGAAGCGGTAAATCTCCCGGCAACCGGCGCGGTGATTCGTCGCTCACGCCTCCGGTTCTTGTAGGATCGCCGGGGCCGATAGTCAAACGGGCCAAGGGGTTGCGTCCGGCCTCTGGCGGGTGCATCCTTGCGCCTTCGCGAAGAAGGATCGCGCGGGCGCATGGCCGAACTGTCCAAACAGGATATCGAGCGACTGGCCGCCGATCCGTCGGCCACCGGACGCATCGAGACGGCCGGCAAGGTCGCGCAGACCTGGAAGGCCGGCGCGCTGACCGATTCGGTCCGCGCGGAGGCCGAGAAGCTGCTGCGGCTGCTGGCAAAGGACGCGATCGCCACCGTCCGCCAGGCGCTCTCCGATCATCTCAAGGACGCGAGCCAGCTCCCCGAAGGGCTGGCGATGACTCTCGCCAAGGATATCGACGCGGTCGCCCTGCCGCTGCTCATCGAAAGCCGCGTCTTCTCCGACGAAGACCTGATCGAGATCGTCGCCTCGCAGGGGCCCGAGAAGCAGGTCGCCGTCGCCAGCCGCGCGGAAGTATCAGACGCCGTGTCGATGAAGCTCGTCGAGCACGGCGACTCGCGCGTCGCGGCCACGCTTGCCGGTAACGAGGGTGCGCGCATGTCAGATGCCACGGTCGAGCGGCTCGTCGACCGGCATGGCAAGTCGGGCGCGGTCCAGGAGAAGCTCGCGGTCCGCAAGCGCGTGCCGCTGCGCGTGCTGGAGAAGCTCTACAATCTCGCCTCCGAGCGCATCCGCGAACGGCTCCTTGCGCGCGACGACATGACGAACGAGATGGCGACCGAGCTCGCCATGCACGCGCGCGAGATCGCGACCGTGGGGTCGTCGCTGAATTCGCAGGAAGACGACGTCGCGCGGCTTGCGGCGCATCTCCACACGACCGGCCGCCTCGATCCGGGCCTCGTCATCCGGGCCTTGTGCATGGGCGACCTGTTCCTGTTCGAGCACGGGATCGCCAAGCGCGCCAATGTGCCCGTCACGCGCGCGCGCCAGCTCATCTACGATCCGGTGGGCGGGCTCAAATACGTCTACGAGCGCGCCTACATGCCGCTCGACCTCTATCCGGCCGTGCGCGCGGCGCTCGAAGTGGCGCAGGAAACGAGTTACGACGGCGGGCCTTCCGATCGCGAACGCTATCGCCGCCGCATGATCGAACGCGTGCTCACGAAGGTCGAGGACGCCGATCCCGACACGGCCGACTATCTGTTGGCGCGGCTTTCAACTCTCACCCAGACGCTCGCGCACCAGCCCGTCGCCTGATTTCGGTCTCCCTTGCCTCCGCAGCTCCCCGCATCGACCGAAGCACGGGCCAAGCGCGTCATCGCGAAGGCGATGAAGGCGCTCGCCGCGAAAGACGAGCACGTCGCCGAATGGCTTCCCAGGATCGGCCTGCCCAAGCCGCGCATCCGGACGCGCGGTTTCGAGGGGTTCATGCGCGCGATCGTGGCGCAGCAGATCTCCGTCGCCGCGGCGAGCGGGATCTGGCGAAAGCTCGAGGAGGGGCTGGGCGCCATCGAACCGGATGCCGTGCTCGCCTGCGACGACGACAGGCTGCGCGTGCTCGGCCTGTCGCGTCAGAAATCGTCCTATGTGCGCGGCCTTGCCGAGGCGGTTGCGAGCGGCACGCTCGATTTCGACGCGCTCCACAAGGCGCCGGACGAGGAGGCCATCGAGACCATCACGCGCCTCAAGGGGCTCGGGCGTTGGAGTGCGGAAATCTACCTGCTTTTCGCCATGCAGCGCCCCGACGTGTGGCCGGCCAACGATCTTGCGCTGCAGGAAGCGATGCGCATCCTCAAGAACCTGCGCTCGCGGCCCGACGAGAAGCGCCTGCGCAAGCTGGGCGAGGCGTGGCGGCCGCACCGTTCCGCCGGCGCCTTGTTCCTCTGGCACGTCTATCACCACGCGAAGGGCCGATGAGGCGGCTGGCTCTTGCGCTGGCGCTGGTCGCAGCGCCGGCGCTTGCGCAGGCCCCCGAACCGCGCCCGCCGGTCGACGTGCGGGCGGAGTTCGAGAAGCTCGTCTCTCAGATCGAGCAGCTGCTCGACCGGACGCTGGAGCCGGAGATGCGCGATCAGCTGCGCGCGCGGTTGGCGCCGCTTCTCAGCCGGCTCGAAGCCGGAACGGACGACGATGCGGCGAACGAGACGTCCCGGCTGGAGCGGCGGCTGGCGCGGCTGCGCGAGAACCGGCGCGGCACCTTCGACAATATCCCGCCGGGCCTGTTCGAGGCCTATCAGCGCGTTCTCGACGATGAGGAACGGCGCATCGTCGAGGCGCTGCGCGCGCGCGGGAAGTCTGTCGACTAGACCTTGTTGTAGGGAAGGCGGGCGAGCAGCGTCGCCATTCCGCAAAGGCCGGTGGCGCCCGCGAACGCGAGGCCTGCGCCCACTGCCGCCGGCAGCGCCAGGAATCCGGGATGGACGAAGACACCGAGCGCCGTTCCGGCCACGACGAGGCTGCCGGCGATCAGCTGGACCTGGCGCATGATCGGGATCGGCGCGCGCCGGTCCTCGACGACCGGCAGGCCCGCCTGCCGCCAGGCCGCGAGGCCGCCGGAAAGTTGCACACCCTCGATCCCGGCATCCGCCAGTCGCCGGGCCGCCTGCGCCGAGCGGGCCCCGGACGCGCAATGCAAGACGATCCGTCCGCGCGACTCGGCCGCGACATGCGCCGCATCGAGGCGCGCCAGAGGAACGAGCCGGGCGCCCTCGATGTGCTCGCGCGCATGCTCGCCCGGCTCGCGCACGTCGACCAGCGTGCATTCGCCGCGTTCGAGCCAGCCTTTCAGCGTCGCCGCATCGATTTCCTTGATCGCCGTCGCCATGCTTGCCACCATGTTTGCGTCAGATCAGTGCAAACTATATATATTAGTTTAAACTGAATTATTCAAGGGTATCGCGATGGACGCGCACGAGCCGGAAATCACGGGTTTTTTCGACGCAAGCACGGGAACCGTCAGCTATCTCGTCGCGGACCCGTCGGGGCCGGCGGCCATGATCATCGACCCGGTTCTCGACTTCGACGGCAAGTCGGGGCGGACCTCCACGCGCTCGGCAAGCGCGATCGTCGAAGCCGCCGCTGGCAAGCGCATCGAATGGATCGTCGAGACGCACCCGCATGCCGACCATCTGACCGGCGCGCAGTGGCTGCGTGCGAAGCTCGGCGGCCGAACGGCGATCGGCGCCGGCATCTCGGCCGTGCAGCAGACCTGGGCCCCGATCCTCGATCTCGATCCCGGCTTTCCGCGCGACGGCTCGCAGTTCGACCGCCTGCTGCATGACGGCGAGACGTTCGCGCTTGGCTCGCTGCGCGTGAGCGTGCTCGACGTGCCCGGCCACACGCCGGCCTGCATCGCGCTGGTCGTCGAGGGGGCGGGCGGGCGCAAGCATGCGTTCGTCGGCGATACGCTGTTCATGCCGGACTCGGGAACGGCGCGGACCGACTTTCCCGGCGGTTCGGCGCGCACGCTTTATCGTTCGATCCGGCGCATCCTGTCGCTGCCGCCGGAGACGCGCCTCTACACCGCCCACGACTACCAGCCGGGTGGCCGGGCGGTCGCCTACGAGACGACGGTGGCCGAGCAGCGCGCGCACAACATCCATGTGCGCGATGGCATCGACGAGGACGCCTATGTCGAGATGCGCGAGGCGCGCGACCGCAAGCTCGAGGCGCCGAACCTGCTGCTGCCCTCGATCCAGGTGAATATCCGCGCCGGCCACCTGCCGGAGGCCGCCGCAAACGGCACGCGCTATCTCAAGATCCCGCTGGACCGGATCTGATGTCGCAAAGCCAGAAGGGGCCGCATGCGCTGGCTGCCGAAGCGCGCCGGCGCGAAAGTGAAGCGGCTGCGCTGCGCGAGAACCTGAAGCGCCGCAAGATGCAGGCACGCGGCCGGCAGGCAAAGGAAGACGAGGCAGCAATCCAGTCCGTGCTCGATTTCTGGTTCGCGCCAGAAGGACATCCGGAGCGTGGCACCTTCCGCGAGGCGTGGTTCGAGAAGCAGCCGGCGTTCGACGCCGCCTGCCGCGCGCATTTCGGAGCGCTGCTGGATGCGGCCGGGGCCGGATCGCTCGACCGGTGGGCCGACACGCCCGAGGGCGCGATGGCGCTGATCGTGCTGCTCGACCAGCTTTCGCGGAACATCCATCGCGGGACGCCGGGTGCCTTCGCGACGGACGGCCGCGCGCTGTCGCTCGCGCGCCGCATAGTCGCGCGCGGGTTCGACATGACGCTCGAGCCGGTGATGCGGATCTTCGTCTATCTGCCGTTCGAGCATGCCGAAGAGATTGCGGCCCAGGACGAATCCGTACGGCTGATGGAGGCGCTGCCTCCGGCACCGTGGCGCGACAGGGTCGTTCGCTATGCCCATCTGCATCGCGACGTGATCGCGCAGTATGGCCGCTTCCCCCATCGCAACGTGGTCCTCGGACGCGAAAGCACGCCGGCCGAACTGGAATATCTCGCCCGGCCGGACGCGGGCTTCTAGCCCCGATCGCGCCACGGTCTCGTCTGGATTTTGCCTTCGTGGCGGGGTAAGTGAAGCGATGGACAAAATCCGAATCCGCGGCGGCCGACCTCTCCGGGGCGCGATCCCGGTCGGCGGCGCCAAGAACGCCGCCTTGCCGCTGATGGCCGCAAGCCTGCTCACCGACCAGACCCTGACGCTGGTCAACATCCCGCACCTGGCCGACATCACGACGCTGGCGAACCTGCTCGGCACGCTTGGCGTTGAAATCGCGCTCGACGGGCACGCGCCCAACGGCGGCCATGCTGGCCGCGCGCTCGCCCTGACGGCGCGCAAGCTGACGAGCACGACGGCGGAATACGAACTCGTGCGCAAGATGCGCGCCTCGATCCTCGTGCTCGGGCCCGTGCTGGCGCGCGAGGGCCGCGCGCGCGTCTCCCTGCCCGGTGGCTGCGCCATCGGCGCGCGACCCGTCGATCTCCACCTCAAAGGGCTCGAACAGCTCGGCGCCACGATCGATCTCGCCGAAGGCTATGTCGACGCGCGGGCACCCAACGGCCTCAACGGGGCGCGCATCGTCTTCCCGTTCGTCTCGGTGGGTGCCACCGAGAACCTCATGATGGCCGCCACGCTGGCGCGCGGACAGACCAAGCTGGTCAATGCCGCACGCGAACCGGAGGTCGGCGACCTCGCGCGCTGCCTTGTGGCGATGGGCGCGTCGATCTCGGGCATCGACAGCGACACGCTGACGATCGACGGCGGCAAGCCGCTGCATGGCGCGCGCCACACGATCCTGCCCGACCGTATCGAGATGGGCACCTACGCGATGGCGGCGGCGGCCACCGGCGGCGACGTCGAGCTTGTCGGCGGGCGGGTGGAACTGATCCAGGCGGCAGCGGACGTGCTGCGCGGCGCCGGCGTCAGTTTCGCGACGACCGAGCGCGGCGTGCGCGTCAGTCGCACGAACTCCGCGTTGACGGGCGTCGACGTGATGACGGAACCCTATCCCGGCTTCCCCACCGACCTGCAGGCCCAGATGATGGCGCTGCTGGTGACGGCCGAGGGCGCCTCGATGGTCACCGAGACGATCTTCGAGAACCGCTTCATGCATGTGCCGGAACTGCGACGCATGGGCGCCAACATCAACCTGCACGGCGGGTCGGCGATGGTGCGCGGCGTCGCGCAGCTGACCGGCGCACCCGTGATGGCGACGGACCTGCGCGCTTCGGTGTCGCTCGTCATCGCCGGCCTCGTCGCGCGCGGCGAGACGACCGTGGCGCGCGTCTACCATCTCGACCGCGGCTACGAGCGGCTTGAAGAAAAGCTCTCTGCCTGCGGCGCCGACATCGAAAGGCTCAAGGACGCGGCATGAGCGACGCGGCATCCAGCCTTCGCCTGCGTGCGGCGGATACCGAGGATTTCCGCGTCGTCGCGGCCTGCCTGCAGGACGCGATCGTCCCGATCGGCGAGATGGCGTTCGACAGCGCCGGCCGGGAGTTCGTGCTCGTCGCCAACCGCTATTGCTGGGAAGAGGCGCCGGCGCAATCCGCGGGCATGCGCGTCCACTGCGCCGTGCATTTCACCGGGGTGGACGCGGTTCGCCGCCGCGCGCTCGATCCGCTGGCGCACGGGTCGATCCTCGACCTGCTGACCATCGATGTCCGCGCGGGCGCGGTCGAACTGTTGTTCGCGGGCGGCGCCGCGATCCGGCTCGAAGGGGCTTCGATCGGCTGCCGGATACGCGATCTGGGCGAGCCTTGGCCGGCGGCGGTCCGGCCGCAACATCCGGCCGCTTGAATCGCCGGCCCTCACGCGGGCCATAATTCTCTGGTATGAGAATGGCAGCGTCCCGGCAGGGGCGTGCCCCGGTTGTGCAATCCAAGGTCAAGACATTGTCCGCAAACGATAAAATCATCATCGCCCTGCCCAACGGGCGGATCCTCAAGGAAGCGATGCCGATGCTGCGCAAGGCCGGCATCGTGCCGGAGCCGGAATTCGACAACCCGGAGACCCGCCTGCTGCGCTTCCGCACGCAGGACCCGAGCATCGACATCGTGCGCGGCCGCGCCTTCGACGTGGCGACGCTCGTGGCGTTCGGTGCCGCGCATCTGGGTGTCGTCGGCAACGACGTGATCGTCGAGTTCGACTATCCGGAAATCTACGCGCCGCTCGATCTTGGCATCGGCAAGTGCCGGCTTTCGGTCGCCGAACCGGTCGAACTTGCCGGGCGCGACGATCCGCGCAAGTGGAGCCATGTGCGCGTTGCCACCAAGTACCCCAACGTCACGCGCAAGCATTTCGCCAAGCGCGGCGTGCAGGCCGAATGCATCAAGATGAACGGCGCGATCGAGCTCGCCCCCGCGCTCGGGCTCGCGCGCCGCATCGTCGATCTCGTGTCGAGTGGTGCCACGCTGAAGGCCAACGGGCTCGTCGAAGTCGAACACATCGCCGACGTGACGTCGAAGCTGATCGTCAACCGCGCGGCACTGAAGACACGCCATCGCGAAGTGCAGGGACTGGTCGACCGGATCGCGGAGGTCGCCCGTGCCGCTTGAACTCGATGCGCGCAAAGCCGGGTTCGACGCTAAGTTCCGGCGTCTGCTGCGCGCGCGCGCGGCCGAGGGGCATTCGGTCGACGCGACGGTCGCGCGCATCCTTGCCGACGTGCGCAAGCGCGGCGATGCGGCCCTCGTCGCCTATACGAACCGCTTCGACCGCGTGCGCCTCACGGCCGGCAAGCTTCGGGTCACCTCGCGCGAGATCGCTGCGGCACTCAAGACCTGCGATCGGGAGACCGTGCGGGCGCTGGAACTCGCGGCCGCGCGCATCGCGGCGTTCCATGCGCGCCAGTGGCCGAAGGACGAAGTGTGGAAAGACAAGGCCGGCCTGTTGCTCGGCTGGCGCTGGACGGCACTGGATTCCGTCGGTCTCTACGTGCCCGGCGGGCGGGCGGCGTATCCCTCGTCGGTGCTGATGAACGCCGTGCCGGCGAAGGTCGCGGGCGTGGGCCGGCTTGTCGTCACGGTTCCCGCCCCTGACGGCAGGCTCAACCCGCTGGTCCTCGCGGCCTGCAAGATCGCAGGCGTGGATGAGATCTACCGCGTGGGCGGGGCGCAGGCCGTGGCAGCACTCGCCTACGGCACGAAGACGATCGCCGCCGTCGACAAGATCACCGGCCCGGGCAACGCCTATGTGACGGCTGCCAAGCGCATGGTGTTCGGCACCGTCGGCATCGATCTTATCGCGGGCCCCTCGGAAGTCGTCGTTGTCGCCGACCGTGCCAACGATCCGCGCTGGATCGCGGTCGACCTGCTGGCGCAGGCCGAACACGACGCCGACGCGCAGTCGATCCTGATTACCGACGATGCGCGCTTTGCGGCCGCCGTCCGCGCCGCCGTCGCCGCCGAACTGAAGACGCATCCGCGCAAGGCCATCGCCGGCGCCTCGTGGCGCGGCCATGGGGCCACCATCTTGGTGCGCAAGCTCGACGACAGCGTGGCGCTGGTCGATGCGCTCGCACCCGAACATCTCCAGCTTGCCGTCGCGCGGCCCGAGCGCATCGCCGCGCGCGTGCGCCATGCAGGCGCGATCTTCCTCGGCCGCTATACGCCCGAAGCGCTGGGCGACTATCTCGCCGGGCCCAACCACGTGCTGCCCACCTCGCGCGCGGCGCGCTTTTCCTCGGGCCTCGGGCTCGACGCGTTCCTCAAGCGCACCACGCTGATCGGCGCGGACGCGGCCGGCCTCGCGCGCCTAGCGCCCGCCGGACAGGCGCTGGCGCGTGCGGAAGGTCTTGTCAGTCATTCGCGCTCGATGGCGCTGCGCTCCGGGCGCGGGAAAGGCTAGCAAATGGACGGCTCGTCGGAACGGCGCAACCGCATCTGCAAGATCGATCTCGACGAGCAATTGCGCATCCGCCGCAACGCGGACATCGAGCACGAGCGGACGGTCGCCATCTTCGACCTGCTGGAAGAGAACCGGTTCGAGCTCGCCGGCGACGTGCAGGGGCCCTATCACCTGACGCTGTCGATCGAGGACAGCCGGCTCGCCTTCGACGTGAAGTCGGAAACGGGCGAACCGCTCGACAGGACGGTGCTGCCGCTGTCGCCGTTCCGCGGCGTCATCAAGGACTATTTCACCGTCTGCGAGAGCTACTACGAGGCGATCAGGCGGCTGTCGCCTTCGCAGATCGAGGCGCTCGACATGGGCAGGCGTGCCGTCCACAACGAAGGCTCCGAGCTTCTGCGCGAGCGCCTCGAGGGCAAGATCGCGATGGACCTGAACACCGCGCGGCGGCTGTTCACACTGATCTGCGTCCTGCATATCCGCGCGTAACCGGACAGGGCCGGTAGGCGCGAATGACCGGAAAGGTCGGCAGCATCCTGTTCTGTTGCACGCTGAACGCGGTCCGTTCGCCGATGGCGGAGGGCCTCGCCAAGCGCCTGTTCGGCACGCGCGTCTATGTCGACTCGGCCGGCGTGAAGCGCGATGCGGTCGATCCCTTCGTCGTCGCGGCGCTCGACGAGATCGGCGTCGACATCCGCCGCCACAAGGCCAAGACGATCGAAGAGATGCACGACAGCTCGTTCGACGTGATCGTGACGCTGAGCCCGGAGGCGCACCACAAGGCGCTCGAGCTCACCCGGATCATGGCGTGCGAGGTGGAATACTGGCCGACCTTCGATCCGGCGCTGATCCAGGAAGGCAGCCGCGAAGCGCGTCTGGAGGGTTACCGGCAGCTGCGCGACCAGCTGAAAGCCCGCATTCTGAAGCGCTTCCCGGAGGCCGCGGAAGACTTTGCCCCGCCCGGCACCGCTTAAGTGCTTGACCCGGAGGCCGTTCGGGGCCAATTTCCCGCGACTTTTCCCGCTTCCCGGGCCGCTCGGCGTGCCTGTCGGAGCGGCGATCCCCAACGGAGGCCCATGGCGAAAGAAGGTCTGATCGAGTTCTCGGGCGTAGTGCAGGAGCTGCTGCCCAACGCGATGTTCCGCGTGAAACTCGACAACAATCACGAAGTGCTCGCGCACACGTCCGGCAAGATGCGCAAGAACCGTATCCGCGTGCTGGCCGGTGACCGCGTCAATGTGGAAATGACGCCGTACGATCTGACCAAGGGTCGGATCACCTTCCGCTTCAAATAGGCAGTCGCGTGACGGCGCCGCTCGTCCTGGCATCGGCGAGCCCGCGTCGGCGCGAACTGCTGGCCCAGATCGGGATCGTGCCGGCGGCGATCGTGCCGGCCGAACTCGACGAGACGCCAGAGCCCGGCGAGACGGGGCCCGAACTTGCCCGTCGCCTCGCGCTGGCGAAGGCGCGCGCGGTCGCGGCATCGCACGCGGGAAGCCGCGTGCTCGCGGCCGATACGGTCGTGGCCTGCGGCCGGCGGATCCTTCCCAAGGCCGAGACGATCGACGACGCGAGGGCGTGCCTTTCGCTGCTCGGCGGCCGGCGCCACCGGGTGCATGGCGGCATCTGCCTGATCGTGCCGGGACGCAAGCCGCTGGTGCGCGTGTCGGACTCCGTCGTGACGTTCAAGCGCCTGACCGATTCCGAGACGGCCGCGTATCTGGCGAGCGGCGAATGGCAGGGCAAGGCCGGCGGCTACGCCATCCAGGGCCGCGCCGCCGCGTTCATCCGTTTCGTCTCGGGAAGCTACTCCAACATCGTCGGCCTCGACCTGTTCGCGGTGGCGCAGATGCTGGCCGGGACGCAGCGCGCATGAGAACGCCTATCGACGAGATCCTGATCGAGAGCGACGCGGCCGAATACCGGGCCGTGGCGGTCGCCGACGGCCAGATCGTGGACCTCGCGCGCGAGCCGGTCGACCGGCGCCTCGTGCCGGGCACCATCCATCTCGCGCGCGTCGCGCGCATCGCGCCGCAGGTTGGCGCGTTCCTCGATCTTGCCGACGGGCTGAAGGCGCTGCTCGACATCGCGGGCGCCCGCGTGCCCGCGCAGGGCGACCTGCTGCGCGTGCAGATCATCGAGGCTCCGTCGGGCGACAAGCTGGCCCGCGCGGCGACGCGGATCACGCTCGCCGGCCGCCATGCCGTGCTCGTGCCCGGCGGCCGGGAACCGAGCATTTCCAAGCGGACCGCGGCACCCAAGCGCGAAGCGCTTCAGGAACTCGCCGGACGCCTGCATCGCGACGGCGAGGGCCTGATGCTGCGCGCCGGGGCCGCCTATGCGGATGCCGGCGCGGTCAGCGTCGAGGTCGACCGGCTGCGTGCCGTCGCGGGCGCCCTGGAAGGCGGCGACGCGCCGCGCCTGCTGCTGGCCGACGACGCGTTCGCCACGCTGCTGCGCACGCTCGCCCCGCAGGACACGCCCGATTTCTTCTGTGACCGTGCGGAGACCGCGCTTGCCGCGCGCCTCGGCCTCAAGACGCTGTTCCCCGACGTCGCGGGCCGCGTGGCGCATCTGCGCGACGGCGGGGCGATCTTCGAACGGCACGGCGTGGCCGACGTTCTCGTCACGCTCGTGGGACCGCGCGTCAACCTCGACAGCGGTGCGTGGCTGTCGATCGAACCGACGGCGGCCCTCGTCGCCGTCGACGTCAATCTCGGGCGCGCGACGGCCGAGCCCGTGACGGTCGACATCGCGGCCGCCCGCGAGGTCGCAAGGCAGATCCGCCTGCGCGATCTGGGCGGGCTCGTCGTGATCGATTTCCTGCGCCTGTCGAAGCCGGGCGAGCGCGCGCGCCTGCTGGAAGCGCTGAAGCGCGCGACGGCGGGCGACCGCAAGCGGGTGGACGTGCTCGGCTATACCGCCGGTGGCACGGTCGAGCTGACGCGCGCGCGTTCGCGTGGCGGCGCGCTGGACTGAGGCGGAGCGGGCGATGTCGCAGGTCGTCGAACTCAAGCGCAAGGCCCCCAAGCCGCAATGCCCGATCTGCCGTCGCGCGGCCTTTGCCGAGTTCCGGCCCTTCTGCTCCCGGCGCTGCAAGGACGACGACATGCGCCGCTGGATCGAAGGCAGCTACCGCATCCCGACGTCCGAGACGCCGGGCGAAGGAGAAGGCGAGGGGACGTGAAGGCGCTGCCGGAGTTCGTGCGCCATTGTGTCGACCTGCTGCGGGCGGCGGGCGCCGTCGAGCCGCGCCGGATGTTCGGCGGATGGGGCATCTTCTATCGCGACCGGATGTTCGCGCTGATCTCCGACGAGATCCTGTACCTGAAGGCAGACGACGTGAACCGCCCGGCGTTCGAGAGGGAAGGTCTTCCGCCCTTCACCTACACTGGCCACAAGAACCGCACGGTCGACCTGCCCTATCGCCAGGCGCCGCCCGACGCGATGGAAGACGCGAACGAGATGCGTCCCTGGGCGCAGGGCGCGATCGATGCGGCGTTGCGTGCACCTGCGCCCAAACCGAAGAAGGGCGGCACGCGCGTGGCGGGCGCCCTCAATCTCGGCCCGAAGAGCGAGGCGTGGCTCGCCGAAGCGGGCATACATACACAGAATGAACTGCGCAGGATCGGCGCGGCGAAGGCCTACGCGATGGTCAAGCGTGCCAATCCGCGTGCGGCGAACCGCAACCTGCTCCACGCGCTGCACGGCGCGATCGCCGGCGTGCGGTGGGACGCGATCGACGCGGCGACGAAAAAGCGCCTCGACGCCGAGGCCGCCGAAGCGCTCAAGCGGCTGGAACCCAAGGCGAAATCCGCCGTCGCGAGGCGCCGGGTCAGGCGTTGACACATGCCTGAGGCGTCTCTATAAGCGCGGGTCTATCGCATTACCCGGTGCCCAGGTAGCTCAGTTGGTAGAGCATGCGATTGAAAATTGCAGTGTCGCTGGTTCGATTCCGGCCCTGGGCACCACTTCATTCCCGACGACGATGACACTGGCGATCCGGCGCGCGCCCGAAGGCGGCCAGCGAGATCGTTCATCCAGTTAATTTTTTAGAGTGGCTTCGTCCGTCGCGCATGCCCCGGAATGTAGTTCGTCCGTGTCGGTTGCCGCCGCAACGCCTGCTGAATCCGCAATGTTTGCTGCCGTTTCACGCGTCTGTAGTGCCAAATCGCGGACATCAGTTGTTGTCATGGCCGGCGTTGCGAATTATATTGTTTACAATCTGAGATTTTTCATGCGCCCACGGTGAGCTCAAAACATGACCGACACACGCAATCTGATCACCGATCTCCTGGGGCAGGTCGAACGCCTGCTGCACAACCTCGCTTTCGCGAACGGGCTCAACCCCGCGCAGTGGAGCGCGCTGCGCTATCTCGCGACGGCGGCGGACGAGGCGCGCACCGTGACAGCGTTCGCGCGCCATCACCGAACGACGAAGCCGGCCGCGTCGAAGACGATCGACGCGCTGGTGCGCAAGGCGATGGTCCGCAAGCTGTCGATCCCGGGAGACCGGCGCGCGCAGCGCCTCGACCTCACCGGCAAGGCCCAGCGCCGTCTCGGGCAGGACCCGCGGAACCTGCTGCGCAGCGCGGTCGGTGGTCTCGACCGCTCGGACGTGTCCGTCCTGGCGCGGGCCCTTTCCTCGATCGCTGCCGGCATCGGCGCCCATATCGATGGCGTCGGCGGCCGGCAACGCAAGGCCGGCAAGGTCCGCCGGGTCGCCGGGCAGAGAGCCTGAATCCGGCCTAGCGACCTGTAATCGCCACCCTTTTCGGGCGGCGGCGCGTTGTTTTTTCTGGTATATTATGCCCTGCCTGTCCGAAGGCGCGATTCGGTGCCGACGCGCGGGCTGTCCATTGGAACGGGCCTCATGCGCGTACGCGACGATTACCGGACACTGACCGGTCAGGACAAGGCGTCCATCCTCCTGCTGTCGCTCGGCGAAGAAGTCGCGACCAAGCTTTTCGCGCTGATGAGCGACGACGAGATCAAGGAGATCTCGCAGTCGATGGCCGGTCTCGGCACGGTCAACTCGTCGATCATCGAACGCCTCATCGTCGAGTTCGCCGACCAGATCGCGGCCACCGGCTCGCTGGTCGGCTCGTTCGATTCGACCGAACGCCTGCTCGGCAAGGTCCTCGACAAGAACCGCGTCGCCGGCATCATGGACGACATCCGCGGCCCGGCCGGCCGCACGATGTGGGACAAGCTCGGCAACGTCAACGAGGCGGTCCTCGCCAACTACCTCAAGAACGAATATCCGCAGACCGTCGCGGTCGTGCTCGCCAAGATCCGCTCCGACCATGCCGCGCGCGTGCTGGGCACGCTGCCGGAAGCCTTCGCGATGGAAGTCGTCATGCGCATGCTGCGCATGGAGACCGTGCAGAAGGAGGTTCTCGACGATCTCGAGCGCGTGCTGCGCAACGAGTTCATGTCGAACCTCGCGAAGACGAGCCGCAAGGACACGCACGAGCTGATGGCGGAGATCTTCAATTCTCTGGATCGGCAGACCGAAGCGCGCTTCACGACCGCGCTGGAAGAACGCAACCGCGACAGCGCCGAGAAGATCAAGGCGCTGATGTTCAAGTTCGAGGATCTCGGGCGCCTCGACCCCGGCGGCGTGCAGACGCTGCTGCGCGCGGTCGACAAGGGCAAGCTCGCCATCGCCATGAAGGGCGCGAACGAGCAGGTGCGCGACCTGTTCTTCTCCAACATGTCCGAACGCGCCGGCAAGATGCTGAAGGAAGAGATCGAGGCGCTGGGTCCGGTCCGCGGCAAGGACGTGGCCGAGGCCCAGACCGCGATGGTCAACGTCGCCAAGGAACTCGCCGCGAAGGACGAGATCGTCCTCTCGAAGGGCGGTGCCGGCGGCGAGGACGATCTCATTTACTGAGCGTGCGTATGATTAGGTTACCTCAGGTTACGGTAACCTATTTAAGCCTTTGAAGTTAAAGGCATGTAACCTGTCTCGCGATTTTCCCGGATTATCGGTTTTCCGCCCGATCGTGGTGCGATTTCAAGAGTTTGAAATCGGCAACCACGGCCGGCTCGGTAACATCATCGATTCACGTGTCAAACAGCGCACGGTCGTAGCGGGCCGACCGATGATGTGATTATAGGCTGCGCAAGGAATTTATACAACTAAAAGTACATATGTAGCTCGTCCTTTCCGTCATGCCCGGGACAACCCCGGGCATGACGGGTGGAGAGAGCGCGGCCCGCTACCCCTTCAGCACGAAGCCGTAACGCGCGAGGCTGGGGTCGGCGCCTTCCTTGAGATAGGCGGCCTTCACGGCGCTGACGGCGTCGGTCTCGAGGCCGGCCTTCTTGAGGTCGTAGTTGTACATCTTCGCCGAGTTGAGGCCGAAGATCGCCGTCTTGATCGGGCCGTCGGCAGCACCCAGCGGCGCGTAGCCGTACTTCTTCTGCATGTCCTCGGGGATCTCGAGGCGGCGCAGCGCCTCGATCTGCCATTGCGGCGCGCCCGTCCAGATCGCGTCGGTTCCCCAGATGACGTGGTCGACGCCGAGGCCCTTCACCAGCATGCCCATCATCGCCGCGCACAGGCGCGGCTCGACGACGGTGCTCTGCGCGAAGATCTGGCCGAGATCGCCGTAGACGTTGGAGACGCCGTACTTCGCCGGGATCTCGGCGAGATCGCTGACCCATTCGACGCGCCCGGTCTCCTCGAACTGCTTCAGCCCTGCGCCCGCATTGGTGCCCGACGCCCAGCGATAGGCCGAGTGGTAGATCACGAAATTGATCTGCGGCCAGTCCTTCGCCGCCTTGCCCACGTCGTCGACGCGCGCGTAGGGCATGAGATGCGGATACTGCGCCTCGACCGAGGGCGGATAGAGGCCCTTGTGGACGCACACGATGTTGTTCCCGGCCTTCAGGATCTTCCCGTAGAAGGGATAGAGCAGCTTCTCGTCGTCGAGGCGCCAGGGATGGCGCGAGAGCTGCTTGTTCGTGTTGTCGCCGACCGTGTAGCCCTTCCACGAGTCCGGCTTGTTCGTGGCGATGTCCTCATCGACCTTGTCCATCCAGCCGGGCGCGCCGGGCATGAAGATCGCGTGCGAAAGCACGCGCCTGGTGCCGGCCGCCGCGTTCACGCTGTCGCGCGCGCGGCGCTTCATCTCGTTGGTCAGGAACCAGTCGCGCGGATCTTCCGAGCCCGAGCCGCTGATGAGCGCCACCTTGGTGTCGCTGTCGAGGAAGATCTCCTTGAACCAGTTCGGGTACTTGAGGTCTTCGAGCGTCTGCGGCCGGCCGCCGAGCTTGGGGTTCCAGCCCGACTGGCCCACCGCCTCGCGCCCGCGCACGAACCCCTGCAGGCGCGTGTCGTCGCGCAGGAAATGCGTGTGCACGTCCATGACGAACTGGCCGGCGAGGCCCTGCGCGCGCTGCTGCGCGACCTCGACGCTCGCGGCTTCGGCGGGCGCCACGCCATAGAGCGGCCCGTAGACCTCGTTCATCGCCACGAACGCGGCGGCCATGCCGGCCGAGGTCTTGAAGAACTGGCGGCGCGTGAGGCCGTTCCGCGTGCCCATCTCGTCGCCCAGCGCTTCGAGGCGTGCCTGCACCTTCGCCTGCCGCTCGGTCTGCGCGATCGGCATGAACTCGTCGGACGAGATGACCTGCGTAGGGATCGGGGTGCGGGGGGTGGCGCTTTCGGCGGGCGAAAGTGCGGCCATTTCCCGGTCGGTGAGCTGGCTCATCGGCGCGCCTCCTGCGGATTGCGGCGTTCGCCGCGTTTGCCTAGAATCCTGCGGCAGCACGCCCCGCGGCGTCAATCCCGCATCCCGTAACAGGCCCGCATCCCGTAACAGGAGAAGAGCGTTGACCGGTCTCGCGCGCGACGTACGCCTCCCCGACGGCACGTCCGTCCCCGCCTTCGGCATGGGGACGTGGCGCATGGGCGAGCGCAAGGCCGACCGTGCCGCCGAAGTCGCCAGCCTGCGCGCCGGGCTCGATCTTGGCGTTCGGCTGATCGATACGGCGGAGATGTACGGGGAAGGGGAGGCGGAGGCGATCACCGGCGAGGCGATGGCGGGACGGCGTGACGCGGTCTACGTCGTCTCGAAGGTCTATCCGCACAACGCGAGCAAGGCCGGCGTCGTCGCGGCGTGCGAGCGTTCGCTCAAGCGCCTGAAGACCGACCGGATCGATCTCTACCTGCTGCACTGGCGCGGCAGCCACAAGCTCGCCGATACGGTCGCCGGTTTCGAGAAGCTGCAGGCCGCCGGCAAGATCCGCGCGTGGGGCGTGAGCAATCTCGACGTCGAGGACATGGACGAGCTGCACGCCGTTTCCGGCGGCAAGGCATGTGCCGCCAACCAGGTTCTTTACAATCTCGCACGCCGCGGCATCGAGGCGGGGCTGCTTCCCTGGTGCCGTTCGCGCGGCGTGCCGATCATGGCCTATTCGCCGCTCGACCAGGCCCGCATCCCGGGTGCGCCGGGCCTCGCGGCCGTCGCCAAGCGCCACGGCGTCAGCCCTGCGCAGATCATGCTGGCGTGGGTCGCGCGCCATCCGGACGCCATCGTGATCCCGAAGGCCGTCCGGACGGAGCACCTGAAGGCGAACATCGCGGCGATGGATATCGCGCTCGGCGCCGAGGACCTTGCCGATCTCGACCGCGCGTTCCCGCCGCCCAAGCGGCGGGCCGCGCTCGAGATGCTTTAGGCGTTCGCGGGCGCGGTCTCGCGGGCGAGATCGCGCGTGCGGGCCTGCAGCTTGGCGAGCGCCCGCTCTTCGAGCTGGCGCACGCGCTCGCGGCTGACGCCGAAGCGCTTCGAGAGGTCCTCGAGCGTTTCCGGCTCGTCGCGCAGGTTGCGGGCGCGCACGATCTCGCGTTCGCGCTCGTCGAGCGTGAGGAGTGCTCGTTCCACGAGGTTGCGCTGCCAGCGCTTCTCGTCGTCCTCGACCAGACGCCCTTCGACGTCGATCGACGGATCGGCGATCTCGCTGGGCAGCGATTCGCCGTCGTTGGTGCGTACGGGCGCATCCAGCGGGACGATGGCGCCGCGGGCGGCGACCTCGATCTCGACCACGTCGCGCTCGCCCAGATGCGTCGCCTTGGCGATCTTCGTGACGTCAGCCTGCGTCAGGCGCGTGTCGGAATCGATGCCGAGCTTGCGCTTGACCGAGTTGAGGCTGAACAGCAGCTTCTTGCGCGCCACGGCCGTGCCGATGGTGACCATCGACCACGAATTCAGGACGAACTCCTGGATCGAGGCCTTGATCCACCACATGGCATAGGTCGACAGGCGCACGCCCCGCTCGGGGTCGAAGCGCTTGACCGCGTGCATCAGGCCGATATTGCCTTCCGAAATCAGGTCGGGAACGGGCAGGCCGTAGCCGCGATACTTCCACGCCATCTTGACGACGAGGCGCAGGTGGCTGGTGACGAGCTTGTGGGCCGCGTCGACATCCTGATGGTCGCGCCAGGCGCGACCCAGGGCGCGCTCTTCCTCGGGCTCGAGCATCGGGAAGCGCTGGATCTCGGCCAGATAGCGGCCAAGTTCCGCGCGGACGGAATTGCGGGGGATGGAGACGGCCGGCACTTCCGCCGGGGTGGCTGCGTACGACATGGATCACCCTCCTTGAGGCTTGATCGTCGATGTTTGTCGGACCCCATGTGGGCATCCGAACAAGACCAAAGTAAGGCGCCTCCGGGCGTTAATCAAGATTAATAAGCTCTGATTTCCGGGCGTGGCAGCTATACCTGACCAATATCATAGGCTATACAAGGCACTAAGGTAAAACGGCTATTCGCAGAAATCGGAAAGAGGCCCGAGCCCCATGGAAATTCGCCCGATCCGCCCGGAGGAGACCGAGGCGGTCCTCCCCGGCCTGTCGGAAATGCTCGTGGAGGCCGTCGCGGAAGGGGCCGGCGTGAGCTTCGTGCCGCCGCTCGATCCGGCCGTCGCCACCGAGTTCTGGAAGGGAAGTCTGGCGCTCGCGGCAACCGGGCAGCGGATCGTTTTCGGGGCGTTTGACGGGCCGGGCGACGGGGCGCGGCCGGTCGGGACGGTCACCCTCGATCTCGCGACCCCGCCCAACCAGCCGCACCGGGCGGACGTGGCCAAGATGATGGTCGCGACAAGCCATCGCCGGCGCGGCGTCGCGCGCGCGCTGATGGAGCGGCTGGTCGCGGAAACCCGGGCGCGCGGGCGCACGCTGCTGACGCTCGACACGGTCCATGGCGGCGGGGCGGAGGTGCTGTATCGCGCGCTCGGCTTCCGGCCGTGCGGCGTCATCCCGTTCTATGCCAAGAACGCCGGCGGCGGGCACGACGCGACGGCGCTCTATTTCCTCAATCTCGAACCGGCGCAGGACAGCTTCGTCCATGGCGGCTATTCGGTCGTCCCGGCCCGCGACGGCGATTCGCCGGAGGCGGCCGCCCTCATCGAGCGGATCTGGACGGGCTATCCCGGCGGCCGGATGGTGCTGGACGAGGAGCCCGACCTCAAGGCGCTGGCCAGCGCCTATGCGGCAAAGGACGGCGCGTTCTGGGTCGTGCGCGACGCCGGGCGAAAGCTTGTCGGCACGGTGGGGATCGCGCCCACACCGCACGCGACCGGCATGGTGCTGCACCGGCTCTATGTGGCGCCCGAAATCCGCCGGCAGGGGCTTGCCACCCGCCTGCTGGCGCACGCCGAGGCGCGCGCGCGGGCGCGCGGCGCGGGCTTCATGGAATTCTGGAGCGACACGCGCTTTGCCGAGGCGCACGCCTTCTATGCAAGGCACGGCTACGCGCAGCTCGACGGCGAACGCGCATTGCGCGACGCGTCCGACAGCTACGAGTACCATTATCGGAAGCTGCTCTGAGGCCGTTCAGGCGCCGCGGTCGAGCGCTTCCCAGGCCTGCTTCTTGCGGTAGATCGTCGACGGGCTGATTTCCAGGAACGCCGCCGCGCGCGGGATGTTGCCGTCGCACGCGGCGATCGCGGATTCGATGATCTCGCGTTCGGAAATCCACAGCGGCCGGATGCGCGGCTTGCCGCTCGACGTGCTCGTCGCCGGATCGTCATCGACCGGGGCGGTCTTGACGATCACCGGCATGCTGGCGCCGCGCGAGCTTTCGCTGACGTGCCGCGGCAGCAGGTCGAGGCGCACCGCGTCGCCGTCGTGCAGCACGACGATCGATCGCATCACGTTCTCGATCTCGCGCACGTTGCCGGGCCACGAATAGGTGCGCAGCGCGTATTCGGCATCGGGGGCGATGTCGCGGAAGCCCTTGCCTTCGTCCTTGGCGAACCGCTGCAGCGCGTGGCGCGCGAGCAGCACGGCGTCGTCCTCGCGCTCGCGCACGGGCGGAAGCTGGATCGGGATCACGTGCAGGCGGAAGAAGAGATCCTCGCGCAGGCGGCCGAGCTTCACTTCCTGGCGCGCTTCGCGTGTCGACGCGCACACGAGGCGGATGTCGGCGGCTTCCGTCGGGCCACCGCCCATCGGCTCGACGATTCCCGTTTCGAGGAAGCGCAGCAGCTTCGACTGCAGGCCGCCGTCCATGTCGCCGACTTCCTCGAGGAACAGCGTGCCGCCGTTCGCGCGCACGAGCGCGCCCTTCTTTTCTTCGGCGGCCCCCGGGAACGCGCCCTTGCGATGGCCGAAGAGCTCGCTTTCGAGCGCGTCGCGGGGAAGGGCGGCGCACGAGACGGTGATGAACGGGCCGGCGGCGCGCGTCGAGCGCCGGTGGATCGCGTCGGCGCAGACTTCCTTGCCGGTGCCGCTTTCGCCGCTGATGTAGATCGGCGCCTGGCTGGGGGCCGCGCTGTCGATGATGCGGTAGACGCGCTGCATGGCGAGCGAGGCGCCGACGAAACCGAAATAGCGGTTCCGCCCGAATTCCGATTCGTAGGTGTCGACGGCCGTGCGCAGGCGCCGGCGCTCCATCGCGTTGCGCATCGTCACCAGCAGCCGGTCGCGCGCGAACGGCTTGACGATGAAATCGAACGCGCCTTCGCGCATCGCCTCGACCGCGACGGCCAGCGTGCCCGTTGCCGTGACGACGAGCGTCTCCAGCGGCAGGCTCTGGCGGCGGATTTCCTTCAGGACCGACAGCCCGTTCCCGTCGGGAAGGTTGAGATCGAGGACCACCGCGTCGAACCGCTCCGAACCGAGCAGTCCCAGCGCGCTTGCAACCGTTCCCGCAACCTTGACGCGGTAATCTGCCGACCGCAGATACTCCTCATACAAGGCTGCCGTCGCTTCGGAATCCTCGACGACCAGAATGGCCGGCGACGTGCGGGTCGCGGCCTTGATTTCGCTCGCTGTGGGTAAAACTTCCGTCATCGTTCCGAGTATGTCCGGGCGGGCGCTGCGGAAGCAAGCGGTTAACGCCCCGTGTTACGCCACAAAGGGCTTCCCTTGCAAATTCGTGACGACTAAGGTCTGGGCAAAGAGAACAGATCGAACAGGGCGAAGTCCGTAACGGAGCTTTGGCGGGGCCGCGAGGGTGGAGTATTTTCTTCAGCAGTTGATCAACGGACTGACGCTTGGTGCGATTTACGGCCTGATCGCGATCGGTTACACGATGGTCTACGGGATCATCGGCATGATCAATTTCGCGCACGGCGAAGTCTACATGATCGGCGCGTTCATCTCCGTGATCACCTTCACGATCCTCGGGCCGTTCGGATTCGCGAGCCCGGTGCTCGCAATCATCGTCGTGCTGATCGTGGCGCTGGTCTTCACGTCGGTTTACGGATGGACCGTGGAGCGGATCGCCTACCGCCCGCTGCGCGGTTCGTTCCGCCTGGCGCCGCTGATCTCGGCGATCGGCGTGTCGATCTTCCTGCAGAACTACGTCCACATGCTCCAGGGCGCCAAGATGAAACCCGTGCAGCCGGTCGTGCGCGGCGGGTTCGTGCTCGCGGAGGAGGCGGGCTTCGTCGTCCAGATCACGTATCTCCAGATCGGCATCATCGCGGCGACGCTCGTGCTGATGGCCGGCTTCACGCTGCTGATCCAGCGCACCTCGCTCGGCCGCTCGCAGCGCGCCTGCGAGCAGGACCGCAAGATGGCGGCGCTGCTGGGCGTGAATGTCGACCGGACGATCTCGCTCACCTTCGTGATGGGGGCGGCCCTTGCCGCGGTCGCCGGCCTCATCTTCACGCTCTATTACGGTGCCGTCGATTTCTTCATCGGCTTCCTTGCGGGCCTCAAGGCGTTCACGGCCGCGGTGCTCGGCGGCATCGGCTCGCTTCCCGGCGCCATGCTCGGCGGCGTGCTGATCGGCCTCATCGAGGCGTTCTGGTCGGCGCATTTCCCGATCGCCTACAAGGACGTCGCGGTGTTCGGCATCCTCGTCGTCGTGCTGATCTTCCGCCCCACCGGCCTGCTCGGCCGCCCCGACATCGAGAAGGTCTGAGCGTATGGGCGGGCCGAAATTCGGCAATGCGTTGATCGAGGCGGGCCTTGCCGCACTGGTGGCCCTGCTTCTGGCGATACCGCTGATCGGCTTCCGCCTCACCGAGGGCCTGCAGGGTCTTGGCATCGAGACGCGCTTCCATTGGGTCGCGTGGGGCGTCGGCGTCGTCTTCTTCGGCCGCCTGGCCTTGGCGATGGCGCGCGGATCGCGCGGCGACCTGCTGGGCCGCCTGCCGTCGATGCCCAAGGCACCCGCCGGCACGGGCAAGGCGATCGCGGGGGTGCTGCTCGCACTCGCCTTCGTCATGCCGTTCATGCCGTTCGCCGACCGCTACCTCGTCGAGATCGCGATCACGGTCCTGATCTACGTGATGCTCGGCTGGGGTCTCAACATCGTGGTCGGCCTCGCGGGCCTCCTCGATCTCGGCTACGTCGCGTTCTACGCGGTGGGCGCCTATACCTATGCGCTGCTGGCGATCAATTTCGACATGTCGTTCTGGGTGTGCCTGCCGATCGCGGGCCTGCTGGCGGCGATGTTCGGCGTGCTGCTCGGGTTCCCGGTGCTGCGCCTGCGCGGCGACTATCTCGCCATCGTCACGCTGGGCTTCGGCGAGATGATCCGCATCGTGCTGCTGAACTGGCAGGAATTCTCGGGCGGGCCCAACGGCATCACGTCGATCCCGCGCCCGGATTTCTTTGGCTTCCCCTTCGCGCGGGAAGGCGAGCCGGGCCAGACCACGTTCCACGAGCTTTTCGGGCTCGAGTTCAGCCCGATGCACCGCATCGTCTTCCTCTATTACCTGATCCTCGGCCTGGCACTGCTGACGAACGCCTTCACGCTGCGCATGCGCAAGCTGCCGGTGGGGCGCGCGTGGGAAGCGCTGCGCGAGGACGAGATCGCGTGCCGCGCGCTCGGCATCAACCCCACGAACGTGAAGCTCTCGGCCTTCGCGCTCGGCGCGATGTTCGGCGGCTTCGCCGGCGCCTTCTTCGCCACGCGCCAGGGCTTCATCAGCCCGGAGAGCTTCTCGTTCATCGAGAGCGCCGTCATCCTCGCGATCGTCGTGCTCGGCGGCATGGGCAGCCAGATGGGCGTCGTCATCGCCGCGGCCTTCCTGATCCTCGTGCCCGAACTGCTGCGCGACTTCTCGCAGTACCGGATGGTGATGTTCGGTGCGGCGATGGTGCTGATCATGCTGTGGCGCCCGCAAGGTCTGGTCGCGCACCGCGCGCCCAGTGCGCGCCTCGAGGCCGGGACATGAGCCTGCTGACCGTCGAGCATCTGACGATCCGGTTCGGCGGCCTCGTGGCCGTCGATGACGTGAGCTTCACCGCGCAGGACCAGCGCATCACCGCGATCATCGGCCCGAACGGCGCGGGGAAGACCACGGTCTTCAACTGCCTGACCGGCTTCTACAAGCCCGACGTGGGCTGCATGCGCCTGGAAAAGGGCGGCCAGGAATGGCTGCTCGAGCGCATGGAGGGCTTCCGCATCGCCAAGATCGCGGGCGTGGCGCGCACGTTCCAGAACATCCGCCTGTTCCCGAAAATGACGGTGCTGGAGAACCTGCTGGTCGCCCAGCACAACGCGCTCCAGGCGGCCTCGGCGTTCTCGCTCGCGGGGCTGCTTGGCCTGAAGCGCTACCGCGACGCGGAGCGCGAGGCGATCGAGCGCGCGCGCCACTGGCTCGACCGCATCGGCATGACGCATCTCGCCAACGACGAGGCCGGAAGCCTTCCCTACGGCGCGCAGCGACGCCTCGAGATCGCGCGCGCGATGTGCACGGGGCCGCGCCTGCTGTGTCTCGACGAGCCGGCGGCCGGCCTCAACCCGGCGGAATCGGCGGCTCTCGCCACGCTCGTGCGCCGTATCCGCGACGAGGACAAGATCGCGGTGCTGCTCATCGAGCACGACATGAGCGTGGTCATGGAAATCTCCGACCGGATCGTGGTGCTCGACCACGGCCGCAAGATCGCGGAAGGAACGCCCGACCAGGTGCGCGACGATCCCGAAGTCATCCGCGCCTATCTGGGTGCCGCCGAGGACGAGGTCGCCAGCCCATGACCGCGCAGCCGCTGCTTTCCGTCCAGGACGTCAAGGCGAACTACGGGCCCGTCGAGGCGCTGCGCGGCGTCTCGCTCGACGTGTTTCCGGGCGAGATCGTGGCGCTGATCGGCGCCAACGGTGCCGGCAAGTCCACGCTGCTGATGACGATCTGCGGCGATCCGCGCGCGAGCGCGGGGCGCGTCGTCTACGACGGCAAGGACATCACGCACTCGCCGCTGCACGAAATGGTGCGCCTCGGCATCGCGCAGTCGCCGGAAGGCCGCCGGATCTTCCCGCGCATGAGCGTGATGGAAAATCTCCAGATGGGTGCCTTCGCCGGCGATCCGGCGAATTTCGAAGGCGATCTCGACCGCGTGCTGCGCCTTTTCCCGCGACTGGCCGAGCGGCGCGACCAGCGCGCCGGCACGATGTCGGGCGGCGAGCAGCAGATGCTGGCCATCGGCCGCGCGCTGATGAGCCGCCCGCGCCTGCTGCTGCTCGACGAGCCCTCGCTGGGGCTGGCGCCGCTTCTGGTCGCGCAGATCTTCGCGACCATCAAGGAGATCAACCGCGGGGAGGGCGTTACCGTCCTGCTGGTCGAGCAGAACGCCTATCACGCGCTGCGGCTCGCCCACCGGGGCTATGTCCTCGTCAACGGGGCGATCCGGATGAGCGGCGCGGGTGCAGATCTTCTTGCCAATCCGGACATCCAGAAGGCCTACCTGGCCGGGGGCCATCATTGATGGGGTACCCGCGATGAACGGCGACGTGGCCGAATTCGTCTTCATGACGCTCATCCTGTTCGGCGGGGCGGGCTTCCTCATGGGGCAGGCGCTGGCGCAGACCTGGCGCCCGTGGTGGCATTCGCTGCCCTACGCGGTATTGCTCGCCGCCGCTAACAGATTTCTGTCCTATTCGCTGTTCGACGGAAGGCTCGGCGCGATCGGACTCTTCCTTCTGGATTTTGCTATTGTTGGTGGTCTGGCTCTGGTTGCATATCGGGTCACGCGCGCGCGCACGATGACGCGGCAGTATCCGTGGCTCTACGAGCCCGATGGAGTTTTCGGCTGGCGGACGCGCAACGCGCCTGCCAGCCCGTCTGGCGCCGGGTCCCAGGACCGGCACGGGCATTGATGCAGACTTGGGGTTTCACTTACAGGGAGAACTGAAATGTCGATGAAGCGTAGAGATCTTCTCAAGACGGGTGCCGGCGCCGCGGCGTTCGTCGCCGTGACGCCTTCGCTCGTGCGCGCGCAGGGCGCCGAATTGACGATCGGCTGCGCCGGTCCGTTCACGGGCCCGAACGCGGCCTTCGGCGAACAGCTGAAGCGCGGCTTCAACATGGCGATCGCCGACATCAATGCCGCCGGCGGCGTGCTCGGAAAGAAGCTCGCGGCCGCGTTCGAAGACGACGCGTCGGATCCCAACCAGGCGCGCGCGGCGGCGAACCGCCTTGCGGGCAAGAAGGTTCCCTTCGTGCTCGGCCACTTCAACTCGTCCTGCTCGATCCCCGCTTCGGAAGTCTATGCCGAAGAAGGCATCGTGCAGATCACCCCGGCCTCGACCAATCCGACCCTCACCGACCGCGGTGCCAAGTTCAAGAACGTCTTCCGCACCTGCGGCCGGGACGACCAGCAGGGCGCCATCGCCGGCGGCTGGCTCGCCGACAAGTACAAGGGCAAGTCCGTCGCGATCATCCACGACAAGACGACCTACGGCCAGGGTCTCGCCAACGAGACCAAGAAGGCGATGAACGCCAAGGGCCTCACCGAGAAGCTCTATGACGGCATTGGCGTCGGCGACAAGGACTTCACCGCTCTGATCACCCGCATGAAGAGCCAGGGCGTCGAAGCGATCTATTACGGCGGCCTGCATACGGAAGCGGCCCTTCTCGTGCGCCAGGCGCGCGAACAGGGTCTCGGCGCGCAGATGGTCTCGGGCGACGGCATCGTGACGGCCGAGTTCGCGTCGATCGCGGGCAAGGCGGCAGATGGCGTCATCATGACCTTCGACAGCGACCCGAAGAAGTCGCCGAGCGCCAAGCAGGTCGTCGAAAAGTTCATGAAGCAGAACTACGATCCGGAAGGCTACACGTTGCTGTCCTATGCCGGCGTGCAGGTCTTCGCCGATGCGGCCAAGGCCGCGAAGGGCACGGGCGTCAACGCGATGGTCGCCAACATGCATGGCAAGTCGTTCGATACCGTGATCGGCAAGCTCACCTACGACACGAAGGGCGATCTCACGAAGCCCAACTACGTGTTCTACATCTGGAAGGACGGCAAGTACGCCGAAATGTGATCGGCGATCGCCGCTGCCGCCGGCCCCGTTCGGGCCGGCGGCGGTCGCGTTCCTTCGGACTCGGTGCAGAGGCCGCCCTTCGGGGCGGCCTTTTTTGTTACGCGCATGTGCGGTGCCATCGGCTGCCTTGACAAGGCCGCATGCCGAAGATGACAATTCTGTTACGAAATGAAGCTGTGACGGGGACGGATCGAGCGAGCGGAGCCATCCGCGCCGAAAGTTCACGAAGCGGCAACAAACGGGTCAAAACGGCCCGATAGAAAGACCGGCACGACCGGTCAAAAGGGAGATACCGCCATGAAGACGTCACGCGTGCTGTCCGCTGTCCTTCTCGCCGGCACGATGCTGGTCGGGTCCACCGTCGCAAGCTATGCCGAAGAAGTCGTCGTCAAGCTCTGGGCGCGCGCCGACCGTTCCGGCCCGCTGCGCGCCGGCAACATCGTCGCCGCGGCCAACACGCTCAACATGGCGCTCAAGGCGGCGGGTTCCGACAAGACCGTGAAGGTCGACGTCTTCGAAGGTCCGGCGACCGGCTATGACGCCGACGCGCTCGACATCCTCAAGGCATTCGCCGTCGATCGCGGCCCGGATGTCTACGTCGTCGCGCACGAGTGGATCGGCGAGTTCGCCAAGTCCGGCTACGCGATGGACATGGAAGCGTTCATCAAGAAGAACCCCTGGGCATTCGCTGACGTGATTCCCGTGCTGTGGGAATCGTCCAAGTATCTGGGCAAGATCCACGGGGTCCCGCAGGATTCCGAGATCCGCATGTTCTTCTACAACAAGGACATGCTGCGCAAGATCGGGAAGAGCGAGGAATTCGTGAACGGCCTGCCCGCGCTCGTCGAGAAGGGCGAGTTCACGATGCAGGACCTCTCGAATCTCGCCAAGGAAGTCGTCGACAAGGGTGCCGCCCAGATCGGCATGATTCACCGCCCGAACGCCGGCCCCGACTATCTGATGAACTTCGCCTCGTTCGGCGCGAAGTGGATCGACGAGAAGACCGGCCAGCTCCTGCTGCCCAAGGCCGAGATCCGCAAGGGCCTCGAATGGTTCGCCTGGAACGCCGCGAACGGCGTGACGCCGAAGAACAACACGGCGATGTCGTGGGACGAGATCCAGGGCGCCTTCAAGCAGGAGAAGGCATTCATCTATCATCAGGGCGTCTGGGCGGTCGGCGAGTGGATGCTCGGCGACGCCAAGGGCGGGAACTGGCCGAAGGACCAGGCCGGATACTTCAAGAAGATCGGCTGGCTGCACGCCCCG
This sequence comes from Tagaea sp., assembly GCA_044224405.1. GTDB lineage: Bacteria > Pseudomonadota > Alphaproteobacteria > CACIAM-22H2 > CACIAM-22H2 > Tagaea. The sequence goes on along the minus strand of JBGAKN010000007.1, from coordinate 68,960 downwards.
GCAGCCGTCAAGGGCGGCCAGCCGGCGAACCTGTCGCATCCGATTTCCTACGTCGTGAACCCGAAATCCAAGAACGCGGAACTGGCGGCCACGCTGGTCGCCTATGCGACGCTGCCGTACTTCAACACGCAGCACGCCGTCACGACGGCGCACACGGGCGTCCTGAACGGCCAGCGCAGCATGCCGGACTATGTCAACGCCTGGTACCTCGAAGCCGCCACGCCGATGCTGGCGCGCTCGACCTTCATCCCCAACCATCCCGAGTTCGGCCGCTACAACGGCATCCTGTTCAAGGCGCTGCAGGGCGTCGAGACCGGGCGTCTCACGCCGGCCAAGGCCATCGAGTTCCTCGAGGACGAGATGACCAACGAGCTCAAGGGCGCGGTGAAGGTCGTCGACAAGCTGGGTTGATCCTTCGCAAGGCCGGCACGTCGTGCCGAAAGCCGGATCGTCCGTAAGGCAGGCAGTCGACCGGGTCCTCTTCCTGGGCCCGGCGACTCTCCTGCTGTTCGCCTTTTTCGTGCTGCCGGTCGTCGTCGACATCGGCATCGCCTTCACCGACATGAGCCGGAACCTCCAGGTCACCGGATTCACGACGGCGAATTTCGCGCGCATGTTCGGTGGGGACTCGCGCCTCGCCAGCGTGATGCTCGTCACGCTGGCCTACGTGCTGGGCACGCTGGCGATCTTCAACATCACCTACGGCCTGCTGCTGGCACTCGTGACGACATCGCTGCCCGACCAGACGGGCGCCTTTTTCCGCGCGATCTGGTTTCTCCCCCGCATGAGCCCGTCCGTCGTGTACACGCTGCTGTGGTCGTGGGTGGTGGCACCCACGGATTACGGCTTGCTCAACCAGGCCGTCGGCTTCTTCGGGGTGCCGCCGCTGGACCTCAAGAGCAACGCGCCGATGCTGGTGATCATCCTCGCCAACGGCTTCATCGGCGCGTCGTTCGGCATGATCATCTTCACCAGCGCCATCCGCTCGATCCCGCAGCACCTCTTCCATGCCGCGCGCGTGGACGGGGCAGGCGGGCTGGCGATCATGCGCCACATCACGCTGCCGGCGATCCGCTGGCAGCTCAGCTTCGTCACGATCTACCAGGCGCTCGCCCTGCTGGTCAGCTTCGAATACATCTGGCTGATCACGAACGGCGGCCCCTTCTTCGACACGACCGTGTACGCGCTCTATGTCTACCGGCGTGCGTTCGAGAACGGCCAGTACGCCTACGGCGCGGCGCTTTCGCTCGGTCTCGTCGTCGCGGGCACGATCGTCTCGCTGGTGCTGTGGCGCTTCTTCGACATGCGCGCGCTGCTCCAGAAGCCGCGCATCGAGGTCACATGACCGCCGCAGCCAAGACCCTCGCGACCAAGGCCGGCGACGAAGCCCGGCCCGACTGGGGCATGCTCGCCGCGCGTGCCCGCACGCGGCGGCGCGCGACGACGGCCTTCCTCTACAGCTTCCTGATCCTCGGCTCCCTGCCGGTCGTCGTTCCATATCTGTGGCTGGTAACCGTGGCGATCTCGGGGCGCACCGGCACCACGACAGTCGTCCTGTGGCGCGCGCTGGCCGTGATGATGCCCGCCCTCGTCCTCTGGTCGATGCTGCGTCTGGCGATCGACGACGCGAAACGGCTGCGCCTGTTCGAGCTCACGCTCGGCGGCGTGACGCTCGCGGCCCTCGCGGCAATCACGGGCCCCTATCTGCACACCGACAATTTCCGCTTCCTGTGGAACGCGAACATCGCCGACCAGCTGAAAGGCGCGGGCGGCGTCGGCAACCGCTATCCCAGCGTCTGGGTCGCGTTCCGCAATTCCCTGCTGCTCGCCTTCGTGCAGATGGCGCTCGTCGTCGTGACCAGCACGTTCGCCGGCTATTACCTTTCGCGCTTCGACTTCAAGGGCAGGAGCGGGTACCTCAAGGGGCTGCTCGTGCTGCACGCGTTCCCCGCGATGTCGCTGATCATCCCGATCTTCCTGATGATGTACTGGATCGGGCTACTCGACACGCTGACCGGCGTGGTCCTCGTCATCGTGGCGCTGGAGCTTCCCTTCGCGATCTTCGTGATGAAAGGCTTCTTCGACGCGGTCCCCTGGGACATCGAGATGAGCGCGATGACCGACGGCGCGTCGCGCCGGCAGGCGTTCTTCATGGTCGTCCTGCCGCAGGTGAAGGTCGGCATGATCGCCGTGGCTGTCTTCGCGTTCCTGCGCGGCTGGGAGGAGTACGTCTTCGTCCGCACGCTGCTGTTCGAGAAATCGAACTGGACGATGAGCCTCTATCTTTTCTGGATGTACGATGACGTGATGGGGACGGACTACGCGATGGTCTCGGCCATCGGCGTGTTCTACGTGCTGCCGTCGGTCGTGCTCTACACGATATGCCAGAAATACCTGACACAGATGTCGGTCGGCGGGATCAAGGGCTAGGCGAATGGCGAAGATCGAACTGAAGGGCGTGGGGAAGCGATGGGGCGACGTGACGGCCGTCGATCCGACCGATCTGGTGATCGGCGACGGCGAGTTCGTCGCGATCCTCGGGCCTTCGGGGTGCGGGAAATCGACGACGCTTTTCATGCTCGCGGGAATCTACACGCCCAGCGACGGCGACATCCTGTTCGACGGGCAGCGCGTCAACGACGTCGAGGCGCGCGACCGCAATGTCGGGATCGTGTTCCAGTCCTACGCGCTGTATCCGAACATGACGGTTCGCGAGAACATCATGTTTCCCCTGAAATTCAAGTCCGTCACGCCGGAAGTGGCGCTTGCGCGCGCCGAGACGGCCGCCCGCCTCGTGCAGGTCCATGAACTGATGGAGCGCAAGCCCGGGCAGCTCTCCGGCGGCCAGCAGCAGCGCGTGGCGCTGGCGCGCGCGCTGATCAAGGAGCCGCAGCTCCTGCTGCTCGACGAGCCGCTGTCGAATCTCGACGCGTCTCTGCGCCTGACGATGCGCAGCGAGATCCGCGGCCTCCAGCGCAAGCTCGGCGTGACGACGCTGCTGGTCACGCATGACCAGATCGAGGCGACGACGATGGCCGACCGGGTCATCTGCATGAGCCGTGGCCGGATCGAGCAGATCGGTACCGCCGACGATCTCTACCATCGGCCCGACAGCCTGTTCGTCGCAGGCTTCATCGGCTCGCCGCCGATCAACCTGCTCGACTGCACCGCCGCATCCGGCATGCTGCGCGTCGGGGAAACGACGCTGCGCATCGCGGGCGCGAAGGACGCGAAATGCGTCCTCGGCATCCGTCCGGAATCGGTCACCCTTGGCAGCGGCCCGTTCCGCGGCGAGGTTCACGATTTCGAGCCCCACGGGCGCGAGACCATCTATCACCTGACGACGCCGCTCGGCACGCTGCGGGTGCTGGAACCCGGCGCGGCCGCACGCTTCAAGGTCGGCGATTCGCTTTCGTTCGGCCTCTCGACATCGCTGCTCTTCGATGCCGGGACGTCGCGGCGGATCGAATCCGCGAAGGCGGACGTCACGCCATGAAGCGGCGCGTTCCGCGCCTCAAATGGCACATGCTGCGCCGTCGAAAGTCCGATCCGGGGCACCTGCGCGCCAATCTCGAAGCGGCCTTGCGCGCCGGCGCCGCCTGCGAAGTGGATATCCAGTTCACGTCCGACGGGCACGCCTTCTGCATTCATGACGCCAAGCTTGACCGGGAGACGACGGGGAAGGGGCCGGCGTCGTTGCTGCGCCGCGCCGAGGTCGAGGCACTGCGCCAGCGTGCGGGCGACGGCTCGCCGCTCGGCAGCGCGCCGCTTTTTCTGGACGAGGTCGCCGATGCGGTCCGCAGGTTCGCCCGCCCGGACGGCGGATTGGTCCAGCTCGATGTCAAGGCGCCGGCCGGCGCGCTCGACGATGCGGCATTGGCGCGCATGGCCGGAACGTTGGGCGATGTCGCCGGGCGTTTCGTGGCAGGCGCCTGCGACTGGCGGATGCCCGTTCGCCTCGCCGGCGCGATCAAGGGACTGCAGGCCGGTTTCGATCCGCTCGATTTCTATCCGCGCTCGATGCCGCAGGGCGCGGATGCGTTCCAAGCACTCGGCGAACGGACGGTCGCGACCGCACCCGATGCGACGATCTACTATCTGGAAGCCAATCTCGTGCTTGCCGGCCTGAAGGCGGGCGTGAACCTGATCGACATGGTGCGGAAAGGCGGGGCGGAGGTCGACGTGTGGACCATCGATGCCGACCGCCCGGGCCTGCGCGCGCAGCTTTCCGCCCTGGTCGACGCCGGTTGCACGCAGGTCACCAGCAACGATCCCGACATTCTCCAGCCGATCCTCGAGGAAATAGCCACATGCGCGTGACGAAGTTGGTCGAACGGCTCGTGCCGCCGACGGTCCAGGAACGCCAGGCCATCATCGACGCGCCGGTCGTCGCCGACAGCTTCCGGCGGGCGTTCGACGCGAGCCCCGTCCTGCACGAGATCGAGGTCCGCGCGCCCGCGGCACCGCGCAAGCTTGGTCGCAGGGCGCGCATCGCGTTCTGGAACGCGGAGCGGCTCAAGTACGAGGCCGCCTCGGCGGCGCTCCTCGGCGGGCTCAAGGCCGACGTGCTGATGCTGTGCGAACTCGATCTCGGGATGATCCGCTCGCAGGACCGGCACACGATCCGCGATCTGGCCGACACGCTGAAGCAGGGCTACGTGTTCGGCGTCGAGTTCATCGAACTCGGCCTCGGCGACCTGCGCGAGCGCAAGACTTACGCAGGCTGCGCCAACAAGTTCGGCCTGCATGGTGGCGGCTTCGTTTCGGATGCGGCATTGACGCGGCCGGCGCTGGTGCGGCTCGAGATTTCGGGCCGCTGGTTCGACGGCGCCTTCCACGAACGGCGCGTCGGCGGACGCATCGCGATGCTTGCGGAGGTCGAGCTCGGCGGAACGAAGGTGTTGCTGGCGTCCGTCCATTACGAGAGCCACACGGGCCCGGCGGATCGTCTGCTTCAGACGGAGAAGATGCTCGCGGAAATCGACGCGCACGCGCCGGGCATGCCGGTTCTCATCGGCGGCGATTTCAACACGAGCAGTTTCGAGCGATCCGACAAGGCCGACAAGGCGCTGGTGGATCGAGCGCTTGCGGCGGAGCCGGACCGGCTGGTGGCGCCGATGGCGCACGAGCCGATGTTCGGCCTTCTGCAGAGCAGGGGATACGACTGGCAGTCCTGCAACGTGCCGCTGGCGCCCACACAGCGTACCCGCCCCGACGGCACGCCCACGCCGCCGTTCGGCAAGATCGACTGGCTGTTCTCGCGCGGCCTCAAATGCAGCGAGCCTGCCGTCATTCCGGCGGTAGACGGGGAGGGAGTCGCCATCTCCGATCACGAAGTGCTGGCCGTCACGATCGAAGTGGCCTGACCCGGATTTGGCGAAAACGAGCGCCGCCAGAGATCCATTAATATATTGTTATAATTATGTAATTACCGATTTTTCTTGCGCCGGCCCGTCGCGACGGGTCGGCGATTTGTGGTTCGCCGCCCGGCGTCACAAAACCGCAATACCCCTTTGATAGGAAGGAGCGTCACCAACGGATCCGGGGCGTCCGCCCCGAAAAGGAGACCTCCCTTGAAGATACTCAGGATCGCTCTGACGGCGCTCACGCTGGCAGTGCCGTCGATCGCCGCAAACGCAGCCGACATTTCCGGCGCCGGCGCGACGTTCCCCTATCCGATCTATGCGAAATGGGCCGACGCCTACAAGAAGGAGACCGGGATCGGTCTCAATTACCAGTCGATCGGTTCGGGCGGCGGCATCAAGCAGATCAAGGCCAAGACGGTCACGTTCGGCGCTTCCGACGCCCCGCTGTCAGGCAAGGAGCTCGACGAATCCGGCCTCGCCCAGTTCCCGATGGTCATGGGCGGCATCGTCCCCGTCGTGAATCTCGACGGCATCAAGCCGGGCGAACTTCTGCTGGACGGCCCGACGCTCGCGAAGATCTATCTCGGCGACATCAAGAAGTGGGACGACCCGGCGATCGCCGGCCTCAACCCCGGCGTCAAGCTGCCCGCGCAGGCGATCGCGCTGGTCTATCGTTCGGACGGCTCCGGCACGACGTACAACTTCACCTACTACCTTTCGGAAGTGAGCCCCGACTGGAAGAGCAAGGTCGGGACGAACACCTCGGTGCAGTGGCCGGCCGGCATCGGCGCCAAGGGCAACGAAGGCGTCTCGGTGAACGTCGCCCAGACGAAGGGCTCGCTCGGCTATGTCGAGTACGCCTATGCCAAGCAGAACAAGCTGACGCACACGAACATGCGGAACCTCGCCGGCAAGGCCGTGGCGCCGACGGCCGCTTCGTTCCAGGCCGCCGCCGCCAACGCCGACTGGAAGTCCAAGCCCGGCTACGGCGTGATCCTGGCCAACCAGCCGGGCGACGCGTCCTGGCCGATGACCGCGGCGACCTGGATCCTGATCTACAAGAAGCCGGCCGACGTCGCCACGACGCGCGAAGCGCTCAAGTTCTTCGCGTGGGCCTATTCGAAGGGCCCGAACATGGCGGTCGAACTCGACTACGTGCCGATGCCCTCGAAGGTCTCCGTCGACGTCCTCAACATGTGGGTCAACGAGATCAAGGATGCGGGCGGCCGTCCGGTCTTCGCCCTGACGAACTGAGCACTGAGCTGTCGCGACGATCCGGGGCGGCATCGCATTCGCCGCCCCGGAACCGGCAACAAAATCCGAAGGACAGGCTCCACGTGGCTGAAGCGGCAATGGACGGCACGGCGATCGGCATCCCGCGCGACACGGTCCGCGCGGGCGCGCTGAAGAGACTGCGGATCGGCGATGCCGCCTTCTCGCTGCTGACGCGGGTCGCGGCCTATACGGTCCTGGCGCTGCTGAGCGGCGTGATCCTTGCCCTCGTCATCGGCTCGGCGCCGGCATTCCGGGAATTCGGGTTCGGCTTCGTCACGAACGAGGTCTGGAACCCGGTCACGGAGAAATTCGGCGCGCTGGCGCCGATCCACGGGACGCTCGTGACCTCGGCGATCGCGATGGTCATCGCCGTCCCGGTCGGTCTGATGATCGCCTTCTTCCTCACGGAGCTTTGCCCGAAGGCCATCCGCCGTCCCATCGCGATGGCGATCGAGCTGCTCGCCGGCATTCCCAGCATCATCTACGGCATCTGGGGCCTGTTCGTCTTCGCGCCGTTCCTGCAGCGCCATGTCCAGCCGGCGCTCATCGACGCCTTCGACGGCATCCCGTTCCTGTCGTCCCTGTTCGCGGGGCCGCCCTACGGCATCGGCGTGTTCACCGCCGGGCTCATCCTCGCGATCATGGTGCTTCCGTTCATCACCGCCATTTCGAGCGACGTGTTCGACGCGGTCCCGCCGGTGGTGAAAGAGGCGGCATATGGTTTGGGCTGCACGACATGGGAGGTCTTCAGGTCCGTCGTCCTCCCCTATACGCGGGTCGGCGTGATCGGCGGCGTCATGCTCGGCCTCGGCCGAGCCCTGGGCGAGACGATGGCGGTGACGTTCGTCATCGGCAACGCGCACCGGGTATCGGCATCGATCCTCGCGCCCGGAACGACGATCTCGGCGTCGATCGCGAACGAATTCACCGAAGCCGTCGGCGACCTCTACACCGCGTCGCTCGTGGCGCTCGGCCTCATCCTCTTCTTCATCACCTTCACTGTGCTGGCGGTCGCGCGCTATCTCCTGTCGCGCATCCGCCACTGATCGAGACCAGGCCCACAGCATGTCGAAGCAAAGCCCGATCTACTTCCGCCGCCGTCGCCGCAACGCGATCGCGACCGGATTCGCGTATGCGGCGACCGCATTCGGCCTCGGCTGGATCGCGCTCATCCTAATCGTCCTGATCGTGAACGGCATCGGCGGCCTGTCCCTGGCGACGTTCACGCAGATGACGCCGCCGCCCGGTGCCGCCGGCGGCCTCCTGAACGCGATCGCCGGCAGCGTCGTCATGACGGTCCTGGCCATCGCCATCGGAACGCCGATCGGCATCCTCGCGGGCACCTATCTTGCGGAATACGGCCGGAATGACAGGCTGGCGACGGTCGTGCGCTTCATCAACGACATCCTCCTGAGCGCGCCGTCGGTGGTCATCGGCCTCTTCGTCTACGAGGTCGTGGTGGCGCCGTCGGGGCATTTCTCGGGCTATGCCGGCTCGGTCGCGCTGGCCGTCATCGTCATTCCGGTCGTCGTGCGGACGACGGAAGACATGCTGACGCTCGTCCCAAACGCGCTCCGCGAGGCTGCCGCCTCGATCGGCCTCCCGCGGGCCCACATGATCGTGCGCATCGCCTATCGCGCGGCGCGCGCCGGCATCGTGACGGGCGTTCTCCTGGCCGTGGCCCGGATCAGCGGCGAGACGGCGCCGCTGCTTTTCACCGCGCTCAACAACCAGTTCTGGAGCCTCAACATGGCGGCGCCCATGCCGAGCCTGCCGGTCGTCATCTTCCAGTTCGCCCTGTCGCCGTTCGAGGAGTGGCAGAAGCTCGCCTGGACGGGCGCGCTTCTGATCACGACCGCGGTCCTTAGCTTGAGCATCCTTGCCCGTTCTCTCACCGCGAGAAAGTCGCCATGAACATGGCCGTATCGAGCACCACAACCGACCGTGCAGTGGCCGGACCGATCCTCCTGCCCGAGGCGGAGTTGACCGGCCCCGGCAACGCGACGCCGGTCGAGAAGATCTCGCTCCGGAACCTCGAGTTCTTCTACGGCGACTCGCGGGCGCTGAAGGGAATCAATCTGCCGCTCTACGCGAACCGGGCAACCGCGTTCATCGGCCCGTCGGGCTGCGGCAAGTCGACGCTGCTGCGTGTCCTGAACCGGATGTACGACCTCTATCCGGGGCAGCGCGCGACCGGCGAGGTCCTTCTCGATGGCGAGAACCTGCTTTCGCCGAAGCAGGACATCAACCTGCTCCGGGCGAGGGTCGGCATGGTCTTCCAGAAGCCGACGCCGTTCCCGATGTCGATCTACGAGAACATCGCGTTCGGCATCCGGCTCTACGAGAACCTGCCCCGCGCCGAAATCGACAACAGGGTCGAGAGGGCGCTCCGCCGGGCCGCGCTATGGGACGAGGTCAAGGACAAGCTCGACGCGACCGGGCTCGATCTTTCGGGTGGGCAGCAGCAGCGGCTCTGCATCGCGCGCACTGTCGCGGTGCAGCCGGAAGTGATCCTGTTCGACGAGCCGTGCTCGGCGCTCGATCCGATCTCCACCGCGAAGATCGAAGAACTCATCGACGAGCTGAAGCGCGACTACACGATCGTGATCGTGACGCACAACATGCAGCAGGCGGCCCGCGTTTCCGATTTCACGACGTTCATGTATCTGGGCGACGTCGTCGAATTCGGGCCGACGGCGGAAATGTTCACCTCGCCCAAGGAAAAGCGGACGCAGGACTATATCACCGGAAGGTTCGGGTGATGCGGGGCCTGCGAATGATTTTGGTTCCCGGGCGAGTTCGGGCGAGAATGCACTGTGCGGAATCCCCCTGTCCGCCGTGGGCGAAGGAATAGATCATGGCCAACGACCACATCGTCAAATCCTACGATGACGAACTGAAGCGGTTGACCAACCTTCTTGCCCGCATGGGCGGCCTGGTCGAGGCGCAGATCGCGACGGCCATCCAGGCCGTGGTCCAGCGCGACGCCGAACTCGCCGCGTCGGTCGTCAGCGCGGACGTTCGGGTCGACGATCTCGAACGCGAGATCGACGACCAGGTCCTGCGTGTCATGGCGCTCCGCCAGCCGGTTGCCAGCGACCTTCGCCTCGTTCTCGGCGCGTTGCGCATCGGGGCCGATCTCGAGCGTGCCGCCGACTACGCGAAGAACGTGGCGAAGCGGGCGAGCGTGCTGGCGCAGGTGCCGCCGCTGCGCCCGGTGCATTCCATCCCGCGGATGGGCGCCATGGTGCGCGAAATGCTGAAGGACGTTCTCGACGCCTTTGCGGCGCACGACGTGACGAAGGCCATATCCGTCTGGAACCGCGACGAGGAGCTCGACGAGATGTATTCGTCCCTGTTCCGCGAGCTGCTCACCTACATGATGGAAGACCCGCGACATATCTCGGGATCGACGCACCTGCTCTTCATCGCGAAGAACATCGAGCGCATCGGCGACCACACGACGAACATAGCCGAGACGATCCATTTCCTCGTTCGCGGGGTGCCGCTGCGCGAGGCACGCCCGAAGGGCGACGCTTCGAGCTTCGCGGTGGTAAAGCCCGAAACGAAGCAGGCATAGGGAGGACGATTTGAAACCGCAACTTCTCATCGTCGAAGACGAGGCCGCGCTGGTCGAGCTTCTCCGGTACAATTTCGAGAAAGAGGGATTCCGCGTTTCGGTCGCGAACGACGGCGAAGCGGCCCTCGTTTCCGTTTCCGAGGCGCCGCCCGACCTGATCGTTCTCGACTGGATGCTTCCGCACGTTTCCGGGCTGGAGGTCTGCCGCCAGATCCGCCGCAAGGCCGAGACGCGCGACGTGCCCATCATCATGCTGACGGCCCGCGGCGAGGAGTCGGACCGCATCCGCGGGCTCGAAGTCGGCGCGGACGACTATGTCGCCAAGCCTTTCAGCCCGTCGGAACTGATCGCGCGCGTGCGCGCCGTACTGCGACGTTCGAAACCTTCGACCGCGCAGGACCTGCTGACGTTCGGCGATCTGGTGATGGACCTGTCGGCGCATCGCGTGCTGCGTTCGGGCCGGCCCATCCATCTCGGGCCGACGGAGTTCCGCCTGCTGCGCTTCCTTCTCGAGCGGCCGGGGCGCGTCTACAGCCGCGAGCAGCTTCTCGATGCGGTCTGGGGGCGGGACATCTATGTCGAGCCGCGCACGGTCGACGTCCATATCCGCCGTCTTCGCAAGGCCGTCAATTCGCCGGGCGACACCGACATCATCCGCACGGTCCGTTCGGCCGGATATGCGCTCGATGAAAACGTCGACGCCTGACAGAACCTGATTTGGGTAGCATGGCACGATAGGCGCGGTATTATGCGGCAGCATGACAAAGCCGCATCTGACGCCGAATCCCGAACGCCTCACCGCAACTGCCATGCGCGCCGCCATCGGTGGCGGGAAGCTCGATGCCGAGACGCTTCTGCGCGCCTGCCTTTCGCGCATCCAGGAGCGCGACAGGGATGTCCGCGCCTGGGTGCATGTCGATCGCAAGGACAGTTCGGCGCGCGCGGTTTCGCTCGACCGGCTTGCCCGCAACCAGCCGCTCCATGGCATTCCGGTCGGCATCAAGGACCTGATCGATACGTCGACCTTGCCCACGGGCTATGGCTCGGCCATCTACGCCGACAATCGCCCGAAGGCGGACGCGGCATGCGTCAAGAAGCTCGTCGCCGCGGGTGCCATCGTGCTGGGAAAGACGGTCACGACCGAATTCGCCTATTTCACGCCGGGGCCGACGCACAATCCGCATCTGCGCGGCTATACGCCGGGCGGCTCGTCGTCGGGCTCGGCCGCGGCCGTCGCCGACTTCCAGGTTCCGATCGCGCTGGGAACGCAGACGGCCGGTTCGGTGATCCGGCCCGCCGCGTTCTGCGGCGTGGTCGGCTACAAGGGCACCTATGGCTGGGCGGACATGGCGGGCATCAAGCCGCTATCGCCTTCGCTCGACACGTTGGGCGTGTTCTGCCGGGCGGTCGCCGATCTCGATCCGGTGCGGCGCGCCTTCACCGGCGCACCCGTGGCGGGGATCGGCGATGCGGACCGTCCCGCACCGCGGATCGCGATCTGCCGCACGCCCTATTGGCACGAGGCCGATGCGGAGACGCACGCGATGTTCGAGCGCGTGGTCGGACGGCTTATCGGCGCCGGCGCGAGAGTCAGCGCATTCGACCCCGACGAGACGTGGGACGGGCTGAACGACGCCCAGCTTTCGATCATGATGCGCGAAGCCGCTGCCGCCCTGGCGCGCGAACGCACGGAGCATCCCAAGCTCCTGTCGGAGCGGCTCAGGGAAATGCTGGACGACGGCGACAAGGTCGGGATCCGGGAGGAAACGGCTGCCAAGGCGCTCGCGACGAAATGCCGGAACCGTCTTGCGCAGGTGTGGCGCGACAGCGATCTGGTCCTGACGCCGGCGGCACCGGGTGCCGCACCCCGGGGGCTCGAGCGGACCGGCGATCCGGTGTTCAACCGGATGTGGACGCTTCTCGGGAATCCCTGCATCGCGCTTCCGGCCGGCGAGGCGGGAAATGGCCTGCCGCTCGCGATCCAGCTCGTCGGCCCGCACAACGAGGACAATGCGCTGATCGCGCATGCGGCGTGGATCGAGGCCGCGCTCGCGGATTGAGAGAGTCCGGGCTATCGCAGATGGCAGGCGACAAGGTGCCCGGGCGCCAGTTCCCTGGTCTGGGGTTCCTCGATCCGGCAGCGTGCCTCGGCATAGGGGCAGCGCGTGTGGAAGCGGCACCCGGCCGGCGGATTGATCGGCGAAGGGACGTCGCCGCTGAGGATGATGCGTTTGCGTTTGCGCTTCGGATCGGGTTGCGGTGCCGCGGACAGAAGCGCTTGCGTGTACGGGTGCTGCGGATCCGCGAAAATCGTCCGGCGATCGGCGATCTCGACGATCTTGCCAAGATACATGACCGCGACGCGGTGGCTGATATGTTCCACGACGGCGAGATCGTGCGCCACGAACAGGAACGAGACGCCGAACTCGGCCTGCAGGTCGGTCATCAGGTTGATGACCTGCGCCTGCACGGAAACGTCGAGGGCCGATACCGGTTCGTCGGCCACGATCAGTTTGGGCCGGACCGCAAGCGCCCGCGCGATGCCAAGGCGCTGCCGCTGGCCGCCGGAGAATTCGTGGGGATAGCGATCCATCTGTTCGGGGCGCAGGCCGACTTTCCCGAACAGCCAGGCGACGCGCTCGCGCGCTTCGGCGCCCTTCGCGATGCCGAAATTCGTCAGGGGTTCGGCCACGATCGCGCCGGCCGAGAGCCTTGGGCTGAGGGACGAGTACGGATCCTGGAAGACCACCTGGAGATCGCGGCGATGCGGCCACATCGCAGCCCGGTCGAGCGCGTCGATGCGCTTTCCCAAGAGACTGATCGTGCCGGAGGTCGGTTCGACCAGCTTCAGGATCGTCTTGCCGGCCGTCGATTTTCCGCAGCCGGATTCGCCGACGAGGCCGAGAGTCTCGCCGGCGTCCACATGGAAGCTGATGCCATCGACCGCGTAGACCTTCGCTCCCGTCCGGCCGAACAGGCCGCCGCGGATGGGGTAGTGCTTCTTGAGGTCGGTGACCTGCAGCAGCGGATCGGTCATCGGGGTGGCACCGGCAGATCCGCGCTGCGCCAGCACGCGGAAAGGTGGCCTGGCCCGCATTCGCCGAGCGGCGGCGGCGCGATGCGGCACTTGTCGACGACGAAGGCGCATCTTTCGGCGAACGCGCAGCCGGCGATCGGTTGCGTCAGGCGCGGCACGATCCCGGGGATCTCGGTCAGGCGCTGGCGCGCGCCGTCTTCGCCCGCGCCGAGACGCGGGATCGAGCCCATCAGGCCGAGCGTGTAGGGATGCCGCGGCCGCTCGAAGAGCGCTTCGACCGACGCTTCCTCGACCTTGCGGCCCGCATACATGACGACGACGCGCTGGGCGGTTTCCGCGACGACGCCCAGATCGTGCGTGATCAGGATGATCGCGGCGCCGATCTTGCGCTTGAGATCCAGCATCAGTTCGAGGATCTGCGCCTGGATCGTGACGTCGAGCGCCGTCGTCGGCTCGTCGGCGATCAGGAGCTTGGGATTGCAGGCGAGCGCCATGGCGATCATTACCCGCTGGCGCATGCCGCCGGAAAGCTGGTGGGGATACTCGCCCGCGCGGCGCGCCGGGTCTGGAATCCGGACGAGGTCGAGCATCTCGACTGCCCGCCCGTGGGCGGCGTCCGCCGCCAGAGCCTGGTGCAATTCGAGCGTCTCGGCGATCTGGCGTCCGACCGTCAGGACCGGATTGAGGCTTGTCATCGGCTCCTGGAAGATCATCGAGATCTCGTTGCCGCGGATATGCCGCATCTCGTCTTCGCCGATGGCGAGCAGATCCCGCCCGTCGAAGCGGATCGAGCCCGAAACGATGCGTGCGGGCGGCGAGGGAAGCAGGCGGAGGATCGACATTGCCGTCACCGACTTGCCACATCCGCTTTCGCCGACCACCGCGAGCGTTTCGCCGGCGTTCACCGAATACGAGACGCCGTCGACCGCCCGCACGATCCCGTCGCTGGTATAGAAATGGGTCCGAAGGTCTTCGATCTCGAGGAGCGCTCTGCCGTCCATGGCGCTCACATCTGCCGCGCGAGGCGCGGGTCGAGCGCGTCGCGGAGCCCGTCACCGAGCAGGTTGATCGCGAGCACGGTCACCGAAAGGAACGCGGCCGGAATCAGGATCAGGTGCGGGCGGATCTGGAACACGGCGCGCCCGTCGGCGATGATGTTGCCCCAGGTCGGGATCGACGGCGGCAACCCGGCGCCGATGAAAGACAGGATCGCCTCGGTGATGATCGCCGAAGCGCAGATATACGTCGCCTGCACGAGCAGCGGCGCGATCGTGTTGGGCAGGATGTGGCGCACGAGGATCATCACCGTCGACGTTCCACTGGCGATCGCGGCCTCGACGAAAGGCTGTTCGCGCAAGCCCAGGACGACGCCGCGCACGAGCCGCGTCACGCGCGGCACTTCGGCGATGGCGATCGCGAGAATGACGTTTCCGAGACTGGCCTTCGTAAGCGCCATGAGCGCGATCGCCAGCAGTACCGACGGGATCGACATGAGCCCGTCCATCACGCGCATCAGGACGGCATCCACCCAGCGGCTGAAGCCGGCGATCATCCCGAAGAACAGGCCGGACAGGACGGCCGCCACCGCGACCGCGAATCCCACGAAAAGCGAGGCGCGTGCACCATAGATGACGCGGCTGTAGAGATCGCGCCCGAGCGGGTCGGTGCCGAACCAGAACTGCTCGGACGGCATGCGCAGGCGGCGGATCGGCGAAAGCGCCATGGGGTCCTGCGTGCCGAGCCAGGGCGCGAGGATCGCGGCCCCGAAGGCGAGCGCCAGCAGGCTCGCGCCGATGACGATGGAGAGATGCCGGCGCCACCAGGCGCGGCGGCGGCCCTTGAGCTGGTCTTCCGACGGTGCAGCGACGACGGTCAGAGTCATCGCGGCCTCAGTACCGGATCCGCGGGTCGAACAGCGTGTAGCTGAGATCGACCAGCAGGTTGATGAGGACGTAGATGAACGAGAACATCAGGATCACGCCCTGGATGATCGGGTAGTCGCGCCGCAGGATCGCGTCGACGGTCATGCGGCCGAGGCCGGGAATCGCGAAGACGCTTTCCGTGACGACCACGCCGCCGATCAGCAGCGCCACGCCGATGCCGATCACCGTCACGATCGGGACGGCGGCGTTGCGCAGCGCGTGGACGAGGAGGACGCGGTCGGTCCGCAGTCCCTTGGCGCTGGCCGTGCGGATGTAATCCTGGCTCAGCACGTCGAGCATCGAGGCGCGGGTCATCCGGGCGATCAGCGCGATATAGACGGTGCCGAGCGCCACGGACGGCAGGATGAGCTGGCGCAGGAACGGCCAGAAGCCCGCCCGGATCGACACGAATCCCTGCACGGGCAGCCAGTCGAGCTGCAGCGCGAACCCGAAGATCAGCAGGTAGCCGAGCACGAAGACCGGCACGGAAAAGCCGAAGACCGCGAAGGCCATCACCGCCCGGTCGATCCAGCCGCCGGCCTTCCAGGCCGCGACGACGCCGAGCGGCACCGCGACCGCGACGGCGAAGACCAACGTCGTGATCGAAAGCGAGATCGTCGCCTCCAGCCGCTGGCCGATGAGCGTCGTGACGGGGAGGTTCGAGAATATGGAGCTGCCGAGATCGCCGTGCAGGATCGCCCAGAGCCATGTCCCGAAGCGGATATGGAACGGCTCGTCGAGCCCGAGAGCGAGGCGGATGCGCGCGACGTCCTCGGCCGTGGCGATGTCGCCCGCGATGATGGCCGCCGGATCGCCGGGCGAGAAATACAGCAGGGAGAAGACGAAAATGGCCACCACCCCCATGACGGGAATGGTGGCCAGTATTCGACGGACGACGAAAGCAAACACGCGGCGGGCGCTCCCGGTCGTCCGTTGTGCCGGATCAGCGCTTGTCGACGTTCCAGAAGAACGGCACCGGCGACACGATGATGCCGCTGATGTTCGCGCGGAACGCCATCGGCTGCTGGAACTGGCCGGTCGTGACGTAGGGAACCATCTCGTAGGCGCGGGCCTGCATGTCGCGGGCGATCGCCACCTGGTCGGCGAGGGTGGGGGCGACCAGCCAGCGCTCGCGCAGCGCTTCCATCGCTGCGTCGGTCGGCCAGCCGGGCCACGAAGCCGTGCCGTTGCCGCGCAGCGGTGCGTGCAGCGCGGGATTGACCACGTCCGGCCCGACCCACCAGGTATGGAAGATCGACCAGCCGCCCTGATCGGCGGGGTTGCGGCTGCCGCGGCGGGCGAGGACCGAGCCCCAATCCGTCGCGACGAGTTCGACGTTCATCCCGATCTTCTTCAGAAGGTCCTCGGTGACGAGGCTCTGGATGTGGTTCGTCGGGATGTCGGTCGGTGAGATGATGACGACCTTCTCGCCCTTGTAGCCGGCGTCGCGCAGCATCTGCTTGGCGCGGTCGACATTGCCGCCCGCGGCGGCCGCCCCGACGTCGGAAGCCATCGGCGTGCCGCAGGTGAAGAACGACTTGCACTCCTTGTAATAGGACTTGTCGCCGATGATGGCCTGCAGATAGTCCGCCTGGTTGACGGCCATCATCACGGCGCGGCGCACACCGGGATTGTTGAACGGCGGATGCAGGTGGTTGAAGCGCAGCATCGCGATCGAGCCGAGCGGATCGATATTCTCGACCTTGATGTCCTTGTTGCGCGCCATCGTCGGCAGCAGGTCGACCGGCGGCTGCTCGTACCAGTCCACTTCGCCGGCGGCGAGTGCGGCCGAAGCCACGGCCGGGTCGGGGATGATGCGCCATTCGAGACGGTCGATCTTGACGACCTTGCCGCCCGCGGCCCAGGAGGGCGGCTCGCTGCGCGGCTTGTAATCGGCAAACTTCTCATAGACCGCGATCTGGCCGGGCACCCACTGTTCGCGCACGAAACGGAACGGGCCCGATCCGGTCGCGTCGGTGATGTTCTGCGCCGGGTCGGTGTTGGCCACGCGCTCGGGCATGATGAAGGGCACGTTCGACGAAAGCTTGCCGAGCGCCTCGATCATCAGCGGGAAGGGCTTCTTGAGCTTCATGGCGAAGCCGTTGGTGCCCATCGCCTCGTAGCTGTCGATCGTCGCCGCCATCGCCTGGCCGAACGTGTCGCGGGCCGACCAGCGCTTCAGCGACGCGATGACGTCGGCGGGGCGCACCGGCGCGCCGTCGTGGAATTTGAGGCCGTCGCGCAGCGTGAACTCCCAGCGCAAGCCGTCGGGGCTCGACGACCACTTGTCGACCATCTGTGGCTGGATCTTGAAGTTCGCATCCGTCGCGAACAGCGTGTCGTACACGAGGTAGCCGTGGTTGCGCACGATATAGCCGGTCGTCGTGATCGGATCGATCGACGACAGGTTCGCGTGCGGAATGAACTTGATGACTTTCTGCTGGGCGGATGCGGTGCCGGAAATTCCAAGGCCGGCGGCGACGACCGCAAATGCGGTCACGGTGGCAAGCCTTCTGATTGCGCTCTTCATCTCGTAACTCCTCCGCTGTCGTCTCGTTCGCAGTTCGCCTCGCGTTTCGAGCGCCAAAAGCATGCCACAGACCGGACGCGCGTCAAACCACTTGCGCGATGGCCGGCGGGAACGGACCGGGATCGAGCGGGTAGACCGGCCGCCCGACCCGGCGATACGCGAGCTTCGCGTTGTCCGAGGTCGTGACGCCGTCGCCGTCGAGCGTGAAGGTCGCGCGCGCCAGCGGCGCGAAGCCCGCCCTGTAGTGGATGCGCGATTTCAGCAACAGGAAGCGCTGCCGGGCCGGATCGATGCCATTGGCGGTGAAAATCCCCGTATCCCAGGGTTCGTGATGACGCGAAACGACGACGATCCGCATCCGCCCCGTATCGAGCACGGCGGTGGGGCCGGTATCGACCTGCACGCCGGTGTACATCGGGCCTTCCACGCGCCAACGGCCATCGGAAAGATTGCGCACGGTGCCCGTGATGCGCAGGGGGCGTCCGGAAAGGGCGATCGACGGCATGTCGCATTTCCCGCCGAGATCGAGCGTGACCCGCGCGCCGAGCCCCGCCTTCTGCATCGCCACGACGGCAGCGGGATCCCACACCGTCGCGACGGCGACATCTTCAAGCTCCTGGCGCAGAACTTCGGCAATCACCGTCATGACGTCGGAGGTGCCGCCGGAGCCGACATTGTCTGCGTGATCGAGCAGCACGATGGGTGCGGCATTGATCTCCTTGGCGCGGGCAACGGTCGCTTTCAGCGACGCGTGGACGTGCGTGAACAGGGTGCGGGCATCCCAGGCGGCGTCGAGGAGCGTCTGCGTCGTGGCCGCTGCGAGCGCCTTGTCGCCGTCCGCGACGACGACGGCCGAATTCCCGGCGATCGGGATGTCCGCCATCGGAAATCCGCCGAAGACGGTCGCGCACAGGATGCCCGGCCGCGTTTCGAATGAAGCCGCCATCGCCTGGAGTTCCTTCATCGGCGAATCGGCCGTGCCTTGCCGCAGGGTCTGCGAAAGCAGCGGCAGCCGGCCCCAGGCGATCACAGGCCGGCATTTCCCGTCGATCGCGTCGATCACGGTGCGGCCGACGCGCTCGGCGACATCGTACATGTCGACGTGAGGATAGGTCTTGTAGCCGATCATCGCCGTGCAGTTGGCGACCATCTCGGCCGAAAGATTGGCATGCAGATCGTATGTGACGGCGATCGGCAGGCCCGGCCGGATCGCACGGATGCGGGAAAGCAGCGTGCCTTCGCCGTCTTCGGTGTGTTCGCATACCATGGCGCCGTGCAAATCGAGCAGGGCGCCGTCGCACCCCTCTTCGATCGCCGCAAGGATCGGCGCCACGAGATGCTCGTAGGCTTCCTTCGTCACGAGCCCGCCGGGCATCGCTTCGGCGGCGACCGGGGTGACGATCTCGGCACCCCGCGCGCGGGCAAGCTTCATGTAGGCCGCGAGCGGCATCGAGGTCTTCTCGTAGGCGGCCACGACATCCGCGCCGAACTGGAGGCCCCACTGCGAGAACCGCTCGACATCCGTGACGACGGGCGAAAACGTGTTGGTTTCATGCTTGAGCATGGCGAGAACGAGACGCATGGCACGGGCTCTTTCGGAACGGGCGGCAGACGTGCGAGCATAGCGCTCCCGTCCGGAGTCACAAATGTCCGATCTCGCACTGCTTTCCGCCGCCGAACTCCTTGCCGGCTATGCGCGGCGCAGGTTTTCGCCGGTCGAGGCGGTGCAGGCATGCCTTGCCCGGATTTCCCGCTTCGATTCGATCTACAACGCCTTCTGCCTCGTCGACGAGGAGGCGGCGCTCGCATCAGCCCGTCTTTCGGAAGCGCGATGGGTCCGCGGCGAGCCGGCAGGCACGCTCGATGGCGTGCCCGCGACGATCAAGGACCTTCTCCTCACGAAGGGATGGCCGACGCTGCGCGGCTCGAAACTCGTCCCGCGCGACCAGCAATGGAACGAGGATGCGCCGGCGGTCGCCCGCCTTCGCGAGGCCAATGCTGTCCTGCTCGCCAAGACGACGACGCCGGAGTTTGGCTGGAAGGGGATCGGTGATTCACCGCTGACCGGGATCACGCGCAATCCGTGGGACCGGACACGCACCGCCGGCGGATCGTCGGCGGGTGCCGCCGTCGCCGCGGCGCTCGGCATGGGCGCGCTTCATGTCGGTACGGATGGCGGCGGATCGATCCGGATGCCGGCCGGGTTCTGCGGCATCTTCGGGCTGAAGCCGACATTCGGGCGCGTCGCGGCCTATCCCGCCTCGCCGGCAGGGCTGCTCGCGCATATCGGCCCGATGACACGCGGCGTCGAGGACGCGGCGCGGATGATGGAAGCGATCGCGCAGCCGGACGACCGCGACGTATTCGCGCTTCCTCGCGACGCGGGCTCATGGATTCACGACCTCGAGAAGGGCGTCAAGGGATTGCGGATCGGATACAGCCCCCGCCTCGGCACGGCGACGGTCGATCCGGAAATCGCTGCGGCGATCGACGCCACGGCCGGCGCCCTTGCCGATCTCGGCGCATCGGTCGAGCCGGCCGAGCCGGATATGGGCGACGTGCGGGACACGTTCTATCGGCTTTGGACGGCCGGTCTCGCGCGACCCCTGCAGGGCTATCCGCGCGAGCGCTGGACGGAATGCGATCCCGGGCTCGTGGCGACCACGCAAGCCGGCATGGAGCTTTCGGCGCAGGAGTATCTCGCGGCCGATGCGGCGCGCGTGCGCGCGACGGAAGCCATGGCCCGGTTTCATCGCCGTTTTGACCTGCTCCTGACGCCGCAGCTTCCGATAACGGCCTTTGCGGCCGGACAGGATGTCGCAACGCCCGATCAGGCCTATTGGATCGACTGGACCCCATTTACCTACCCCTTCAACATGACGCGCCAGCCGGCCGCGAGCATTCCGGCGGGCCTGCACTCGAACGGCCTGCCGATGGCGGCGCAGCTCGTCGGGCGCCACTACGAAGACCGTCTGGTCCTGCGCGCGGCGCGTGCCATCGAGCGCGTGCGCCCGTGGCAGATGCCGGTCCCGCCATGATCGCGCTGCACCGGCAGCGCGGCGTGATCGCGCTGGCGACGACTCAGATCATCGGCTGGGGCTCGACCTATTTCGTTCCGGCGATGCTGGTCGAGCGGATTTCCGCCGATCTCGGTTTGCGGCCGACGGTCGTTTTCTCGGGCGTGACGATCATGCTCGTCGTCGCCGCGTTCATCGGCACCGAGGTCGGCCGGCAGGTGGATCGCGACGGTCCCCGGCGCGTGCTTGTTCTCGGGTCGGTCCTCATGGCGATCGGCCTCGGCCTGCTGGGCATGGCCGACGGGCTCGCGAGCTTCGTCCTCGCGTGGCTGGTCATGGGGTTCGGCATGCCGATGGTACTGATCCAGACCCCCTTTGCTGCCGTGGCCCTGCTCGTGCCCGGTGCCGCGCGGCGGGCCATCGGGCTGATGACGCTTGTCGGCAGCGTGACCACTGTCGTCTTCCTGCCGACAATGTCCTTGCTTGAGCCGGTACTGGGGTGGCGTGGCATATGCTTTCTATTCTCGGCGATCGAGTTGGCGATCTGCGTGCCGCTCCACTTGGCGATCGTCGTGCGGCCGATTCCACGGGATCCCGCCGACCCGGCCGGGAGTGCCGAACCCGGCGGCATTTCCGATCCGCGGCAGCGCCGCCGCGCCTTCTGGGCGATGGCCGTCGCGTTTTCGTGCATCGGGTTCGTGACGTGGGGGCTGCCGCTTCACCTGGTCGAGATCGCGCGCGCCTATGGCCAGCCTGCGGCCGTATCGGTGATGGTCGGGGCGATCATGGGGCCGGCCCAGATGGTGGCGCGCGCGGCCGAAACGGCGTTCGGGCATCGGATCCCGATCCTCGATATCGGTTTCGTCAGCCTGGCCACGATTTCCGTGGCGTTGTTCCTGCCGCTCCTGTTCGGGGGAAGTGCCGCCCTGCTGTTCTTGATGGTCATCGGCTACGGCCTGGGGGCAGGCGCGAACACCATCGTCCGAGCGATCGCGCCGCTCGTCCTCTTCGGCCGGGCCGGGTATGCGACCGTTCTCGGCAAGATGGGATTGCCGATGAATCTCGTCTTCGCGACCGCACCCTTCGTCATCGCAGCCGCAAGCGAGACGGCGGGGCCGGCTGCCGGGCTCGCGGTCTGCGCGACGGCAACCTTGGTTTCGTTCGCCGCCATGGTCGTGCTCCGGCGGATCGCCGGCAGCGAGCTGTCTCAATAGAGCGAGGTCGCCACGCGCGCCGGCAGCTCGGCATCGTAGGCGCGGCCGTCGAACGGATCGGGGCTCAGGGCTTCGAGTATCTGGCCAGCCGTCGGCAGGGCTTCGCGCCGCAGCCGCTTCTCGGGATTCCAGAGATCCGCGCGGACGACCGCGCGCGAACACTGGAAATAGACACGCTCGATCGCTACGACGAGAACCGACTTCGGCGCCTTGCCGTCGACGGCAAAGCGCGCGAGTAGCCCCGGATCGATCGAGATGGACGCGCGCCCGTTCACGCGGAGCGTTTCCCCGATTCCCGGCACGAGAAAGAGAAGCGCCACGCGCGGATCGGCCACGATATTGCGAAGCGTATCGATCCGGTTGTTGCCGCGGCGGTCGGGAAGAAGCAGGGTCCTCTCGTTCTCGACGGCGACGAATCCCGCCGCATCCCCGCGCGGACTTACATCAAGGCCGCCGGGGCCCGAACTGGCCAGCGCCACGAAGGGTGCGGCTTCGACGAAAGCGCGATAGCGCGCATCGAGATGGTCGATTTCCTTGTCGAGCGAGCGCCGGACCGGCGTGCCGTAGAGCGCTTCGAGGCGCTCGAGGTCATCGACGACATTGGGGTCGCTCATTTTTCGTCCCATTCCAGCAGGGCGCGTGCGGTGATTGCCGCATGGGCGAGGACGTGGAAGCGGTTTTCACGAAGGACAGCCGTGACCTCCGCTCGCGTCAGGCGGAGGAGTTCCTGCTCTTCCAGATCGCCTGAGTCGGGTTCGGCGATCTGGCGGCACCCGGTCGCAAGAAAAAAATGGCACTTGGCGCCGCGGACATTGGCACCCGTGATGTAGGCTCCGAGGGGAACGATATCCGCCGCCGCGTGGCCGGTTTCCTCGAGCAGTTCGCGCCGTGCCGCCTGAAGCGGCGTTTCGCCGGCGTCGATCCCGCCGCCCGGAAATCCGAGGACGATTTCGCCAGCACCGTGCCGGTAGCTGCGCATCGCGAGAACGCGCCCGTCTTCGAGCACCGGAAACAGGATCGAATAGTCGGGCAGCAGGATGCGGTGGAAACTTTCGACGATCCGTCCGTCGGGCAGCTCGATCCGGTCATCGACGACGCGCACCCACGGCGGCGCCGAATAGACCTCGCGTGACGAAAGGGTCTTCCAGAGGCGCTTGTCGCTCATTGCGGCACCTCAGACCGAGATCGCGGCCGACCAGGGGCTGTTCGTGTCCGACATCCCGGTGCGTCCGCCGGTCGCCGGGTCGATCAGGATCGCCGAGGGGCAGGCATAGCTCGCCGGGAAGACCGTATGCTCGACGGCGCGGGCCTGATAGCGGGTGACGAGCGCGGACTGCGTGTCGATCGGAAGGCGCGGATCGTATTCGACGAAATCGCCGCCCGAGACATCGATGCGCGGCTGATGGAAGGCGCCATCGAGATCCATCCCGTGATCGACGATGAACGACAGCAGCTGGGCGACGGACGGCAGGATGCGTCGGCCGCCGGAAGCGCCCACCGCGATCCACGGCTTTCCGTCTTTCGAGACGATCGTCGGGCACATGTTGGTCAACGGGCGCTTGCCGGGCGCGATCGAGTTCGGCCGGCCGGGGCGCGGGTCGAACCACATGATGCCGTTGTTCATCAGGATGCCCGTACGCGGCAGCACGAGGCGGCTGCCGAACGACGACAGTAGCGTCTGGGTCAACGCGACGACGTTGCCGTGCCGGTCCACGACGTTGAGATGCGTCGTGCTCGTCGCGGGGCCGGACGCGGCCGGCGTGCCGGCGAGCCGCTCGACATAAGCCTGCCGCAGGGCATCGGCATAGGCGACGAAGCTGGCCGTGTCGGCCCCGAAGGGCCGGAAAAGCATCGGCTCCAGAAGTTGCAGGACGCGCGCGAGCGTCGGCCCGGCGGTGCCGACTGGTGCGCACGCGAAATCCGCGCCGCGATAGCGGGTGAGGTGCGGCTCGACGAGGCGGGCGCGATAGCCGGCGAGATCCTCGCGCGTCAGCACGCCGCCGAGGGCCTGCGTGTCGTCGGCGATGTCCGCCGCGATGGCGCCTTCGTAGAAATCCCGCGCGCCTTTCAACTGCAGCCGCCGGATCGTCGCGGCAAGGTTCCCCATGCCAAGATAGGCCTGCGGATTGCCGCTTTCGGTGGTCGGCGGAAAGCCGCCGGGAAGATAGATGTCGCGCGACGAAGGATAGCGATGCAGGTCTCTGGCGCCGGCCGAGACCTTGAGCGTCGTCCAGAAATCGACGGGCAGGCCTCGATCCGCAAGTCGGGCCGCCGGTTCGAGCAGCATCTCCCACGGCAACGTGCCGAATTTCTCGAGCGCAAGCGCCATGCCGTCGACCTGACCCGGAACGGCGATGGACAGCGGCCCGTGGACGTTCTTGTTGCCCACGACTTCGGGCCAGCCGAACAGGTCACCGCCCTGGCGGCCGGTCAGCGGGAAGTGCGAGGGATCAAGGCGCGCGGGCGCCTGCGGCCCGAAATCGACGACCTGGACCTTGCCGGTATCGGCCGGGCGGTACATCAGGAAGCCGATGCCGCCGAGCCCGCTGTTCCACGGCTCTGCGGTGGCAAGGGCGAAGCTGGCGGCAATGGCCGCATCGACGGCATTGCCGCCCTGGGCGAGGATTTCCGCCCCGATTTCCATCGCATCCTTTGCCTGGCCGGATATGACCCCGCCGATCGCCGATCCGGCACCGGGCTTGCGGATGGTCAGGTTCTGGATGCTATGGGGACGGGGTCTCATCTTGTCTCGCTCCGGCGCAACAGGTCCTTGAGAATTCGTTTCACCTTAGCGACTTCCGCCGCCGAATAGGAGGCCAGACATGCGCGCTCGTGCGTTTTCGCGCGCGCGAGAAGGGGCGCGACCTTCCGTCGCCCCGGAGCGGCAATCCGCACGAGCGTCCGGCGCCTGTCGGCCGGATCGGTGCGCAGGGAAAGAAGCCCTTCCTTGGCCATGCGGGCGACCAGCTTCGTCAAGGTCGGCTGCTGCATCAGGACGATGGAGGCGAGATCGCCCACGCTCAGCGCGTCGCCGTCCGACAGGGTCGCGAGGACGCGCCATTTGTGGACAGACAGGCCGTAGGGCCGGAGCTGGCGATGGAATTCGCGGCTGACCCGCTCGCTTGCGGCGGACAGCAGATACGAGAGATAGTCGTCGACGAAGCGGGGCACGGCATCATTATATGCCATTTCATATAAATCGCCGAAGGGTTAAGATCGACGGCATGGACGCTTCCGCACCGATACCGGCTGTCTACGCGACGGGGGACGGGCCGCCGCTGGTCCTGCTGCATGGCGTCGGCACGGACCATCGGGCGTTCAGGCCGCAATCGATCCGGCTTGCCCGGCGCTTGCGCTTGCTGGCCTGGGACATGCCCGGTTACGGATGTTCGGAGCCGATTTCACCGCTGGACTGGAATTCGCTTGCCGATGCGCTTGCGCGCCTGCTCGACAGGGAGAAAGTCGAGCGTGCCCACATCCTCGGCCATTCGATCGGCGGAATGGTCGCGCAGACATTCGCGGTGCGGCATCCCGGACGCACCCGCTCGCTGATCCTTTCGGCGACCAGCCCGGCCTTCGGCCGTCCGGACGGGGACTGGCAGCGCGAGTTCGTGCGCCAGCGTCTTGCGCCGCTCGAGACCGGGAAAACGATGGCCGACCTTGCGGAAGCGACGGTCGCAAGCCTTGTCGGCCCGAAGGCAGGCAGATCCGCGCGCGAGTTCGCGCAAGCCTGCGTGGGACAGGTTCCGGTCGCGGCGTTTGCCGCGGCGATCCGCCTGATCGTCACGTTCGACGGCCGGCCGGACCTGCCGCGGATCGACTGCCCGACGCTGGTGCTTGCGGGCGAGCGCGACACGAACGCGCCGGCCGAGATGATGGAGAAGATGGCCGGCAAGATCGCCGGCGCGAAGTTCGTGTCGTTGCCCGGTTGCGGCCATCTCGCGAATCTCGAGGATCCCGATGCGTTCGACGCGGCCGTACTCGCCTTCCTCGATTCCACGGAGCCCGAAGATGCTTGAATCGCTGATCGAGAAGGTCGAGACGCTGGGCCGCGAGAAGTTCGCGCCGCGAGCCGAGCGATACGACCGGGAGGCCAGCTTTCCGTTCGAGAACTATGCCGATCTCCGGGAATCGGGCCTGCTCGCGCTGTGCGTTCCCAAGCGCTACGGCGGCATGGGGGCGGATTTCGCGACCTATTGCCGGGTCGCGGCCGAAATGGGGCGCTGGTGCGGGGCGACGGCCCTCACGTTCAACATGCATGCGTGTTCGGCCCTGTGGACCGGGCCGCTCGCCGACGATCTCGACATGACGGACGCGCAGCGCGCCGAGCTCGAGAGCCTGCGGGCCGGCCACTATCGGCGCATCGTCGAGAAGGGGGCCATCTATGCGCAGCCCTTTTCGGAAGGATCCGCGGCGGCTGCCGGCCGTGCCCCGTTCGGCACGTTGGCGACGAAGGCCGATGGCGGCTGGGTGATCAACGGCAAGAAGATCTTCGCGTCGCTTTCCGGCGCGGCCGATTATTACGGAATCCTGTGCACCGAAGATCGCGGGGATCGGTCGGTGCGCGACACGCTCTACATGGCTGTGCCGAAGGAGGCTTCGGGCCTGACAATAACCGGCGACTGGGACCCGCTCGGGATGCGCGGGACCGTTTCGCGCACGCTGATCCTGAAGGACGTGTTCGTGCCGGACGACGCACAGCTGCTGCCGCGCGGCCTCTATTTCAAGGCGGCGTCCGCCTGGCCGCACATGTTCATGACGCTGTCGCCGACCTATATGGGAATCGCGCAGGCTGCCTACGACTTCACGGTCCAGTACCTGCGCGGCGAAACGCCCGGCCAGCCACCGGTGAAACGGCGGATGTATCCTACCAAGCAGATCGCCGTCGCCGAGATGTTCATCAAGCTCGCGCAGACGCGCGCGCTGTTCGAACGCACCATCGATGCCGCGAAGGTGAATCCCTCCAAGCAGGTGCGTCTCGAAGCCTACGCGACGCAGTACACGATCATGGAGAACGCCAACGATCTGTGCCGTCTCGCGATCCGGACATGCGGCGGGCAGTCGATGCTGAAATCGCTGCCGCTGGAGCGCCTCTATCGCGATAGCCGCTGCGGTTCGCTGATGCTTCCGTGGACGGCCGAGCTCTGCCTCGACCGGCTTGGCCGCGAAGCGCTCTACGAGCCGGGCGAGCGCGACGAATGACCGATCTTTCGGTCTGGATCGAAAGGCACGCCGCGCGCACGCCGGAACGGACCGCGATTTCCTTCGAAGACAGAAAGATCGGCTATCGTGAGCTGGCGCTCCGAGTCGACCGCCTTTCCGGCGCGCTTGCGGCGCGCGGCATCGGCATCGGCGACAGGGTGGCGCTCCTGTCGACGAATCATCCGGACTATCTCGCGCTGCTGTTCGCATGCGCGCGGCTCGGCGCGATTCTCGTCCCGCTCAACTGGCGCCTTGCTCCGGCCGAACACGCGCAGATCCTCGGCGATTGCGAACCGAAGCTGCTGATCGGCGAGCGGGCGTTTTCGGCCAGCATCGGGAGCCTGGATCCGATCTGGCTCGACGGACTGGACAAGCTGCCGGTCGGCCCCTGCGTCCGTGCCGGCAATCCCGATCTGCCGGTGCTTCTCGTCTATACGTCGGGAACGACCGGCCGAGCCAAGGGTGCCATTCTTACTCAGTCGGCCGTTTCATGGAACGCGGTCAACAGCCAGCACATGCACGACATGACCGCGCGGGACAGGATTCTGACGTTCCTGCCGATGTTTCACGTCGGCGGCCTGAATATCCAGACCGTTCCGGCGCTTTCGCTGGGGGCGGAGATCGTCCTGCTGCGCCGCTTCGATCCGGCGGAAACGCTTTCGGCGATCGCGACCTGTCGCCCGACGCTTTCCCTCGTCGTACCGGCCGTGATGAAGGCGATGATCGAGCACCCGGCATGGCCGACAACCGATCTTTCGAGCTTGCGGATGGTCGGTGCCGGTTCATCGGTCGTTCCGGTTCCGCTGATCGAGGCCTTCCACGCGCGCGGCCTTCCGGTCGCGCAGGTGTACGGCGCCACCGAGACCGGCCCCATCGCGATCTACCAGAAGCGGGACGACGCGCTCGCCAATGTCGGGTCGACGGGGCAACCGGCACTGCATTGCGAAGCGAAGCTCGACGGCGGGGAGATCCTCATCCGCGGTCCCAATGTCGCGCGCGGCTACTGGCGCGATCCGGAAGGCACTGAAGCAGGTTTCGTTGACGGCTGGTTCCGGACCGGCGATCTCGGCCGCATCGACGCGAACGGGAATTGGTGGGTCGACGAGCGCAAGAAGGACATGATCATTTCCGGCGGCGAGAATATCTATCCGGCGGAAATCGAGGCGGCGCTTTCGGCGCACCCGGCCGTCGCCGAGTGCGCGGCCGTCGCCCGGCCGGACGCGCGCTGGGGCGAGGTGCCGGTCGCATTCGTGGTGCTGCGGACCGGTGCCGATATCGACGGGGCTGGGTTGCGCGAATTTCTGGAAGACCGGCTCGCGCGCTTCAAATGGCCCAAGGCGTTCCGCTTCGTCGAAGCGTTGCCCCGCAACGCGATGGGCAAGGTGCAGCGCTTCGAGCTACGTGCGCAGGCCCGCAAGAGCGGGGAATAGCCCGGTCAGACCGACCGACACGATCTGGACGGCGATCGCCGCCAGCAGCAGCCCGAAAATGCGGTTGAGGATGTTGAGACCGGTGCGGCCGAGCCGACGCCCGATCGGATCGGCCAGGCGAAGCGTGACCCAGACGACGACGCATACGAGAGCGATGCACGCGACGACCGCCGCAAGATGGGCGAATTCGACGCTCCGCTTCGCCTCGATGATCGTCGAGGAGATCGAACCGGGCCCGACAAGCAGCGGAATGCCGATGGGCACGACGCCGAGCGCGGGCTTCTGGCCGGCCTCGTCGGCTTCCTCCTGCGTCTGCTGGACGGCCGAGACGCGGGCATTCAGCATCGACAGGCTCATCAGGAACAGCACGATGCCGCCACCGACCCGGAATGCGTCGAGGCTCGTTCCAAGCACGCGCAACAGCACGTCGCCGGTCAGCGCCGACACGAGCAGGACGACGAAGACGGTCGTGGCGGCCATGTCGGCCGTGCGCGAGCGGAAGCGGTCGTCCTGTCCGGCGGTCAGCGCCAGGAACACCGGAATCGCCGCGAACGGCGTCAAGATGGCCAGCAACGTGACGAGGAAGCGCGAATAGTCTGCCAGATCGCCCAAGCGCCTATCCTTCGAAGGGGTGCGTCTTGATCCAGTGCCGTGCGATGTCCATGCGTCGCGCGACCCAGACCTTCTCGCGCTTCTCGACATGGTCCATGAACCGCTGCAGGGCGCGAAACCGGCCCGGCCGCCCGATCAGGCGCAGATGTAACCCCAGCGTCATCATCTTCGGGGTTTCGGCGCCTTCTTCGTAGAGGACATCGAAGGCATCGCGCGCGTAGGCGAACCAGTCATCGCCGGTGTTGAAGCCCTGCGCGGTGCCGAACTTCATGTCGTTGACGTCGAGCGTGTAGGGCACGACCAGATGCGGCTTCTTCCCGACCTTCGTCCAGTACGGGAGATCGTCGTTGTAGGCGTCGCTGTCATAGAGCATGCCGAACTCGGTCGCGAGCGCGCGCGTGTTGGACGACATCCGGCCGGTGTACCAGCCGACCGGTGCAGCACCCGTCGCCTTCCGGATGGCGTCGATCGCCATCCTGAAATGCTTACGCTCTTCCGCGATCGGCATTTTCTGGTAGTCGATCCAGCGCCAGCCGTGACTCGCCACTTCGTGACCGCCTTCGGCCATTGCCTTTCCGGCGTCGGGATGGCGTGCGAGCGCCATGCCCACGGCCCAGGACGTGAACGGCAGCCGGCGTTTCTCGAATTCGTGCAAGATCCGCCAGAACCCGGCCCGGCTGCCGTACTCGTAGATGCTTTCCGTGCTCTCGTCGCGTCGCCGCTGGCGTGGCACGAGGCCGACGACCTCCTGGAGATAGACTTCCGATTCCTTGTCGCCGTGGAGGATCGAGCGTTCGCCGCCTTCCTCGTAATTGACGACGAACGAAACCGCGATGCGCGCGCCGTTCGGCCAGCGCGCGTGCGGCGGATTGCGGCCATAGCCGACCAGATCGCGCGGGTAGTTCGGCTGCTTACGCTTCGGGCTGGGCATCGGGTGCTGCTTCCGTTTCGTTTGGCGATGCGAGGATGCGCACGAAATTGAGAAGCATCGCGTCCTCGCCCGGCGGGGCGATGAACGAAACGCCGACCGGGGCATCCTGGGCAAAGCCGGCGGGCAGGGATATCTGCGGCAACCCCGCAAGGCCGGCGATGCAGGTGAGTGGCAGCGTGCGCTGGCGGACGCGGTCGAACGTCGCCTCGTCGGCTTCGCGCAGCGGCGCCGCGGTCGCGGCCGTCGGAATGCAGAGAATCGTGCCTTCGGTCAGCAGTTCGGACATCCGCTGGCGGACGGCGTCGCGCTTCTTGGCGTGCTCGGCGACGGCATCGCGGGTGACGGTGCGGCCGAAATCGAACCGTGCCGCCACGTCGGGCGCGAGGCGCGGCTGCACTTCGCTGATCCATTCGCCGTGACATGCCCACGCTTCTGATGCGGAAAGAATCCTGAACGTCTCCACCCAGTTCGCGAGGCCGGCACCCGCGATCTCGATGTCGTAAGCGAGATCGAAGAACGACTTCGCGCGACCGATCCAGGGGAGCAGGGCAGAGTAGACATCGCCGTCGGCAAGGCGCATCGCATCGGTCGCGACGAGCAGACGGGTGGGTTCTTCGGGCGCCTTGCTTTCGTCGAGCAAGGCACGGCCGACCCGTTCCAGCAGATCGGCATCGCGCGCGAACCAGCCGACGGCGTCGAACGACGGCGCAAGCGGCACGATCCCGCCCGCCGAAATGCGCCCGTGCGTCGCCCGCATGCCGAAAATGCCGCAGTAGCTCGCCGGAACGCGGATGGAGCCGCCGGTGTCCGTGCCAAGCGCGAAGTCGCACGCCCGTCCGGCGACGGCGGCAGCGGACCCGGACGACGAGCCGCCCGGCACCCGATCGGGCGCCGCCGGATTGGCCGGCACGCCGTAATGAACGTTGCGGCCGGTCAGGCCATAGGCCAGTTCGTCCATCAGGGTCTTGCCGAGCAGCATGGCGCCCGCGTCGAGCAGCGCCTGGATGGCGTCGGCCGTCTTCGTCGCCTTGTTGTGCGTCTGCAGCCAGGTCGGGCTGCCGGCGCCGGTGCGATGGCCGGCGATGTCGTAGTTGTCCTTGGCCGCGAACACGGTGCCACGAAGCGGCCCGTCTTCGGCTCCGGAAATCTTCACGCGCTCATGGCGCGTATAGGCATCGAGGTTCATTGCTGAGCCATGTCCTGGATGTAGGCGCGCCAACCGCCGAACCGGGTAATGTCGCGGGCCGCCCGCAAGGCAGCCGGCTCGCAGACGAATCCCTTGCACCAGGTTCCATCATCGATCTCGATCGAGCCGATCGCAAGAGGCGGCGGTACGAGCCCGACGAACGAGCCGAATTCGGACATCGGAAGCTCCCAGATCTCGATCTCGATCGCGACCCCGCCGTCGCCGACCCGCTCGAGGCCGGGTTTGGGTGGCACCGTGTCGGCAAGCGCATGGAGGCGATAGGCGGCCGCCGTCTTGGCCTTGCGCACGAGCCGCCCGCCACGCTCGGCGAGCTGGCCGTTGAGCGGCATGCCCGAAAGATGCGCCCCCACGACCGCCACCCGGATCGATCGCGCGGGCCCGGAAACCGTGGTGGCGGGTGCCGGCATCGGCGCGCCGGTCGCCCCGAGGGGCAGACCGGCATCGCGATGGAACGCGTCGCCAATTCCGGCAAGCCACGCGTCCTGCCAGGCCTGCCCGATCAGCGTGATGCCGGTCGGCAATCCGTCGCTTCGCATGGCGGCCGGTACGGCAAGAGCGGAGAGGTCGAGCAGATTGACGAAATTCGTGTAGTAGCCAAGTTCGGTGTTGTGCCGGATTGGTTCGGCCGCAAGCTGGGCCAGGGTGAAGATCGTGCCACTGGTCGGCAGCGCCATCAGGTCGATCGCGTCCCATACGCCCGACGCGCGCCGCCTGAGTTCTTCAAGACGGTAGAAGGCCCTGAACGTCGCGACCGCATCGTACTTTGCCGCGTTCGCGATGACCGCGCGCGTCGTCGGATGGATTTCATCCGGTCGTTCGCGCATTAGCTTCTCAATCGCGGCATAGCGCTCGGCGACCCACGGACCGTCATAGAGAAGATCGGCCGTTTCCTTGAATGGCGCAAAATCGAACTCGACCGGTATCCCGCCCAGTTTCTCAAGCCGCTTCAGGGCCGCCCGGTACTGACGCTCGGCCTCCGTGTCGCCGAAGAACCTCAACTGATCGCCGCGCGGCACGCCGAAACGGAAACTTCTCGGTGCCGGCGGCAGGGTGAGCGCCGTTCGATCGGCCTCGGCGCGCGAATATGGATCGGAAGCATCGAATCCGGCGGCCGCCCGGGTCGCGGCGAGCGCGTCGGGAACCGTAAGCGCAAAAACGGAGATCACGTCGAGCGTCCGGCAGGCGGGAACCAATCCGCTCGTCGACAGCAGTCCTTTCGTGGGCTTCAGGCCGACGAGATTGTTGAAGCCGGCCGGCACGCGACCCGATCCGGCCGTATCGGTGCCGAGCGCAAACGACACGAGCCCCGCCGCGACCGCGACTGCCGATCCCGACGACGAACCGCCGGGGATGTAACGCTTGTCGAACGTGTTCTCCGGGACACCATAGGGGGAGCGAACGCCGACCAGCCCCGTGGCGAACTGGTCGAGATTGGTCTTGCCGATCGGGATGGCGCCGGCGGCGACCAGACGCTCGACGACGCGTGCGGAGCGTTCCGCCACATATGAAAATGCCGGGCACGCGGCTGTCGTCGGCGCATCGGCAAGGTCGATATTGTCCTTGATCGCGAACGGGATACCCCAAAGGGGAGCGGAGCGGGGCATGTCGGCCAGTGCGCTCGCGGCGGCCAAGGCCCGCGCCCGCGGCACGACGTGAAGCCACGTCGGATCGTTTCCGCGGGCCTCGATGCGCTGATAGATCGCCGCGACGGTCTCGCGCGGATCGCCGCCGTTTGCGTAGGCGGCCCGGAGGCTGGCGAAATCGAGACTTTTCTGCATGTCGACTCGGAAGGTTTCCATCGCGCCGCGCGATGCAAGACCGTAGCCAATGCCGGTCGGGATTTCCATGCCGGGCTCGGGCGAACTGCGCATTGACAGTGCGGGCCCCGAGCGGGCTCTAATCGGCGATCCGGAGAGGGGAGCTTGGCGATGCGCAAGGATTGGATTTTCGGGCTGGTGATGCTGTCGGCGGGTTTCGGCGCGGCCAATGCCCAGCAGACGCTCAATATCTACAACTGGAACG
This sequence comes from Tagaea sp., assembly GCA_044224405.1. Lineage (GTDB taxonomy): Bacteria > Pseudomonadota > Alphaproteobacteria > CACIAM-22H2 > CACIAM-22H2 > Tagaea. Next base: position 35,615 of record JBGAKN010000007.1, on the reverse strand, counting down.
ACTATGTTTCGCCCGCCGCCCTCGAACAGTTCGAGCGCGAGACCGGCATCCGGGTCACCTACGACACGTACGATTCGAACGAGACGCTCGACGCCAAGCTTCGTGCCGGCCGGTCCGGCTACGATCTGGTGGTTCCTTCGGCCTCGCCGTTCCTTGCCCAGCAGATTCCAGCACGGCTTTATCGCGAGTTCGACCGATCGAAGCTTCCGAACTTTTCGAAAATAGACCCGGTCGTGCTGCGCGAACTGGAGCGGTTCGATCCGGGCAACCGGTTCGGCGTGCCGCATCTTTCGAGCACCACAGGCATCGGCTACAACGCCGAACGGGTCGGCCGCCTGATGGCCGGCGCCCCCGTCTATTCGTTGCGGATGATCTTCGATCCGGAAATCGCCAGGCGGTTCCAGTCTTGCGGCATCGTCGTGCTGGACTCGCCCACGGACGTGTTCCCGGCCGCTCTGGCCTATCTCGGTCTCGACCCGGATTCGAAGTCGCCCGAGCATCTTGTCCGCGCGACCGATCTGCTGATGAAGATCCGGCCTTTCGTGCGCAAATGGCATTCGTCGGAATACATCAACGATCTTGCGAACGGCGACGCATGCGTGGCTTTCGGCTATTCGGGCGACATCAAGCAGGCCGCCGCGCGCGCGAGCGAAGCGAAGAAGGCCGGCGTGCGGGTCGAGTACGCGATCCCGCAGGAAGGCGCGTTGCTGTCGCACGACGTCTGGGCAATTCCGGCGGATGCACGCAATGTCGAGGCGGCGCATCGCTTCGTCGATTTCATGCTCCGGCCGGAGGTCGCGGCGCTCAATTCCGATGCGGTCGGCTATCCCAACGCGGTGCCCTCGTCGCGACCGATGGTCCGGCCGGAAGTCCGCGACGATCCGACCGTCTTCATGCCGCCGGAAATCCGGGCCCGTCTCTACACGATCACCCCGGCGGCACGGGATTACGAACGTCTCCGCACGCGGGCGTGGGCGCGCGTGACGTCCGGGCGTTGAGGCGGTAGACACTTGATCCGCATCGAAGGGCTCGGCAAGCGGTTCGGCGGCATCGCGGCTGTCGATCGTGTGGATCTCGACATATCCGCGGGCGAGATTTTCTGCCTGCTCGGTCCCTCGGGATGCGGCAAGACGACGTTGCTGCGTTGCATCGGCGGTTTCGAAATACCGGATTCCGGCCGGATCCTGCTCGATGGCAGCGACGTCACGCAAACGCCGCCCTGGGAAAGGCCGGTCAATACCGTCTTCCAGAACTACGCGCTTTTCCCGCATTTGACCGTCGCGCAGAACATCGCCTTCGGGCTCGAGACCCTGGCGATGGACGCGCAGCAGCGATCCGCGCGCGTCGGGGAAATGATCGAGCTTGTCCGGCTGGGCGGCTTCGAGGCCCGGAAGCCCGCACAGCTTTCGGGCGGACAGCGCCAGCGCGTGGCGATCGCACGCGCGCTTGCGCGGCATCCGAAAGTCCTGCTTCTGGACGAACCGCTTTCCGCGCTGGACGCCAAGTTGCGCGAGGAGACACGGCTGGAGCTCGTCGAGCTTCAGGCCCGCCTCGGAATCGCGTTTGTCTTCGTCACGCACGATCAGGACGAAGCGATGGCGATATCCGACCGGATCGGCGTGATGGAGAAGGGGCGGATCGTCCAAATCGCTGCACCCAACGAGTTATACGAACGGCCGGCAACCCGCTTCGTGGCGGAGTTCGTCGGGCGCATAAACTTGTTTGCCGCACCCGATGGCGCCGGATGGATCGCCGTTCGGCCCGAGCGGGTAACGCTCGGGTCCGGCGACATGCGCGGGCGCGTGCGCGAGTGCGCGTATCTCGGCGAGCGGCGGCTCGTCTTCATCGACAGTCCGGCCGGCCGCGTGATCGCAAGCGTGCCTGGATCGCTTTCTCCGCCGGAAAACGGAGCCGAAATCGCGTTTGGCTGGTCGAGGGAAGCGGAATTGAGGCTTGCGCAATGAGAGCGGCCCCGTGGGCATCCGCCGCGCGTCGCGTTTTCATCGTGCCGGCTTTCGCATGGCTGGTCGCGACGGTCGCTTTGCCACTTGCGCTCGTGACGGCGATCAGCTTCGCAGAGGCGACGCAGGGCGCGCCGCCGTTCGAATGGGGATTTTCATTTGCGAACTACGCGCTCGTTTTCGGCGACGATCTTTACTGGGGCGCATTTCTGACCGCGGCCCGGATTGCCGGATTGTCGACGCTGATCTGCCTGGTCGTCGGATATCCGATGGCGCTGGCAATCGCGCGGGCGAGGCCGCGGGCGCGCGCTTTTCTCCTGTTCCTCGTGGTCCTGCCTTTCTGGACATCGTTCTTGATCCGCGTCTATGCGTGGATGGGATTGCTTCGGCCCACCGGAATCGTCAATTCGGCGCTCCAGGCTCTCGGATTGGTCGATGAGCCGCTGGCGTTGATCGCGAACGCTTTCGCGGTCCATCTCGGCATTGTCTACGCCTATCTTCCGTTCATGGTCCTACCGCTCTATGCGACGTTGGAGCGGATGGATCCGGCACTGCTCGAGGCCGCTCAGGATCTCGGTGACGGCCCGATCCGGGCGTTCTGGCGGGTTACGTTCCCGTTGTCGTTGCCCGGCGTGATCGCTGGTTCGCTGCTCGTCTTCATTCCGGCAAGCGGCGAGTTCGTCATTCCCGACCTGCTGGGCGGACCCGACACGCCGATGATCGGCCGGATCCTGTGGCTGGAATTCTTCCAGAACAGGGACTGGCCGGTTGCCTGCGCCTTGGCGACGACGCTGGCCGCATTTCTTGCCGGGCCGATCCTGCTTTTCGATCGGTTGCGGAGTCGACGCACGTGAGGCCTTCGGATTTCCTGCCGCGGCTTCCAGCGCTGCTTGCCGCAGGATTTGCATTTCTCTATCTGCCGATCCTGCTGCTCGTCGTCTTCAGCTTCAATGAAAGCCGCCTGGTGACGGTCTGGGCCGGCTTTTCAACGCGCTGGTATTCGGAATTGCTCGGAAATTCGCGGATGCTTGATGCTGCACGGTTGAGCCTTGGCGTCGCGGTGCTTGCCGGCTCGCTTTCAGCGTTCGTGGGCACGTTGGCCGGTTATGCGCTCGGCAGGCTCGGCCGTTTCCGGTTTCGCACGATGTTCACGCTTCTTTTGCTCGCGCCCATGGTGTTGCCCGAAGTGATTCTCGGGCTTTCGATGCTGATGGCCTATTCGGCTGTCGATCGCGCCATCGGGTGGCCGGGCGAACGCGGTGTCCTGACCATTGCGTTGGCCCACGCGACATACGGTACGGCTTTCGTCGCGGTGATCGTCGAGGCGCGACTTCGGGGCATCGACCCGGCGTTGGAAGAGGCGGCGCTCGACCTCGGCTCCGGTCCGCTGCGGGCGTTCGTCCACGTGACGCTTCCCCTTCTGCTGCCGGCCGTGACGGCAGGCTGGTTGCTCGCTTTCACGCTTTCTCTCGACGATCTGGTGATCGCGAGCTTCGTTTCCGGGCCGGGAGCGACAACCTTGCCGATGCTGGTCTACGCCAGTGTCCGGCTCGGCCTGTCGCCCCAGATAAACGCACTTGCGAGCGTGATGATCGCGGTCGTCGCCCTCCTTGCCTATTTCGGCACGCGCACGACCGGAAATCAGCGCTGACTTGTCCTGAAGTTATCCACAGTGTGTGTCTTTCGCAATTTCGGAATCGACGCCGAATCAGTCGGTTGACGCCGGGTATTCGCGTAATAACTTCACCGTGCAAAAGACCGTCTAATTTCGGGAACGTTGGCCAAAGGCTTGCTTGAACGCATGTGGTTGAATCGGCATCATCCGCCGTCCAAACGAAAGAATCAGGTGCCGGCTACCGCAAAGCGGCAAGCCGCTGCACAGACGAACAGTGGAAGTCGAAACCCGGGGCGATGCAGCATCAAGATCGAAACCGTCGGATGGGGACTTGGCTCGGCCGCATCGATTCGTGGCTGTTCCGGCCGCGCGAGATGCTTGTCCGTTCCGACGGCCAGGTCCGGCTGGTTCGGATTTCGGCGCGCTCGCAACGCGGCGTGGCGCTCTTTTTCCTGCTGGTTGCAGGTGCGACGGGCGTTGCGGTCGACAGTTACCGGTCCGCCCTGACCGAAATCGAAATGCGTGCACAGGACGTGGTGCGGCTGCAGGACGATCATCGGACCCGGCTGGAAGAACTCGGCGAGGCACTCGCGCGTGCGACCGAGCGCGGCCGTGCCGAGGCGGCGGAGGCTGTCGCCGGCCTCATCGAACAGCGCAATCGGCTAACCGAGCGCATGGTCGAGATCGAACAGGGGCTTTCGGCCGCGGAAAGCGAGCGCGAACGCGCGCTTGCCACGCATGAAGGCCTGATGGAACGCCTGCGCGGCGTCGAAGCGCGCCTTGCCGGCCGGGCACCGGACGCGGCAAGCGCCGCCGACCGTGTCGCGGCGCTCGAGCGCGTGCGTATCGAGGCACTTGCCGAACGCGGACGCCTCGCCGTCGAGGCGCGGCGGCTAGCGATCGAGCATCGGGCGACGACCGGCGATCTCGCGAGCCTGCGTGCGGTCGATCGCGATGCCGCCCGCGCGCAAGATGCCGCCTTGGCGGAAATTTCCGGCAGCACGCGCGCGCAGATCGAAGAGATCGTGCGCGTCCTGCGTGCGGCGGGCCTCCAGGCCGAACGTATTGTCGGCGTGCGCAACGGAAATGCGGGCGGTCCGTTCGTCGTGCCCAGCCTCGACCGGGCGAACGCGGACCCGAGCCTGCTTCTGGCTTCGCTGGGAACGGATCTCGAGCGGCTTCGCGACATGCGTGCGGCGGTGCGCCGGCTTCCGCTGCGGGCACCGCTCGACGACTTTTCCGTCATGAGCCCGTTCGGCATGCGCCGGGACCCATTTAATGGGCAACTTGCGATGCATAGCGGCATCGATCTTTCGGCACCGCCGCGCACGCCGATCCTCGCGACGGCCGCGGGACGGATCGTTACCGCCGGCTGGAACGGCGAGTACGGGAACATGGTCGAGATCGAGCATGATTTCGGCCTCTCGACGCGCTATGGTCACATGACCCGGATCGATGTCCGGGTCGGGCAGCGGGTCGAACGCCGCCAGACGGTCGGGCTGGTCGGTTCGACCGGACGCAGCACCGGCCCGCATGTCCACTACGAAGTTCTTGTCGATGGCCGCGCCGTCGATCCGGCCCGTTTCCTGGAGGCTGCTCGCCATGTTCGGAAAGTCGAATAACAAGCCCGTCGCCGATACACGCGTGTCGAAGGCGAGCAATCCGTCGGTTCCTTCGATCATATCGGCCAGCCTGTCGCTCAAGGGCGACATCGTCTGCGAAGGCGATATCCAACTCGATGGGCGCGTCGAAGGCGTCGTGCGCACGAAGTCGCTGACGATCGGGGCGACCGGCGAAGTCCGCGGCGAGATCACGGCCGAGCGGGTGCGCATTCTCGGCAAAGTGTTCGGCCCGATCCGGGCGAAGTCGATCGATCTTGGCCGCACGGCGCAGGTCGTCGGCGATATCCGCTATGAGACGCTGACGGTCGAGCAGGAAGCGCAGGTCGATGGCCATATCCAGCGGATCGACGATGCCGCAGCCAACCGCGATCCGGCGCCGCTGGCACTCGTCCACGATCTCGGAAAGAAATAGCGCTAGACGAGAGCTTGGGTATCCCCGTCGACCGATAGCGCTTGGCCGGAAATGTTCCGGCCCCCGACGCCCGCAAGAAACACCGCCAGCCGCGCAATATCGTCGGCTTCGACCATACGGCCGAGCGACGCCTGACGCGTGTAGAGGGATTCCATTTCCTCGACCGGGATACCCGTCGATGCCGCCTTGGCTTGGATGACACGCCGGATGCGCGGGCCATCGACCGCGCCAGGCAGGATCGCGTTGACGCGGATATTGTCGGCACCCAGTTCGATCGCGAGGCTCTTGGTGAAGCCGACGACCGCCCATTTGCTCGCCGAATAAGGCGTGCGGTGCGCGAAACCGAACTTCCCCGCCGCCGACGACAGATTGATGATCGTGCCCCCGCCGCCGGCGCGTAGCAGCGGAACGGCCCGGCGCGTGCAGAGGAACTGCGCGTCGATGTTGATTTCCATCGTGTGGCGCCAGTCGTCGGGAGAAAGCGTCTCGACCGGACCCGTCGGTCCCGCAATTCCAGCATTGTTGACCAGGACGTCGAGCCCGCCGAGCACGTCGATGACGTCCTCGAACAGTTCGTCTACGTCCTCCTCGTCGGACACGTCACATTCGAACGCTTCGTGGCCGGGCAGTTCCTGGCGGAAACGGGCAAGCGCGGCTTCGTCGACATCGCAGACGACCACGCGTGCGCCGGCTTCGGCGAACGCGCCGGCGATGGCGCGGCCGATACCCGAGGCGCCGGCAGTCACCAATACGCGTAGGTCGCGACAGGATTGGTCGGACATTCTGCTCCCCCTGTGCAGCGACCGAATGCGGCGGCTACACTCGTTTCCAGTATGGATAGAGGAGATACCACGCGCGGGCTCGTGCGTCCCGCTGTTTCCGGCCGGTCGGGTGCGGCATTCGCGCGCGACCGGGACGGCGTGACGCGTCTGAAGGACCTCGAACAGCGCGATCCGCTGAAAATCCTGTTCCCCGATCCGCTCGCGGAGCGCCAGCCAGTCGCCGTGCTCGTCAATACCGGCGGCGGCGTCGTCGGCGGCGATCGCCTTGAAACCTCCATCGAGATCGGCGCAGGTGCGGCGGCGCTGGTTGTCGGACAGGCGGCCGAGAAGGTCTATCGCAGCTGGGGCCCGTCGAGCGAGATCGCCAACGGCCTGACCGTCGGGCCCGGCGGCCGGCTCGAATGGTTCCCGCAGGAGGCGATCCTCTTCGATCAAGCGCGGCTGGAGCGGAAGCTCGATCTCCGGATGGCGGACGATTCCGAATTTCTCGGCGGCGAAATCGTCGTCTTCGCTCGCCGCGCGCGCGGCGAGACGATGACCGGCGGCGCGCTTCGCGATCAATGGTCGATCCGGATCGGTGGCCGCCTCGTCTGGGCCGACAGGCTGATTGCCGATCCGCTGGACGACGCGTTGCTCGACCGCCCGGCCCTTTTTTCCGGGGCCCGTGCGACCGCGACGATGGTTTGCGTCTGCGCGGCGCCGGCCAAGGCGCTGGAAATCGCCCGGGAGAGGCCGGGGGTATCTTGTGGCCTCGTGGGGCGGATCCTGGTCGCCCGAATGCTGGATTCGGACGTGGCTGCCCTGCGCGGGCGCTATTCGGATCTTTGGCTGGCCCTGCGCACGGGCGTTTTCGGGCTGCCGGACAGGCTGTCCCGCCTGTGGCACGTGTGATGCTAGGATTGGCACCGACGGAGGGGGACACGCATGAACCTGACACCACGCGAAAAGGACAAGCTTCTGGTGGCGATGGCCGCGATGGTCGCGCGCCGGCGCCTCGAGCGGGGAGTCAAGCTGAACCACCCTGAAGCCGTTGCCCTGATCGCGGATTTCGTCGTCGAAGGCGCTCGCGACGGGCGCTCCGTCGCGGATCTCATGCGCGATGGCGCGCGTGTGGTCACGCGCGACCAGGTGATGGATGGCATCGCGGAAATGATCCACGACGTCCAGGTCGAAGCGACCTTTCCGGACGGAACGAAGCTCGTCACCGTCCACAATCCGATCCGCTGAAGGAGCGCCCATGAAGCCCGGCCAAATCCTGGTGCGCGACGGCGAGATCGAACTGAACGCCGGTCGCGAAACCGTCACGCTCGACGTATCGAATACGGGCGACCGTCCGATCCAGGTCGGCTCGCACTACCACTTCTTCGAGACGAATCCGGCCTTGTCGTTCGACCGCAAGGCAGCCTACGGGATGCGCCTCGATATTCCGGCCGGTACGGCCGTCCGGTTCGAGCCGGGGCAGACCCGGCCAGCGGCACTTGTCGCATTCGGTGGCGCGCGGATCGTCCATGGTTTCCGCGGCGCCGTGAACGGCAAGCTCAAGAAGCGGGGGAAATAGGATGTCGTACAGGATTTCCCGGGCCGCCTATGCCGGCATGTACGGCCCGACGACGGGCGACCGCGTGCGCCTCGGCGATACCGATCTCTATATCGAGGTCGAGAAGGACCTGACGGTCTATGGCGAGGAAGTGAAGTTCGGTGGCGGAAAGGTGATCCGCGACGGCATGGGCCAGAGCCAGCGTTCGCGGCGCGAAGGCGCGGTCGATACCGTCATCACCAACGCGCTGGTGCTTGACTGGTGGGGCATCGTCAAGTGCGACATCGGCATCAAGGACGGGAAGATCGCGGCCCTAGGCAAATCGGGCAATCCCGACATCCAGCCCGGCGTCGATATCGTCATCGGTCCCGGAACCGAAGTGATCGCGGGCGAGGGGCGCATCGTCACGGCCGGCGGCATCGACGCCCATATCCATCTCATCTGCCCGCAGCAGGTCGAAGACGCACTCTATTCGGGGGTCACGACCCTGATGGGCGGTGGCACGGGACCGGCGGCCGGCACTTCGGCGACGACCTGCACGCCCGGGCCGTGGCATCTGCATCGCATGCTCGAGGCTGCGGAAGGACTGCCGATCAATCTCGGCTTCTTCGGCAAGGGCAATGCTTCCGCGCTGGGGCCGATGGTCGAGATGGTTCGTGCCGGCGCATGCGCCATGAAACTTCACGAGGATTGGGGCACGACGCCAAACGCGATCGACACGTGCCTGAAGCTCGCGGACAAGTACGACATCCAGGTCGCGATCCACACCGACACGCTGAACGAAAGCGGCTTCGTCGAGGATACGGTCGCCGCGTTCAAAGGGCGCACGATCCATGCCTTCCATACCGAAGGCGCGGGTGGCGGGCATGCGCCGGATATCATCAAGGTCATCGGCTTGCCGAACGTGCTGCCGTCCTCGACCAATCCGACGCGCCCGTTCACCGTGAACACCATCGACGAGCATCTCGACATGCTGATGGTGTGCCATCATCTCGATCAGCGCATCCCGGAAGACGTCGCGTTCGCCGAAAGCCGAATCCGGCGCGAGACGATCGCCGCGGAAGACATCTTCCACGACATGGGCGCCATCTCGATGATGAGCTCCGACAGCCAGGCGATGGGCCGCATCGGCGAAGTCATCGCGCGGACGTGGCAGACGGCCCATAAGATGAAGATCCAGCGCGGCCGTCTCGTCGAAGAGACCGGCGACAACGACAATTTCCGGGCCAAGCGCTATCTCGCCAAGTACACGATCAATCCGGCGATCGCGCAGGGAATCTCCGGCTATGTCGGTTCGATCGAAAAGGGGAAGTACGCCGATCTTGTGATCTGGCAGCCGGCCTTCTTCGGCGCCAAGCCCGAGATGATCCTAAAATGCGGCATGATCGCGGCCGCACCGATGGGCGACCCGAACGCGTCGATCCCCACGCCGCAGCCCGTCCACTACCGGCCGATGTTCGGCGCGTTCGGCAAGGCGCTGGGTTCGTCGTGCCTCACCTTCGTCTCGAAGCTCGCGCACAAGGAAGGGATCGGGCGCAAGCTGGGGCTTTCGCGGACGGTGCTTCCGGTCAAGAACACCCGCAAGATCGGCAAGAAGCACATGATCCTGAACGACGCGATGCCTAAGGTCGATGTCGACCCGGAAACCTACGAAGTGCGCGCCGACGGAACGCCGCTCGTGTGCGAACCGGCCAAGATCCTGCCGCTTGCGCAGCGCTACTTCCTGTTCTGATGCGCGCGCTTGCCGTCGATCCGGCCGGATCTTGGGACCGGAAGCTTCTTCGCGGCCGGGTGACGCTGGCGTCCGACGACCGGCATCGCCGCCGCGTTGCGATGCGTGCGGACGAAGGATTCGAGTTCCTGCTCGATCTCGTTCACGCGACCTACCTCAAGGACGGCGATGGCCTGGCACTCGAGGATGGCTCCTATGTCGAGGTGCGGGCGGCCGACGAGCCCGTGATGGATTTTGCCTGCGCCGATCCGGCACACCTGGCGCGTATCGCATGGCATATCGGCAACCGGCATCTGGCGGTACAGGTCCTGCCGGACGGTTCCCTCCGGCTGCTGGACGACCATGTCATCGCCGAAATGGCCGAGACGCTCGGCGCGAAGGTCCGGCGGCATCGTGCACCGTTCGATCCGGAACCGGGGGCCTATTCCGGCGGCGCGCATGGCCACTGAGGGACTCCTGAAACTGCTCGCCTGGCTGTCGCCTTCGTTCCCCGTCGGCGCCTTCGCCTATAGCCATGGGCTGGAAGCGGCGATCGAGGAGGGATATGTGCGAGACCGGGCGTCGCTGGCGGATTGGATCGCGTGCCTGCTCGTGCACGGCAGTCCTCGCGCCGATGCCGTCCTTTTCTGCCACACATACCGAGCCGTCACGGACGGAGACCGTGGGCGGTTTCTCGAGGTTTCCGAACTCGCATCCGCCATGCGCGGAACCGGCGAACTTGCGCTCGAAGCGAACCAGCAGGGGGAGAGCTTCTTCCGGGCGATCGGCGATGCGTGGCCCGTCGAAATCGCCGATTGGCGCGGCGCGCTCTCCGAAGCCGGTGTGCGGCCGGCGTATCCTGTCGCGGTCGCCTGTGCCGCTGCCGTCGCGAACGTTCCGCTTTCCAGCGCGCTTGCCGCATATCTGCACGCGTTTGCCGCAAATCTCGTGTCTGCGGCGGTTCGGGCGATCCCGCTCGGGCAGACCGACGGCCAGCGCGTGCTTGCGGAACTCGAATCCGGCGTCGAGAATGCGGTCGCGGCCGCACTCGAAAGACCACTCGAAGAAGCCGGGAGCGCGGCCGTTGCCGTCGATGCGCTCTCTTTCCGTCACGAAACCCAGTACACGAGGATTTTTCGATCATGACCGGACCCTTGCGTGTCGGTATCGGGGGGCCCGTCGGCTCCGGCAAGACGGCGCTTGTCGATGCGTTGTGCAAGCGCCTTCGCGACGTGCTCGATGTCGCGGCGATCACGAACGACATCTACACAAAAGAAGACGCGCAGTTCCTGACGCGATCGGGTGCGCTTGATCCCTCGCGCATCATGGGCGTGGAAACCGGCGGCTGCCCGCATACCGCCATCCGCGAAGATGCTTCGATGAATCTCGCCGCCTGCGCCGAGATGACCGAGAAGTTCCCCGGCCTCGAGCTGCTGTTCGTCGAATCAGGTGGCGACAATCTGGCCGCGACCTTTTCGCCCGAGCTCGCCGATCTCACGATCTACGTGATCGACGTCTCGGCCGGCGACAAGATTCCGCGCAAGGGCGGTCCCGGCATCACGCGCTCGGACCTGCTTGTGATCAACAAGATCGATCTGGCACCGCATGTCGGCGCGTCGCTCGAAGTCATGGACCGGGATGCCAAGAAGATGCGGGGCCAACGGCCGTTCGTCTTCACCAATATCCGGGCCGGAAAGGGAGTCGGCGAGATCGCCGATTTCATCTGCGCGAAGGGCGGCCTTACCCCGCGGCACTGACGATCTGAAACGGAGCTTGAATGCCCGCATCCGAAAAAGTCACCGAATCCCGCCTCTGGCAGCGCCACGTCGACATGGCGAAGCTTGGCGGCCTGCCGAAAGGCGGAGTCAACCGGCAGGCATTGTCGGCCGAGGACGCTGCTGCGCGGCGGCTGCTCGGCGAGTGGGCGGCGGCGCGCGGGTACGATGTCTATGGCGATGCCATCGGCAATCTTCATGTTCGTCGGGCGGGGCAGGATAGTGCTGCGGCGCCCGTGTTGACGGGCTCGCACATGGACAGCCAGCCGACCGGCGGCAAATACGACGGCATGTACGGCGTGCTGGCGGGGTTCGAAGCGCTTGAGGCGCTCGACGATGCCGGTATCCGCACGAAGCGGCCGGTCGAAGTCATCGCATGGATGAACGAGGAGGGAAGCCGCTTCCAGCCCGGCGCGATGGGTTCGGCCGTCTGGGCAGGGCAATACGATCTCGCGAAGATGCTTGCCGTCGAAGACCGGGCCGGCACCCGATTGGCGGACGCGCTGGCGGCGACGCTAGCCGCGGCGCCGTGTCGGGTCGTCGACGGGTTCGACCGGAATTTCCATGCCTATATCGAGACGCACATCGAACAGGGGCCGCGGCTCGAGGCTGACCGGAAGACGATCGGTGTGGTTACAGGCATCCAGGGTTCGCAACGCTACACCGTCGACATTTTCGGCGAGGAGGCGCACGCCGGAACGACGCCACTGCGCGTGCGCAAGGATGCGCTGCGCTGTGCCATTGCGGTCGTCCAGGCGCTGGAGCGTCACATGCACGACCCGGCCGATATCGTGCGTTTCACGGTGGGACGATTCGAATGCCGGCCGGGATCGCCCAACACGGTTCCGGGGCAGGTCCATTTCACGATCGATTTCCGGCATCCCGACGCGGCCGTGCTCGCGCGGCTCGGCGACGCGATTCCGGCGGTCGTGGCGGCGAGTGTCGCACCGTGTTCCGCAAAGGTGGAGCGCGTCAACAGCGTGTCTCCGACGGTTTTCGACCCTCGGATCGTCGAACTGGTCCGCCGGAAAGCGACGGCATTGGCGCTGGCGAACATGGATATGCCGTCGGGTGCGGGGCACGACGCGATGCATGTGGCCCCGCATGGCCCTGCCGGGATGATTTTCGTGCCGTGCGAACGCGGTGTCAGCCACAACGAGGCCGAGGCCGCGACGCCGGCGGATCTCGCCGCGGGTGCCAAAGTTCTCGTCGATTGCCTTGAGGCGCTGGCGAACGAGTAGGTGCGGCGGCCGCGATCCGTCAGGCGCGTTCGATACGGCGTATTTCGGCGGCGCCGGCAAGCCGGTCTGCCGGCAAGAGAATCGCCACGGATGCGCCGCCGCCGGGGCCGGTGCCGATATCGAGATGCCCGCCATGTTGTTCGGCGTAGCGGCGCACGATCGCGAGGCCAATCCCGGTTCCGGGCGTGCGGCGCAAATAGGCGTTGTCGAGATTTACGCTGGGCGCGCCCAGACGGCGACCGTCGGTTGGCGCTATTCCCGGACCCTGATCCGCGACCCAGATGACGATCGCGCCTGCCGGGTTGCGGCCGACGCCGATCGTGACGGTGCTTTCGGGCGGCGTGAACCGGATGGCATTCGACAGGAGGTCGAGCATCGCCTTGGCAAGCTTGCGCGCGTCGGCGCGTATCAGCATGGGCTTGTCCGGCAGGTCGGCGGCAAGGATCACGTTCCGGCCTTCGGCATCGGCGCGCATGAGGTCGCGCTGGACGCGGGCAAGGGCGGCCAGATCGACTGTCGCTTCGTGAAGCCGGTCGATCGCACTGTCGTCGTGCGCGATCTCGAGAAGTTCCTCGACGATGCCGACCAGCAGATCGGCGCCGGCGCGGATCGAGGACAGATACTCGCGCTGCTTGTCGGTCATCGAGCCGCCGATCCCGCGTTCGAGCAGCTGCGCGAAGCCGAGGATCGCGTTCAGCGGCGTACGCAGCTCGTGGCTTGCCGTCGCGACGAATATGTCGCCGGCGCGTTTGCTCTCGGGCGATTGGGGGCGGAGGACGACGATCTGGCCGCTGCCGCACCGCATCGCGTCGATCGCGACGAGACGCAGCCGGCCCGTCGCGTCGATCAGGGGCAGTTCGCGCCCGCTGCCGACGGCGATGGTCTCGGCGAGCTCCGCTCGGATGCGTTCGTCGCCGGCGAGTTCCAGCAGGTCGGTGGGGGCCGGACCGAAATCGCGCACGAAGGCCGCATTCGCGAACACGACGCGATCGCCAGCGCCCGTACGGACGACCGGGTCGCTGACCCGTTCCGCAAGAGCGTCCAACGCGATATCGACCGAAATTGCGCTCATGAGATGCGATTGAATGCCACCCGGCCGCCGGGGGCAAGTGGTACATCGCCCGATCGGGCCTACTTCTTCGCGCGGACGACCGAAATCTCGTCCCGCAAGTGATGGACGATATCGACGAATTCGGGCTTGAAGGCGACATCCGGCGTGCGCGGACGGGGGAAGTCGACCTGATTGGTCGAGATGATCCGCCCGGGCCGGGCGCTCATCATGAAGACGCGGTCGGAAAGATAGACCGCCTCGCGAAGATCGTGGGTGATCAGGATGACGGTCGGACGTTTCTGGATCCAGAGCGCCTGGACGACGTCCCAGAGCTCTTCGCGCGTGAAGGCGTCGAGGGCGGCAAACGGCTCGTCGAGGAGCAGCAATTGGGGGCTATGGATAAGCGCGCGGCACAACGATCCGCGCTGCTGCATGCCGCCGGAGAGCTGCCAGGGGAACTTGTCCTCGAAGCCGGAAAGGCCGACCGTGGCAAGCAGCTCCTTTGCCGTCGCGACGTGCTTCTCGCGGTCCCGCCGGAACGTGCTGGCGTGCGGCTCGACGATTTCCAGTGGCAGCAGCACGTTGTCGATCAGCGTGCGCCAGGGCAGCATGATCGAGTTCTGGAACGCCATTCCGCAGATCTTCAGCGGCCCGGTCACTTCCTCGCCGCCGACGATGACGTTCCCTTTCGTCGCCGTGTGGAGGCCGGATACGAGCTTCAGGAGGGTCGATTTTCCGCACCCCGAAGGGCCCACGACCGAAATGAATTCGCCCTTGGCGATCTTGATGTCGGCGTCCTGGAGAGCGAGCGTGTCACCGTCCTTGGTGCGGTAGACGAGGCTGACCCGGTCGATATCGACGAAGTCCTTGGTTCCGTTCGCCATCACGTGATTCGTGCCTCCAGCCGCCAGCAGGTCGTTCCCTGGATAGGTTCAGCAAGCTTCGTGCCGGGACTTTGCCGTAGGGGACTCGCGTGGGGCAAGGCGATTGCTCATAATTTCGGCATGGCGGACGATATCCGGGCAAATCCTGCCGGCCTTGTGGGAAATCAGGGTCTTAACTATTGTGCGGCGCAACCATACGGAAGGCGAAGATGGCCAAGCTTTCGACCCATGTCCTCGACACGATGAACGGGCGCCCGGCGGCCGGAATGCGGATCGAATTCTTTCAGGCCGATGGCCCCTGCGCCAAGCTTGGCGACTACGTGACGAATTCCGACGGGCGCACACAGGGCCCGCTGCTCGATGCGAGCAATTTCCGGATCGGCCGCTACGATCTCAAATTTCACGTCGCCGCCTATTTCAGATCGCAGGGAACGACCCTACCGGATCCGGAATTCCTCGACGTCGTCACCATCACGTTCGGCATGGCTGAGCCAGCCGGCAACTACCACGTGCCACTGCTCGTCAGCCCGTGGAGCTATTCGACCTATCGCGGCTCCTGACCGGAAGGATCGGACAATGGATTTCCTTCAGCTGTTCCAGGAATGGGTCGACCTTGTCGTCCGCTGGACGCACGTCATCGCCGGGATCGCTTGGATCGGCTCGTCCTTCTATTTCAACTGGCTGGAATCGAAGTTCCGCGCGCCCGAAACCCCGCGTGAGCGCGTGGAAGGCGAGGCCTGGCTGGTCCACGGCGGCGGCTTCTACCGCGTGGAGAAGTTCGCGGTGGCTCCGCCCGTGCTGCCCAAGGAGCTTCACTGGTTCAAGTGGGAGGCCGGTTTCACGTGGATGTCCGGCGTGCTGCTGCTGGCGGTCGTCTACTATGTCGGTTCCGGCGGATCGTTCCTGACGCATCCGCTGCTTGCGGATCTCGGGACGATCGGCGCGGCCCTGTTTTCCCTCGCCGTCATCGCGGTTTCGTGGACGGTCTATGACCGTCTCTGGAAGTCGGCGTGGGCGGAAGGAAACGCGCTATTGGCGACGATCGCGACATTCGTGCTCCTTGTCGCATTGGCATGGTTCCTCACGCGCGTGATGGCGCCGCACGCCGCCTACATCCATGTCGGGGCCGTGATCGGCACCCTGATGACGGCGAATGTCTGGATGATCATCATCCCAAACCAGCGCGAACTCGTGGACGCCACGCGCGAAGGCCGCGCGCCGCAATACCGTTTCGCCAAGCAGGCGAAGTTCCGATCGCTGCACAACAACTATTTCACGTTGCCGATCGTCTTCATCATGCTGTCGAAGAACTATGCCAGTACCTGGGGACACGATTGGAACTGGGCTCTCCTCGCGGGGCTCGCCTGCGTCGGCGCGTGCGTTCGGCACCTCTTCAACCTCCGCAACAGGGGGCGCTTCGGCGATGGCGTCTGGATCATGCCGGCCGTCACGGTCGCCATGGTTGCCCTGTTCTATGTCGCGCTGAAGGTCTAGCGAGCGTACCAAGAGAGCCATCGACGGCTGTCGGATGGCGCCAAACAGATCCTCCCTTCGACGTGCCGTCGATGCCGATTGTGGCGATGATCACCAAGCGCGCGGGCGAGGCCGTCGGGTCCTGAACCGTCTGAAACGCCGCGAGGATTTCCCCTAGCGGCGTTTATTTGGCAGATTGGCCGGATGTCCGCATCCGTGCCCCCGCCGCCGACCGTTGCGCCACCGCCGAACCGCGCTTGGATCGGTATCCTGCTGATTTGCGGGACGACGCTCTGCTTTGCCGGGCTCGATACGGTCGCAAAATACCTGACGCGCGAATACCACCCGTTGCAGGTCGTCTGGGGGCGGTATTTCTTCCAGGCGATGCTCATCCTTCCGTTCGTCTGGCGACGCGGACTGCGCCGATCGTTCGCGACAGCGCGGCCCAGGCTGCAGATCGGACGCGCGCTCCTGATCAGCCTGATCACGTTCATGTTCTTTACGACGCTCAGATATCTGCCGCTGGTCGACGCCCAGGCGATCAGCTTCACGATGCCTTTGATGCTGACGGCAATCGCCTTCTTCTTTCTCGGCGAGAAAGTCGGTCCGCGGCGCTGGGCGGCCGTCGCCGTCGGGTTCGTCGGCGTTCTGCTTATCATCCGGCCGACCGGCGATTCGATGCATTGGGCGGCAATTCTCTGTCTGGGATGCGCGCTGATCAATGCCTGTTTCCATCTGATGACACGCACGCTTGCAAAGTACGACAGCCCGGAGGTCGGGATCGTCTATGCCGGATTTGTGGGAATGGCGATCTTCACGCTGACCGTTCCGGCCGTCTGGCGAACGCCGGATGCCGCTTCGCTGGCCATGCTCGCCGGCATAGGCTTGTTGGGTTCGCTCGGCCACTATTGGCTCAGTCAGGCGTATATATACGCGCGCGCGTCGGTGATCGCGCCATACGTCTACGTTCAGATGGTGTGGGTCGCGCTCTTCGGACTGGCGCTGTTCGGCGAAGTGCCGGACATGTCGACGGTGCTGGGCACGGTTGTCGTCATCTCGGCTGGAATTTACATCTTCTATCGCGAGCGCAAGCTGAAAGGGGAGGGATGAGAGCGCTTTTCGGCATCGCCCTGTTCGCGCTCGTGTTCGTCGCCCCGGCACATTCCCAGACGCCGGCGGAAGACGCGCAGACCTACGATGCCGGTCTCAAGGCGTATCTCGACGGCGATCCGGCCACGGCGTGGTTCTTCTGGCTGGGGCCGGCTGAGCGCGGGCATCGCGACGCGCAGTTCTCGCTTGGCCATCTCTATCGGACGGGCGAGGGAGTCCCCGCCGACCCGGCTCTCGCCGGCCAGTGGTTCGGTCGGGCGGCCGAACAGGGCGATCCGCACGCGATGCTCAATCTAGCGCTGATGCACGAGCAGGGAGCCGGAATGCCGCGTGACCTGCCGCTTGCCTATGCCTTCGCGGCGCGCGCCGGGCGTCTCCTCGCGGGCGAGGATTTCGAACGGGCGAAGCTTGCGGCGGCGCGGATTTCCGTCGGCTTTGCGCCCGGCGAAGCGGACCGTGCACGACGGCTGCTGATCGAACTCGACCGGCGTCGGCCGCTGCCCGCGACCGAGCCGCGGCGCCAGCCCTAGGAATCACCTGCCGCTGAAATTGGCGGGTCGTTTCTCGATGAAGGCGGCAACGCCCTCCTTGAAATCCTCGCTCGCGACCAGCGTCGAGAAGGCCTTGCGCTCGAACTGAAGGCCTTGCTCGAGCGGTACGTCGCGTGCGGCAAGGACGAGTTCCTTGGCAAGGCGAATTGCAAGGACAGGCTTTTCGGCGATTTTTGCGGCAAGCGCGACCGCGCGCCCGGAAACGTCGGCGTCGGGCACGACTTCCGCGACGAGACCGCATTGCCGGGCCTCTGCGGCCGTCATCATCTCGCCGGAGAGTATCAGCTTCATCGCGACTTGCTGGCCGGCGATCCGCGCAAGGCGCTGGGTACCACCGGCGCCGGGGACAACGCCGAGATTGACTTCCGGCTGTCCGAATTTGGCGCCTTCGCCCGCCACGACGATATCGGCGTGCATGGCGAGTTCGCATCCGCCCCCAAGTGCATATCCGCACACGGCCGCGACGATCGGCTTGGGAAAGCGCCGCATGCGCTGCCAATGCCCGACACGCGCATCGAGAAGTGCCGTGACCGCATTGCGGCTGGCGAGTTCCTTGATGTCGGCACCGGCGGCAAACAACTTGTCGCCGCCCGTAAGGACGACGGCGCGAACGCCTTCGTCGTCCGCCGCGGCATCGAACGCATCGGCCAGAAGCCCGAGCAGCGCCGTGGAAAGCGCGTTGCGTGCGGCGGGCCGGTTGAGGGTGAAACGCCGAACGCCAGGTGCAGGCGCATCGACAAGCAGATCTTGCGGGAGGGAAGGGTTCGACATGGCGTCACTATACCAGAATCGAAACCCCCGCCGGGCGGGACCCGGCGGGGGTCGGATCGAATGCCGTTAAGAGGCCTTGCGGCCTGTCATTCCACGCCGGAGGCGATCGCTGAGGTCGTCGTCCGCGCATGGCCAGCTTCGAATTTCTCCAAAGCGGTCACGGCAAGCACCGGCACGAAGCCGGAATTGAACGATCCTGTGCGCACTGGATCACCTCCTTTCGTGGCGGCGACCGGCCCGCGATCCCGCGCGGACGTCGTGTCGGTCGCCGGAAGGACGGATAGGGCCGCCCACCCATCCGGACCGCCCCTCCCGATGCTCGGGCGAATCGGCCGGACCTCGACCCCAGAATCATGCGGGACGCGGAGTCGTGCGGTCAAGGATGTTCACACGCCGAGATGGCGGTGCTGGATTTCGGGAACCGCGGCGAGCTCGGCCGACCGGCCCTGCCACACGACACGCCCCTTTTCGACAATGATGTGACGGTCTGCAAGCTTCAGAAGCGCGTCGAGGTTCTTGTCGATCACGAGGATCGCCTGCCGCTCGCCCTTGAGCGCGGCAAGGCACCGCCAGATCTCCTTGCGGACGAGAGGTGCGAGCCCTTCTGTCGCTTCGTCGAGAATCAGAAGCTTCGGGTTGGTCATCAGGGCGCGGCCGATGGCCAGCATCTGCTGCTCGCCGCCCGAAAGCTGATTTCCCATGTTGTTCGAACGTTCGGCGAGGCGGGGGAAATAGCCATGAACCTTGTCGAGCGTCCATCCGCCGGCAGCCGGCCTCGCGGTGGCGACGAGGTTCTCGCGAACGGTGAGGTTCGGGAAGATCTGACGGCCTTCCGGCACGAGCCCGATTCCGGCCTGCGCGACGCGATAGGCCGGCAGACCAGTGAGCGTCCGGCCCTCGAGGCGAACCGACCCCGCCTTGGGGCGCGTCAGCGACATGATCGAGCGGACCGTCGTCGTCTTGCCCATGCCGTTGCGGCCTAGAAGCGTGACGACTTCTCCGGCCGCGACGGCAAACGAGATGCCGAAGAGGACCTGGCTGGCGCCATAACTCGTTTCGAGATTCTCGACCTCAAGCATCGCCGTCACCCAGATACGCGGCGCGGACGTCCGCATCCGCGCGGATCGCGTCGGGTGCGCCGGATGCGATGACGCGGCCGTAGACGAGCACGGTGATGCGGTCGGCGAGCGCGAAGACGACATCCATATCGTGTTCGACCAGCAGGATCGTCTCCTCGCGCTTCAGCTGGGCGAGGAGGCGGGTCATGCGCTCGGACTCGTCCTTGCCCATCCCGGCCATCGGTTCGTCCAGCAGCAGCAGGCGCGGACGGGTTGCCAGCGCCATCGCGATCTCGAGCTGGCGCTGCTCGCCATGCGCAAGATTGACCGCACGTACTTCCGCGCGACCTTCGAGGCCGACGCGCCGGAGGATCTCGCGCGCCGGATCGCGCAAAGCCGCTTCCGTTCGCGCCGGCTTCCAGAAGCGGAACGAATGACCGTCCTGCGCCTGCACCGCCATCGCGACATTGTCGAGCGCGGTGAACCCGCCGAAAACCGACGTGATCTGATACGACCGCGCGATGCCGAGACGGGCCCGCGCGTCGACTTTGAGTGCGGTGACGTCCGTGCCGTCGAAGACGATCCGGCCGGCATTCGACGGAAGCTCGCCTGCAAGCTGCGCGATCAGCGTGGTCTTTCCCGCTCCATTGGGGCCGATGATCGCGTGGATCTCCCCGCGACGGATATCGAGCGACACGTTGTCGGTCGCCGTCAGGCCGCCGAAGCGCTTCACCAGCCGATCGACGGCAAGGAGCGTGTCAGTGCCCGCGGCCATGCCGTTCCTCCTTTGGCAGGAACCAGCCGAAAATGCCGCGTCGCGCGAACAGCACGAGAAGAAGCAGGATCGGGCCGAACACGACCATCCAGTGTTCGGTGTAGTCGGGCAGCGTCTTCTCGAGAAACAGGAAGGTGAGCGCCCCGACGACGGGGCCGACCAGCGTCCCCATTCCGCCCAGCACGACCATGACGATGAGATCGCCCGAGCGCGTCCAGTGCATGATGGACGGGCTGATATAGCTCTCGTGCGCGGCGAAGAGCGCGCCGGCGAGCCCGGCGACCGCACCGGCGATCGTGAAGCAGGCGAGCTTGTAGCGCATCGTGGGGAAGCCGAGCGCCTTCATGCGCCGCTCGTTCTCGCGGCAGCCCTGCACGAGCAGGCCGAACCGCGAATTCACCAGTCGATGGCCGGCGTAGAGGACGACGCAGAGGATCGCGAAGACCAGATAGTAGAATGCGACGTCGTCTTCGGTTTCGATCAGGCCAAGTACGACCGTGTCGCCGGGAAAGCGCAATCCGTCGTCGCCACCGTAGGCGCGCAGCGAGACGAAGAAGAAATAGACCATCTGCGCGAAGGCGAGCGTGATCATGATGAAATAGATGCCCGTCGTGCGCAGGCTTATGAGCCCGATGAGGAATGCGAGCGTGCCGGAAACGAGAATTGCCGCCGTCCAGGTGACGAGGACGTTGTTGGTACCAGGAAAGATGCCGAGGATCGGCACTTCGCGCCCGAAGTGCCAATTGAGGATCGCGACGACATAGGCGCCGGTTCCGAAGAAGGCCGCGTGCCCGAAGCCGACCATCCCGCCATAGCCAAGGATCAGGTCGAGGCTGACGGCGGCGATGGCGAAGATCAGGATACGCCGGAACTGCGCGATCTGGAATTCCTGCCCGCTCAGCGTCGCGACGAGTGGCAACGCGGCCAGCGCGGCCAGAAGCAGGATCACGAACCAGGTGCGGCGGTCGAGCTTCATGGCGTCAGGCCCGTGCCGCGAAAAGGCCGGCGGGCTTCCAGGACAGGACCGCGGCCATCAGGATATAGATCGCCATCTCGGCCACCGCGGTGGGCAACCCGATCTGGGCGGGGACGATGCGGCCGAACGTGTCGACGAGCCCGACGATCACGGCCGCGACGAACGCGCCCCGGATCGAGCCGATTCCGCCGATGACGATGACGACGAACGTCTTGATCAGCATCGAATCGCCCATCCCGATCTCGACGACGTAGATCGGGCCGGCCATGGCGCCGGCAAGCGCTGCAAGTGCGGCTCCCAGCGCGAAGACGAGCGTGTAGAGGCGACCGATATCGACGCCGAGCGCCCCCGTCATTTCGCGATTTGAGGCGCCGGCACGGATCAGCATGCCGATGCGTGTCCGCGCGATCAGCCACCAGAGACCGAGTGCCACGGCAAGGCCGACGGCAAGCACCACAAGCCGGTAGACGGGGTATGGCGCGCCGGGAATGATCTCGACGCGGCCGGACAGGAACGCCGGTACGTCGACGAAAATCGCGACAGGCCCCCAGACGATCTTGACGAGTTCGTTGAAGAAGAGGATCAGGCCGAAGGTCGCGAGCACCTGATCGAGATGGTCGCGCTCGTAGAGCGTGCGGAGAGCCAGCATCTCGACCGCGAGGCCGACCGCGAAAGTGCCGGCGACCGCGAGGGGGACTGCAGCGACGAAGCTGCCGGTCCATTGGGTGAAGGTTGCGGTGAAGAACGCGCCGACCATGTAGAGCGAGCCGTGCGCGAGATTGACCATGTTCATGATGCCGAACACGAGCGTCAGCCCGGCCGCCATCAGGAATAGCGTCACGCCAAGTTGCAGGCCGTTGAGCGTCTGCTCGAGGAGGAGAAGGGCGGACAAGGGAGCGGGAAAATACGCCCCCGTGCCGGAGCACGGGGGCGTAGCAGGGTTACTTCATCTTGCACTGGCTGGCGTAGGCGTCGACATGTCCGGAGAAGATGATGCCGCGCATCTGGTTCACGAGGCGGCCCTTCTCGTCCTTGCCGATCTGCGTCAGGTAGAAGTTCTGGATCGGGAAGTGGTTGTTGTTGAACTTGAAGGGGCCGCGGACGGAATCGAACTTCGCGGCCAACAGGGCCGCGCGGAACTTGTTCTTGTCCGCCATGCTGCCGCCGGTGGCCTTGAGGGCGGAGTCGATCAGCATCGCCGCGTCGTAGCTCTGCGCCGCATAGGGGCTCGGGATGCGGTTGTACGTCGCCTCGAAGTCCGACACGAACTTCTGGTTGGCCGGATTGCCGAGGCTTTCCGACCAGAAGGTGGACGAGTACATGCCGAGTGCTGCATCGCCGACGCCGGGCAGGATCGTCTGGTCGGCCGTGAAGGACGGCGCGAACAGCGGGATCGTCGGCATCAGGCCGAGCTGCGCGTACTGGCGGATATAGGCGACGCCCATGCCGCCCGGATAGAAGATGTACGTCGCGTCGGGGCGGGCGGCGCGCAGGGCCGCGAGTTCGGCCGCGTAGTCGGTCTGGCCGAGCTGGGTGTAGACCTCGGCGACGACCTCGCCCTTGAAGTAGCGCTTGAACCCGGCGAGCGCATCGCGGCCGGCGGGATAGTTCGGGGCCATGATGTACGCGCGCTTGATGCCCGCGTTCGTCATGTGCTGGCCCATCGCCTCGTGCGTGGTGTCGTTCTGCCACGATGCTGCGAAGAAGTTGGGATGGCAGTCGGCGCCCGACAGTTCCGAGGGACCGGCATTGCCCGAAACCAGGAACACGCCGCGGCGGTCCTTGAGGACCGTATCCGCCAGCGCCAGCATGATGTTCGAGAAGATCACGCCCGTGACGATGTCGACGCGGTCGCGCTGGACCATGCGCTCGGCCATCGCCTTGCCGGCATCGGGACGGAACTGGTCGTCGCCCACGATGAGCTCGGTTGGCACGCCGCCAAGCTTGCCGCCCGCATGCTTGATGGCGAGGTTGAAGCCATCGACCATGTCGCGGCCGAGGCCGCCGTTGGGGCCGGACTGGGTGGTGATGAGGCCGATCTTGACGCCCTGCTGGGCGGCGGCCGGCTGGGCCGCGAGGGCCGGAACGGCGATCGCGAGGGCCGCGAGAAGTGTTCTGCGTAGCATCTGAAGGCTCCCTTGTTCTTGGCGTTTATGGGCGGATTGTCGCAGGCAGCGTATGGGCGGGCAAGATCAGGTTTTCAGGTTTTCGCGCAGCTTGAACCGCTGCACCTTGCCCGTCTCGGTCCGGGGCAGGGATTCGACGAATTCGACGGCACGCGGATACTTGTAAGGTGCGATCGTCGCCTTGACGTATTCTTGGAGTTCCTTGGCGGTCGCCGGGTCGGCGTGGCGCATGTCGCGCAGCACGACGAATGCCTTCACGATCGTCCCGCGTTCGGCGTCCGGCGCGCCGATGACGGCGCATTCGCGGACCTTGGCGTGATCGAGAAGCACGCCCTCGACTTCTGGTCCGGAGACGTTGTAGCCGGCCGTCACGATCATGTCGTCGGTCCGCGCCTGATACCAGAAATAGCCCTGCTCATCCATGCGATAGGCGTCGCCCGTCAGGTTCCAGCCCTTCTGGACGTATTTGCGCTGGCGCTCGATGTCGTCGAGATAGCGGCAGCCGGTCGGCCCGCGCACGGCGAGGCGGCCGATCTCGCCGGGCGGCAGCCGGTTTCCGGCATCGTCGAGGATACAGGCGGTATATCCCGGGATTGCGCGGCCGGTGGCGCCCGCGATCATGTCCTCGGGCGCGGACGCCACGAAGATATGCAGCATTTCGGTTGCGCCGAGGCCGTCGATCAGGCGGATGCCGGTGTGGCGCTGCCAGCCCTCGAAAACGGGCTTTGGCAGGTGCTCGCCCGCTGACACGCCCTTGACCAGCGAGGCGAACGCCTTGGCCGGCGCGTTCTCGGTCATCGCGCGATAGGCGGTCGGGGCGGTGAACAGGATCGTCGCCTTGCCGTCGGATACGATCTGCGGCAGCACGTCGGGGCTCGCCTTCTCGGAAAGCAGCGTCGATGCGCCGAAGCGCATCGGGAACGTGACGAGGCCTCCGAGGCCGAATGTGAAGGCAAGCGGCGGTGAACCGGTGAAGATGTCGTCCTTGCCGGGCTTCAGCACATAGCGCGGGAAGGCATCGCAGATCGCCATCACGTCGCGATGGAAATGCATGGTGCCCTTGGCGGGGCCGGTCGTGCCGGACGTGAAGGCGATCAGCGCCACGTCGTCGGCCGATGTCATGCAGTTGTCGAAAGTCGCGGGCTTGGCCGCCGCGCGCTTCTCCAGCCCGTCGGACGCGTCGCCGTTGAAATAGAGGATATCGCGGCAGACCGGCGCCGTGGCCTTCGCCGCTTCCATCTCGGCCGAAAGCCGGACGTCGCACAGCGCCAGCGACACCTGTGCTTTCTGCAGGATGTAGCCAAGCTCGCGCGCGCGCAGGAGCGGCATTGTCGCCACGGCGATGCCGCCGGCCTTCAGGACGGCGAACCAGCAGGCGACCATCATCGGGTTGTTCGCCGCGCGCAGCAGCACGCGGTTTCCCGATTTGAGCCCATAATCCTCCACGAGCACGCGTGCAATGCGGTTCGCCTGCGCCAGCAGGTCCGAATAGGTCCAGACAATGCCGGTGCCGAAGCGGATGCAGGCGCGCGGCCCCCAGCCTTGCGCGACGGCCGCGTCGAGCAAGGCGGCGCCGGCATTAAGATGCTGTGGATAGTAGAGTTCCGGCAGCGCGTCGAACATTTCGGGCCATTCGTCGCGCGCGGGAAGGTGCGCGCGCGCGAAGCCGTCGATATGTGCGCTGGGCGCGAAGACGGGGAAATCAGGCATGCGCCGCCCCCGCTTCGTCGAACGCGGGGAGGGATGGCTCGACCCGGATCGCGGCTGACGGCGGCGAATGCCGGCCCGTCGCGTCGTAGGCCATCACGTGATAGCTGTAGCCGAGGCCGCCCAAAGCAAGGCGATCCGTGAACTTGGTACTCTTCACCGCCTCGACGATCGTCGAGGCGCTGCCGGATTCGGCGCGGAATACGTCGTAGCCGGCGATGTCGCCCAGCGCCTTGCTCCAGACCAGCTTCACGGTACCGTTCTCGACGGTCGCCTTCAGGCCGGCGCCGGCCGCAGGCCAACGCGGCGCGTCTTTCGACAGGTCTTCGACCGGGGCCTGCGTGAAGCCCTTCGGCCACAGGAAGCAGCTCACCAGCTTGAAATTCTCGTCGAGCTGCTTGCAGACATTGCAATAGATGCAGCGCAAGATGGCGTCCGGACGCTTCTCTTCGACCTTGCGGACCCAGGCCGGGTCGGCGAGGAGCTGGCGTGCCATGCCGATCATGTCGGCCTTGCCGTCAACCAGCAGGCTTTCGGCGTCGGCCGGATCGCTGATCTTGCCGACCGAGACCACGGGCACGTCGTACCCATGACGGTTGATGAACTGCTTGATGCCCGCGGCCAGATGCACATGCGGCAGGGGTGGATACTGGTCGCCCGGCATGCAGCGGTCGCCAGAATAACCAGTATATGGATAGAGCGGCGAGCCTTCCTTCTGGACCGCGTCCTCGAATTTTCCGCCGACGGAAAGCGAGATGTAGTCGACGCCGAGCTGGGCCATGCGAAGCGCGATGCGCTGGCTGTCGGGCAGCGCGTAGCCGTCCTTGATCGCTTCTTCGGCAAGGAAGCGGACGCCGACGGGAAAATCCACCCCGACCGTCTGCCGCACGCGCGCCATCACGCGCCCGAACATGTGCAGGCGCCCTTCGAGGGATCGGCCGTCGTATGTGTCGCGCCGCGGATTGCGCCGCGACAGGAACGAAGACAGCGTATAAGCGTGCGCGGAATGAAGCTCGATCCCGTCGTAGCCGGCTTCGCGCGCGCGTGCGGCAGCCGCACCGAAAGCCTCGACGATGCCGTCGATTTCCGTGTCGGACAGCATGTCGATCGTCTGGCGCCAGCCGGAGCGCGCGACCTTCATGAAATGGATGATCTGGGGCACGATCTTTGAAGGGCCCGCATCCTTCACCTGCTTCACGAGATCGCGGTGTCCGGCGACGAAATCATCGCGCGACAGGCGAAGCAGGGGGCCGGATTTCGATTCGTGCACGGCTGTCGCCTCGACGACGATCAGGCCGACATGGCCGGCCGAATAGCGCACATAGCGGTCGATGATGCCCTGGTTGACGAACCCGTCTTCGCCCGACAGCCGCGTGACCATCGCCGGAACGAGGATCCGGTTTGGCACGGTCATTGTGCCGATGCGGACGGGTTGAAGCAGTTTCATTTTTCGCCAACCTCGGACAGGCAAGTGGGGCAAAGGCACGACGCTTTCGTGCCGGGCGTCGGAACGGGCATGACGACATCGACATGCATGCACCAGCAGTCGCCGTGCGGGTCGCATTCGAACATCGCGCCGCAACGCACGCAGACGAGTTCGCTCTTGGGCTGCCGGACCACGCTCACGGTGCGGCCTCCTTGTCGAAAGCGGCGCAGGTCTGCCCGGCGATGACAAGCTTCTGGATTTCGCTGGTTCCTTCGTAGATGCGCAACGCACGCACCTCTCGATAGAGGCGTTCGACCACGTTGCCGGAAACGACGCCGGTGCCACCATGCATCTGCACCGCCCGGTCGGCGGCGCGCTGGGCCATCTCGGTGGCGTAGAGCTTCGCCATCGACGCTTCGCGCGTCGCGCGGGGGGCGGCGCGATCCTTGGTCCACGCGGCGCGATAGACGAGCAGGGCGGCCGCGTCGATTTCCGTCGCCATGTCGGCGATGGCGGCCTGCGTCAGCTGGAAATCCGCGAGCTTGCTGCCGAATGCCTCGCGGCGTTTGGCATAGCCGATCGCTTCGTCGAGGGCGCGCCGCGCAAACCCCAGAGCAGCAGCACCCACCGTCGAGCGGAAGATGTCGAGCGTCGCCATCGCGATCTTGAATCCTTCACCGGGCGCGCCGATCAGCGCATCGGCCGGAAGCCGGCATTTGTCGAACGCCAACGTCGCGAGCGGATGGGGCGCGATCGTGTCGATCCGTTCGGCGACCGACAGGCCCGGTGCATCGGCGTCGACGACGAAAGCCGAAAGCCCCTTGGCGCCGGGGCCTTCGCCGGTCCGCGCGAAAACGACGTAGTGGCCGGCGATGCCGCCATTCGAGATCCACGTCTTGCGCCCGTCCAGCACGAATCCCTTGTCCGTCCGGGTGGCCGACGTCCGGATCGCGGCGACGTCGGAGCCGCCTTCCGGCTCGGAAAGAGCGAAAGCCGCGAGATGCGTTCCCGCGCGCGTGCGCGGCAGATAATTCGCCTTCTGCGCGCCGCTGCCGAACAGCGAGATCGAACCGGTGCCAAGTCCCTGCATGGCGAACGCGAAATCGGCCAGGCCCGAGCGATAGGCGAGCGTCTCGCGGATCAGACACAACGCGCGGACGTCCAGGGTCTCGAACGCGCCGCCATGGGATCCCGGCACGGCATAGTCGAGGAAGCCGGCATCCCCCAGCATGCGCGCAAATCGGGCGGTCAGCGCATCGACGTCGCTTTCGTCGTGCCCCAACGGCTCGATCTCGCGCTTCGCCCATTCGCCGAGCTTCGCCGCGAGCGTCCGGTGCGCGTCGTCGAAGAACGGCCAGGCGAGGAACGAGCGGTCGGGCATCAGTTTCCCTCGAAGACGGGTTTCTGCTTGGCGACAAAGGCGCGGTAGGCGCGCGCGAAATCCTCGGTCTGCATGCAGATCGCCTGCGCCTGCGCTTCGGCTTCGATCGCCTGATCGACGCTCATGTCCCATTCGTGGTCGAGCGCCTTCTTGGTCATCGCGTGCGCGAAGGTCGGGCCGTCGGCGAGTTCACGCGCGAAGCCTTGCGCGGCCGAAAGAAGATCTTCGGGCGCGACGAGCCGGTTGAAGAAACCCCAGCGTTCGCCTTCCTCGCCGCCCATCGAGCGACCGGTGAAAAGAAGTTCGGCAGCGCGACCCTGGCCGATGATCCGCGGCAGGATGCTGCATGCGCCCATGTCGCAGCCGGCAAGCCCGACGCGCACGAAAAGATAGGCGACTTTCGCGCGTACCGTGCCGTATCGCAGGTCGGCAGCCATCGCGATCGCGGCGCCGGCGCCGGCGCAGACACCGTCGATCGCGGCAATCACGGTCTGGGGTGCTGCACGGATTGCCTTGACGAGATCGCCGGTCATCCGCGTGAAGCGCAGCAGATCGGGCATTTCCATGCCGACCAGCGGGCCAATGATCTCGTGCACATCGCCGCCCGAGCAGAAATTTCCACCGGCACCGGTGATGACGACGCTCTTGATCGCATCGACATGCACGAGGTCCCGAAACAGGTCGCGCAGCTCGGCATAGCTTTCGAAGGTGAGCGGGTTCTTCTTCTCGGGCCGGTTGAGCGTGACGGTCGCGACCTTGCCGTCGACCGACCATGCGAAATGCCGGGGCTTGAAACGGTCCGGTTCGTATCGCGTGAGGCTCATTGCCGTGCTCCAGCAGCGGATGTCTTCAGCTTCGCCAGCAGGGCGAGCAGGCGCTTGATTTCCGCCTGATCGAGTGCGGAGAAGGCCTCGTCGATCCAACGCTCGTGCGTCGGCAGCATGGCTTCGAAGGCCCGCTTTCCTGCCGGCGTCAAGCGCACGCGCGCAGACCGGCGGTCGCCAGGCTGCGCCTGGCGGACAATGAGACCGTCTGTCACCAGGCCATCGACAAGGCCGGTCACGTTTCCGGCCGAGACCATCATGCGCTGCGAAAGCTCGCCCATCGTCAGGCCGTCGGGATGGCCACCGTCAAGTGCGCGCGCGAGCTGCGACAGAACGTCGAAGCGCGGCAGGGTGATCGCGTAGGATTCGCGGAGGCCGGCCCGCACGCGCGTCTCGATCAGATTTGCGCAGGTAAGCAGGCGCAACCATGCGCGGAGCTGGAGGTGTTCGGAATTCTCGTGGCCGCGTTCGCGATCCATGTGTGCTTCAGACCTCGCCGCCGGCAATCGGCATCGCTGCACCCGTAATTCCAGCAGCGGCATCCGAGCAGAGATAGGCGACGAGCGAGGCAACTTCACCCGGCTCGACGAGCCGGCCCATCGGGTTTGCGGCCGCGAAGCCCCGCTTCACGTCGGCGGCGGTGGAGCGCGTCTTCGCGGCCACGCTGTGGGCCGCGTCTTCCAGCATCGGCGTATCCGTGTAGCCGGGGCAGACGGCATTCACGGTCACGCCCGTCTGCGCGAGTTCGACCCCAAGCGATCGGGTCAGGCCGACGAGACCGTGCTTTGCCGCCGTATATGCCGATACGTAGGGGTAGCCCTTGAGACCGGCGGTCGAGGCGACATTGACGACACGGCCCCAGCCGTCCGCGACCATGGCGGGAATGGCGAGGCGGCAGGCGGAAAACGCCGCCGTCAGGTTCAGCGCGATCATCCGTGCCCACATCTCGGGCTCTGTGCGGCCGATCGGCGCGCTTTCGGCGCCGCCGGCATTGTTGATGAGGATGTCGACGTGTTGGCTGCCCGCAGCCGACGCAAAGGCTTGCCCGAGGGCGATCGCATCGGTCACGTCGCAGGCTACGACCCCGGCATCGAGTTCTGCCGCGAGCGGCGCGAGCCTGTGCCTGTCGCGTGCGACCAGCGTTACGCGCGCGCCTTGGGCGGAAAGCGTACGCGCGATGGCCGCGCCGATGCCGCGCGAGGCCCCGGTGACCAGCGCATGACGTCCTGCGAGCGGCAGAGCGGGGGGATGATCCTGCAGCGAACGGGGCAAGGGGCGGTCTCCCGGGCGAAGATATTTTAAGTCTAAAATATCGCGCGGGCGCCGACAAGTGGCTGCGTCGACTATTTGTGGATAAATGCTTCCAGGCGGTTGCGAATGCCCTTCGATGCCGCCTGCCAGATATCGATCGTTTTGACAGCCGGCGGCGGAACCGGCACGACGGCCATGTCGACCTCGATAGCGGCAACAAACCGTATGCCCAGCGGTTCGGGGGCCGAGAATGGCAGCACCAGGCGATGCCAACCTTCAATCCGGCCACGAACCGGGCGCGGGTGCCAAGTGTATGCCGGGAGCTGCCGTTCGCGCGCGAGGATGTAGACGGCGCGGATGAGAAGGGCGCCGAGAGAACGGCGGGCCCGGACAAGATCGGAGACGGTGGCGCCTTCCCAATCCTGCCCGGCGATTTCGGCAAGACGCGATCCATAAAGCTGATAGCGCAGGTCCATCGTGCCGGGAATCGGATCGACGATCGTTGCCCGCGTGACGATGCTTCGGAACTCTTCGGTCCGGAAATCGCACCAGTCTGGCAACGAGCGCGCGCCGCGGAGCGCACGCCAGCGCCGGAGGCAGTCGCTCAGGATCGGAACGGGGATTTGCTCTGGCGTCGGCTCCCACGCGACGACGGGTGGTGCGAGGTCGGTGTATTTCTCGAGGACGCCGTTGCGGTTCTCGGCAAGTGCGGACAGCACTTCCTCGAAAGCCGCCTCGAGATCGGAAATCAGCGCGTTCACTTATCCCTCCGACTGTATGGGCGTCAGTACTACAATTTACGATATTATATCCCAGGTTCGGAATCCGAGGTAGAGCACTGCACGATTCATCCACATGATGAATTGTATGCATTGTGCGACCACAAATTCGGCGGCGGCACCTTTCCCCGCAATCAAGCTCGGGAAATTTGACGGCCTCTTCCGGGAGCCGGGCGACCTCGGCTAGCATGGCTTTATGCCCATCCAGAAGCCGTTCGCCGCACCGGTTCCCGAATCCCGCCGCCCTGTCGTCGCGGCGCCCGGCGCGATGCCGTCCGACGCGGCGCTTCGCGCGCTGAAGGCCGTCGAACGCAAGGTCCTGTGGCTATCGAGCTGGACGATCCACAACGCGAACCGTATCCGCCCGTCGCGCGATGGGCTCAAGGTCGGTGGCCATCAGGCATCGTCGGCGTCCATGGCGACCTTGATGACCGCGCTCTATTGCTCGGTCCTGCGGCCCGAGGATCGCGTTGCGGTCAAGCCGCATGCATCGCCGGTCTTCCATGCCATTCAATATCTCCTCGGGCACCAGACCCGCGAGAAGCTTGAGAATTTCCGCGCGCTCGGTGGCGCGCAGAGCTATCCGTCCAGGACCAAGGATGTCGACGATGTCGATTTTTCGACGGGATCTGTCGGGCTTGGCGTTGCCGAGACCTTGTTCGCATCGATCGCACAGGATTATGTGCGCCTGAAGGGCATCTCGGCGCCGGGGTGGCCGGAGGGCCGCATGATCGCGCTGGTTGGTGATGCCGAGTTCGACGAAGGCAACATCTTCGAGGCGATGCTCGAAGGCTGGAAGCACGACGTGCGGAATCTCTGGTGGATCATCGACTACAACCGCCAGAGCCTCGACAGCACCGTATCGGACCATCTGTTCCAGCGCATCGTCGGCACGTTCGAATCCATCGATTGGCGCGTGATCGTGCTCAAGTACGGAAAGTTGCTCGAAGCCGCATTCGCGCTTCCGGGCGGCGAGGCGCTACGCGAGTGGATCGACGGCTGCCCGAACTCGCTCTATTCCGCTTTGACATACAAAGGTGGTAGCGCTTGGCGCGAGTATCTCCTGCGCGATCTCGGCGACCGACCCGGCATCCGCAAAATTCTGGCTTCCTACAACGACGACGATGCGCTGCACCGCTTGATGACAAATCTCGCCGGGCACGACATGGAAAGCGTCCTCGAAGCCTATGCTGACGCGGGCTCAACGGACCGGCCGACGGTCATTGTCGCCTATACGATCAAGGGGCACGGGCTGGCCTTTGCCGGCCACAAGGACAATCACGCCGGCCTTATGAACGAGGGGCAGATCGACGGGCTCCGTCAGGCGATGGGAATTGCACCCGGCGCGGAATGGGATCGGCTGTCGGGTTTCGACGATCCGGAAGGTATCGCGCGCTTTCTCGATCAGGTTCCCTTCGCGGCGAAATTTCCACGTCGCCTTCCGACCCCCGAAATCTCCGTACCCGTCGATTTTCCGGTTCCGCGGTCAGACAAGCCCGCGAGCACGCAAGAAGGGTTCGGACGCGTGCTCTATGAACTGGCTGGAGGCGACAGCGAACTCGCGCGACGGATCGTGACGACGTCGCCCGACGTGACGGTTTCGACCAATCTCGGCGGCTGGGTGAACCGGCGCGGCATCTTCGATCGCCACGACCGGACCGACATGTTCAAGGCGGAGAAGGTCGTTTCCGCCCAGTCTTGGAACATGAGCCCGGCCGGCCAGCATGTCGAACTGGGGATCGCGGAGAACAACCTGTTCCTGATGCTCGGGGCGCTCGGATTGGCCGGCGATCACTTCGGCGCGCGCCTGCTGCCGGTCGGAACGCTCTATGACCCCTTCATCAACCGCGGTCTCGATGCGCTGACTTATGCCTGTTATCAGGACTCCCGGTTCATCGTCGTCGCCACGCCTTCCGGCGTGACGCTCGCGCCAGAAGGCGGCGCGCATCAATCGGTCGGCACGCCGCTCGTCGGCATCGGGGCGCCCGGTCTCGTTTATTTCGAACCCGCGCATATCGACGAACTCGCCCATATCCTGCGCTGGGGCTTCGCGTTCATGCAGAAGCCGGACGGTGCGTCGCTCTATCTGCGGCTTTCGACTCGGCCGCTGGTGCAGCCGGTCCGCACGGATGGCTCTTGGATAGAGGACTGCATTGCCGGCGCCTATTGGCTCGCCGAGCCGGCGCCGGATTCGGAACTCGCGATCGCCTATGTGGGGCCGCTGGTGGCCGAGGCGTTGGCGGCCCATGCGACGTTGCGGGACGAGATTCCGGGACTGGGCCTGCTTGCGGTGACTTCGCCGGATCGCCTGCACGCCGACTGGCGCAAGAACGGATTGCGCGGCCATGCGGCACGCCTTCTGTCGAAGCTGGCGCCGGATGCCGGGATCGTCAGCGTGCTCGACGGGCATCCGGCGGCGCTGTCATGGATCGGTGCCGTCGCAGGCCATCGCGTGCGTGCGCTCGGCGTCGAAAGCTTCGGGCAGTCGGCAGACATTCCGGACATCTACCGCGCGAAGGGGCTCGACGCCGAGGCGATCCTCGATGCGGCGGCCGGCGTCCTGGTCGATCGCTTGCGGGCCAAATGAAAAGGGCCCCGCCGGCGTGCGGGGCCCTTCTATTGTTGGCTCGGTGGTTTGTCGACGTCAGCCGTCGTTTGCCTTAGCGGAAGAGTCCGAGAAGGACGGACGGCTGCTGGTTGGCGATCGACAGCGACTGGATGCCGAGCTGCTGGCGAACCTGCAGCGCCTGCACCGCAGCGGCGGCCTTGCCGATGTCGGCGTCGACAACGGCACCGAGGCCCGTCGTCGTGGAGTCAACGATCGCATTCACGAAGCCCGACTGCAGCGTGAGTGTGCGCGTTTCCGCCGCGTTGGCACCGAGCGAGGTGGCCACCGCCTGCGAGAACGTGTTGAGCGAGGTCAGAGCCAGCGAAGCCGCCGAGGCCGACGTGACCGAAGAGGCCGCGAAGGTCGTGAAGGCCGCGTTGACCGTCGACTGCGAAGTCATGGTCAGGGTGGTCGCAGTCGTGTCGGCGAGGAACGTCTTGGCGGCCGAGGCCGACGAGAGCAGGTTCGTGCCGTTGTAGTTCGCCTGGCTGATGAAGTTCTGGATCTGCGACGTCATCGCATTGAAGTCAGCCGTGTAGATGGTGCGCTGGTTGGACGAGATCGACCCGTCGGCGAGCTGCGTGATCTTGGCCTGCAGGTTGCCGATGAGGTCGGAGACGTTGGTCAGCGCCGCCTGCGTGACGGAGCCGAGGCCCACGCCGTTGGCAAGCGAACCCTGCACGGCCGTGTAGGCCTGCAGGTTGCCGCGGATACCCTGCGCGACCGAGAAGGTCGACGCATCGTCCGACGCGTCCGCCACTCGATAGCCGGTCTGGACCTGCTTCGAGGCAACGTTCAACGCGGTCTGGGTGCTACGCAGCGACGACAATGCGAGCATTGCGCCCACATTGGTATTGACGGAATTAGCGCTCATTTTCTGGTCCCTTTCTGGTCAGTTTGGTTTCGACTTCTGTCGAACCTGGAGTCCATGTTGCTGAAAAATTGGGTATTCAGCGGGTCACGCCGGACCCATGGACTACCGAGCAATTACACACTACAGGAAAACGTGCGGCATACGCAAGTAGTTGAAACAAAAGGGAATATTTATAGTTTTAAACTATTTATAAATAATATTAAAATAAATTTTAACTATATGAGAAAAGGAAACCCCTTGTGATCACGCTGCTTTTCGAACGGGGCTGTTAGCGGGCGAGCCCGAGCAATGCGCTCGGCTGGCTGTTCGCGATCGACAGGCTCGAAAAAGCCAGTCGCTGGCCGACGCTGCGTGCGGACGACCGGGCGGCAGCGGCGCCGATATCGGCATCGACCAATGCGCCGAGTCCGGTCTGGATCGCGTCGACGGTGGAATTGATCTGGGATGATTGCTGGGTGAGGGTGCGCGTCTCTGCCGCATTCTGGCCCGACGCCTGGCCAAGCGTGGTCTGGAATGTCTGCAAAGCGCCGAGCGTGGCGACAGCACCCGCGGGGCTTCCGGTGTTGATGGCACCCTGGAAGGCGGTCAGGCCGGTTCCGACCTGGCTCTGGCTCGAGACTGTGAGCGTGCTGCCGTTCGTATCGGCAAGGAAACTCGTCGACGTCGCGCCTGCCTGAAGCAGGTTCGTGCCGTTGAAGCTGGCCTGCTGGACGGTGTTCTGCAACTGGCTGCTCAGCGACTGGACGTCGGCCGAGTAGATCGCGCGTTGCTGCGCGGAAATCGATCCGTCGGCGAGACTGGTCAGCTTCTGCTGAAGCTGGTTCGTGAGGTCACTGGCCTGGCTGATCGCGGCTTGAGTGACGGAGCCGAGGCCCACACCGTTGGCAAGCGATCCTTGAACGGCGCTGAAGGCCTGGATGTCGCCGCGCAGGCCTTGCGCGACTGCAAACACCGATGCGTCGTCGGCGGCATCCGCAACCCGGAATGCGGTCTGCAGCTGCTTTTGCGCGACCTGCAGCCCGGCCTGCTGGGTCCGCGCCGAAGACAGCGCACGCAGCGAAGCAGGGTTGGTGTTGACGGAGTTTCCAATGGAGCTGGTCATGGACGGATATTAGCCGAACGACGCTGATTTGGGGAGTCCCATCCCCATGTACTACATAGTGAAACGGGGGCGACCTTTCGGTCGCCCCCGTTCTTGTCGAAGTGCCTTGCCGCGAAGTTAGCGGAAGAGGCCCAGCAGGACCGAAGGCTGCTGGTTGGCGATGGACAGCGACTGGATGCCGAGCTGCTGGCGGACCTGCAGCGCCTGCACCGAGGCCGAAGCCTTGCCGATG
>JBGAKN010000029.1:0-13824 GCA_044224405.1 Tagaea sp. | reverse complement strand
TCGAGCGCTTCGAGACGGTTGCGCATCGTCAGCAGTTCGGCCGCCTGCGAGGCGGCACCCGCGCGCTGGGCGAACCCGTCCCAGCGCCACAGCCCGCCGTCGCGCGTGACGAGACGCTGGCCCTGCGCAAGCTGCGGGGCCAGCGCTTCGGCCGTCGCGGCGTCGGCGACGATGCCGATCTGCGAGAGGCGGCGAGCGAGCGCGTCCGGCGCCTGCACGAAATCGGAAAGGGCGGTCGCACCGACCGGCAGCGGCGGCGGGTTGCCGGCGATGTCGAGGATGCGCCAGTTGCGCGGCGCTTCGCCGTCGAGCGAGGCAGCGAGATCGTCGCCGAGGCCGGCACCAAGGGCGGCTTCGTAGCCGGCCGTGACGCGCAGCGCGTCCATCACCGGCGCATGCGGGCCGGCGTTCTTGGTGAGCGCGGCGAGTGCGCGGGCAATACCCTGCCGTTCGCCGTCGAGCTTGGCGAATTCCTGGTCGGCTTCGCGCAGCGCCTCGCGCGAGGCGAACTCTTCTTCCTGCGCGGCACGGCGCGCCCCTTCGGCGTCTTCCGCCGCCGAGATCGCCGCGTTCATCGCGGCGTCGGCTTCGGCAAGGCGCGCTTCGGCTGCAAGCCGCTTCTCGTCGGAGCCCGCGAGCTGGGCTTCGAGCGTTGCCTTGTCGGCATCGAGCGACGTGCGGCGGTCGGCGAGGCGCGAAAGGCGCCCGGCGAGATCGCCCATTTCGCGCTGGAGTGCGGCGCGCTCGCTCTCGGCCTTGGCGACGGCTTCTGTCGCGCGGGCGAGCTCGGCGTCGAGGTTCTCGACCTCGTTGCGGCGCGCTTCGATGTCGGTGGCGAGGCCCGCTTCTTCCTCGGCCGCGCGCACATCGTGCTCGGCGAGTTCGGCAAGTTCGGCCGCCAGCTTCTCGCGCGCGGCGTGCGCGTCGGCGAGCAGTGATTCCTCGCGCGCCTTGTCGCGCGCCAGCTGTTCGAGGCGCGCGTCCAGCGCCTCGATCTGCGCGACGATGCGACGCTCTTCCTCGGCCAGCTGTTCGCCCGCGACCTGCAGGCGCGTCAGCGCCGCTGCCGCTTCTGCTTCGTGGCGTCGGAGGTCCGGCAGCAGCGCCTGCGCTTCGGCGACGACGGTGGATGCGGCGGCGGCCTTCGTCGTGATGTCGATGACCAGTGCCTCGGCGGCGGCGAGCTTGTCGGCGGCGGCGGCGCTGTCGGCCACCTGCTTTTCCCAGCGCAGGTGGAACAGGATGGCTTCCGCGCGGCGCACGAGGTCGCTCATGTTGCGGTAGCGCGCGGCCTGGCGGGCCTGCTTCTTGAGGCCGTCGAGCTGCGTTGCCAGCGTGGTGAGCACGTCGTCGAGGCGCGCGAGGTTCTGTTCGGCGGCCTTGAGCTTCAGCTCCGCCTCGTGGCGGCGCGAATGCAGGCCGGTGATGCCGGCGGCTTCCTCGAGGATCTGGCGGCGCTCGGTGGGCTTCGCCTGGATGATCGCGCCGATGCGGCCCTGGCTCACCAGCGAGGGCGAGTGCGCGCCCGAGCCCACGTCCTGGAAGAACAGCTGAACGTCGCGCGCGCGCACGTCGCGCCCGCCGATGCGGTAGGCCGAACCCTTCTCGCGCTCGATGCGGCGCACGACGTCGAAGTCCGCCATGTCGTTGTACGCGGCCGGCGCCTTGCGCTCGCCGTTCTCGACCAGCAGGGCCACTTCGGCGACGTTGCGCGCCGGGCGGCTCGTGGTGCCGGCGAAGATCACGTCGTCCATCTCGCCGCCGCGCAGCGCCTTCACGCGGTTCTCGCCCATCACCCAGCGCAGCGCCTCGACCAGGTTCGACTTGCCGCAGCCGTTGGGCCCGACGATGCCGGTCAGCCCCGGTTCGATCGCGAACTCGGTCGGTTCGACGAACGACTTGAAGCCGGACAGGCGCAACTTGACGAACTGCATGGACGAAACTCCCTGGGGTACTGGACTGACGCTAGCGCTTGTCCGCGAGCGGTTTCAGGATCTTGTCGAGTTCTTCGAAGGTCTGGCCGCCGCGATAGACGGTCTCGTTGATGACCAGCGTGGGCGTGGCCTCGACCTTGTGGACGCGCTCGCCGGTCATCGACTGCTGCAGCACGGCGTTCTGCATCTCGGGATTGGCGAGGCAGGCATCCATCGCCGCTTCGCTCATCCCGCCGGTACGCGCGAGGCGGCGCAGGCTTCCCATGATCTGCTCGGGCGAGTTGCCGCGCAGCCAGTTGGGTTGCTGGGTGAAGAACACGTCGATGAACGTGAAGAAGCGCTCGGGCCCGGCGCAGCGCGCCAGCATCGCGGCATTGAGCGCGATGCGGTCGAGCGGGAAGTCGCGGAAGATGAACTTCATCTTGCCGGTGTCCACGTATTCGGACTTCACCCGCGGCATCACGTTGACCTGCAGCGCCGCGCAGTGCGGGCAGGTGAGGGAGGCGTACTCGATCATCGTGATGGGCGCGTTGTCCGCCCCCATGACCATGTCGAGGCCTTCGGCCCGCGGGCCGGGAATGGCGGTCTGGGCCGACGCCGAAAAGGCGAGGCCGATCAGCGCGAAAGCCGCGAAAAATGTCGAGATGTGCCGCTTGTTCATCATTCCACCCACAAGATGTTGTGATCGTACCGACTCGGTACGGGACTCCTCAAGGTCGATTCCCCGGTATGGGGATAACTCCGGCTATCCCACCGGAGAATCTAGGCTTTTGCGCGGCGACCGCGTTTCAGGCCCGCGCCGAGGCGCAGAAGTGCCGCCTGCAAATCCGGGTCGGAAAGCGACTCGACCGCCTGTCCCAGTTCGCGCGTCTCGGCGGCGGTAAGCGGGCGCGGCGGCGGGGACGGCGGATCGCCCGCCAGCGGCATCGGCCCCTGCACGAAGCGCAGCCGCTCCACCGCCTTGAATCCGGTGAAGGAATTGATCCGTTCGACGAGCTGCGGGGCGAGATGCTGCAGCTCCATCGCGGCGCCGCCGGCGACACGCAGCGTCAGCACGCCCGCCTGCGGCGGCGCGCTCACGCCCTTGGGCGGGCGCGGCGGCGTGCCGAGCTTCTCGGGCAGCGTGGACGAGGCGAGCGCAGGGCCCACGATGTTCGCCCATTCTGCGACGATGGTCGCGAACGCGGCGCCACGGCGCTTCAGCGCTTCCTTGGTGAGCTTGGGTACCTGTGTCGCGATCGCCTTGAGCGCCATGGCGGGCAGTCTAGACTGCCGCCCATGCGACTCCAAATTTCCCGGCGATGACGACCGCACTCGCTTCGGCCCTGCTCGCCTGGTACGACCGGCACCGACGCGTCATGCCGTGGCGCGCGCTCGGGCACCAGACGCCCGATCCCTATCGCGTCTGGCTCGCCGAGATCATGCTGCAGCAGACGACGGTGGCGACCGTCGGCCCCTATTTCGAGAAGTTCGTGAAGCGCTGGCCGACGGTCGAGGCGCTCGCCGCAGCACCTCGCGAGGACGTGCTGCATGCGTGGGCCGGGCTTGGCTACTACGCGCGGGCGCGCAACCTACACGCCTGCGCTGAAGTCGTGGCAAACGGACATGGCGGCGCCTTTCCCGATACCGAAGAAGGGCTGCTCGGCCTGCCGGGCGTCGGCCCCTATACGGCGGCGGCGATCGCGGCGATCGCGTTCGGCCGGGCGAGCGTGGTGATCGACGGCAACGTGGAGCGCGTGATCGCGCGCCTGCACGCGATCACGACACCGCTGCCCAAGGCGAAGGCCGAAATCCGTGCCGTGCTGGCCGATATCGTGCCGCCCGACCGGCCCGGCGACTTCGCGCAGGCGACGATGGATCTGGGCGCCACGGTGTGCGTGCCCCGCAAGCCGCGCTGCATGCTGTGCCCGTGGAAGCTCGCCTGCACGGCGCGCGCGGCGGGCGAGGCGGAGCGTTATCCGGTGAAGCTGCCGCGCGCCAAGCGCCCGACGCGCCGCGCGGTTGCCTTCGTGCTGACCGACCGCAGTGGCGCCGTGTGGCTGCGCCGGCGCAGCGACAAGGGCCTGCTCGGCGGCATGATGGAAGTCCCGTCGAGCGAATGGCGCGCGGGCGATCCTTCGGAGAAGGCCGCGCGCACGGCGGCGCCGGCTGCCCTCGCCTGGCGCGCGCTGCCCGGCCGCGTGCGGCACGGCTTCACGCATTTCGAGCTGGACCTGACGGTGTGGACAGCACAAGGGCGCCGCGCCGACGTTTCGGGTGGGCAGTGGGTTGCGGTCGACCGGCTCGACGAAGTGGCGCTGCCCACGCTGATGCGCAAGGTGATCGAGCACGCCCTCAAGGGGGCGAAAGACAGCCCGTCAACGCGCGCGAAAGCCCGCGCATGATCGCGCCGTAGGCGTCCGGGCCCGGCGGCACGTCGACGCCCACATAGTCGAGCGTGGCGACGCGTGCGTCCGTTCCTTCAACGATGGTGCGCACCAGCGAAGGCTCGAACTGCGGTTCGGCGAACACGCAGATCGCCCGAGCCTTGCGCACGCGGTCGCGGATGCGCTGGACGCGCTGCGCGCCGGGGCGCCGCTCGGGGCTGACAGTGATCGAGCCCGCGGTGGAAAGCCCGTAGCGTTTCTCGAGATACTGGTAGGCGTCGTGGAACACGATGAACGGCTTGCCTGCGAGCGGGCGCAGCGTGGCACCCAACTCGGCGTCGAGCGCGTCGAGCATCGCCTGCGTCTTCGCGGCGTTGGCGGCATAGCGCTGGGCATTGGCGGGATCGAGCTTCGCGAGTTCAGCGGCCGCCGCCGCCGCGAGGATCTTCAGGTTGCGCGGATCGAGGAAGAGATGGCCGTCGATCGCGTCCTTGCCGTGCGCATGGCCGTCGCCGTCGTCTTCCCACACGCCGCCGCTGCGCGCGGGCAGCTTCGCCACGCCGGGAAGATCGGCGAGCGCCACGATGCGCGCGCGCGCAGCGAGGCCGGCAAGCGGACGCGCGAGGAACGCCTCATAGTCGCGTCCGATCCAGAAGACGAGATCGGCTTCCTCGATCAATCGCGCTTCGGACGGGCGCATCGCATAGGTGTGCGGCGACGCCCCGCCCTTGACGATGGCATCGGGCAGGGCGATGCCCTCCATCACGCCCGCGACGATCGATTGCAGGGGGGCGAAGCTCGTCACCACGTGGGGTGCCGCTGCTGCGGGTGCTGCGGCAAGCGTGGCGGCGAGAGCGAGAAATGCCGGAATTCGCATGGGTACGGGTCCGTCGGGAGGTATGGAATGCCGGGCTCGGGTGAGCTATAATATACGTTATAGTATAACATCCAACCGGAACGCAAGACAGATGGCGAAACGGCCGGCGAAGGCCCCGCATGCGGGGCACAATCACGGGACATGCGTGTCGACGGCCCTTGCCGCGGCCGAGCGCGTGTGCGCGGAAAGCGGCGAGAAGCTGACCGACCTGCGCAAGCGCGTGCTGGAGCTTGTCTGGGCAAGCCACAAGCCGGTCGGCGCGTACCAGCTGCTCGACAGCCTGCGTGCCGACGGGCGCTCGGCCGCACCGCCGACCGTCTACCGCGCGCTCGAATTCCTGCTCGACCAGGGGCTGGTCCATCGTGTGGAGTCACTCAACGCCTATATCGGCTGCACGCATCCGGGCGAACGGCACGCGACGCAGTTCCTGATCTGCCGGCGCTGCGGCACGGCGGTCGAGGTCGACGATCCGCGCATCGCCGCGGCGATCGACACGAGTGCCGCGCGCATCGGCTTCGAAGTGGGTGCGCGCACGGTCGAGGTCGCGGGGACCTGCGCGGACTGCCGATGAGTTCCGCGTCGCTGATTTCAGGACGCGGCATCGTCAAGCGCTTCGAGGACCGCGCGGTGCTCGACCATGTCGACGTGTCCGTCGCACCCGGCGAGATCGTCACCGTCATCGGGCCCAACGGGGCGGGCAAGACCGTGCTGCTGCGCATCCTGCTGGGCCTTGTGCAGGCCGATGCGGGCACGGTCGAACGGCGGAACAGCCTTGTCGTCGGCTACATGCCGCAGAAATTCACCGTTGACGAGAACCTGCCGCTGCGCGTGTCGCGCTTCGTGGGCCTCGCCGGGCGATTTACGCGCAAGGAGATCGAAGCGGCGCTCGACGAGGTGGGCGTCGCAGCGCGCATCGATGCGCCCGTGCAGGGCCTGTCGGGCGGCGAGTTCCAGCGCGTGCTGCTGGCGCGCGCCCTGCTGCGTAAGCCGCAGCTCCTCGTGCTCGACGAACCCGCGCAGGGCGTGGACGTGATCGGGCAGGACGCGCTCTACGATCTGGTGGCCGACGTGCGCGAACGCCGGCGCTGCGGCGTGCTGCTGGTCAGCCACGACCTGCATCTGGTGATGGCGCGCTCGGACCGCGTGCTGTGCCTCAACGGGCATGTGTGCTGCTCGGGCCGGCCCGAGGCCATCGGCAAGGACCCCGCGTTCGCCGAACTGTTTGGTGCACGCGCCGGCGAATCGCTCGCGCTTTATCGCCACCGGCACGATCACGTCCACGACGCGGCGGACGCGCATCATCACCATCATCATGACCATGCGCACGACCATTCGGGCCATCGCCATGGATGAGTTCTTCTGGCGTGCGCTGGCGGCCGGCATCGGGCTCGCCGCGATCGCGGGGCCGCTGGGCAGCTTCGTCGTCTGGCGGCGCATGGCGTTCTTCGGTGATGCACTTGCGCATTCGGCTCTGCTGGGCGTGGCGCTCGGCTTCCTGCTGCGCATCGAGGTGAACCTCGCCATCGCCGCGATGTGCGTGATCTTCGCGACGCTGCTGACCGCGATGCTGGCGCGCGCGCGCCTCGCCCCCGACACACTGCTGTCGATCTGCGCGTTCACGGCCCTGTCAGTCGGCCTCGTGGCGCTGTCGTTCGTGGAAAACGTGCGCGTCGACCTGATCGGCTATCTCTTCGGCGACATCCTCGCGGTCGGGCGCACGGACCTCGTCTGGATCTGGGGCGGCGCGACGACCGGGCTTGCGGTGCTGGGCCTGCTGTGGCGGCCACTGCTGGCCGTGACGGTGCATGCCGATCTTGCGGCGGTGGAAGGCACGAACGTGGGCGCGATGCGCCTTGCCTTCGTGCTGCTTCTCGCCGTGCTCGTCGCGGTGGCGATGAAGATCGTCGGCGTGCTGCTCGTCACCGCATTGCTCGTGATGCCGGCCGCCGCGGCGCGCCGCTTCGCGCGCAGTCCCGAAAGCATGGCCGCCATCGCGTCCGCCATCGGGGCGGTGGCGAGCGTGGCGGGGCTGCTGGCATCGGTCGAATTCGATACGCCCTCGGGGCCGTCGGTCGTGGTCGCGGCCGCGAGCATCTTCGCGTTGAGTCTCGCGCTGCCGCAGCGGCGCTAGGCTTCGCGCCCGAGCGCGTGTGCTGCCGTCACGGCCGCGCTCAGCAGGATCACCGCACCGGCCTGGTGCGCCGCTGCCAGCGGCACCGGCACCCACAGCAGCAGCGTCGCGATGCCGAGGCCCGCCTGTGCAAGTGCCGCCGTGGGCACGGCGAGCACGGCGATCCGATCGGCTTTCGTGCGCGCGGCACCGAGGTTCTTCCAAGCAAACAGGCAGGCGAGCGTCGCAGCGGCGATGCCGAGCCAGCGATGGTTGAACTGCACGCTCGCATGGTTCTCGAACAGGTTCCGCCAAAAGGGTTCGATGTCGGCATAGCCGGGCGGCACGAAGGATCCGTCCATCAGCGGAAACGTGTCGGAGACGAGGCCCGCGTCGAGGCCCGCGACGAAAGCGCCGGCAAGGATCGTCACGAACACGAAGCCGGCGAGGGCGAGGCCGCGCGTGCGCGCGGGCGTCGGCGCGCGGGCTCCCCGCAGCATGTCGAGCGCCATCCACAGCAGGCCCGCATGAAGTGCGAGTGCGAGCGCCAGATGGATCGCAAGCCGGTACTGGCTGACGGCAAGCATGTCGCGCTCGAGGCCGCTTGCGACCATCCACCAGCCGACGGCGCCCTGCAGCCCG
This sequence comes from Tagaea sp., assembly GCA_044224405.1. GTDB lineage: Bacteria > Pseudomonadota > Alphaproteobacteria > CACIAM-22H2 > CACIAM-22H2 > Tagaea. Next base: position 5,895 of record JBGAKN010000029.1, on the reverse strand, counting down.
CCGAGACAGAAGAGTGCGAGCAGCTTCGCGGCTTGTCCGCCCCGCACATGCCCGCGCATCCAGAACCAGACGAAGGGGAAGAAGAAGACGACGCCGATCAGCCGTCCCCAGAAACGGTGGAACCATTCCCAGAAGAAGATGCGCTTGAACTCGGCAAGGGTCATGCCCGCGTTCCGCAGCCGGTACTGGTCGATCTGCTGGTACTTGTCGAACTCGGCCTGCCAGTCGGATTCCGACAGCGGCGGCAGCGCGCCCGCGACCGGGCGCCACTCGACGATCGACAGGCCTGACTCGGTCAGGCGCGTGATGCCGCCGATGACGACCATCGCGAAGATCATCGCGCAGCACGCGAGCAGCCACAGCCCGACGGGCCGGGCGCTGCGGACGGGTGCGGAGGCGGGGGCGATATTGCGCATGGTACGAAGGAGATAGCCCCAAATGCCGGTGCGGGCCAGCCCGCTGCGACGACGTAACGCGGCACCTTCTTGACAAGTCCCCGGCTCCTGATGACACATATGTACACGAACGACCTGCCCGGAGCACCGATGCAGCCTGCCGCCAAGCTCGATACCGCGACCGCGACCAAGCCTTCGACCGAGTGCGAATACGTTCTCGAAACGCAGATCGGCCATCTGCTGCGCCGCGCGCACCAGCGCCACGTCGCGCAGTTCGAAAAGGAAGTCGGCGATCTCGATCTCACGACGACGCAATTTGCTGCTCTCGCGAAAATAAGCGAGCGCGGGGAAGTGTCGCAGAACCTTCTCGGCCGCATGACGGCGATGGATCCCGCCACGATCCAGGGCGTGATCCAGCGCCTGATGGGGCGCGGCCTGATCGACCGCCGGCCCGATCCCAACGACAGGCGCGCCACGCTGCTGAGCCTCAGCACGGCGGGCCGCACGCTGACGCGCGAGGCGATCCGCCGCGCGCACCGCGTTTCCAATGCCGTGCTCGGACCGATGTCGCCCGAAGAGCGCGCGACTTTGACCGGCCTTCTGCGAAAGCTTACGGAACTTACATGAACCTCGCCTTCGGACTTGCCTTCGCCGATCTCTACGATCGCGCGCAGCTCGCGCGCATCGACGGTCTTTTCGCCGACGCCCTGAAGGCCGCGGATGCAAGCCTGCACGACCGGCTGATGGCGGCGCGCGCGAACCCCGAGGGAATCGCCGCGAAGGACGAAGGCAATCTGCTGGTCGATGTCGGCCCGCATGTCGAGAATTTCGTGGCGAAGCTGTTCGGCATCGAGGCTGAGGCCGACGCGCTCGCCAGGCGCACGCACGCATTGGCGCCACTCTATGCGGTCAAGCGGCTGTTCGTGCAGCGGCGCGCGGCGAAGTCCGCCAAAGCCGATGCGCTCGCGGCGTTCGATCCGGCGGCGATGGACGCATTGCTGGGTGCCGGCTGGACCGAGCTCAAATTCGCCGAAGCCGTGACGGCATGGGAAAAGGACGAGGCCGCCAACAAGGACGCGCTGGCCGTGGCGCTCGACTATGCGGGCTGGGCGCTCGTCACCGAAGCCGGGCGCAAGCGCCACGGCAAGGGCATCCTGTTCCGCCAGCCGGGCAAGCCCGATCCGCAGAAATACATCGCGCTGGAAACCGTCGAGATCGACGGCGTGCGCATGCAGCGCCTGCCCGAGCACGAATGGCGCACGCGCGACGGCTTCGCGCTGACCGACGAAGGCATGGGGCTAAACCAAGCCCTCGACCAGACGAACTACTGCATCTGGTGCCACGCGCAGGGCAAGGACTCATGCTCGAAGGGCCTCAAGGACAAGAAGACCGGCGCGTTCCAGAAGACGGTGTTCGGCGTCAATCTCGCCGGCTGCCCGCTGGAAGAGAAGATCTCGGAGATGCACGCGCTGAAGGCCAACGGCTTCGCGCTGGGCGCCTTCGCGACGATCCTCGTCGACAATCCGATGGTCGCCGCGACCGGGCACCGCATATGCAACGACTGCATGAAGGCCTGCATCTACCAGAAGCAGGACCCGGTCGACATCCCGCAGGCCGAGACGCGCATCCTCAAGGACGTGCTCGCCCTGCCGTGGGGCTTCGAGATCTATTCGCTGCTGACGCGCTGGAATCCGCTCAACATCCGCCGCCCGCTGCCGCGCCCGGATACGGGCCGCAAGGTGCTGGTCGTCGGCCTGGGGCCCGCGGGCTATACGCTCGCGCACCATCTGATGAACGACGGTCACGTGGTCGTCGGCATCGACGGGCTGAAGATCGAGCCGCTGCCGCCGTCGGTGTCGGGCATCGCCGTCGATGGTGCGCGCGTCGCGTTCGAGCCGGTGCGCGACAGCGCGGCGCTGTTCGAGAATTTGGACGAGCGCGTGCTCGCCGGCTTCGGCGGCGTGGCCGAGTACGGCATCACCGTGCGCTGGGACAAGAACTTCCTGAAGGTGATCCGCCTGCTGCTGGAGCGGCGCGCGGCCTTCGCGATGTACGGCGGCATCCGTTTCGGCGGCACGCTGACGATCGAGGATGCCTATGCGATGGGCTTCGATCACGTGGCGCTGTGCATGGGTGCCGGACGCCCCACCATCATCGACATGCCCAACGGCCTCGCGCGCGGCGTGCGGCAGGCGTCGGACTTCCTGATGGCGCTGCAGCTCACGGGTGCGGCAAAGAAGGACTCGCTCGCCAACCTGCAGATCCGCCTGCCGGTCGTCGTCATCGGCGGCGGCCTCACGGCCATCGATACGGCGACGGAATCGCTCGCCTACTACGTGCGACAGGTCGAGAAGTTCCTGGGCCGGTACGAGGTGCTGGTCGCCGAGCGCGGCGAAGCCACGGTGCGGGCGCGCTGGACGGCGGAAGATACCGAGATCGCGGCCGAGTACATCGCGCATGCGCGCGCGCTTCGCGCCGAGCGCGAGAAGGCGCGCGCCGAAGGGCGCGACCCCGACTTCGCACCCCTGCTCGATGGCTGGGGCGGGGCGACGGTCGCCTATCGCCGCCGCCTGATCGATGCGCCATCGTACACGCTCAACCACGAGGAAGTCGCCAAGGCGCTGGAAGAAGGCGTGCGCTTCGCCGAAGGCCTGACGCCCGTCGCGGTCGAGACCGACGGCTACGGTGCCGCGCGCGCGCTGAAGGTGAAGAATGCCGAAGGCGAAGAGCGCACGCTGCCTGCGCGCGCGATCCTCGTGGCCGCCGGCACGCAGCCCAACACGGTGCTCGCGCGCGAGGAGCCGGGCCGCGTGAAGCTGCACGGCAAGTATTTCGCGGCGATCGACGAGGATGGCAACCCGGTCGAGCCGGAAAAGCAGACCTCCAAGCCCGCGATCCCGCACGTGCTGATGGGCATCGGCGCGCAAGCCGGGCGCGCCAGCTTCTTCGGCGACCTGCATCCCTCGTATTTCGGCAATGTCGTGAAGGCGATGGGATCGGCCAAGCAGGGCTATCCGGTCATCACGCGGGCACTCGCGAAGCTGCCGCGCAATGCCGTGACATGGGCGAATCTGCGCGCCACGCTGGATGCGGATCTTCGCGCCACGGTGCATGCGGTCAATCGCCTGACGCCCACGATCATCGAGATCGTCGTGAAGGCGCCGCGCGCCGCGCGCAGCTTCCGCCCGGGGCAGTTCTACCGGCTGCAGAACTACGAGGCCTATGCGCGGCGCGTCGATGGCACGGTGCTGGCGATGGAAGGCCTCGCGATGACCGGGGCGTGGACCGATCCGGACAAGGGCCTGATCGCGGCCATCGCACTCGAGATGGGCGGCTCGTCCGACCTGTGCGCGGGCCTCAAGCCCGGCGAGCCGGTCGTGATGATGGGCCCGACGGGCGAACCGACCGAGACGCCGGCGGGCGAGACGGTGGCGCTGGTCGGCGGCGGTCTTGGCAACGCCGTGCTGTTCTCGATCGGGGCCGCGTTGCGCAAGGCCGGCTCGAAGGTCGTCTATTTCGCCGGCTACAAGAAGATCCAGGACCGCTACAAGATCGAGCAGATCGAGGCGGCGGCCGACGTGGTCGTATGGTGCTGCGACGAGGCGCCAGGCTTCGCGCCTTCGCGCCCGCAGGACAAGACGTTCGTGGGCAACATCGTCGCGGCGATGAATGCCTATGCCACGGGTGCCTTGGGCGACCAGCCCGTGCGTCTGCAGGACGCCGACCGGATGATCGCCATCGGTTCCGACCGCATGATGGATGCGGTGGGGCGCGCGCGCCACGGGCTGCTGAAACCGTGCGTGAAGCCCGGCCACCACGCCATCGGCTCGATCAACTCGCCCATGCAGTGCATGATGAAGGAAATCTGCGCGCAGTGCCTGCAGCCGCACCGCGATCCGGAAACCGGCAAGCAGACGGTCGTCTTCTCGTGCTTCAACCAGGACCAGGATCTCGACAAGGTCGATTTCGCGGGCCTCGCCGCGCGGCTCGGCCAGAACGCCTTGCAGGAGAAGCTCGCCGCCCAGTGGATCGACCGCGCGCTGAAGCGCCTCGATCTGCGGCAGGCGGCGGAATAGCGGGAGCCTAATCCGGTCTGCGACGTCGCGGGCCGGTCGACACGACAGGGAGGCTTGTATGGAACGCAGGACGTTGCTGAATCTGGCCGTTGCCGCTGCGGTGGCAGGCTGGGCGCCGATGGCCGCGGCACAGGAGCCGATCCGGATCGGCGAGCTCAATTCCTACAAGGTATTCGCTGCGTTCCTCGAGCCCTACAAGAAGGGCATGGAACTGGCGGTCGACGAGATCAACGCCGGCGGCGGCGTGCTCCGCCGCAAGATCGAGATCGTCAGCCGCGACGACAACGGCCAGCCGGGCGATGCCGTGCGCGTGGCCGAGGAACTGCTGACGCGCGACAAGGTCGCCTTCCTGATCGGCACTTTCCCCTCGAATATCGGGCTCGCCGTGGCGAGCTTCGCCAAGGAGCGCAAGATCCTGTTCATCGCGTCGGAGCCTCTGACTGACAAGATCGTCTGGGACCAGGGCAACCGCTACACGTTCCGCCTGCGCACCTCCACCTACATGCAGACCGCGATGCTGGTGCCCGAGGCGGCGAAGCTCGCGAAAAAGCGCTGGGCCATCGTCTATCCCAACTACGAATACGGGCAGGCCGCGACGGTCGCCTTCAAGCAGCTGATCAAGGAACGCCAGCCCGACGTCGAGTTCGTCGTCGAGCAGGCCACACCCCTGGGCCGCATCGAGGCGGGCGCCGTCGCCGACGCGATCGCGGCCGCCAAGCCCGAGGCGATCTTCTCCTCGCTGTTTGGGCCCGACTTCGCCAAGTTCGTGCGCGAAGGCACGACGCGCGGCACGTTCAAGGGCGTATCGGTGTTCAACATCCTGGGCGGCGAGCCGGAATATCTCGATCCGCTGCTCGAGGAAGCGCCCGTGGGCTGGTACGTCACCGGCTATCCCTGGCAGGACATCAAGACGCCCGAGCATCAGAAATTCCTCGCGGCCTACCAGGCGAAGTTCAAGGACTATCCGCGTCTGGGCTCCATCGTCGGCTACACGGCCGTGATGAGTGCGGCCGCCGCGATCCGCCGCGCGGAATCGCTGAACACCGAGAAGCTGGTCGAGGCGATGAAGGGTCTCACGCATTCCTCGCCGTTCGGCGACATCACCTATCGTCCGCAGGACCACCAGTCGACGATGGGCGCCTATGTCGGCAAGGTGGGCTTGCGCGACGGCAAGGGCGTGATGGTCGACTGGACTTACGCGGACGGCGCGAAGTTCCTGCCCTCGGACGCGGACGTCGCGAAGATGCGGCCGGCGGAATAGCGGCGAAGGTACCGGCCCGCCGGCGATGGGCGACATCGCGATCCAGTTCCTGAACGGGCTCGCCGGGGCGTCGTCGCTGTTCCTCGTCGCGGCGGGGCTGTCGGTCATCTTCGGCGTCAGCCGGATCGTCAATTTCGCGCACGGCTCGCTCTACATGCTCGGG
>JBGAKN010000012.1:0-82895 GCA_044224405.1 Tagaea sp. | reverse complement strand
CGCTGGGATAACGAAGACCACGGCGATCAGACGCCGCACGGTGTTCAGCTTTCCACATCGGGCGCTCCCTTCGCGAATCGAGCACCCTTCAGCGAATCACAACCGATTCCACAGACTCAACTTCTTTCTGGATCGGCTCTAAGGGGTGTCTTGGCGCTCCGGTGGCTCTTCGCTTTGTCGGCCAGATAAGCCGTGATGGCCTGCCCAACGGTTATGCTGGTGGCAACATCCGGCCCCAGTATCGCCTTGCGATCTAGCGGCTGGTGGCTACGGATCGCCTTCACCAACTTCAGTGCTTCTGAATAGGTCCGAAGCATCGCATCGCAAAGACGGCGGAAGTCACCTGAGCGGTGGTCCAGCGAAATACCTTCGGCCGCAAGAAGCCTTCGGACCTCTGCGGCTACAGCCTGCCAAGCCGCCTTCGGCCCCTTGTCGTCAGCTTCCCGCAAAGCATCGGCGTAATGATCTAGCGTCGTGTATTCGCCGTCTTCACTTGCGATCAAGTAAGGGTCGGCAATCAGCCAATCGAGCGTCGATCTACGCCACTCTGCAGAGAGCCTTTCGACCTCTGAAGGGGCCATTGAGTTGGTTGGAGTGAGCCTCAGTGACCGGCGGGCTGCGGCAAACTTCTGATCAAATTCAGCCGACTTGATCCGCACCAGTTCTTTCGCGCGCACTTGATCCGTCGTGCGAAGCGAAACCTTCACATGCACCCCGAATCCGGCCTTGCCGATCAGATCGAGAGGCACTCGGCGGTAGAGGTAGTATTTCGGACCACGTCGGTAGAGATGGGTATGTCCCGGCACTTGCTGCATGTCCCCGTGTATACCAGCGGTGTATGCCAGTCGGGAACTTCAGGCCGTTGAATGTGCAGCAAGCCCAAGCAAACCGCCCATGAGAGGCGATATGGCGGAGGGGATGAGATTCGAACTCACGATGGGGTTTCCCCCATACACGCTTTCCAAGCGAGCGCCTTAAACCACTCGGCCACCCCTCCGCCGGGGTCGGGCGGCTCCTCTTACAGGCAAACCGGGCGCTTTCCAAGCGCTACGGGCACACTCGCCACGGGCCAGTGAAGTGGCTAGAATGGCTCGACAAAAGCCCGGAAAGGGAACCTGGGGTCCGTGGTCGTCTTGCGCGTCATCGCCTGGCTGCTGCTCGCCGGGGCCGTCTTCGCGGGCGGGCTCGACGGGCTGTCGTTCCTCGAGACGGGCGACTATTCCCCGATCCCGCTCGGCAAGGTCTGGGCGACCCTCCACCTCGATTCCATGCTGCAGGCCGGACCGGCCATCGCGAACCACCTGAGCCCGGCACTGTGGGAGGATGTCGTCTTCCCGCTGCTGCAGGCGCCCGCCTGGATGGTCGCGGCGCTGGGCGGGCTGCTGCTGACGGCGATCGCGCGCACGCGCACGCCGCGCCGTCGCCGCCGGCCGGAGTGGCGCTGAGCGCGCCCTAGTCGTCGCGCGCCTTCAGCGCGGCGAGGAAGGCGGATTGCGGGATCTCGACCTGCCCGAACTGGCGCATGCGCTTCTTGCCCTCCTTCTGCTTGTCGAGCAGCTTGCGCTTGCGGCTGATGTCGCCGCCATAGCACTTGGAGAGCACGTCCTTGCGCAGCGCCGAGATCGTCTCGCGCGCCACGATCTTGCCGCCGATCGCCGCCTGGATCGGGATGACGAAGAGCATGCGCGGGATCAGCTCCTTGAGCTTCACGCACAGCGCGCGCCCGCGGCTCTCGGCCTGCGTGCGGTGGACGATGATGGCGAGCGCGTCGACCGGCTCGGAATTGACGAGGATCGACAGGCGCACGAGGTCGTCCTCGCGGTAGTCGGTCATCTGGTAATCGAACGAGGCGTAGCCGCGCGAGACCGACTTGAGGCGGTCGTAGAAATCGAACACGACCTCGTTGAGCGGCAGGTCGTACACGACCATCGCGCGGTTGCCGACATAGGTGAGGTTCTGCTGGATGCCGCGCCGGTCCTGGCAGAGCTTGAGCACGGAGCCGAGATACTCGTCGGGGACGAGCACCGTCGCCTTGATGCGCGGCTCCTCGATATGGTCGATGAACGTGGGATCGGGCATGTCGGCCGGATTGTGCATGTCGACGATCGTGCCGTCGTTCATGTGCACCTTGTAGACGACCGACGGCGCCGTCGCGATCAGGTCGAGATCGAACTCGCGCGACAAGCGTTCCTGCACGATCTCGAGATGGAGCAGCCCCAGGAACCCGCAGCGGAAGCCGAAGCCCAGCGCGGCCGAGCTTTCCGGCTCGTAGACGAAGCTCGCGTCGTTGAGGCGCAGCTTGCCAAGGCTCTCGCGCAGATGCTCGAACTGCGCCGGATCGACCGGGAACAGGCCGCACCACACCACCGGCAGCGAGGGCTTGAAGCCCGGCAGCGCCGCTTCCGTGCGGCGCTTCTCCTCAGTGATCGTCTCGCCGATGGCCACGTCCGCCACCGCCTTGATGCCGGCGGTGATGAAGCCGATCTCGCCGGTGCCCAGTTCCGCCACGTCCTTGAGCTTGGGCGTGAACACGCCCACGCGCTCGACGTCGTAGGTGGCGCCGGCATTCATCATGCGGATCTTCATGCCCTTGGCGATGCGCCCGTCCTTGACGCGGATCAGCAGCACGACGCCGAGATAGAGGTCGTACCACGCGTCGACGAGCAGCGCCTTGAGCGGCGCCGCCGCATCGCCCTTGGGTGAGGGGAGGCGCGCGACCAGCGCTTCGAGCACGAGATCGATGTTGAGGCCGGTCTTGGCCGAGATCGGCACGGCATCCGACGCGTCGAGGCCGATCGTGTCCTCGATCTGCTTCTTGATGCGCTCGGGATCGGCGGCGGGCAGGTCGATCTTGTTGAGCACCGGCACGATCTCGTGGCCCGCGTCGAGCGCCTGGTAGACGTTGGCGAGCGTCTGCGCCTCGACGCCCTGCGAGGCGTCGACGACGAGGATCGAGCCCTCGCATGCGGCGAGCGACCGGCTGACCTCGTAGGCGAAGTCCACGTGGCCGGGTGTGTCCATCAGGTTCAGGATATAGTCCTTACCATCCTTGGCCTTGTAGTCGAGGCGCACGGTCTGCGCCTTGATCGTGATGCCCCGCTCGCGCTCGATATCCATCGAATCGAGCATCTGCTCCTGCATGTCGCGCGCCTCGACCGCGCCGCACGCCTGGATCAGCCGGTCGGCGAGCGTGGACTTGCCGTGGTCGATATGGGCGACGATCGAAAAATTGCGGATGCGCGACAGGTCGGTCATCTCAGGGGGGACCCGAAAAAAAAGCGCGCCCAAGCGGGGCGCGGCGGACAGGACGCGGGAACATAGGCGGACACCACCGGCGAAGCAACCCCGGTGCCGGACGCGACGGCAGGAGACGGCAGGCGACGGGAGGAGACGAAAGGAGACGGCCGTCTCCTCCCGTCTCCTTGCCTCAATATATTGATGTAAAATCGTTTTCTGACGGAAATGGCCATAAAAAGAGACCGTCTCCTGATTTTTCCGCCGTCTCCTCCGAACGCCGGGCAGGCGCCGCCGTCGCCGCAGGGCGGCATCGACATGCAGGGCGGGAATTGATCCGGTTCCATGGCCGGACTCTGGCATGGAACCGGCACACGATCAATGATAATTTACCTATTATCGGTATTACCGCCTAGCTTCTCTCAGGCGGCGCGCACTTCCGCGAGGAAGGTTTCGACCTGCCGGCGCAGCGCCTCGCTGTTCTTGGAAAGCTCACCCGCGGAAGCCAGCACCTGCGCGGCCGCCGCGCCCGATTCCTGCGCCGCCTTGTTGACGCCGACGATGTTGGAGGAAACCTCCTGCGTGCCTTGCGCCGCCTGCTGGACATTGCGCGCGATCTCCTGCGTGGCCGCCCCCTGCTCTTCCACGGCAGAGGAAATTGCCGTCGCGGTCTGGTTGACGTCGCCGATCGTGACGGTGATTTCCTGGATCGACTGCACGGACATCTGCGTCGCTTCCTGGATCGCGCGGACCTGCTGGCCGATCTCGTCGGTCGCCTTGCTCGTCTGCGTGGCCAGCGCCTTCACCTCCGATGCCACCACCGCGAAGCCCTTGCCGGCATCACCCGCGCGCGCGGCTTCGATCGTGGCGTTGAGCGCCAGCAGGTTCGTCTGCCCGGCGATGTCGTTGATCAGGCGCACGATGTCGCCGATCTTCTGCGCGGCCTCGGCCAGTCCCTTGACCTGTTCGTTGCTGACATTGGCCTGGCGCACGGCTTCGCCGATCTTTCCCGTCGAGACCGATATCTGCTGGCCGATCTCGCGCACCGAGGCGCTGAGTTCCTCGGTCGCCGAAGCGACCGTCTGCACGTTCTGCGTGGCCTGCTCGGAAGCCGCCGCCACGGCCGTCGCCTGGCGCGCGGTCTCTTCCGCGGTGGACGACATCGTCTCGGCCGTCGCCTGCAGTTCGGTCGCCTGCGACGTCACGCCCTGCACGATCCCGCCGACCGAAGCCTCAAACTTCGCGGCAAGATCGAGCATGCCCTGCCGGCGCTCGGCCTCGGCGCGTTTCTTCGCGGCTTCCTGCTCTTCGCGCAGGCGTGCGGTCTCGATCAGGCTTTCCTTGAACACCTGGACGGACTGCGCCATCGCGCCGATCTCGTCGGTGTTGGTGCGCGCCGGGATCTCGGCCGTGTAGTCGCCGCCGGCAAGCACCTTCATCGCGTTCGTCATCGCGCCGACCGGGCCGGAGATGCCGCGCGCGACGATCCAGGCGAGGAACAGGCCGATCGCCACCGCTCCCGCCGCGAGGGCGATCGACTGCGAGATCGTGTCGGACGCGCGCGATTCGGTACTGGCAGCGAGCGCCCGCAGCGCGACGTTCTGGGATTTCGACACGTTGTCGACCAGCTCGCCGATCGTGCCCGCGATCTTCGCGTTGTCGACATTGACGATCTTGTGGACGGCATCGATCGCCGTCGATGCGGTCGCGAACGCCTGACGATATTGCTGGATGAGCTCGCCCGCAAGACGCACCCGCGCCTGCTGCTCTGCCCCGCGCATGCCGGCACGCACCTTCTCGAGATCCGCGACGGCCATGTCGGCCTGCTGGAGGGCCGTCGCCTTCGTCTCGGTGTTGGGTTCGTTGAGATAGCGGTTGGCGTTCAAGCGCATCAGCATGATCGATTGCTGCACCAGCCCGGCATGGGCGGCGCTCGCGAAATCGCTCTCCGCGATGCCGGCCTGCATGATGTCGGTAATCGCCGTGCGAACGCGCAAACCGATCGGGTTCATCTGGTCGACGACGGCCGTCTGGCGCTCCGTCCGGCGCAGAAACAGCGCGTCGAGATTTGCGGCGTATTCGCCGAACAGCTTCCCGATCTCGGTCAGCTTCGTGCGCCGGTCGGGGTTCGACGTGGCGGCCGTCGCGGCCGAAATCGATCCGACCAGGGTCTTGCGGTGTTCGGTGATGCGCGCCTTCGCCGCGTCGTCGCCGTTATCGACATAGACGAATACTTCCCGACGCAGGTTCGCGAAATCGCTGTCGATGTCCTGCAGGCGGATCGCGTTCTCGGAGATGCGCACGTAGTTGTTGAGCCCTTCGCTGCCGGCCGTCAGCCCGAGATAGCCCGTCGTGGCGACCCCCAGCAGCAACGCCAGCAGCAACCCGAATCCGATGCGGATGCGCGTGCCCACCGAAAGATGGGTATTGAATCGCGAGATGACGGACATGGGGGGGGGGGCTCCGGCGTCAGTTTGGCGTTTCGACTGGATGTCGAATTTTTGCGCGCCTTTTCCGACGTGAGATTGTCCTACAATTACTTAATGCGGCATGAATCCCGATAAATATTGCGGACCACACCCGGATACCGGGTACTTTCAGCGCCTTCCGAACAACTTCTCGATGTCGGCGAGCTTCAGTTCCACATATGTCGGCCGGCCGTGGTTGCACTGGCCGCTGTGGGGGGTGGCTTCCATCTGGCGCAGCAGCGCGTCCATCTCGGGCCCCGTGAGCCGCCGCCCCGCGCGCACCGAGCCATGGCATGCGATGGTGCCGCAGACGTCGGCAAGGCGTTCTTTCAGCGACAGCGCCGCGCCGTGCTCGGCCAGTTCGTCGGCGAGATCGCGCACGAGGCCGCGCACGTCGAGTTCGCCCAGCAGCGCCGGCGTCTCGCGCACGGCGACGGCGCCGGGCCCGAAGGATTCGATCGCGAGGCCGAGTTCGGCCAACTCGTCGGCCTTGGCGACGAGCCGTGCGGCGTCCGCCTCGTCAAGTTCGACGATCTCGGGGATCAGCAGCGTCTGGCGCTTCACGCCGCCGGTGGCGAGGTCTTCCTTCATGCGCTCGTAGACCAGCCGCTCGTGCGCGGCGTGCTGGTCCACGAGCACGATGCCGTCCTTCGTCTGCGCGACGATGTAGGTCTCGTGCAACTGCGCGCGCGCGATGCCAAGCGGCAGGTCGGCCGGGGCTTCGGCGACAGGGGCGGGTGCAGGCGCCGATGCGCCGAAGGCCGGTGCCGGTGCCGCGAACGGCGCCTGGAAGGCGGCGCTGCGCTCGGCCGCGCCCGCCGACGGGGCGTAAGGCGCGTGCGGGGCGGCGAACTGGTATTGCGGCGGCTGCACCTGCGGACGGGCGAGTTCCAGCGCTTCCACCGCCACGCGCGTGGACGCGCGGAAGCCCGCACGGTCGAGCGCTTCCTTGAGGCTCGCCACGATCAGCCCGCGGATGCGCGCCGGATCGCGGAAGCGCACCTCGGTCTTGGCCGGATGCACGTTGGCATCGACCATGTGCGTGGGAAGGTCGAGGAACAGCGCCACGGCCGGATGCCGGTCGCGCGCGAGGAAATCGGCATAGGCCCCGCGCACCGCACCCGCCAGCAGCTTGTCGCGCACCGGGCGGCCGTTCACGAACAGATACTGGTGCTGCGCCGTGGCGCGGTTATAGGTCGGCAGGCCCGCATGGCCCGACAGGCGGATGTCGCCTTCCACGTCGCCGCGCCGCGCGTCCAGCGCGCTGGCGTTGTCGAAGAAGTCCTTGCCGATCACGGCGGCGACGCGCGTGAGGCGTGCGGTCTCGCCGTCGCCCGTGGCGGCCGGCAGCTTCAGGATCGATCGTCCGTCGGCTGTCAGCGAGAAGGCGATCTCCGGATGCGCCATCGCGAGCCGCGCGATCGCGTCCTCGCAGGCCTCGCGCTCGGCGCGTTCGCCCTTGAGGAACTTGAGGCGTGCGGGCGTGGCGTAGAAAAGGTCGCGGACCTCGATGCGCGTGCCCGGCGGAGCGGCGGCCGGGACGGGTGCGTGCTTCGCCCCGCCTTCGACGGAGATCGACCAGGCTTCGGCCGCACCCCGCGGACGGCTGAGGATCGAAAGGCGCGCGACCGCGCCGATGGAGGGAAGCGCTTCGCCGCGGAAGCCCAGCGTGCGGATCGCAAGCAGGTCGTCGTCGGGCAGCTTCGATGTCGCGTGCCGTTCGACCGCGAGGTCGAGTTCGGCTTGCGTCATGCCTTTGCCGTCGTCGGCGACGGCGATCAGCGCGCGCCCCGCCTCGCCCAGCGTCACGTCGATGCGCGTGGCACCCGCGTCGATCGCGTTCTCGACCAGTTCCTTCACGGCGGCAGCCGGCCGCTCGATCACCTCGCCCGCGGCGATGCGATTGACGAGCGTTTCCGGCAGCCGGCGGATCGTCATCCGCTCATGCCCTTGAGGTACTTGCGCGCGAGGATCTTGCCGTCTTCGACCGCGGGCTGGTCGAACGGATCGACGCCGAACAGCTCGGCCACGATCACCGTCTCCAGCATGAAATGCATCAGCAACGCGCCCAGCGTCGTCTCGTCGAGCGTGGGGATCGTCATCAGGCGCACCGGCCGGCCGCGGCGGGCCAGCGTCTCGGCCGTCGCGCGCCAGGAGACGTCGAGCACGTCACCCATCGTGCGGCCTTCCAGCCAGTCGAGCGAGGGATCGCCCACGGCTTCGCGCGTGAAACGCATCCCGGCATCGCGGCTGTCGCGCGCGAGGATCGTCACCAGCTTGTCGGCCGGTCCGTCGAGCCAGAGCTGCAGCTGGCTGTGCTGGTCGACGGTGCCGATCGCGCGCACGGGCGTGGTCCCCTTCCCGCCCTTGCCGAGGCTTTCCGCCCAGAGCTGCGCGAACCACTGGCCGAACGGTCCCAGCGCATCGACATAGGCGCAAAGGACCGTCGCCGACTTGCCGCGCGCGGCAAGCGCCGCCGCGAGGGCGGCACCTTGTGCCGGCAGCGAGGTCGCCGGATCGTCGAGGGCGGCGTCGCGTGCGGCTTTCGCGCCGGCGCGCAGCTTCGCCACATCGAGCCCGAGCAGGGCCGCCGGCAGCAGGCCGACGACCGAGAGCACGGAATAGCGCCCGCCCAGCGTGGTCGGATGTTCGAGGATCGGGATGCCGAGACGTCTGGCAAGACGCGCGAGCGCGTTGTCGGTCGGCTCGGTGATCGCGCGCGCGTGCTCCTTGAGCGCGCCGACGGCGGCGATGCGCGGCAGGATCGCGTGTGCCTGCGCGAGCGTTTCCGCCGTGCCGCCGGATTTCGAGACGAGCAGCACGCCCGTGTCGCGCGGATCGATCGACGCCAGCAGCTTGTCGAAGCCGAACGGATCGACGTTCTCGGCCACGATCAGGCGCGGGCAGCCCTTGGGCCAGAAGCCCGCCCCGCCGTCGGCCAATGCCGCGAGCGTGCGCGCGCCCAGGCTCGATCCGCCGGTGCCCAGCAGCACGATCGTGCCGAATCGCCCCAGATCCTTCGCAGCCGTCGATATATCGGGGAGATCATCCGTACGGTCGGGCTGGTCGAGGAATGCGTAGGTGCCTTTGCCTTTCGCGGCTTTCAGCCGTGCCAGCGCCGGCGCGGTGCGGGCGAGCTGCACGTTGAGCGCCGCGTGGTCGAACCCGATCGCGGGCTCGAAGCAATGGCGGAGATCCTGGGCGTAGGGCAAGGGCATGGCCGACTCGTCTGTTGGGGGGCCGATATTAGCCGCGATCAGTTGCTCGACGCGATTCCTGCCGGCTGGCCGACGGCGACCACGAGCAGCCGGGACGGCACGAACAGCCGTGCGGCCACGCGGCGCGCGTCTTCGAGCGTGACGGCGGCGATGCGTCGCCGGCGTTCTTCGAACCAGTCTGTCCCGCGCCCGTCGAGACGCATGTTCACGAGCTGGCGGGCGATGCGGTTGGTGCCTTCGAACTGCAGCGGGAACGAGCCGAGGACATAGTCCTTGGCACCCTGCAATTCGTCCCCTGTCGGGCCTTCACGGCCCATGCGCTCCCACTCGGCACGCACGAGGTCGAGCGCCCGGCCCACCGTGCCGTTCTCGCTGGAGGTCGAGCCCTGCAGGACATCGGCGCGATCGAAGATCGCAAGGCCCGTCCCGATGCCGTAGGTGAGCCCCGCCTTCTCGCGCACCGACAGCATCAGGCGTGAATTGAAACCGCCGCCGCCGAGGATGTAATTGACGAGCGTGGCCGCGAACAGGTCGGGATCGTCGCGCGAAATGCCGGCATGGCCGAACAGCGCGTAGGTCTGGCTGCCCGGCCGTTCGATCACGATGGTGCGCCCGGCGCCGCCGATGGACGCGCGCGGCACCGTGGCGAGGCGGGCGCGCGCGGGCAATCCCGCGAACGCGCGATCGACGAGGCGGCCGAGTTCCTCAGGTGTCGTATCGCCCACGGCCGCGACATAGAGATTGTCGCGCGCGTAGGTCGCTGCGAGTTCGGCGCGGAAATCGGCCTCCGTCAGCGCCTTCACGCTGTCGGGCGTCCCGCGCGTAGGTCTGGAATAAGGGTGTGCGCCGAAGGCCGCGCGCGCGAAGGCGCGCCGGCCGATCGTCTCGGAGCTGCCTTCCTCGCGCGACAGGGCGCTGAGGATCGAGGCGCGGATGCGCTCGACCTGCGCCGCCTCGAAACGAGGACGTGCGAGCGCGTCGGCCAGCAGCTCGACGCCCAGATCCTTGTCGCGCGACAGCACGCGCAGCGAGCCCTGCACCGTGTCGAGCCCGGCGGAGAAACCGAGCGAGATCGACCGGTCTTCGAGCGCGGCGGTGAACTGCTGCTGGTCGCGCGGGCCCGCGCCCTGCACGAGCAGGTCTGCGGTCATCGCGGCGCGTCCTTCCTTGCCGTCGGGGTCCATCGAAGAGCCGCCGCGCCACGAGAACTCGATCCCCAGCAGCGGCAGCGAATTGTCGCGGATCAGCCAGACCTCGATGCCGCCGGGGCTGGTCACCCGCTCGATGCGCTCGCCCTGCGCGTGGGCCGGCGGCGCCGCGAAGACGAACAGGGCCAGGACAAGGAACAGGCGGCGCAGGGACATTCTCAGCTTCCGGGCTTGGGCAACAGCACGGACGTGACGTGCGCGTCCGCGTTGAGCACGGCGCGCAGCGCCGCGTTCACCTGCGCAGACGTCACGGCCGCAAGTCGCTGCGGCCAGGATTCCACATAGGCGACGTCGCGCCCCGTGGCGAAGGCGGTGCCGATGGCGCGCGCCCCCGCCTGCAGGGAATCGCGCGCGAAGACGGCGGCGTCGGCCATGCGCGTCTTGGCGCGCGCCACTTCGTCGTCGTCGAAGCCGGTCGCGAGCGTGTCGCGCAGCACCTTCTCGACCGCCGCTTCGAGGGCCGCGACGTCCACGCCCGGGCGCGGGCTCGCATAGACCCAGAACGAGTTGAGATCGAGCGAGTCCGAACCGTAGGAGGCGCCCGCACCGGTGGCCAGCGGCTGGTCGTGCACGAGCGCGCGGGACAGCCGGCTGGTCGGCCCGCCACCGAGCAGTTCGGCCGCGACGTCGAGCGCATCGACCGAATCGGGCGAAAGCGTGCCCAGACCGCGCGATTGCGAGGGCGCGTGCCACGCGCGCGACCACGAAGGCTGGCGCACGCGCGGATCGCGCAGCTCGATGCGTTTCGTTCCCAGAGCGGGCGGTTCCTGCGGGCGCACGCGCGCGGGCACCGCCTTGCGCGGGATCGGACCGTAATGGCGCTCGGCGAGGACGCGCACCTCGTCGGCCGTAACGTCGCCCGCGACGATCAGCATCGCGTTGTTGGGCGCGTACCAGCGGGCGTACCAGTCGAGCGCGTCCTGGCGCGTCAGCGCCTTCATCTCGTGCTCCCAGCCGATGACCGGGCGGCCATAGGGATGGTTGAGGAACAGTGCCGCCATCGTCTGCTCGCGCAGGCGCGAGGCGGGGCGCTGGTCGACGACCTGACGGCGCTCTTCCACGATCACGTCGCGCTCGGGCGTCACTTCCGTGTCGGACAGGATCAGGTTCGCCATCCGGTCGGCCTCGATGCGCATCACCGTTTCAAGGCGGTCACGCGCGACGTTCTGGAAATAGCCGGTGTAGTCCCAGCTCGTGAAGGCGTTGTCGCGCCCGCCGACGCGCGCGACGATGCGGCTGAACTCGCCCGGCGGCACGGAAGGCGTGCCCTTAAACATCAGGTGTTCGAGGAAATGCGCGATGCCGGATTTGCCCTGGACCTCGTCGGCCGCGCCGGCCTTGTACCAGACCATCTGCGTGACGATGGGCGCACGATGGTTCTCGATGACGACGACCTGCAGGCCGTTGGCGAGTTCGAACGTCTTGGGCGAGAAGACCTGCGCGTTCGCGCCCGCGCCCGTGGCAAGCGCCGCCAGCAGGCCAAGCGAAAGCGACAGGCCGCGCAGGGCGATCAGAAAAGACCCTCGAGCCAGCCGCGCTTGCGCTGGCGGATCGTCGGGACATCGGCGTCGCCCGCGGGCTTGCCGGAGGCCGACGCCTCGCGCAGGCGCTGGGCTTCCTTGGCGGCATCGACGCGCTCGCCCGGGACGCCCGGCTCGTTCGTGCGCCAGAACAGCAGGCGGTCGACGAAGCTGCGATCCGCCTCGACGAGGCTCTGCGTCTCGCGGTCGATCTGGTCGCGGATGCCGGGATCGACCCGGTCCGCGCCGACGCGGCCGAGAATCTGCTGCTCGCCGGGGCTGACGGCCGCGTTGGCGGGCTGGGCGGCCACGCGTTCGGCGCCGAACACGGCGGTGCGCGCGGTGTCCTGCGGGCTCGACTCGTTCGGGCGCGAAGCGCCGGGTGCCGGCGGGCGCAGGCCGTAATCGGGCGGCAGCGTCAGCGGCGCACGGGTGACGACGCGGAACTCGTCGGGCGGGGCTTTCTCCCAGCCCAGCGCCTTGCGCGTCTCGCCGCATCCGCTGACGGCGACGGACGCCGCGAGGAGCAGCGCCGCACCGACCGCACGCTTGGTCAAAATACGATTCTTCATGGGCCTATTTTAGTCCGCTTCGCGATCCGAAGAAAGAGTCGAAGAACAGACATGCAACACCGAGCGTAATCCCCGCATCCGCCACGTTAAATGCCGGCCAGTGGTAGCCGAACGCGTGGATATCGACGAAATCGAAGACCGCGCCGAAGCGCAGGCGGTCGACCACGTTGCCGACCGCCCCGCCCACGACGAGGCCCAGGGCGACAACGACCGTGGTGTTCTCCGCATTCCGCAGCCACCAGACGAGCCCCGCCACGATCGCCAGCGCCAGCGCCGCGAACAGGTGGGCGGCCGCCGACGAGCCGGTGTTGAACATCCCGAAGCTGACGCCGTAGTTCCACACGACCACGAGATTGAAGAACGGCAACAGCTCGACCTGCGGGCGGAAACCCTCGATCAGGAAGCGCAGCATCGCGAACTTGACCGCCTGGTCGAGGACCAGCACCCCGGCCGCAATCAGAAGTCCCTGCTTGAGCTTCGCTTCGGCACTCATGCGTCCACGACATCCGCGCAGCGCGTGCAAAGTGCGGGATGCGCCGCGCGCGTGCCGACGTCGGGCAGCACCTTCCAGCAGCGCTCGCACTTCGTGCCCGAGGCGAGCCCCACGACCACCGCGACGCCGGGCACCTCCGCGATGCGGAAGGCGTCGGCAGGTGCTGCCTTCGTGCTGAATGCGTGCGACGAGACGATGAAGATCTCGTTCCACGCCTCGGCCGACATGCCGGCCGAAACCTCGGTGTTCTCGACATGCACGGATGGCGCCGCCTGCAGCGAGGAGCCGATCTTCTTTTCCGCGCGCGCGACTTCGAGGGCACCCGTCACGACGCGGCGCAGGTCGCGCAGCTTCGCCCACTTGGCGGCAAGCGCCTCGTCCTTCCACGCGGCCGGCGTCTCGGGGAAGACCTGCAGGTGGACGGACTCGCCCTCGCCCGGATTTCGCGAGCGCCACGCTTCCTCGGCCGTGAAACACAGGACGGGGGCCAGCCACTTCACCAGCCGCTCGTAGAGGGCCGCCATCACCGTGCGCGCGGCGCGCCGGCGCACCGAGGACTTGGCGTCGCAATAGAGCGCGTCCTTGCGGATATCGAAATAGAACGCCGACAGGTCGACTGCGCAGAAGTTATGCAGCTCGGTATAGAACGCCGTGAACGCGAAATCGTTCACCGCGACCTTCAGTGCGGCGTCGAGTTCGGTCAGGCGGTGGAGCACGAAGCGCTCCAGTTCCGGCATCTCGGAAACGGGCAGCGCCTCGTCGGCCTCGAACCCGTCGAGCGCGCCCAGCAGGTATCGCAGCGTATTGCGCAGGCGGCGGTAATACTCCGCCTGCTGTTTGAGGATCTCCGGCCCGATGCGCAGATCTTCCGAATAGTCCGACGCGACGACCCACAGGCGCAGGATGTCGGCGCCGTATTGCTCGATGACCTGCTGGGGCGCCGTGACGTTGCCCAGAGACTTCGACATCTTGCGGCCCTGCTCGTCGAGCACGAAGCCGTGCGTCAGCACCGCCTCGTAGGGCGCCACGCCGCGCGTGCCGCAGGCTTCGAGCAGCGAGGAATGGAACCAGCCGCGATGCTGGTCCGAGCCTTCGAGATAGAGCGAGGCCGGCCATTTGAGGTCCCAGCCGGTCTTATCCTTGCCCGGCTCGAGCGTGTAGGCGTGGCTCGACCCGCTGTCGAACCACACGTCGATCACGTCCTTTATCTGCTCGTAGGCTTCCGGATCGTAGCCAGGCCCGAGGAAGCGCGAGGCGGGCGAGGCGTACCACGCGTCCGCACCCTCGGCCTCGAACGCGTCGGCGATGCGCTTGAACACCGCCTCGTCGCGCAGCAGCTGGCCCGATTTCTTGTCGACGAACACCGCGATCGGCACGCCCCAGGCGCGCTGGCGCGAGATGCACCAGTCGGGCCGCGTCTCGATCATCGAGCGGATGCGGTTCTGCCCGCTGGCCGGGACCCATCGCGTCGCCTCGATCGCGGCCAGCGCCTTGGCGCGCAGGTCGTTCGTGGCCATCGAGATGAACCATTGCGGCGTGTTGCGGAACAGCAGCGGCGCCTTCGAACGCCAGGAATGCGGATAGGAGTGGACGAGGCTACCCATCGCCAGCAGATGGCCGGTCGGGTCGAGCGTGGCGACGACGGCCTTGTTCGCGTCGCCCGGCTTGCCGTGCGGCGTATAGACGCGTTTCCCTGCGAACAGCGCCACGTGATCGTAGTAGCTGCCGTCGCCCGAAACGGTCTGCGGTACCTCGACGCCGTTTTTCAGGCCCAGCTCGTAGTCGTCCTCGCCGTGGCCGGGGGCGATATGAACGAAGCCCGTGCCCGCCTCGGTCGTCACGAAATCACCGGTGAAGACCGTGACTTCGAAATCGTAGTAGCCGTTGGCGCCCGCCATGCCGCGCAGCGGATGCGCGCACACGGTCCCGGCGATTTCGGCGCCCGTCGCGCGGTCGTCGAGCTGCACGTCGACCTCGGCGATCTTCGCCGCCTCGACGAACTCGGTCGTGAGGTTCTTGGCGACGAGATAGCGCGCGCCCTTTTTCGCGCGCGAATCCTCGTGCACTGACTTCACGGTCAGCAGGTCGTATTCGATCTCAGCGCCCGCCGCGATCGCGCGGTTACCCGGGATGGTCCAGGGCGTCGTGGTCCAGATGACGATCGAGGCACCGGCATGCGAGGGCTTCGCCGGCTTCACGACCGGGAAGGCCAGATGGATCGTCTGCGACTTGTGCTCGTGATACTCGATCTCGGCCTCGGCCAGCGCCGTCTTCTCGACGACCGACCACATCACCGGCTTCGAGCCGCGGAACAGCCCGCCGTTCATCGCGAACTTGGCGATCTCGCGCGCGATCTGCGCCTCGGCCGGATACGACATCGTCGAATAGGGGTTGTCCCAGTCGCCGATCACGCCCAGGCGCTTGAACTCGGCCTTCTGGATCTCGATCCACTTGGCGGCGAATTCGCGGCACTCGCGGCGGAACTCGACGATGTCGACCTTGTCCTTGTCCTTGCCCTTGGCGCGGTACTCCTCCTCGATCTTCCATTCGATCGGCAGGCCGTGGCAGTCCCAGCCGGGCACGTAGTCGGAATCGAGGCCCGACATCTGCCGCGTGCGCACGACGACGTCCTTCAGGATCTTGTTGAGCGCGTGGCCGATATGCAGATGCCCGTTGGCGTAGGGCGGGCCGTCATGCAGCACGAACTTTTCGCGGCCCTTCGAGACCGCGCGCTGGCGCTTGTAGAGGCCGAGCCTGTCCCAGCTCGCCAGCGTGTCGGGCTCGCGCTTGGGCAGGTCGCCGCGCATCGGGAACGCGGTCTGCGGCAGGAAGACGGTCGACTTGTAGTCGGCGGGTTTTGCAGGTGCGGACATCGGACGGACGGCTCCGGATCGGATCAGGCGGCGAGGCTGCGCTGGCGGGTGACGAGGCCAGCGCTATGCACGTTGACGAAGGTGCCGAGAACGTCGCGCACGTGTTCGGCGACGTCGTCCTCGATGCCCGCGCAGTCGACCTCGACGGTCAGGGCGCCATCTTCGACGCGGGCGAGGAAACGTTCGGGCAGGAGATCGCGCTTGGCGAACTGTTCGAGCACGCGGGCCGGAAGGCCGACATCCGGGTCGGCAACCACGGCGAAGGACCGCACGCTATCGGCGGGAAAAGGAAGGGTCATGACGCACACACTCCACAGGGGCAACGAAAGCACGAATCGACGCGTCCCGGTTCTCAGCGAGAACCGGGCGGTTAATTCGCCCCTGCGGGCCACGAAGGAGGAGTCGTTGCGTCATCGGCGGGCAATATAGACGGTGACGGAAAGCCGTCAACCGGACGCACGCGGCCTCATCGCCCTCGTGCGAAGCCGTGGCACGGGGCAATGCCCCGTGCGGCACAAGGCCGGGCATGACGACAAGGGCGGGGGTTCGGGCAGTCGGCGTGTTTCACACAACATGATATATCCTAAAATAGGAATATTGACATTAAAGAACGTATAGGGGACATCAAGCGGGAAAGGAGAACCCTGATGCTGTCCCTGCTGCCCCCTGCCCGCCCCGAGGAATCCGACTGGTTCAAGCTCATCGCCGATATCGGCCGCAACCGCGCGAACCGACGCGATGACGCGATCAAGGTCGAAAGCCTGCTCGCCAACGACGGCGATCCCGAACTGCGCGCCGGCGACGGGCCGAGCGGGCGCTGGGGCTTCGGCCTCGACGCCGCGATCCGCCGCTTCCAGAAGCGCAACGCCCTCAAGGTCGATGGCTGGCTGCGGCCCAGCGGGCCGACGATCGAGGCGCTGCGCGAACGCCAGCAGGATTCCTTCGCCGGTTTCGACGTGCCCACGCCCGACGAGATCGACGCGCACCACGCCGCGATCGCCGAAGGGCGCGCGCCGCTGATCGCGTTCGCGTCGCCGCGAGCGAGTTTCCACCCGATCCCGGCTCTGCCGGCGCTACGCCAGGCCGACCGCGGTTCCAACACGAGCCAGCTCGACTGGCTCGACGCGCACCAGATCGGGCTTGGCGAAGTGCCCGAACAGTTCGCGCGCTATGTCGGGCTCGGCCCGCAGGGCATCGCGCAGGCGCGCGACTTCGTGCTGCAGTTCCAGCGCCGCTGGCCAAGCGAGCGCGACGCGCTCGTCGACGGCATCCTCGACCGGCTCGATGCCGACGGCCAGGCCGCCTTCCTCGGCGCACCACGCCCGCAAGGCGCCCCGTTCGGCACGCAGATGGGCGGCACGCGCAAGGCGGCGCCCGCCTTCACCGACCGGCTCCTGCGGCCCGACGAACTCGACCCCGCCCTTCGCCAGCCGCACACGATGGAGATGCGCGACGACCGCAAGGTCAACCTGCTGGAACGCGCGATGTCGCCGGAGATGCAGCTCGCCACCGCCGAACCGTCGAACGACGACGAGAAGACCGGCGGTGGCGATGCGGCGGAGGGTGTGCAGGTGGCGGAAGGCAAGCGCTTCCCGCCCAACGAGGCAAAGCACGACAAATTTTTCGACGACTATTCCGCAATGGCGGAGAAGCTCGCCAAAGAACTCGACATCGATCCAAAATACATCCTATCGTTGATGTCACTCGAAGGCGGCTGGGGCGACAAAGGCTCGCGCGAGAAGAACAACCTGTTCGGATTCAGAAAGAATAACGAAAAGATGCGATTCGAAAATCCAGAAGAGGCGGCCGAGTATTTCAAACGCATTTGGGGATCGAGCGTCGAAGGTGCACGTTCGATCGATGAGTTCGTCGATGGTCTTCAGGATCAGAAAAAGAAAAACCGCAGATACAACACAGACGACGAAGCGAATCCGGACTACGACTACAAGCGCGAAATTCGCAAGCAGTATGATTCCATTCGCCGCCGGCAAGACAACTGGACCGGCCGGAGGTCTGCCTGATGCGTTGGTGGATTTTTGCGGCATGCGTCTTGGCAGGAGTGGCTCTTGCGCCGACTGCGAATGCCGCGCCGCGAGACAATGAAATTTCCGAATACGCCGGCCCCGTGTTGGAGATGGAGCGGTTTGAGTTCGAAATCGACCGGCCGGCAGGCTTCGAAGTCTGTGGATATCCGGAGGGTACGAGTTTCACCGGATTTTTCTTCGTAACGGACAAGATTATCGAATGTGAACCGAACTATCGATTGCGGCCGGGTTCGATTTCGATTCATGGGAATCACAATGTTGCCGAACCTGTCGTTGGTCTTGACGGTCAAGTCCGGCGGCATTGTGCTTCTCGGAATCAATCCACAAAGAGCCAGATCATCGGTGGTTTCGGCCGACTTGCCGGCGAGCGCTCGGTCGCTTGCCAGTTCGTCACGACCGACGGAGCGATCCATCTCGTCGTATATTGGATGAGCCCGCCGCTACAGGGCGAGCCGTTCCCGACCTATGTACTGCGCGCGAGAATCCTCACAGACACCGAACGCTTCAATCGCGACCGCGCGACGCTTCGCCGCGTGCTGCGGGGGTTTCGGTGGGTGAATTCGGGCAGATGAGAAATTCCACCACACTCATCAAAGCAGGAATCATCTTGATTGCTGCGCTCGTCGCAGGAATAGCGAACGCCGCCGATGAGCGGTGCTGCACACGCACGCACAACGGGCTCGATCTTGTTGCGGAACCAGGAACGCTCGTTGTTTCGCCGATCAGCGGGACGATCCTGCGGACACTCGATCCGTACGCCCGATCCGATGGCACGAAGGGCGTTTTTTCGGGCGTGCGGATCGAAGGTCCGAACGGCCTGTGGGTCGAACTCTTTTATATCGCACCGCTCGACGGCGCGTTTCCCGTCGGCGCTCCGATCAATGCGGGCGCTCCGCTAGGGTATGTCCAAGACGTCTCCACGGTCTATCCGCTCAAAGGTGGCGATGCGATGACCAACCATATCCATATCCAAGCGCAGAGAGACGGCAGCTTCATCGACCCGACGCCACTCTTCGTCTGGCCGAAATGATCAATCGACAAGATAGTAAGCCTCGAAGAAATTGGATTTGAGTACATAGGCGGTCCAGTCGCCGCCCACCTGATTGAGCGCAAAAAGGAAATCGTGCCATCCGATCCCGGCGCATGATGATTGCGTATCGGGGCACACGCGCAGGAACACACGCGCCTGATAGGAATCCGGATAGACGAAGTAGAGGAACTCGTCGATGAAGCTGTAGCGCAGGACGTGTCGCACTTGCGCCGGATTCACGAACCCGGATTTATCGATCGCGTACTCGACCCGGACCGGGCTCACTTCCTTCAGAATGTCATCTCCGTCGTAGGCGTCACAACGCTTCGAACGTATGTAGTGGACGCAATCGATAACCGTCTCGATTCCGCACATCGGCGTTCGCGGACGCCCGATGCATTCCGAACTCGCTGCTTTAGCCGTCATGAACCGGATGCGCGACGGATCGACCGCATCGGCAGGCACAAGGCCACGGCCTTGGGCGGCGTCAGGCCCGGTGACTAACGCAAGAATTGCGGCGACGATGGCTGCAATCATAGGGAGATTCTTGCGCGCGGCTTTGCGCGCGTCAACCACCTGCCTCAGGCGCGCAAGGCTGCCCCCGTCGCCTTGGCGACGGCCGCGACGATCTTGGTCGCGACGGCTTCCAGATCCTCGTCGGTCAACGTGCGTTCGGCCGGCTGCAGGCGCACGGCGATCGCGACGGATTTCTTGCCGTCGGCCACACCCTTGCC
Source organism: Tagaea sp. (assembly GCA_044224405.1). Taxonomy (GTDB): domain Bacteria; phylum Pseudomonadota; class Alphaproteobacteria; order CACIAM-22H2; family CACIAM-22H2; genus Tagaea. The sequence continues at coordinate 63,500 of JBGAKN010000012.1, read as the reverse complement.
GCGATAGACGTCGAACACGCTGGCCCCGGCGATCAAGGCCTTGTCGGCCGACTTGGCCGCGCGGAGGATCGCGTCGGCCGCGATGGCCTCGTCCACCACGAACGCGAAATCGCGCTCGACCGGCTGCAGGGCCGCGAGCTTCAGCGGGGCGCGCTGGCGCCCGCCCTTGGCCTTGGGCGCCGGGATCGCGTCGAGGAACACCTCGCACGCGACGAGCGGGAAATCGATGTCGAGCGCCTTTAGCGCCGAAGGATGCAATTCGCCGAACCAGGCGAGCACCGTCTTGGGGCCGAGCTTGAGGGCGCCCGAGCGGCCGGGATGGAACCAGCCGGGCGCTTCGCGCGCCACGGCCACATTCTCGACCGACAGGCCAAGCTGCTGGAGAAGGGCCAGTGCATCGGCCTTGGCGTCGAACGCGTCGACATTGCGCGCCGCCTGCCCCCAGTGGCGGCCCACGGCCGCACCGGCGCGCACGCAGGTGGCGACGATGCGCTGCCCGGTTTCCGACGGGTCGTGAAAGATCGGACCGACTTCGAAAAGCGCTGAATCCGGCCAGCCGCGGTCGGCATTGCGCCGTGCGGCGTTGGCGAGGTTCGGCACGATCGAGGGGCGCATGTAGTCGAGATCGGCACTGATCGGGTTGGCGAGCGCGAGCTTCGGGTTCGTGCCGCCGAAGGGCGCGGCGTGGCTCGCCTGCATGAACGAGAACGTCACGGCCTCGACGAGGCCGAGCCCCGCAAGCACGCGCTTGGCGTCGCGCACGCGGCGCTGGGTGGGCGTCAGGGCCAGCGGCGGCATCGCCGTGTCGCGCGGCAGGCGCGCAGCCGGGATCGCGTCGTAGCCGATGATTCGAATGACCTCTTCGACGAGGTCGGCTTCCCCGTGCACGTCAGCGCGCCACGAGGGCGGGACCACGTCGAACGTGGCGCCCTTGTCGGCGACCGTGAAGCCGAGTGCCGTGAGGATGCGCGCCTGTTCGGCCTTCGGCACGTCGAGCCCGCCGAGCGTGGCGCAACGATCCTGCCGCAGCGTGAAGCTGCGTTTCCATTCGGGCACAGCACCAGTGACGACGGGCTCGGATGCCTCGCCGCCGCAAAGCTCGAGGATCAGCTTCGTCGCCGCTTCCATGCCGTCGATCACGGCGGCCGGGTCGAGGCCGCGCTCGAAGCGGTAGCGCGCGTCGGACAGCACCTGGTGATGGCGGCCGGTCATGGCCACGCGGATCGGATCGAACAGGGCGACCTCGAGGAACATCTCGGTCGTCTTCTCGTCGCAGCCCGTCGTCGAGCCGCCCATCAGGCCGCCCATCGAGACCATGCCGCTGTCGTCGCAGATCATCGTCTCGCCGCCGGCCATCACGTAGGGCTTGTTGTTCAGCGCCGCGAAATTCTCGCCGCCCTTGGCGGGTTTCAGCACCAGATCGCCTTTGAGCTTGCCGGCGTCGAACACGTGCAGCGGGCGGTTGATGTCGAGCGTGAAGAAGTTCGTGATGTCGACGAGCGTGGAGATGGGCCGCAAGCCCACCGACAGCAACCGGTCGGCCAGCCATTTGGGCGACGGGCCGTTCTTGAGCCCGCGGAAATGGCGGCCGACGAACAGCGGGCAGTGGCCGGGCTCGGACAATTCGAAGCGCACGCCGACGGGCGACTTGTACGTGCCCGGCACCTTCGCGACGGGCGCCGGCTTGAGATTGCCGAGGCCGGCGGCCGCGAGATCGCGCGCGATGCCGCGCACGCCGAGGCAGTCCGCGCGGTTGGGCGTGATCGCGATGTCGATGACGGGATCGTCGTAGCCGAGGATCTCGGCGAAGGGCTTGCCGACGGGCGCGTCCGCCGGCAGGTCGATGATGCCGTCATGGTCCTCGCCAAGGCCCATCTCGCGCATCGAGACGAGCATGCCGTTGGACGCCTGCCCGCGGATCTGGCCGGCCTTCAGCAGCAGGCCCGTGCCCGGAACCGTGGTGCCGACGGGCGCGAACACGCCCTTCATGCCGGTGCGCGCGTTGGGCGCGCCGCACACGACCTGCACGATGCCCGCCCCGGTATCGACCGTGCAGACGCGCAGTCGGTCGGCGTCGGGATGGGGCTTGGCTTCGACGACGAAGGCGACCTTGAAGGGGGCGAGCACCTTCGCGCGGTCCTCGATGCCTTCGAGTTCGAGGCCGATGGCGGTCAGCGCCTTCGCGATGTCGTCGAGCGAGGCGGTCGTGTCGAGATGAGTCTTGAGCCAGCAGAGCGAGAATTTCATCGGGCAAGCCCGCCGGAGAGAGTGGGAACGTCGACGCCGAGGAAGCCGTAATGCTTCAGCCAGCGCAGGTCTGCCTCGTAGAAGGTGCGCAGGTCGGGGATGCCGTATTTCAGCATCGCGACGCGCTCGATCCCCATGCCGAAGGCGAAACCCTGGTAAACGTCGGGATCGATGCCGCACATCGCGAGCACCTTGGGATTGACCATCCCGCAGCCGAGGATCTCCAGCCAGTCGTCGCCCACGCCGAGCTTCAGCTCGCCGCCGCCACGCGTGCAGGCGATGTCCATCTCGGCCGACGGCTCGGTGAACGGGAAATAGCTGGGGCGGAAGCGGTAGCGCAGGTCCGGGATCTCGAAATACGTGCGCACGAACTCCACGAGGCAACCCTTGAGGTGACCCATGTGGGTCGTCTTGTCGATGACGAGCCCTTCGATCTGGTGGAAGTTCGGCGAGTGCGTCGCGTCGGAATCCGAACGGTAGGTGCGGCCCGGCGCCACGATGCGGATCGGCGGCTTCTGCGCCAGCATCGTGCGCACCTGAACGGGGCTGGTGTGCGTGCGCAACACGTTGCCGTATTGCTGGCCGTTCTCGCCGACCAGATAGAACGTGTCGTGGCTCTGGCGGGCGGGATGCTCGGGCGGGATGTTGAGGCGCGTGAAGTTGTAGTCGTCGCTCTCGATGTCCGGGCCTTCGGCCACCGCGAAGCCCATCTCGCCGAACAGCGTGACGAGTTCGTCGATCGTCTGGCTGATCGGATGGATGCGGCCCTCGGGCTGGCTGCGCACGGGCAGCGTCACGTCGACCGTCTCGAAGGCGAGGCGCGCGTCGAGCTGCTCGGTCTCGAGTGCCGCCTTGCGCGCGTCGAGCCTGGTGGCGAGCGCGTCCTTCAGCACGTTGAACGCGGCACCCCGCGCCTTGCGCTCGTCGGGCGCGAGCGTGCCGAGCGTCTTCATCAGCTCGGTCACGCGGCCCTTCTTGCCCAGCGTCTCGACGCGCACGGCGTCGAGCGCCTCGAGGTTCGCGGCCGCGTCGATCTTCGCGGCGATCTCGGTTTCGATCTGCTTCAGGTCGTCCATTCGGAACTTCACCGGTCTTGAACGGAAAAGGGGGCCTGGCCCGTCAGGCCAGACCCCCTCTATCGGGTCGAAAGACGTCTAAACGAAAAGACGGCTTAGAGGGCGGCCTTGGCCTTCGCAACCAAGGCGCCAAAACCGGCCGGATCGGTCATCGCGATGTTGGCCAGCACCTTGCGATCGATCTCGATCGAGGCCTTCTTGAGGCCGGCGATCAGGTTCGAATAGGTGAGGCCGTGCTCGCGGGCACCGGCGTTGATGCGCTGGATCCAGAGCGCGCGGAACTCGCGCTTCTTGTTGCGCCGGTCGCGGTAGGCATAGCGCAGGCCCTTCTCGAGACGCTCCAGCGCCGCGCGGAAGGTGTTGCCGTTGCGGCCGACGTAACCGGCGGCCTGGTCGATGACTTTCTTGTGGCGGGCACGGGCGGTAACGCCACGCTTAACACGAGCCATGGTTCTTCTCCTCTTCCGGTCGGATCAGGCGTAAGGCAGGAAGAAGCGCTTCACGCGCACTTCTTCGCCATGCGTCAGCGCGGACGTACCGCGCCCCGAACGCTTCACCTTCTGCGGACGCTTGCGCAGGTTGTGGCGCCTTCCGACGGCGGCGGCGAGAACCTTGCCGCTGGCCGTGACTTTGAACCGCTTCTTGGCGGCCGACTTGGTCTTCATCTTGGGCATTTGATACTCCTTCGAAGCTCTGCGCGGTTGGGCATGCCCGTTCCGGGAGGCGGGAGGACCTGGGTCCCCAGACACGCTTTCCCTCGGCCGTGGCCGCGCAATTGGAAGCCGCGCGTTATACAGGCGGGTGCCGGGCTTGGCAAGTAGCCCCCATCCGCCGAAGATTTTCCTTGTATATCAGTCGGCAAGATGGTCTTTGCCGTCCACGATCCTTCTCTGGCCTGCCTCTTGGCGGCTTGCCCCTCCGGGGGTCCACCCTGGTCACACCCAGAAATCCGGTCGTCCAAAGCCGCACGCATTCCTGCCTGCGGCGCGAAACGTTTGCGTCCGGCCCAGCCGGAAGCAGGCAAACCCATGGAGGCCGAGATGGCTCAGGGCAAAGTTAAGTGGTTCAACGCGACGAAGGGCTTTGGCTTCATCGTCCCGACCGACGGCACGCAGGACGTGTTCGTCCACATCAGCGCCGTCGAGCGCGCGGGTCTCACGACCCTCAACGAAGGTCAGGAGCTCAGCTTCGACCTCGTGCGCGACCGCGGCAAGACGTCGGCAGGCAACCTCAAGGTCGCCTGAGCGTTTTCCAAGGCACGACGAAAAAGGGCCCCTCACGGGGCCCTTTTTTTATGTGCCGGCTGCAGCGCGCAAGCGTTACTTCGGCGCAATGACCATCGTCATCTGGCGGCCTTCCATGCGCGGATGCGCCTCGACCTTGGCAAGCTCGCCGAGCTCGCCCTTCAGCCGGTCGAGGAGCTGGGTCCCGAGCTCCTGGTGGACCATCTCGCGGCCGCGGAAGCGCAGCGTGACCTTGACCTTGTCGCCCTCTTCGAGGAACCGGGTCATGGCGCGCTTCTTCACGTCGTAATCGTGGTCGTCGATGCCCGGGCGCATCTTGATCTCCTTGATCTCGATGACCTTCTGCTTCTTGCGGGCCTCGTTGGCCTTCTTCTGCTGCTCGTACTTGAACTTGCCGAAGTCGAGCAGTTTGGCGACGGGCGGTTCGGCGTTCGGGCTGACCTCGACGACGTCGAGCCCGGCATCCCAGCCGAGCTGCAGCGCGTCGAACACATTCACTACACCGAGCATTTCGCCTTCGGCGCCGATCAGGCGCAGGTCGGGCGATTCGATCTCGTCATTGATGCGCGGGCCATCCTTGGCGGGCGCTGATTCCTGAGTCGGACGGGCTATGGCAATTCTCTTTTTTCAGTGGGAAACCGGGCGAATTTACGCGCGCGGGCCGCCAAGTCAAGGACGGTTCGCCCTTCCCGCCCCCGGCGCCTTGCCTTCGCGCACGAAAAGCAGGCGCATGACCTCGTCCACGCCGAGGCCCTTGAGGCTCTCCCGGCGCAGCACGGCCACTTCCGCCCCGCGCGGCGCGCAGAGCTTGGGGTCGGATTCGGACGAGAACAGCACGACCGAGGGGCAGCCGGTCGCCGCGATCAGGTGCATGGGCCCGGTATCGTTGCCGATCGCCGCCCCCGCCCCGCGGGCCATCGCGGCAACCTCGGCGAAGCTCGTCTGGCCGATCAGGTCGCGCGAACGGGGGGCGACCGCGCGGATCGTCTCGCCCAGCCCCTTCTCGTCCGGCCCGCCGACCAGCACCGGCACGGCGCCGTGCGCCAGCAGCTCGGTGGCCAATGCCGCGAACTTGGCGACCGGCCAGCGCTTGGCCGGCCGGCCGGCCGAACCGCCGGGGACCAGCAGCACGTAAGGATCGGGCAGCTTGAAGCGCGCGAGATCGGCCTCGACCCATTCGAGCGAGCTCGCCGGCACGTCGGCAATGCCCGCCATCGCGAGCTGCTCGCGCTGGCGGTCGACCGTGTGCATGGAATCGCGCGCAGGATTGGCGTGCGGCAGGCTGCAGCCGGGCGCGATCCCCGACCAGGCCGGCCGGCCCGGCCCCATCAGGCGGAAATAGAGGCCGGAGCGGTCGGAAGTCTGCAGGTCGTACACGCGCTCGAAGGCGCCGCCGCGCAGGCGCGCGCGCAGGGCCAGCAGGCCCGGCAGGTTCAGCTTGTGCGGGCGCGGATCGACCCAGACTTCGTCCACATACGGGCTCGCGCGCAGGAAATCGGCGAAGGGCTGGCTCGTCAGCAGCACGATATGCGCCTGCCGGTGATGCGCGCGGATCGCCGCCATGGGCCCGAGCGCCTGCACGACATCGCCGAGCGCGCCGAGCTTGATGACGAGGATGCGCGATTGTCCTTCGCCGCTCATCCCCACACCTCGGGATAGGTCTCGCGCAGCAATTCCTCGTAGACGTCGAGCGTGGCCTGGCACATCCGCTCTTTGGTGAAGTTCACGCGCACATGATCAATCGCCGTCTCGGCAAGCGCCTTGCGCGCGCGCGCGTCGAGCGCGAGTGCCGATTGCAGCGCGTCGGCGAGCTTGTCGATCCGGCCCGCCTCGAACGTCCAGCCAGTCTCGCCCTCGATCAGGATCTCGGGCGCGGCGCCGTGCGCGGGCGCCACGACCGGGCGGCCCATCGCCTGCGCCTCGGCCACCACGCGCCCGAACGCTTCGGGATCGGTCGAGGCGGAGACGACGACATCGGCCAGCATGTAGGCCGCCGGCATGTCGGCGCAGTGGTCGACGATTCGCGCGATCCCTTCGAGCCCGCGCGCACGCACGCGCTTCTCCAGCTCCGCGCGGTACGCCGTGCGCCCCTGGTCGGAGCCCACGAACAGCAGCACGATGTCGCGCCGGCCGAGCTTGGCGATCGCGTCGATCAGCAGCGTCTGGCCCTTCCAGCGCGTCAGCCGCCCGGGCAGCATCACGACGGGCAGCCCGTCGGGAAGACGCCATTCCGAGGCGAGCTTCACCTGCCGCTCGACCGACACGCGCGCGGGATCGAACTTCGCGACGTCGATGCCGCGATGGATCACGCGGATCAGCGTGCTTGGCACGTGATACGTCTCGTTCAGGTGCCGGGCGATGAATTCGGAGATCGCGATGATGCGCGCCCCGCGCGCCATGATCGAATTGTAGTAGCGCTTGATCGGGTTGCCGAAATTGTAGGTGCCGTGGAACGTCGTCATGAAGGCCACGCGCTCGCGCCTTGCGGCGGCACGCGCACTCCACGCCGGGGCACGGCTGCGCGCATGCACGATGTCGGCGCCCGTTGAACGGATCGCCTCGGCAAGGCGCTGGACGTTGCGGCGCATCGTGAAGGGATTCTTGGAGGCGACGGGAAGCGTGATGTGCGTCGAGCCCGCGCGCTCCAGCTCGCGCACCATCGGCCCGCCTTCCGACACGACGACCGAGCGCCAGCCCGCCTTGACGATCGCCGCGGCGACGTCCACCGCGCCGCGCTCGACCCCGCCGGTGACGAGGGCGGGCAAAACCTGCATGATGACCGGAACGCGCGCGGCGACAGGCAGGCCCGTTCCGGACCCGTCGCTTGCCGCCGCCTCTTCACCAGTCATGGATTGCATGTCGTCCGACCAAACGCGCCCGAGCTATTTCAGCCATCCCGAGCCGCACGCTCCCCGTATCGCCTATCGCCGGATTCGCGGCAAGTCCCCCGGCATCGTCTTCTGCACCGGTTTCATGTCCGACATGACCGGATCGAAGGCGCTGGCGGTCGAGGAATGGGCCCGCAGGCGCGGCCAGGCGTGCCTGCGCTTCGATTACCGCGGTCACGGCGAGTCGGAAGGAAACTTCGCCGACGGCACGATCGGCCTGTGGAAAGAAGATGCGCTGGCCGCTTTCGACGCGCTGACCGAGGGCCCGCAGGTGGTCGTCGGCTCGTCGATGGGCGGCTGGATCGCCCTGCTGCTCGCCCTCGCCCGGCCGGATCGCGTGACGGGCCTGGTGGGCATCGCCGCCGCCCCCGATTTCACCGAAGACCTGATCTGGGACAAACTGCCCCCGCCCTTGCGCAAGAAAATCGAAACCGAGGGCATGTTCCAGCAGCCCAGCGAATACGGCGACACGCCGTACACGATCACGCGCGCGCTGATCGAGGACGGGCGCAAGCACCTGCTGCTGCGCGGCCCCATCGCGTTCGAAGGCCGCGTGCGGCTGCTGCACGGCATGCTCGATCCCGACGTGCCGTGGCAATGGTCGCCGAAGATCGCCGAGAAGCTTACCGGCGCCGACACGCGCGTCACGCTTGTCAAGGACGGCGACCACCGCCTGTCGCGCGAGCAGGATCTGGCGCTGCTGACGGCGGCGCTCGACGAGCTGTGCGGCTAGCTCAGGCGCGCTCGGCTTCCAGCAGCGCGCGCAGCCCTGCGCGATAGTCGGGATAGGCGAGCTTCACGCCGAGCGCGTCCTTGAGCTTGCGGTTCGAGACGCGCTTGGATTCCATGTAAAACGAACGCGCCATCTCGCTCATCGTCTTCGACGCGACCGCATAGGGGATTTCCGGCGGCGCCTCCTGCCCCAGCAGCGCTGCGGCATAGGCGATGACGTCCTGCGGCGGGGCGGGTTCGTCGTCGCACACATTGTAGACGGCGTTCGCCTCGGGGGACGCGATCGAGGCTTCGAGGACGCTTGCGATGTCCTCGACATGGATGCGGCTGAAGACCTGCCCCGGCTTCACCACGCGGCGTGCCGTGCCTGCGCGCACGCTGTCGAGGGCGCTGCGCCCCGGCCCGTAGATCCCGGCAAGGCGGAACAGATGCACCTTCTGCCCGACGAGGCCGAGCTTCAGCCAGCCTTCCTCGGCATCCACGCGTGCACGTCCGCGTGGCCCCACGGGATGGAGCGCGCCGCGTTCGTCGACCCATTCGCCGCCGCGGTCGCCATAGACGCCGGTGGTCGAGAGATAACCCGTCCAGCGCAGCCCTTCGAGCCGGACAATGTCGTTCGCGTGGTGATCGAGCACCGGATCGCCCTTGGCGTCGGGCGGCACCGATGACAGCAGATGCGTCGTCCCCGCGAGTGCTCCCGCCGGATCGGCGAGCGGCCGGCCACGGTCGAACAGGAAAGGCTCGATGCCGGCCGCGCGCAGTTTCTCGGCCTTCTCCGGCGAGCGGCAGGTGCCCGCGACGCGCCAGCGCTTGTCGACCAGCCGGCGGGCCAGCGCCATCGCCGAATAGCCGAGCCCGAAGCAGAAAAGCCGGTTGGCGCGTGCCGGATGGAGCGGGATGACATTTGGAAGATTGACGGGCATTACGGCACCAAGTCTATGGCATTGCGGCCTTGCCGGCGCTACACCCTCGCGCATGAAAAAGACGGCCTTCCTGGCACTTGCCCTGTTCCTTGCCGTTGGCCCGCTTGCCGCCCAGCAGCAGCCAGCACCGCGCCGCACGCAGACGCCGGCACAGAGCGCGCCGCTGGGGGCCGGCGTGCCGCGCCCGCTGCCGCGCCTCGAGCCCTCGCCGGCCGCCGCCAACGAATACGACACCTGCATGCGGCGCACCGAGCGCGAGCCCGAGCAGGCCTACGAGGACGCGATGGGCTGGGCGCGCGCGCGCGGCGGTGCGGAACCCGCCTTGCACTGCGCGGCCGTGGCGCTGTTCAACATGGGCGCCTACCGGCAGGCGGCCGACACGTTCGGCGAGCTCGCCGCGCGCTTCCGCGACACGCGCACGCTGCTGCGCGCGAGCCTCGTGGCGCAGGCCGGGCGCGCGTGGCTCGCCGCCGACGAACCGGCGCGCGCCATCCAGGCGTTCTCGGCCGCAATCGACATCTCGCCCGATACCCCGACCTTCTGGATCGACCGCGCCGAGGCGCAGGCGGGTCGCGAGAAATATTGGGAGGCGATCGACGATCTCAACAAGGCCATCGACCTCGACATGCGGCGCGGCGACGCGTTCGCGCTGCGCGCGGCGGCCTACCGCCGGGTCGACGCGCTCGATCTCGCCATCGAGGACGCCGACCGCGCCGTCCAGCTCATGCCGAAATTTCCCGAAGCGTGGCTCGAGCGCGGCCTCCTGAAGCAGATCAAGGGCGACAAGGACGGCGCGCGCCGCGACTGGCGCGAGGTGCTGCTGCTCGAACCCGACGGCCAGGCCGCCGAGACCGCGCGCGCCAACATCGAACGCATGGAACTGGGAAGCGACGCGCCCGTGCCGCCACCGCGCCCGCGGCGCTAGTCAGCGCCGGAAATTCGTCGTCGTCGCCTTGGTGAGGTCGGTGCGCGACATGTCGGCACCGCGCGCGTCGGCATCGGTGAGATCGGCCCCGCGGAGCACCGCGCGGCGCAGGTTCGCATCGGTGAGCTTGGCGCCCGACAGCATCGCGCCGGTCGCCTGGATGTCGGCAAGGCGCGTGGGCCACGAAGCGCGGGCCGAGCCGGGGGCGAGCGGCAGCGCGCTCAGATCCGCGCCGCGCAGATCGGCGCCCATCAGGTTCGCCTTCGAGAAGTTGGCCCCGCGCCCCTTGATCCCGTTGAGATAGGCGCCGACGAACTGGCAGCCGGTCAGGTTGGCGAAGGAAAGGTCCGCGCCCTTGAAATCGGCCTTGCGGAACGTGCAGCGCACGAACTTCGAGGCCGACAGGCGCGCGCCCGAAAGATCGGCGGCCGTGAAATCGTAGGCTTCGAGATCGAGCTGCTTGCCCTCGCGTCCTTCGGTATCGATCCATTTCGCGTGCTCGGCCACCGCGGCGGCGAGATCGAAACCGATGCGCAGCGGATCGACCGGATACTTGGCGTGCGCCATGCGCACTTCGGTCATGAAGGCGCCTTCGAGCGACACGGCCGCGAGATCGGCCCCTTCGAGGTTCGTGCGCATCATGCGCGCGTCGGCGAAGGTGGCCCCGCCGAGAATGCAGTTCGACAGGTTCGTCTCGGTCAGGTCCGCACCGCGGAAGATCGCGCCGGTCAGGTCCGAGCCCGTGAGATCGGCGCCCGCGAGGCTCGCGTTCGCGAGATTGCAGTTGGTGAGATCGGTCTTGTTGCCGATCGCACGGCCGACGCGCGCCTCGGTCATCTGCGCGCCGACGAAGCTTGCGCCCGATGCGTTGGTCGTCGCCGTGGCGCCCTTCGCGTAGTCGAGCTGGCCGTCGTCGCCGGCCGAGATCATCACGCCGTCGCGCAGGTCCGCGCGGTGCAGGACCGCGCCTTCGAGGTCGGCCCCCGACAGGCACGCCGCGCGCAGGTCGACGCGCGTCATGTCGGCGTCGATGAAATAGGCGCGGCGGACGTCGGCGCCGTAGAAGCTGGCGCGATGGAGCTTGGCGCGCGAGAAGTCGCTTTCCACGAAACTGCCGCCGACGAACTCGGCGTCGGTCAGGTCGCGGTCGTTGAAATCGAGATGGCTCGCCTCGAAGAACTTCAGCACCAGCCGCCGCCCGCCGGCCTTGCCGGTGAGCCAGCGGACATGCGCGTCCAGCATCTGGTCCAGCAAGGGCTGGGTCAGTTTCGGCGGCAGTTTCCGGCCGATGGGGCTGAGCTGCTGTGCGGGCGCGTTCATGCAATCTGCGAGTAGTTGGATTTCTTATTTACCAAGGCGGCCGGAGACCGCCAAGTTCACCAACTCATTCTAAAATTTATGTTTTTTATGTTATCCACAATGGCTTGTGGATATCGGCAAGACCACCCCCCACACGCAGCGGGTGGCCGACATGGAAAATATTATTTACGGCCTAGAAATCGAGGTCGGCGTAGTGCGCGGGCGGCGGCGAGCCCGGCACGTGATCGGCGAGCAGCGGGCGGAACGAAGGCCGGCTCTTGATCGGCGCGTACCATTCGTGGGCGCGCGGATAGGCCTCCCACGGCACGTCGCCCAGATAGTCGAGCGTGGAGATGTGCGCCGCCGCCGCGATGTCGGCGAGGCTGAAGCGTTCGCCCGCGAGGAACTTCCGGCGTTCGGCGAGCCAGCCGATATAGTCGAGGTGATAGCGGATGTTCTGGTAGCCCGCGCGGATCGCCTGCGAGCTCGGCTCGGCCGTCGCGAGGAAGCGCTTCATCATCTTCTCGCGGTAGAGATTGTCGGTCACCTCGCGCGCGAATTTCTCGTCGAACCACGCGACGATGCGTCGCACCTCGGCACGCTCGGCCGGCGTCTCGCCGACGAGGTTGATTTCCGGATATTCGCGCTCGAGATGCTCGCAGATCGCCTGCGAGTGGCAGATCGCCAGGCCGTCTTCCTCGATCAGCACGGGCACGGTGCCGGCGGGATTGAGCGACAGGAACGCGGGCGCGCGTTCCCACGTCTTCTCGACCTTCATCTCGAATTCAAGATGTTTCTCGCCAAGCGCGACACGCACTTTGCGGCAGAACGGGGAAAGCGGAAGGTGATGGAGGATGCGCATAGCGACTCGGGTTGTGCCGGCGATTCTACAAGCCTGCCTTCGCTTATGCGAGACCCAAGGCGGCCGCACCGAGAACAAGGGCCGCGACGAACGCGGCCGTGGCCGCGGCGCACAGCACGAGTCCGAGCGCCACGGCGCGCCCGTCCTTCGCGACGAGGCCGAGCGACAGCACGATCAGCGCCAGCGACGGGATCAGCGGCAGCACCGGCAACGGCAGCAGCAACAGCGCCGCCTGCAGGATCGCGACAAGCCCGATCCAGCGGCGCGCCGCAGGGCCGCACAGCGCCGGCCAGCGCACGGCAAAGAGCCGTTCGACGCGCGCGAGCATCGGGCGGAGATTTTCAAGGATCGACAGCGTGCGGGGCCGCGCGAGCGCGAGCCGGGCAAGGAAGCCCGGCAGCTTCGGGTGCGCGATGCCCAGCGCCATCTGCAGCGCGATCGCGGCAAGCGGTATGGCGAAGATCGTCGAGAAGCCGGGAATGCTCGGCCCCGGCGTGAGGTTGGGCGCGGAGAACAGGAACAGCAGCATGCCGTAGCCGCGCGATTCCAGCCGTTCGATCAGCCCGCCCAGCGTGACGCGCGTCTCGGGCGGCCCTTCGAGCGCGTGGGCCAGCGCGTCCGCGATGCCGCCCTCGTTCATGGCTGGCGCTTCAGCAGGCGCGGCAATACGACCGACAGCGCCACGAAGGCGAGGCCGAGCGCCGCGGCGCCGATCAGTTCCATGCGCGCGGCCGAAGGATCGGCCCAGCCGGCGGCGCCAAGATTGGCGAACACGATCGCGGCGGGGAGCGCCCCCAGCATCGTGCCGAGCGCATAGTCGCGATAGGAGAGCGCGGTGAGGCCGCTCGCGTAGTTCACGGCCGCACCCGGCAACGGCAACAGGCGCGCCAACGCCACCGTGCGCCAGCCGCCCGCTTCCGCGCGCGCGATCCACGGGCCGACGCGCGGCAGATCATGCGGCACGACAGCACCGGAATTGACGAAGCGCGCCAGGAAAAAGGCGGCGGAGGTTCCCGCGAACGTGCCGGCGAGCGACCAGAGGGTGCCCTCGACCAGCCCGAACAGCAATCCTGCGACGATTGCCATCGCCCAGCGCGGCACCGAGACGAGCGAGGTGAAGACGTGCGCCACCACGAAGGCCGGCCCCATCCACGGCCCCATGAGGCCGAGCGCCGCCTCGATGGCGCCGGGCGTGAGCGCGTCGCGCCGCGCGAAGGCGATGGCCGCGCCGGCCAGCACGAGGCCGACAGGCAAGAGCCGCAGCCAGAGCGGCGGGCGCGTCATGGAGATTCCCGTCTCAGTCTTCTCCGGCCGCCTGACGCGAATTCTTCAGATCGGCACGGCGCACCGGGTGGGCGAGGCGCGCCAGCATCTCCTTGGGCACGATCTGGCGGAACTTGACGACCTCGCGGTCCCAGTCGGCGAGAATTCCGCGCGCGTGCTTGGAATGCGTCTCGCGCACGTGCTCCTCGATCAGTTCCTTGAGCACGCCCTCCCAGTGCGCGGTCTCCACGCCCTGCACGAGCACCGTCTCGAGATTGACGCGGTTGGCGAAGCCGCCGTCGGCGTCGTAGACGAAGGCCATGCCCCCGGTCATGCCGGCGGCGAAATTGTCGCCGACAGCGCCCAGGATCGCGACCGTGCCGCCGGTCATGTATTCGAGACCGTTGGAGCCGCAGCCCTCGACCACCGCCGTGGCGCCGGAGTTGCGCACGCCGAAGCGTTCGGCTGCCTGGCCGGCCGCGAACAGCCGCCCGGCGGTGGCGCCATAGAGCACCGTGTTGCCGATGATCGTGTTGTTCTGCGAGACGAGCGGCGACGACGTGACCGGGCGCACGACGATCGTGCCGCCCGACAGGCCCTTGCCGACATAGTCGTTCGCGTCACCGAACACCTCGAGCTTGATGCCCTGCACGGCGAACGCGCCCAGCGACTGGCCGGCCGATCCGCGCAGGCGGATCGTGATGTGGCCGGGCTTGAGACCGGTCATGCCGTACTTGCGCGTGATCTTCGACGCGAGCTTCGTGCCGATGGCGCGGTAGACGTTCCGGATGTTGTAGGCGAGCTGCATCTTCTCGCCGCCTTCGAGCGCCGGTGCCGCATCGGCGATCATCTGCTCGTCGAGTGTCTCGGGCACTTCGTTGCGGCCCACCAGCGTGCAGTAGCGCGGGAACTCGCCCGGGTCCGCCTGCACGAGCAGCGGGTTAAGATCGAGATCGTCGAGGCTCTCGTCGCCGCGCAGCACCTGCGTGAGCAGGTCGGCGCGCCCGATAACGTCGCGCAGCGACTTGAAGCCGAGCGAGGCGAGGATCTCGCGCACTTCCTCGGCCACGAACGTGAAGAGGTTGACGACCTTCTCCGGCGTGCCTTCGAACTTGGCGCGGAGCTTCGGGTCCTGCGTGCACACGCCCACCGGGCAGGTGTTCGAGTGGCACTGGCGCACCATGATGCAGCCCATCGCCACGAGGCTGGCCGTGCCGATGCCGAACTCGTCGCCGCCGAGCATCGCGGCGATGACCACGTCGCGCCCCGTGCGGATGCCGCCGTCCACGCGCAGCTTCACGCGGTGGCGCAGGCGATTGAGCGTCAGCACCTGGTTGGTCTCGCTGAGACCCATCTCCCAGGGCAGGCCTGCGTACTTGATCGACGACTGGGGCGAGGCGCCCGTGCCGCCGACATGGCCGGAGATCAGGATCGCATCGGCCTTGGCCTTGGCGACGCCCGCCGCGATCGTGCCGATGCCCGAGCGCGCGACGAGCTTCACGCACACCTGCGCCTCGGGATTGATCTGCTTCAGGTCGTAGATGAGCTGGGCGAGATCCTCGATCGAGTAGATGTCGTGGTGCGGCGGCGGGCTGATGAGCGTGACGCCGGGCGTGGAATGGCGCAGGCGCGCAATCAGGTCGGTCACCTTGGCGCCGGGCAGCTGGCCACCCTCGCCGGGCTTGGCGCCCTGCGCGACCTTGATCTCGAGCTCCCGGCAGTTGTTGAGATATTCCGCCGTAACGCCGAAGCGGCCCGAGGCGACCTGCTTGATCGCCGAGGACGCGTTGTCGCCGTTGGGCCGCGGACGGTAGCGCGCGGGATCTTCCCCGCCCTCGCCCGAATCCGACTTGGCGCCGATGCGGTTCATCGCGATCGTCAGCGTCTCGTGCGCCTCGGGCCCGAGGGCGCCGAGGGAGATGCCGGGGGCGACAAGGCGCTTGCGGATCTCGGTGATGCTCTCGACATCGTCGACCGGGATCGCCTTGCGGCCGGGCTTGAAGTCCAGGAGATCGCGCAAGTTGATCGGCGGCAGCTTGCGGCAGCCTTCCGAGAACTTGCGATAGGTCGCGTAAGAGTCGGACTCGACCGCGCGCTGGAGCACGTGGATGAGCTCGCCTTCCCAGAAATGCGCCTCGCCCGACTTGCGGAAGCGGTAGAAGCCGCCGACGGGAAGCGCGATCACGTCCTCGCGGAAGGCGCGCGCATGCAGTTCGCCCGCCTTCTTCTGGATGCCGGCGAGGCCGATGCCGGAGATGCGGCTGGTCATGCCGGGGAAGAATTCCGAGATCAGCGTGCGCGACAGGCCGACCGTCTCGAAATTGTAGCCGCCGCGATAGGACGAGATGATCGAGATGCCCATCTTCGACATCGTCTTCAGCAGGCCTTCGTCGATCGCCTTGCGGTAGCGGTCGACCGATTCCTTCAGCGTCAGGCCGGGGAAAAGGTTGCGCCGGTGCCGGTCGGCGATGGCCTCCTGCGCCAGATACGCGTTGACGGTCGTCGCCCCAACGCCGATCAGCACGGCGAAGAAATGCACGTCGAGGCATTCGCCCGAGCGCACGTTGAGCGAGGTGAAGGTGCGCAGCTGCTGGCGCACGAGATGCGTGTGCACGCCCCCGGCGGCGAGGATCATCGGGATCGGCGCGCGTGTCGGGCCCTGGTTCTTGTCCGAAAGGATCACGTGCACGGCCCCGCCGCGCACGCCGTCCTCGGCCTCGCGCTGGACGCGCTTCAACGCGTCGCGCAGCGCGAACTCGCCTTGCGCAGGATCGAACGTGCAGTCGACCTCGACGGCGGTCGCACCCATATAGGTGCGCATCGCGTCGAATTCCTCGTTCAGCAGCACGGGGCTTTCGAGCTGCAGCATGCGGCACTGGCTCTCGTCCTCGTCGAGGATGTTGCCGAGATTGCCAAGGCGCGTGCGCAGCGTCATCACGCGCCGCTCGCGCAGGCTGTCGATCGGCGGGTTCGTAACCTGGCTGAAATTCTGGCGGAAGAAATGGTGCAGGCCACGGAACTTGTCCGACAGCACCGCGATGGGCGTGTCGTCGCCCATCGATCCGACGGCTTCCTTCGCGTCCTCGACCATCGGATGCAGGATCAGCTCGAGATCCTCGAGCGTCCAGCCCACCGCGAGCATGCGCCGGCGCAGCTCGTCACGCGACAGCTCCTGCTTGGCTTCGCTGTCGGCGCGCACGATCTGGTCGATGACGGTGATGTTCTTCGTCCAGTCGCCGAAGGGGCGCGACTTCGCGAGCCATTCCTTGAGCTCGCCGTCGCGGAAGAACTTTCCTTCGCCGAGATTGACGGCGACCATCTGGCCGGGGCCCACGCGGCCCTTCTCGACCACGTTCTGCTCGTCGACCTTCACCATGCCGGCCTCGGAGCCCACGATCAGCAGCCCGTCGCCGGTGATCGTGTAGCGGCACGGGCGCAGGCCGTTGCGGTCCATGCCCGCGAGCACCCACTTGCCGTCGGTACAGGCGATGGCAGCCGGGCCGTCCCACGGCTCCATGACCGAGTTGGAATAGGCGTACATGTTGCGGATGTGCTGCGGCGTCTTGTCCGCATAGGACCACGCCTGCGGCATCATCATCGTCTTGACCATCGGCAGCGCGCGGCCGCCGCGCACCAAGAGCTCGAACACGTTGTCCATCTGGGCGGAGTCCGAGCCCGGCTGCACGACGGGCTTCAAGTCGTCCACATTGGCGCCGAACAGCTCGTGCGCCATGCGCGTCTCGTGGCTCTTCATCCAGTTGACGTTGCCGCGCACGGTGTTGATCTCGCCGTTGTGGGCGAGCGTGCGGAACGGCTGGGCGAGCTTCCAGGTGGGGAACGTGTTGGTCGAATAGCGCTGGTGGTAGATCGCGAAGGACGAAACGAAACGCTCGTCGGTCAGGTCGGGATAGAACACCGACAGGGCTTCGGCGAGGAACATGCCCTTGTAGACGATCGAGCGGCACGACAGCGAGCAGATGTAGAAATCGACGATGTTCTCGGCGAGCGCCTGCTTCTCGATGCGCCGGCGTACGACATAGAGGTCGAGCTCGAACTGGTCCTCGGGCACGTTGCGCGCGTTGTGCACCATGATCTGCTCGATCTCCGGGCGCGTGGCGTTGGCCTTCTCGCCGCACACGGACGTGTCGATCGGCACCTGGCGCCAGCCATAGACGGCGTAGCCCATCTTCAGGATCTCGGTCTCGACGATGGTGCGGCAGCGCTCCTGCCCGTCGAGGTCGTTGCGCGGCAGGAACACCTGACCGACCGCGACGCGCGCGTCCGACGGCTTCACGCCCTGGCGCGCGATGTGCGCCTTGAAGAAATCCTGCGGGATCTCGATATGGATGCCGGCGCCGTCGCCGGTCTTGCCGTCGGCGTCGACGGCGCCACGGTGCCACACGGCCTTGAGGGCCGCGATGCCGGCTTCAACGACGGAACGGCGTGGCTTGCCGTCGATGGCGGCGACGAGGCCAACGCCGCACGCGTCGTGCTCGTCGCGCGGATCGTAGGCGTTGCCCTCGATGAGTTTCGCCGCGTTGGCTTCGTATTCGCGCACGTAGCGCATGCCGGAATCGATCGGATCGGTCATGGCGGGGCCCTTCCTTACTCTGCAGCCGCGACTTGCGTCGCGGGCTTGGCCTTGGCGGCGAGATATTTGTGCATGGCGTCGGCGGCATCGCGCCCGTCGCGGATCGCCCAGACGACGAGCGAGGCGCCGCGCACGATGTCGCCGGCGGCGAACACGCCGTCGAGCGACGTCATCATCGTGCGGTGGTTCACCTTCAGCGTGCCCCAGTTCGTGACCGCGAGTTCGGGCGCGCCGAACATCTGCGGCACGTCCTCGGGATCGAAGCCCAGCGCCTGGATCGCGAGATCGCAGGGCATGTCGAACGAGCTGTCCTCGATCTTCTCGGGCACCTGGCGGCCGGTGGCATCGGCGATGCCGAGGCGCATCCGGTACGCGCGCACGCTGCCCACGGGTTCCGCACCCGCCTTCTTCTTGCCCTTCGCGGCCTTCGCGACGAACGCCTCGGGGGCGGCGAGCCAGACGAACTCGACGCCTTCTTCCTCGGCGTTGTAGACCTCGCGCTGCGAGCCCGGCATGTTCTTCTTGTCGCGCCGGTAAAGGCACTTCACCGACTTTGCGCCCTGCCGCACGGCCGTACGCACGCAGTCCATCGCCGTGTCGCCGCCGCCGATGACGACGACGTGCTTGCCCTCGGCGTTCAGCGTGCCGTCGTCGAACTCCGGCACCTTGTCGCCGAGGCCCTTGCGGTTGGACGCGGTGAGGTACGTCATCGCGGGCACGATGTTGTCGAGGCCCGCACCCGGCGCTTCGAGCGCGCGCGGCTTGTAGACGCCCGTCGCCACGAGGATGGCGTCGTGCTTGGCGCGAAGGTCGGCGAGCGTGGCGTCGCGGCCGATCTCGAAATTCAGGTGGAACTTGATGCCACCCGCCTCGAACAGCTTCTGGCGGCGCTGCACGACGTCCTTCTCGAGCTTGAAGTTCGGGATGCCGTAGATCATCAGCCCGCCCGCGCGGTCGTAGCGGTCATAGATGTGCACCTGATAGCCCTTGCGGCGCAGCGCGTCGGCCGCGGCCATGCCGCCGGGGCCGGCACCGATGATGCCGACCGACTGCTTGCGCTCGACCGGCGGCTTGATCGGCTTCACCCAGCCTTTCTCGAAGGCGGTGTCGGTGATGTATTTCTCGACCGAGCCGATCGTGACGGAATCGAAGCCCTTCTCGATGACGCAGTTGCCTTCGCACAGCCGGTCCTGCGGGCAGATGCGCCCGCAGATCTCGGGGAAGGTGTTGGTCGCCTGGCTTATCTCGTAGGCTTCCTCGAGGCGGCCCTCGGCCGTCAGCTTCAGCCAGTCGGGGATGTTGTTCGAGACCGGGCAATGCACCTGGCAGAACGGCACGCCGCACTGCGAGCAGCGGCCCGCCTGCTGCGCTGCGGCGTTCTTGTCGAACTCGGCGTAGATTTCGTCGAAATCCCGCTTGCGCTGGGCGGCGGCGCGCTTCTCGGGCATCTTCTGGTCGGTATCGACGAAGTGCAGCATCTTGCCGGTGGTCGCCATGCGCAAAGTCCTGAACGGGAAGGGAAACGGATTTCCATATAAGGGGGCGGTTCCGGTCTGGAATAGGGAAAAACGACATTTATGACAGTATGTGGTAACTAATTTTCGGCGATCACCGAAAGATCACGAGGAAAGGCGCCAAGCTGCCAAAATCATGATCAATGATAGTACCGAAACGGTATTAAATATTTGCAGTCCGATTCCTGGGCTTCTTGCTGCCTTCCTGGCGCTCGCAGCCCCCGCCAGCGCCCAGCCGGCGGGCGAAACGCTGCGGATCGGCCTGCCCGAGGCGCCGGGCATCCTCGATCCGGCGACCGACCGCACGCCGGCCGGCTTCGCGCTGCTCGCCAACATGTGCGACACGCTGATCGGCATCGATGCGACGGGGAACCTCGCTCCCGCAGCCGCACGAAGCTGGGCCTTCGCGCCCGACGGCCGCACGCTGACGCTGGAACTGCGCGCGGACGCCGGCTTCGACGCGAAGACGGCAAAAGCCTCGCTCGAGCGCATGCGGAGCCTGCCGCACTCGGCCCGGCGCGGCGAGCTCGGCCCGGTCGTCGGCATCGAAACGCCGAACGATACGCACCTGCGCCTCGAACTCGACCGGCCCTTCGTCCCGCTTGCGGCCGTGCTCGCCGGGCGCGCGGGCATGATCGTGACCGCGTTCCCCGACGACGGCGGCGACGCCGCGTGTGCGGGTCCCTACGGGATCGAATCGCGCGCCGCCGACGGCACGGTGACGCTGTCGCGAAACGACGCGCACTGGGCGCGCGACGAATTCGCGTTCGCGCGCGTCGCGTTCGTGCCGGTCGCCGATCCGGCACTGCGGCTCGCACGCCTGCGCGGCGGCGCGCTCGATCTGGCTGCCGATATCGAGGCGCACGACACGGGCGAACTGGCGGCCGACCGGCGCGTGCGCTTCGCTCGCAGTGCAGGCTTCGGCGCGCGCGCATTGCTGTTCAACCTCGCGGCCGGGCGGCCGGGCCAGGATCCGGGCCTGCGTCGCGCGCTCGCGGGCGCCATCGACCGCGCCGCGCTCGCGGGCTTCGGCCCGCATGTGCCCGGCGACCAGTGGGTGGCCCCGGGCACGCCCTTTTTCGCCGGCACGTTGCCGGCACCCGCGCGCGCGCCGGCTAGCGGCAGTTACGCGATCGAACTCACGCTGCCGGCCGAGAGCGAGGCGATGACGCTTGCGTCCATGCTCCGCCAGCAGGCGCAGAATGCCGGCATCTCGATCCGTCTGCGCGCCTTCGATGCGGCCGTCGCGGGCCAGCGCGTGCAGAACGGCGAATTCGAGATGGCGCTCGTCGACTGGGCCGGCCATCTCGATCCCGACGGCGTTGCCCGCGCGCGGTTCCATTGCTGGGGCGCCGCGAACGATTCGGGCTATTGCGCGAAGGAGGTCGACGATGCCCTCGACGCCGCGCGCGCGACACCCGACCCGGCCGCGCGCGCGGCACTCTATACCGCCGCGATGGCCCGCCTGCAGGCCGATCTGCCCGCGATCTTCCTTTCCCATCGCATCGCGGTCTTCGCGCAGTCGGCGCGGCTGTCGGAATTTGCGCCCGCGCCGGACGGCGTGCCGCGCGTGCGCGGAATCCGCCGACGCGATTGAGGCCGCAAATCCTTGCGCCGGGCGCGGTTCCACGCCACAAATCGTCGCCATGGAAATGATCACCTATATCGGGCCGCTGGCCCTGCTCTGCGCGATCCTTGCCGGCTTCATGCGCACGATGCCGAGCCTGCGCGTCCTCGCGATGGCCGCCGCGATCCTCGGCATCGCGGCGGGCGGCGCCGCGCAGATCGCGTGGCTGTGGATCGGCAGCGCCATGGCGCTTGCGATCAATGCGTGGCGCTACATGGAATCGCGCGCGACGGTGCGCCGGCTGACCGGCGACGGCGAGCCTTCCGCCACCGCGCTGTTCGCCTTCGTCAACCGCGAGACGCTTGCACCCGGCCAGATCCTGTTCCGGCGCGGCGACGCGGGCGAGGAGATGTATCTCGTCGTCGAGGGCGAGGTGGAGATCGTCGAGCTCGGCAAGTCGATGGGTGCGGGCCAGGTGCTGGGCGAAGTGGCGCTGCTCGTTCCCTCGCATCGGCGCTCCGCGACCGCGCGCGCGAAGACGCAGGTCACGCTCGCGCGCATGACGCGGCGCGACATGGAGCTGACGGCGCTGCAGAACCCGGCCTTCGGGTTCGAACTGCTGAAGCTGGTCGCGCGCCGCCTGTCCGACGACGTCGAGCGGCTGGAACGCGCGAAGGGCTAGGCGCTCGCGCTCTTCCCGAAACGCCCGCCGCGGCGATAGGCGGCGAGATAGACCGGCACGACCGCTTCCAGGGCGGTCGGCGAGATGCCGAACGCGGCAAGCCCCGGCGCGCCGGTGCCGACATTGTCGGTCTTCAGCATTTCCACCTGATCGCGCGTCAAAAGCTTGATCGGCAGCATACCGAGGACGGCGCCCTTCATCTCGGCGATCGGCCACGGCATTGGAATCAGCCCGCGATGCCGGTCGATCGTGACGAGCAGGTACTCCATCAGTTCGCGGAACGTATAGACACGCGGGCCGACGGCTTCGAAAATCTTGCCTCGGGCGGAAGCGTTGTCGAGCGAGAGGACGATTGCCTCGGCGAGGTCGGCCACATACACGGGCTGGAACTTCGTCGTCCCGCCACCGATCAGCGGCAGCGCCGGCAGCCACGTCGCCATCTGCGCGAAACGGTTGAAGAAGCTGTCCTCGGCGCCGATCACGATCGAGGGGCGGAAGATCGTGGCGTCCGGGAACGCGGCGCGCACGCCCGCCTCGCCCGCGGCCTTGCTGCGCGCGTATTTCGCGGCCGAGTTCGCATCGGCGCCCAGCGCCGAGATCTGCACGAACGACGTGGCGCCGGCGGCCTTCGCGGCGCGTGCAAGTCGCGCCGGCCCGTCGGCATGGATGGCATCGAATGTCTGCGTGCCGCTTTCGGCGAGGATGCCGACGAGATTGATGACAGCGTCCGCGCCGTGCACGGCGGCGGCGAGCGCGGCATCGTCGTCAGTGAGGCTCGTGCGCATCGGCACGACCTGGCCCACATTGCCCATCGGCTTCAGGAAGGCGGCGGCGACGGGGTCGCGCACGCAGGCGCGCACGATCCAGCCCTGCTGGGCGAGACGGCGCACGACATAGCGTCCGATAAAGCCGGACCCCCCGAATACGGTGACGCGACGACCCGGACCCATGTTCGACCCCATCTTCAGGTGCAATCCCTGCTTAACGCGATAGTCCCGCGGGGATGCAAGGTCAAGCTCGGCCTTGTTCCGGAAGGCCTTTTCGGGCCGTTGACTTCGCGAGGCCCTTCGGCGTACACGTTCGCCCTTCGCGCGCGAAGCGATATCCCCTGCGTCTTTCCGGACGTGGAGGCCCGGTGCCCGGGTGGCGGAATTGGTAGACGCGCTAGATTCAGGTTCTAGTGGCCGTAAGGTCGTGGAAGTTCGAGTCTTCTCTCGGGCACCAACTTTCTCCCCCGCGCCGGTCGCGCGGGGCAACGCGCGACGGGGCTGACGCAGCAATGGCCGCAACTGTCCATCTCCACCAGGGCGACCTTCCGGCGGGCCTCGATTTCGGGCCTTCCGTCGCGATCGACACCGAGACGATGGGCCTGAAGCCCGAGCGCGACCGCCTTTGCGTGGTGCAGCTTTCCTCGGGCGACGGCACGGCGCATTGCGTGCGCTTCGCCAAGAACGCCTACGACGCGCCCAATCTCAAGAAGCTGCTCGCCGACCCGAAGACGCTGAAGATCTTCCATTTCGCGCGCTTCGACATCGCGATGTGCGCCAAGTATCTCGGCGTGCGCGTCGCCCCCGTCTACTGCACCAAGATCGCCTCGCGCTTCGTGCGCACCTTCACCGACCGCCACGGCCTCAAGGATCTCTGCCGCGACCTGATCGGCAAGGAGCTCTCGAAGGAGCAGCAATCGTCGGACTGGGGTGCGGCCGAACTCACCCAGTCGCAGCTCAACTACGCGGCGTCGGACGTGCTCTATCTGCACGCGCTGAAGGCCAAGCTCGACGAGATGCTGGCGCGCGAAGGCCGCACGCATCTGGCGCAGGCCTGTTTTGATTTCCTCGGCACGCGCGCCGAAATCGACCTGCTGGGCTACGGCGAGGAAGACATCTTCGCGCACTGAGTGGCCCGACCCATGCTGCGATGCAGCATGGCAAGACGGCGACACCATGCCGCGAAAAACGGCACCCCCCGCCCGATATGTCGCTTGACTGCGAATCGTCCATTTATTCCATATATTTAGAAGAATTGACTTCGGACGCCGCGAACAGGCATAATTTTTGCCTTAAGCAAGGTCCGGTCGAGCCGCGCCTTGCATCCATTGAGTCGGGACGACCGGTCTTTCAAAGCATGTCCGCATCCAAGCCGAAGCTTGTCGCATTCGATGCCGAGCGTGCCGCGCGCGATCTCGCCGCCGCGCGCCGGGCGATCGAGGTCGAAGGCCGGGGCCTTGCCGCTTTGGCTGCAAGCCTCGATGGCGAGTTCGCGCGCGCCCTCGATCTGTTCGCCGGCGCCACGGGTCGCGTCGTCGTCTCGGGCATGGGCAAGTCGGGCCACGTCGCGCGCAAGATCGTGGCCACCCTCGCCTCGACCGGCACGCCCGCCCAGTTCGTCCATCCGGCCGAAGCCAGCCACGGCGATCTCGGCATGATCACGTCGGCCGACGCGGTCCTCGCGCTGTCGAATTCGGGCGAGACGGCCGAGCTGTCCGACCTTGTCGGCTACACCCGCCGCTTCCGCATCCCGCTCGTCGCGATGACCGCCAAGCGCCAGTCGGCGCTGGGTTCTGCTGCCGACGTCGTGCTGCTGCTGCCGCCGGCGGAAGAAGCCTGCCCGGTCGGCCTCGCGCCCACGACATCGACGACGATGCAGCTGGCGCTGGGCGACGCGATCGCGGTGGCGCTGATGGAACGGCGCGGCTTCACGGCCGGTGACTTCAGCACTTTCCATCCGCGCGGCAGCCTGGGTGCGCGCCTCGCCAAGGTCTCTGACCTGATGCATGCCGACCTGCCGCTCGCCCGCAAGGGCACGCGCATGGCCGACGTGCTGATCGCCATGACCGAGAGGCGTTTCGGCTGCGTGGCCGTGGTCGATGCCGACGGCTGGCTCGCGGGCATCGTCACCGACGGCGATCTTCGCCGCCACATGGCGCCCGACCTCATCGACCGCCCGGTCGAGACCGTGATGACGGCAAATCCGCGCGCCGTGGCGCCGGAAACGCTCGCGGCCGAAGCGCTCAACCTGATGAACACCCACCAGATCACGGCGCTGTTCGCGTGCGAGACGCACGGAACCAGGCGCAGGCCGGTGGGCATCGTGCATATCCACGACCTGCTGCGCGCGGGCATCGCCTGATGGCCGTCGATCCGCTGCGCGACGATCTTCCGCCGCGGCCCGTGCCCGCGGTCCAGCCGCGTGCCGACGACCCGGCCGCGCGCCGCAGCGGCCGCCTTTCGGTGCTGACGCCCGGCACGCCGCGCGCGCACAACCAGCTCTACAGCCAGCTCGTCGGGCTGATGAAGTTTGTGCTGCCGGCGGCGGCACTGGGCATCGCAGCGCTCGTGCTGCTGTGGCCGCAGTTCAATCCGCTCGACCCGCGCTTCCGCCTGGCGCCCGTGCAGGTGTCGATCGAGGACCTCGAGAACCTGCGCATGGTGCAGCCGCGCTATGTCGGCGTGGACGAGAACAACCAGCCTTTCTCGATCGTCGCCGACCAGGCGACGCAGGCCAAGGGCTCGTCCGACACGACGGATCTCGCGTTGCCGCAGGGCGACCTCACGATGTCGACGGGCACCTGGCTGGCGATGACGGCCGATCACGGTCTCTATCACCAGCCGGACAAGGCGCTCGACCTGTGGGGCGGCGTCAATCTCTATCACGACGGCGGCTACGAGATTTCGACCGAACGCGCGCGCGTCGATCTTGACCGCGGCACGGCGCAGGGCGAGACGCCCGTGCAGGGCCAGGGGCCGAATTCGACGCTCAGCGGCAACGGTTTCCGCATCCTCGACCGCGGTGCGCGCGTCGAGGTCACGGGCCAGGCGCGCGTCGTGCTCTTCCCCATGCCGCGCGGCACGCCGTCGGCGCCGCAGACCGCCCAGCAGACGCCGTCGCCCCCGGCCATGAGTCCCCGCAAATGATGCGCCGCCTCGCCCTCGCCCTTCTCGTCTCGCTCGCGCCCGCACCTCTGCTCGCGCAGGCGCTCGACATCGGCCGCGCGGGTTCCGGTGCGCCGATCGAGATCACCGCGAGCAACGGCATCGAGTGGGACCGCGACGCGCAGCGCTACATCGCCAGCGGCAATGCCATCGCGCGCCAGGGCGACACGACCGTCTATGGCGACCGGCTCGTCGCCTGGTACCGGCCGGCCGCCGCCGGCGGCACCGAGATCTTCCGCTATGAATCGATCGGCAACGTGCGCTTCACGACGCCCACGCAGACGGTCGAAGGCGACCGCGGCGTCTACGACGTGACCAACGAGGTCGTCGTCGTCACCGGCAAGGCGCTGCGCCTGACGACGCCCACCGACACGCTGACCGCGCGCGACACGCTCGAATACTGGGCCGCGCGCGAGATCGCGGTGGCGCGCGGCAACGCGATGATCGTCTCCGCCGACCGGCGGATGACGGCCGACGTGATGACGGCGCATTTCATCCCGGCCGCCCAGCCGCAGGCGCGCCCCGCGCCCGCCCCCCGCAACGCGCGTCCCGGCCAGCGCCCGGCACCCGCCGCGCAGCCGGCCGCACAAGGCGGCGACCAGCGGCTTTCGCGCATCGAGGCGTTCGGCAACGTGCACGTCTCCACGCCCACCGAGATCGCGCGCGGCGACCGCGGCATCTACAACATGCTGACCGGCATCGCCCAGCTTGCCGGCAACGTGAAGCTGACGCGCGGCGACAACCAGATGGCCGGCGACTTCGCGGAAGTGAACACGAATACCGGCATCTCGCGCCTGCTCGCGCGCCCGGCCGAGGGCGGCGACGGGCGCGTGCGCGGGCTGCTTTCCCCCCAGCAGGCCCAGCAGGGGACGCGCAAATGAACGACCGTCCGCATCCGGTGCGCACGGCGACGCCCGCTCCGGCGGCGGAAAGCATGCTGCGCGTCGTCGCGGACAATCCCGGTCTCGTCGCGAACAAGATCGGCAAGCGCTACAAGGGCCGTCCGGTCGTGCGCGAGGTCTCGCTCTCCGTCCAGCGCGGCGAGGCGGTCGGGCTGCTCGGCCCCAACGGGGCCGGAAAGACGACCTGCTTCTACATGATCACCGGCCTGGTCACGCCCGATTTCGGCTCGATCCAGCTCGACGGCGTCGACATCACCGACCTGCCGATGTACCGCCGCGCGCGGCTGGGCATCGGGTATCTGCCGCAGGAGACCTCGATCTTCCGCGGGCTCACGGTCGAGCAGAACGTGCGCGCGGTGCTGGAACTCATCGAGCCCAACCGCGACCGGCGCGAGGCCGTGCTCGACGAACTGCTCGCCGAATTCTCGATCACGCATCTGCGCCGCGCGCCCGCCCTCGCCCTTTCCGGCGGCGAGCGCCGTCGCGTGGAGATCGCGCGCGCCCTCGCCTCGCAGCCGCACTTCGTGCTGCTCGACGAACCGCTCGCCGGCATCGATCCCATCGCCGTGGGCGACATCCGCGACCTCGTCAGCCACCTCAAGGACCGCGGCATCGGCGTGCTGATCACCGACCACAACGTGCGCGAGACGCTCGAGATCGTCGACCGCGCGTACATCCTTCACGACGGGCACGTGCTGATGGAAGGCACGCCCGAGGCGATCGTCTCGTCGGCCGACGTGCGGCGCGTGTATCTGGGCGAAAGGTTCTCGCTGTGAGCGGGGCATGGCAGGCATGAACCGCCTCGCCCCGCGCCTGGACCTGCGGCAGAGCCAGCAGCTCGTCATGACGCCGCAGCTGCAGCAGGCGATCAAGCTGCTGCAGCTCTCGAACCAGGAAGTCTCGCAGTTCGTCGAAGAGGAACTCGCGCAGAACCCGCTGCTCGAACGCGACGAGCCGGGTGCGGAAAGCGCCGCCCCGGAAGTCGCCGATGCCGGCACGGGCGAAGCGCTGCCGGCGACGGCCGCCAACGGCGAGGACCGCCTGCTCGATGCGGTCGGCGGCGCCGAAAGCAAGGAAGCCCCGCTCGACATCGACTACGACAACAGTTTCAGCCGCGGCAACGACGAGCCGGCGGGCGAAGGCGAATTCCTCGGCGAGTGGAAGGGCACGGGCGGCCGCTCCGATTTCGAGGATTCCGAATTCGGCCTCGAGCAGACGCTGGCCAAGCCCCCGTCGCTGCGCGAACACCTGCTGAGCCAGGTCGGCGTGGATTTCGCGACGCCGGTCGAACGCGTGGTCGCCGCACGCCTCGTCGACCTGATCGACGATTGCGGCTACCTCACCACTGAAATCTCCGAACTCGCCGACAAGCTCGACATCGCGACGGACGAGGTCGAGCGCGTGCTGCTGCGCTGCCAGCGCTTCGATCCGCCCGGCATCTTCGCGCGCAGCCTCAAGGAATGCCTCGCTCTCCAGCTACGCGAGCGCGACCGCCTCGATCCCTGCATGGCCAAGCTTCTCGACAATCTCGACCTGCTCGCCAAGCGCGACGTGGCCCAGCTCCAGCGCATCTGCGGCGTCGACATCGAGGACATCCAGGACATGGTGGCCGAGATCCGCACGCTCGACCCCAAGCCGGGCCTCGCGTTCGACGGCGCGCTGGCGAGCCCGATCGTGCCCGACGTGCTGATGCGCCTCGCCCCCGACCGCACCTGGATCGTCGAGCTCAACCAGGACACCCTGCCGCGCGTGCTGGTCAACACGCGCTATCACGCGCGCGTTCAGACGTCGGTCAAGACCAAGCAGGAGAAGGAATTCGTCGCCGAGCGCCTGCACGCGGCGAACTGGCTGGTGAAGTCGCTGCACCAGCGCGCGCAGACGATCCTGAAGGTCTCGGTCGAGATCGTGCGCCAGCAGGACGGCTTCTTCCGCAGCGGCGTGCGCCACCTGAAGCCGCTGGTGCTGCGCGACATCGCCGCCGCGATCGACATGCACGAATCCACCGTCAGCCGCGTGACGACGAACAAGTTCATCGCCACGCCGCACGGCATCTTCGAGCTCAAGTATTTCTTCACGTCGTCGATCCCGGCCTCGGGCGGCGGCGACGCGCATTCGGCCGAAGCGGTGCGCGACCGCATCAAGGGCCTCATCGACGCCGAGACGGTGCGCGACGTGCTGTCGGACGACCGCATCGTCGAGCTGCTGCGTGCCGACGGCATCGACATCGCGCGCCGGACGGTGGCCAAGTATCGCGAGGCGATGGGCATCGCCTCGTCGGTGCAGCGGCGTCGTGAGAAGGGTTCCGGCTTCTGAAAACCGCGGATTTCCGCGGCGATTTTAAACAGCTTGACCGCGGACGGTCGCAGGCGCACGCTTTTGTCGGGTAGGGCCAACGATGCGAAATAGCAGCATTTCGTCCGGCTTGACGAGGATCGGCAAGCGCCCCTATGTTCCCGGCAATTCCGGGGTTCGTGGGGCACGCGGATGTGCCGCGGGTCGGTCCCGATCGTCGTCCCTTCAACCACCTTCGTTCCTGATCCCGTCCCTTTCCCCTCAACAACGCAGATCGAGATCATGCAGCTGTCCGTGAGCGGCAAGCGCCTCGACGTGGGCGATTCGCTGAGAAGCCATGTCGCAACCGCCCTCGGCGGTGCGGTCGACCGTTATTTCGGCCGCGCCATCGAAGGCAAGGTCGTGTTCGAACGCCAGCGCCATCTTTTCCGTGCCGACATCTCCGTGCATGTCCGGCGCGGCATGACGCTGCAGAGCCACCACGAGGCGGCCGATCCCTATGCCGCGTTCGACGGTGCGGTCGAGCGTCTCGACCACCGGCTGAAGCGCCACAAGGGGCGCATCTCCGACCGCAAGCGCGGCAAGCATGCCGTCGCCGAAGAAGCGGTGTTCGAGCCCGCGCGCTACGCCGTCATCGAGCCCGAGGCCGAAAGCCTGACCGCGGAATCGACGGCAGCCCCCATCGTCGCCGAGATGGCGACCGAGATCGCCACGCTGAGCGTGGGCGAAGCGGTCGCGCGTCTCGATCTGGGACAGAAGCAGGTGCTGATGTTCCGCAACCGCGCCAACGGCCAGTTCAACGTGGTCTACCGGCGCGCAGATGCCGCGATCGGCTGGATCGATCCGGGCACCGGCAACGCCAACGGCGCGAAGCGCTGAAGACGGAAAAGAGCGATATGGAATTCACCGAATTCATGACGCCCGAATGCGTGGTCGCGAACCTGCGCGCCACATCGAAGAAGCAGGCGCTCCAGGAACTGGCGAAGAAGGCGGCCGAGGTTTCGGGCGCCGACGAACGCCAGATCCTCGAAGTCGTCATGGAGCGCGAGCGGCTGGGCACCACGGGCGTGGGCAACGGCATCGCGATCCCGCACGGCAAGCTGCCGGGCCTCAAGCGCCTGTCGGGCGTGTTCGCGCGGCTGGAAAAGCCGATCGATTTCGAATCGATCGACGAGCAGCCGGTCGACCTCATCTTCCTGCTGCTCGCACCCGAGGGTGCCGGCGCCGATCACCTGAAGGCGCTGGCGCGCGTGTCGCGCCTGCTGCGCGACCGGCGCGTGTGCGAGAAGCTGCGCGGCTCCGACCGCGCGGACGCGCTCTTCGCGCTGCTCAGCGAACACGCGGCAAGCCACGCCGCCTGAGGCGGCGCCAATTCCGGAGTTCAGTGCGCGTCGACGGGTTCCAGCCCGTGCTGGCGGATCGCGGCGAAAGCGAGGTCGCGCGACGGCGCGCCGCCGATGCGTTCGCCGTTGGCCGCATGGATCGCGAACACCACGATCGGCTCGCCGGCATCGCCGCCCCTGGCTTTCGCCTCGGCCTGCACCCGTTCGAGGACGCGCCGCACATACGCGACGCCCTGGACGCCGAGCGAGGCGAACGCCTCGGGCGTCATGGCCTCGCGGGAAGGATCGGCCTCCATCATCGTGATTCTCCCGTGCCGTGGTCGATGGTCTTGGTGCGCGCGGCGCCGCCGGCACCGCTCTTGATCGGGATCGAGCGCGCCTTGGGCTCAGCGTTCGGGCGCACGAGATCGATGTGCAGGAGGCCGTTGTCGAGCGTCGAGCCGACGATCTCGATGCCGTCGGCGAGCACGAAGCTGCGCTGGAACTGGCGGGCGGCGATGCCGCGATGGATGAAGACGCGCCCCGGCTCGTCCGTCTGCTTGCCGCGCACGGCAAGCTGGTTGTTCTCGACGACAATGGCGAGGTCGTCGAGCGAGAAGCCCGCGACGGCCAGCGTGATGCGCAGGCCGTTCTCGCCGATCTGCTCGATGTTGTACGGCGGATAGCCTTCGCCGGAATGCTTGGCGATGCGGTCGAGCGTGCGCTCGAACTCGTCGAAGCCGAGCAGCAGCGGATTGTTGAACATCGAAAGTCGCGACATCGGTTGGCACCCTCCTGTCGAGCAATGCCGGTTGCGGTCCGGAACGCCCCCGGAGTCGGGCGACGTCCCTTCGCGATAAATATGGCCACGACCCGGCCGGGCATCAAGCCCCCGGCGGCTAACTCCCCGGCCTGCGGTTATATTTGGCCGATCTCGGCTTCTGCCGGCCAGGGGCCGGCGTGGTTGCCGGCCGGGCGGCGGCCTTGCCGGCGGCATATTTGCTGGCATTGGCAAGGAAGCGGGCCGTCGCCTCGTCGCTGGTCACCGGCTTGCCGTCCCGGATCGCGCGCACGCGCGCCAGATCCGATTCCATCTCGAAATCGACGCCGCCAGCCATGCGCTCGAGCTGGCGGGCCGCCCCTTCGAGGTTCGTCACCATCTGCTCGAGTTCCAGCCGGTGGGCGCGCATCAGGTCGTCGCGCGCAAGCGTGTGGCGGAAGCCGAGCGCGCGCTGGCGGAAACGCTTGGCCTTGGCCATGTACATGTCGGCTTTGGGATCGGGCGGCGGCTTCTTCATCGAGATCCGGTTCGACTCGGGAACACGAAAAGTATACGCCCGCCCGGCAGGCGTACTAGTCGAGTTCGAAGGCGTCCTTGTAGTCGATCTTCAGCGCCGGGTCCTGCACGTCCTTGACGAGATAGCAGTTGCCCACCGCCAGACGCTCGATCTCGGAGCCCATGAAGCAGCGGAACGCGTCCTCGGGCGAGCCCACGATCGGCTCGCCGCGCACGTTGAAGCTGGTGTTGACGATGACCGGGCAGCCGGTCTTCGCCTTGAAGGCCGAGATCAGCGCGTGATAGCGCGCGTTGGTTTCGGCGTGGACGGTCTGCACGCGCGCCGAATAGTCAACGTGCGTGACTGCCGGGATGTCGGAACGCGGCACGTTCAGCTTGTCGATGCCGAACAGCGCCTGCTCGGCCGGCGTCATCGCGCGGCGGCGTTTCTTCTGCACGTCCGCGACCAGCAGCATGTAGGGGGAATCGCCGTCGATCTCGAACCAGTCGGCCACGTCCTCGCGCAGCACCGAGGGCGCGAAGGGGCGGAAGCTCTCGCGGTACTTGACCTTGAGATTGAGCATCTTCTGCATCGCCGGACTGCGTGCGTCGCCCAGGATCGAACGGCCGCCGAGTGCTCGTGGGCCGAACTCCATGCGGCCCTGGAACCAGCCCAGCGCCAATCCTTCGGCGAGATCGCCCGCCGCGCGCGCGGTCAGCGCCTCGTCCGTCAGCACCTCGAACTTCGCGCCGGCCGCCGTCAGGCGGCGCTCGATCTCGGCTTGCGCGAATTCGGGACCGAGATAGGAGCCGGCCATCGTGTCGCGCTTGCCGTCAGCCTTGCGCGGCCCGCCCTTGAACAGGTGATAGCCCGCAAGGGCCGCGCCCAGCGCCCCGCCGGCATCGCCCGATGCCGGCTGGATCCACAGCCCGTCCCACTTGCCGTCGCGCAGCACCTTGCCGTTGGCGACGCAGTTGAGCGCGACGCCGCCCGCAAGGCACAGATTGCGAAGGCCGGTCTCGGCCTGCAGCGAGCGCGTCAGGCGCAGCACGACTTCTTCGAGCGCCGCCTGCACCGAGGCCGCGAGATCCATGTGGCGCTGGTCGAGCAGCTGCTCGCCCTTGCGCGGCGGCCCGCCGAACAGCGCGTCGAACTTCGCGTTCGTCATCGTAAGGCCGGTGCAATAGTCGAAATAGTCCATGTTCAGGCGGAACGAGCCGTCGGACTTCAGGTCCACCAGATGCTCGAAAATCAGCTTGGTGTATTTCGGCTCGCCGTAGGGGGCGAGGCCCATCACCTTGTATTCGCCCGAATTGACCTTGAAGCCCGTGTAGTAGGTGAAGGCCGAATAGAGCAGCCCCAGCGAATGCGGGAAGTGGATCTCGCGCACCATCTCCAGCGAGTTGCCGCGCCCGATACCCACCGACGTGGTCGCCCATTCGCCCACGCCGTCCATCGTCAGCACCAAGGCTT
Organism: Tagaea sp.; assembly: GCA_044224405.1. Lineage (GTDB taxonomy): Bacteria > Pseudomonadota > Alphaproteobacteria > CACIAM-22H2 > CACIAM-22H2 > Tagaea. The sequence goes on along the minus strand of JBGAKN010000012.1, from coordinate 30,489 downwards.
CCTCGAACGGCGAGGGGAAGAACGCGGATGCCGCGTGGCTCTGGTGGTGTTCGGCGAAGAGCAGGCGGTTCTCCCAGTCGAACTCCGGCGCGGATTTCTTCAGCTCGTCGCCGAGTAGCTGTTTCTGGAACAGCTTCTCCTTGAGCCACACCGGAATCGCCATGCGGAACGACTTGAAGCCGCGGGGTGCAAAGGCAAGATACGTCTCGAGCAGGCGTTCGAATTTCAGGAACGGCTTGTCGTAGAAGACGACATGGTCGACCTCGCTCGCCGAGATGCCGCCCTCTTCCAGGCAGTACGCGATCGCGTTCGACGGGTAGCGGCTGTCGTGCTTCTTGCGGGTGAAGCGTTCTTCCTGCGCGGCCGCGACGATCCGCCCATCGACGACCAGGGCGGCGGCGGAATCGTGGTAGTACGCGGAGAGGCCCAGGATGCGCATCGGGCTCAGAAGATCGTGTAGATGAAGGGCGCGATGGCGCTGCCCTTGGTCAGCACGATCAGGCCGCCGAAGATGCCCATCATCAGCAGGATCGGCAGCAGCCAGAATTTCTTGCGAACCTTCATGAATTCCCAGAGTTCGCGCGCGAGTGACAGCATTCTCGATCGTCCTTCAGAATTGGCGCTTCATCGTGTCGGGTGCCGGCCCCGGAGGGTCGCGCAGCACCCAATAGCTCGTCTGGCCCGCGTCGAGCCGGGCTTTCAGGAAATCCTTGCCGAAGGCGCGCATCACGATTGCCATCGGCGTGATGACGAGGAAGAACAGCAGCCCCATCGTCAGCGGGTTCATGACCTTGTAGAGGACCATCGCGAGGCGCGTCCAAAGCCGGTTGAGCGGCGCCAGCAGCCCCGGCGCCAGCAGCGCCGCCGCGAGGAACGCGGCCGACGCGGCGAACCAGTATTCGACGCCTGCTGTCCCCGTATAGAGCTTAATCGAGCCGACGAGCGCGCAGAAACCCGTGAACACGAAGCCGAAGCCGCGGTTCGACGATCCTTCGATCGCTTCGTCGCGCGTGAAATCCTCGTGGAAACCCTGCGGCTGGCTCATGCTAAAATCAATGTCCTACTTCCGAGCGTGACGGCGCGCATCCTAGGCGCGCGATCATACTCTTGCCAGAGCAAATCACTGAGCATTTCCATAGGTTTGATTTGAAGAATCTCCTGCTGCTCGCATTCGTCGTGCTCCTGTCGCTGCTGGCCGGCGAATCGATGCTACGCATCCTGGGCCATCAGCCCAACGACTTTGCAGCGCCGAAAGGCGGCGCGTGGAGCGAGCCCGGCGGCCCGCTCGGCTGGCGCAACCGGCCGGGCACCTATCCGTCGAGCGAGGCCGGAAACGCGCCGATGAATTTCTGGCCCAACCGCCAGCGCGCCAGCCGGCCCGATCCCGCCGGTATGGGTCCGCGCGTCGATATCGTCGGCGATTCGATCACGCAGGGCTATGGCGTGGCCGACAGCGAGACATATGTCTGGCAGCTCGGCGCGCTGCTTCCCGGCGTGGCGTTCGAGAATCTTGGCGTCGGCGGATACGGCACCTACCAGTCGCTGCTCGTGCAGCAGGCGCGCGCCGACAATCCGCCGCGGCTGACCGTCTACGGCTTCTACGGCGACCATCTCTATCGCAATGTCGCGTTCCTCTCGTGGGTGCGTGCGCTTCGCGATGCGCAGGGGCGCAATGTCGTGCCGCCGCACGTGACGGTCGAGGACGGAAAGCTGGTGCGGCACGAAGGGCGGTCCGAGCCGATCTGGCCGGGCGAGCGGAATCTTTCCACCGTCACCGAACTGCATCGCGCGTGGCAGCGTTTCGAATTCCGCGGGCGGCGCGACATCGCCCGGCCTGCGGTTGAACTGCTGCTGGCCGAGATGGCGCAGACGTCCGCGCGCGGCGGTTCGAAATTCCTCGTCCTGCTGCTGGCCGATGCGCCCGACTGGCTCCTGCCCGCGCTCGATGCGGGCAAGATCCCCTACGCCGACTGCCGCAAGCCGGAATTCGAATCCGATCCGGCACTGCGGATCGGCGGCGCGGGCCATCCCACAGGCGCGAGGCACGCGGCCTGGGCCGCATGCCTCGCGCCCTTCGTGGAAAGCGCGTTGCGTTAGCGATGATGGCCGCGACGGCCACCGCCACGCGGATCGAGCACCTTGGCGAGGACCGCCTTCTGCCCGTCGTCGAGCACCGCCTGGAAACGCTCCACCGCGGGCCGAAGGATCGCGAGCGACGCCGACATCGCGTTGAAGAATTTCTCGCGCATCGCGAGCCCCGCCGCGGGATCGCTCGCCGAAGCGCGCGAAGGCGGATTGGCGCACAGCGTCTTCATCGGCTCGCTGGCCGCCCGGCTGTCGCGCGCGAAGGCGTCCCATGCAGCACGCTGATCGACGCTTGGCTTCAGCTTCGCCTCGATGAACGCGAGGCGCGAGGCGATGCGCGCGTCGACGTCCTCGCACATGCGCGCGGCGACGGGCGCGTCGCGATGCGCCCGCGGCCCGTGCGCCGGTGCCGGCGGCTGCTGGGCGAGTGCCGGCACGGCCGCGAGCGACAGGAGCATTGCGGCGAAAATCTGTCTTTTCATGGTGTCAGTCTCCCGTGTTGGACGAACCCGAAGCGGCGGTCCGATATCCGCCCTTCTAGCTCCACAACGCGGCAACCCTGTGTCGGACGTGTTCCTTCGTGTAACCCGCGGTTACACCCCCGGATGTGTCGCCGTCGCCGCCGTGGCGCTATTATCGGTGCGTCATGAACAGCCGCACACCCCACATCCTCGTCGTCGATGACGATCGCGAAATCCGTCGGCTCGTCGCGCGTTTCCTGACCGAGAACGGCCTGCGCGTCACCGTCGCGGGCGACGGCACGGAAGCGGACGCCGCACTCGCCGCCGGCCGCTTCGATCTCGTCGTGCTCGACCTGATGCTGCCGGGCGAAGACGGCATCTCGATCGCGCGCCGCCTGCGCAAGACCGGCGACCTGCCGATCCTGATGCTGACCGCGCGCGGCACCGAGACCGACCGCATCGTGGGCCTGGAGATCGGCGCGGACGACTATCTCACCAAGCCGTTCAGCCCGCGCGAACTGCTGGCGCGCATCCGCGCCGTCCTGCGGCGCACAGGCGAGCGCGTGCCCGAAGCGCCCAAGACGCCGTTGTTCCGCTTCGCGGGCTGGGCCGTCGACGTGCAGAAGCGCGAACTGCGCCGGCCCGACGGCGCGCTGGTGCCCACGACCGACGCCGAGTTCGACCTGCTCGCCGCCTTCGTCGAGCGCCCGCAGCGCGTGCTCAGCCGCGAGCAGCTGCTCGACCTCGCGCGCGGCCGGCAGGCGCAGCTCTTCGACCGTTCGATCGACGTCGCGGTGATGCGCCTGCGCCGCAAGATCGAACCCGACCCAACCAAGCCCGAGATCATCCGCACGGTGCGCAACGGCGGCTACATGTTCGCGCTCGACGTCGAGACCGCGGCGTGACCGGCGCCAAGACTGGCGTGCGACGCTGGTTCGACGGCATCGCGGCGCGCATCGCGGCGATCTCGATCGTCGGCCTTATCCTTGCCCAGCTCGCGGCCGTGGGCATCGCGCTGCTGCTGCGCCCGACCGAACTGCAGGTCTTCCAGGCGCGCTGGCTCGTGGAGACGCTCGTCGAGGTGGCGGCCGATACATTCACCCGCCCGCCCGCCCAGCGCGAGGCGATGCTGCGCGCGCGCGGCGAGTCCGAGTTCCTCGTCCTCGAGTGGCGGCGCGACTTCGTCTATCCCGAAGAGCTGCGCCTCCGGCGCACCGGCAGCGGTCGCCTGCAGCGCGGAATCCAGGAACGCCTGCCCTTCGGCTTCCGCGTCGAGGTCGATTTCGTCTTCCCGCCGGGCGGGTCGCTTGCCGCGCCCGACCGCCACATCCGCCGCGTGCCGCCCGACGACGGCGTTTGGAGCGAGTCGGTCGGCGGTGCCGTTCCCGGCACCTTCGCCATCGCGATCCGCGCACCCGACGGAAGCTGGCTGCTGGCCAAGCCCCGCCGCTCCGAGATCGATCTTGGCTGGATCGCGTTCGGCGCGTGGCTGACGGGCGCCGCCATCGTGGGCGCCTTCGCCGCCTGGTGGGCCGCACACCGCCTTGCCCGTCCGCTCGAAGCGCTTGCCGGCGAAGCCGCGCGCGCGGGTGCGGGCCTCGAAGCGCGGTTCGACGCGATGCGCGGCGCCCCCAACGAGGTGCGCACGATCGGCGACGCCGTCGCGCGCATGCGCGGCCAGCTCGTGCGCCATGTCGAGGACCGCACGCGCCTGCTCGCCGCGATCAGCCACGACCTGCGCACGCCGCTGACGCGCCTGCGGCTGCGCGCCGAAGGCATTGGCGAGGAGTCCGAACGCCTGAAGGCTCTCGCCGATCTCGAAGAGATGGAGAAGATGATCTCCGAGACGCTGGAATTCGCACGCGCCGACGCGCTCCAGGCGAAGCCGGAGCGTTTCGACATCGCCGCCCTCGTCGAGACCGTCGTCGACGAGCGCGCGGATCTCGGCAACACGGTCGCGTATGACGGCCCGGCGAGCTTCGTGACCGAGGGGCGCGCCGGTGCCATGAAGCGGGCGCTCGCCAATCTCGTCGATAACGCGATCAGCTACGGCGGCAACGCGGAAGTGCGGCTTACGGTCACCGGCGAGCGGATCGAGATCACGGTCGCCGACGAAGGCCCCGGCATCCCGGCCGACCGGCTCGAAGACGTGTTCCGCCCTTTCGTGCGCCTGGAAGCCTCGCGCTCGCGCGAGACCGGCGGCGCGGGGCTCGGCCTGGCCGTGGTGCGCGACATCGCGCGCGCGCACGGCGGCGACGTGACCTTGCGCAACCGGCCGATCCGCGGGCTCGAAGCGATCCTGACCCTGCCGCGAATCGCTTGAGCGGCGCGCCATTCCGTCGTACCCGATGAGGATGACGGGCACTTTGCGATCCATCGACGTGGCGATCCTCGCCGGCGGCCTCGGCACAAGGCTTGCGGGCGCCGTGCCGGACCTGCCCAAGGCGCTGGCGCCCGTCGGCGGGCGCCCTTTTCTCGAACACCTGCTCGACTGGCTGGAAAGCCACGGTGCCAGGCGCATCGTCTTCCTTCTCGGCCATCGTGCGGACCAGATCCGCGCGCACATGGCTGCGCATCCGCGCCCGCATCTGGCGCTCGCGTGGTCGGTCGAACCCGCGCCGCTGGGCACGGGCGGCGCGCTCGGTTTCGCGAAGGCCAAATTCGCCAGCGATCCGGTCCTCGTCGTCAACGGCGACACGTTCGTCGACGGCGATCTCGCCGCGCTTGCGCGCACGCACCGCGAATCTTCGGCACCGGCGACGATGCTGTGCGTCGAGGTTCCCGATGCCGGGCGCTATGGCCGCGTCGAGGTGGCGGGCGGGCGCATCAGGGCGTTCCGCGAGAAGGACGCGGCCTTCCGCGGCACCGCCGCGATCAACGCGGGCATCTATCTGGTCTCGTCTTCCCTTCTCGCGACGATCCCGGGCGACCGCGTCGTCTCGCTCGAACGCGACGTGTTCGAGAAGCAGGCACCGGGCACGCTCGCCGCGTATGTCGACGCCAGGGCGCGCTTCGTCGATATCGGCACGCCGGAAAGCTGGGCGGGTGCCGCCCCGATCATCGCGGGGCGCACGCCATGAGCGACGACAAGCCGCCGGTCCGTCGCCTCGCCAGCCGCGTCGCGCTCGAGAACCGCGTCTGGCGCGTCGATCTCGACCACATCGTCGATGCCGGCGGCAACGAGGTGCCCGAGTATCTGGTGCTGTCGCCGCGTGGCCATGCCGCGGGACAGGCGGGCGGCGTCGCCGTGCTGCCGCTGCTCGAGGACGGGCGCGTCGTGCTGCTGCGCAACTGGCGCCACGCGGTGAATAGCTGGAGTTGGGAAGCGGCAAAGGGCTTCATGGAAAAGGGCGAGACGCCCGAGGCCGCGGCGCGCCGCGAACTCGCCGAGGAAACCGGTCTTGCCTGCGGGCCGGACGATCTCGTGCCGCTCGGCGCGGTCTTTTCGGAACCCGCCGCCCTCGCCACCAGCGCCGCGATGTTCCTCGCCCGCGGCTGCCGGCCCATCGCCGGCCACGCGCCGGTCGAAGACGAGCTCGGCCTCGGCAAGCCGCAGGCGATGACGCGCGCGGCTGCCGACGAGATCGCGCGCAGCGGCGGCATGCGCGACGCGGTGAGCCTGCTGCTGCTCGCCCGGTTGCCGCCGGCCACGCCGGCGCGATAGAAGGAACGCATGACCGCCCCCCTCCGCCGCCCGGTCGTCCTGTGCGTCCTCGACGGTTTCGGCCACCGCGCCGAGCGCGCCGACAACGCGATCCTGCTCGCGCGCACGCCGAATTTCGAGCGCTTCCGCACGCTGCATCCGCCCGCCTTCCTCGAAGCGTCCGAGCGCCATGTCGGCCTGCCCAAGGGCCAGATGGGCAATTCCGAAGTCGGCCACATGAATCTGGGTGCGGGACGCATCGTCATGCAGGACCTCGTGCGCATCGATGCCGCGATCGAGGACGGCTCGCTGGCGAAGCAGCCGGCGCTGCGCGATTTCGCCGCGAAACTGCGCAGCGGCGGCGGCACGGCGCACCTGATGGGCATCCTGTCGCCCGGCGGCGTGCATTCCATGCAGGACCATCTCGTGGCGCTTGCCGCAGCACTCGCGGCCGAAGGCGTGAAGGTGCGCGTCCACGCCTTCCTCGACGGGCGCGACACCCCGCCGCGAAGTGCCATCGAGTACCTGACGAAGTTCGAAGCCGATATCGCGCCGCTGAAAGGCGTGGCGCTGGGCAGTGTTTCGGGCCGCTTCTACGCGATGGACCGCGACAAGCGCTGGGAGCGCGTGGCGCTCGCCTACGCGACGATGGTGGATGCCGGTGGCCCGCGCTTCGCCGGCTGGCGCCAGGGCGTCGAGGCGGCCTATGCGGCCGACACGAGCGACGAGTTCGTGCTGCCCTTCGCGCTCGGCGACTATGCCAGCATGCGCGACGGCGATGGTGTGCTGATGGGCAACTACCGCGCTGACCGCGCGCGCGAGATCCTCGAGGCGCTGCTGATCCCGGAATTCGACGGCTTCGCGCGGCCCCGCCGCCCCGCCTTCGCGGCGGCTCTCGGCATGGTCGAATATTCGGCGAAGCTGGCGCCCTTCGCGCCGGCGATCTTCGCGCCGCAGTCGCTCGCCAACATGATGGGCGAAGTCGTCGCCAAGGCGGGGCTGAAGCAGCTGCGCATCGCGGAAACCGAGAAATATCCGCACGTCACGTTCTTCTTCAACGGCGGCGAGGAGAAGGAATATCCCGGCGAGAGCCGCATCCTCGTGCCTTCGCCCAAGGTCGCGACCTACGACCTCAAGCCCGAGATGTCGGCGCCCGAGATGACCGACAGGCTGGTCGGCGCGATCGAGACGGGCACGTTCGATTTCATCGTCGTCAACTACGCGAACTGCGACATGGTCGGCCACACCGGCGACCTGCGTGCGGCGATCAAGGCGGTCGAGACCGTCGATGCGTGCCTGGGCCGCGTGGCGGCCGCGGTCGAGGCCAAGGGCGGCGCGCTGCTGATCACCGCCGATCACGGCAACTGCGAATGCATGCTCGATCCCATCTCGGGCCAGGCGATGACGGCGCACACGCTCAATCCGGTGCCTGTCTATCTGGTCGGCGGCGTGCGGCCGGGGCGCAACGCGCCCGTGCTGCTCGCCGACGGCGTGCTGGCCGACGTGGCGCCCACGCTGCTCGAGCTGATGGGCCTGCCCCAGCCCGCCGAGATGACCGGCCATTCGCTGCTGCGCGCGCCGGCCGCGGCCGAATGAAGGCGGCGGCGCTCGCAGCCCTTCTTCTGCTGGGAGCCCTGCCGGCGCATGCCCAAAACCGCGGCGACCAGCTGCGCCAGATCGAACGCCAGATGGAGCTGGAACGCGAGCGCGCCGACGCGCTCGCCCGGCAGACGCAGGGCGAATATGCCGAACTCGAACGCCTGCAGGCGCTGACGCGCCAGGCCGCCGCCGCGACGATGCAGCGCGAGAGCGAAGCCAGCGACATCGAGGCACGCCTTGCCGAACTCGACGACGAACGCAGCGTGCGCGAGGCGCGCGTCGCCGGCCGGCAAGGCGAGATCGCCACGCTCGCCGGCGCGCTCCAGCGCCTCGCGCGCCAGCCGCCCGAAGCGCTGGCGCTGGAGCCAGGCACGCCGCTGGATGCCGCGCGCACCGGCAGCCTCGTCGCGCGCATCGTTTCCAATCTCGAGCGCGAGGCCCGCCTGCTGCGCGAGGAACTCGACGCGCTCGCCACGGCGCGCAGCGGCGCGCTCCGGGCACGGGGCGCGCTCGCCGACGCGCTGTCCCAGCTGGCGGCGGAGCGCGAACGGCTCGATGCCGCCGTCGCGCTGCGCGCACCGGCAGTCGCCAGGCTGCAGGACGAGGGGCGCGCCACCGCTGCCCGGCTTGCCCGGCTGGGCCGCGAGGCGGCCGACCTGCGCGAGCTCCTCGGCCGGCTCGACGCGACCCCGCCGGCGCACGCCCCCTCGGCGCTGGCCCGGACCCAGGCCGCACGCCCCGGACCGGTCCGGCCGGCCGACCTGGACGCGCTTTCGGGGTATCGGTGGCCCGCACGGGGCCGGATCGTCGAATCCTGGGGCCAGACCCAGACCGGCGGGCAGACCGCCCGCGGCCTGCTGATCGAGCCGCGCGAAGCCGCGAGCGTCATCGCCCCCCTGGACGGAACCGTCGCTTTTGCCGGCCCTTTTCGAGGGTACGGGCAAATCTTGATCCTCGAACACGGCGGGGGCTATCATTCGATTCTGGCGCAGTTAAGCCGGATCGACGCGGTCGTCGGACAGGCCGTGACCGCGGGCGAACCGGTGGGCCGGGCTGGGAACGACGAACGCGGCGTGCCGACGCTCTATCTGGAGCTCCGGCGTCACGGTCAGCCGGTCGATCCGTCGCCCTGGCTCCAAGCTGCCGAAAACGGCGCGCGTCGATGATGCGCGAACTGCGTGTGCGGACGCGATCGTCGCGGCCGCGGAAAGGGACTCTGGATGTTCGCCCGTAAGCTTGCCGCCGCGACACTCGCGACCGCATTGACGGTTCTGCCTGCAGTCATGTCGCCGGGCGCGTTCGCGCAAGGCCAGCCGGCACCCGCCGCGCCCGCGGCGGGTGGATCTTCCGAGACCTACCGCCTGCTCAACCTCTTCGGCGAGATCTTCGAGATCGTGCGCTCGGACTATGTCGAGGAAGTCTCTGACCGCAAGCTGGTCGAGGACGCGATCAACGGCATGCTGACCGCGCTCGATCCGCATTCCTCGTTCCTCAACGCGCGCTCGTTCCGCGACATGCAGGTTCAGACGCGCGGCGAGTTCGGCGGCCTCGGCATCGAGGTTACGATGGAGAACGGCCTCGTCAAGGTCGTCTCGCCCATCGATGACACGCCGGCCGCGCGCGCAGGCATCAAGCCCAACGACCTGATCGTGCAGCTCGACGGCGAGCCGGTGCTCGGCCTCACGCTGCAGGAAGCGGTCGAGAAGATGCGCGGCCCCGTCAACAGCCCGCTCAAGGTCATGATCCGGCGCGGCGACACCGTTCCCTTCGAGGTGACGCTCAACCGCGCTGTCATCCGCATCCAGTCGGTGCGCTCGCGCGTCGAGGGCGACATCGGCTACGTGCGCATCACCTCGTTCACCGAGCAGACCGACAGCGGCATGCGCGCGGCGATCACGAAGATCCGCGAGCAGCTCGGCAACAAGTTCCAGGGCCTCGTGCTCGACATGCGCAACAACCCCGGCGGTCTGCTCGACCAGGCGATCGCGGTGTCTGACGCGTTCCTCGAACGCGGCGAGATCGTCTCGACGCGCGGGCGCCGCTCGGAAGAAGCGCAGCGCTACAACGCGCGCCCCGGCGACGTGCTGAACGGCCTGCCGCTGGTCGTGCTGATCAATGGCGGCTCGGCTTCGGCCTCGGAGATCGTCGCGGGCGCGCTGCAGGACCATCGCCGCGCGATCCTTCTCGGCACGCGCAGCTTCGGCAAGGGCTCGGTCCAGACGATCCGTCCCATCGGCAACCAGGGCGCCATCCGCCTGACGACGGCGCGCTATTTCACGCCGTCGGGCCGCTCGATCCAGGCGCAGGGCATCGATCCCGACATCGTGGTCGAGGCGGCGCGCATCGAGGCGCTGGCCCAGCCGGGCCCGCAGCGGCGCGAAGCGGACCTGCGCGGCGCGCTGAGCAACCCGACGGCGCCGCAGGGCGCGCCGCGTCCGGCACCGCAGGGCAACGCGCCCGCGGCCGAGAACGAGGAGCGCCAGCAGGAGGGCGGGCAGGACTACCAGCTGAGCCGCGCGTTCGACCTGATCCGCGGCCTCGCCCTCTACAACCAGCGCAGCAACTGAGCGCCGGACGCGAGAGGGACGCCGGATCGGAATGGCCGCCAAGGACACGCCTGATCCGCTGGACATGACCCAGCTGCCGCCGGTCCACGCGCCGGCCGATCCCGGCGCGATGCCCCCGCACGGCGGCCCGTCGCTGCTGACGGTCGCGTGGGCGCTGCTGATCGGCGCGGTCGGCGGCTTCGCGATCTGGGTCAATCTCAACCCCGTCGAAACGGTCGATCTGGGCCCGCCGGTCGCGGCCGAACTTGCCATTCCGCCGGCACCACCCGAAGTGCCGACGGTCCCGGTGGCCGAACCGCCACCGCCGCCCGTCGCCGAAGCAGCACCGCCGCCGGCCCCCGAACCGCCCGCACCGGCACCCGAACCTGCTCCGCCGCCCGTGGTCGCGACGCCGGCTCCGGCGCCGACGCCGCCGCATCCCGCACCGCCACGCGCCGAAGCGCCCGGCACGCCGGCACCAGTCGCACCGGTGCAGAGCGAACCCGCGCCGCCCGCCGCGAAACCGCCCGCGCAGACGGCCGCACGTCCACCGGCAGCACCTGCACCGCCGCCGTCGCGCGTCGTCGCACCGCCCTTGCCGCCGCGCGACGTGGAAGCGCCGACCTGGGTGCGCTTCGCGCGTCCGTTCGATCCCGAAGACAAGCGCCCACGCATCGCCCTCGTCATCGCCGACCTGGGCAAGAGCCAGGCGGCCACCAACGCGGCGATCCAGAATCTCGGCGGCGGCATCACGCTCGCCTTCACGCCCTATGCCGATGGCCTCGCGCAGTGGGTGGCGCTGGCGCGCGCGGCCGGACACGAGGTGCTGCTGAGCCTGCCGATGGAGCCGACCGATTTCCCCAACACCGATCCCGGCCCGCAGACGCTGCTGACCACGCTGACCCCGCGCCAGAACATGGAACGGCTCAACTGGGTGCTCGAACGCGCGCAGGGCTATGTCGGCATCATCAACGCGCAGGGCTCGCGCTTCACCGCCTCGGCCGACGCGATGCGCCCCGTCATCGACCGGCTGTTCCAGCGCGGATTCCTGTTCGTCGACGCGCGCGCCACCAATTCGTCCGTCGCCACGCGCGTGGCCGACGACGTGGGCGTGCCGCGCGCCTTCGCCGACCGGCTGATCGACCAGGAAGCCTCGCGCCCCGCGATCGACCGGGCGCTCGCCGATCTCGAACGCCTCGCGCGCCAGAACGGTGCGGCACTCGGAATCGCGCAGACCTATCCCGTGACCTTCGAACGCCTGATCAACTGGCTGCCGCAGATCGAAGCGCGCGGCATCGCGCTCGCGCCCGTGTCGGCCATCGTCAACCGCCAGCCGGCACCCGCCGCCGGCACGCCGCCGCCCGCCCCTGCCGCCGCGACGCCGGCCGCGCAGCCGCCGCGCAAATGACGCAGCCCGGCGGCGAACGGCGCTATCGCCCCGGCGTGGGCATCCTGCTGTTCGATCCGCGCGGCCTTGCCTTCGTCGGCCAGCGCAACGACACGCCGGGCGCCTGGCAGATGCCGCAGGGCGGCATCGACGAGGCCGAGGAGCCCCGCGCGGCGGCGTTGCGCGAACTCGCCGAGGAGACCGGCGTGCGCAAGGCGGAAATCGTCGGCGAAACGGCCGACTGGATCACCTACGAGCAGCCGCCCGAACTCGCCGCGCGCCTGTGGGGCGGGCGCTATGTCGGCCAGCGGCAGAAATGGTACGCGGCGCGCTTTCTCGGCACCGACGCCGACATCGATCTCGACGCGCACGAGGCGGAATTCGATGCCTGGCGCTGGGTCGAGATCGAAGCGCTTCCGGAAATGATCGTGCCGTTCAAGCGCAGGCTCTACGAGGCGGTCGTCGCCGAGCTTGCGCCCATCGTGCGCGCGAAGCTGAAAGGCTAGGCGCCCGCGCGCGCGAGGCTGCGCGCGCGCGCGGCCATCAGCTTCGTCGCCAGCGACGCGAGCGCGCGGTGGAGCATCCCCTGCGGCTTCAGGCCCACCGCCTTCAGCGCCATGCCGATGCCGCGCTCGATATGCGTGCGCCGGTAGACCGAATAGGCGCGGCGCGCATAGGCCCGCGCACTCGTGCGCCGGTCGTAGGGTGCCGGCCACAGGTTGGCCGCGTAGTAGGCGTAGGAAAGCTCGTCGTCTTCGGATTCTGCGATGCGACCCAGCCCCGTCCACACGCGGCCCCAGCGGCCGAGATTCTCGGCGCCCTGGTAGCGGCGCATGTGGTCGTAGAAAAGCTTGTAGTGGCGCAGCTCGTCGGCCGCGATGTGGCGGCACACCTGCCGGAACACGGGTTCGTCCGACGAGTCCGCGAGCGCGGCGTAGTACGAGCTTGTCCCCGTCTCGACGATGCAGCGCGCGATCAGCTCGGCCGTGCGCGAACCGCGCACCGAGGCGGTGGCGTCGAGCGGCAGCTTGTAGCCTTCGGAAAAGCGCCGGGATGCCGCGTCGAAATCCCAATCGGGATCGGCGAGCTTCGCCCAGCGCGCCAGCGCCTGGCCGTGCTGGACTTCTTCCTTCGCCCAGCTGTCGATCGCCGGGCCGAAGGCCGCGTCGCCGGCGAAGACGTTGTTGAGATAGACTGCATAGTCCGCGCCGTTGTGCTCGACCAGCGCCGCGGCCTTCGCCACGCGCACCAGTTCGGGGTCCACCTTGTCGGGGCGGAACGCGTTCCAGTCGATGTCGTCGAGCGTCCAGCGGAGCATCGCGGATATATGGCCGCCCGGCCGACGCGGCGCAAGCCCCTGCGGCGATCAGTCCGCCTTGCGCGAGACGAGCGCGAAGAGCGTGGCGACGGCCGCGGTGCCGAGCATCAGCACGACGCTGACGGCGTTCAGCGCGGGGCTCGCCCCCTCGCGCATCTGCCCGTACATGTAGACCGGCAGCGGCGGCTCCGAGCCGACGAGGATCAGCGTGGTGTTGAAGTTCTCGAAGCTCATCAGGAACGCCACGAGCCCCGCCCCCACCATTGCCGGGCGCAGGTAGGGCAGCGTCACGGTGCGCAGCGTGCGCCACGAACCGGCGCCGAGGTCGCGCGCGGCCTCTTCCAGCGCGCGGTCGAACCAGCGCAGGCGCGCCGAGATCACCAGCGTCGAGATCGTCAGGATGAACGAGAGCTGGCCGGCCACGACCAGCGGCAGGCCGGGACGCAAGGCATCGAGATCCAGGTCGAGCGCGTCCTCCAGCCCGTTGGCCACGCGGCTGGAGAAGGCGAGGATCGAGATGCCGAGGATCACGCCGGGAATGACGAGCGGCCACAGCATCACGTTGGCGAGGAGCGCCTTGCCGGGAAACTCGTGCCGCTCGAGCAGGAAGGCGTTGGCCGTGCCGAGCGCCACCGCGAAGCCCGCCACCGGCAGCGCCACCTTCAGGCTTGCGAGGAGGCTCGCCAGCATCGGGCCGTCGCGCAGCACGCCCGGCCGGCCGAAGACCGCGCCGGCGCCGGCAAACCATTCGAGCGTGAAGCCGCGCCACGGCGGCGTGGGATACTGGCCGGCATTGAACGCGAACACCGCCACGACCGCCAGCGGCGCGAACAGGAACAGGTAGAAGCAAGCAACATAGAGCTTCCAGGTGCGGGTCGGCGGCCCCATCGCTTCAGCTCCGCCGCATCGTTTCGCCGAAGCCCTGGCCGGTGAGCTTCAGCCCGAGCCACACGATGGCGCTCGACAGGCCGAGCAGCAGCATGCCGAACGCGGCGCCCTGCGGCCAGTTGAAGCGCGTGATGAACTGCGCGTAGATCTGTTCGGTGAACCACAGCCCGTTCTTGCCGCCGAGCAGGGCCGGGGTCACGAAATTACCCACCGTCAGCATGAAGACGATGATCGAACCCGCGACGATGCCGGGCATCGCGTGCGGGACGACGACGCGGCGCAGCACGTCGATGCGGCTGCCGCCAAGGTCGAAGCCCGCCTCGATCAGCGACATGTCGAGGCTGTCGAGCGCGTTGACGAGCGGCACCACCATGAAAAGCATGCCCCCGTAGACGAGTCCGACGATCACCGCCCCGTCGTTGTAGAGGAGCTCGACCGGTCCGGCGGCGAGGCCGGTCGCCTGCAGCAGCGCCGAGACGAGCCCCGTCTCGCGCAGCAGGATCATCCAGCCCAGCGTGCGCACCAGCTCCGAAGCCCAGAACGGCAGCAGGCACAGCAGGAACAGCACGGCCCTCGACGTGCCGCGCGCGGCCTTGGCGATGTAGAAGGCGATCGGGAACGCGACGACGAGCGTGACCAGCGTGACCAGGATCGACATCACGGCCGTGCGCGCGAAGGTGCGCCAGTAGAGCGGCTCGGTCAGGAAGGCGAGATAGTTGGCGAATCCGAATTCGTAGAGCCGCGGGCCGACGCGCTGGCTGAAGGACAGGATCGCGATCTCGACATGCGGCACGACGACGAGCAGACCCAGCCACAGCACCGGCGGCGCCAGCAGCAGCCAGAAAGCAAGGCCCCGCGCGCGCATCACGACGCGTAGATCCGCGCGGCGTCGGCCGACCAGCCGAAATGCACCTGCATGCCCTTTTCCGCGCCCGCCAGCAAGCCGGTCTGCGGCAGCGTGGCGCGCAGCTCGAAACCGCCGGCGTCCGCGCGCACCAGCAGCGAGGAGTTGGCCCCGTCGAACAGCACGGCGGCGACCGTGCCCTGGAAGCGGTTCTCGACCGCGCCGAGCGCATCGCCCGTGGCGCCGAGCGCCACCGATTCCGGCCGCACGAAGCAGGTCGCGGGGCCGGCCGAAGGCGGGCCGAAGCGCCGGCCCGCGACGACGGCGCCGCCGGCGAGGCGGACGCGGTTCGGCGCCTCGAACTGCGCGTCCCAGCGGTTGGTATCGCCCACGAAGCCGGCGACGAAAGCGGATGCCGGATCCCGGTAGAGTTCGCGCGGGCTGCCGACCTGCTCGAACCGGCCGTGGTTCATGACCGCGACGCGGTCGGACATCACCAGCGCCTCGGACTGGTCGTGGGTGATGTAGACGAAGGTCGTGTTGAATTCGGCCTGCAGGCGCTTGAGCTCGATCTTCATGTGCTCGCGCAGCTTGAGATCGAGGGCGCCGAGCGGCTCGTCGAGCAGCAGCAGGGTCGGCTCGAGCACGAGGCAGCGCGCGATCGCCACGCGCTGGCGCTGGCCGCCGGAAAGCTGCGTCACCTGGCGGTCGATGAAGCGGTCGAGCCCGACACGCGACAGGATCGCGCGCACGCGCGCATCTGCCTCGCCGCGCGCGATGCCCCGGCATGCGAGACCGTAGGCGACGTTCTCGCCCACCGTCATCGTCGGGAAAAGCGCCAGATTCTGGAACACCATGTTGACCGGGCGCCGGTTGGCCGGCACGCCCAGCACGGATTTCCCGCGGATCGCGATGTCGCCTTCGTCGGGCGTCTCGAATCCCGCGATCATGCGCATCAGCGTCGTCTTGCCGCAGCCCGACGGGCCGAGGATCGAGAAGAAGCGTCCGCGCTCGACGGCGAAATCGACCGCGTCGACCGCGGCATGCGCGCCGAAGCGCTTGGTGACGCGCGAAAGGGAAAGGTCGGCAGGTTCGTTCATGTCGCTGTCCGTGCGGCGCAGACGCGAAGGGACGACCGGCAGTGCCGGCCGTCCCCGTCGCATGCGCCGGTCAGGAACCCGCCTTCAGGCGGTCGAGGACCTTGCCCTCGATGTCTTCCACGCCGGCCGGAACGGCCGGGTACCACTTGATATTGTCGATCGCGGCCTGCGGAAAGCTCTCCTGGAACTGCTGCTTGAGCGGCCCTTGCGTCAGCGCGTCGGCGCCCTTCGAGGCCGAGAAGTTGCCGGCCGAGGCCGCCACCTTCGCCGCGACTTCAGGGCGCATGTTGAAGTTGATCCACGCATAGGCGGCCGCGTCGTTGCGGCCGCGCGCGGGGATCGCGAAGGTGTCGATCCAGCCAAGCGCGCCCGATTTCGGCGCGACGAACTTGATGTGCGGCAGTTCGCCGTTCAGCTTCCAGCCGCCGGTGTCCCAAGCCATCGCGGCGACGACCTCGCCCGAGCGCAGGGCGGCCAGCAGCGGGTCCTTGCCTTCCCAGAAGAATTTCACGTTCTTCTTGCAGGCGGCGAGCGTGGCGCCGACCTTCTCCATCATCGCCGTGTAGGCTTGGGCGTTGCCGTAGCTGGCGAACGGGTCCATGCCGGCGGCGAAGGCGAAGGCGATCAGCGTCGGGCGCTTGGTGCGGAAGCTGACCTTGTTGTCGAGGCCGGCGGCGCACAGGTCGGAATAGTCCTTCACGTTCGGCGCGAGCTTCGTGTTCACGACGAGCCCGTCCGTGCCCCAGATGTGCGGCACGCCGTAGACCTTGCCAGCGACGGTCGTGTTCTTCTTCGTCGCCTCGAGCATCGAGGCGATGAACAGTTCGCCCTTCACCTTCGACATGTCGAGCGGCTTGTAGATGTTGAATTCCTGCTGCGGCCCGAGAATGCGGTCCTGGCTGGGCTGGGCAAGATCGAAGCCCGAACCCTGCGTGGCGCGCAGCTTCGAGATCATTTCTTCGTTGTTCGACAGCGTCACCTCGACGGCGATGCCCGTCTCCTTGGTGAACTGCTCGACGACTTCCTTGGGCGCATAGTCGGCCCAGGTCAGCAGGCGCAGCGGCTGCGCGTCTGCGGTTCCGCCGAGGCCCGCCACCGCAAGCGCGGCGGCGAACAGCAGACGGACGTTTGCATTCGACATGGTTCTTCTCCCGGTTGCCGCCAGCGTCCGGCGCCGGCTTGGGCGGAAGCTAGCATCCGGAGACAACCAAGATCATTCATAATTTATGATAATACTATTGTAAGGTGTTTCAGGTCGTCAGGCAAGCGCCACGACGACGCGCCTGTTGCGCTTGCCCTTGTTCTCGATCTTCTCGACGACGACGCGCCCGATCTCGGCCGTGCGCGCGACATGCGTGCCGCCGCAGGGCTGCAGGTCGGTATCCGCCACCTCGAGCAGGCGCAGCCGGCCGGTGCCGCGCGGCGGCTTGACCGACATCGTGCGCACCAGTTCGGGCTTGGCGTCGAGCTCGCTTTCGTCCACCCAGCGGGGCGCCACCGCATGGTCCTCGCCGATCAGGCGGTTGAGCTCGCTTTCGATGTGCGCCTTGTCGAAGACGATCTCGCCCGGATCGAAATCGAGGCGCGAGCGGTCCGCGCCGATCTGCCCGCCGGTGACGCCCGCCGGGATCACCGCGCACAGGAGATGCAGGCAGGTGTGCATGCGCATGTGGCGGTGGCGCCGTTCCCAGTCGAGTTCCAGCGTCACGCCGTCGCCCGCGGCGAGCGCGGGCTGGTCGGGTGCCGGCACATGCAGGATGCCGTCGGCGCCCTTGCGCGTGTCGGCGACCTGGACGCGCGTGCCGTCGGCACGCACGATGAAGCCGGTGTCGCCGGGCTGGCCGCCGCCGGCCGGATAGAAGATCGTGCGGTCGAGGACGATCCCGTCGGCCGAAACCCCGCGCACGACCGCCTGCGCGGTCCTGAGATAGGAATCGTCGCGGAAGAGTTCGTCCGTCATCGTCGTCCCCTTGTGGCAAAACCGCGCGTCGGCCGGGAAAGGCTTGACGGGCAGGCGAGAATGGCGAGAGTCGTTGTTCATGGCACGGACTGTCAACCCCGCCGACGAAGCACGCCGCTTTCTCGACGCACTCGACGAGAAAGCGGAAGGGATCGCGCAGGTCCTTGCCCGCACCAAGGAAGACGTCGCCCGGTCGAGCTACTCGGCGTACAAGCGCTTCGCCGACGCGGTCAGCGACTTCGACAGCTTCTGCATCCTGATCGAATACCGGATCAAGAAGGTGCCGCCGGGCGACGAGCGCACCGCGCTCGAGGCGCATTTCCACTCCGCGCGCGTGGGCCAGATGGCCCGCCAGCTCAAGACGTCGATCGAGCTGATGGGGCTGGTGGCCACCTCCAAGGAACTCCCGCTCGGCGCCAAGGAGCTGTTCCTGCGCGAGCTGCGCGCGATCTACACGCTGAAGAACGCGCTCTCGGGCCCGCCTTATGCCGACGGCCTGCAGCGCGAGACCGTCCACGACGTCGAGCTGGCCGAGAAGATCCTGCACGAGATCATCGAGCGCGCCCCGGCGCTGCTCGATCTCTCGATTTCGCTCGGCAGCGAGGACGGCGAGGGCGAAGCCGCGGAATCGACGCCCCCTGCGGCGGGTGCCAATTAACACAAGAATTGGCGTACAATCCGCGAATGACACCTGACAAGCGCCGCCGTCCGGCGCAAATTGTGCGTTCGACATGACACCCGAACTGGAAACGACTGGGCAGCGAATGGCCGAAGGCGGAGAAAACGCGACCGCACGCGCGCCGACATCTTCGCGCGACGTCATGCTGGGCGAGCGGTTCAAGATCCGTCCCGGCCAGACGGTGATGGATCTCGCCACGCCGGCTGCCGAGGCGTTCGTCGCCGTCGACCAGACCCAGCCCGACACCGCGTGCGCCGCCCTCATCGCGCGGCCCGAGCAGCTGCCGCGCGTCTCGGCCTGCGCGCAGATAAAAGGGCTGAACCACGTCGGCGCGGCCAAGCTGCTCGATCACGGACCCGTCGAATGGCCCGACGGCACGCGCCGCTACGCGATGGTCTACGAGACGCCGGCAGGGGCGGCGCTGCTGCGCCGCAACGCGTCGATCCCGCCGATCGACCCGCGCATGCTCGTGCGCAATTTCATCGCGCCCGTCACCCACGTGCTCGCCGAATACGTGCGCCGCGGCGTGGCGCACCGCGCGATCCGGCCCGACAACGTGTTCTGGTACGATTTCGGCCAGTCGAAACTGATCGTCGGCCCCTGTACCGCCGGCCCGCCGGGCGCGCGCCAGCCAGCGCAGTTCGAGCCGCTGGAACTCGCGATCTGCGATCCCTACGGGCGCGGCCCCGGCACGGCCGCCGACGACGTCTATTCGCTGGGCGCCACGGCGCTGGCGCTCGCGATGGGCCGCTGGCCGATGGCGGATTCCGACGACGCGGCCGTGATCGAGCGGCGCACCGACGTGGGCAACTGGGACGCGCTCGCCGGCAAGTACAATCCGCCTGTCGATCTCTACGATTTCTTCCGCGGCACGCTCGCCGACGATCCGGCCGAACGCTGGACGCTGCCCACGCTCACCAAATGGCTCGACGGCGGCCGGCCGATCCTGCCGCGCTTCGCCAGCGTCGGAAAATCGCGCGAGCCATTCCTGTTCGAAGGCAAGCTCTACCGCACCGGGCGCGACATCGCCCTCGCCTTCGCGCGCAATCCCCAGTCGGCGACAGGTGCCATCCGCACGGGCACGCTCGCCGACTGGGCGCGCCGCGCCCTTCCCGACGACATCGCCGCCAAAAAGGTGCAGGCGATGTCGGCCCCGGAAAGCTCCGCCGGGCGCGACGGCGACCCGGCGCTGGTCGCGCGCATCTGCATGGCGCTCGACCCCGCGGGGCCCATCCACATCTCCGGCATCTCGGTGCGCCCCGACGGCGTGGCGCCGGCACTCGCGCGCGCCTACACGAGTGCGCGCGACACGCTGCCGGCCTACGATTCGCTGTTCCGCGCGGGCATCCATCTCGAATGGGTCGCCACGCAGCAGGGTGCGCAGGCCACCAGCCGCACGACGCGCAAGCTCTCGGCCTACGAGCGGCTGTCGCGCTGGGCGATGGAGCCGGTGCCTGGCTCCGGTCTCGAGCGCTGCCTCTACGAGCTCGACCAGCGCCTGCCGTGCCTGTCGCCGCTGTGCATCGACCAATGGGTGGAATCGCCGGGCGAATTGCTGCCGGCCATCGATTCTGCGATCGCCGACGGCGATCAGAAGGGGTTCGATCGCCACGTCGCCGCCTTCATGGCCGCGCGCGGTGCGGCGGACGAGACGGCGCTGAAGGGCCTGATGGGCGGTGCGGCCGACGAGGAGGCGCGCATGGCCTCTCTGCGGCTGCTCGCGCACCTGCAGGAGACCTATCTTGTCGGCTCGCTGCCCAATCTCGCCGCGCAGTGCGCGGTGCTCGTGCGCCCCACGCTGGAGCAGTTCCAGCGCATCTCGACAAAGGAACTGATCGCGCGCAAGAGCGAGGCGGCGATCGGCCAGGGCGATCTCAAGGATCTGCTCGGCATCGTCGACGACCGCGTGGCGCTGGAGGCCGACAAGAAGGGATTCGAATCGGCCAAGAACGAATACGCTTCGGCGAACGAGCGACTCGGCAAGGCCGATCTCGTGATGCTCGACCGCGGCCGCCAGGCCACCTATCGCGGCCGCGAGACGGCCACGCTCGCGGCGGGCTCGCTGGCGCTGGCGACGTTCTTCGGCGTGCTGGCGGCGTACCTGCCATGAGGCGCGCGGGCAACAGCGGGGCCGCGATGATGGAACGCGCCCAGCAGCGTTCGCGCGGCTGGGTGAAGCGGCTGGCACCCGCGGCATGGCTGCTCGGCGGCATATCGGCGTTGCTGATGCTGGTGATGTGGCCGACGACGGCGATCTATCTCGCCATCGCAGGATTGCCCACGCTCGCCATGGCGCTCGTCGACGATGATCCCGAACGCCGCGGCACGCTGTGCGTCGGCGCGCTCAATTTCGCGGGCAGCCTGCCCTTCGCGCTGCTGTCGCTGGGCGGCGGGCTCAAGACCGCCCCGCTGATGTGGGGCACGGCGTATTTCTACGCCTATCTTGGCGCGATCGTGGGCGTCGTGCTCTATTTCGGCATCCCGTTCCTGCTCCGGCGCGTCGCGCGCCTGGAAGAGGAACGCGAGCAGCGCCGCCTTTCCGAACGCCAGGAAGCCCTGGTCGAGGAATGGGGCGCCAATGTCTCGAGCGTGAAGCTCGATTTCAGCCGCAGCGAAGACGTGCGCTAGACGGCATCAACGGGAGGAAGTTTCGGCATGTCAGGTTCCAAGAACAGGATTGCGATGGTGACGGGTGCGGGCTCGGGCGTGGGCCGCGCGGTCGCGGTGGCGCTGGATGCCGACGGCTTCAGCGTCGTGCTTGTCGGCCGGCGCGCCGACGCGCTGGACGCCACGAAGGCGATGCTGAAGAACCCCGCGCTGTGCGTTCCCACCGATGTCGCCGACGATGCCGCCGTCGACAGGCTGTTCGCCCAGACCAAGGCGAAGTTCGGCCGGCTCGATTTCCTGTTCAACAACGCGGGCGCCGGCCTTCCCGCCACGACGATCGACGAAGTGACGCCCGCGCAGTGGCGCTCGATCGTCGATGTCAATCTCAACGGCATGTTCTATTGCACGCGCGCGGCCTTCCGCATGATGAAGGAGCAGTCGCCGCAGGGCGGGCGCATCGTCAACAACGGCTCGATCTCGGCGCATGTGCCGCGCCCCGGCTCGGTCGCCTACACCGCGACAAAGCACGCGGTCACGGGCCTCACCCGCACCGTGTCGCTCGACGGGCGCAAGTACGACATCGCCTGTGGCCAGGTCGATATCGGCAACGCCGCCACCGACATGACCGCGCGCATGGCCAAGGGCGTGCCGCAGGCCAACGGCACGATGGCCGTGGAGCCCACGATGCACGCCGACAATGTCGGCAAGACGGTGGCGCTGATGGCGAGCCTGCCGCTCGACGCGAACATCCAGTTCGTCACGGTGATGGCGACCAAGATGCCGTTCATCGGCCGCGGCTAAGCCGCCGCGCGGATCTTCGCCTTCATCACTTCGGCCGCGCGCCAGAATCCGAGGCCAGCACCATCGACGAAATGCACGTGCCGGTCGGCCATGAAATCGCCGACCAGGCACGTGATCGTCGTGGCGTCGGCGCGCGCGGTGCCGAAGCGGATCTCGCCCGCCGCCTCGTAGCGCATCAGCAGCGCCTCGATCTTTTCGGCCTCGGCTGGCGTCACGTCGAGCACGAAGCGCGGCCCGCCGGCGGCCTTGCGATAGTCCGAACGCTCGGCCATGCCGCGCCGGTAGAGTTCCACGTCGACCGATCCGATCCGCCCGCCGAGGAGATGGCCGAGACGGATGATCATCGCGCCCGCCACGGCCGTAAGGATGCGAAGCGCGCGGCGGCCGCGCGGCTGGGCTTTCGCTTCCAGCCACAGCGAATGGAACGACGGCAACCCCTTGGGTTCGAGGCGGCTGCCGTCGCCCAGCGGTGCCGCATCGCGCGTGGGTACGATGCGGTCGATATCCGCGAGCAGGCGGCCGAGCGTGACGAGGCCGACGGCGCCCTTGGCGATCGGATCGGCGATCACGCACAGGATGGTGCCGCGATGGGGTGCGACCGGCCGCCAGCGGCACGAAAGCCCCTCGAGGCCGGGCAGCGGGCCTTCGCGCGGCGCGACCGACCATTGCGGGTCGGCCTTGACCCACGCGTCGGCCGCCACCACGCCGTCGCCCAGGAAAAGGCCAAAGGCGTTGTCGTCGCCGAAATCCTGGAGTGCGGCAAACACGTCGAACCCCGCGGCGCGCAGCGCCGAGACGGGCACGAGCCCGACGCGCAGGTCGATCCCGTATTCGGCCTTGGCCCAGTGGGCGAGCGCCGCGAGCGCTGCCTTGGTTGCGTCCATCCGCTCGGGCGGCACGGCGGCAATGGCGCCGTCGCCGCCGAACTGGCAGGCGACCGTGTCGCCCGGCCGGCGGACCGCCTCGCCGAGCACGGCCACGGCCCCGCCGGCGACGAAATTGACGTCACGGTCGCGCCCGACGGCTGCCAGCTTCGTGCTGCCGACGACGTCGGCCACGGCCAGCGACCAATTGTCGCCCAGGCGCGCGTAATGGCCGGGATCGACCCCGTGGGCGGCAAAATCGGAGATGCTCGGCAGGTCCATGGCGTCGATCCTACCCCAGTCGGGCACGTCCTACATTTTTGTTAATTCTTGTCTGGCAGACTGGAAGTTACGTCACGACCCGGATTTCCGTCAGCCAGCGCCGTATTCCATGCCCGGACTCACGATCACTGCCACCATCCGCCGCGACGACATCCCCACGCCCCGGATCACCAGCCTGTTCGACTGGTGGAACGCCAAGCGCGGCGGGCGCGCGATGCCGGTGCGCGCCGACTTCTTCGCCGAAGAACTCGCCCCATGGTGGAACGACCTGATTCTCTACGAGATCGACCGCGCCACCGTTCCGTGCCGCTTCCGCTTCCGCGTGCACGGCGCCAATTCGGTGATCCTCGACGGTGACAACTTCACCGGCCGCTATCTCGACGAGGCCCTGCCGCCCGACATGGCGCATCCGATTCTCGACTGCTATCACGCGGTCGAGGCCGCGGGCCGGCCGCTCTATTCGCACGGGCACCGGCCGAGCGTGCGCGGGTACGACGCCCGGTTCGAGCGGCTGCTGATCCCGTTCGGCGAAAGGCGCGTGTCGCATATCGTGGCGTTCCTGCTGGCCCACAAGACGCCGCGCGAGGATCCCGACGACGCGGCGCTGGCAAGCCGCCGCACGCTGTTCGTCAACGACCTGCTTGCGTTCGTCGTCACGTGATATTCTCGTCCGTGCGCACTGGCATGCGTTTTGCCGATCGATGTCTGCTAGACTGCATCCGCCTCCAGACCGGTTCCGCCCGCCATGTCAGATTTCGCACCGACGATCGGCCGTGACGCCATCTCCTCGATCCGGGCGCGCGCCCTGTTCGACTGGTGGGTGGCCAAGCGCGGGGCGCAGCCGATGCCCATGCGCGGCGGCTACCATGCCGAGGAACTCGCCGCCTGGTGGCCGGACCTGATCCTCTACGACGTCGAGAACGATGGCGGGAAGAGCCGCCTGCGGTTCCGCGTGCACGGCGACAACGCGGTGCGCGCCGACGGCGGCAATTTCACCGGACGCTTCCTCGACGAAGTCCTGGCACCGGAATCCATCCGCCTGATCCTCGACTGCTACGCGGCCGTGCTCGAGACCCGCAAGCCGCTCTACACCAGAAGCCACCGCTTCAGCCGCGAGGGCCACAATATCGGCTTCGAGCGCCTGCTGCTGCCCTTCGGCGACGGCCCGGTCCTCCAGGTCCTCGCCTATCTGGTGCGCATCGCCGGCGCGCGCGCCGATCCGGCCGAGGGCAATCTTCCCGACCTCAGGGGTGACTATGTCAACGACATCCTCGCCTTCGTCGCGCCGTGAAAGGATAGCGCCATGAAACCTGCGACCACGCAGCGTTGCTCGAACTGCGCCTACTGGCTGCCGCCGGCCAGCCCCAAGCCCGCGGGCGACGGAAGCGCCAGTTTCCTCGGCCTGTGCCGGCGCTATCCGCCGGTGCCGGTGTGGACGAATATCCGGGTTTCCAGCGCCACCGCCTCGTCCTTCGACAGCGACTGGTGCGGCGAATGGCGGGCGGCTGCGAGCGGCTAACGTTCTGCCCCGGATGCCGAATCCCGCCGGCGCCATCACAACTGCAATCGGCAATTGATTTTTATAATGTATGCTTAATCTGCGATTAAGAATTGATATGACAGGCTCTGCGCATTAATTGCGCAAAACCCGGCGTCGCCGGGTCCGTGGGACGTTCCATGATGCAGCCCCCCCGCCGGCGACCCTTCGTCGAACGGAAAGACTTCGGTTCGGCCTTCGTCGCGTTCCTCGTCGTCTGCGCGATCGCGACATTGTGGGTGTTCGTCGTCACCAATGTCCGCCGGCTCCAGGAGGTCGACGGGAACAACCAGCGCGAGAACGCCGAGCAGATCGTGAATCTTCTCGAAGGCGAGATCGCGCGCTCGCTCGACGTCGCGGTGGCGGCGCTCGACCGGGCGGGTGACGCGCTCGGGCGGCCCGACGCGATGGCGCATGCCCAGAAGGTCCTGCGCGACATCGACTGGAGCCATCCGGAAATCACCTCGGTCGGGGTATTCGATGCGAACGGCAGTGGCCAGGTCGCGACAAACGCTGCCATTCGCGACTTTTCGGACCCCGGTTCCGAAATGCTGCAACACCATCGTGCCAGCCGTTCACGTGACGCTTACATGAGCCTCCCCTTCACCGGGCCGGAGACCGGGCTGCAGCGCGTCGCGGTCTCCCGGCGCATCGACGGTGCGGAGGGCACGTTCGCCGGTTTCATCGCGGTGACGCTGCGCTACGAGTACATCGAAGAGATGCTGGACCGGGCGCGACAGGGCCCGAACGGCACGGTGAACCTGCATCGGATCGACAAACGCATCTTCGCGCGGGTGCCGAGAATGTCGGGGCTGGTCGGCCGCAGTTCGACGGGCATCGATCTCTGGCTTTACTTTCCGGACGCCATGTCAGGCGTCTACCGCGTGCCGGTCAGCACGATGGACGGCGCCGACCGCACCGTCGCGTTCCGCAAGGTGCGCAATTTTCCGCTGATTGCCGCCGTCACGCTGGACGAGAACGATCTTGCCGCGCGCAAGGCCGAAATCGCGCGCCTGCCCTATCGCGCCGCGATCGGGGCCACGCTCGCGCTCGCCGCCTTCGGCATCGTCGGCATGTTCGCCATGGGCCGGCTGTTCCGCATGCGCCAGAAGGCGGAGGTGCAGCGCAAGCTCGCCGAACTCGAGCGGTTCGCGGCCGAGAACGCGCGCACGCGCGCCCAGCAGGCGCATGAGCGGGCTGAACTCGCCAGCCGCGCCAAGACGCGCTTCCTCGCCAACATGAGCCACGAGCTGCGCACGCCGCTCAACGCGATCATCGGCTTCGCCGAGACGGTCAAGGGCGGCTATATCGAGCAGGCCGGGCCGCGCACGCGCGAATACGCCGGCCACATCCTGGACAGCGGCCAGCACCTGCTGAGCCTGGTCGACGACCTGCTCGATCTCACCCAGATCGAACTGACCGCGCGCAAGCTCGAGCTCGAACCGATCGACGCGCGCGCGGTGGCCGAAATCGCGGCCCAGCGCATGTCGTACCAGTTCATGCAGCGCCGCGTGGAGCTGGCGGTGACCGGCACGACCGGCACCCCCGCCCCCTTCAACCGCCGCGCCCTGCTGCAGATCTTCCTCAACCTGCTGTCGAACGCGGTGCGCTTCGTGCCGATCGACGGGCTGGTCGGGATCGACATCGCGCGCGACGGCGACGCCGTGGTGATCCGCGTCACCGACAACGGCCCCGGCATGCCCGCCGAAATGATCGCGCGGATCGACGAGCCCTTCATGCAGAACAAGGACCCGATGACGGCGAGCAAGTCGGGCGCCGGCCTCGGGCTCGCCATCGTGAAGTCGCTCATCGAACAGCAGAACGGCACGATGACGGTGCAGGTGCCCGCCACCGGCGGCACCGTCTTCACGATGCGCTTCACGGCGCCCGAAAGCGGTACGTCGATGCCGCATGACGGGGTATCGACAGACCGCGCGGATCGCGCCGCGCCGGCGGACGACAGCTAAAACGATATAGTCAATTCCCGGAATTGACGGTACGGTTGTCCTGCAAAGAGCCGGCTACGCGCATGAACGCGCGCAAGCGGGCCTAAAAAAGGGGGGAACTGGGGATGAATCTGTTCAACAGACGCCATGCGCTTGCGGCTGCCCTGACGGCGGCGACGATCGGCTGGACGGCCGGCGCGGTCGCCCAGAACCGCACTTTCAGCTTCGCCTACGACCAGCCGCCCACCACCGCCTACGGCATCGCCGGCAACATCTTCGACGCCAAGCTCAAGGCGCTGAGCGGCGGCCGCTTCAGCATCAACCAGTTCCCCGGTGCCCAGCTCGGCCAGGAACCGCAGATGCTGCAGAAGATGCGCGCGGGCGACATCGACTTCGTCATCACGTCGACCGCCAACGCCTCGACGCTCGCCCCGCAGGCCGGCGTCTTCTCGCTGCACTTCATCTTCCGCGACCAGCAGCATCTGGCCAAGACGCTCGCCGATCCGGGCGTGTCCAAGGCCTTCCGCGACATGGTCAGCGAATCCGTGCAGGGCGCCCACGTGCTCGGCCTGCTGACGATGGGCATGCGCAACATGTACTCGAAGAAAGAGATCAAGACGGTCGACGATCTCAAGGGCCAGAAGGTGCGCGTGCAGGCGACCAAGACCGAGGACACGCACTTCCCGGCCTACAACGCCCAGACCGTCCACATGCCGTTCGGCGACGTCTACACGTCGCTGCAGACGGGCGTGGTCAACGTCGCGGAGAACGGCGTCAACGTCTACCTCGCCAACAAGCACTACGAGGTCGCGCCGGTCCTCTCGATGACCGAGCACGAGGCCAACAACAACTGCATCTGGGTCGGCGAGAAGACCTGGAACAGCCTCAGCGCGCAGGAAAAGCAGTGGGTGCAGGCCGCCGCCGACGAGGTCGCGAAGACCGAACCGGCGATGGCGCTCAAGCTCGAGGCGGAATCCGCCGACCGGCTGAAGAAGATCGGCGTCAAGGTCGTCGACGGCGTCGACAAGAGCGGCTTCATGAAGGCCGCCGCCCCGATCCAGGACTCGCTTGCCAAGGAACTGGGGCCGCACGCGGTCAAGATCCTGGAACTCGTCCGCAACGTGAAGTAACCGGGCGCGTGGCGGCGCCACCGGGCGCCGCCACGCGCATTTCCAGCAGCAAGAGATCCAAGTGGCCGCCGTCACCGAATTCGCGTCCAATCGCGCAACGATTCTCGACCGTCACCGGCACCTCAAATGGCCGGGGCTGGATTGGCTCGAAGCCACCCTGATGGTGCTGTGCGGCGTGTGCATCGCCGGCTTCACGCTTTGCGTCGCCCTCGACGTCTTCACCCGCACGATCGGCGCGCCGTGGCTGTGGCTGCAGCAGCTGACGACCGGCTTCTTCGCCTGGGGCGTGTTCATCGGCATTGCCGCCGCCACGCGGCGCAACGACCACATCTATCTCGCCGAGATCACCAAGACGATGACCGGCACGAAGCGCAAGGTCATCGAGACGCTGAACCGCCTGGTCGTGTTCGCCGTGGCAGGCTGCATGGCGTGGTTCGGGACGGCGAACGCGCTGCTCGATCTCGGCAGCTACCGGATGCCTTCGCTCATCCCGCTCACGGTCTACACCTGCATCGTCCCGATTTCCGGCGTGCTCGTGATGCTTTTCGCGGTCGAGCAGATCGTCAACGGACTTGCCGTCGGCTTCGAGGGGCCCGAGGACCACGAACTCGACGTGGAGCCGCGGATATGAGCAGCACCGGCGTGCTCTGCCTGATGGCAGGGCTTTTCCTGATGTTCGGCTACATGGGCGTGCCGGTCGCTTTCGCGATCATGGCAGGCGTTCTCGTCGCCACCCTGTTCACGCCCGTCAGCATGCAGTCGATGATCGGGCAGATGTTCCACGGCATCGATTCCGAAACGCTGATGGCGATCCCGTTCTTCCTGCTGGTGGGCGAGCTGATGGCGTCGGCCGACGTCACCCAGCGCCTGATCAAGCTCGCCCAGGTACTGGTCGGGCATCTGCGCGGCGGTCTCGCGCAGGTCGTCACGCTGTTCAGCATGTTCTTCGCCGGCATCTCCGGCTCGTCCGCCGCCGACGTGGCAGTGCTGAGCCGCACCGTGGCGCCGGAAATGGACAAGGAAGGCTACGATCGCGCCTTCACGGCCGCCCTCATCGCGTCGGCCTCGACGATGGCGAACCTGATCCCGCCCTCGATCATGGCGGTGGTCTACGGCGCCACCGGCAACGTCTCGATCGGCGGGCTGTTCCTGGGCGGCGTGGTGCCCGGCGTGCTGATCGGCATCGGCCTCATGGTCTACAGCTATTTCTTCGGGCCGGTCGGCAAGATGAAGAAGCGCGCCAACATGGTCGACATCTTCGTCGCCGCGCGCGGCTCGGCGCTGCCGATGGTGATCCCGGTGATCATCATGGGCGGCATCCTCACCGGCTGGTTCACGCCGACTGAGGCCGGCATGGTCGCGGCCGTCTACATCCTTGTCGTGCTGATCCCGATCCTGCGCCCGACGCACATCTCCAAGCTGCCGGGCGACTTCATGTACACGGGCCTGCTCTATTCGCTGCCGCTGGCGGCGGTGGCGGGCGCTTCGGCCTTCGGCTGGATGCTCGCGTACCTGCGCGGGCCCGACACGGTAGCGGTCTATATCGGCCACTATGCCGGCACCGACCCCACGATGATCCTGTTCCTGCTCGTGTGCCTGTTCGTGGTCGTGGGCGATTTCGTCGATGCCGTGCCCGCGATCATCATCTTCATGCCGATCATCAACAAGCTGACGCAGGTCGGCGACATCAACCCCGTGCATATGGGCGTGGTCATCATCACCACGCTGGTGTTCGGGCTGATCACGCCGCCCTACGGGCTGTCGCTGCTGATCGCGTCGAAATTCGTCGGTGTTCCGTTTTACCGCGCGATGTTCCGCTCGCTGCCGCTCTACATCGTCTTCTTCGTGACGATCGCGTTCACGGTGTTCTTCCCCGAGATCGTGCTCTGGCTGCCCAAGCACGTGCTGCCGGAATCGGTCGGCTGCTTCAAGAGCCCGAGCGGCGTGGGGTATATCTGCCCCTGACGGGGGAATTCGCCCCCTGCGAATCGGGATTCCTGATACAATCGTAGCCATCCGATCGGCGACGCGATTCCGCGCCGCCATTTCGGCCGCCGATCGGATCCCGCATGCGCGTGCGCGACGATTACCGGACGCTGTCCGGCAAGGACAAAGCATCCATCCTGCTGCTGTCGCTCGGCGAAGAAGTCGCGACCAAGCTGTTCGCGCTGATGAGCGACGACGAGATCAAGGAAATCTCGCAGTCGATGGCCAGCCTCGGCAACGTCAATTCCTCGATCATCGAACGCCTGATCATCGAGTTCGCCGACCAGATCTCGGCGACCGGCTCCCTCGTCGGCTCGTTCGATTCGACCGAACGCCTGCTCGGCAAGATCCTCGACAAGAACCGCCTCTCCGGGATCATGGACGACATCCGCGGCCCGGCCGGCCGCACGATGTGGGACAAGCTCGGCAACGTCAACGAGGCGGTCCTCGCCAACTACCTCAAGAACGAATATCCGCAGACCGTCGCCGTCGTGCTGTCGAAGATCCGCTCCGACCACGCGGCGCGCGTGCTGGGCACGCTGCCGGAAGCCTTCGCGATGGAAGTCGTCATGCGCATGCTGCGCATGGAGACCGTGCAGAAAGAGGTTCTCGACGACATCGAACGCGTGCTGCGCAACGAGTTCATGTCGAACCTCGCGAAGACGAGCCGCAAGGACACGCACGAGATGATGGCGGAGATCTTCAATTCTCTGGATCGGCAGACCGAAGCGCGCTTCACGACCGCGCTGGAAGAACGCAACCGCGACAGCGCCGAGAAGATCAAGGCGCTGATGTTCAAGTTCGAGGATCTCGGGCGCCTCGACCCC
>JBGAKN010000006.1:0-332174 GCA_044224405.1 Tagaea sp. | reverse complement strand
ATAAGTTGGGATTCGAGCCGCACGGCCTGCTCCTGCTGCTCGGACTTTTTGCAGGGATCGCCGGCGCGCTGTTCGTGATGCACAAGCTTTACAACGGGAATGTTCGGTTCTTTCGCCAGTTCCAGCACGGAAACTGACGGAAGGTTGGCCTACTCGACCGTCACGCTCTTGGCGAGGTTACGCGGCTTGTCCACGTCGGTCCCGCGCAGCAGCGCCACGTAGTAGGCCAGCAGCTGCACCGGCACCGAATAGAGGATCGGCGTCACGAACGGATCGCTTTCCGGCAGCTCGATGGCGGCGACCGCGAGCGAACCCAGTTTGTCGATGCCCTTCCTGTCGGCGAACAGGATCACCTGCCCGCCGCGCGCACGCACTTCCTGCACGTTCGAGGCCGTCTTCTCGAACCACGCGTCGCTGGGCGCCAGCACGATGACCGGCACGTCCGGGGCGATCAGCGCGATGGGGCCGTGCTTCATCTCGCCCGAGGCATAGCCTTCCGCGTGGATGTAGCTGATCTCCTTGAGCTTGAGCGCACCTTCCATCGCGATGGGATAGGAAGTGCCGCGCCCGAGATAGAGCACGTCGCGCGCGCGCGCGACGATCTCGGCGGCGCTGCGGATCTTGTCGTCGGTCGCGAGCACAGCCGACACCTTCTCCGGCACCTCGTAGATCGCGTTGGCGAGCTTGCGCAGGGTCGCGGCGTCGATCGTCTTGCGCTCGCGCGCGGCGGCGAAGGCGAAGCTCGCCAGCACCGAAAGCTGCGTGGTGAACGCCTTGGTCGAGGCGACGCCGATCTCGGGGCCCGCATTCGTCGCGAGCACCACGTCGGATTCCCGCGCCATCGAGCTTTCCGGCACGTTGACGATCGATGCGATCTTCTGGCCGTTCGCCTTCGCGTGGCGCAGTGCCGAGAGCGTGTCGATCGTCTCGCCCGACTGCGAGACGAACATCGACATGCCGCCCTTCTCGAAGATCGGATTGCGGTAGCGGAACTCGGAGGCGATATCGACGTCGCAGGGAAGGCGCGCGAGCCCTTCGATCCAGTAGCGCCCGACCGACGCCGCATAGAACGACGTGCCGCAGGCGACGATCTGCACGCGCGGCAGCGTGGCGAGATCGACCGGCATCTTGGGCAGCGAGACGTAGCGCGTCGCGGGATTGACGTAGCTGCGCAGCGTGTCGCCGATCACCGCCGGCTGCTCGAAGATTTCCTTCTGCATGAAGTGCTGGAAGTTGCCCTTGCCGATCAGGGCGCCCGACATCGCGGTTTCCTTGATCGCGCGCTCGACCTTCCTGTCGTTGAGGTCGTGGACCTGCGCGCCGGTCGCGGTGACGACCACCCAGTCGCCGTCGTCGAGATAGCTGATGCGCTTGGTTAGCGGCGCCAGCGCCAGCGCGTCCGAGCCCACGAACATCTCGCCGTCGCCGTATCCGATGGCCAGCGGCGAACCGCGCCGGGCGGCCATCAGCATCTCCGGATGGCCCGCGAAGACCACCGCGAGCGCGAACGCGCCGTGGAAGCGGTGCAGCGAGGCGGCCATCGCCTGCTCGGGCGTCTTGCCTTCGGCCAGCAGCACCGTCAGCAGGTGGGCGACCACTTCGGTGTCCGTCTCGGTGACGAACTTGCGGCCCTTGGCCTCCAGTTCCGCCTTCAGCTCGGCGAAATTCTCGATGATGCCGTTATGGACGACGGCGACGCTTTCGGTCGCGTGCGGATGCGCGTTGGTCTCGTTGGGAGCACCATGCGTGGCCCAGCGCGTGTGGCCGATGCCGGTCGTGCCGTCGAGCGGCTCGCGCGCGAGAAGTTCCTCGAGCTTGGATATCCGCCCCTGGGCGCGCCGACGCTCGATGCTCTTGCCGGCCAGCACGGCGATGCCGGCGGAATCGTAGCCGCGATACTCGAGCCGGGTCAGCCCGTCGATAAGCCGCGGGGTTGCCTTGCCCTTGCCGACGATTCCGACGATTCCGCACATGCCTATTTGCCCTTTTTCTTTGCCGCTTTTTCCGCCGCGCGCCGCTCGCGGAACTTCTTCGCCCAGCCGGGCACCGTGTTTTCGGGGCCGCGCGTGACGACCAGCGTGTCGGCCGGAACGTCCCTTGTGACCACGGAGCCTGCACCGACCAGCGCGCCGTCGCCGATCTTCACCGGCGCCACCAGCGCGCTGTTCGATCCCACGAACGCGCCGGCGCCGATGTCGGTATGGAACTTCTCGTAGCCGTCGTAATTGCAGGTGATCGTGCCGGCGCCGATATTGGCTTTGGCACCCACGCGCGCGTCGCCGATATACGAGAGGTGATTGACCTTCGCGCCGGCCTCGACCTTCGCGTTCTTGATCTCGACGAAGTTGCCGACATGCGCGTCGGCGCCGATATCCGCCCCCGGCCGCAACCGCGCGAAGGGCCCGACGAGCGCGCCGTCGGCCACGCGCACGCCTTCGAAATGGCAGAAGCCCCGGATCGTGACGTTGCTGCCGATCTTCGTGCCGGGGCCGAAGAAGACCGACGGAAAGACCACCGTATCCGCACCGAGGACCGTGTCGTAGCTGAACCAGACGGACGCCGGATCGACGAGCGTTGCGCCGGCGAGCATCGCGGCCTTGCGCGCGCGCGCCTGGAACACGGCTTCGAGCGCCGCCAGTTCGACGCGGTCGTTGGCGGCAAGCCAGTCTTCGGCCGTGCCCTCGACCGCACGCGCCCCGCGACCGGCCTTGCGCGCGAGCGCCACCGCGTCGGTCAGGTAGAATTCCTTCTGCGCGTTCGTCGGCTCGATGCGCGCGAGCAGGTCGAAGAAACCTTCGCCCGCGAACGCCATCACGCCGCTGTTGACGAGATCGATCTTCTTTTCGGCCGCGTTCGCGTCCTTCGCCTCGACGATGCGCTCGAGCGCGCCGTCGGACGACGCGACCATCCGCCCGTAAGGGCCCGGATCGGGAAGGCGCACGCCGAGCACGCAGACGGCCGGTTTTTCTGCCGCACGCAACCCGTCGCGCAGCCGGCGGAACGTCGCGGCCGAAACGAACGGCGCATCGCCCAGCGCCACGAGGATGTCCCCCTTGAATCCCGCCAGCAGCTCGCGCGCCTGCAGAGCCGCATGGCCCGTCCCGCGCCTGTCGTGCTGGACGACCGCGTCGATCTTCAGGCCCGGCGCCGCCGCGCGCGCGGAATCGAGCACGGAACCCATGTCGGGCCCGACGACGAGCACGACGCGCGAAGCACCCAGCACCGCCAGCTCGGCCGCGATGTGCCCGATCAGCGAGCGCCCGCCGACTTCGTGCAGCACCTTGGGGCGCACGGATTTCATGCGTGTCCCCTGGCCTGCGGCGAGGACGATGACGGCAAGATCGTTGTCGGAAGAACCCATGCGTGCGATATCCCTTTTCGGACGGGCGCACCTTTCCATACAGTGGCCCAGCGGCAAAATCACGAAATGTTGCGAGGCATTACGACCCCGATGTCACCCCGGTTCACGCCCAAGGCGATTGTTTTCGATCTCGACGGGACGCTCGTCGATTCCGCCGGCGACATCGTTTCCGCCCTCGACGGCCTGCTGGTCGAAAGCGGCCGGCGCGCCGTCGGCTTCGAGGCCGGTCGCGCGATGATCGGCGATGGCGCACGCGTGCTGATCGAGCGCGGCTTCGCGGCCACCGGCGGCCCGGTTGCCGACATCGACAAGGCGCTGAAGCGCTGGTTCGAGATCTATTCGGCCGACATCGCGCGCCACTCCAAGCCGTATCCCGGCGTGCGCGAGACCCTCGCCGATCTCGGCGCGCGCGGTCTGGCGCTCGCCGTATGCACGAACAAGGCGGATGCCCCTTCGCGCCTGTTGCTCGAGACGCTGGATCTCGCCGCACCGTTCCGGGCCGTCGTCGGCGGCGACGTGGCGCACCGCAAGCCCGATCCGCGCCATCTGCTGGATACGCTCGCGAAACTCGGCACGGCGCCGAAGGACGCGCTCATGGTCGGCGATTCGCCAAACGACGCGAAGGCCGCGCAAGCCGCGGGCGTGCCGTTCGTCATCGTCGACTACGGCTATAGCCACATTCCGCCGCGCGAACTGGGTGCCGATGCCGTGATCTCGGACTTCGCCGACTTGAGGAAGCTGGTCGCATGATCCCGGGCCTGGACGACAGCGAGTCCGTTTCGCACCTGATCCAGGTCGCCATCGCGCCGGTGTTCCTGCTGAACGGTCTCGGCATCCTGCTCAACGTCTTCACCGGCCGGCTGGCGCGCGTCGTCGATCGCATGCGCATCGCGGCAAATCACCTGCGCGCCAACACGGACGCCGCGCGCATCCCGCATATCCAGCGCGAGCTGGCGTATCAGCGGCGCCGGCTGACGATCGTCAACGTGGCGATCGCGCTCGTCGCGTTCTCGGCGTTCCTGACCTGCTGCGCGATCCTGGCCCTGTTCATCGGCGGCGTGGCGCGCACCGGGCAGTCGCCGCTGCCGCTCGGGCTGTTCGCGTCGGCCGTGCTTGCGGTCATCGTCGCGCTGGGGCTGTTCATCGCGGTAGTGCGCGTCTCGGGCAAGGCGCTGGCTGCCGAGACGGACGACCTGAAGACGTGATCCGCTAGTCGGCCGTCGCCGACTGCTCGAGCGTGCGCACTTCGCGCAGATAGCCGACCACGGTGCCGAACCACGCCTCGAATTCGATGCGCACCGGCGCAAGCGCGGCACCCGACCCGAACTTCGCCATGAAAGCGCGGCCT
This sequence comes from Tagaea sp., assembly GCA_044224405.1. GTDB lineage: Bacteria > Pseudomonadota > Alphaproteobacteria > CACIAM-22H2 > CACIAM-22H2 > Tagaea. The sequence goes on along the minus strand of JBGAKN010000006.1, from coordinate 327,465 downwards.
GCGCGCCTATCGTCTTCCGAGCGCTCCGGCATGCCCGCGCGACGCAGGCGGCCTGCGATCGGAACCCAGTGGAAATCGCAGATCCGCGCCTCGCCCTCGAAGATCGAGCTGTTGTCGCGCGCGAGCCGCGCGGTCCCGGCGTCCTTGAACACGATGTCGTAGCGCTGCCGGCCGTCGAACACCGGGGTGCGGGCATCGCACACCCCGCCTTCGTTGACCTGGCGGATCACCGTCATGATCGCGGATGCCGGATCGACGGCGCCGCGGCGCTGGTCGGGGCGGACCTCCTCGCGATCGTCGGCATTGTTGGCCGGAACAGCATCGACGCGGACCACTTCGCCGTCGCGGAAATCCATCGCCACGCTGCGGGCCCGGCCGCGCGATTCGCCTTTGACCCGGTAGATATCCGGGACGGTCGCTCCGGCGAGGAAACGGCCACTCACGCTTGCGTTCGAGTGCCAGGGCCACAGCCAGCCCAGCACGCCGACCGAAGATTGCCGCGTCGAGATCGAATAGGCGTCGCCGACGACGCCGAATTCGAGTGCCATGCGCGCGACTTTTCCGCCGGCGAAAACCTCGTAGACGAGTTCGACGCGCTCGTTCGGGACCCACGCGAAATCGGATTGGGCAGCGGCCGGCCCGGCGGCCGACAGCGCGAAAGCCAGTCCGAGGAATGCCCGAAGATTCGCCATCCGCTCTCCTGCGGAAAAGCTAACATAAGTATTGAGTTATGTCCCCTCGTCCGGATCGGGTTTCCGGACGCTTCCTTGACACCCGGAAACACCCCGCTTATACCCCGCTCCCACGAACCGGATCGGGCGCTTAGCTCAGCGGCAGAGCACGGCTTTCACACGGCCGGGGTCGTAGGTTCAATCCCTACAGCGCCCACCGGTTTGCTCCCCTTCAGAACCTGCAATTCGAGACCTACAGCCGCGCGAAGTCCCAATCCGCGCCGGCCTCGATCATCTCGACGAAGGCGCGGACCTTGAGCGGCAGCATCCGGGCCGCCGGATAGACGATCTGTATCGGCAGGACCGGCCGCTCGTAGCGCGCGAGCACGACTGCAAGCCGCCCCGCACGGACAGCTTGCGCCGCCTGGTACGAAAGGACCGACACGAGCCCGCCGCCCTTTTCGGCGTGCGCGATGGCGGCATCCGCGCTGTTGGTCGAAAGACGCGGCGCGACCGGAATGCGGATATCCCGACCGCCTTCGGCGAACGGCCAATCGACCGCCCCGGATAGGCCGGAGAAATCGATCGTCGTGTGGCGCTGGACATCTTCGGGCCGGCGCGGCCGCCCCGCCCGGGCAAGGTAGTCCGGCGACGCGACGACGACGCGCCGCGTCTGGCCGACGCGGCGCACGATGGTTCCGGAATCCGGCAGATTGCCGATCCGGACCGCGAGATCGATGCCCTCATCGACCAGGCTCACGAGCCTGTCCGCGAGTTGCAAGGACCCGACGACATCAGCGTGGCGCGCGAGATAGTCGCTCAGCAGCGGCGCGACATGCAGGCGCCCGAACATCAGCGGCGCGCCCACCGTCAGGCGTCCGGACGGCGTCGTGCGATCGGCCCGCGCGATTTCGTCGGCTTCCGCCAGTTCGGCCAGGATCGCGCGCGCGCGATCGAGATAGCGTCGCCCCGCGTCCGTCGGCACGACCGAGCGGGTCGTCCGGTGGAGCAGGCGCGTTCCCAGCCTTGCCTCAAGCCCGGCGACGAGCCGTGTCGCGGCCGATGGCGAAATGCCGAGCGTACGCGCGGCCACGGCGAACCCCTTGAGGTCGACGACCTTGACGAAGGCCGCAAGCGCATCGAAACGGTCCAAAAAGATTACTCCGATTTATGCAATTATGTTCTGCAGTATATCATGATTATCATCACTACGGACAACGGCGATATTCGGGCATCCAAGGCGGGCCATTCCGGCGCCGCCACTCCCGAAAGGATCGCCCGAATGCCCCGCATCACAACCCACCCGACGATCGACGCAAGCCCCGAAGCGGCACGCCCGCTGCTGCAGGCCGTCGCCAAACAGCTTGGCGCCGTCCCCAACCTGTTCCGCACGGTCGCGAACTCGCCGGCGGCACTCGATGCGTATCTCGGTTTCGGCGCGGCTCTCGCCAAGGGCCGGCTCGACCTGCGCACGCGCGAGCGGATCGCCCTTGCCGTCGCAGACATGAACGGCTGCGAATACTGCCTTTCGGCGCACGGCTATATCGCCGCGAACCTCGTGAAGCTGGAAACCGCCGAGATCGCGGCTGCCCGCGCCGGTCACTCGGCCGACCCGATGGCGGATGCCGCCCTGCGCTTTGCCGCCGCCGTCGTGCGGGCGAAAGGCCACGTCGCCGACGCCGACGTCGCCGCCGCGCGCGCCGCTGGCCTCGACGACGGCATGATCGTCGAGGTGGTCGCGCATGTGGCGATCAACACGTTCACGAACTACCTCAACGAAGTCGCCCGCACGGAAGTCGACTTCCCAGCCGCGCCGGCACGCGCGGCGGCCTGAAACCGGAAGCGAGGAACGCCGCCATGACCGATACCGTCTATCCCAGCGACATCGCCTTCACCCCCGCGGTGAAGGCGATACAGGCCCGCATGGGCTCGCGCGCGTCGTATGCCCGCATGGAAGCGGGCGGCGGCTGGCAGACGGCGATCACGCCGGATCTGGCGGCGTTCCTTTCCACGCAGACCAGCGTGTTCCTGGCGACAGCCAACGCCGATGGCCAGCCCTATATCCAGCACCGCGGCGGCCCGCCCGGTTTCCTCGTGCCGCTCGACGCACGCACGATCGGCTTCGCGGACTATCGCGGCAACCGGCAGTTCATCACGCTCGGCAACATTGCCCAGAACGCGAAAGCGCACCTGTTCCTCATCGACTATGCCCAGCGTCGCCGGGTCAAGATCTGGGGAAACCTGCGCGCGGTGGAGGACGACCCGGAACTTGTCGCGCGGCTGATGCCGGACGGCTATCCGGCGAAACCCGAGAGGGCCCTGCTGTTCGATATCCACGCTTGGGATGCGAACTGTCCGCAGCATATTCCCCAACGCTTCGAGGCGGCCGACGTCGCCGAAGCGCTGGCCGTGCGCGACCGGCGCATCGCCGAACTGGAAGCGGCGCTGGCGGCGAAAACCGTCTGAAGCGCCGTTACGCCGCTTCGGACCCGAAATGTGCTTCGAGTGCCGCAAGATCGCCGACCTGTGGCACACGGACGACGGACCCGTACTCCGCCGGAAGGCCGTTGCGGTTGACCCAGACGGCGCGAAAGCCGTTCGCGGCGGCGCCGGCGGCGTCCCACGGATTGGACGACACGAAACCGATCTCGGCTGCGGCAAGCCCGAGGCCTTGCGTCGCGAGCCGATAGACGCGGGCGTCGGGCTTGAAGATGCCCACGCTCTCGACCGACCAGACCGCGTCGAGATGCGCGCCGATTCCCGCAGCTTCCACGGCGCTCGCAAGCCAGTCCGACGTGCCGTTCGACAGGATCGCGCTCCGAAGCCCTTGACCGCGCAGGACCTGCAGCATGGCCGGAACTTCTGGGTAGCACGAAAGAACTTGATATGACCTCATAAGATCGGATTCTAATTCTTTGTTTTTCAACGAATAAAAATCAAACGCATAGGCGAGCGCTTCGGCCGTGAGCTGGCGGAAATCCGCGTGCCGGCCCATCAGGCTGCGGACCCAGCTGTATTCGAGCTGCTTGGTCCGCCACAGCCGGGAAACATCATCAGCCAGCGGCCCCACGCGCCCCGAATGCGCGCGGACGGCAGAATGGACGTCGAAGAGCGTGCCGTAGGCGTCGAACACGCAAGCCCGGATATTCATCGCCACGTCGCGTCCTCCCGCGGTCCGGACGCTCCGCTCGGAGCGCCCGATTAACATTTGATTCACTCCTTACTCTGCAAGATGTGCGCTCACGTCAACACCCGTCGATTCGGCCCGGCAATGTCTGAGACTCTCATCAACGACCGCATCTATATCGGCTCGAATTCCGTCGCCCAGTGGTTCGTCACGCTCGGCGAAAACGAAGGCAAGCCCTGCCTGATCGCCCATCAGGTCTTCATCGACGCGCCCAAGCAGATGAACGCCGTCGCCCGCCAGCTGGCGGGCGGGCGGCTGTTTTTCTCGCTCAAGCAGCTCGAAACCCTGATGCATATCCGCCATGGCGTCGAAGTCGCCCTGGCCGACAGCGATCGCATGCGCATCGACCGGCACATGCGCGGCATTGCGGCCGGCGCGGCACCGACTGCCGCGCCCACGCCGGGAACGCCGGATTCCACATCTTCAGCCGCCTAGCGGCCCTTGACGCGCAACCTTCCGGCCCCCAGTTTCGAACCGGGCCTGTAGCCAGCCGGTCCGACACTCTGGAGGTCGCGATGTTCGCGTTCACGCGCAAGAAAGCCGTCATGCCGCGCCCCGAGGACGCCCCGAAAGGGCGTACCGGCAGGATGCCCGTGCCGGCCAAGCATTTCGTCAATGGCCAGAACATGGAACCGCCCTACCCGGCCGGCACGCTGCCCGCAATGTTCGGGCTGGGCTGCTTCTGGGGAGCCGAGCGCAAGTTCTGGCAGCTTCCCGGGGTCGTGGTCACGGCTGTCGGCTATGCCGGCGGCTTCACGCCGAATGCGACCTACGAAGAAGTCTGCAGCGGGGCAACGGGACACAACGAAGTCGTCCATGTCGTTTACGATCCCGCGCGCATTTCCTATGAGGCGCTGCTGAAGACGTTCTGGGAGTCGCACGATCCCACGCAGGGCATGCGCCAGGGCAACGACGTGGGCACGCAGTATCGCTCGGGCATCTACGCCTATTCGCAGGCCCAGCTTGCCGCCGCCATCGCGTCGAAGGCAGCCTATGCGCCGCTGCTCGCCAAGGCGGGGCTCGGCGAGATCACGACCGAGATCGCCGACGCGCCCGAGTTCTATTACGCCGAGACCTATCATCAGCAGTATCTCGCCAAGAATCCGAACGGCTATTGCGGGCTCGGCGGGACCGGCGTGACGTGCCCCATTGGCGTCGGTGTCGCGCCGCCGTCCTGACACCGGCGGCCAACCTTCGCGAAATGCAAAAACCCCGGAAAAATTTAGGAAATAACGTGAACTTATCGGCAGGCGTGTGACGCATGTCACCGCAATTCGCGTGACTTCGGCTTACAAATTCCGCAAATCTTGCACCGCACACTGGCGAATCGCCTTTTGCCGGAAGCCGCATGTCAGGCGATGTCTGAAACCGAACTCGAAGACGTAAAAAAGTATCTTGCCGCAACGAAGGCCGCCCTCGCGGGCGCGCCCCAGAAGCCGCACGACCTGTCGCACAAGAACCTCGCGAAAGCGAATTTCGAAGGCCGCTCGATGGCGCGCGCGCGCCTGATGGGAACCAACCTGCGCGAAGCGCGGATGGCCCGCGCGGAACTGACCGAAGCCGACCTGTTCGGCGCCAACCTCTCGTTCGCCGACATGAACGGCGCGGACCTTCGCGGCGCGGTCCTGCGGGGTGCCGCCCTCAAGGGCGCCAACATGAACGGCGCGAATCTTTCCGGCGCCGATTTCCGCGGCGGCGTCATGATGGGGGCTTCGGGCGCCGGGCGCATCGGCCTCGACGTGACCGACCTCACCGATTGCCTTGCCGAATATGCCACGGCCTCGCGCGCGCAGATGGCCGGCGTCGATCTTTCCGGGGCGAGTTTCCAGGGCGCCAATCTCGAGGGCGCCATCCTGTTCGGCGCCAATCTCGCCAATACCAATCTAGCGTTTGCGAACCTGCGCGGCGCCGATCTTTCCGATGCGCGCATGGGCAAGACCTCGCTGATCGGCGCGGATCTTTCGGGCGCCAAGCTTGCCAACGCCAAGGCCGATGGCGCCGATTTCTCGGGCGCGAAGATGACGAATGTCGAGACGAAGAACCTCGACCTTTCGAAATGCATCGTCGAGGCGAGCCCGCCGTTGCTCGGGCGCGACAAGCTGCCGGCGCCCTTGCGCGCGGCGCTCGAAAGCCACGCCGAATGGCTTGCGTCGGTCGGACGCAAGGGCTCTCCGGCCAATCTGGAAGGGGCCGATTTCAGTTTCTTCGATCTCTCCGGCATCGATCTCAGCGGTGCCATCCTGCGCAACGCGAAATTCGTCGGCACGCGGATGACGGGCGCAATCCTGTTGCTGACCAATCTTCGCGGGGCCGACCTGTTCCACGCGAATCTCAACGGGGCAAAACTGCACGGCACCATGTTCGACGGGGCGAAGCTGCGCGAGACCGATCTCGTGGATGCGATCGCGGGCACCCTGCCGATCTCCAACAGCGACGGTTCGCAGTCCAACCGCGCGCAGCCGACGAGCTTCATGCATGCCGACCTGACCGGCGCGCGGCTCAAGGGATTCAATATCGGCCACGCGAATACCGAGGGCGCCCGCCTGCCGTGAGCGTTCAGCTCGCCGGCCGGACCACGGTCAGCTCGGCGTGCTGCAGTCCGCAATAGTACGGCTCCACCCCGTCGAGGAACGCGTTGAGCTTCATGTTGAAGCAGAAATGCTCGAAGCCGTGCTTGTCGACGACGCGGATCTTCTGCCGCTGGAAGCGGCCTTCCGGCATCCGGCGTCCCGTCAGGTAGATCGACGTGCGCTCGATCCGGTGCCCCATCACCGGCAGGTCGATAAGGCGCGCCAGCGCGCTCGCGACGCGCTCGACGAACTGCTCCTCGTCGATCCATACGCCGTTGGCGTCGTCCCACCGGTGGAAGGCGCCGACCAGGATCTGGTCGGCGCGGCAGTTCGCGATGAGGCGCGCGACCTGGATCGTCACGTCGCCGACGATGAAATCGTTCCGGCTGGTGCCCGTGCGGTCGGGCTGGCGGTAGTTGTAGTGGCTGCCGATGCCAAGCGCCGCACGCAGGACCGGGACCGCTTCCGGCACGGCGACCGAACGGCGAAGTGCTGCATGGAAGATCGCGAACAGCACATAGCCCAGGAACAGGTCGACATCCGCATCGAGCCCCTTGCGCTCGTTCCAGACATAGAACCCGTCGCCGGTCGTCGAGCGGCACATCTCGAAACCGATGCCGTGGGCAAGCGCCGTTTCCGCCGCGATGTTCAGCGCGAATTCGAGCGTGGCGAGCTGGCTTGCCTGCTGTTCGGGTATCAGTTTGGAAAAGCCGACGATGTCGAGCAGCAGTACCGCGCGCTGGTCCGTCTTGGTGACCGCGAACGGCGCGAAGACTTCTTCGACCACGGCGGCCGGCGTCTGGTCGGGCCCGTCGCCGATCGTCTGCGTCAGGCGCAAATCGAGCGCGCGCGACTGCAGGGCTTCGGCGATTTCCTCGAAGGTCTTGTCACCCATCTGGCGGGCCCCGACGAACACGCGCCGGGGCGCGTCCTTGAGCGCGAACAGGCGGATCTTCGGTGCCGTCAGGATCTCCATGCCGGTCGCCGTCGGCCGCCACGCGACGAGCGCGTTCGATCCAAAGCGCCACACGGCGTAGAGCGTGCGGTGCAGTTCGGCCCGGATTTCCGGGGCAGTATCGATTTTCGGCGCTGTATCTGTCGGCATCGGCTCCGCGCCGATCATACACCGAAAATGGGGAGCGACATCATTTAGCCGTCGAACGCCATCCTCAAAAATTCGCCGCGTGCATTTCTTGACACTGATAATTGCAGCTTCATATCATAAGATTCTATTCAACAACCCGCGTCGTGCGCCTTGGCGCTTCCCGAAACCCAGCCCGATCACGCCTATGCCGATCGGCGCGTGCTGGTGCATTGGCATGCGCGCCCCGGACCACCGCGCTATTCGCGAAAACAGATCGTCGCGGGACCGTTCTGCGAGGATGTCTTCGAGGGCGCCGACGCGGTCAGCCTGAAGACGCCCGCCGGGCCCTACGACATCCGCGCATTGCTGGACAGGATACCGCCCCACCAGCGCCCCGAAGTCCTGCTCGTCACATCGGATTCAACGCGCGCGGCCGTGCCGCTGAATCTCGGCGCGTTCGACGGCCCCAAGGCCCTCGTGATGGGCGACACGCACCATCTCGAAGGGCCGTTGCGCTTCATGCTCGGCTATATCCATGCCGAGCGCTTCGACATTCTCGTCGGCAATCACCTGCCCCAGCATCTCCACTATTTCGCGCGCCTCGGCCGGGGGCGCGCGATCTGGGTTCCGGGCGCGTGGGTCCGGAACTACGACATTCCGTTCACCCCGACGCGTACGGGACCACCCGTGCTCGCCGGCAGCTTCGGCGCCTATCATCCCCGGCGGGTCATTCTCCATTCGGAACTGACCGCGCGTGGCCTGGAGATCGCGGTACACAGCGCCATCCCGCAGGACGAAGCGGCGCGCCTCCACGCGCAGGCGCCGGCGACGATCAATTGCAGTCTCAACGGCGATCTCAACATGCGCGTTCTCGAGGCCATCGGGCACGGCGGGTTGCTGCTGACCGACCGGCTGCGCCCGGAAGCCGGCCTCGAACGCCTGTTCGTTTCCGGGGAAACGCTCGTGATCTACGACGGGGCGAGGGACCTGGCAGCGAAGATCCGCCACTTCCTCGATCATCCCGACGAAGGGCTGGCGATCGCCCGGCGCGGCTACGACGCCTATCGGCGCTTCCATCACCCCGACCGCAAGGCCGAACAGATCCTTTCGGCCCTCTTCGGCGACAGGCGCTTTCCGCCTTCGGAAAATCTCGATGCGCGCGTCGCGTCGCTCGGCGCCGACGATACCGACGCCCTGCGCGAGCGCCTGCTGGTCTACGAACATCTGCAGGAGCGAAACCGTACAGCGACTTCCCCGATGCGCGTGCGCGGGATGCCGGAAGTCGCCGCGCGGACCTTCCTCGACCTCGCGGACCTCACGTTCGTCGAAATGTCCAGGCCCGCCAGCGTCGCCGGCGATCGCACCCATCAACTCCTGAAGCGCATGGGATATGGCGAACGCATCGGACACGATGACGATCCGTCGGCCGACATCCTGCTCGCGCGATCCGCGTCGCTGACCTCACCCGCCTTCGCCGCAGCGACCGCCGCCGCGCGGCCGGAAGCGGTCGTCGTCACGAATGCGGTCGATGCGGCGCAGGCTGCACTGGACGAAAAGGCCATGGGCCCGCTCGGCTACGCCCGCAACTCGGCCGAGCCGCCGGTCTTTGTCCGCTCGTGCGCGTGACCGTCCGGCGAAACGGTCAGGCCGGCCCCAGATCGACGAAGAAGCCGCCCCCCGGCGGCTCCGCCAGCGGCGCGAACCGGGCGATGCGCTCGCGGCGCAACGCATCGAGCAGGAAGCGGCCGACCGGATGGAACAGCGTTTCTCCGCGCCCGGGCACCGGCGGATCGATGCGGATCGAATAGCGCGTCGGTCCCGGCGCCACCCGCTCCTCGACCAGACGCGACAGCCGGTCGAGCGCCGCCGCGCGATCGAGGCCGCGGAGATCGATTTCGCCTTCGGCTTGGTCGCCGTCGTGGAGGAGCCTGCGGGCCTGCTCGGGGTCGAGATGCGGCATCAGAGCCCGGCCCGGACGGAATCGAGAATGCGCCCGACGCCGTCAACCCATGGCCCGATCGCGTGATGGCGCGCGACGTGATCGCGCCCGGCACCTGAAATGCGCAGGCGCATCGCCCGGTCGCCGGCCATCGCGTCCATCGCCGAAACGAGGCCGGCGGCGAAGTCGGCGTCGTAGGACTTCATCATCGGCTCGAAAGTCTGGTTGAGGAAACCATAGGCATCGTACCACGCCGTCCGGCCCAGACGCCCCTTGACCGCCAGGCCGGTCTCGCCGTCCGTGAGGAATTCGTCGACCGCGGGCGCGTCCGACGCGATCGTGGCAGCACCGCAAGCCATCGCCTGCAGCAGCGAAACGGTATGCAGGCCGCAGGACGGAATAAGGAAGACGTCCGCGCGCAGAAAAAGATCGATGAACTCGGCGAAGCCGAGGCGGGTATCGACGATCTCCACGTTCGGGATCGAGCGTACGAACTTCTCGAAATCGGGGCCGAAAAGCTTCGGGATCTGGGTGCGCAGGATCAGTCGGCATTCGGGCCGGCGCGCCACAAGCGTGCCGAACGCGGCGAGCGTCTCCATGCCGCCGCGCAGCACGAAGCTTTCATCCTGCTGTCCCCAGGAGTTCGTGAAGAGGAACGTGCATCCAGTGCGCGCCGCGCGCGCTTCCTGCGCCGCATCGATCCGTGCCTGCATGTCAGGCGGAAACGAGATGCCGAACGGGACATAGTGCGACTTCGCCTGGATCTTCGGGCTATCGAACAGCTTGCCGATGAATTCGTGGCTGTGCTTCAGGTGCGACGAGATCGAACGGCAGCGGTCGCTCTCCAGCATCGCGCGCACGAGCTTCCAGACCGGCATCCCGCGCACATCGACATTGCCCGTCTTGCCGTGCCACAGGAAAGGCGCGAACAGCGTCATCAGTTCTTCGATATGCGTGAACCACGGGCGCTGTCCGTAGACGAACGGCATCGAATGCGGGAACGTCAGATCGGGCTCGGCGGCCGCGATCTGCGCCTGGCTCTCCGCATCGCGGCTTTCGACGAACTTGTCGATCGCGTCGCGCGGCAGGTCCGGCACCGAAGCGGACAGTTCGGCCGCGAGCGCGTCGCGTTCGGCCATCGCGCGCTTTCGATGCGCCTTTGTCGGAGCGGGCATGTCGAGCAGGAACTCGTAGCCCGCCCGCGGGACGAGCAGGCTCGTCATCATCGGATGATCGCCGCCAAGCCACTGGAAGATCGGCGTGCGCCAGGGCGCTGCGACGCGGCAGGTCATGCCTGGTCCCCGAGACGCAGTTCGACCTGCGCCGCCTGCGGCACCATTGCCGGGCGTGCCAGCATCGTCGCGTGCAGGTCGCACGTACCCATTCCCGTCCGGTAGACCGGCCTTGGCGAAGCGGCCCTGTACCCGACGGGCATCGTTTCGTTGCTGCGTGCGAAATCCTCGCGAAACAGCGTCCCGAACTCGAGATTCCAGGTCGCCTGCTCCATCAGGGTCTCCTGCGGCAATGTCGGCTGATGGTCCACCGCCCGTGCCACACACGCAAAACGCACGAGTTGGCCTGCATCGCCGGCCGACATCCAGCACGCGTCGAGCGGCACGAGTTTCAGGAACCGCATGAAATGGTCGAGAAGCGGGACCGTCGGGAACCATGTGTCTGACGGGCCGAGCACATAGCCCGTGCCCGCGAAATTGTACTGCATCAGATAGGCGTCCAGCGGCAGGGCGGCGGTTTCCACGATCATCAGGCCGCCGGGACGCACCGCGCTGCGCGCGGTCGCCAGCACGTGGAACGGGGAATACACATGGTAAAGTACGCCCGAACAGACCACGACGTCGAAGCCGAAGCCCTCGCGCGGCGCCGGCCCGCCGGCATAGCGATGACGCGTGATCTCGCCGTCGCGCCGATCCACGATCGCGCGCAGCAGGGATCCCGACATGACGCTCGGGAGATAAGCGAAATCGACGTCATAGGCCGCCTTGACGCAGGCGATCTTGTCGGAAAAATCCAGACCGTCCACGGCGAGAACTTCCGACGCCCCCTGACGCTTCATCAGGACCGGGATCATGCCTTCCATCGTTCCGATGTCGAGACAGCGCGCCCCCGCCAGATCCACGCGGGTCAGCAGGTCGCGCGTCAGCGCCACGTTGGGAAAGCGCTGGCCGGGCGTCACGATGCCCGGCGCCAGTTCCATCGCGTAATACCAGTACTGCTCCAGGAACGCGCGGGCTCGATCGGCGGTGGCAAGCCAGGGAAGAGACGTCACGTCGTAAAGCTCTCCGTTTCTGCACGCGCACCCGCAGGGGGCCCGCGAAGATTTCCGCAATCATACACAGGTAACAATTTAGCGTCCGCTGTCGCCTTTTCGGCCCGACGGCTCCGCCTTGATGCGCGGCCAGCGGCGGATCGCGTTGGGATTCTCGGCGAGAATGCGCTTATACCAGGCGACCGTCCGCTCGAGCCCTGTGCGCAAATCGGTATAGGCGAAACCCGACCGGTTGCGGAAAGCCGAATTGTCGGTCACGCGCCGGTCGATCCCGCGAGCGCGTGCCGGATCGAAGCGGATGCGCGCCATAGGCACGCCGCAGATCTCGGCGAGCAACATGGCCACCGACCGTATCGTCTGCGCCTGCCCGCACCCGACATTCAGGAGTTCGGCGGAAGAATGGTTCTCCAGGCACCACATGTAGGCGCGCGCCATGTCGGGTGCGTAGGTGATCTCGCGGAGCGGGCTGCCGTCGCCCCAGATCGACAGATCTCCCGATGCCGGCGTCCACTCGCAAAACCGCCGGACGAGACCCGCGATCCAGGTACAGTCGTCGGCATTGTAGTTGTCGTTCGGCCCGTAGATGCCCGATGGGACAAGCCCGATTACGTCGAGCGAATACTCGGCCCGATAGGCGCGGATCGCCGGCTCCATCATGCGCTTCGCCATCGCGTAGGAATACGCGGTCTCGTGCGGCGGCCCCTGATGTATCTGGCTTTCGGTGTTCGGCTGGGGGGCATCGGAGGGATACATGCCCGACGACAGGGTCAGCACGACCTTGTCCAGCTTGTGGACGACCGCCGCCTCGAGCACGGCGAAGCACATCGCGACATTGTCGCGCAGGATGCGTGCGGGGTAGCGCCGGGCAAGATCGATCCCGCCGGAGATCGCGGCAAGATGCACGATCTTTCGGATCCGCTCCCGCCCGACGAAATCGCGGACAGCCGGCCCATCGGTCAGATCGAGCGTCTCGCGCGCAGCGAAAACGAAATCGTACTCTGGAAACGCTGGCACGAGTTCGACGAACGCCGCCCCGAGCACGCCCGTCGAGCCCGTCACGAGCAATCGCGGTTTCGGCACATCGTTGTTCCGCAATGGAAATCCTTTCGCCGGACGGGCGGTTACCAGCATACTCTGGTAGCAAATATCACATGCCAAGGCGATTCGGACGAGAGCTGGTGAGGCGGGCATGAATTATCACGAGGCATACACCGCGATCCGCGATGCGGCGCTGGTCAAGCTGACTGCCGCAATGCCCGAGATCTTCTATCTGGTCGTCGGCGCCAACGATGGTATGCGCGGCGATCCGCTTGCCGCCTACACGGCGAATCCCAAATGGCGTGGGATCCTGTTCGAACCCCTGCCCGGCCCCTTCGCCGAGTTGCAGCGCAACTACGCGGATCGCCCTTCGGCAGAACTTCGCAATGAAGCAGTCGTCGCTGATGCGCCGGGTGGGCGGCGGACCTTCTACAACGTGCCGTCTTCGACGGTGCACTCGTCGTTCAACATGGGCACGATCGCCAAGCACGCGCCGTTCCTCGGCGCGCGGAATTCCGAAGAACTGGCAAAACTCGTCGAGCCGATCGAAGTCCGCTGCCGGGCGGTCGCCGAGCTTTCCGAACTCGCCGGCTTCCGCGTGCCGGATGTCCTGCTGACCGATACCGAAGGCTACGATTTCGAACTGTTCAAGGCATGGTGGGCGTTGGGCTGGCGGCCGCCTTTCGTCGAGGTCGAAGTCATTCACCTTGCCGAAGCCGACCGGAAGACTCTATTCGATACGCTCGGTTCCGGTGGCTACGACACGTTCTTCTACTATACGGACGCGATCGCGCTGCGCCGCGACGCCTTTGCGGCGGAAGACCTTCGCGTCTTCCAGCTATTGAGCGCGCAGACGCTGGCCGTTCTCGCGCTGATGGAAATGGCCACCGGCAAGAAGACCGCGCTCCCGCCACCTCCCTAGAAATGCCCGGCGAGGTGCTTGGCCAGCGCCTTGTTGCCGTAGAGATAGGCGCCCTTCTTGTTGCCGTACCAGACAACCTCGCGGCACCAGTCGGCGAAAACGGGCCAAGGCTCTTTCGAACGCTCGATCCGGTAGGCCACCGGCGATTCGTCGAGTTCCTCGCTCCGCCCTTCCAGAATCGCCCGATAGTACGGATACAGATCGCTGCCGAGACGGATCTCGATGTCGGCAAGCACGCCCGGCCCCTTGACCAGCGCGCGATTGAGGCGGAAGGCGTCGGCCACAGTCTCGCGCGGCACCAGCGAGCGGTGCTCGGAAATCGCCGAGAAGACCAGCCTCTCGGCCTCGGCGTAGAAGGCATCGAGCTTGCCGCCTTCGACCAGCTCGATGAACACGTATTCGTCCGCCGGCCAGTGGATGCCGAGCCACTTCTCCGAGAACACGTATTCGACGGCGCCGTCCTGGATCTGCCGGGCATAGTCGTCGAAGAAGGCGCGGATCGAGCCGATCACCGGGTAGTCGGCCGCATTGGCGGTGAAGAACGCCTCCAGCAGGCGCCGGAATGGAACGCCGCACTTCTCGTGCGCGACGAGGATCGGTATCTGCAGCAGCTTGTTGTAGTGAACGAGAGCCGTCATCCACGCGAAACTGCGCGCGCGCCGCCAGTCGGCGGCCGGCATCGAACCCGTCTCGACGACGAGATCCTGCGTCTCGTAGATTCCGTCCGGATCGACATCGATCGTGCCGTGGATGTTGACGATCTTCGTCACGACCGTCCGCATGCCGAACTTCTTCTGGTAGGCGGGATCGCCCATCTCGGCGTTCGGCAGAATCGACAGGTTATTGAACTGGATGCGGTTGTGCTGCCCGTTGTCCATCAGCCAGCAGATGCCGTCGACCCATGAATCGTAGGTTTCGCCGGGCAGACCGAGGATGAGGTCGGAATAGGTCTCGACGCGATCGCGCGTGAAGCGGCGCTGGAGTTCCTCGTAGGTGTCGAGCGCGATGTTCTGCCGCTTGATCGCCTTGAGCGTGCCCGGATCGAGCGACTGCATTGAAAGTGTCACGCCCTTGTTCATGCCGGCATCCGACAGGATCTTCTGGGTCAGGTACGCGCGGTCCGTCGCGTTCTTCGTGTTCTGCACCGAGATCGCGCGCGGGTAGCCCCGCTCGACCTTGGCGCGCGCGAGCGATTCGGCGAGCTGGATATCACGCGCGAGAATTCCGAAATTCGCGTCGCAGCAGAAGATGAACTCGATCTTCTTGTCGGCGAACCACGCGATTTCGCGCTCGAGACGCGGCAGATCGAACTGGAAGACCTTGGCCTGCGTCGCGGAGCCCCAATCGCAGAAAGTGCACTGGAACGGGCAGCCGCGGTTCGTCTCCCAAAGGACGATCCAGTTTTCCTTCGGGTTTGCCGCCATCAGCGGCTCGAAGGTCCCTTCCAGATAGGGCGAAGGCACGTCGTTGAGATCGCGGATGCGGGGCCCCTTGGCCTGGCAGACGAACTTGCCGTCGCGCACATACGAGAGATTGGCGATCTCCGACCATTCGCGCGATGGCCAGCAATCGAGAAGTTTCGTGAAGGCGTGCTCGCCTTCGCCGTTGATCGCGACGTCGATGAAGGGGTTTTCGCGCAGGAACGGCTCGGTGCGGTCCGGCACCTGCGGCCCGCCGAACACGATGAGGATTCCGGGTTTGCGTGCCTTCAGCTCGCGAGCGACCGCGAGAGAGAGCTTGACGTTCCAGACATAGGTCGAGAACCCGACGACATCCGCATCGACGAGTTGCTCGACCGTTTCCATGACACGCTGGCGCTTGTAGACCGGCAGCAGAAATTCGAACCGTGAAGGAATGGCCGCGTACTTTCGCACGTAGCCTTCGATGAGGCCCACCGCATATGGCAGGTAGTTCTGCCCCGAAAAGCTGTTGTTGATCTGGACGAGACCGACGCGGCAGCGCCGCGCACCGGCGTTCCCGGTGTCGGAGGGGCCTGGCAGAACTTGCGTGTTCATGTCGCGCGCCATCTCCGTTTTGTATGCGTGCCGGCGGACCGACGCTTCTCGCCGATCTGTATGCAACGACCCTTCGCAATTAAGTCAAAATGTCTAAAATCCGATTAACCTCCTTTAATCTCATGAATTATATAGATATTATTCCGCGTCGATAGAACATTTTTTGAGGATCACGGCCGCATATCGCCAGAAGCCTGCCGTATTTTTCGCCACGCCGATGGTCGATTGATTTCGTGTACCGCGTTCTGCTAGCAACGAAACCAAGAACATATTGGCAGGGAACGCGCGTGTCCGATTTCATCCTCGAAACCGAAGGGCTCACGAAGGAATTCCGCGGTTTCGTGGCCGTGAATGGCGTCGCCCTGCAGGTTCGCCGCGGCACCATCCACGCGCTTATCGGCCCCAATGGCGCCGGGAAGACAACCTGCTTCAACCTCCTCACCAAGTTCCTGACGCCGACGCGCGGCGCGATCCGCTACAATGACCGCGACATCACCGGCGCGCAGCCTGCAGACATCGCGCGCATGGGCCTCGTGCGCTCGTTCCAGATCTCGGCGGTCTTCCCGCATCTCAGCGTTCTCGAGAATGTCCGCGTGGCGCTGCAGCGCAAGCGCGGCAACTCGTTCGATTTCTGGCGCAGCGAAAGCGTGCTCGACGGCTTCAACGAGCGCGCGCGCGAACTGATCGACTGGGTCGGACTTTCCGAATTCGCCGAGACCACGGCCGTCGAAATGCCCTATGGCCGCAAGCGGGCGCTCGAGATCGCCACGACGCTGGCACTCGAGCCCGAAATGATGCTGCTCGACGAGCCGACCGCCGGCATGAGCCACGAAGACGTCAGCCGCATCTCGACTCTCATCAAGCGCGTGGCCAAGGGGCGCACCGTGCTGATGGTCGAACACAATCTTTCGGTCGTGTCGGACCTTTCGGACAGGATCACCGTGCTCGCGCGCGGCGAAGTGCTCGCCGAAGGCGATTACGCGACCGTCTCGAAGAACCCGGACGTGATCCAGGCCTATATGGGGGCCGGCAATGGCTGACCCGATGCTTGCCGTCAGTGGACTCAATGCCTGGTACGGCGAAAGCCACATCCTGCACGGCGTCGATTTCCAGGTGCGCGAAGGCGAGGTCGTCACCCTTCTGGGCCGCAACGGTGCCGGCAAGACGACGACGATGAAATCCGTCATGGGCCTTGTCGGCGCCCGCGCCGGCTCCGTCCGTTTCAAGGGCGCCGAGACGGTCGATCTTCCAGCCTACAGGATCGCACGTCTCGGCATCGCCTTCTGCCCCGAAGAGCGCGGCATTTTCGCCTCGCTCAATGTCGCCGAGAACCTGATGCTGCCGCCGACGATCGCTGAAGGCGGCATGTCGGTCGAAACGATCTTCGAACTGTTCCCGAACCTGAAGGAACGGCTGTCCAGCCAGGGCACCAAGCTTTCGGGCGGCGAGCAGCAGATGCTGGCGATCGGCCGCATCCTGCGCACGGGCGCGCGCCTGCTGCTGCTCGACGAGCCGACCGAAGGGCTCGCCCCGGTCATCGTCCAGCAGATCGGCAGCACGATCCGGCGGCTGAAGAAAGAAGGATTCACAGTCCTGCTGGTCGAACAGAATTTCCGCTTCGCGGCGACCGTCGCGGACCGGCACTACGTCATGGAGCATGGCCGCATCGTCGACGAGATCGCCAACGACGCGCTCGAGGCGAACATGGGCAAGCTTCACGATTACCTCGGCGTCTAATCGGATAACGATGGGAGAAGCAAAATGAAGAAGTTCAAGAGCATCATGGCCGGGGCGGCGGTGCTTACCGCACTCGCCCTTCCGGCCGCGGCGCAGACCAACGTCAAGATCGGCATCCTGACCGACATGTCGAGCCTTTATACCGACCTCGCCGGCGCGGGCTCGGTCCTCGCCGCGCGCATGGCGGTCGAGGATTACGGCGCCGCCGCCAAGGGCATCAAGGTCGAGTTCGTCTCGGCCGACCACCAGAACAAGCCCGACGTCGGCTCGAACATCGCGCGTCAGTGGATCGACGTCGACAAGGTCGACGTGATCGTCGACGTGCCGAACTCGGGCGTGGCGCTCGCCGTCAACGAGGTCGCCAAGGACAAGAACAAGGTGTTTCTCGTCTCGGGCGCCGCTTCGTCGGGCCTGACGGGCACCGCCTGCTCGCCCAACACCGTCCACTGGACCTACGACACCTGGGCGCTGGCGAACGGCACGGGCAGCGCGATCGTCAAGACCGGCGGCGACAGCTGGTTCTTCCTGACGGCGGACTATGCCTTCGGCCATCAGCTCGAAGCCGACACGGCCGCGGTCGTCAACAAGCTCGGCGGCAAGGTGCTGGGCGCGGTCCGTCATCCGCTCAACGCCAACGACTTCTCGTCGTTCCTGCTGCAGGCACAGACGAGCAAGGCCAAGATCGTCGGCCTCGCCAACGCCGGCGGCGATACCGTCAACTCGATCAAGCAGGCGGCGGAATTCGGCATCGTCAAGCGCGGCCAGAACCTCGCGGGCCTGCTCGTGTTCCTCACCGACGTCCACGCGCTCGGCCTCGAGACGGCGCAGGGCCTGATCATGACCGAAGCCTTCTACTGGGACCAGAACGACGCCTCGCGTGCGTTCGCCAAGCGCTTCTCGACCGGCAACAAGGGCATCCATCCCACGATGGTGCACGCCGGCGTCTACGCGTCGGTCCTCCACTATCTGAAGGCGGTCGACGCGGGCAAGAGCGCGGCCGACGGCAAGGCGGTTGTCGAACGCATGAAGTCGATGCCGACGGACGATCCGCTGTTCGGCAAGGGCGTCGTGCGCAAGGACGGTCGCAAGATCCACGACATGTACCTGTTCGAGGTCAAGAAGCCCTCGGAATCGAAGGCGCCGTGGGACTACTACAAGCTCCGTGCGACGATTCCCGCGGCCGAAGCCTTCCGTCCGCTCGCGGACGGCAAGTGCCCGATCGCCGGCTGACGTGACAAGGGCGGGGGAGCGATCCCCCGCCCCCTTCCTTTCCCCGAGCGACCCGTCCCATGCCCGACATCTTCGGAATTCCGCCCCAGGCGCTTTTCGGCCAGCTTCTGCTGGGGCTGATCAACGGCTCGTTCTACGCGATGCTGAGCCTCGGGCTCGCCATCATCTTCGGCCTGCTCAACATCATCAATTTCACGCACGGCGCCCAGTACATGATGGGCGCCTTCGTCTCGTGGATGCTGCTCAACTGGCTCGGCGTCGGCTACTGGTGGGCGATGCTGATCGCCCCGGTCGTCGTGGGCGCCTTCGGCATCCTGATTGAGCGCACGATGCTGCATCGCCTCTACAAGCTCGACCATCTCTATGGCCTGCTGCTGACCTTCGGCATCGCGCTCATAGTCGAGGGCGTCTTCCGCAACGAGTTCGGTTCGTCGGGCCTGCCCTACAGCATTCCGGCCGCGCTGCGCGGCGGCACCGATCTCGGCTTCATGTTCATGCCGAACTACCGCGGCTGGGTCATCGCGGTTTCGCTGACCGTATGCCTCGCCACCTGGTTCATCATCGAGAAGACCAAGCTCGGCGCCTATCTGCGCGCCGCGACCGAGAACCCGCCGATCGTCCAGGCCTTCGGCATCAACGTGCCGCGCATGGTCACGCTGACCTACGGATTCGGCGTGGCGCTCGCCGCGTTCAGCGGCGTGCTTGCCGCCCCCATCTATCAGGTCAGCCCCCAGATGGGCGTCAACCTCATCATCGTCGTGTTCGCCGTCGTCGTCATCGGCGGCATGGGCTCGATCATGGGATCGATCATCACGGGCTTCGGCCTCGGCATCATCGAAGGGCTTACGAAGGTGTTCTATCCGGAGGCTTCCGCGACCGTCATTTTCGTCATCATGGCGATCGTCCTGCTCGTCAAGCCGGCCGGCCTGTTCGGGAGGGCGCGATGAACGGGTTCTGTGGCATGCCGCGCCACCAGCTGATGCTGTTTGCGGCCATGATGCTGCTTCTCGCGGTGGCGCCGTTCCTGGTCTATCCGGTCTTCCTGATGAAGGTGCTGTGCTTCGCGCTGTTCGCCTGCGCCTTCAACCTGCTCGTCGGGTTCGTCGGCCTGCTGTCGTTCGGGCACGCGATGTTTTTCGGCGGTGCTGCCTATGTCGCGGCGCATGCGGCGAAGGTGTGGGGCTTCCCGTTCGAGTTCGCGGTCCTGGCCGGCACGGCGACGTCGGTCCTGCTCGGGTTCGTGGTCGGCGCCCTCGCCATCCGCCGCCAGGGCATCTATTTCTCGATGATCACGCTGGCGCTGGCGCAGATGGTCTATTTCTTCGCCCTGCAGGCGCCGTTCACCGGCGGCGAGGACGGCATTCAGAAGGTTCCGCGCGGCCACCTGTTCGGCATCCTCGACCTGCAGAACGACCTGACCCTCTATTTCGTCGTCGTGGCCATTTTCCTCGCCGCGTTCCTGGCGATCTACCGCATCGTCCATTCGCCGTTCGGGCAGGTCCTGAAATCGATCCGCGAGAACGAGCCGCGCGCGATTTCGCTCGGCTACAAGGCGGACCACTACAAGCTCATGGCGTTCGTCCTGTCGGCCACGCTCGTCGGTCTCGCAGGCTCGGTCAAGGCGACGGTCTTCCAGCTCGCTTCGCTGACAGACGTGCACTGGTCGATGTCGGGCGAGGTCGTGCTGATGACCCTGGTCGGCGGGCTCGGGACGATTTTCGGGCCGATCGCAGGCGCCGCCGTGATCATCACCATGGAAAATTATCTCGCCAAGCTCGGTTCGTGGTTCACGATCGTGCAGGGCGTCGTCTTCGTGGTCTGCGTGCTCGCCTTCCGGCGCGGCATCGTCGGCGAGATCGCCCGGATCATCCGCAAGCCGCTCTAGCCGTTTTGTCCGAATCGGACGTGTGGATTACCTTCCGGCAAAACAAGCAGAAGGGGAATCCGGCATGCTAGATAGATTTTTCGGCCTTTCGGCCGCTGGGACGACCGTACGGACAGAAGTTCTGGCCGGCGTGACGACCTTCCTGACGATGGCCTACATCATCATCGTCAATCCTTCCATTCTCGAAATCGCCGGCATGGACAAGAACTCCGTGTTCGTCGCGACATGCCTTGCCGCCGCCCTGTCGACCGCGATCATGGGCATCTACGCCAACTACCCGATCGCGCTCGCGCCCGGCATGGGTCTCAACGCCTTCTTCGCATTCGGCCTCGTCAAGGGCATGGGCATGTCGTGGGAGACCGCGCTCGGCGCCATCTTCTGCTCCTCGGTCCTGACGGTAGCGCTCTCGGTCAGTCCGGCGCGGGCCTGGATCTTCGACGGCATCCCGCGCGCGCTGAAATTCGGCATCGCCGGCGGTATCGGGCTGTTCCTGGCCATCATCGGCCTCAAGAACGCGGGCCTCGTCGTCGCCCATCCGGCTACCCTCATCACGCTGGGCGACCTGCACCAGCCCGGCGTCATCCTCGCCTGCCTCGGCTTCATCGCAATGGTGGCGCTGGAAGCGCGCAAGGTACCCGGCGCCATCGTCATCTCGATCCTCGGCACGACGGTCGTGGGCGTGCTGCTCGGCCTCACGCCGTTCTACGGGATCGTGTCGGCCCCGCCCTCAATGGCGCCGACGTTCATGAAGCTCGACATCTGGGGCGCGCTGCAGACCGGCGTCATCTCGACGATCCTCGTCCTGATGTTCGTCGACCTGTTCGATACGGCGGGCACGCTCGTCGGCGTCACCCAGCGCGCCGGCCTGATGACGAAAGACGGCAAGCTGCCGCGCCTGCGCCAGGCGCTGGTGGCGGATTCTTCGGCGTCGCTGATCGGCTCTCTCCTTGGCACGTCCAACACGACGAGCTACATCGAGAGCGCGGCGGGCGTGGAAGCCGGCGGGCGGACCGGCCTTGTCGCGGTCGTCGTCGCGATCCTGTTCCTGCTGGCGATCGTGTTCGCCCCGCTCGCCAACACAGTTCCGGGCTTCGCGACGGCGCCAGCGCTGATACTCGTGGCCTGCTACATGACCAAGGGGCTGATCGACCTCGACTGGGCGGACATCACCGAATACGGCCCCGGCATGGTCGCGGCGATGACGATGCCGTTCACGTTCTCCATCGCCCACGGCATCGCGCTCGGCTTCATCTCCTACGCCGCAGTCAAGGCGCTGGCAGGTCGGGCGAACGAGGTCTCCGGCGCCGTCTGGACGATCGCGATCCTGTTCGTGCTGAAATTCGCCTTTCTCTAGGCGGCGCAGTAGACTGGCGGAATGAATACGCGAACCTTCCGCCTGCTCGGCAAGGGCGACATCGAAACGCTCGAGCGGTTCCTCGCCGGAACGCCCGATACGTCGATGTTCCTGCGCTCGAACCTGCGCGAGGCGGGCATCGTCGACAAGGGCAAGCCCTATCAGGGAACCTATATCGGCGCGTTCGAAGGTGCCCGGCTTGCGGGCGTTGCGGCCCTCTACTGGAACGGCAACATGCTGTTCCAGTGCGATCTAGCCGATGCCGTGCCGCTGGCCAATGAGACGCTCGCGGCCGCCCTGCCCCGGCCCTGCGCGGGCCTACTGGGGCCGCGCATGCTGCTTGAAGAGGTGATCGCCCTGCCGCCCTTCTCGCTGCGCCGGGCGCGCATGGCGAGCCGGCAGGATCTCTACGGACTCGACCTTGCCGATCTCCGGGCGCGCGCGACGATGCTCTCGCGGGTGCGTGCGGCGACGGCGAAAGACCGCGACACGCTCGTCGGCTGGCGGCACGACTATCTGTGCGAGATCATGGGCGCGGTTGCAGGCCCCGCCACCCGCAAGCGTGCGCGGGAAGAAATCGACCGCGCGATCGACGAGGAACGCGCCTTCGTCCTGGCGATGGCCGACCACCTGCTTGCCTATTCCGGCTTCAACGCGACGCTTCCCGACATGGTCCAGGTCGGCGGCGTCTACTGCCCGCCGGCCGAGCGCGGGCTCGGCTACGCGCGTGTCGCGACGCACGGCGCCCTGCTGGCCGCGCGCAAACGCGGCGTCAAGCGCGCGATCCTTTTCACGGCCGAAGACAATATCGCCGCGAAGCGATGCTACGAAGGGCTCGGATTCCGGCCCGCGGGCGACTACGGGATCGTGATCTACTGATCCTCGCGTCGATGGCCGTCGAGTGCACGCTCGGCCGCGGCGCGACGCGCCTCTTCCGCCTCGCGCTCCGCCTTCGTCCTGCCATGGCGGGCGCGGTTCGCGTCCGCCGCCGCGTCCTGCGCATCGCGGGCCTTCTGCTTGCGCGCGCGCTTCAGATTGACGATCTCGCCCAACTTGCCTCCGCCGGCAGGTTCGCCCCATAGTCGCGCGCATGGTGCAGCGCGACACGCCGAAAGTTTACGACGGAATTGCCCGGAGCTTCCACTGGTTGACGGCGCTGCTCGTGGCGATGCTGTTCGGAATCGGCCTCTACATGACGCGGCTCGACTTCTCCGAATGGAAGGTTCTCGTCTATTCCTGGCACGAATGGACGGGCCTTACGGTCTTCACAATCACTGGTCTACGCCTCGGATGGCGCCTGCTCCGGCCGCCGCCGCCACCATCGCCGTCGCCCTGGGTCGAGCAGATCGCCGCCCATGCGTCGCACGCGATCCTCTATGCGCTGATGTTCGCCCTTCCGGTCGTCGGCTATCTCGGTTCAAACGCGTTCGGCTTTCCGGTGAAATGGTTCGGCGTCGTCGATCTCCCGAATCCGATCGGCAAGGACGAGGATCTCGGCGAGACGCTGCTGCTCGTCCATGTCGCGCTCGCCTACGTGATGGCGGCAATGCTGGCGCTCCATGTCGGCGCGGCACTCTTCCACCATTTCGTGCGCCGCGACCGGACGCTCGCGCGCATGGCCCCAAGCATCAAGACGCGGCATCCCGACTAGCCTTCCATCGACGTCCAGCTCTGTTCGCGCATGAACTGCGGCACGTAGAACGGCCCAAGTCCGCCCTTGCCCGTGGTGCCCGAGCCCTTCCAGCCGCAGAAACTCTGGATGCCCGGCCAGGCTCCCGTCGTCGCACCGCTGCGCCGGTTCGCGTAGAGCACGCCCGCCTCGGCATGCGCGAAGAAATTGTCGATTTCCAGCGTATCGCGCGCATAGCAGCCGGCCGTCAGCCCGTAGCCGACGCGGTTTGCCTGCGCGATCGCATCGAGCAGATTGTCGAACGGCAGCAGCGAGACGAAAGGCAGGAACAGCTCGTCGCGATTCAGTCGATGCGCCGGCGCAAGCCCGGCGACGATCGTCGGCTCGACATAGACGCCACGATCGTAGATTCCGCCGGACAGGCGCTTTCCGCCGCGCACCAGTCGCCCGTCGCGGGTGGCGTCCGCGATGGCAGCGGCGTAGCGTTCGCCTGCCGCACGGTCGACGACCGGGCCCATGTAGATGTCGCGCTGCCCCGGATCGCCGATCTTCAGCGCTGACGTCTTCGCGACAAGCTTTACGAGATACGTCTCGAATACCGAACGTTCGACGTGAACGATCGACCCCGCCGAGCATTTCTGCCCCTGGAGCCCGAAGGCCGAGCGCATCGTGCCCTCGGCCGCCACGTCCAGATCCGCTGTCGCCGTCACGAAGGTCGGGTTCTTGCCGCCCATCTCGGCGATCACCGGCCGCATCCAGTCGCGCGACGCGGAATGGCGCAGCAATTCCATGCCGACTGCATGGCTGCCGGTGAACACGATCCCGTCGATGTCCGGATGCCGGCCAAGGATCGGTCCCGCAGCCTCGCCGCAGACGAGATTCACCAGCCCCGGCGGGAAATCGCCGGCCGCAAAGCATTCGATCAGCAACGCGCCGCACAGGGACGCCTTGGGCGACGGCTTGTAGACCACGGCGTTCCCGCCGAGCAGGGCGCCGGTCATCATCCCTGCCGACAGCGCGAGCGGGAAATTGAAGGGTGCGATCACGCCGAACACGCCCAGCGGGCGCAGCATCACGCGCGTGGCCTCGCGTGGGAACGCGCGCGCCATCTCCACGCCATAGCCGCCGTTTCGTTCCATCTCGCCAGCGTAGTAGCGCAAGAGATCGACGGTTTCCTCGACTTCGCCCATCGCCTCGGCGCGCGATTTGCCGACTTCAAGCAGGCACGCGATGCCCAGCTCGAACTTGCGCCGGTCGATCGCCGCAGCGACGTTCCGGATCGCCTCGACGCGGCCGCGCCAGTCGCGATGCGCCCAGTCTTCGGATGCCTTGCGCGCCGCCGCAACGGCGCGGTCAACCGCCCCGGCGTCCGCCGAAACGAACGTGCCGAGCGTCAAACGGTCGTCGATCGGGCTTGCGGTCGCGAACCGCGCGCCAGATTCGTCGGCGCGTCCGGCGATCCGGTTCGGGTGGAAGGCCCCGAGCTTCGCCTTGAAGGCCGGAATCTCGACATCGAGAAAATCGTGGAGCGGCGCGAAATCGACCCCGATGTTGGAATAGGTCACGCGCGGCAGCGCGGTCTTGTCGTGCATCGTTCTCGGTCCTCGTCGTCTAGAAGAGACTTCCCTGTCGTCCGTCCGGCGCGGCCTTGCGCGCCTTGGCTTTGGGCTCTTGCGCGGGCTCCGCATCGGGAGCCGGCTCCTGACACCCGGCGTCGTCGTGGCGCACGTTGTTCACGTATGTCGAGACGCGCACATGCTCGAACCATTCGCCCGGCGGCGCCTTTACGAGCGCGCGCGCGTCGATGGCCGGATCGAGCCATGCGGCATAGTCCTGAGGCGAAAGGACGACCGGAACGCGGTCATGGAACTCGGCCATCATCTCGTTGGCGGCGGTGTTGACGATCGTGAAGGTCTCCAGCACCTCGCCCTTCGGCGGAATCCAGCGCTCCCACAGGCCTGCGAAGGCGAACGGTTCGCGGTCACGGCGGCGGAACAGCAGCGGCTGCTTCGTTTTAGGGCCGATCGTCTGCCATTCGTAGAACCCGTCCGCCGGCACGAGGCAGCGCCGCTGCCGGAACGCCTGCTTGAAGGCGGGCTTGTCGTGGACGGTCTCGCCGCGGGCATTGATCATGTGGCTCTGCAGCGACGTGTCCTCGGCCCAGTACGGGACCAGCCCCCAATGGAGCATCCGGAATTCGCGCGAACCGTCGCCCGCAAGCCGCACCACCGGAGCCGCCTGCGTGGGCGCCATGTTCCAGCGCGGCTGCAGGTTGAGGGGCGCGCCTTCGAAGGCGAACAGCCGGCGCAGGGCTTCGATGGATGTCGTCAGGGTATAGCGGCCGCACATGCCGGGTATTGTAAGGGAAACGGCGGCGTCGTACGACAGGTCCGAACATGCGAATCGTATCGAACGACCTTCCCGCACTCCGTCCCGCAATTGTCGCGATCGCGCGCCGTGCGGCTGCCGAAATCCTTCGGATCTACGAGGGCGGTTTCGCTGTCCGCAGCAAGGCTGACCGCACGCCGCTGACCGAGGCGGACGAGCGCTCGGAAGCCATCATCGTCGCGGCATTGCGCGAACTTACGCCGGGCGTTCCGGTCGTCGCGGAAGAATCGCAGGCACGCGGCGAAACTGCTTTTTCCCAGCCCGCGCCCTCGGCATTCTGGCTCGTCGATCCGCTGGACGGCACGCGCGAGTTCGTCGACCGCAACGGCCAGTTCGCGATCAATATCGGCCTCGTGCTGGACGGCCGACCGGTGCTCGGCGCGATCCTCGTCCCTGTCGAAGGGGTCGTGTGGTCGGGCATCGTCGGGGCCGGCACGTTCCGGCAGGTGCGCGACGGCGGCGAACTGCCCGTGCGTGCGCGCGCGAAACCCGCCAAGGGCATCGTGGTCGTCACGTCGCGCAGTCATGCGTCGGGCGCGGAAGGCGCGGTCGCCTCCACCCACGCGATCGCCGAACACCGGCGCCTCGGTTCGGCCGCCAAGTTCGGCCTCCTTGCCGAAGGTTCCGCCGATCTCTATCCGCGAATGGGCCCGACCAGCGAATGGGATACGTGCGCGGGCGAAGCGCTGCTCGTCGCCGCCGGCGGCCATGTCGAACGCACCGACGGCCGCCCGCTCGAATACGGCAAGCCGGGCTTCCGCAATCCCGATTTCATCGCGCGCGGCGCCTGGTAGACGGCGGGCTTCAGCCCGTATTGCGCATGCCCGCCGCGATCGCGTTGATCGTCAGCAGCAGCGGCTCGCGCCAGGCCTGCCCGCGGGCACCCCGCGCGCGCCGGATCAGGCGCACCTGCAGTGCATTGACGGCATCGAGATAGGGTGCACGCCGGTCGAGCGTGGCCGCCAGGCGCGGATTGTCCGCCAGCAGGCGCGGCCCTCCGGTGACCTTCTTCAGCAGACGCTCCGACAGGCGGAATTCCGCCTCGATCCGCTTCCAGATGCGCGCCGCCGCGGCCTTGTCCTTGGCGAGGCCGACATAGAGTGAGGCCACCGCGGGATCTCCCTTGGCGAGCGCCATCTGCACGTTGTCGATGAAATGCCTGAAATAGGGCCAGCTCTTGTACATGAGCCGCAGGCGTGCGGAATGCCGAGGGCTCTGGGCCGCGAATGCGGCAAGCGCGCTGCCCACGCCGTACCAGGCGGGCAGTGCCAGACGCGCCTGCGACCAGCCGAACACCCACGGAATCGCGCGGATCGCGCGCAGCGAACGCCCGCCCTGCGGCCTGTGCGAAGGCCGGGAGCCGATATTGAGCGCGGCGAGTTCGCTCACCGGCGTCACCTCGTAGAAGAAATCGAGAAAGCCTGGCTCGCCCGCGACGAGTGCGCGATAGGCGTTCATGCCCGCTTCGGAAAGCGCGTCCATCGCCGCGGAAAAGCGCCGGTCGACGCCCACGCGCTCGCCCACCGGCGGAAAGGTGGACCGCAGCAAGCCGGCAAGCGCCGCCGATAGTTCATAAGCCGCCGTCGGGCGATTCGAGTATTTGTACGAAAGCACTTCGCCCTGCTCGGTGTATTTGACCCGGCCGTTCGCCGCGATGCGCGGCGCTGCCGCAATCGCATCGTAGACCGGCCCGCCTCCGCGCGCGTGGCTCCCTCCTCGCCCGTGAAACAACAGGAACGGCACGCCGTGTTTCCCGAAACACGCGGCGAGCGCGCTCTGCGCCCGGTAGAGATGCCAGGACGAGGCAAGGATGCCCGCATCCTTGCAACTGTCGGAATAGCCGAGCATCACCTCCTGCGTGCCGCCGGATGCGTCGAGCAGGCGGCGATAGGCGGGTGCTGCCAGCAGCTGCTCGATGACCGCCGGCGCGGCATCGAGATCGGCCGCGGTCTCGAACAGCGGCGCCACGCGGATCTGCACGTCCGGCTTGCCATCCTTGCCGACGGTTATCAGCCCGGCCATGCGCGCGAGGAACAGCACTTCGGCCACGGCACTGGCCCGGTCCGCCATCGAGATCACATAGGTGCGGATCGCCTCAGATCCGAGTTCGCCGCGCAGCGTTCCGATCGCGCGCAACGTATCGAGGATTTCCGTCGTCGCCTGCGACAGCGCTCCGCCAAGCAGCAATGTCGGCCCCGGCCGTTCCGCAAGCGACAGGACAAGATCGAGCTTCGCCGCTTCCTCAAGTTCCGCATAGTCGGGTTGCCCCGGCAGGCAGGCGAGGATCTCGGCGACCGCGTCGCGATGGCGCGAGGCTTCCTGCCGCACGTCGAGGCGCATCAGATGGAAGCCGAACGACGCGACCAGCAGCATCAGGTCCTTGAGCGCGCCGTCAGCCAGACGCGCGTCGCCGTCCGCAACGAGCGCGTCGCGGATAGCCTCCAGATCGGCCGACATCGCCTGCGGACCGGGATAGAGGCCGCTCGCCAGCCGGTGACGGATGAAAGCCAGCTTGCGCCGGTAAGGTTCGTGCGCGAAGCGCGAGGGCTGGCCCGCGAAGGGCGCGGCACCAAGCTCCGCCTCGTCGCGCGCCAGTCCGGCTGCGAACGCGGCTGGCAGGCGCATGTGCGATGCCGCGTGCGTCAGGATGCCGATCAGCGCGTCGATGCGATGCAGATAGGTGTCGCGGATCTCGGCCGCATGAATGCGGCCGGCTCTCAGTGTCGTGGTCGCCGTCACGTTCGGATTTCCGTCGCGGTCGCCGCCGATCCAGGAGCCGAACGCGATGGCGGGCGGGGCGCGAAAGTCGCGGGCGGCCGCCCCGTAGACCCGCTTCACCGCCGCCTCGAACGTGCGCAGCGTCTGCGGCACGGCATCGAAAAGGGCCGCGCGGAAAAAACGCAAGCCATTGTCGATCTCGTCCTCGACCGTCAGTTTGCTGGCGCGGAGCGTGCTCGTCTTCCACAGGACCGACATCTCGGCGCGCAGATCCTCGAGGGCCAGTGCACGCGCCGGCGCGTCCTCGTCGGCTGCGACCAGCCGGGCGACCAGATCGAACAGCCGTCGATGGCATTTCTGTACGGCCTGCCGCCGCGCTTCGGTCGGATGGGCGGTGAAGACAGGCATCAGCTTCAGCGAACCGAGCCGGCTGCGGAACGTCGCATAGTCGACGCCGCCCGCATGGATCGCGGCGACTGTCGCGTCCAGGCCGCGCGGGTTCGGCGCGTTCCGCCGCTCGTCCTCGAGCAGCGCTTCGTCGGCGATGTTCACCACGGCGAAATAGGCCGCGAAGGCACGCGCCACGATGCCGGCCGTTTCAGGCGAAGCCCGCTCGACGGCGCGCGCGGTGCGGGCCACTTCGCGCGGTGACACGGCCCCGGACTTGCGCAGGGCCACGAATCCGCGCCGCAGGCTTTCGACCGTGCCGAACGCGGCCTCGCCTTCGTGCGCGTCGATCACTTCGCCGATCAGCGCGCCGACCAGGCGCATCGTCGTCGCCCGCTGCCGGTTCCGGTTCTGCATCCGTCCCCCTACGAATTCCCGAAAAAATGGTGCAAAATCCGCACCGCATGCCTGCTATCACGGCCCGGCCGATCCGACGGAGTGAGAAAATTTGACCCGTGTCCGCAATATTCCTGCCGAAGAACTGCCCGACGACGCGGCGGCGATCTATCGCCGTTATGTCGCCGAATACGGGCCTTTCGCGAATCAGGTCGGCGTGCTGGCGCATGTGCCCGCCGCCGTGCGCCACCTGCCGGCGATGCTGATGGAACTGCGCGCGGCCAAGACGCTGCCGCGGCGCTATCTGGAGCTGGCCATCGTCGCGGTGTCCAAGCGCAATGCCTGCCACTATTGCGTCGGCCACCACGTGCCGATGCTGGCGGTCGAGGGCGTGCCGTCCGACGCCGTCGCGCAGATCCCCGATCAGGTCGACCATCCCTCACTCACCGACATCGACCGCCTGGTGCTCGCCTATTCGGTCGCGGTGAACGACGATCCGCACCGCATCCGCGACGCGATGCATGCCGATCTGCGCCGGTATTTCAGCGAGGCGCAGATCGTCGAACTGACATTGCGCATCGCGCTGACCGGGTTCTTCAACAAGTTCTCGGAAGCCCTCGGCATCGAGGAAGAGGAAGCCGCCGGGCAGGCCGCGCAGTAGCTAGCGGTTGATCCCTGCGTAGCCCGCGATTTCGGCGGCAAGCCGCGACATCTCGGCGGCGGCGGTCGAGCCCGGCTCGGCTTCCGTCACGCCCAGTCCCAGCCCCAGGCTCGACGCATAGGCCGTCCGGTTGCCGAGCACGATGTTGGCGACCGGCGTCTGGATCGTCGCAAGCTTGCGCGCGACCTCGTCGGCCAGCAGCGAGCGCGGCGGCATGCGGTTGACGACGAGAAGCGCCAGCCGTTTTTCCGCGCGCGCCAGATCGAGCGTGGGCTGCGTCGCCCACAGGTCCATCGGCGACGGTTGCACGGGAACCAGCACGAGATGCGAATAGCGGATCGCCGTGCGGGAATCGCTCTGCGCGTGCGGCGCGGAATCGACCACGACCACATCGTGCTCGCGCGACAGCCGGTCGAGTTCGTGCGGCAGACGCCAGCCAGACAGCTTGGCGAAGGAAAACCCGAGGCCTGCATCGGGACGCGCCTGTGCGCGCAGGTCGGTCCAGAGCGAGAACGACCCTTGCGGATCGATATCGACGGCCGCCACGCTGAGGCCGCCCTGCGACCAGCACGCCGCCAGATGGGCGGCCAGCGTGGTCTTCCCCGCCCCGCCCTTTTGTTGCGCGATCGTCACGACTTTCCCGGCCATCGGCGCACAATGCGCTGCCGCCCTCGCCCGAAGCAAGGGCGCGTGCTAAAGGGCGCCCCGATGATCCTCGTGAAGCCCACCCGAAAGGCGATCGCCCGGGCGGCGGCCGCCCTGCGCGCCGACCGCCTTGTCGCCTTCCCGACCGAGACCGTATACGGGCTTGGCGCGCGCGCGCGCAGCCCACGTGCCATCCTGCGCCTCTATTCCGCCAAGGGCCGCCCGCGCTTCAATCCGCTGATTGCCCATGTGGCGGGCATCGCCCAAGCCCGCCGCCTCGTCCGCTTCGATACGCGCGCCGAGACCCTCGCCCGCCATTTCTGGCCCGGCCCGCTGACGCTGGTTCTGCCCCGGCAGGCCGGTGCGGCCGTCTCGCGCCTGGCGGGTGCCGGCCTGTCGACGATCGGAGTCCGCGTTCCCGACCATCCTGTCGCGCAAATGCTGCTGGAGCTGGCGGGCGAGCCCGTGGTCGCGCCCAGCGCCAACCCGTCGGGCCGCCTGTCGCCGACGCGCGCGGCCGACGTGGCGCGCACGCTGGGCGGCCGGGTCTCGATGGTGCTGGATGGCGGGGCTTGCAGGGTCGGCCTTGAATCAACCGTCGTGGATCTGTCCACCCCCGTCGCGCGACTGCTGCGGCCGGGCGGCATCGCGCGCGAGGCGATCGAGGCGCTGATCGGGCCGCTTGCCGGTGCTGGAGCCACGATCAACGCGCCAGGCATGCTGGCAAGCCATTACGCGCCCCGTGCGCGCCTGCGGCTGGATGCGGCATCGGCCACGGCCGGCGAGGCGTATCTCGGCTTCGGGCCGCTGCCCCGCCTGCCTGCGGGCGTGCCCGCCCTCACCCTTTCGGCGACGCGCGATGCGCAGGAAGCCGCGCGCAACCTGTTCGCGTTCCTGCAGACGCTCGACCGCCCGCATGTCCGCCTGATCGCGGTCGCCCCGATCCCCGCCAAGGGGCTGGGGCTCGCCATCCGTGACCGCCTCGCGCGCGCGGCGGCGCCGCGCTAGCGCGCGCGGATCATGTAGAGCGCTTCCCGGCCATAGGTCGCGCGCACCTTCTCATCGACGGGTGCTTCGACGAAGCCGTGGCGCCGCCACAATCCGCGCGTCCCGTTGACCGCTATCAGCGACAGCGGCAAGCCGCCGGCAACGGCCGCGAGATGCTCCAGCAGGGCGCCGACCAGCCCCGCGCCGCGCGCGACCGGATCGAGCGCGACGTCGTGCACGTGCAGCGTGTACGGCTCGACGGGCGAATAAACGACCTGATCGAGTTCCGGCGGGTTCCCCCGCGTCGCGCGCAACGCGAAGCAGTAGCCGACCGGGCGACCGTCGCGTTCGGCGATGCGGCAGGCGTCGGGAGCCGCCGCAAGCTTCGCCGCAAATGCGGCATCGGACTCCGGATGGTCGGGATAGAGGGCCCCGGCGAGGCGCTGGACGAAGGCAAGATCGTCCCTCGCCATCGCGCGCCATGCCAGAGCCGGCCGAATTGTCATCGGGATGTCAGGCATGACGGAGAGTGACCTCGGGCGGAACCGCACGGCCCGGAAAAAGGTGGGCCGCCGCACCCCCCGGAGCGGCGGCCCTGATCGCAAGCTCCAGCGACTGACGCCAGCCGAAGCCCACGAAGACTGGAGGTGCCTGCATCGAACCGAGACACCATTTGAATACGATGGAAAGTATAGATAACTTCACAGGGTGCTTCCACGCCGATTGGGTCCATTGCGGCGTGTATTTTCGATGCTTTGTTGACCTGAATCAAACCCGATACGGAACCGAGATGAACGCACCGCTCGACGACGCGACTCGCCCTCCGGACGCCGCACTGGCCCGCATCCGTGCCGTCGTGGGACCGCGCGGCTGGATCGATGTTTCCACCGACATGGTCCGTTATGAAAAGGACGAGCGCGGCCTGTACGACGGAAAGGCCGCGGCCGTGGTGTGCCCGGCCTCGACCGAAGAGGTTTCCGCGATCCTGAAGATATGCAACGAGGCGCGTATCGCGGTCGTCCCGCAGGGCGGCAACACGGGCCTCGTCGGCGGCGGCGTTCCGCATGGCACGGGCACCGAAATCGTGCTTTCGATGTCGCGGATGAATCGCATCCGCGGCATCGACACGCGCAACGACACGATCGTCGTCGAGGCAGGCTGCGTGCTGGCTGAAATCCAGAAAGCCGCTGCCGATTCCGACCGCTATTTCGCGTTGTCCCTCGCCGCGGAGGGTACATGCCAGATTGGCGGCAATATTTCGACGAATGCAGGCGGGATAAACGTCCTGCGCTTCGGCATGGCGCGCGACCAGATCCTCGGACTCGAGGCGGTCCTTGCCGACGGCCGCGTGCTTTCCTCGCTCGACGGGCTGCGCAAGGACAATACGGGATACGACCTGAAGCAGCTCTTCGTGGGGGCCGAAGGAACGCTGGGCATCGTCACGGCCGCGGTGCTGAAGCTGCATCCGGCCCCACGCGAGATCGAGACCTGCCTTGTCGCTGTCCCTTCGCCGGAAGCGGCGATCGAACTCCTCGACCGCGCGAAATCCGAGAGCGGCGGCAATTGCGTCGCGTTCGAGCTCACGCAGCGCCGCCTGCTCGATTTCGTCTTCAAGAACGTGCCCGGCACATCCGATCCGATGGCGAAAGCCTACGACTGGTACGTACTGGTCGAGTTCGCCGCCGGCAACATGAACGGCGCGCTGAAGGCGATGGTCGAGCGCATGCTCGAGAAGGCGCTCGAGGACGGCCTCGCGCTGGATGCGGTCGTGGCGAGTTCCGCCGCCCAGCGCAAGGCGCTGTGGCGCCTGCGCGAAAGCATGACCGAGGCCCAGAAGCCCGAAGGCGGATCGATCAAGCACGACATTTCCGTCCCGGTCTCGGCCGTGCCGGCCTTCCTCGCGCGCGCGACCGAAGCCTGCGAGAAGCTCGTCCCCGGCTGCCTCGTCTGCGCGTTCGGGCATGCCGGCGACGGCAATATCCATTTCAACATCACCCAGCCCGTCGGTGCCGACCGCGCCGCCTTCATGGCGCGCTGGCACAACTGCAATCTCGCGGTCCACGACATCGTGGCCGAACTCGGCGGTTCGATCTCGGCCGAGCACGGGATCGGCCAGATGAAGCGCGGCGAATTGCCGCGCTACAAGAGCGCCGTGGCGATCGACGTGATGCGTGCGATCAAGCGCACGCTGGATCCAAATGGGATCCTGAACCCCGGAAAAGTCATCCCGGATTGACGGCCGCGTTAACGAGTCGGAAACGCCTTGGGGGATAATTTTTCGCTCCCGAAGCCCTCCCCCCGAGGCTCAAGCGAAGATGCCGTCGAGCTACAGATACACGATCGAT
The DNA here is from genome assembly GCA_044224405.1 of Tagaea sp. Classification (GTDB taxonomy): domain Bacteria; phylum Pseudomonadota; class Alphaproteobacteria; order CACIAM-22H2; family CACIAM-22H2; genus Tagaea. The sequence goes on along the minus strand of JBGAKN010000006.1, from coordinate 293,392 downwards.
CAGGTCCAGTCGGCCGTCGACCATTTCATCAACCTGAACAAGCTTCCGCTGTCGATCCTGTCGACAGACCCGGTCGATGCCCGCCCCCGCGTCTGGAAGGTCGCCGTGACGAACGGCAACGAAGTCGCCGATCTGCACTGGCTGGAAGACCCCGGACCGGCCGACGTGGTGCGCGGCGAAATCTTCCGCGACGGCGTGCGCCTCGGCCATTTCTGATTCCGCGCTGCCCCCGCGCGCGTGCTACTTATCCGGCGAACCCGACCCGTCGAGGCAGACCGGATGAGTTATCGCGCACCGATCGATGAAATGCGCTTCGCGCTGGACGCGATCGCTGGCGTTTCGGCGCTCGGCGAGACCCAAGGCGGCGCCCCGGACGCGGAAACGGTCGCACAGATCCTCGAAGCCGCCGGCGCCTTTGCCCGCAGTGAGCTCGCGCCGCTCAACGTCGCTGGCGACCGGACCGGCGCAACGCTCGAAAACGGCGTCGTGCGCACGGCACCGGGTTTCGCGGCCGCCTACAGCGGGTTCGTCGAGAATGGCTGGAACGGCCTGCCCTTCGCGGAAGCCTACGGCGGACAGGCGCTGCCCTGGGCACTGGCCGTCGCGGTGCAGGAGATGTGGCAATCCTCGAACATGTCGTTCGGGCTGTGCCCGCTTCTGACGCAGGGTGCGGTCGAATTGCTCGCGCATCACGGCAGCAAGGCGCAGAAGGACGCCTATCTCGCCAAGCTCGTGTCCGGCGAATGGACCGGCACGATGAACCTGACCGAGCCGCAGGCCGGCTCCGATGTCGGTGCGCTCAAGACGCGCGCGGTGCGCGATATCGCCGGCGACGGGCTTCTCGGCGAAGCCTATCGGATCACGGGCGGCAAGATCTTCATCACCTACGGCGAGCACGACATGACGGACAACATCGTCCACATGGTGCTTGCGCGCACGCCGGATGCCCCGCCAGGGCCCAAAGGCGTTTCGCTGTTCCTCGTGCCGAAGTTCCTCCCCTCGGTCGACGGCGGCCTCGGGGAGCGCAACGACCTGCGCTGCGTCTCGCTCGAACACAAGCTCGGCATCAACGCCTCGCCGACCTGCGTCATGGCTTTCGGCGACAATGGCGGCGCGCTCGGCTGGCGCATCGGCGCCGAGGGCAAGGGCCTCGAATGCATGTTCACGATGATGAACAACGCGCGGCTGTCGGTCGGCCTTCAGGGCGTCGCCATCGCCGAGCGCGCCTACCAGGCCGCGAGCGCCTATGCGCGGACGCGCGTCCAGAGCCGCGAACTGGGCGCAAAGGGCCACGGCCCCGCCGCGATCGTCCGGCACCCGGACGTGCGCCGCATGCTGCTCGACATGAAGGCGAAGATCGAGGCGGCACGCGCCCTCGCCTACTCCGCACACCTCTCGCTCGACCTCGCCGCCAAAGCCGTTTCCGCCGAGACGCGCGCGCGCCATCAGGCGCGGGTGGATCTGCTCACGCCGGTCGTGAAGGCATGGTCGACCGATATCGGCTGCGACGTCGCCTCCACAGGCATCCAGATCCACGGCGGAATGGGATTCATCGAGGAGACGGGCGCGGCACAGCATCTGCGCGACGCACGCATCGCGCCCATCTACGAGGGCACGAACGGGATCCAGGCCAACGATCTGGTCTTCCGCAAGCTCGGGCGCGACGACGGGGCCGCGGCGCGCGCCTTTCTTGCGGAAATCGCCGGCATTGAACACGAAATGTCGCAGTCCGACGGCGACCTGTCGGCCATCCGGGCCCGATTGGCGGCCGGACGCGAGGCGCTGGCCGCAGCAACCGCGCACATCGTCGAGACGATCAAGGCAGACCCGCGCGCCGCAGCGGCGACGGCCGTGCCCTATCTGCAACTCTTTGGCATCGTCGCCGGCGGCGCCCTGCTGGCCCGGGGTGCCGTTGCGGCGGCCACTCGGCGCGCCGATGGCGACGCATCGGCGTTCATCGAGACCCGCCTTGTCGTCGCACGATACTTTGCCGATTTCGTGCTGGCGCAGGCGCCTTCCCTCGTCCACCCGATCCGTCACGGCGCCCTGGCTGTGGAGCGTTTCACCGAGTCGCATTTGTGAATTTTTCTGTTTGCACGCTCAAAATCTTCTTGCGCGAGCGCGCTTTTAGGCCCAAATAGGCGAACTAGATGCACGGGGCGGTCGATGGAGAGTCGGCGGCCCCTTTTGTCTGTCGGAAAAGGGAAGGTGTGGACAAGGAATGGCGAATAAAGCGGCGCTGCGCAATTTGAAGGTGGTCACCGGTGAAACCCGGTCGCCCGGTCCCAAGGCCCTCAAGTCGGCGGCGAACGAACAGCCTCTCCATGTCCAGAGTACCGAGACGACGGTCGCCAAGGATCATTTCGTCGAGCGCAACGGCATCAAGTATGCCGGCACGCACCTGCTGGTCGAGTTGTGGGGCGCCAAGCATCTCGGCGACGCGGCGCTGACCGAGGCTGCCCTGCGCGAAGGTGCCACGACAGCGGGCGCCACGATCCTGCACTGCCATCTCCATCATTTCGGCCCGAACGCCGGCCTGTCCGGCGTGCTCGTGCTCGCCGAGAGCCACATTTCTATCCATACGTGGCCGGAACGCGAATACGCCGCCATCGACGTGTTCATGTGCGGCGTGTGCGATCCGTATCAGGCGATCCCGGCGATCAAGCGCGCGTTCGCGCCGTCGTCGGTCCAGATCGTCGAAAGCCGCCGCGGCGTGATGGCCTGAAGGCCTCCGACGTGGCCGCGAAGAAACCGACCGTCTGGTTCGACGAACAGCTCTATCCGCATGTCCGGCAGGGTCTGTCCGTCGGTCGCGTGCTGTTCCGCGAACGCACGCCACACCAGGATCTGATCGTCTTCGAGAACCCGACCTACGGCCGCGTGCTTGCGCTCGACGGCATCGTCCAGGTCACGCAGAAGGACGAGTACGTCTATCACGAGATGATGACGCACGTGCCGATCCTCGCCCACGGGCGGGCGAAGCGCGTGCTGATCATCGGCGGCGGCGACGGCGGCATCCTGCGCGAGACGCTGCGCCACAAGTCGGTCAAGCACGTCACGATGGTCGAGATCGACCGTGCCGTCGTCGACATGTGCCTCAAATGGATGCCGAGCGTCGCCGGCCGGGCCTTCGAAGATCGCCGGACGGAGCTGCTGATCGCCGACGGCGCCAGGTTCGTCGCCGAGACGAAGCAGCGCTACGACGTGGTCATCGTGGATTCCACCGACCCGATCGGCCCAGGCGAAGTCCTGTTCACCGAGCGCTTCTACAGGTATTGCCGGCGTTGCATGGCACCCGGCGGCATCCTCGTGAACCAGAACGGTGTGCCGTTCCTGCAGCCCGACGAGATCCCGATGACGCGCAGGCGTCGGGCGAAATCGTTCAAGGTCGCGTCGTTCTACATGGCGGCTATCCCGTCCTATTACGGCGGGCTGATGGCGCTGGGCTGGGCGAGCGACGACGCGCGCGCGGCAAACGTGTCGCTCGCCGTGCTTCGCCGCCGCTTCGCCGCGGCAAAACTGAAGACGCGCTATTACAGTCCCGAAATCCATAGCGGCTGCTTCGCCCTGCCCGCCTTCGTGGCGGACCTCGCCAAGCGGTGAAGCTCTCGATCTTCACCGTGATGGACCACCATCCGGCGGAGAAGCGCACGCTGCCCGAACTCTACGCCCAGACGCTGCGCGAAGCCGAACACGCCGACGCACTCGGCTACGACACGTTCTACGTTGCCGAGCATCATTTCCACGAATACGGCGTCGTTCCGGACCCGGCGGTCTTTCTCGCAGCGGCGGCACAACGCACGAAGCGCATCCGCCTGGGCCCCGCGATCGCGGCTCTCGTCTTCCGCCACCCCCTGGCGGTTGCCGAAAGCTACGCCATGCTCGACCAGCTCTCCGGCGGACGGGCCGTACTCGGCGTCGGTTCGGGCTATCTCAAGCACGAGTTCGAGGGTTTCGGTGTCGACCCGGCGACCAAGCGCGAGCGTTTCGACAACGGCCTTGCGGAACTCAAATCGGCACTAGCCGGGCGCACGATCAACGTGCCGGCTTCGGCCGGGCATACGATCCCGATCCAGGTCGCCGTACTGCGCAAGGAAGCCGCCTTTCATGTCGGCCTGCGCGGTGACGATCTGATGTGCGTGCCCTATGCGTCCGTCGACCGGTTCGAAGAGGTCGGCGAGATGGTCGCGGCGTTCCGGCGCGGTCGGCAGGAAGCTGGAAATCCGGCAAGACCGGAAAGCTCCGTCTGGGCATTCCATACCTATGTCGCCGAAACGGACGCGCAGGCACGCGCAGACTCAGCAATGTACTTCGACCGGTACGTCGCTTCTCGGCTCTACGCCAAGCGACAAACGTATGATGACATCCTCAAATCCGGCCTCGGCCTGCTCGGCGGAATCGACACGGTCGCCGCGAAGCTCAAGGCCCTGTCGAAATTCGGCGTCGATCATGTCATGACTCTGACCAGTTTCGGCGGCATGCCCGAGGAACTGGTTCGCGCGTCAATGCGCCGGATGATCGAAGACGTGTTGCCGCGCGTCGCGGCTTCGAGAGGATGAAGATGGTCGAGATCGCGTTCTGCGGGTTGGGACGAATGGGCATCGGCATGGCCGGCCGCCTCGTCGCCGCTGGCCACCGCGTGCGCGTCTGGAATCGCAGCCGCGCGCGCGCCGTCCCGTTGCTGGAAAAAGGCGCGGTCTGGGCCGATACGCCCGCCGAAGCCGCACATGGCGCCGCAGTCGCATTCGCGATGTTGGCCGACGACCTGGCCTCGCAGGCCGTCTGGCGCGGCAAGGACGGCGCGCTGGGCGCGCTGGCGGCGGGTTCCTTCGTCGTCGAGTGCTCGACCCTCTCGGCCGCACATGTCGCCTCGCTTGCGGCAGACGCCAAGGCGCGCGGCCTTCGTTATGTCGACTGCCCGGTGACCGGGTTTCCTTCGCATGCCGCCGCCGGGACGATGACGCTGCTTGTCGGCGCATCGACGGCGGATCTCGACGCGTTGCGCCCTCTCTTCGGGACGCTTGCCGGCACGATCCGCCATTTCGGTGACGTGGGTGCGGGCACGGCCTACAAGCTGATGGTCAACCTGATGGGGGCCGTGCAGATCGCGGCCCTTGCCGAAGGCATCGCGCTCGGCCGCCGTCTCGGGCTCGACGACAAGGCCGTCGGCGAGGCGCTTGCGGCGGGTGCCGCGGCAAGCCCGCAGGTCGTCCAGAACATCCCGCGCATGCTGGCCGGCGACTGGGACAGGGATCAGGTCTTCACGGCCGCCCTGCGCCACAAGGACGCGGCCTATGGAGCGGCGCTCGTGAAGCAGTCGGGCGCGGCGGCACCGCTGGGCGTTACGGCGACGGAGTGGTTCGCGAAGGCGAAAGCGCTCGATCCGGACGCCGACCAGTCGATCGTTCTGAAGGCGATCCTCAGCGCTTCATGATCGCGCCGGCGATGTCGGCGCCGTCGCTCTTGGCGAGCGACAGGTCGACATCGAGCAGCACGGCATCGCGCAGCACCGCGCGCGTGAAATTCGCATCGAGCACGTTCGCGCGATGAAGGTTCGCGCCCGCGAAGTCACAATCCTGGAAATTCGCGTCGGCGAGATTGGCCGGCCACAGGCGGCCCGAAGGCTGGCCGTTGGGCATCGGCATGTTGACCGGCGCCAGCGAAGCCTTCGCGAAGGTGGCGCCCTGCGCGTCCGCGCGGCTCATGTTGACGCCGTTGAGGTTCGCTTCAGAGAAGTCGGCCCCCTTCAGGTCCGAGCCCGTCATGTCGCACATGATGAGCTGGGCCTTGATCAGCTTCGTGCCCTGCAGGTTGGCGCCGGTGAGGGTCGCCCCCGAAAGATTCGCGTTCGAGAAATCGAGGCCCTTGAGGTCGGCCTTCGTGAAGTCGGCGCGGCGGCCGACGCGGCCTTCCGACTTGATCCAGAGCTGGTGGTCGCGCAGCTGTGCCTGCACGGCGTCCGACAGCGCCTCCTGCTGGGCGGCCATGTTGGCGCCCTGCGTGTTCGCGCGCTGCATGTCGACGCCGTTGAGATTCGCGCCGATCAGGTTCGCGTCGCGGAAATCGGCACCGTCGATGATGGCGCCCGAAAGGTCGACGCCCTTCAGGTTCGCGCCGGCAAGATTGGCACCCATGATGTTGGCGCCCTTCAGCGTCGCCGTCTCGAGATTGGCGCGCGCCATCGAGGCCATTTCGAGATTGCAGCCGGCGAGGCGCGCCCCCGAGCAGTCGGCCTCGGTCAGGTTGGCTTTCGACAGATCGGCGCCCTGCGCGTTCGCCTTGGCAAGGATGGCCTGTTCGAGGTCGGAGCCCTGCAGGTCGGCCGAGACGAGTGCAATGCCGTCGCCGCGACGCGACTGCATCAGCGTGCCGCCGCGCAGGTCCGCGCCACGCAGGTTGGCGCCGCGCATCCGGCAGCCGCGCAGATAGGCGCCGCGCAGATCGGCCTTCGACAGGTTGGCCAAGCTGAGATCGGCACGATCGAAATTGACGGCGAAAAGGTCGGCTTCCGAAAGGTCGGCGCCCGCCAGCACGGCGCGCGAAAGATTGGCGCCGGGCAGCTTCGCCTGGCGCAGGTTGGCGCGCGACAGCGAGATCCCGTGCATGTCGGCGAGTGTCAGGTTGGCGCGCACGCCGCCCGGTTTCCGGTTAAGGAACTTCTCGTGATCCGAGAGAATCTTGACGATTTCCTGTGGTGACAGCGGACCCGGCATACTTTCGCTTTTTTTCAGTGTTTATCGTGCTTTCTGCACATTACGTCAGCGCGGCGTACGGGGCAAGTCGCGCCCCCGCTTCGGCCCCGGGCCGATGCCCAGACCTCGCCCTTTGCGGATTGCGGTATTGCCGAACTTGTCGCGGACCGCGTCGATGGCCTTCTCCACCGCCGCCAGCCTCGGATCGTCGACCGACGGTGCCGCGGCGGGCGCAAACAGGTCGGTCTGGGCCGGAACGCCGCCCGGCTCGGCCAGTTCGGCCGCCCCGATCCCGATCAGGCGATAACGTCGCTGCCGGTCGGCCGCCACCTCGCGCGCCAGCAGAGGCTGCGCGGCCCGGTAGAGCGTTTCGGCAAGCTGGGTGCCCGCCGGCAACGTCACGCGCCGGGTCAGCAGCCGGAAATCCGAAGTCTTCAGCTTGAGCTGGACCGTCCGCCCCGCCAGATGATGCCGCTTCAGACGCTCGGCGACCTCTTCGGCGAGCGGCCAGAGCTCGGCTTCGAGATCGGCAAGCCGCCCGATATCCTGATGGAAGGTCGTCTCCGCCGAAATGGTCTTCGCTTCGCGCTCGGGCTCGACCGTGCGCTCGTCGCGCCCCTCCGCCATCTGCAAAAGCCACCGGCCCGTCTCGCCGTAGCATGCGGCGAGCTTCGCTTCGCCTGCTTTCTGGATATCGCCGATCGAGGCGAAGCCGTCGTCGGCAAGGCGCATCGCGAATTTCGGGCCCACGCCCGGCAGGATGCGCGGCGGGCGCGCCGCGAGGAACGCACGCGCCTCCGACCGCCCGATCACGCCGAAGCCGCGCGGCTTCTCGAGCTCGGAGGCGAGCTTGGCCAACAGCTTGTTGAAGGAAAGCCCGATCGACACGGTGATGCCGATCTCGGTCTCGATCCGCTGGGCGATGCGCGCCAGCACGATGGCCGGCGGCGCATGGTGCAGCTTCTCGGTCCCCTTCAGGTCGAGATAGGCCTCATCGAGCGAAACGGATTCGACGAGCGGCGTCGTCTCCTCGAAAATCGCCTGCACCTGACGCGAGACGGAAGCGTACTTCGCCATGTTCGGCCGGATCACGGTCGCGTGCGGACACAGCTGCAGTGCCTTGAACATCGGCATCGCCGAGCGCACGCCGTAGGTCCGCGCGATGTAGCAGGCGGTCGACACCACGCCGCGCCGGCCGCCGCCGATCAGCGTCGGCTTGTCGTTGAGCGACGGGTCGTCGCGCTTCTCGACCGACGCGTAGAACGCGTCGCAGTCGATATGCGCGAGCGCCAGCGTGCCCATCTCGGGATGGCGCGCGATGCGCACCGAGCCACAATTGCCGCAACGTGGCACGTCCGGATCGTCGATCCGCGCGAAACAGTCCCGGCAAAGGCCCGTCGCCATGCGCGCGGCCTCTCCCGGACGGGCGTCAGCCCGCGAGCTTCGTGGGCTTGGTCGCGCGGCCGACGGCGGCGAGCTTGCGCTCCAGGCGCTGCATCAGCCCGTCGAGCTCCTTGTGCTCGTCGGCATCCATCGCGTAGCCGGGTGCGCGCAGATGCGCCGACTTGATGACGCCGCGCCGGCGCAGCACTTCCTTGCGCACGGCGAGGCCGAGGGCCGGCTGCTGTTCGTGGCGAACGATCGGCAGGTAGATGTCGTAGAGATCCTCGGCTTCCTCGGGCTTGCCCTTGAGGAAGAGATCGACGACTTCGACCAGCATCTCGGGATACGCGAAACCCGTGTTGGCGCCGTCGGCGCCGCGACGCATTTCCTGCGGCAGATGGATCGCCGAATTGCCGACGAGGATCGAGATGCGCCGCTTGCGGCTGCCGTCGGTGTCAGCCTTGCGCACCTTGGTGACCTTGCGCAGGCCCGGCACGTCCTCGTGTTTCAGCACCTTGATGCTGTCGTGGCGCGCGAACAGGCGGTTGATCAGCGAGACCGACATGTGGACGTTCGTCAGCTGCGGGTAGTCCTGCAGCACGATCGGCGTGTCGCCGATCTCGCGCACGACGGCATCATAATAGCCTTCGATCTGCTCCTCGTTCTTGAGGCCGGCAATGGGGGCGACCATCACGCCAGCGGCGCCCATGTCCATCACCTTCTTCGTGAAGCCGCCGAGATTGCGGTTGCCGGCGGACGAGACGCCGACGATCACCGGCACGCGGCCGTTCACGCGCTTCATGACGCGGGTGGCGAAATCTGAGGATTCTTGCGCGCTCAGCTTGGGCGCCTCGCCCATGACGCCGAGGATCGTCATTCCGGTCACGCCGCACTCCAGATAGAAATCGGTCATGCGCTCGGCGCTGTCGAGATCGAGCTCGCCATTGTCGGTGAACGGCGTCGCCGCGATGATGTAGACGCCCTTTGCGGTCTCGTCGAGACGTTGAGCCATGTGTGTGTCCTCCGGTCGAATGTCGCAATATGTATTACGCGAAGTGGCCGCGCCGGTGAAGGGGCCTACTTCGTGCCGAACAGCCGGTCGCCCGCGTCGCCGAGCCCCGGAATGATGTAGCCGTGATCGTTTAGATGACTATCCTGCGCGGCCGCATAGATCGCGACGTCGGGATGGGTCGCGTTCATTTCCGCGACCCCTTCCGGCGCGGCCAGCAGGCAGACGAACTTGATCGACGTCGCCCCCGCCTGCTTGACGCGCGTGATCGCGGCGACAGCCGAATGGCCGGTGGCGAGCATCGGATCGAGGACGAGCACGTCGCGCTCGGCGATATCTTCCGGCAGCTTGCAGTAATACTCGACGGCCGCCAGCGTCTGCGGATCGCGATAGAGGCCGATATGCCCGACGCGCGCCGAAGGAAGGATCTCAAGCATCCCGTCGAGGATCCCGTTGCCCGCACGCAGCACCGAGACGAGGCAGATCTCCTTCCCCGCGAGAGCGGGCGCACGCATCTTCTGGATCGGCGTCTCGATCTCGACGGTCTTGAGCGCGCGGTCGCGGGTCGCCTCGTAGGCGAGAAGCATCGCGATCTCGCGGACCAGACGGCGGAAGTCCCGCGTATCGGTCTCCTTGCGACGAAGCTGCGTGAGCTTGTGCTGGATCAGCGGATGCCCGACCACATGCAGCGAACCCGACATTGCCCCCTCCCGTCCCCTAGAAGATCGTCCCGTCGCTTTCGACCGCCAGCGGCGACTTGCCGCCCGCGCGACGCTCGGCCGCGAGCCGGCGTCCGGCCGTCCACGTCCCGCCCTGAAGGACCTTCGCGAGCGGGAATTCCTCGGCCGTCACGCCCAGCATGTCGCGCACGATTTCCGCCACCTTGTCGAGCAGCACGACCGTGAGCGCGCGCCATTCGACGATAAGCTCGCTGTTCGCCGCATGAGCCTGCCCCGCGGCCGACGGATCGCGCAGCGCAATCGTGCCGGTGTCGAGGAACAGGCCGCCGTTGCGGTATTCCGGCAGGCCCGTGAGCGTGTCGAGATCGACGACCTCGAGCCCGAGCCACTCGAACGGCTCCAGCAGCGAATAGGTCAGCCACTGGCTGAGCTTATGGAACGGGACGAGGCCTTCGCTCGCGGCCGGATGTTCGCCCACGTCGCCGACATTCACGCCGTCGACGACGACACGCGCGGGCCAGGCGTCGGCAAGGCCGTCAAGCAGCACCGCGAGGATGCGCCCGGCCGGCAGGCGGCCGTCGCGCGCGTCCGCCATCAGGCGGTCGACGAGATTGCCGATGCGCGCCTGCGCGCCGAAGATGTCGGGCCGCTTGGCGGTCGCCGCACCGAGATTGCGCATCAGCGCCGCGCGCCCTTCGAGCCCGACGAGCTTGTTGCTTTCGCCGATCTTGAATCCCTTCGCCAGGCGCTCGCCGTCGAACCGGCGCAGGCCCGCGGCATCCGCCCGGTAGGGGTTGTCGAGCGACGTCGAGAAGGCGCCCGACGCGAACATGTCGAAGCTCGCGACCGCAAGCCCCTCCGAGCGCGCGAAGACGCCGTCCTTGGTGCGGTATTTCCAGTCCGGACCGGCGCCGGCGTCGAGCAGCACGCTCGTCACCGCGAGATCGACCGCGACGCGCGCACGCTCCAGTTTGTCGTCGGGCAGGTTCGCGACCAGCCGCTTCCATCGGTCGATGCCGCCGACGCCAAAATGTCGCCAGCGCGAATGATAGGGAATGTCGAGCGAGGGATAGTCGCGCCGGATGGCGCCGACTGTCAGCTCGGCCGCGCGGTCGAGCCGCGCGAGATCGACGGTGAAGTGCGACGACTTCCCCTTGAGGGCCGCAACATAGATCTCGGTGGCCCGCTTACGGATGGTCGAGGGATCGCGAAGTGCGCGCACGCGGGCGCTCGGCCCGCTGATTTCTGGACGATCGAGTGGCATGTCAGCTATCGAGCCCGCGGCCCTTGGTATCGGCGAGCTTGCGCGCGTCGGGAGCCTGGCCGCCGGTGAAATAGCCGGCCGCCTTCTTCGCTTCCATCTCGACGTCCGCGTCGGCCGGTATCAGGCCCTCGGGTATCTCGACCTGTTCGACGATTTCGATCCCGCTGCGCGTCAGCGCCTCGGACTTCATGTTGCTCATCGACGCGAAACGGTCGATCCGCGAAATTCCCAGCCAGTGTATCACGTCGGGCATCAACTCCTGAAAACGCATGTCCTGTACGCCGGCGACGCACTCGGTACGCTTGAAATACGTGGCGGCCTGATCGCCGCCCTCCTGACGCTTGCGCGCGTTGTAGACGAGGAACTTGGTGACTTCGCCCAGCGCCCGCCCTTCCTTGCGGTTATAGACGATGAAGCCGACCCCGCCCTGCTGGGCGGTTTCGACAGCGACCTCGATGCCGTGCGCCAGATACGGGCGGCACGTGCAGATGTCCGAGCCGAACACGTCCGAACCGTTGCATTCGTCGTGCACGCGCCCGCCGATCTTCGTCTTCGGATCGCCGAGCCTGGACACGTCGCCGAAGAGATAGACCGTGGTTCCGCCGATGGGCGGCAGGAAGACCTTCATGTCCGAGCGCGTGACGAGTTCGGGAAACATGCCGCCGGTATATTCGAACAGGCCGCTGCGCAGCTCGGTCTCCGCGATGCCGAAACGCTTCGCGATGCCGGGCAGATACCAGACCGGCTCGATGGCGACCTTGGTCGTGCGCACGTCGCCGCTCGCCTCGACGATCCGGCCGTCGGGCTTGATGCGGCCGGCGGCGATGGCGTCCTGCAGCTCGGGCATGTTGATGTGCGCGCGCGTGACGGCGATGGTCGGGCGGATGTCGTAGCCCTGCGCGAGCAGGCCAGCGAACGCATCACCCACCATGTGGCCGTAGGGATCGAGGCTGACGATCTTCTCCGGGTCCGACCATTGCGCGAACGGGCCGATCGGTTCGGCCGGCGCGGTGTTGGTAAGATCGGGCTTGTGGAGCGGCGACAGGGCGCCCGCCGCCACTGCGAGCGCGCGGTAGAGCATGTAGCTGCCCGAGTGGGTGCCGATCACGTTGCGGTGCTGCGGATTGCCCACGGTCCCGATGACTGGCCCGCGCGCCTGCGCGCCGCCGGCGCCCCATTCGATCTTGAGCGGCTGCGGCCCGCTCTTGGACGGGTGCGAAGTCAGGACGATGTGCTTGGACGATTTGGGCGGCTCGACCGCGACCCTTGTCGCGGACGTGTCCGGGGAAGGCATGCGTAGATCTCCGACTTCCTAAAAAACGAGTATGCCGCATTTAACGGCAACTCGGAAGTCCAAACGCTAAATCATTGATATGGTTAAATCGCCTTTGGGCCCTGAACAGCCATCGTTCCCGAGCGACCGTCAACTTCCCCCTGTACCAGTTCGGCCACCGGAACGGCCTGCCCGGCAAGTGCCTTCGCCTCGTCGGCAAGGTTCACGAATCGCACGCCGCGCGCGGCGGCGGCATCGAGGAAACGGGCGAACCAGTCGGCATAGTGCATGCCCTCGAGCTCGGCATGGCCGGTGAAGGCGTTGAGGGCGCCGGGGACGAGCCGGTCGAGGAATGCGTCGATCAGCCGTTCCTCGGGAAATTCCGGCCGGCCGACCAGTTCGTCGAGCGTGGGCAGCGTGGTCGGCATCTGCAGCGTCCGGAAGACCCGCCCGCCCGCAATGGGAAGGAACGGCCCCGTCCCGCGCGCGTCGGAGGCGTAGTCGAGCCCCGCCTCGTCGTAGACCGCGAGGCTCTTGGCATCGGCCTGCCAGCCGGCCGCGCCGGCCGTGCGGGCCGGATGGCCGAATATCCGCTCGAACGCGGCACGCGCCTTGGAAAAATCGGCACGGACGGCTTCGATCGACATTCCGGCGAGCCCGTCCTGCCAGCGGACATGATCCCAGCAATGGATCCCGGCTTCGTGGCCGGCATTCGCGATCGCGCGCATGGTGTCGGCGTTGCGCTTGCCGATGTCGGGGCCCGGCAGTAGCACGCCGTTCATCAGCGTGCGCAGCCCGTAGAGCTTCACGACACTAGTGCGGCTGACCTTGGCGAAAAAGCCGGGCCGGAAGACGCGCCGGATCGCGCGCCCGGTATTGTCGGGGCCAAGCGAGAAAAGGAACGTGCCGCGGATCTTGTGTCGGTCGAGCGCCCTTGCGAGGGGCGCAAGTCCTTCGCGCGTGCCGCGGTCGGTATCGACGTCGATCTTGATCGCGAGGCGCGCCGGCTCGGCCATCGCAGGCTTGCCCTAGACGGGCGTTCCCGTCAGGTCGCCCGTGTCCTTCTGGCGGCCGAGCAGGTAGTAATCGAGCGTCTTCTTGAGCGCCGTGCGCAGGTCGGTGGTCGGCGCCCAGCCGAGATACTTGCGTGCGTTCTCGATCTTCGGCACGCGGACCTGGATGTCCTCGTAGCCTTTGCCGTAATAGCCGTCGGGATCGACATCGACGAGCTTCACGCGGCTCTTCACGTCCTTGTAGCCGTCGTAATCCTTGATCACGTCAAGCAGCAGCTCGGCGAGGCCGCGCATCGAATAGTCGTTCTTCGGCTCGCCGATGTTGAAGATACGGTTGTCGGCGCAGCCGTCCTTGTTCGCGATGATCTTCATCAGCGCGTCCATCGCGTCGTCGATGTAGAGGAAGCAGCGGCGCTGCGCCCCGCCGGCGACGAGGCTGATGTTCTCGCCGCGCACGATGTTGCCGACGAACTGCGTGAGGACGCGCGAGGAGCCTTCCTTGGCCGCGAAGATGTTGTCGAGCTTGGGCCCAATCCAGTTGAACGGGCGGAACAGCGTGTAGCGCAGTTCGTTCTTGGATCCGTAGGCGTAGATGACGCGGTCGAGCAGCTGCTTGGAGCACGAATAGATCCAGCGCTGCTTGTGGATGGGGCCGAGGACGAAGTTGGAGGCTTCCTCGTCGAACGGCGTGTCGGTCGACATGCCGTAGACTTCCGAGGTCGACGGGAAGAGCACGCGCTTGCCGTACTTCACGCAGTCGCGGATGATCGCGAGGTTCGCCTCGAAGTCGAGTTCGAAGACCTTGAGCGGCTGCTGTACATAGGTGATCGGCGTCGCGATGGCGACCAGCGGAAGGACCACGTCGCACTTCTTGACGTGATACTGCACCCACTCGCGGTTGATCGTGATGTCGCCCTCGACGAAGCTGAAGCGCGGATTGCCGAGGCAGTCCTCAATCTTGTCCTTCTGGATGTCCATGCCGTAGACGGACCAGTCGGTCGTCTTCAGGATGCGCTCGGACAGGTTTGACCCGACGAAGCCGTTGACGCCGAGAATGAGGACTTTGAGGCTCAAGGGGACCGACTCCCGCGACGCTGGAAAAGACGCGGGCGGTTCTAGCCGATCCGGGCCCCGGCCGCCAGTCCCAGCGCGCCTGTCTCGACCTTCGGTCCGTCGCCGAAGCTCCAGCGCAGCAGTTCCACGGCCCCGTCCCCGACCGCGACCACGGGTCGCGGGCCTTCAGAAAGCACCGTTCCGGCAGCTCCCGTGCCCGCGACGGCGCGCGCGCGCCAGACGAACAGGCGCCGCCCGGCCACATCGCTGAAGGCCCCCGGAAAGGGTTCGGCCACCGCGCGCACCAGATTGACGATCCGCGCCGCCGGCCAGTTCCAATCGATCCGCCCGTCCTCGGGCTTGCGGCCGCCGAAATAGGTGGCCTTGCTCTCGTCCTGCACGATGCGCGGTGCCGTGCCTGCGAGCAGCCCGTCGATCTGGCGGGCAAGCACGATCCGCGCCGCCTCGACGACCTTGGTCATCGCCTCGTACGCGGTTTCCTCCGGGCCGACGGGAACCGCCTCGGCATCCACGATGTCGCCAGCGTCCGCGCGCTTGACCATGTGGTGGAGCGTGACGCCCACTTCGGTCTCGCCGTTCAGCACGGCCCAGTTGACGGGTGCTCGCCCGCGATATCGAGGCAGCAGCGAGCCATGCATGTTGACCGCCCCGCGCCGGGCAAGCCCGAGGATGCGCGAGGGGATCATGCGACGGTAGTAGCAGGAAACGATCAGGTCTGGCGCGATCGCCGCGATGCGCTCCTCGATGGCCGGGCCGTCCTTGATCTCGGCCGTCAGCGTCTCGATGCCGGCGGCACGCGCGCGCTGGCCGACCGAGCGGAACCATTTCGCCTCGCCCGGATCGTCCTCGTGCGTGACGACGAGACGCACGTCGTGACCCTTTTCGAGCAACAGGTCCAAGCACACATAACCGACGTCGGAATAGCCGAACAGGACGATGCCGGGCATGCGGATTACGGCTCGGTCTTTTCGAGGACCGCGCGGATCTGGAAACGCGGGCGCTTGCGGACCTCGTTGTAGATGCGACCGACATACTCGCCCACGAGACCCAGTCCCGTGATGACGACGCCCACGAGGAAGAAGAGGATCGCGAACAGCGTGAAGAGGCCTTCGGCCTCCGGCCCGACGATCACGCGGCGCGCCAGCATGTAGATCACCAGCAGGAACGACAGCGCCGTGATCAGCATGCCGACGATGGTGAACAGCTGGAGGGGGACGACCGAAAAGCCCGTCATCAGGTCGAAGTTGAGCCGCACGAGCTTGTAGAGATCGTACTTGCTCTCGCCCGCGGCGCGCGCCGCGTGCTCGACCTCGACCTCGGTCGGGTTCGCCGCGAAATACTGGCCGAGCGCCGGGATGAAGGTCGTCTGTTCGCCCGTCGAGACGATCTGCTGGACGATGCCGCGCCGGTAGGCGCGCAGCATGCACCCTTGATCGGTCATCCGGATTCCGGTGATGCGCTCGCGCACGAAGTTCATCGCGCGCGAGGCATAGACGCGCCAGCCCACGTCCTGCCGGTTCTTGCGGATCGAGCCGACCACGTCGTGGCCCGCGTCGAACGCGGCGAGAAGTTTCGGGATTTCCTCGGGCGGGTTCTGCAGGTCGGCGTCGATCGTGATGACCGCTTCGCCGCGCGCGCGCTCGAACGCCGCCATGATCGCCATGTGCTGGCCGGCGTTGCGCTCGAACTCGATCACGCGGACCACGTCGGGACGCGCCGCGTGGAACTCGCGCAGGATAGCCATCGAGCCGTCGCGGCTGCCGTCGTCGGTGAAGATCACTTCCCACCGGCGGCCGAGCCCGTCGAGCACGGGTGCGAGCCGCGCGAACAGCGGCCGCAGGTTGGCTTCTTCGTTGTAGACCGGGACGACGATGGAAATTTCGGGAAGCGTGGAAGTCATGGGCCTCAAGTTCGCGAAAGGAGCCAAACGCCGAAACAGATCACGACAATCCCGGCGATCCGGGTCGGCGTCAGGTTCTCGCCGAACAGCCACCAGGCCGCAAGCGCATTGACGACGTAGCCGATCGACAGCATCGGATAGGCGAGGCTGACCTCGACGCGCGACAGCACGAGGATCCAGATGCCGACGCTGACGACGTAGCAGAACAGGCCCAGCGCCACGAATGGGTTGGTGCCGACCTGCCAGCCGATCGGCAGCGCGTTGGCGAGGACGAACTCGAATTCGCCGATCTGGCGCATGCCCTGCTTCAGCGCGAGCTGCGCCACCGCGTTGAGCATGACCCCGAACAGGATGATCGGCAGGTACTGGAGCATCTTTCCTCCGGGCTAGTCCGCCCGGTTCACGACCAGGATGTGGCGGGGCGTGCGCGCGATCTCGCGGTAGCGCGGCCCCGCCGTCGGGCGGACGGTCGCCTCGAAATGCATCGGCACGATCATATAGACCGTCCCCTCGCCGTTCCAGCGCCGCCACAGTTCGGCCTCGTCGTCGAACATCCAGGCCTGCGTGGCCGGCTCGATCGACCGGCCGAAATCGAGCTCGCCCGACCAGCCCATGACCGAAATCCGGCGGTTGAGATAGACGGGCAGGTCCTGCGGATAGGTGCGGTAGGCCATCACTTCGTCGCCGGGTGCGGCGCGCGCGAGGATCTCCGCCGCGAGCGGCTTGATCGAGCGCGGCTGGAAATTCGCCATCGACGTATCGACGCCGTGGAAGAACACGCCGGCGGCAAGGGCCGAGAAGACGAACGCGAGCACGGGACCGTGCCGGGTAAGCGCCCATGCGATCGCGAGCGCCGAGATCAGCGCCCCGGCGCACAGCCAGCCCATCATCGGGCGGGCGCGCTCGATGTCGTCCGCGATGTCGGCCGGCGCCAGGATATTGCCGGCGATTCCCGCAACAAGCGCCACGACGGCGATCGCCACCGCCACGCCGGCGACGAGCCAGAGGCCGATCCGCAGCCCCGGCCGCTCCACGGGCGCCGCGAAGGCCACCGCAAGATAGCGCCCGATGAAGAGAGCGAGCGGGACCATGATCGTGGTGACGTAGGGGATGAGCTTCGAGTCCGAGAGCGAGAAGAAAAGCAGGATCAGCCAGAACCACAGCGCCAGAAACAGCTCCGCCCGTCCTTCGGCGTCGCGCGAGAACACGCATTCGATGTTCCGCCACAGCGACTGGAACAGGAAGCCGATCCACGGGAAGATGCCAGCGACGAGGATCGCGAGGAAGAACCACCAGGGCTGCACGCGGCCATGGACCGTCGTCGTGAATCGCTCCCAGTGTTCGTGGATGAAATAGAAGCGGAAGAACTCGGGCGTCTGTAAGCCGACGGCGAGGTGCCACGGCACGGCGACGATCAGGAACACCGCGAGCCCCGAGAGCAGCCGCACTTCGAGCAGCAGGCGCCAGTTCCACGTGAGCACGATCCACGCACCGATCACCAGACCGGGCAGCACGATGCCGATCAGGCCCTTGGTCAGCGTCGCCGCAGCGGCCGCGACATACATCGTATAGAGCCAGACCGACCGTGCCCGGCTGCCCGTTTCCTCGCGTACCGCGAACAGGAATGCGAGCACGCTGAGCGACAGGAAGACCCCGACCGGCACGTCGAGCAGGATCACGCGCGAGAGCGCGAACCAGAGCAGCGTCGAGGCGAGGATCGTCGCGGCGAGTATGCCGGTCGTCCGGTCGAAAAGCTTGCGCCCGGCAACGTAGGCCAGCAGGCAGCCGGCGAGCGAGAACAGCGCGGTCGTCAGGCGCAGCGCGAATTCGGAAAGGCCGAGCAGCCCGACGGCGGCGGCCTCGATCCAGTAGAACAGCGCCGGCTTCTCGAAATACTTGATCCCGTTGATCCGCGGGGTGATCCAGTCGCCCGTCGAAATCATCTCGCGCGCGAGTTCCGCATATCGGGCCTCGCTTGGCACCGCGAGCGGCCGGTGGCCGAGGAACAGCAGCAGGAAGCCGCCGATGGCGAGCGCCAGGATCGTCAGATCGCGGATCCAGACGGCGCGCGCTTGCGCCGGGTCGGTGGGATGGGCGAAAAGCATGGGGTCAGTGGGGCGTTTAAACGCCCCCTCCCCGCGCTTCAACCGTTTTCTTCAAATGGTGCATGCTGCCCATGGCTCTCGAACCCAAGGAAATCCTCCACTCCGCCGCCGACATCGCCGCCCGCGTCGAGGCGCTGGCGGGCGAGATCGCGGTCGCCCTGCCCCACGAGTTTACGATCATCTCGGTGCTAAATGGCGCTTTTGTGTTCACGGCCGACCTGATGCGCGCACTCGCCAAGCGCAACGTCCATCCCAAGGTCGAGTTCGTCAACCTCAAGAGCTACGGCGACGCGACGACCAGTTCGGGACAGGTCCGCGTTATCGGCACGCTGCCCGAGAACCTGCGCGGGCAGGCGGTGCTGCTGATCGACGACATCCTCGATTCGGGCCGCACGCTGAGCTTCGCCAAGTCGCTTCTCGAAGGCCTCGGCGGCGCGCCGGTGAAGATCGCCGTGTTCGCCGACAAGCCCGCGCGACGCGTCGTTCCCCTCGAGGCGGATTTCGTCGCGTTCAAGATCCCCGACCGGTTCGTCGTCGGCTACGGGCTCGACCATGCCCAGCAATGGCGCGGCCTGCCCGATCTCGCAGCGGTCGACTAGCGCGGCGCCCGCGTGAACAGCCGCCCGTCGACGATCGCGAGGCCCGCGACGATCGTCGCAAACCCGGCCAGCGAGAGCATGTCCGGCCGCTCGCCGAGGAAGACGGCGCCGAGCGCCATGGCGCTTGGCGGGATCAGCATCGTCACCAGCGACGCGTTGCCGGCCCCGTAGCGCTGCATGATGCGGAAATAGACGACATAAGCCGCAGCCGTCGAAAGCAGCGCCAGCCCCGCGACCGATGCGAGCGCGGCGGGCCCCGGCATAGGCAGGTTCCACGGCCGATCGACGAAGCAGGCGAGTGCCAACGAGATGGGGGCTGCGCAGACGAATTGCCCGCTCGACGCGACGACGCCGTCGAGCCCGCGCAGGCGGCGCGCCCAGATCAGCGCGAAGCCATAGCTGACCGTCGCAAGCACGCAGGCGAGCTGCGCCCAGAGCGCAAGCCCCAGTCCCGACAACGCCTCCGGTCCCACCAGCAGCACCACGCCGGCGAAACCGATCAGCACGCCCGTCGCGCGTCGCCCGCTCAGCGGCTCGTCGTCGGTCAGGAAATGGGCGAGCACCAGCGTGGAGAGCGGCGTCGCGGCATTTAGGATCGCGGCAAGGCCGATCGTCATCTCCTGCTGGCCCCACGCGATCAGCGTGAACGGGATCACCGTGTTGAGGAGGGCGAGCACAGCGAAGGCGCCCCATGTCCGTGGATCGCGCGGAAAGGACAGCCCGCGAAAGCGCGCCAGCAGCACGAGCAACGCGCCGCCGAAGATCGCGCGCAGCGCCACGACGGTCGCCGGTGGCAGTTCGGCGAGCGCCACCTTGACGTAGAGGAAGGAGCCGCCCCACAGGACGGAAAGGACGACCAGCATCGTCCAGGCGGTGCCATCGAGCTTGGGGGCGGAAGCGTTCATTGGCGGATGTTACCGGCCGGAAGCCTGCGCGCCCACCCGATCCTTGCGGCGCCGGTCAGCCGACGACGATGCCCCGGCGCGCCACCGCATCGCGGAATTCGGCGAACATGCCCGCAAGCGCCGCGATCGTCGCCGGATCGTGTCGGTAGCGTCCGTCCTCGACCAGTTCCTCGATCTCGCCCGCGCGAGCAGCCAATGCGCGCGCGCCAAAGCTGGCGGCCGCACTTTTAAGCGAATGGATCTCGCGGTGGATCGGGCTGCCTTCGCCCAGCCTGGCCGCATCCTGCGACAGGCGCGAGAAGGCGCCGAGCCGCGCCTCGGCCTCGCCATAGAACGTCTTCAGCAGGCGCGGCAGCACGGCGGCGCCGATCTCCTCGGTCAGCTGGTCGAGGCTTGGCCAGTCGATCGGCGGATCCGATGCCATCGCCTATTGCGCGGCCGCCGATACGGGCTTCGCCGCGCACTCGACGAGATACTCCATCGCGGCCTGCGCGCCGCCCTTGCGATGCGGCACGCCCGCGAGCGACAGGCCCATCTCGACGCCGCCAAGCGTGCCCATCAGCATCAGGTCGTTGAAGCTGCCAAGATGCCCGATGCGGAAAACCTTGCCCGCCACCTTGGTGAGGCCTGCCCCCAGCGACATGTCGAAGGCGTTCAGGACGACCTTGCGGAACTTGTCGGCGTCATGGCCCGCCGGCATCAGCAGGGCGGTCAGCGCGCTCGAATATTCCTTGGGTTCGAGGCACAGGATCTCGAGGCCCCAGGCGCGCGCAGCACGGCGCGTGGCCTCCGCATGACGGTCGTGGCGGCGGAAGACGTTGTCGAGCCCTTCCTCGGCCATCATGTCGAGCGCTTCGGAAAGGCCGTAGAGCAGGTTCGTCGCCGGCGTGTAGGGGAA
Source organism: Tagaea sp. (assembly GCA_044224405.1). Lineage (GTDB taxonomy): Bacteria > Pseudomonadota > Alphaproteobacteria > CACIAM-22H2 > CACIAM-22H2 > Tagaea. The sequence goes on along the minus strand of JBGAKN010000006.1, from coordinate 272,597 downwards.
ATAGCCGGTCGCGTTGGCGGCGATCATCTCGTCCCAGCCCCAGAACGCGCGCGTCAGCTTCGCGCTCTTCGAGGCCTCGATCGCCTTGGCCGAGACGGCGTTGAACGACAGGCCCGGCGGCAGCATCAGGCCCTTCTGCGAACCCGCGACCGTCACGTCCACGCCCCATTCGTCGTGGCGGTAGTCGATCGAGCCGAGCGAGGAGATCGTGTCGACCATCAGCAACGCGGGATGCTTCGCGCGGTTCATCGCGGCACGAACCTCGCCCACGCGCGTCGTGCAGCCGGTCGACGTCTCGTTGTGGACGACCAGCACGGCCTTCACCTGATGGCCCTTGTCGGCGGCGAGCTTCGCCTCGACGGAAGCGGGATCGATGCCGTGGCGCCAGTCGCCTTCGACGAAATCGACGACGAGGCCGAGCTTCTCCGCCATCTTGCGCCACAGCGTGGCGAAATGGCCCGTCTCGAACATCAGCACCTTGTCGCCGGGCGACAGCGTGTTCACGAGTGCGGCTTCCCACGCACCCGTGCCGGACGCGGGGAAGATGATGACGTGGCTCTTCGTCTTGAAGATCGCCTTCATGCCCGCGAGCACCTTCTTGCCCAGTTCGCCGAACTCCGGCCCGCGATGGTCGATCGTCGGGTTGTCGATCGCGCGCAGCACGCGGTCGGGCACGTTGGTCGGGCCCGGGATCTGGAGGAAGTGACGGCCGCTGGGGGCGAAGCTCAGCTTCAGCATGGGGCGCTCCTTGATTTGAAAGTCTGGTATACAATTATATTTTAGTGACGTCAAGGCACGTGACAATTGAGTTTTATTGGTATACCATTTTGACATGCCAGATGATTCAAGGCCCGTCGAGCGCACGACTTTGCCGCAAAACGCGGCCGAACGCTTGCGCCAAATGATTCTCGAGGGCGAACTTGCCTCCGCCGAGCGGCTGAACGAGCGCGTGCTGTGCGAACGCCTCGGCATCTCGCGCACGCCGCTGCGCGAGGCCTTGCGCATCCTCGCGGCCGAAGGACTGGTGCGCACCGAGCCCAACCGCGGCGCCATCGTCGCCCCGCTCGACCGCAAGGACATCGAGAACACGTTTGAGGTTCTGGCTGCCCTCGAAGGGCTGGCAGGCGAACTTGCCGCGACGCGCATCACCGACTCCGAACTCGGCGAGATCAAGGCACTGCATTTCGAGATGCGCGCGCACCACGCGCGCGGCGATCTGGCCGCCTATTTCGCGGCCAACCAGGCGATCCATGCGCGCATCGCGCGCGCGGGCGGCAACGCGGTTCTCGGCGAGACGTTCGAGCGCCTGAACGCGCGCGTCAAACGCGTTCGTTATGCCGCCAACCTGTCGCGCCAGCGCTGGGACAAGGCCATCGACGAACACGAAAGGATGATCGCCGCCCTCGAGGCGCGCGACGGGGCGGGCCTGCGCGCCATCCTCGAAGCGCATCTCGCCGGCAAGCGCGAATCCGTCCTTGCCGCCTTCGCCGCCGACGCGCGCGCCGAAGCCTACGACTGACCGGAGACGAACCATGCCGCTCGACCAGCCCCCTGCCCGCTCCGACCTCGAAGCGCGCCTGCGCCGCGAGATCAAGGGCGACGTGATGTTCGGCAAGTTCGACCGCGGCCGCTATTCGACGGACGCGTCGATCTACCAGATCGAGCCGGTCGGCGTGGTGATCCCGCAGGATGCCGAGGACGCGCGCATCGCGATCCAGATCGCGGCCGACGCGCGTGTACCGGTGCTGCCGCGCGGCGGCGGAACGTCGCAATGCGGCCAGACGGTGGGTGCGGCCCTCGTCATCGACAATGCGAAGCACCTTAAAAAGGTGATCTCGGTCGATGCGGCCGCGCAGACCGCGGTCGTCGAGCCGGGCATCGTGCTCGATCACCTCAACGCCGCGCTGAAGCCGCACGGCCTGTGGTTCCCGGTCGATGTCTCGACGTCCGCGCAGGCGACCATCGGCGGCATGACCGGTAACAACTCGTGCGGTTCGCGATCGCTGTTCTACGGCAACATGGTCCACAACGTCGTCGGCGTCGACGCGCTGCTGGTGGACGGCACGAAGGCGCATTTCGGCCCCGTGGGCGGCAATCTCGAAGGGCTGTCGGGCCCGTCGCGCTTCGTCGATCTCGTCCGCCAGGTGCGAAGCATCGCCGCGCGCGAGGCCGACGAGATCGAGGCACGTTATCCGAAGCTGCTTCGGCGCGTCGGCGGCTACAATCTCGATTCCGTCAAGCCGGCCTCGCCCCACAATCTGGCACACCTGCTCGTCGGCTCGGAAGGCACGCTCGCCTATTCCACTTCCGTGCATCTGAAACTTTCGCCGCTGCCGAAATACAAGACGCTCGGCGTCGTCCATTTCCCGACCTTCTATCAGGCGATGGACATGACGCGGCACATCGTCGCGCTGGGTCCCGTCGCGGTCGAACTCGTCGACCGCACGATGATCGATCTCTCGCGCGCGATCCCCGCCTATGCCGGGATCGTGAAGCGCTTCCTCAAGGGCGAGCCCGACGCGATCCTGCTGGTCGAGTTCGCGGGCGCCGATCTGGCAACGCAGCAGCGCAAGCTCAAGGATCTCGTGGCGCTGATGGGCGATCTTGGCCTGCCGGGCTCCGTCGTCGAGATCGACGAGCAGGATTTCCAGAAGGACGTCTGGGAGGTCCGCAAGGCGGGCCTCAACATCATGATGTCGATGAAGGGCGACGGGAAGCCCGTCTCGTTCATCGAGGACTGCGCGGTGCCGCTCGAACACCTCGCCGAATACACCGCGCGCCTGACGCGCGTGTTCGAGGCCCACGGCACCAAGGGCACTTGGTACGCGCACGCCTCGGTCGGCTGCCTGCATGTGCGCCCGATCCTCAACATGAAAGAGGATGGCGCGAAGAAGATGCGCGCCATCGCGGAGGAAGCGGCTGCCCTCGTGCGCGAATACAAGGGCGCCTATTCGGGTGAACACGGCGACGGGCTCGTGCGTTCGGAATGGATCGCGCCCTTCTTCGGCCCGCGCCTGACCGGCGCGTTCGAGGAGATCAAGGACCTGTTCGATCCCGACGGCCTGATGAATCCCGGCAAGATCGTGCGGCCCTCGAAGCAGGACGACCGTTCGCTGTTCCGCTTCAAGCCCGGCTACGCGCCCGCGAAGATCGAGACCGCGCTCGACTGGTCGGACTGGGGCGGCTTCGCCGGCGCGGTCGAGATGTGCAACAACAACGGCCATTGCCGGAAATTCGATGCCGGCACGATGTGCCCGTCCTACCGCATCACCGGCGAGGAGAAACACTTGACGCGCGGGCGCGCGAACACGCTGCGCCTGGCGATCTCCGGCCAGCTCGGCGCCGACGCGCTCGTTTCCGACGAGATGGCCGAGACGATGCGCCTTTGCGTCGGCTGCAAGGGTTGCAAGCGCGAATGCCCGACCGGAATCGACATGGCGAAGATGAAGGTCGAGTTCCTCCATCACTACAAGCGCCGCCACGGCCATCGCCTGTTCGACCGGCTCGTGGGCTATCTGCCGCGCTATGCGCCGCTCGCCTCGAAGCTCGGCTGGCTGCTCAACCTGCGAGATCGTATCCCCGGCATGGCGAAGCTGTCGGAAGCCCTCGCGGGCTTCGCCGCCGCACGCAGCCTGCCGCACTGGTCGAGCGCCCCCTTCCGCCCGGATGAAGCCGCGGCAAACGAAGCAGGACGCGAAGTCGCGCTGTTCGTCGACACGTTCAACACATGGTTCGAGCCCGAAAACGCGCGGGCCGCGATCCGCGTGCTGGAAGCCGCTGGCTATCGTGTGGTCGTTCCGACCGCGAACGACGGCGGAAGGCCGCTCTGCTGCGGGCGCACGTTCCTTTCGACTGGCATGGTCGAGGAAGGACGCGCGGAAGCAAAGCGCCTGATCGAAGCGATGCTGCCCTATGCCGCGCGCGGCGTGCCTATCGTGGGACTGGAGCCCTCCTGCCTGTTCGCGCTGAAGGATGAAATCGCGACGCTGCTGCCGGGGGCCGACGCGAAGACGATCGGCGCATCGGCAATGCTGTTCGAGGAATTTCTCGCGCGCGAGCACGCCGAGGGGCGCCTCGCGCTGAAGCTGAAGCCGCTAGCCCACGGCAAGGCTTTGCTGCACGGCCACTGCCACCAGAAGGCTTTCGATGCGGTCAAGCCGACGCTGGCGCTGCTGAAGCTGATCCCCGGCCTCGACGCGAAGTCGATCGAAAGCAGCTGCTGCGGCATGGCGGGCGCGTTCGGCTACGAGCCGGAAAACCTCGACGCCTCGCGCAAGATGGCGGAACTGTCGCTGCTGCCCGCGATCGAGAAGGCCGACGACGGAACGATCATCATCGCCGACGGAACGAGCTGCCGCCACCAGATCGCGGACGGTTCGGGTCGCGAGGCGATCCATATCGCCCGCGTGATCGAGCAGGCGCTGGCCTAGACGGCGGCCTTCGCGGGCTTCACGCGCGAAGCGCGGTTCGCCAGAAGCTGCCAGTTGCCTAGCGACATCATGTGGGCGTAGGCGATCATCATCCAGCCCTTGCGCCACCAGTCGATGACCGTGGCGTCGGGCAGCGTCTCGAACTTCTTGGCGTCGATCGTGCGGAATCCCTGCAGCGCGATCGTGCGGCCGTCGGGCATCTGGATCGACGCGCGGTTGTCGACGAACAGGCCCGCCGCCTGGCACGCCTTGGTGAAGGCGTGCGTCGCGTCGATCTGGATCTGGAAGTCGCCCGCGAAGCGCAGCGCCTCCTCGATGATCTTGGTGGGCTTGCCGTCGGCGAACAGCGGCTCGCCGCCCTTCGGCACGATCGTGCCGCCGTCTTCCTCGATGCACAGGACGTATTCGCCCTCGGGTGTGCGCGTGAAGACGAACGGGAAGCGGCGCACATAAGCCGGGACATACACGTCTTCGGCCCATTGAAGGTTCTCGCCGACGAACAGGTTCTGAGAACCTTCGAAGCCGAGCACGGCGACCGCGCCGACCGGATCGCCGGCCGTGAACACGATGGGGTAGTTGCGCGCAGCCGAATTGAACTCGATTGCCGCGAGCGGCACTGAATTGACCTTGCGCGCGAAGGAGAAGTTGGGCGGGCGGACGAACCCCATGCCGGCGTGGCGCACGCGGTCGAGCGGCACGGGATTGGAATAGAAAGGCGGAGTCGAGGCATCGGCCATGATGGCGGCGACCATAACCCGGTTCGCCCGAATTTTGCCACGACTTCACACGACTATTCGCCCGACGCCCGTCTGTGCTAGGGCTATCCTGCAACCGGTTCGGGAGGGAAAATTGCGCCATCGCGCAGCCATTCTCGGGCTCGCCGCGTTTCTCGGCCTGGCCCTCCCCGCCCGCGCGGCACAATGGGAAGAGGCCGGCGAGACTGCCGGCGGGAATCCCGTCTATGTCGATCTGTCGAGCATGCGCACGGGCGGCAACGTGCGCACGGCATGGATCCGCGTCGTCTACCGGCAGCCGATCCAAGCCGGCAACGTGCGCGCCGCCAGCATGGAGGCGCTCGCCCATTTCGATTGCGCGTCGGGCGAGAATGCCGGCCTGCGCGTGATGCTTTTCGAGGACGAGGAAGGCCAGAAGCTGGCGCTGGCGCGCGAGGAGCGCGAGACCAGGTTCGGCGTGGAGCCCGAGGGCTCCATCGGCCGCGTGGCGCACGCCCGCGTCTGCCGAGACTAGGCGTTCACTTCCGCGCGAATCCCCTTGTCATAAAACTGTCAACGCGCTCAGATACAAGGAATTCGGGGCCAGAAACCGGCACCCGGCGGACGGGGAAATGTCAGACATCGTTATCGAATCCGTCAGTCGGCTGTGGGGACAGGCGCGCGCCCTCGACCAGGTTTCCTTTCGTGTCGAATCCGGCAAGTTCGCCGTCCTTCTTGGCCCCTCGGGCTGCGGCAAATCCACCCTGCTGCGGATAATCGCCGGCCTCGACCAGCCCAGCGAAGGGCGCATCCATATCGCCGGCAAGGACGTCACCGGCAATGCCCCCGCCCAGCGCGGGATCGCGATGGTCTTCCAGTCGTACGCGCTGTTCCCGCACCTGACGGTCGCGCAGAACATCTGCTTCGGGCTCGAGGTGCGCAACGTTCCGCCCGCCGAGCGCGCGCTTCGCCTGGAGAAGGCGAGCGAGCTTCTCGGCCTGTCGGCCTTGCTCCAGCGCAAGCCGTCCCAGCTTTCCGGCGGACAGCAGCAGCGCGTGGCGCTCGGGCGCGCGATCGTGGCGCAGGCGCCCGTGTGCCTGATGGACGAACCGCTCTCCAATCTCGACGCGCAGCTTCGCCAGGAGATGCGTCTGGAAATCCGCGAACTGCAGCGGCGCCTCAAGATCACGATGCTCTACGTCACGCACGACCAGGTCGAGGCGATGACGATGGCCGATCAGGTGATCCTGCTGCGCAACGGTCGCATCGAGCAGGACGGCACGCCGGACGCGCTCTATTCGACGCCCGCCACCACCTTCGCCGCGCGCTTCCTCGGCACGCCGCCGATGAACGTCGTGTCGCTCGAAGCGGGCGGGCGCGTCGCCGGACGCCAGATCGCGTCCGCAGGCGAAGGCTTCGCGGTCGGCATCCGGCCCGAGGATATCCGCCTCGCCGGCGAGGGCGTGCCCACGCGCATCGAATCGATCGAGTATCTCGGCGCTGACACGCTCGTCGCCGGAAAGGCCGGCAGCGAGACGATCGTCGCGCGCCTGCCCGGGCGCGTCGCCAACGCCATCGGCGACACGGTCTTCATGAAGTGGGACGCCGACCGCCAGCACTTGTTCGATCTTTCCGACGGCAACCGCCTCGACGGCGCCGTCGGCCGACAGCACGCTCGATAGGAAAAGGGAGAGACCAGATGAATCCGATGAGAAGACTCCTGATGTGCGGGGCCCTCGCACTGGCCGCCTGCTTCGCGGGTGCCGGCGCCGAGGCCCAGCAGACCAAGCTCACCTTCTACTTCCCCGTGGCGGTGGGCGGGCCGATCACCAAGCTGATCGACACGATGGCCGCCGATTTCGAGAAGGCCAACCCGACGATCAAGGTCCAGCCGGTCTATACCGGCTCCTACCAGGACACGATCGCCAAGACGCTCACGGCGCTGAAGAGCAACGAGGCGCCGCACTTCGCCATCCTGCTGTCGACCGACATGTTCACGCTGATCGACGAGGACGCGATCGTCCCCGTCGACGACATGCTGAAGACGGCCGACGACAAGAAATGGCTGGAGGGCTTCTACAAGGCGTTCATGGAGAACAGCCAGACGGGCGGCAAGACCTGGGGCGTGCCATTCCAGCGCTCGACGATCGTCCTCTACTACAACAAGGAACTCTTCAAGGAAGCCGGTCTCGATCCGGAGACGCCGCCGAAGAACTGGGCCGAGCAGGTCGCCTTCGCCCAGAAGCTAACCAAGCGCGACGCCTCGGGCAACACCACCCAGTGGGGCATCCAGATCCCCTCCTCGGGCTTCCCCTACTGGCTGTTCCAGGGCCTGACGACGCAGAACGACGTCCGCCTGATGAACGACGCGGGCAACAAGACCTTCTTCGACGATCCGAAGGTGGTCGAGGCGCTGCAGTACTATCTGGACCTCGCGGGCAAGCACAAGGTCCACCCGCCGGGCGTCACCGAATGGGGCACCACGCCGCGCGACTTCTTCGAACGCAAGATCGCGATGATGTGGACGACCACGGGCAACCTCACCAACGTGCGCGACAACGCCAAGTTCCCCTTCGGCGTCGCGATGCTCCCCGCTGGCAAGCAGTACGGCTCGCCGACGGGCGGCGGCAACTTCTACATCTTCAAGAAGACGACGGCGGCCGAGCGCGAAGCAGCGATGAAGTTCATCCGCTTCGCGACCGAGCCGGAGCGTGCGGCGCAGTGGGGCATCGACACGGGTTACGTCGCCGTGCGCCCCGACGCGTTCGAGACTGCGCGCATGAAGGAGTACGTCGTGAAGTTCCCGCCGGCGGCGGTCGCGCGCGACCAGCTCAAGTTCGCGTGGGCCGAGTTCTCGACCCACGACAACCAGCGCGTCACCAAGGCGCTCAACGACGGCCTGCAGGCGGCCATCGTGGGCTCGAAGACCGCCAAGGCGGCCATGGAAGAGGCACAGCGCGAAGCGACCCGCATCCTGCGGCCGTTCCAGCGCTGAACGGAAAAGGGCGGGTGCTCCGGCACCCGCCCGGCTTCGCCCCGACATGACGCGCACGAAAGCAACGATCTACGGCTGGCTCCTGCTGCTGCCCGCCTTCCTGCTGCTCGTCGCGTTCACGCACTGGCCGGCTCTCGCCACGATCCACGCCAGTTTCTACTCCACCGCCAAGCGCAATCGCCCGTCGGTCTTCGTCGGCCTCGACAATTTCGAAGGCATGATCGAGGACCCGGTCTTCTGGCAGGCGATGCACAACAACCTGATCTATGCGCTCGGCACGATCCCGCTGTCGGTGGCGCTGGCCGTGCTGATGGCGCTGTGGGTCAACGAGAAGCTGGTCGGCCAGTCGTGGCTGCGGCTTGCCTATTTCACGCCGACCGTGCTGCCGATGATCGCGGTCGCGAACATCTGGCTGTTCTTCTACACGCCGGACTACGGCCTCATCGACCAGATCGTCCGCGCCTTCGGTTTCGGCGCCACCAACTGGCTCGGCAATCCCGACACCGTCCTCTACTGCCTGATGGTCATGACCGTCTGGAAGGAGGCCGGCTTCTTCATGATCTTCTATCTCGCGGCCCTGCAGTCGATGTCGCCCAACCTCGCCGAGGCGGCCGCCATCGAGGGCTGCGGCCGCTGGACGTTCTTCCGCCGCATCACGCTGCCGCTGCTGATGCCGACCACGCTGTTCGTGCTGGTGAACGCCGTGATCGGCGCGTTCCGCCTGGTCGACCACGTGGTGGCGCTGACGGGCGGCGGGCCCAACAACGCGAGCCAGCTGCTGCTCTCGTACATCTTCGACGTCGCATTCCGCTACTGGGACACGGCCTATGGTGCTGCGCTGACGGTCGTGCTGCTGGCGATCCTCGGCGGGCTCGCGCTGTTCCAGTTCCTCGTCCTCGAGAAGCGGGTTCACTACCGATGATCGCCGCGCGCGGAATTCCCCGCGGACTCGAGACGCTCGGCGCCTGGGTTCTGGCGATCGTGTGGATCGCCCCCCTCGTCTACTGCGTGTGGACCGCGTTCCATCCGCCCGAGTACGCGTCGCGCTTTGCGCTGGCGGCCCCGCTGACGCTCGCCAATTTCCGCAAGGCGTGGGACGCCGCCCCCTTCGCGCAGTACTTCCTCAATACCTTCGCCCTCGTCTCGCTCGTGCTCGCGGGCCAGCTCGTGCTCGTGACGCTCGCGGCCTATGCCTTCGCGCGCTTCGAGTTCGCCGGGCGCGACGTCGCCTTCGCCCTCGTCCTCGTGCAGCTGATGATCATGCCCGACGTGCTGCTGGTCGAGAACTACGTGACGATGGCGAAGCTCGGTCTCGTCGATACCGTCTTCGCGATGGCGCTGCCCTACATGGCCTCGGCCTTCGGCATCTTCCTGCTGCGCCAGACTTTCAAGAGCATGCCGAAGGAGCTCGACGATGCCGCGCGCGTCGAAGGGGCCGGAATCCTGACGACGCTATGGCGCGTCTACGTGCCGCTCGCCCGCCCGACCTATATCGCTTTCGCGCTGGTGTCGGTCAGCTACCACTGGAACAACTTTCTCTGGCCGCTGATCGTTACCAATTCGGTCGGCACACGCCCCATTACGGTGGGCCTGCGCGTGTTCGCCGCCATCGAGCAGGGCGTGGACTGGTCGACGATCACGGCGGCGACGCTGATGAGCTGCGGGCCGCTGCTGGTCGCCTTCCTGCTGTTCCAGCGTCAGTTCATCCAGAGCTTCATGCGGGCCGGGATCCGCTGAGCGGAACGCGGCCGGTCACCGGATAGGCCGGATCGACATAGCCCGGCGTGGAAGGATGGCCGGCCGGCACAAGTGCCGACAAGGCCGCCTCGTCCGCCGCATCGAACCGGTAGCCCATCGCGTTCACGTAATCCTGCCACTGCGCCATCGTGCGCGGGCCGGCGATGGCGCTGGTGACCAGCGCGTTGTTCATCACCCACCCCAGCGCCATCGCCGTCGAGTTCGTGCCGCGTTTGGCCGCGTGTGCTGCGACCGCCTGCGCGATCTTCAGCGATTCCGGGCGGAATTCAGTCTCCATGATCCGCTTGTCGTTGCGCCCCGCGCGCGTCTCGGGCGAAGGAGCGGCTCCCGGCGCGTACTTGCCGGTCAATACGCCGCGCGACAGCGGGCTGTAGGGAACGACGCCGAGCCCGTGATGCGCGCAGGCCGGCAGCAGTTCCAGCTCCGGCGTGCGTTCCATCAAATTGTAGCAGGGCTGGAGCGCGATCGGCGCCGGCACGCCCATCGCGCGGGCGGTCGCGACGAACGTCGCAAGACGCCAGCCGCGATAGTTCGACAGCGCGTAGTAGCGGATCTTGCCGGCACGGATCAGGTCGCCGAGCGTGGCGATGGTCTCCTCCATCGGCGTGTCGGTGTCGTCCTTGTGCAGGTAATAGAGATCGATCCAGTCCGTTCCGAGACGTTTCAGGCTCGCCTCGCACGCCATGATCATCCAGCGGCGCGAGAGGCCCCGGTCGTTGGGCGCGTCGCTGCCGGGATTTGCGAGCTTTGTCGCGAGCACCCAGCGTGAACGTTCCTTCGCGATGGCGCGCCCGCAGATCTCTTCGGAGCGGCCCTTCGCATAGGCATCGGCCGTGTCGAGGAAATTCACGCCGGCATCGCGCGCATGCGCGACGATGGCGGCCGAATCCTTCTCGTCCGTCCGGTCGCCGAACATCATGGCGCCAAGGCACAGCGGCGAGACCTTCAGGCCCGAATTCCCGAGTTTGCGATACTCCATGTTCTCCTCCGTCAGATCCGTTCGATCCCGTGCGCGTCGGCGAGCCGGTCGAGGTCGGCGCGCGTGTTCTCCGGCAGGTCGATACCGTCGCGGCGGTTCGCCGTCTCGTTGCGCGCCTCGATCTCGCCGGGATAGAGGATCTCGGCCACGTCCGCCGCGCGGGGCGTCGCCTTCAACTCGGCGATCAGCGTTTCCATCCGCGCCCCGAATTGCGCGAACGGCTGGAACTTGGAAATGTCGAGCGCGATGGCGAGATGCCCTGCCCCGCTGCGCTTGCTCGCCTGATAGGGGCCGTTGATCTTGGCGCCGAACTCGCTGCCCGACAGCACGCCCGACAGCATGTCCATCACGAAGGCGATGGCGTAGCCCTTGTGGCCGGCCATCGGCTGGATGATCCCGTCGATCGCCTTGACCGGGTCGATGGTCGGCTCGCCGTCGGCCGTCAGCGCCCAGTCGGGCGGGATCGCCACGCCTTTCTGGCGCGCGAGATAGATCTTGCCGCGCGCGACGGCCGTGTTCGCGATGTCGAGCACCATGTGCGGATGCTTGCCGGCCGGTGCCGCCCACGACCACGGATTTGTCCCAACCATCTTGCGTTTTCCGCCCCAAGGCGCCATCGCGGGGCTGGCGTTGGTCGAAAGAAACCCGATGCAGCCCGCATCGGCGGCAAGGCGCGTGAAATACATCGCCGTGCCGAAATGGTTCGTGTTGCGCACCGACACGGCCCCGATGCCGTGCGCCTTGGCGCGCGCCACGGCCATGTCCATCGCCACCTTCGCGACGACCTGCCCCATCGCCTCCTGCCCGTCGAGCACGGCGATGGCGCCGGCATCGACGACCGCTTCCGGCCGGCCCTGCGGATTGCAGGTTCCAGCTTTCAACCGCGCCTCGTACCACGACAGACGCATGAAGCCGTGCGACTGGTGGCCCCAAAGATCGGCGCACACGAGTGTGTCGGCGGCGACATGCGCGTCCGCGTCCGACATTCCGCATTTGCGATAGATCGCCGAGGCGAACGCCAGCAGGCGATCGGCTGAAATCCGGCTGTCGCCCATGTCAGTCTTCCGTCCCGGTCAGGAAATCGAAGTCGCAGCCCTGCGGCGCCTGCAGCACGGTGCGCCGATAGAGCGCGCGGTAGCCGCGCTTGGGGGCCGGCGGCGTCTTGAAGCCTTCGAGCCGCCGCGCGATCTCTTCCTTCGGCACCAGCAGGTCGATGCTCTTCTTCGCGACCGACAGGCGGATTCGGTCGCCGTTGCGCACTGCCGCCAGCGGCCCGCCGACCGCGGATTCCGGCGCCACATGAAGCACGATCGTGCCGAACGCGGTGCCCGACATGCGCGCGTCGGAAATGCGTACCATGTCCTTGACGCCCGCGCGCGCGAGCTTCTTGGGGATCGGCAAGTACCCCGCCTCCGGCATCCCGGCGGCATGGGGGCCGGCGTTCTTCAGCACCAGCACGTCGTTCGCCGTGACGTCGAGATCGGGATCGTCGACGCGCCTGGAAAGATCCTCCAGGTCTTCGAAAACCACCGCGCGCCCTTCGGTCTCGAACAGGGCGGGCGTGGCGGCCGCGCGCTTGAAGATGGCACCATCGGGGGCCAGCGATCCGCCGAGCGCGATCAGCCCGCCGACGGGCGAGATCGGATCGGCGAAAGGCCGGATCACCTTGCGGTCGACCCATTCCAGCGGCTCCTCCAGCCGTTCGCCCAGCGTGCGCCCTTCGATGTCGATCGTGTCGAGATGGAGCAGCGGCTTCAATTCGCGCAAGACGGCGCCCACGCCACCTGCCGCGTAGAAATCCTCCATGTAGCCGTCGCCGACGGGCTTCAGATCCACCAGCACCGGCGTCTCGTCGGAGATCTGGTTGAGCCGGTCCATCGACACGGCGATGCCCCGCCGCCCGGCGATAGCCGTCAGGTGCACGATCGCGTTCGTCGAGCCGCCCAGCGCCATGATGATGCGAAACGCATTCTCGACCGACTTCCGCGTGATCACCTGCGAGGGGCGGATCGGCTTGGCGATCAGGTTCACCGCCACACGGCCACTTTCCTCCGCCGCCACGAGGCGTGCGGAATTGACCGCCGGGATTGCGGCCGTGCCGGGCAGCGACATGCCCAGCGTTTCCGCGATGCACGCCATCGTGCTCGCCGTGCCCATCACGGCACAGGTGCCGGCCGTCACCGAAAGACGGCCCTCGACGATGTCGATCTCTTCCTTGTCGACCGTGCCCGCGCGGTACTTCGCCCAGAAACCGCGGCAATCGGTGCAGGCGCCCAGACGCTGGCCGCGATGGCGGCCCGTCGACATCGGCCCCGTGACAAGCTGCACGGCGGGAATGTCGGCCGACGCCGCGCCCATCAGTTGGGCCGGTACGGTCTTGTCGCAGCCGCCGATCAGCACGACCGCGTCCATCGGCTGCGCGCGCAGCATCTCCTCGGTGTCCATCGACATGAGATTGCGATAGACGAGGCTGGTGGGATTGAGGAACACCTCGCCCAGCGAAACGGTCGGGAACGCGCGCGGCAGGCCGCCGGCGGCCAGCACGCCCCTTGAGACGGCCTCGACCAGCTCGTCCATCGTCCGGTGGCAGTTGTTGAAGCCCGAAGGCGTCATCGCGATGCCCACGATGGGTCGCGCAAGCAGTTCCTTGGAAATGCCCATGGACCGCGCGAAGGAGCGGCGCAGGAAGCGCGCGAAATCGCGATCGCCGTAGTTCGTCAGGCCGTTGTCGAGGCCGGTAGGCTTTGTCATCTCGCGTTCGCTCCCGGGTGTGCCGTTTCGGATTGTATGCTGCCGGAAATACGGGCAATCTTACAGGCGAAATCGGCACCGGAAAGAGGCCGAACATTACCGGAGGATCCCCCAAGATGCGCGTTCTCGTCGCCGCGACGCTGTCGCTTGCCGCCGCCTTCTCCATTCCGCAGCCCCACGCCCAGACGCCCAAGGCGGGCGGCACGCTCGTCTACGCCGTCAACGCCGAACCGCCGAATTACGACTGCACGGCATCCACGTCGTACGTGATGCAGCAGACGCTCGGGCTGCACTATTCGCAGCTGCTGAAATTCGATCCCGACAACTATCCGAAATTCAAGCCGGACGTGGCCGAGTCCTACCAGATCTCGCCCGACCAGCTGACCGTCACCTTCAAGCTGAAGCAGGGCGTGAAGTTCCACGACGGCACGGTGCTCACTTCGGAAGACGTCAAGGCGACGTTCGAGCGGCTGCGCAAGCCGCCGGCAAACGTCGTTTCGGTGCGCCAGGCGAGCTTCGAGGACATCGACACGATCGAGACGCCCGATGCCTCCACGGTCGTCTTCAAGCTGGTGAAGCCGAACGCGTCGATCATGAACACATTCGCCGCCCCGACCTATTGCCTCTACAGCGCAAAGCGCATCGCGGCCGATCCCGAATGGCCCAAGCGCAACATCATGGGAACCGGCCCGTTCGTGTTCCGCGAACATGTCGCCGGCTCGCACTGGGTTGGCCAGCGCTTTGCCGATTATTTCGTGCCGAACCGCCCGTATCTCGACGGTATCCGCATCCAGTTCATCACCGGCGCGCCGATGATCAACGCCCTGCAGGGCGGCCAGATCATGGCCGAGTTCCGCGGCATCACGCCGGCCGACCGTGAACGCCTGAAGGCGGCGCTCGGCGACAAGATCCTGATCGAGGAAGTGCCTTGGATCTGCCGGATCGACCTGTTCTTCAATACGAAGAAGCCGCCTTATGATGACGTGCGCGTCCGGCGTGCGCTCAGCATGGCGATCGACCGGCAGGGCGGTGCCGCGAACCTTTCGCGCGTCACGTTCGTGCGCGACGTGGGTTCGGTCCTGCGTCCGGGCGACGAGCTGGCGATATCGCCGAAGGAACTGGAAAAGGTGCCCGGTTTCGGCAAGGATATCGTCGCAAGGCGCGCGGAAGCACGGAAACTGCTGGCCGATGCGGGGGTGGCGAACCTCAAATTCGCACTGCTCAACCGCACGGTGCCGCAGCCCTTCGGGCCGGTGGCGCTGTTCGTGATCGACCAGTGGCGCCAGATCGGCGTCACGGTCGAGCACGCCCCGCGCGAACTTGCCCAGCAGAAGGCGGCGATCCTGTCCGGCAATTTCGAGGCCGGCATCGACGCCAACTGCTACGACACCGACGAGCCGAACAACGAGCTCTTGATGTATCTCTCGAAGGAGCGCTCGCCGATCAACCAGTCGCAGCACAGCGATCCGATCATCGACGACCTGTTCGAGAAGCAGAAGCGCGCCCGCTCGAAGGAGGAGCGGATCGGCCATCTGCGCCAACTCGAGGCGCGGCTGTTCGACCAGGCCTACAACGTGCCGCTGATCTGGTGGCACCGGATCGTCGCGCGTTCGCCCGCGATCAAGGGCTGGAAGCTGCTGCCCACCCACTACGTCAACCAGGACATGGTCAACGTCTGGCTGGATCAATAGCGCCTAGCGGATTCCCATCTGGCGCGCATGGTGCGCCAGATGGTCCGCGACGAAGCTCTGGATGAAGAAATAGCCGTGGTCGTAACCGGCGTGCCGGCGCAGTGTCAGCTTCTGGCCGCTCGCCTTCGCAGCCGCTTCCAGCTTCTCGGGCATCAGCTGCTCGACAAGGAACTTGTCGGCCAATCCCTGGTCGACGAGGATCTCGCCGGCGAAGGGCTTGCGGCGCATCAGCGCGCTCGCGTCGTATGCGGCCCACGCGGCGCGGTCGGGCCCCAGATAGTTCGTGAACGCCTTGACGCCCCACGGGCAGTCCGACGGCGCCGAGATGGGCGCGAAGGCCGAGCACGAGCGGAACCGGTCGGGACAGCGCAGCGCCGCAACCAGCGCGCCGTGCCCGCCCATAGAATGTCCCATCACGCCGATGCGCGCCGCGTCGATCGGGAATTTTTCGGCGACGAGTGCCGGCAGTTCGTCCGTCACATAGCCGAACATGCGGTAGTTGGCATTCCACGGCGCGTTCGTGGCATCCACATAGAAGCCCGCCCCCTGCCCGAAATCCCAGGCTTCCCGGTCACCGGGAAGTACAGGTTCGCGCGGGCTCGTATCCGGCATGATAAGAGCGAGGCCGAGTTCGGCGGCCACGCGCTGCGCGCCCGCCTTGATCGCGAACGTCTCCTCGGTGCAGGTGAGCCCGGCGAGGACGAGGACCGCCGGCACCGGCTTTGATTTCGCCTGCGGCGGCAGGAACACCGAAAACCGCATCGGCCCCGCGCAGCTTGCCGAAGCATGCCGGTAGAAGCCTTGCGTGCCGCTCCAGCACGCATGCTCGGCGAGCGTTTCCACTGACATCAGTAGGTCAGTACGGTGCGGATGGACTCGCCCCGGCGCATCAGATCGAAACCTTCGTTGATCTGCGCGTGCGGGATGACATGCGTGATCAGGTCGTCGATGTTGATCTTGCCGTCCATGTACCAGTCGACGATGCGCGGCACTTCGGTGCGCCCGCGCACGCCGCCGAACGCCGTGCCCTTCCACGTACGCCCCGTAACGAGCTGGAACGGGCGCGTCGAAATCTCCTGCCCCGCCCCCGCCACGCCGACGATGACCGACACGCCCCAGCCGCGATGGCAGCATTCCAGCGCCTGGCGCATCAGCGTGGTGTTGCCCACGCACTCGAAGCTGTAGTCGGCGCCGCCCTTGGTGAGTTCGACGAGATGGCCGACGACGTCGCCCTTCAGTTCCTTCGGGTTGACGAAATGGGTCATGCCGAACTTGCGCGCGATCGCCTCGCGCGCGGGGTTGATGTCGACCCCGATGATCATGTCGGCGCCCGCCATGCGGGCCCCCTGGATCACGTTGAGGCCGATGCCACCGAGGCCGAACACGACGACGTTGGCGCCCGGCTCCACCTTCGCCGTATTGATGACGGCGCCGATCCCGGTCGTCACGCCGCAGCCGATATAGCAGACCTTCTCGAACGGCGCGTCCTCGCGGATCTTGGCAAGCGCGATTTCCGGCAGCACCGTGAAGTTCGCGAAGGTCGAGCAACCCATGTAGTGAAGGACGGGCGCGCCCTTGCACGAGAAGCGGCTGGAGCCGTCGGGCATCACGCCCTTGCCCTGCGTCGCTCGGATCGAGGTGCAGAGGTTCGACTTGCGGCTGAGGCACGTCTTGCACTGGCGGCATTCGGGCGTATAGAGCGGAATCACGTGATCGCCCTTCTTGAGCGTGGTCACGCCCTTGCCCACGTCGACGACGATGCCCGCCCCCTCGTGCCCGAGCACGACGGGGAACATGCCCTCCGGGTCCGAGCCCGACAGCGTGTACTCGTCGGTGTGGCAGATGCCCGTGGCCTTGATCTCGACCAGCACCTCGCCTTCCTTGGGGCCTTCGAGGTCGATCGTCTCGATCACCAGCGGCGACTTCGCCTTATAGGCAACGGCGGCACGTACCTTCATCCTGTCGTCTCCTCAGTTCGCGCGGATCGCGGCGGCCCACTCGGCCCGCAGCCAGCGCGCGCACGCCACGTTGTTGTCGAAGATCGAATAGCCCTGTCCGGCCCCGTAGTCCACATTCGGGATGTGCTCGCACGAGATCTGGCCGAGCGGGCTTTGCGGGTCGCGGGCGTGGTGGGCAAACAGCTCGCGCACCACGCGCTTCCACGGCTCCAGCCGCGTCTCGTCCCATTCGGCGTGGTACTGGCCGGGTTCCGGGCGAATAAACGGATACTGGATGCCGCGCCCCACGCTGCCATCGGGATGACGCGCGCGGATATTGAGCGGATTTGCCGGCACGGCCGCGCGGGCATGCGCGTGGGCGACGATGTTGGCGCCGATCCACTTCGCGCAGACATTCCCCGGTTTCGCCGGATCGAGCACCACGCGCCCGGACTCCACGTCGGCACGCATGGCCTGCACGTCCTGCTCGGCAGGATTGTCCATCTTGAAGATCACGTGGCTATGATCGAGCGTGAGGCGGAACGGCACGCCCCTCTGGGCGACCAGTGCCGCCACCTTCTCGACGCGACCGAAATGCTCCGACCACATGTTGACGTGGATCTCGAAGCACGGGATCACGCCGTGCCGCATGCCAAAATCGTGGAAACGCAGGTAGGTCTCGGCGACTTCGGCATCGGACAGTACATGGCCGTCGGCGTGCGCGGTCAGGAGCTGCACGTTGTGCACGCGGCTGCCCAGCAGGCGCGCCTTGGCGATGTTCTGCTCGAACAGCGTCTCGTCGCGCCCCAAGGTGTAGAACCAGCCGCTCGCGAGCACCGGCAGGTCGTGCTTCTCGCTCGCCTTCAGAAGGTCGCGGAACTCTTCGTCGGTCGGCGTGCGGTCGATATAGTCGAACACGCCCGCTTCCTTGACCATGCGCACCTTGGTGGCGATGTCGGGAATGGCGGTGTCGCTGTGTGTCGTGCCGCCGGCCGTGCAGCCGATCTTCAGGTCTTCGATAGCGCGCAAAAAAGCGTCCTCCCGCCATGCGGAGCGTCGCCCGATACGCCTGCCTTCGTCAATCGTCCACAGCGTGATCGCGGGACGCTTGCGGGCAATTATCGATATTGATAATGTCAGGTTCAAGAATCGGAGGAAGACATGCCCGCCCCGCGCCGCCCGCGCGACCTCGCCTATTCGGCCCTGAAGCGCCGCATCGTGCTCAACGAGATCGCGCCCGGCGATTCGCTGACCGAACTCGGCCTCGCGCGCGAGCTCGGCTGCAGCCAGGGCACAGTGCGCGAGGTGCTGATGCGCCTGCAGGAAGACGGGCTCGTGGTGCGCGGCGGCCATCGCGGCACAAGCGTCACCGAACTCGACCCCGATGCCGCGACCGAGATCCTGGAACTGCGCAAACGTCTGGAAACGCGTGGCGCGCTGCGTGCCGTCGCGGCCTACACCGACGCGCACCGCGCCGAACTCGACGCGATCCGCAAGGCGATGGCCAAGGCCGCGCAGCGCGGCGACGAATACGGCCTGATCGAACTCGACATGCGCTTCCACGCGACGCTCTTCCGCATCGCCAGCCCTGCGGTGCTGGAGCAGATCCTGATCCGCTGCATGCTGCATTCGCACCGGCAGAAGCTGTGGGCGCCCGGCCATCGCCGGTCGCTGGGCAAGACCGCCGACCGGCATGGCACCCTGATGGCGGCGCTGGAGGCGCGCGACGGCCCGCGCCTCGCGCGCGAGATCGAACATCACCTCGACACCATCGTCGACGTGGAAAAGCCGGCCGCGCGCCGCGGGCGGGCAGCATGACGAAGGCCTATCTCGATCCGGCGATGGCGGCGATCCTCGAAAAAGGTCGTGCCAATCCGGCACCGGACTATACGAAAATCCCGCTCGCCGAAGGCCGCACGACATTCGAGCGCTTCGCCGCCGGCTGGAACGAGGACCCGCCCGCCCTCGCCGAACGGCGCGACATCGAGATCCCGACGCGCTGGGGTCGCATGGCGGGGCGCCTCTATCGCCCGAGCCAGACGCCGGACATGCCGCTCGTGCTCTACGTTCACGGCGGCGGCTGGACTTTCGGCTCGATCCGAACGCACGACCGCGCGATGGCGCATCTCGCCCTCGAAGGCGACTTCGCCGTGCTCGGCATCGATTACCGCCTCGCACCCGAGCATCCCTGCCCCGCCGCCATCGAGGATGTGGCCGACACGATCCAGGCACTCGACAAGGGCCTGCTGGGCGGCGGCATCGACGTCTCGCGCCTCGGCATCTCGGGCGATTCCGCCGGCGCCGGCATCTCGCTGGCGGCGATGCTCGTGCCGGCGATCCGGGAGCGCATCTCGGCGGCGGCACTGTTCTACGGCTGCTATGCGCCCGTGTTCGACACGCCAAGCCACCTCGCTTTCGGCGGCGGCGACTACCAGCTCACGACCGCACGCATGCGCTGGTACTGGCGCAACTGGCTCGGCCCTGCATCCGAAGACGGCGTTTCGGCCGCCACGCCCTCGCGCGGCGATCTTTCGGGCCTGCCGCCGGTCTATCTCAACGCCGCCGGGCTCGACCCGCTGCGCGACGAGACGCTCGATCTCGCCAAGCGCCTCGGCGAGGCCGGCAACGACTGCCGCGTCGATCTGTTCGCGGGCGTGTGCCATGGCTTCATGCAGATGGCATCCCGGCTTCCCGCCGCAGGGCGCGCGCACCGCGCCGGGGCGGAATTTCTCGCAAGTCACCTCCGATAAGAATCCAAAAGGGAGAACGACCATGAAGAGACGGACATTCGTTGCACTGGGTGCCGCTGCCCTCGCGGCCCCGGCGATCCGCAGCGCCGACGCCCAGGCGCCTGCGACCGTGCGCTGGTGGTACCATTTCGACAATCCGCAGCATTCGCCGGCCGAACTCGTCGCCAGGTTCGAGAAGGAAAATCCCGGCATCAAGATCCAGGCCGAGAGCATCCCCTGGGGCGGCGGCAACGACTATTACACGCGCCTCTACGCCGCGATCGTGGCCGGCAACGCGCCCGATTGCGGGATGGTGAAGCTCGCCAACATGTCGCGCCTGCTGGAGATGCGGGCACTTGAACCGCTCGACACGATGCTCGCCGGCTGGGCCGGCACGGGTGACATCCCCGACAGCGTGTGGAACCTGCACGCCGCCCCCGACCGCAAGAGCTACTACCTGCCGCTCCAGTACGTCGTGCTCTATCTCTACTACCGCACCGACCTGTTCCAGCAGGCCGGCGTGCAGGCGCCCAAGACGTTCGAGGAATTCCTCACGGCCGCCAAGGCGACGACGAAGGGTGACGTCGCGGGCTTCGGCATGCGCGGTGGCGGTGGCGGCCACGACCATTGGGGCACGTTCGTGCTCGGCGGCGGCGCGAATTTCGACAAGGGCGGCATGGTCAGCCCCAAGGCGCTCGCCGCCAACCGCTGGTTCGTGGCGCTGGGCCGCGAGCACAAGGTGTTCCCGGCTTCAGCACCCGGCGACGGCTTCCGCCAGATCGTCGACAACTTCAAGGCCGGCCGCACGGCCATGACGATCCACCATATCGGCTCGGCCAACGAGATGGTCGAGGCGCTCGGTGACAAGGTCTCGGCCGTTCCCGTTCCGCGGGGACCGGACGGCAAGGGCTGGACGTCGTTCGGCGACGAATCGAACGCGGTGTTCTCGGCGAGCCGCAACAAGCAGGCGGCGTTCAAGTGGATCTCGTTCCTCTCGACGGGCGCCAACAACGTCGAGTTCAACAAGTTCACGGGCCAGCTGACGGTGACCAAGTCGGGCGCCGCCGGCTGGACGCTGCATCCCAAGCGTTTCGTCGACGCGACGTTCGAATCGATCCCGTTCGCGGCGGCGCTGCCGAACGTGACGGCGACGGCCGACTTCGTGAGAACGGTGTGGCCGACGAACATGCAGCGTGCCCTTCTCGGCCAGATCCAGCCGGACGACATGATGCGTGCCATCGAAAAGCACTATCACGGCTGATCCGACGCGATGCCGCCCGGCGGAGCGATCCGCCGGGCGGCGACGCCTTTCCCGCACATGATCGTACGCCCCTCCACGCCTTATCTGTTCCTCGCGCCTGCCCTCCTCGCGACGGCGGCGATCGTGCTCTATCCGGTCGCCTCGACGATGTGGATGAGCGTGCACGACTACGTGCTGTTCCGCCCACACGACATCCGTTTCACCGGCTTCGGCAATTTCGCGCGCCTGCTCGCCGACGAGGTGTTCTGGATTTCGCTCGGAAATTCATTGGTGTGGATCGGGCTGGCGGTCGGGCTGCAGTTCGCGCTGGGCCTCGGCGCCGCATTGCTGCTCAACGAGAGCTTCTACTGGCGTTCCATCGCACGCGCCGCGATCGTGATCCCGTGGGCGCTGCCCTCGGTGATCATCGGGCTCATGTTCACATGGGTTTACGACTATAACCTCGGTGTCCTCAACGACCTGCTGCTGCGACTTGGATTCATCGACGCCCCGGTCGCGTGGCTCGCGCGTCCCGAAAGCGCGCTGCTTTCCGTGGTCGCCGCCCTCGTCTGGCAGGGCTTCCCGTTCTTCGCCGTCGTGATCCTCGCGGGGTTGCAGGCGATCCCGGCGGACCTGCACGAGGCGGCCGAGATCGACGGCGCCTCGCGCCTGCAGCGCTTCCGCCATGTCGTGTGGCCGGGCCTCGCGGGCGTGATCCTCACCGCGCTGCTTCTGCGCACGATATGGGTCGCCAATTCGCTCGACGTCATCCTCGTGATGACCGGCGGCGGCCCGGGCTACGCCACGCACACGCTGCCGCTCTACGCGTTCCTGCGCGCCTATAGCGGAATGGAGTTCGGCTACGGCTCCGCGCTCGCCGTGGTCCTCACGCTGTTCCTGATGGCGGTCGCGGCCGTTTACGTGCGCCGCACGATGCGCGAGGCGTTCAGATGATCGACCGCCGCTCCGCATTGCGCCGCTTCGCCGAGATCGAGATCCCGGCAGCCCTGCTCGTGATCGTGGCACTCGCCCCCTATGCGTGGATGGTGCTGACTTCGATCAAGCCGACGGTCGAGATCGCCAAGTTCCCGGTCGTCTACTGGCCCGACGCGCCGACATTCGCGCACTATGTCGACCTGTTCAAACGCACGACCTTCCCGCAGAACCTTGGCGACAGCCTGCTCGTGGCCGTCTCGGCCTGCGCGCTGGGCTTGGGCCTCAGCGTGCCGGCGGCCTACGCCTTCTCGCGCTTCGGTTTCGCCGGGCGGCGTTTCCTGATGACGCAGTTCCTGACCATCAACATGTTCCCCATCGTGCTGATGATCATCCCGCTGTTCGTCGCGTTCCGGGCGCTGGGCCTGCTGGATACCGTGCTGGGCGTCGTGCTCGGCCACGCGACATTCGCGATCCCCTTCGCGATCTGGATGCTGACGAGCTACCTGAACGGCATCCCCAAGGAGCTCGACGAGGCCGCGATGGTCGACGGCGCGAGCCGCCTTCAGACGATCCGGCTGATCCTGCTGCCGCTCGCCGCCCCCGGGATCGTCTCCACCGGCATCTACATCTTCGTCGCCTCGTGGAACGAGTACCTGTTCGCGATGATGCTGTCGGGCCAGAACGTGCGCACCGTCACGGTCGCACTGCAGCTCTTCATCGGCGAGTATACGATCCAGTGGGGCCTGCTGACGGCGGGCGGCACGATCGTGGCGCTGCCGGTCACCATCCTTTTCCTTTTCGTCCAACGGCACCTCGTCGGCGGACTGACGGCAGGAGCCGTGAAAGCATGAGCACGAATCCCATCGGCATCATCTCGATGTTCTACGCGCGCCCGTTCGAGAAGGCGCATTTCGGCACGTTCGCGCGCGCGCGCGAAGCCGGCATGAAATTCGTCGAGCTGCTGGTGCCGGAGCCGGGCGAGCTCGACCCGGCCGAGACGAAGGCGGCACTGCGGGACGCCGGCCTCGGCGTCGTGTTCGCCGCGCGCGTCAACCTGCAGCGCGACCTTTCAAGCCCCGACGAGGGCGCGCGCAAGGCCGGGCTCGACTATCTGCTCAGTTGCGTCGACACGGCCAAGGCGTTCGGCGCCACGATCGTCGGCGGGCCGCTCTACGGCGCCCCGCTGGTGTTCGCCGGCCGCCCGCCCTCGCCCGTCGACGCCGCCACGCGCGAACGGCGGATTGGCTGGGTTGTGGACGGGTTGACCAAAGCCGCCAAGCGCGCGGCCAACAACGGCATCGTGTTCGGCCTCGAACCGCTCAACCGCTTCGAGACCGACATCGCCAATACGACCGAACATGCACTCACGCTGGTCGATGCGGTCGGCTCGCCGGCACTCGGCGCCATGCTCGACACGTTCCACATGAACATGGAAGACCGCGACATCGCCGCGGCCATCCGCAAGGCCGGCAAGCGCATGGTCCATTTCCAGGCCAACGAGAACCATCGCGGCTTCGTCGGCGACGGCCATATCGACTGGCCGGCCGTCGCACGCGCGATCGTCGCCGTCGGCTATGAAGGTCCGATCACGCTGGAGCCGTTCCGGCGCGACGACGTGGCGCCGGGCATCGGCGTTGCGCAATGGCGCGCACCCCACCGCAACGAGGACAAGGAGCTGGCGGCAAGCCGCGCCTTCCTCGAGGCCACGCTCGCTTCGGCACGGAGGGCCGCATGAGGATCGGCTGGATCGGCTGCGGCACGCATGCCGGCGAAATGCTGCTGCCGCAGCTTGCGCGCCTCGGCGTGAAGATCGCGGCGCTGGCTGACGTCAACGCGGAACGCCTCGCCCTGATCGCGGCACGGCACGGCGTTGCCGCCGCCGACTGCCATTCGGATGCGCTTGCGCTGATCGCGCGCAAGGACATCGACGCGGTCGGCATGGCGATCGGGCCCAGGCAGCATCTGGAGCTTGGCATCGCCGCGCTGGAGCGCGGCCTGCCGGTGTTCATGGAAAAGCCGCCGGGTGCGAACGCCGCCGACGCGCGAAAGCTGGAGGCCGCCTCGAAGAAATCGGGCAAGCCGCTCGTCCTCGGCTTCATGAAGCGCTATTCGACCGCCAACCGCATCGCGCTCAACATCGTGCGGAGTGAAGAGTTCGGCGTACCCGCAAGCTTCCTCGGACAGTACATGACGGCGCCGACCTATTTCACGGGCGACCCGGACTATACCGGCTTCTATCTGCATCACTGCGTCCACTACATGGACCTGGTGCCGCGCCTGATGGGCAAGCCCGTCGAGCTTCTCGCGCGCCGCCACGTGCTCGCCCCCGGCAAGCTGCTGCTGCATGTCGATTTCAAGTTCGCGTCGGGCGCGCTCGCCACGCTGGTGATGGGCACACACCAGTCGCGCGCCACGCCGATGGAATGGTGGCAGGTGATGGCCGACCACAAGCGCGTGGAAGTGCGCAACGTCCACGAGGTGCGCTATTTCCGCGCGCCGAAATTCAAGGTCGACGATCTCGCCGCCACGCTGGCGGACGATGTCGACACGCTGGTGTGGGAACCGAACCTGACGGTGGCCGCGAACGAGGACCACAAGGGCTATCACGCCCTGCTGGGCGACTTCGTCGCGCGCGTCGAAGGCCGCCCGAGCACCGCTCCCGAGATCGGCGATGGCGTCGCCGCCATGGCCGTCCTCGACGCGATGATCGCCTCGGCCGATACCGGCCGGGCGATCACCTTTCCGTAAGTTGATTTACTTCGCGAACGTGTAGGCGGTCTTGACCGTCGTGTAGAACTCGCGCGCGTACGCGCCCTGCTCGCGCGGGCCGTAGCTGGAGCCCTTGCGCCCGCCGAAGGGCACGTGGAAATCCACGCCCGCCGTCGGCAGGTTGACCATCACCATGCCCGCCTCGCTGTTGCGCTTGAAGTGCGTCGCGTGCTTCAGGCCCGACGTGCAGATGCCGGCCGACAGGCCGAACTCGGTGTCGTTCGCCACGGCCAGCGCCTCGTCGTAATCCTTGACGCGGATGACGTTGGCGACCGGCCCGAACACTTCCTCGCGCGAGATGCGCATGGCGTTCGTCGTCTCGGTGAACAGGGCCGGCTGCAGGTAGAAGCCGGGCGTCGAGCGGTTGAGAAGCTCGCCGCCCCACATCAGCTTGGCGCCTTCCGACTGCGCGACCTTGATGTATTCGAGGTCGGTATCGAGCTGCGACTTGTCGACGACAGGGCCGATATGCGTGCCCGCCTTCATCGCGTCGTCGATGACGAGGCCCTTGAGGCGCTCGACCGTGGCGGCCACGAACTTGTCGTGGATGCCCGCCTGCACGATCAGGCGCGAGGACGCCGTGCAGCGCTGGCCGGTCGAGAAATAGGCGCCCTGCACCGCGCATTCGACGGCCGTGGCGAGATCCGCGTCGTCGAGCACGACGAGCGGGTTCTTGCCGCCCATCTCGAGCTGCACCTTCTTCATCGGGTTCGACGCGATGCACGCGGTCGCGATCTTGCGACCCGTGCCGACCGAGCCCGTGAAGCTGATCGCGGCGACGTCCTTGTGCTCGAGCAGCGCCTGGCCCACGACCGAACCCCGGCCCATGACGAGGTTGAGCACGCCCTTGGGCAGGCCCGCACGGTTGAGGATGTCGACCAGCGCCCACGCGCAGGCCGGAGTCAGGTCGGCCGGCTTCATCACCACGCAGTTGCCGTAGGCGAGTGCTGGCGCCGCCTTCCACGCCGGGATGGCGATGGGGAAGTTCCACGGCGTGATCAGGCCGACGACGCCGATGGGCTCGCGCGTGATCTCCACGCCCACGCCCGGACGCACCGACGGGATTGATTCACCGCCCAGGCGCACGCACTCGCCCGCGAAGAAGGCCAGCACCTGCCCCGCGCGCGTGGCTTCGCCGATGCCCTCGGGCAGCGTCTTGCCTTCTTCGCGCGACAGCAGCTTGCCCAGTTCCTCGCGGCGCGCGAGCACTTCGTCCGACGCCTTCTTCAGGATCTCGTAGCGCTCCTGCCCCGTCGTGCGGCTCCATGCCGGGAACGCGGCCTTGGCGGCGGCGACGGCGGCGTTGAGGTCGGCGACAGTGCCTTGCGCGTATTCGTTCACGACGTCGTTCGTGTTCGACGGGTTCACGTCCTTGGAGGCGTTGCCACCCGCCTTCCATTCCCCGCCGATCAGGTTCTTGAGCATCTCGGTCATAGAAATCTCCGCCGTTACTGTTTGAGTAGGCCGCGCTTGGCCAGGTTGCGATAGAGGTGGCTGACCCCGAACTTCCAAGGGGGCGCCTTGTCGGACGTGGCGATTCGGTTGACGAGCGAGCCCAACTTGGGCGCCGCGATCGTCACGATGTCGCCGACCTTGTGGGTGAAGCCCTGTCCGGGCGCGCCGCGATCCTGCACGGGCGCGAACATCGTGCCGAGGAACAGCACGAGGCCGTCGGGATACTGGTGGTTGGCGCCGATCGCCTGTCCGGCGATGTCGGCGGGATCGCGGCTGATGAGCTTCAGCGACGACATGCCTTCCATCCTGAAATTGTCCTCGCCGGCGACGACGAGTTCCACGTCGGTCTGGCGCACGTCGTCGAGCGTGAAGCCCGCGTCGAACAGGCGCACGAACGGGCCGACGGCGCAGCTCGCGTTGTTGTCCTTGGCCTTGCCGAGCAGCAGGGCCGAGCGGCCCTCGACGTCGCGCAGGTTGACGTCGTTGCCGAGCGTCGCGCCCACGATGCGGCCCGACGACTGGACGACCAGCACCACTTCGGGCTCCGGATTGTTCCAGCTCGACGCCGGATGGATGCCGGCCGTCGCACCCGTGCCCACCGACGACATCGGCTGCGACTTGGTGAAGATCTCGGCGTCCGGGCCGATGCCCACTTCGAGATACTGGCTCCACGCCTTCTTGGCGATCAGCCATTCCTTGAGCTTGGCGGCTTCGGCCGAGCCAGGCTTCAGGCGCTGGAGATCGCCGCCGATGAGGTCGAGAACCTCCTTGCGCGCGGCGGCCGCCAGTTCCGGCGCGCCGCGCGTGCGTTCCTCGATCACGCGCTCGAGCATCGAGGCGACAAAGGTGACGCCCGCGGCCTTCACGGCCTGCAGGTCGATGGGGGCGATGAGCCAGGGCTTGCCCGTATCGCGCTTGGCCTCGTCGCCGTTGGCAAGGATCGCCTCGACCGTGCCGATCGACGGGCCTGTCGCCTTGGCGAGGGCGGCGGCCGGATCGGCCTGTTCGCAGAGATCGCGCACGGTCGGATAGCTCGCCGTCACGTCGACAACGTCGCCGCCGCGGATCGCCACGACGCTGGGGCCGTCGGCATCCGGGCGCCAGACGCGCCCGACGAGCGTCGCCTTGGCCGCATCCACCGGCAAGGTCTTGGAAAAATCGATCGGTTTCATCCCTCGCTGCCCCTTTTTGTGTACGAGTTGGCCAGGCTGGCGTTGCCGCTACATACGACGCCCGCGCCATCCGTGCCACCGCGACTTGGCGCACTCCATTAACATGTTGCCGGATATGGGTGTTTTACTATTTTCCGGCGGCAGATTGCCCGGCTGGAGGCAGGAAAATCAAGGCCGTACATAGGCCTATTTTCTTGACAATCGGAGCGTGCTTTGTCAGAGTGGGAACCGGTAAGGATTGCTCTTTGAAACGTGAATTAGGTGCGGCATAACGCACGCGCTTTCCGGCGCGGTGCGAAAGCCGAAGGTCGGCCCGAGGGCCGCACGATTTACGCGACTGGTTCGATGCGACGTCGCCTGTCTCCTCCCTTTTCTTGATTCTCAAAGGGTTGGAAGGCGACGGTCTCCTGTCGTCTCCTCGCCGCAAGGGTTGCTTGACGGGTTTTGTTGACGTCAACGGTCAACAGGCAAGCGAAGCGTTTCCAATAGCTTGGGCTGTTGACGGTAAACTTGCGTCAACAACCGTCAAGTACCCGTGCGTGCCGGAAGGATGTCGGCCGGCAGGATCGCGCGCAGCACGGCGTCTTCGGGGAATGACAGGCGGACCTGCGTGCCGACCCCGACGGTGCTGGAGATATCGAGGCTGCCGCCATGCGCCTCCATCAGCGAGCGCGTGATGTAGAGCCCCAGCCCCGTGCCGCCGTGGCCGCGGCTGTAGGCGTTCGAGACCTGGCGGAACGGCATCGCCAGTTCCTTGAGCGATTCGGCCGGAATGCCGGGGCCGGTATCCTCGACCCAGATGCGCAGGCCCGGCGGCGCCCAGTCCGCGCGGATCGTGATCCTTCCCTCCGGCGGCGTGAACTTGGCAGCGTTGTTGATGAGGTTGAGCAGCATCTGCGCGAAGGCGCGCGTGCCGGCGAGCAGGTCCGGGCAGTTGTCCATCGGCAGGATGGCGATGGCGGCGGCATCCGGCACGGCCCTGCGCACCAGTGCGCACTGCTCGGCCACCGCGAGCGCCACGTTGCAGCGCTCCTTCTCGATCGTCAGGCTCTTGGCCTCGATGCGCGTCACGTCGAGAAGGTCGTTGATCAGCGAGAGCAGGTGCTGGCCGCTGCGATGGATGTCGCGCGCATAGTCGACCGCGCGCGTCACGCCGTGCGCGCCGAACATCTGGTACTCGATCATCTCGCTGAACCCGAGAATGGCGTTAAGCGGCGTGCGCAGCTCGTGGCTCATGTTCGCGAGAAACTCCGACTTGGCGCGGCTGGCCTCCTGCGCGCGCTCTTTCTCGGTGACCAACGCCTCGACGAGCAGGTTGCGCTGGATCGCGACCGCCGCCGAAGCGGAAAGTCGCGCGACGATGCTGCGGTCGGCGTCGCTCGGCGTATGCGGCAGGCGCCGATAGACCGCGAACGCGCCGATGACCGTTCCCGTGCGCGAAAACAGCGGCGTCGACCAGCAGGCGCGCAGGCCGGCCGCCAGCGCCACGTCCCGCCAGCCTTCCCACAGCGGGTCGGTGGCGATGTCGGTCACGACGACGGGCGACGCCCGGTAGACGGCCGTTCCGCACGAGCCCACGGCGGGGCCCACCGGCGCCCCGTCGATCGCGGCGCTGTATTCGGCCGGCAGGCTCGGGGCCGCGGCATTCCGCAGCGATTTGCCGTCGGGCGCCACGAGAAGGATGGAGCACATGGCCCCGCCTTCCAGCAGCTGCTCGACCGCACGGCAGACAAGCTCGAGCAGGTCGTTCACGGGCAGGTCTTCCGTGATCCCGCGCAGGACGCGGTACTCGACGTCGCGCACGAGTTCGGTGCGCATGCGGTCGGTCATGTCGCGGATCACGACAACCTGGGCGATCTCGCCATCATAGTCGATGCGCCGGACGAGCAGCTCGGCGACGCGCGTGGCGCCGGCGGAGGTCGTGAACGAGATGCGCTCGGGCACCGGCGCTTCGGCCAGCGTCGCGCGACGGAACGCCTCGAGCGAGGTCGGCTCGACGAGGGTGTCGATCCGCCGGCCGATCAGCTCCGACGGCGTGCGGCCGAGGAAGGCGCACATCGCCGTGTTCGTGTCGACGATCGTGCCCCTTCGGCACACGCAGATGCCTTCGAGCGACGCCTCGGTCAGCTGCCGGATGCGGCGCAGCTCCTGCCGGGTGCGCGATTCGAGATGCTGGTCGACCATCGCGCCCAGCAGGCCGAATCCGAGGATCGCCATCGTCACGCTCGCGACCGCGATCGCCATCGGCCCGGGCGCCAGCGCGTCGTCCGGCAGGTTGACATCCCCGCCGGGCGTGATCGTCAGCGCGGTCATCGCGGTGAAGTGCAGCGCGAAAATCGCGAGCGCCAGCAGCGTGCCGCTCGCCGTGCGGCTCTGCAGCGTGCTCTGCGTCCGGTGCGCAAGGCAGCTCGCGAACGAGAAGGCCATCGAGAACGCGATCGCCAGCGCCACGTATCCGGGATCGTAGGAAAGCGTGCCGGCGACGCGCACCCCGGTCATGCCGATGAAATGCATGGCGCTGATCGCGCCGCCCGTGATCACGCCGGCGCCGACCGCTTCGCGCCAGGTCCGCTCCGGACGAAGGAACAGCGAAAGGCCGGCGACGCACCCCGCGAACGCGATCAGGATCGACAGGACCGTCGTGGGCACGTCGTAGCCGATCGGCAGCCCTGTCTGGAAGGCAAGCATCGCGACGAAATGCGTCGCCCAGGTGCCGCCGCCGAGCGCGAAGCCCGCCGCGAGCAGCCATAGTGCCGGCTGGCCTTCCGCGCGCTGGGCGCGCCACAGCAGCGCCATGCTCGCGTAGCAAGTTACCGCGCACACCAGCACGGCCAGCATGACAAGCCGGCCGTCGTGTTCGTCGGTAATGCAGGCGAGGATCGTCGCCATCGTCGCGAAGCCCTCCGGACGCCGGGATCGTCGCTAAATGTATGACATCGCGGGCGACGGCGCCAGACGCCGGAAGCCTCAGAGAACCTGGTCGAGGAAGGCGCGGGTACGCTCGTGCCGGGCGCTTCTGAAGAACTCGGCCGGCGGGCCATGTTCCACGATCGTGCCGCCGTCGGTGAAATAGATGTGGTCTGCGACTTCCCGCGCGAAGCCCATCTCGTGGGTGACCAGCATGCAGGTCATGCCCTCGGCCGCCAGTTCGCGGATAGTTACGAGTACTTCCTTTTTCGTCTCGGGATCGAGGGCGGCCGTCACCTCGTCGAACAGCATCACGGTCGGGTTCATCGCGAGCGAGCGCGCGATCGCCACGCGCTGCTGCTGCCCGCCCGAAAGTTCGCCGGGATAGGAACGCTCCTTGTCGGAGAGGCGCACTTTCGCCAGCAGCTTGCGCGCGCGCGCCTCGACCTCGTCCCGCGGCTGCTTCAGCACGTGCAGCGGCGCCATCATCACGTTCTCGAGCGCTGTCTTGTGCGGGAACAGGTTGTACTGCTGGAATACGATGCCGACCTTGCGGCGCAGCGCCAGCTTGTCGAGATCGGGATCGGCGACCTCGATCCCGTCGACCTTGATGGACCCCTTCGACACCGGCACCAGCGCGTTGATCGCGCGCAGCATCGTCGACTTACCCGAGCCCGACGGCCCGATCACGCACACGCATTCGCCGCGTCGCACTGTCATCGAGATGTCGCGCAGCACGACGAGACTGCCGAAGCGCTTCTCGATGCCGTCGATGACGACGATGGGGGGGCCGAGTTCGTGCGACATGGAACCTCAGATCTTGACGGCGAACCGCCGCTCGAGCCGCTGCGTGAGCCGCGCGATCGGGTAGCAGTAGAGGAAGAAGAGCAGCAGCAGCAGCGAATAGAAAGGCAGATAGAGATCGGTGCGCGCCTCGGCGACGAGCGCGCCACGCGTCAGCGTCATCGAATCCTGGATGCCGACAACGGAGATCAGCGTCGTGGCCATCGTCAGGATCGCGTAGAGGTTCATCCAGGGCGGGATCATGCGCTTGACCGCCTGCGGCAGGATGATGCGCCACAGCGTCTGCGTCCTCGAGAAGGCGAGGCTCTCGGCCGACTCCCACTGGCCGAGCGGGATCGACTTCACGCCGCCGCGCACGATCTCGGCGACGTTCGCCATCACCGGCAGCGAAAGCCCGATGATCGCCTTGAACCACGCCGGCAGCGATATGACGAAGCCCGCGACACGCATCTCGAAGGGCAGCAGGAACATCGCGAAGAACAGCAGCACCAGCCACGGCGAGTTGCGGAAGAACTGCGTGGCCGCCCACGAAGCGCCGCGCACCGGCCGATGGATCGAGATCTGCCCGAGGCCGAGCACCAGCCCGGCGAGCGTGCCCACCGTCATCGAGGCGACGCTGATCGCGAGATTGAACAGGAAGCCGGTGGCGATCAGCGGCGTCCATTTGAGGACGGTGGCGAAGATGCCCGGACGTGCTGCCGTATCCGCAGCTTCGGCCGCCGCGACCGACAGGACGGCGAACAGCACGAGAGCCGCAAGCACGCGCTTCGAGCCGAGGATCGCCGCCGCATCGGGAAGACCCCACTCGCCCGGCGCCGCAGTCGGGCGGAGCGGCAGCAGCACCGGCAGGTCGCTCGCGTCGGGGACGGCCCTGATCATGCGTTGTAGCCCGGGATGCGCAGCGCGCGTTCCCAGCGCTGCATCAGTCCGACGAGAACGGCCACCATCACGACATAGCTCACGAGCAGCACGAACATCATTTCGCGTACGTTCAGCACTTCTGACCAGACCTGCGCGGCGGCATAAAGGATCTCCGGCACGCCGATCGCGTAGGCGAGCGTCGTCGTCTTCACGAGGTTGACGAGGTTGTTGCCCAGCGCCGGCAGGCAGATGCGGAAGGCGAGCGGCAGCACGACATAGACGTAGCTCTGCATGCGCGTGTAGCCGAGCGATTCGGCCGCCTCGGTCGTCGCGGTCGGCACGGCTTCGATGCCCGAGCGGAAGATCTCGATGTTGAAGGCGCCCGCGAACAGCGAGAACGAGATGATCGCCCAGCCGACATTGTCGACGAGCGGGACCTGCGCGCCGAACCGGTCGGTGACCGTGGGCAGCGCCGCGCTCACCGCGAAATAGAAGAACGCGAGCTGGACCAGCGGCGGCGTGTTGCGGAAGAACTGGACGAAGGCGGAGACGGCGGCGCGCACCGTGCGCGAACGGGCACCTTGGAGCCACGCGCCGATCAGGCCGACGAGGATGCTGAGGACGATGCAGACGACCGAAAGCCAGATCGTCGTCGAGAGTCCGGTGAGGAAGCGCGAACGGTCGAACGCGTCGTAGGCGATGGAAATATTGATTCCGTGGGTGTTCGCCAGCCACTTGAACCAGTCGGCAACCGCTTGCATCGTCCGCCTTCCGCCGCAAAGGCGGAGGGAAGCGGCGACGCCGCCTCCCCCCGGTTCCTCAGCTGCTCTTGAGCTTGCGGTTCTGCTCGATCAGGTAGGGGCTCTGCTTGATGCCCCACTTGCGCTCGAGCTCGAGCAGACGGCCGGACTTGTGCCAGTCGACCGACATCTCCTTCAGCAGCTTGCCGAAGGGCGCGTCGAGATCGCCCAGGCGCACGCCGATGGCCCACAGCTGCGGGTCTTCGGACACGAGCGGCATCTCGTAGTTAGCCCATTTCGGATCGCCGCCCGAGAGCGTCGAGACGATCAGCGTGTCGTCGAAGAGGAAGGCGATGCAGTTGCCGCCCTGGAGCGCGTTGAGCGCGTCGGGCACGGCCGGGAAGACGACCATGTCGGGCGAATACATCTCGCTGACGCGGCGGTTATAGTAGGCGCCCTGCACCGCGCACACCTTGCGGCCCTTGAGATCGCCCCACTGCTTGAGGTTCGCCGACTTCGGCGCCAGCACGTTCGTGGCTCCCGCGTAGTAGTTGGGCTCGATCATGCCCACGACCTTGCGGCGCGCTTCGGTGTCGCCCATCGTGGCGACGATCATGTCGATGCGGCCCTGCTGAAGGAACTCCATGCGGTTGGCCGCCGTGACCGGGATCATCTCGACCTTGACGCCGCCGAGCTTCTTGGCGACGTCGTCGATGAGATCGATCTCGAGGCCGATGATCTTGCCCGACGGATCGAGGAAGCCCCACGGCTTGTAGTCGTTCTTCACGCCGACGACGATCGTGCCCTTCTGCTTGATCTGGGCAATCGTATCCTGCGCCGCTGCCGGTGCGGTATGCACCACGGCAAGTCCCAGCGCCGCCACGGCGGTCGAAAGCGCGAACTTCATCAACCGTTTCATCTCATCCTCCCTCGGAAAACCGATCGTCCATCTTCGAAACAAGTATGCCAGAGACTTTACCTGGAGCGACGCTTTTTTGCTCCAGCGTGACGCAATCACGCGGTCGGGCGGTTCTTCGGGCGTATGTGCGCCCGCAGCTCGGCCCGCGGGGGATGCCCGAACCGCGCGCGGTAGGCGCGCGAGAAGTGGCTGGCGCTGACGAAGCCGCAGGCCACCGCCGCCTCCAGAACCGACAAAGCGCTCTGGCGGATCAGCAGGCGGGCCCGGCGCAGGCGCAGCTCCATGTAATGCTCAGAAACAGTGCGGCCCAGATGCGCCTTGAACAGCCGCTCGAGCTGGCGGAGCGAGACGCCCGCGAGCCGCGCGAGACTCTGGCGGGAACTGAGGTCCTCGAGCGAGGCCTCCATCTTCTCCAGCACGCGCACCAGCTTGGGATCGCCCACCGCCAGCCGCTCGCGCACCGCCATGCGCTGCGGCCCGTCGCCGGAGCGGACATGGGTGTGCAGGAACCATTCGACTACGTCGCTCGCCAGTTCGTGGCCGTGCTCGGCCTCGATGATCGCGTGCAGCATGTCCAATGCCGCGATGCCGCCCGAACACGAGATGCGGTCGCCGTCGATCTCGAACAGGCTGCGCGTCAGGTCCGCATCGGGGAATTCCTCGATGAAGGCCGGGACGTGCTCCCAGTGGATCGTGCAGCGCTTGCCGCGCAACAGCCCCGCCCGCGCGATAACGTACGTGCCGCCCGACACCCCGCCGATGATCGCCCCGCCCCGCGCGACGCGACGCAGCCAGCCGAACGTGCGCGCGTCCTCGAACGCGGCAGGATTGCCGCCCGCGCACACGAGCAGCAGGTCGGGCCGGATCGTGTCACCGACCGCGTTGTCGGGCAGGATCTGCACGCCGTTCGACGCCGGCGCCGGCCGCCCGTCGATCGAGATGTGCTTCCACTCGTAGAGCTTCTTGCCCGAAAGCACGTTCGCCGCGCGCAGCGGCTCCAGCGCGCACGCATAGGACATCAGCGAATAGCCGGGCAGCAGCAGCACGCCGATCGTGCGGATCGGTCGCGGCGGCCAGGCCTTGCGGCGGATGTCTCGCTGGAGCAATTTCATGTCGTATTGAGGCAGAAGGCTATCGCCCCGTCTGCGAAATTGCTACACGATCCTTCTGCCCTTCAGGGCGCGCCAACAACCGGCTCGGGCTTCCGATGAAGTATTCGGTCTTCTCGCTCCTGCGCAACGCGTTCTCCGGCAACAGCGGATGGAAGCCCGCGTGGCGCGACATGAGCCCGCGCCCCGACCACGAGTACGACGTGGTCATCGTTGGCGGCGGCGGGCACGGCCTCTCGACCGCGCACTATCTCGCGAAGGTGCACGGCATCACCAATGTCGCCGTGATCGAGAAGGGGTATGTCGGCTCGGGCAATATCGGGCGCAACACGACGATCATCCGCTCGAACTACCTCCTCCCCGGTAACACGCCCTTCTACGAATGGTCGCTGAAGCTCTGGGAAGGTCTCGAGCAGGACATCAACTACAACGCGATGGTCAGCCAGCGCGGCGTGCTCAATCTCTGCCATTCGGACGCCCAACGCGACGCCTACGCGCGGCGCGGAAACGCGATGATGATGAACGGCGTCGATGCCGTTCTGCTCGACACCGCCCAGGTCCGCGCGATGGTGCCCTACCTCGATTTCGACAACGCGCGCTTCCCGATCTATGGCGGCCTGCTGCAGCCGCGCGGCGGCACCGTGCGGCACGACGCGGTCGCGTGGGGCTACGCGCGTGCCGCCGACAGCCGCGGCGTCGACATCTGCCAGCATTGCGAGGTCACGGGCATCCGCAGGGAAGGCAACCGGGTCGTCGGCGTCGAGACGACCAAGGGCTTCGTGCGCGCCAAGAAGGTGGCGTTGGCGGCCGCCGGAAACTCCTCGCGCGTCGCCGCGATGGCGGGCCTGCGCCTGCCGATCGAGACCCATGTACTGCAAGCCTTCGTCAGCGAGGCGATCAAGCCGCTGATCGACAACGTCATCACCTTCGGCGCCGGGCATTTCTACATCAGCCAGTCCGACAAGGGTGGCCTCGTCTTCGGCGGCGATCTCGACGGCTACAACACCTATGCCCAGCGCGGCTCGCTGCCGCTGGTCGAGCACGTGATGGAAGAAGGCATGGGCCTGATGCCGATGATCGGCCGCCTTCGCGTCGTGCGCAGCTGGGGCGGCGTGATGGACATGTCGATGGACGGCTCGCCGGTCATCGACAAGACGCCGATCGAAGGCCTCTATCTCAACTGCGGCTGGTGCTATGGCGGATTCAAGGCCACGCCGGCATCGGGATGGTGCTTCGCGCACACGATCGCCCGCGACGAACCGCACGCGTTCAACGCCGCCCTGCGGCTCGACCGCTTCGCCACCGGCCATCTCATCGACGAAAAAGGCGCCGGCGCCACGCCGAACCTCCACTGACGGATACCGAAGCAAGATGCGCATCCCCTGCCCGCATTGCGGCGAACGCTCGGTCGACGAGTTCACGGCCATCGGATCCGCCGATCCGGTCCGCCCAGAGAAATCCGACGCGATCGCCGACTGGATCGACTACGTCTATATCCGCGAGAACCCGGCAGGCCGGCACCGCGAATGGTTCCATCATATCGCCGGCTGCCGCGCCTGGCTCGAAGTGACGCGCGACACGCGCACGCACGAGATCCTCGGCGTACGGGCGGCCCCGGCCGGGAGCACCCGATGACCGTTCAGTCTTCGCGCAACGGCGCCGGCGGCCTTCTCGACCGCAGCCGCACGCTCCGCTTCAGCTTCGACGGTACCGAATATGTTGGCCATCCGGGCGATACGCTCGCCTCGGCCCTGCTCGCCAACGGCGTGCGGCTCGTCGGACGCTCGTTCAAGTATCACCGGCCGCGCGGCATCCTTTCGGCAGGCGCCGAGGAACCCAACGCGCTCGTCGAACTGCGCGACGGCGCACGCCGTGAACCCAACACGCGCGCCACGCAGATCGAGCTCTATGACGGCCTCGTCGCCGCGAGCCAGAACCGCTGGCCGTCGCTGGCGTTCGACCTGATGGCGATCAACGGCGTGGCCGGCCCGCTGATCGCGGCGGGCTTCTACTACAAGACCTTCATGTGGCCGGCGGCCTTCTGGGAAAAGCTCTACGAGCCGATGATCCGGCGCGCGGCCGGGCTCGGCCGCGCATCGGGGATCGAAGACCCCGACCGCTACGAGAAGGCCTCTGTCCATTGCGACGTGCTGGTGATCGGTTCCGGCCCCGCCGGCCTGATGGCGGCGTTGACCGCCGGGCGTGCCGGCGCACGCGTGCTGCTGATCGAGCAGGATTTCCGCCTTGGCGGCCGCCTGCTCGACGACCGGCAGGAGATCGACGGCAAGAGCGCGCTGCACTGGCTCCATACGGTCGAGGCCGAACTCGAAAGCCTGCCGGACGTGCGCATCCTGCGTCGCACGACGCTGTTCGGCAGTTACGACCAGAAGGCTTTCGTCGCGGTCGAGCGCGTGGCCGACCACTTCCCCGAGCCGCCGCCTTTCCTGCCGCGCCAGCGCGCATGGCGCATCTTCGCCAAGCGGACCGTGCTGGCCGCCGGCAGCATCGAGCGTCCCATCGTGTTCGGCGACAACGACCGCCCGGGCGTGATGCTTGCCGGTGCCGTGCGCAGCTACGTCAACCGCTACGCCGTGCGGCCCGGGAACCGCGCCGTCGTCTTCGCGGGCAACGACGACGCCGCGCGTACGGCAGCCGATCTCGCAGCGGCCGGTATTGCTGTTGCAACGATCATCGATCCGCGCCCCGAATCTTCCGCCGCGATGCAGGCGCAGGCGACGGCGACCGGCGCCGAACTCCTGGCGGGCTCGGTCGTGCGCCGCGCGCTTGGCAACCGGCACGGCGTTCAGGCCGTCGAGGTCGAAGGCATTGGCGGCGTTCGGACAATCGACTGCGATCTCGTCGCGATGTCGAGCGGCTGGAACCCGACGCTGCACATCGCCTCGCATCTCGGCCACAAGCCGGTGTGGAATCCGCAGATTTCCGCTTTCGTGCCGCAGACGCTGCCCGAGGGCATGCGCGTCGCGGGTGCCGCCATGGCGCAATTCTCGCTCGAGCAGGCGCTCGCGACGGGTGTGGCGAGCGGCGCCGAAGCGGCCGAAGCCGCGGGCTTCACCACGCGCCGGCCCGCGATCCCGTCGGTATCGCCGGAACCGTCGGCGGCAACGCCGCTCTGGCGCGTCAAGGGCGCGAAGGGCAAGAGCTTCGTCGACTTCCAGCACGACGTGACGGCCGACGACGTGGTGCTCGCCGAGCGTGAAGGCTACCGTTCGGTCGAGCACCTGAAGCGCTACACCACGCTCGGCATGGCGACCGACCAGGGCAAGACCGCGAACGTGACCGGCCTTGCCCTGATGGCGGAAATCACCGGCAGCGACATCGCGAAGGTCGGCACGACCACGTTCCGCCCGCCCTTCACGCCCGTCGCCATCGGCGCGCTCGGCGGCCATTCGCGCGGCAAGCATTATCGCCCGACGCGCCACGCACCGACGCATCGCTGGGCGATCGGGCGCAAGGCGGTGTTCGTCGAGGCCGGCGCCTGGCTGCGCGCGCAGTATTTCCCGAGGATCGGCGACGACTGGCTCGTGGCCGCGACGCGCGAAGCAAAGGCCGTGCGCAACGATGTGGGCTTCTGCGACGTCTCGACGCTGGGCAAGATCGACGTGCAGGGCAAGGATTCCGCCCGCTTCCTCGACCGCCTCTATGCCAATACGCTCTCGACGCTCGCCGTCGGCAAGGTCCGCTACGGCGTGATGCTGCGCGAGGACGGCTTCGTTCTCGACGACGGCACGGTTGCGCGCCTCGCCGAGACCAAGTGGCTGATGACCACGACGACGGCTAACGCCGCGCGCGTTCTCCAGCACATGGAGTTCTGCGCGCAGGTCCTGTGGCCGGATCTCGATGTCCAGTTCGCCTCTGTCACCGACCAGTGGGCCCAGATCGCCGTGGCCGGGCCGAAATCGCGCGAACTTCTGCGCCGGATCGTCGATCCCGCGTGCGACATCTCGAACGCCGCCCTCCCCTATATGGGCTGGTCGGCGATCACGGTCGGCGGGCTGCCCGCGCGCCTCTACCGGATCTCGTTCTCCGGCGAGCTCGCCTACGAGATCGCGGTTCCGGCTGCCTATGGCGAGTCACTGATCGCGGTGATCGCTGCGGCCGGCGAGGACATGGGCGCCCTTCCTTACGGGACGGAGGCGCTGGCAATGCTTCGCATCGAAAAAGGCCATCCCGCGGGCGCCGAACTCAACGGCCAGACGACAGCCCGCGATCTCGGTCTCGGCCGCATGGTTTCGACCAAGAAGGACTTCATCGGCCGGATGCTTGCCAAGCGCCCGGCGCTGGTCGATCCGGACCGGCCGATCCTCGTCGGCTTCAAGCCCGTGGACCGCGGCGAGCGCCTTGCCGCCGGCGCGCACTTCATCGAGAAGGGTGCCGCGCCGAAGATCGAGAACGATCTCGGCCACATGACGTCCGTCACCGTCTCGCCGGTCTTCGGCCATTCGATCGGCCTCGGCCTGCTGTCGCGCGGGCAGGAACGCATCGGCGGCACGGTCATCGCCCACGATCCGGTGCGCGGGCGCAGCGTGCTGGTCGAAGTGTGCAATCCGGTCTTCTACGACCCCGAAGGAGTGCGGCTGCGTGGCTGATACGAGGCTTCTTCCGGCCGCCCCCTTCGGCGTGCCGGCGCCGGGCCGCTTCGGCATTACCGACGGCGAACCGGGCGTGCGGGTCCGCCTGTCCGACGGGCTTTCGATCTGCCTGATCCAGCCGTTCGCCGGCCGGCGGTCGGACTGCGCCGCTCCGCTCAAGACGACGCTCGGCCTCGATCTCCCCGATACGGGAACTGCACGCAACGCCGGCGGGACGACGCTCGCATGGGCCGGGCCGAACGCGCTGCTGGCGATCTCGACGATCCGCGATCAGGCGGCGAGACTTGAAGACGCTCTCGGCAATGCCGCCGCGGTGATCGACCAGTCCGGCGGACGGGTCGTATTCCGCATTGCAGGGCCGAAGGCCCGGGCCGTCCTCGAAAAGGGCCTGACGCTCGACCTGCATCCCCGGTCGTTCGCCCCGGGCCGCACCGCACTGACCCAGCTTTCGCATCTTTCGGTCCAGATCGTCCAACAGGACGAAACCCCGACATTCGATGTCGTTATCTCGCGGGCCTTCGCGGCCGACCTGTGGCATTGGCTGGAGGAATCCGCGGGCGAGTACGGCCTGCACCTGACCGACGCCCGGAATTGAAGCCCTGCGGCAAGCCGCCGCCAAGGACCACGATGGCCGAATCCTACGTCCTGACACTCTCCTGCCCGAACCGCGCGGGAATCGTCGCCGCCGTCTCGACCCATCTGTTCGAGAACGGCTGCAACATCCTCGACGCGAACCAGTTCGACGACACCGAAAGCGGCCGCTTCTTCATGCGCGTCGTCTTCAATCCGGTCGACGGCAATGCGTCGATCGGGAAGATCCGGCAGACGTTCGAGCCCATCGCCGCCCGCTATGCCATGGAATTCGCGATGCGCGCGCGCGGCGAGCGCCAGCGCGTGCTGCTGCTCGTCTCGAAGTTCGACCATTGCCTTTCCGACCT
This sequence comes from Tagaea sp., assembly GCA_044224405.1. GTDB lineage: Bacteria > Pseudomonadota > Alphaproteobacteria > CACIAM-22H2 > CACIAM-22H2 > Tagaea. The sequence goes on along the minus strand of JBGAKN010000006.1, from coordinate 232,154 downwards.
GCTTTATCGCTGGCGCATCGGCGAGCTGCGGATGGACCTGGTCGGCATCGTGTCGAATCACGGGCGCGAGAATTTCGCGCATCACGATTTCGGCGACGTGCCCTTCCACCACCTGAAGATCACGCGCGAAACGAAGATGGAGCAGGAAAACCAGCTCTGGCAGCTCATCCGGGATTCGAACGTCGATCTCACGGTTCTCGCCCGCTACATGCAGGTGCTGTCCGACGCGCTGACGGCCAAGCTCGCGGGCAAGTGCATCAACATCCACCACTCGTTCCTGCCCGGCTTCAAGGGCGCCAAGCCCTATCACCAGGCGCATCAGCGCGGCGTGAAGCTGATCGGCGCCACGGCCCACTACGTGACCGGCGACCTCGACGAGGGACCCATCATCGAACAGGACGCCGAACGCATCAGCCATCACGACACGCCCGAGGATCTCGTCCGCAAGGGGCGCGACATCGAGCGGCGCGTGCTCGCGCGCGCGATCGCCTGGCATCTCGACGGGCGCGTGCTGCTGAACGGATCGAAGACCGTCGTTTTCCGCGACTGAAGGAAACGCATCGCATGAAATCGCACTACAGGGTGGTCGTCATCGGCGGCGGCGTCGTGGGCGCCAGCGTGCTCTACCACCTCACCAAGAAGGGCTGGAACGATATCGCCCTGCTCGAACGCCTGGAGCTAACCGCTGGGTCGACCTGGCACGCGGCGGGCGGCATGCACACGGTCAACGGCGATCCCAACGTCGCCAAGCTGCAGCAATATTCGATCAATCTCTACAAGGAGATCGAGGAGATCTCCGGCCAGTCGGTCGGCCTGCACATGACCGAAGGCCTGATGCTCGCCGCGACCAAGCCGCGCTGGGAGTGGCTGAAGAACATCCACACCAAGGGCCGCTATATGGGCATGCAGCTCGAGCTCGTCTCGCTCGACGAGGCCGAACGCCTGCTCCCGCTCATGGACAAGACGCAGTTCGTCGGCGCGATGTATGATCCGATCCAGGGCCATGTCGACCCGAACGGCACGACGCACGCGTTCGCGGGTGCCGCGCGCAAGGCGGGCGCGGAAGTCCACACTCACACGCGCGTGCTCGACACCAAACCGCGTGCCGACGGCGGGTGGGATGTAATCACAGACAAGGGCACGATCGTCGCCGAACACGTCGTCAACTGCGGCGGATTGTGGGCCCGCGAGGTCGGCCGCATGGTCGGACTCGAGCTGCCGATCCTGGCAATGGAGCACCAGTACCTGATCACCGAGGACATGCCCGAAGTCGTCGAGATCAACAAGAAGACGGGCAAGATGGTGCTGCACGTCGTCGATTTCGACGGCGAGATCTACATGCGCCAGGAGCGCAACGGGATGCTGCTCGGCACTTACGAGCGCCACGGCGTGCCGTGGAGCCCGAAGGAGACTCCTTGGGATTTTGGCCCCAACCTGCTCCCCGACGCGCTCGACCGGATGTCCGACAATCTCGAAGTCGGGTTCCGCCATTTCCCGGCATTCCAGCGCACCGGCATCAAGAAGATCGTCAACGGCCCCTTCACCTTTGCGCCCGACGGCAATCCCCTCGTCGGCCCGATCAACGGCCTGCGCAACTACTGGGTCGCGTGCGGCGTGATGGCGGGCTTCAGCCAGGGCGGCGGCGTGGGCCTTGCGCTTTCCAACTGGATGGCCGACGGCGATCCGGGCTTCGACGTGTGGGCGATGGACGTCGCGCGCTATGGCGAATGGGCGACGCGCGCCTATACGCGGGTCAAGGTCGTCGAGAATTACGGCCGCCGGTTCCGCGTGCGCTTCCCGAACGAGGAACTGCCGGCCGGCCGGCCGCTGCGCACCAACCCGATGTACCAGCGCTGGCTGGAGCTCGGCGCCGTGATGGGCGACAATTGGGGCCTTGAGGCACCGCTGTGGTTCGCCCCCGCCGGCGTCAAGGACGAGTTCTCGTTCCACCGTTCGACCGACTTCGAGCACGTGAAGGCCGAGTGCGAGGCCGTCCGCACGACTGTCGGCGTCTCCGAAACCTCGACCTTCGCGAAATACGAGATCGCCGGTCCGGGCGCCGAGGCGTGGCTTTCGCGCATGCTCGCCAACAAGATGCCGCGCACCGGCCGGATGACGCTGTCGCCGATGCTCAACGAGCGCGGCAAGCTGATTGGCGACTTCACGGTCGCGAAGGCCGCCGACGACCGACTCTACGTGTTCGGTTCCGGCACGGCCGAGAAATACCACATGCGCTGGTTCGAGCAGCATCTGCCGGCCGACGGCAGCGTGACGGTCAAGGCGCTGGGCCTCGGCCTCGTCGGCCTGACGATCGCCGGGCCGCGCGCGCGCGACCTTCTCGCCAACCTCACCGACGACGATGTTTCGACGGGCGCATTCCGCTTCCTCGATTTCCGTCCGAAAATGGAAGTCGGTCTCGTGAAGGCGATGGTCGGCCGCATCAGCTTTACCGGCGACCTCGGCTACGAGATATGGGTAAAGCCCGAGCATCAGCTTGCGCTGTTCGAGAGCATCTGGCGCACCGGCCAGGAATTCGGCATCCGCCCGTTCGGCAGCCGCGCGCTTCTGGCGCTTGCGCGCGAAAAGGGCTTCGGCACCTGGGCGCGCGAGTTCCGCCCGATCTACGGACCGTTCGAGGCGGGTCTCGGCCGCTTCGTCGACCTTTCGAAGAACGAATTCATCGGCCGGACGGCCGCCGCCGAGGAAAAAGCGAAGGGTCCCGCGCGTCAGCGCGTCGGCTTCGTCGTCGAGGCGGACGACGCCGACGCGATCGGCGACGAGGCGGTGTGGAAGAATGGCAAGGTCGTCGGCTGGATCACGTCGGGCGGCTATTGCCACCATGTCGGCTGCTCCTACGCGACCGGCTATGTCCCCAGCGAAGCGCTCGGCAAGGACGCGGCGACGGCCGTGTGGGAAATCGAGATCCTCGGCGAGCGCAGGCGCGCCCGCCTCCAGATCGACCCGCTGTTCGACGCGCCCGGCGCGCGGGCGCGCGCCTAGACGCTCATGGTCGGAGCGGCGCCTTCCAGGTGCGCTGCTTGGAGAAATCGGCCGAGTATTCCGCCGACGTGAACGTACCGCCCTGGTAGAAATCGCCGATCGGATCGGCGGGTGCTACCGCCTGCCCGGCCTGCGCGGCCGCGAGCTGGCCTTCGGAATTGTGCTTGGGCTTGTAGCCGAGCGCTTCGGCGCGCGAATTGTCCCACCACGCGCGGGTATTGCCCGAAGCGCCGTAGAAGACCTCATAGACGATTTCCGGATGCTCGAGGCCGATCCGGATGAGCTGCACGAGATCTTCGGGATGCAGCATGATCGCCATGCGGCGCAGATCGAGCGGCGTCTCGTTGACGTTGCCGATGCGCAGCGACGTGACGCGCATGCCGTGCTTCATCGCGTAAAGCGCGCCGAGCGCTTCGCCGAACGCCTTGGAAACGCCGTAGCGCCCGTCGGGCAGCACCGTCACGTCATGCGGGATCTTCGTCGTGCGCGGATAGAAGCCGACCGCGTGATTGGACGAGGCGAAGATGACCCGCTTCACGCCCGCGAGCCGCGCCGTCTCGAAAAGATTGTAGCAGCCGATGATGTTGGCATTGAGGATCGACTCCCACGGGCCTTCGACCGAATAGCCGCCGAGATGGACGATCCCGTCGATGCCGGCGACGGCCGCCGCCGTCTCGGCGAAATTGGAGATATCGGCACGCACGAAGCGGAGGCCCTTGGTGTCGGCCGGTTCCTTGATGTCGGACAGCACGACTTCCGGATACACGGCCTTCAGCAGCGGGGTGATGCGCCGGCCGACATCGCCGGCCGCACCGGTGAGCAATACGCGCTTCATGGGTCTCTCTTCTCTCTGGATCGGAATTCGGGATGCCGGGCGGTTCGATAGCACGATCCGGCCCTATTGAAAAAGCTGCCTCAATTCACCGGGAGCCATTGCCGCCGTTCGGACGCCGCGACGGCCACGTCGATCACCTTCTGGATCTCCCAGGCTTCGCGGAAATCCGGGCCGGGTCGCGGGCCGCCGGCGATCGCGGCCAGGAACTCGGCCACTTCGATCGTCTTCAAGTCGTTGAAACCGAGCTGATGGCCGGGCGCCACGCAGAAATTCACGTACGGCGAATGCTGCGGGCCCGCCTCGATCCGCGTGAACCCGGCAAGGCGCGGATCGCCGCCGGCGCGATAGAACGCGAGCTCGTTGAAGCGCTCCTGCGAGAAGACGAGACCGCCCTTCGTGCCGCTGAGTTCGAAGCCGAGCTGCATCTTCCGGCCGGTCGCCATCCAGTTCGCCTCAAGCGTACCGCCGCAGCCGCGCGCGAAACGCACGGTCAGGCGGGCGATGTCATCGACGTCGACTTTGCGCCGCTCGGCGCTACCACGCGCGACGGGCCGCGACTTCACGACCGTCTCGAGATCGGCAGTCAGCCGCTCGATCGGGCCAAGCAGGTATCGCGCCATCGCGATGATGTGGCTGCCCAGATCGGCGATGACGCCGGGGCCGCCGCTCCGGTCGAGGCGCCAGCTATAGGGCACTTCGGGGTCGGACATATAGTCTTCGGCATGAATGCCACGAAAGCCGGTGATCTCGCCCAGTTCCCCAGCCTCGACCATCTCCTTCGCCAGCTTGATCACCGGGTTCTTGAGGTAGTTAAATCCGGCCTGCGTGACCACGCCCGCCGATTCCGCCGCGCGGACCATCGTCTCCGCCGTGGCGGCATCGGGCGCAAGCGGTTTCTCGCAATGGATGTGCTTGCCGGCCTTCGCGGCGGCGATCGCCATCTCGGCATGCAGGATGTTCGGCGTGGTGATCGAGACGATGCCGATATCCGGATCGGCGACCACGGCACGCCAGTCCGCATGCCACTTCCGGAAGCCGAACTGCTTGCCTGTCGCCTCAGCAGCAGCGGCCACGTTGTCGGCGACGGCAACGAGCACAGGGCGAAGCGATCCCGGGAATGTCGCGGCGGCTGCATTGTAGGCAAGCGCATGCGCCTTGCCCATGAAGCCCGTGCCGATGACGCCGATGCCGATTTCGCGCATTGACCGAAAAGCCTAGAAGATCCAGAGCTGTTCGGCCGGAAGTTCGATCCACTCGACCTGCTTAGGAGCGGCCCCCGAATGCTGCACGCGCACGGCAACGCCGCCGCCGCGGAACACATGCTCCCACAGGTTTCCGAGATACATCGACGTGACGAGATCGAGGCGCACGCGGTTGGGTCCACCCTCGCCGACGATGCGGCCCGCTTCGACGCGTACGATCGCCGTCCCGGCCTGTCCGGTGCGATCGGCACCGCAGCGCGCCACGCCCTCGAACGTCACTTCGCCGACACGCAGGCTGGCGCGACCACCGCTCACGGAAACGATCGTGCCGTCGATGCGGTTGTTGGAGCCCATGAATTCCGCGACGAACAGGGTCTTGGGCGATCCGTACATCTCCTGCGGGGTTCCCGCCTGCTCGACGACACCGCGGTTGAGAAGCAGGATGCGGTTCGCGATCGCCAGCGCCTCGCTCTGGTCGTGGGTGACCATCAGGGCGGCGAGATTCTCACGCTCGATCAGCTCTTTTAGGAAAGCGCGCGCTTCCTCGCGCAGCTTGGCGTCGAGATTCGATAGCGGTTCGTCGAGCAGGACGACCGACGGCCCGTAGACGAGCGCACGCGCGATCGCGACACGCTGCTGCTGCCCGCCGGAAAGTTCGTGCGGATATCGATGACCGAGCTTGCCGAGCCCGAGACTGTCCAGCGCCTTCTGGACCGCGCCGCGCCGCGCCTCGTTCTCCATGCCCCGCAGTTTGAGACTGTACGCGACGTTCTCTTCGACGGTGCGGTGCGGCCACAGCGCGTAGGACTGGAAGACGAACCCGAGGCCGCGTGCCTCGGTCGGCACGACCAGCCCGGTCGCACCGTCGAACACGGGCGTGCCCGCCACGCTGATGCGCCCCATATATGGCTGCTCGAGGCCCGCGACCGCGCGCAGCAGCGTCGTCTTGCCCGAACCGGACGGTCCGAGAAGTGCCGCGACCTCGCCCCGCCGCAGTTCCAGCGAGACGCCTTTCAGGATCTCGTTTCCGCCGAGCTTGATGCGGAGATCTTCGACGACCAGATCAACCATGGAGCTTCACTCCCAACCGCATCGCGATCAGCAGGCCGATCGAGATGAGGGCGACATTGACACAGGAAAGGCAGGTGACGATGTCGACCGCTCCGCCCGCCCAGCGCGAAACGACGAGCGAGCCGATGACTTCCGTCCCGGGCCCCAGCAGATAGACGGCCGTCGAGTATTCGCGCACGAAAATCAGCAGGATCAGCAGCCAGGCAGCGAGCATGCCATTCTTGATCAGCGGCACCGTCACGTCGCGCATCGTGCGCCCCGTCCCGGCGCCGACGACGCGCGCGGCCTCTTCGAGTTCGGGCGCCACCTGCAGCAGTGCGCTCTGCACGAGGCGCAGTCCATAGGCGAGCCAGACCAGCGAATAGGCGGCCCATACGGCGAACAGCGTCGTGCGCAGCGGCGTGAGCGGCGTCGTGAAAAGGAACACCCAGAAAATCGCGAGGCCCGCGACAATGCCCGGCATCGCGCGCGGCAGCATGACGATATAGTCCGCAAAACGCGCCCATGCCGACGGCCAGCGATGCTGGGCCAGCGCGATCGCCGTGTAGCAGGCGACCGAAAGCGCGCCGCCGATCGTCGCGATCAGGACCGTATTGGTGATCGCGTGGACGACTTCGGAGTCCTCGAACAGCTCGGCATAGTTGTCGAGCGTCAGGACGTCGAGGACGTTGATGCCGATCCCCCAGCTGGAGACGAACGATCGCAGGACGAGCCCCGCCATCGGCAGCGCCACCGTCACGAAGAACCAGAGCAGGATCAGGAAGAGCGCCGGATAGCGCCAAGCGCGCAGCGCGATGAGGTTCGTGCGGACAGCCTTGCCCTTCACCGCGACGAAACGCTGGGCGGTCCGCAGCAGGCGCCGCTGCAGGAACACGAGCGGCAGTGCCACGACGAGGATGACCATCACGACGACGGCCATCAGCTGGTAGGACGGCACGCCGAGCTTGTTCGTGAGCTTGTAGAGATAGGTCGACAGCACGAGCAGGCCCTGCGGGTCGCCGAGGATCAGCGGCAACCCGAAGACCTCAAAGCCGAGAAAGAAGATCAGCACGCCCGAAAAGAGCAGTGCCGGCGTGATCATCGGGATCGAGACGTCGAGCGCGATGCGCCCGGAATTGGCACCCGTGACGCGCGCGGCCTCTTCCAGATCGCCCGGTAACGCCTTCAGCGCCGACGAGGCATAGAGATAGACGTGCGGCGCGTGCGTCAGGCCCGCGATGACGACAAGCGAGGTGAAGGAATAGATGTCCCACGGCGGCTCGCCGAAACGGGTCCGCCACCAGATCGTCACGAACCCGACCGGCCCCATCGAAACGACGTAGCCGAATGCCAGCACGAGCGGCGAAAGGAAGATCGGGACGAGCAGCAACGGCTCCACGAAGCCGCGCCCCGGCATGTCGGTGCGAGTCGTCAGAAACGCGAGCAGCGCGCCGAGCGGCACTGAGATCGCCGTCATGCCGACGGCAAGGCCCGCCGTCGTCGCGAGCGCGCGCCAGAAATCGGCCTCGCCGAAGACGAACCCGTAGGCCCACAGCGACAGGCGGGCCCGGGAATCGAAGAACGGAGCGTCGAGAAAGCTCTGATACGCGATAAGCAGGATCGGCGAGAGGACGCATACCGCCATGACCGCGATTACGGCGCGGCGCGTCCCCTCGCTGGAAGCGATCCGGATCACTTCTTGATCGCTGCCTGCCACTTGTTCATGAAGTCGAGGCGCTTGTCCTGCTTCAGCGTCTCGAGCAGCTCGCCGCTGACCGGGATCGGGCGCGCCTTGTCACCGAGCTTCTCGTTGACGGCCTTGGCGGTCTCGGTGCCTGCAACATCGGCACGGATCGAATAGAGCTCGGCCTTGGCGATCACTTCCTGCCCCGCCTTCGACAGCAGATAGTCGAGGAACAGCTTGCCGGCCGCCGGGTGCTTGGCCTTGGCCGGCACGAAGGCGACGCGCGTGGCGATCAGCGTGTAGTCCGACGGCCAGACCATCGCGAGGTTGGGGTTCTTCTTCGCCGACAGGATCGCGTAGGAAGCGAAGATGTTGTAGGCGATCGTGTGCTCGCCCGATCCGACCTTCTCGATCATGGCGCCGGCGCTCGTGTAGAATTTCGCGTCGGCGGCGCCCATTGCCTTGAAGAGGTCCCAGCTCGCCGGCTGCGCGATCACGTCGCGGTTCATCATCAGGAAACCCACGCCCGAGCGCTCGGGATCGTAGGCCGTGACCTTGCCCTTGTAAGCCGCCGTCTTCGTCGTCAGGAGCTTGGTGAGATCGCCGTGGCTCTGCGGCACGTCACCGGCCGGAACGAGCGCCTTGTTGTAGACGATCGCCATCGGTTCGTAGGTCGTGCCGTAAGCCATGTTCTCGTAAACCGCCCAGGTCGGCAGCGCCTTGATCTCGGGCGAAGCGTACTTCGCCGCGAGGCCGTCGGCGGCCAGCTTGATCTGCAGATCGGGTGCCGACGACCAGGCGAGGTCGCCCGTGCCGGTGCCGGCGGCCGATTCCGCGATCAGGCGGTTGTAGAGCTCGGTCGAGTTGAGATCGTTGAACTCGATCTTGATGCCGTAGGCGCTCTCGAAGCCCTTGATGAGCGGGGCCGCGGCCTTCGCATCGGTCGTCGAATAGATGGTGAGCGTGCGCTCCTTCTTGCCTTCCTCGATCAGCTTGGCGTAGTCCGCCGGATAACCGGCGGGAACCTGAGCGATTGCCTGACCGCCGACCAGCATGAGCGCGCCAATCGACAGGGCTGTGATTTTATTGATCATGAATTCCTCCCTAATGTGATTCCGCGGGATGTTACCGAAAAAGAGGATGAAAAGGCTAACCGAATTGATGGATCCCGCTGAACTTTCGACGTACCTGCGCATCGTCTGAATCATGCCGCACTGCAGCGTCCAGCGCGATTTCTGCATTGATTTTGAGCGATAAAGGCGCCGGCACGCCGGATATCTAGTCGCGGACCACGGCAACAAGCAGGAACGGCGGGCGCTGGCGCTCCAGCTTCCATTCCGGGTGATCTGCGAGTTGGGCGTCGGTCGGCCCCCATTCCTCGATCTGCGTCAACCGGAAACCCTGGCGCAGCAGCAGCGTCAGGTAGGTGCCGATGCTGCGGTGCTGTTTGACGACGCCCTTGGCAATCCAGTCGGTCCGGCGCGGGCCTTCCTCGAGATAGCCGTCAAGGTTCCAGGTGGAACTACGTGCTTCGTCCTTGTTCCATTTCGGGACGTTCGGGGCTGTGTAGATCGGATGCTCGACCGAGAAGACAAAATGGCCGCCCGGCACCAACGTCTTGTACACCTGCGCGAAAAGCGCCTCCAGCCTGACGATATAGTGGAACGTCAGCGAGCTGTAGACGACATCCCAGGCCGCCGCCGGCAGGATAAGGCTCTCCAGATCTTCGCGCCGGTATGCGATTGCATCGTCCTTCGTATCGGCCATCGCGCGGGCAAGCATCTTTTCCGACACATCGAGCCCGAGGACGCTTGCAGCGCCGGCATTTCTGGCCCAGCGCGCGAACCAGCCGTAGCCGCATCCCAGATCGAGAATCCGGGCGTCCGCCATCGGCGGCAACATCGCGCGAAGCCGGGGCCATTCGGCGGCGCCGTCGAGACCGCTCACGGAGCGCGGAAGGCGGGCATAACCAGCGAAGAAATCGGGGTTGTCGTAGATGTTCTGGGTCATCGAGGGCGAAACTGCGGAAAATGGAACCGATGGCGAAAGCCGGCTGTGCCGATTTCTCACTCATCAACAAGAAATGTGACAATAATGCCTCCCGACAGGTTGGCATAGTCTTGGCAGTATCCGTCACTCCGTAGGACCGAAAAGGGGCGAAAGACATGAAGCGACGCTTCGTCGAAAGCGGAAGTGGCAATGCTTGAGATCAGCGACGTCACGCGCAGCTTTTACGGCGTAAACGCGCTGAACGGCGTGACGTTTTCCGTACCCGGTGCCGGAATCACCGGCCTCATCGGACCAAACGGCGCAGGCAAGACGACTCTTTTCAACTGCATTTCCGGCGTGATCCCGCCAGACGGCGGCCGAATCTCGTTCGACGGCACGGAAATCGCCGGCCGACGGCCCGACCAGATCACGAATGTCGGACTGCTGAGGACCTTCCAGATCGCGCGTGGTCTCCAACGTCTTTCCGTCCTCGACAATCTGATGCTCTATGGCGCGGACCAACCCGGCGAAGGCATCTGGCACGCATTCGGACGTACGCGCGCAAGCATCGAACGCGAGGAAGCGTTGCTGCACCGAGCGGTCGCGATCGCCGAGCGCCTGAATCTCATGCGTGTGATCCGCAATCCGGCATCGGCTCTCTCCGGCGGACAAAAAAAGCTGCTCGAGATCGGTCGCGCACTTATGGCCGAACCCAAGATGCTGCTTCTCGACGAGCCGGTCGCCGGCGTCAATCCCACGCTGGCGCGCGAGATCGGCGAGCATCTGCAACGCCTCGCACGCGAAGGCCTGCCGATCCTGCTGATCGAGCATCACATGGACATGATCGCGCGCCTGTGCGACCGCGTGATCGTCATGGCCGAAGGCCGCCATCTCGCGAGCGGCTCGTTCGAGGAGATCGCCAACAACAGCCAGGTCCAGGAGGCCTATATGGGCCGCCGCTGGCGAAGTGCCGGCTAGTGGCCGAGCTTTCCGCACACGGGATCGTTGCCGGCTATGGCGCCGCGGACGAGATCCTCAAGGGCGTCGACTTCGCAGTCGGCAAGGGCGAGATCGTCTGCATCATCGGTCCGAACGGCGCCGGCAAATCGACGCTGCTGAAAACCATCGCCGGCCTGCTGAAGCCCAAGAGCGGCAGCGTCACGCTCGATGGCCACGACATCACCGGACGGCTGCCGCGCGACATCGCGCGCGCGGGGCTCGCCTACGTTCCGCAGGAGCACAACATCTTCCCCTCGCTCAGCGTGCGCGAGAATCTCGAAATGGGCGGCTATATCGATCCGGGCGCCGTCGCCGGCCGGATCGTCCGGGCGATGGAGCGGTTTCCCGTCCTCGGAACCAAGCAGCGGCACGCCGCGCGCACCCTGTCGGGCGGCGAACGCCAGATCCTCGCGATGGCGATGGCGCTGATGGTCGAGCCGAGCGTGCTCGTACTCGACGAGCCGTCGGCGGGCCTGTCGCCGCTCGCGGCCGAGAAGCTTTTCGATGCCATCGTCGAGATCAACCGAGAGGGACTCTCGATCGGCATGGTCGAGCAGAACGCCAGCGAGGCCTTGGCGATTTCCGACAAGGCGTACATTCTTGTCGACGGCAAGAACAGCCGGACCGGGGAGGCTGCGGCACTCGCCGCGAACCCCGAGATCCGGCGGATATTCCTTGGTGGATGATGAATCCGAACGACATCCGAAAGCATGGGGGAACGCGATGAAGAAGCTGAACCGCAGATCAATCCTGAAAATGTCCGCCGCGACCGCGGCGGCCGGAGCCTTTCCCTTCCAGGTCCAGGCGCAGGCCGAACCGATCCGGGTGGGCATCCTCACGCCGCTGACAGGTGCAGGAGGAAACGACGGCCCGCGCATGCTGAAGGCCATGCAAGCCGTCTTCGATGACGTCAACAAGGTCGGCGGCGTGCTGGGTCGCCGGATCGAGGCAGTCGTCGAGGACGACCAGACCAACCCGGAAGCCGCCGTGCGCGCCGCCCGCAAGCTGATCGAGGTCAACAAGGTTTCCGTCATCATGGGGACCTGGGCATCGGCCGTCACGGCAGCCGTGGCGCCAGTCTGCTGGGAATCGAAGACACTTCTCATGACGGTGTCGGGCGCCGACACGATCACGCTGCTCCCCCATCAGGGCTACATCATCCGCACCCAGCCGAACAGCAAGCTGCAGGCGACCTCGCATGGCGAGTTCGTCACCAGCATGGGCCACAAGCGGCTGGCGATCATCGGGATCCAGGCGCCATTCGCCCAGCCGACGAAGGAACATCTGGAAGCCCTGATGAAGAGCAAGGGCGGCGCGGTCGTCTCCCATATCGTGTACGAGAAGGACAAGGCCACCTATCGCTCCGAAATCGACCAGGCGATGAAGGAAAAGCCGGATTTCCTCTATCTCAACGGCTATGCGCCCGACACCGTCGTGGTGCTGCGCGATCTCTATCGCGCCAACATCAATCTCGGTCGCTTCTGCCAGTCCTACGCCGTGCCGCAGGCCACACTCGACACGATCCCGGCGGAAGTCTCGGAAGGCGTCATGACCGGCCAGCCTTCGGCCGACATCGAAAGCACGGCCTACAAGCAGGCCTGCGACCGTCTGGGCCTGAAGGAAATCGACGGCTATGTCGCGCAGGCGACCGACTGGGCGTCGATGGCCGTCCTTACGATGGCGAAGGCCAAAGACACGACCGGCGTCGTCCTCAAGGACAATGTCCGCAAGATCAGCCAGGGCGGCGGCGAGAAGGTCTATACGGCCGTCGAGGGCCTGAAGGCGCTCGCGGCCGGCAAGGAGATCAACTACGACGGCGCTTCCGGCCCCTGCGAGTTCACCGATATCGGCGACATCACGGGCTGCCGCTTCCGCTACATGAAGGTCGCGAAGGGCAAGCTGGAGTTCCTCAAGCTCGTCTGATCCACGAGGGGCGGCGGCCATCGCGGCTGCCGCCCCGCATTTTCCGCGCACAGGGCATCGATCGCAGATGGAAGTACTCCAGTTGATCCTGAACGGGCTGATGGCGGGAACGGTCCTTGCCGTGCCGGCCATCGGGCTTACCGCGATCTTCGCCGTTTTGCGCTTCACCAATTTCGCGCTTGCTTCGCACATGACGATTGGAGCCTTCGCCGGCTTCGTCGCCAACACGACGTTCGGGCTGCCGGTCGTCCCTTCGCTAATTGCCGCCTTCATCGCAGCCGGATTCATCGGCTGGCTTTCCGACGAATTTGTCCTGCGTCCTCTGCGCGCATCCGGCTTCGTGACGACTGCGATCGGGTCAATCGCCCTGACCATCGCCCTCGAGAACTTCGTTCGCTTTGGCTTCGGCAACCAGATGCGTGGATACGACCTCCCGCTCCGCCGCGACTGGGTCGTCTCGGGCCTCAGGATCAGCCCGCAGCAGGTCGAGAACCTAGTGATCGCCGTGGTTGCAATGGGCCTGTTGTTCGCGTTCCTCGCCTTGACGCGCACCGGCAAGGCCATGCGAGCCGTCGCCGACAATCCGATGCTTGCCGCCATCAAGGGCATCAACTCGGAAATGGTCGCGAGACTCGTCTCGTTCATCGCGATGGGGCTTGCGGGTCTCGGCGGCATGCTGAGCGGCCTCGACACGACTATCGATCCGCTCGTCGGGTTCCGGACGATCCTGTCCGTCTTCGCGGCCGCCGTCGTCGGCGGACTCGGCAGCATTCCCGGCGCCGTCGTCGGAGCCCTCGTCATCGGCGTGGGGGAGGAACTTAGCCTGCTCCTCCTCACGCCGGCCTATCGTACGGCAGTCGGCTTCATCGCCATCGTGCTAGTGCTGACGTTCCGGCCGCGTGGCATTCTCGGCCAACGGGCATACTGAGGCGCATCGCATGGAACATTACCTCATCGCGATGGGCATCACCGCCGGCCTCTATGCGCTGATGGCGCTGGGCATGAACGTGATATGGGGCATGGCCGGCCTCATCAATCTCGGCCTCGTGGGATTCTTCGCCGTCGGTGCCTACACCTCTGCCCTGTTGACGCTCAAGTTCGGCTGGCCAATCGCGGCCGGGATCGTCGCAGGCACTGCGGCGGCTTCGCTTGTCGGCGTTCTCGTTTCGCTGATCACGGTCCGGCTGCGGGGCGACTATCTCGCCATCGTCACGCTCGGCTTCGCCGAGACGATGCGCATCGTCATGTCGAACGAGATCTGGCTCGCGAACGGCACCGACGGACTTTCCGGCATTCCCGGCCCCTTGCGCGGCACGCTCGATCCGCATGCGTTCAACATTTTGTTCCTCGCGATTGTAATCGTCGCAGTCGTGGTCCTGTTTTTCCTGTTCGAGCGACTGAATCACTCGCCGTTCGGCCGTGTCCTGCGCGGCATCCGGGAGGACGAGCAGGTCGTGCAGGTCGCCGGCAAGAACGTGGTGATGTTCAAGGTGAAGGCCTTTGCCGTCGGCTCGGCGGCGCTCGGCCTGTCGGGCGCGCTGTACGGGCACTTCACCAGCTACATCGCGCCCGACCTGTTTGCACCGCTGCTGACGCTCTACATCAAGCTCTCGCTTCTCGCCGGCGGGCTCGGCAACAATATCGGCGCCATCGTGGGCGCCGTCGTCGTCGTGTTCTTCCTCGAATCCACTCGCTTCGTCGTTCCGTACATCCCGGAGATTTCCGCTGTTCAGGGTGCTGCCCTGCGCGAGATCTTCATTGCCGTGGCCCTGCTGCTCGTGCTGCGCGTGCGCGCGCGCGGCCTCGTGCCTGAGCGAATTCCGGATGTCCGCCTGCCCGAACGCCCCCAGGCCACTTCGCCACTCAAGCCCTGAAAGATCAGACAATGCCGAAGAAGTCCCGCGCCCTCGAACATGCCGATATCGCCGAAATCATCGCGCTTACCGGCGAGCATGCTGACCGTCAGAAGATCTACAAGGCAGTCGAGAAGGTGGCGGCGGAGACGTGCGGCTGGGTGCTGCTGACGACGCTCAAGTACGATGAAGCCGCACAGGCCGTCGTGCGTGTGCATTCCAGCAACGAGCAGGCCTATCCGATTGGCGGCAGCAAGCCGCTTTCGAAGATCAAGAAGAGCCACGAACAGATGGTTTCCGGCGAAGTTTTCATCGCGCCGACCCGTGCAGAAGTGAAAGAGACGTTCTTCGATTACGAGCTCATCTTTTCGCTCGGCATCACGGCGATCATGAATTCGCCAATCCGCCATGCCGGACGACGTCTGGGCACACTGAATTTCTGCGGCGAAGAAGGCATGTATGGACCGGCCGAGATCCGGAATGCGAAGATTCTCGCCGGACTTCTTGTTCCCAGCCTTCTGCAGGAAGTGAAAGGTTGACCGCAATTGCGGACATTGACGGCGTTGGCCGAAAGGTCAACATTTGACGGACATGACGGGGAGCAAGGCGGCAATGGCACAGTATCTGTTCCGTAATTTCGAGATGCTCGACCCCGAGGCAAGCGGCCTCAAGGGCGGATACGAGATCCTCGTCGAAGGCGACAGGATCCGCGAGGTCTCGGCCAAGCCGATCAAGTCGAAGGACGCCACCGTCGTCGATTGCGGCAAGCGCACGCTGATGCCGGGCCTGATCGACAGCCATGTCCATGCGGTCCTTTCCGAAGTCGTGATCCGCAATATGGAAAACGTTCCGCTGACGCTGATGACGGCGCGCGCGGCCAACCAGCTGCGCAAGATGCTCGACCGCGGCTTCACGACCGTGCGCGACACCGGCGGCGCCGATTGGGGCCTCAAGGAAGCAGCCGAAAAGGGCCACATCGCAAGCCCCCGCATCTTCATCGCCGGCAAGGCCATTGGCCCCACCGGCGGTCACAGCGACGGCCGCCGCCGCACCGATCCCGGCTCGCGCTGCCATTGCTGCAATGCCCTTGCGTTCTCAATGGGCGTGGCCGACGGCGTCACCGAAGTGCGCCGCGCCGTGCGCGAGGAAATGCGCCAGGGCGCCGACCACATCAAGATCATGATGTCGGGCGGCGTCGCCTCGCCGTACGATCCGCTCGACAGCCTCCAGTTTTCAATGGACGAGGTCCACGCGGCCGTCGAAGAGGCGCATGCGTTCGGGCGCTATGTCTGCGCGCATGCCTACACGCCGCAGGCCATCACGCGTGCGGCGAAAGCCGGCGTGCGCACGATCGAGCACGGCAATCTCGTCGACGACGCGTCGGCCAAGCTGATGGCGTCCAAGGGCATGTTCCTCGTCGCCAATCTCGTGACGTACTTCGAGATGAAGAAGCGTGCGGCGGAATTCGGCATGAGCGCCGAGATGCTCGCCAAGAACGACGTGGTGATCGAAGGCGCGCTCCGCTCGCTCGAGATCTGCAAGCGCCATGGCGTCGACGTCGCCTACGGCACCGACCTGCTCGGCCAGCTGCAGGACGAGCAGTCGCAGGAATTCACGATCCGCGCGCAGGTCGTCTCGCCGATCGAGGTCATCCGGTCCGCGACGACCATCGGCGCCAAGGTGCTGCGCATGGAAGGCAAGCTCGGCTGCCTCAAGCCCGGTGCCTTCGCCGACATGATCCTCGTCGACGGGAACCCGATCAAGAACCTCGCTTTGTTCCAGAACCAGGGTCGCCACCTTTCCGCCATCGTGAAGGGCGGCAAGTTCCACAAGAACACGCTGCGCTAGGATCCGACCGCCATGAGCGAACAACTGCTGCTGACCAACTTCGCGCTTCTTGAACCGACCTTCGGCGAGATCCGCCGCGGCTACCAGCTCCTCGTCGAAGGCGACAAGGTAAAGGCGCTGTCCGACAAGCCGATCAAGGCCAAGGACGCTGCGAAGATCGATTGCGGCGGGAAGACCCTGATGCCCGGCCTGATCGACAGCCACGTCCACGCGCTGCATTCGGAAGTGAATATCCGCTTCATGGAAAACCTGCCGATGACGCTCGTCACGGCACGCGCCGCCACGCGACTTACCGCCATGCTCAACCGTGGCTTCACGACCGTGCGCGACACCGGTGGCGCCGACTGGGGCATCAAGACGGCGGTCGAGACGGGCCATATCGTCGGTCCCCGCCTCTACATCGCCGGGCAATCTATCGGCCCGACGGGCGGGCATTCGGACTCGCGCCGACGCACCTTCACCGACGGCGCCTGCGTCTGCTGCAATGGCCTGATGTTCAAGTCGGCGGTCGCCGACGGCGTCGACGGCGTGCGCAAGGCGGCGCGCGAACAGATGCGCCAGGGCGCCGATCACGTGAAGATCATGATGTCCGGCGGCGTGGCTTCGCCCTACGACCCGCTGGACAGCCTCCAGTTCTCCGACGGCGAAGTGAAGGCGGCGGTCGAGGAAGCCGAAGCGTTCGGCCGCTACGTGTGCGCCCACGCCTATTCGGCCAAGGCGATCACGCGCGCCGCCAAATTCGGCGTGCGCACGATCGAGCACGGCAATCTCATCGACGATGCGTCGGCCAAGCTGATGGCGAAGAAGGATATGTTCCTCGTCGCCAATCTCGTCACCTACTACGCGATGAAGGAACGCGCGGCGCAATGGGGCATGACGGCCGAAAGCCTCGAGAAAAACGATGTCGTTCTCCAGGGCGGGCTCAAGTCGCTCGAGATCTGCAAGCGCAATGGCGTTCCCGTCGCCTACGGCACCGATCTGCTGGGCGAACTGCACTGGGACCAGTCGCGCGAATTCACGATCCGCCAGGCCGTGCTGTCGCCGATGGAAATCATCAAGTCGGCGACCCTGATCGGGGCCGACATCCTGCGCATGCCAGGCAAGGTCGGCACGCTGAAGCCCGGCGCCTATGCCGACATGATCGTCGTCGACGGCAATCCGCTCAAGAATCTCGGCCTGCTCACCGAGCAGGGCAAGTATCTGTCGATGATCATGAAGGGCGGGAAGATGCACAAGAACCGGCTGAACTAGGGGACGGCGGGGTCAGGGGCGTGAATAGTCTCGCAGAGCGGATCGGAACCCAGAAAATCGGGCGGGCGACCCTGAAAGGAGTGGCAGCGCTGTCGATGGCGTACATGCTGCTGCCGCTGGTATTCGTCACCTGGCTCGCGTTCTTCGCGCAGGAAATCCCGTCCTTCCCGCCACAGGGATATTCGCTGCGCTGGTTCCAGGCGGTCCCCGGAAACGAGCGTTTCGTCTCGGGCTTCATTCTCAGCCTGCAGGTTGCGGTCGTCGCCACGCTCATCGGCATTGCCCTGGGCGTTCCGGCCGCCGTCTGCCTCGTTCGCTCCCGTTTCGTAGGCAAGGAAGCAGTCAGCAACACGCTGCTGCTGCCGCTCGTCGTACCCGGCATCGTGCTCGGGATCGCGCTCTACGTCTTCCACGTCGAGACAGAGATCCTGACCGAGTTGCCGATCCTCGGCTCGCTCGGCGGCCTGATCGCGGGGCACGTCCTGATCGTCATCCCGTGGACCGTCCGCCTCGTCACCGCCACGCTCGTGGGCATGGACCGCTCGATCGAAGAGGCCGCTCAGAGCCTGGGTGCCGACAGGTTCACGACCTTCCGGCGCATCACCCTGCCCTCGATCCTTCCCGGCATGGTCGCCGCGGCCATGTTCGGCTTCATCTCGTCATTCGGGAATCTGGAAATGAGCCTTTTCCTCGTCGGACCCGGTCGAACGACGCTGCCCATCGCGATCCTCCAGTATCTCGAATGGAAGATCGATCCGACGATCGCGGCGGTCTCCGTGCTTCAGATCATCCTCATCGCCGGTGCCATGCTGCTGACCGACCGTTTCGTCAAGATCAGCCGGGTGGTCTAAGAGCATGGCCCGTCTCCAGATCGAAGGTGTCACGAAGCGCTACGGCGATCTGACGGCACTCGACAATGTCTCCCTCGACGTCGCGGACGGCGAGTTTCTCGTGCTTCTCGGCCCGTCGGGCTGCGGCAAGACGACGACGCTGCGCATCGTCGCCGGCTTTATCGAGGCGACGACAGGCTCGGTCCGCCTCGACGGCAAGGATGTCACGACCCTGCCGCCCTGGAAGCGCAACGCGGGCCTCGTCTTCCAGAGCTACGCGCTGTTTCCGCACCTGACGGTGAACCAGAACGTCGCGTTCGGCCTGGAGATGCGCAAGGTGCCCAAGGGCGAGATGCCGGCGAAGATTGCCGAGGCCCTGCGCCTCGTCCGGCTCGATCACCTCGGCGACCGCCTGCCGCGCCAGCTTTCCGGCGGGCAGCAGCAGCGCGTCGCCCTCGCCCGCGCACTCGTCTTCCGGCCCGACATCCTGCTGCTCGACGAACCGCTTTCCAATCTCGATGCGAAGCTTCGCCACGAGGTCCGGGTCGAGATCCGCGAGTTGCAGCGCAAGCTCGGCCTCACGACCGTGATGGTCACGCACGACCAGGAAGAGGCGCTGACGATGGCCGACCGGCTGGTCGTCATGAGCGAGGGGCGCATCTGCCAGGTCGGCACGCAGCACGATCTCTACGAACGCCCCGCGAACCGATTCGTCGCCGATTTCGTGGGCCGGTCGAACTTCATCGAAGGACGGATCGACGGCAATGGCCGCTTCGTTTCGGCCGGCGGCCTTGCGATCGCCTGCGGCAACGGCGCTGCCGGCAAGGCGACGCTCGCGTTGCGCCCCGAGCGCGTCGTCCTTGCCGGCCCCGGTGCCGCGCCGACAGACAACCGGTTCGACGGCAAGGTCGAGTTCCTCTCATATCTCGGCGCGGCGATCGACCTTCATGTGCGCGTGTCGCCAGCCGAACGGATCATCGTGCAGATGCCCAACAATCCCGAGAAAGCACCCCCCGCGATCGGCGATACCGTCCGGCTCGGTTGGAACAGGGATACGGCCCGGATCTTCGCGGGCTGACATTCGTGGAATTCTGATCATCAACACAGGAGAAGGCGGAAAATGGCGAACCATAAGAAGATCTCGCGCCGCGGCGTCCTTGCCGGCGCGGTCGTCGCGACTGGCGCAGGCGTCCTCGGACTTCCCGTCGGTGCCCGCGCGCAGTCGAAGGGCAAGATCGTCGTCGGCACGTGGGGCGGTGACTATGCGCGGCTGCTCAACAAGAACATCGAGCAGCCGATCCTGATCAAGCAGGGCTGGGAAGTGATCCAGGACCAGGCGGGAGACCCGCAGCGCCGCTCGAAGATGCTGGCCGAGCAGCGCCTGCCACGAGGCACTGCCGACCTGCAGGCCCTCTCGTCGATCAACATGTTCCAGATGCACGATGCCGGCACGGTCATGCCGGTCGACTATTCCAAGCTCAAGAACGCGGGCAACATCCTCCCGTCGATGAAGTACACCTACGGCATCGGACACATCTATTCGGGCAAGGTCGCGGTCTACAATCCCAAGCTCGTTCCCGTGGCCCCCAAAAGCTACAAGGACGTTTTCGATACCAAGCACGGCAGCAAACTCGGCATCATCGACATCCAGTACCAGTACACGATCGCCGCGGCTGCCCTCGCCGCCGGCGGGTCCATCACCAATTTCGAACCCGGCAAGAAGCTGCTGCTCGACTGCAAGAAGGCCGGGATGCGCATCTACCCGACCAACGAGGCGTTCGCGCAGGGGCTCCAGTCCGAAGAATTCGGCATTGGCATCATGTGGAAGGCGCGCGTCGTCCAGTGGCAGAACGCGGGCATCAGCGTCCAGGCCGTGGCACCGAGCGAAGGAACGCTCGCCTACATCTCCGGCTTCGTGATCCCGAAGAACGCGCCGAACAAGGAGGGCGCGCACGCCTATCTCGACGCGATGCTTGCCAAGGAAGCGCAGGACAATTTCGCGATCGACATGGGCTACAACCCGACCGTCACGAATGCGGTCGTGGCGCCCGATCTCAACAAGCGCATCGGCTTCACGCCCGAAGAGATCAAGAAGCTCGTCGATCTCGACTACGACTACATGAACAAGCAGGACGTGGCGCTGAAGGAATGGTGGGACAAGGAACTCAAGAGCTGAGGACGCCCCACGATTGATGCCGGCCGGCGGATCGACGGTCCGCCGGCCACTTTCCTTCAAACCGGATTCGGAATTTGACGAACACGACCCCACTTCGCGACGAGAGCAACCGAGCGTCGTTCCTCACGGCAGCGACGCTCGTGGGCCCGGCGACGGTATTCGTTGCCATCGGCCTGCTCGTGCCGTTGATGATCCTGTTCCGTTACAGCCTCAACAGGTTCGAGCCTCGACGGATGATGGTCGAGGCATTCTCGGCCGAGAACTATCTCAAATTCTTCTCCGACCCCTTCTATATCAGCGTCTTCTGGACGACGGTGAAGGTCGCCGGCATCTGCACGGTCGCCTGCCTCGTCATGGGCCTGCCGCTTGCGTACGTTCTCGCGCGCACGCAGACGCGCTTCAAGAACATCCTGATCATCCTCGTCGTGCTGCCGCTGTTCGTCGGCAACGCCGTGCGCGCCGCCGGCTGGATGACGGTACTGGGCAACAAGGGCTTTCTCAACGTCACGCTGATGGATCTGGGCATCGTCGATGCGCCGCTGCAGATGATGTACACCGAAGGCGCGGTGATCGCAGGCATCATCGCGGTGAACCTTCCCTATATGGTGCTGACACTGCAGAGCGTCATCGAAGGCATCAACCGCGCGCTCGAAGAGGCCGCCTTCAGCCTGGGTGCGGGTCCCTACGAGATGACGAAGCGCGTGCTGCTGCCGCTCGCCCTGCCCGGCCTGCTTGCCGGCACGATCCTCACCTTCATCCTCGGGATGAACGCCTATGCCACGCCGGTGCTGCTCGGCGGGCCGAAATTCAAGATGATGGGGCCGCTCGTGTTCGGTCAGTTCCAGCTCAACAACTGGCCATTCGGAGCCGCGACCGCCTTTGTGCTGATGGCGGCGACCCTGATCCTGACGGCGACGGCCAACATCATGGTGCAACGGCGCTACCGGCGCTGAAACGGCGGAGAGAACGGGATGACGATCGGTGTGGGCGGTTCGACCGCCGAGAAGGAACTGGCGGCCCTGAAGAACATGCGCGGCGACGTGCCGGCGATCGGCCTTGAGGAACGACTGCGCCGGGTCGACAAGGCGACGCGCCTGATGCGCGAAAAGGGCGTGGACGCTCTGTGGCTCGATGTGTCGTCGAGCCTCACCTATTTCACCGGCCTCAAGATGCGCCGCACCGAACGCGCGCACGGCGCGATCCTCACCGCCAAGGGCGAGATCGTCTACCTCTCCCCCGCCTTCGAGGTCGAGAAGCTGCGCACCATGATGACCTTCGGCGACAAGGTCGCGCAGTGGGAGGAAGACGAGGATCCGACGGCGCTGATCATCGACACGGTCCGCTCCCTCGGCATCTCGAAGGGCACGATTGGAATCGACGAGGCGACCCCGTTCTTCACCTTCGACGGTCTGCGCCGTGCGGGGAACGCTTTCACGTTCTCGAACGGGTCTGAGATCACGGCGGGCTGCCGCATGGCGAAGTCAGACCACGAACTGGCGCTGATGCAGACGGCCAAGAACATCACGCTGGCCGCGCATAAGGCAGCCGCACGCATCATGCGCGAAGGCATCACGACGACCGAGGTGCAGGCCTTCATCGTCCAGGCGCACCGCAAGCTGGGCTCGGAAGCCGATCCGCCGTTCAACGCCGTGTTGTTCGGCGAGGCGACCGCCTATCCCCACGGCGTGCCCTATCCGCAGACGCTGAAAAAGGGTGACATGATCCTGATCGACACCGGTGCGCCGATCGACGGTTATTTCTCTGACATCACGCGCTCGTACGTGTTCGGCGAACCGACCAAGCGCCAGCGCGACATCTGGAATCTGGAGAAAGCCGCACAGGCGGCCGCCTTTGCCGTTGCCAAGCCCGGCAACCGCTGCGAAGACGTCGACAACGCGGCGCGCAGCGTCATCAATGGTGCCGGCTTCGGTCCGGGCTACGCGACGCCGGGCTTGCCGCACCGCACGGGCCACGGCATCGGCCTCGACGTGCACGAGTGGCCTTATCTGGTGAAGGGCGACAAGACAGTCCTGCAACCGGGAATGACGTTCTCGAACGAGCCGACGATCTGCATCTACGGCGAATTCGGCATCCGTCTGGAAGACCACATGTACATCACCAAGACGGGCGCCAACTGGTTCACCCAGCCCGCGCACTCGGTGGACGACCCGTTCGGACAGGACGTGTGAACGGTCAGAGCCGGAAGACGCGCTCCAGCGGCGTGCGCAGCGGTCCGCCGCTGGCATCCTGAATCAGGATATCGGCCATGTGCTTCTGCCATCGCTGCCAGACCGGATTGGCCGGAAATCCCGCCATCGTGCTGCCGGGCCTGCGCACGATGAACGCGAACAGCGAGCCGTCGTCCCGGCGAAGATGGATCTCGTAGTGCAGGATGCCAGCATCGTGCATCATGGCGCGCATCTCCGGCCAGATCTCATCGTGGCGCCGCTTGTATTCGTCCTCGGTACCCGGGCGAAGCCTTAGGCAGAAGGCGAAACTCTCCGCTGCCGGCAGGGGGCCGATCGCGCTCGAAACTTCCATAGCTGGGTCTCCTACCTAGACTGAAATTCGATACGCGCGACGCGCCGTTCCTTCTTCGATCGCACTGCGCGCCCCCATGGAAAGGTTCGCGCGATCGAGCATTTCCCGACTCGCTTCGACCCAGCGCGCGTAGCCGCCGCGCAGATCGATCACCGGCCAGTTGCTGGCCCACATGATCCGCTCCGCCCCGAAGCACGACAGCAGGTGCCTGAACGCAGGCTCCAGCGCCTTCGCCGTCCAGCCGGCCGAGGCCTCTTCGGCAAGGCCCGAGAATTTGGTGAAGGCGCGGGTCCGGCTGCCGAGCTCCGCCACCGCGACCATCCAGTCGGCATACCCTTCCCGCCCCGTCGGCGCGCTCGCACCATGATCGATGATCAGCTTCAGATCGGGGAAAGCGGCCGCCACGTCGAGAACCGCCGGCACGTGCTCGGTACGGGTGATGAGATCGAGCGATAGGCCGGATGCCGCCAGTGCGGCAAGTCCCGGCCGCACGGCCGGCGAGGCAAGCCAACCGATACCGTCGGCGCGGTTCAGCATCGCGCGGACGCCCGCAAGCTTGGGCTGGCGCGCGAGCTCGGCCAGGCGCGCCGCGCAATCTGGCGCCTCCAGATCCACCCAGCCGACGACCGCGCGCACCGCATCGACCGGCGCGCTGACGTCTAGCAGATGCGCGGTCTCCGACATGTCGGGCGCAGACTGGATCGCGACGACCTCGTGCACGCCTGCCTGTGCCAGCAACGGCAGCAGGTCGCCCGGCATCGCGCGCTTGTCCAGCGACGGCTCGCGCCGCACGATCAGGATGTCGTCCTTGCGCGCCGGATCCCAGAAATGGACATGGGCGTCGATCATGGCAGCGGACACGCCTTTTCGATGAGGCCGGCCCCCTGCAGCTCCCGCCAGAAGAGACCGGGGATCGGGTGCGCGAGCATCGCGAGATTGTCCGCAAGCTCGCCGGTCTTGCGTGGCCCCAGCAGAAGCATCGAGACGTCCGGATGCGCCAGCGGGAACTGAAGTGCGGCAGCGCGCAGCGGCACGTCGTGTTTCGCGCACAATGCCTCGATCGCGCGCGTCCGCTCCAGAACCGCCGGTGGCGCCGGATCGTAATGGAACGTTGCATTCGCGACCGCCCCGGTCGCAAGGATCCCGGAGTTGAACACGCCGCCGACGATGAGGCGCGTCCCTGCCGCCCGCGCGGCCGGCACCATCTTCAGCATCGACTGGTCGAGCAGGCTGTAGCGCCCCGCGACGAGGACGGCATCGAAGCGTGCGCGTGCCATCAGGTCGAGCGGCGCTTCGACCGTGTTCGCGCCGATGCCGATGGCGCCGACCACCCCGCGCGAACGAAGCGCCTCAAGCGCCGGATAGGCCGCCATCGCGGCATCGGTGCGGTTCTCGATGTCGTGCAGGTGGACAAGGTCGAGCCGACCGGTCTTCAGGCGGCCGAGGCTGTGCTCGATCGAACGGTGCGTGCCCTCCGGCGAATAGTCCCACGCGTCCGCCGCGCGCCGTGCGCCGCCCGGCGGGGCGGCAGCCTGCGCATAAGGGCGGCTGACGCCGGTCTTGGTCGACAGGAAATAGGCATCGCGCGGCCGGCCGACGAGACCGGCACCGAACCGTTCTTCCGAAAGGCCACCGCCGTAAAGCGGCGAGGTATCGAAAGCGCGGATGCCCGCATCCCACGCCGCCGCGACGACGGCATGCGCCGCGGAATCCTCGATCGGATCGAAGAGCACGCCAAGCGCCGCACCGCCCAGGCCCAGCCGGTTCGCCGGAAGCTTCATCGCTGGACGATCCCCCAGCGGCGAACCGTGGCGTTCTCGATCGGCACGAAGATGAACCGGTCCATCGCCAGCCAGATCAGGCCGATGGCGATCATGCCGACGAGCACGCTTTCGGTGCGATACCACTGGACGGCTTCGATCGTCATGTAGCCGAGCCCGTTCGTGCCCGCGATCATCTCGCCAGCGACCAGCGCGCGCCAACCATATGCCATCGCGGTACGGAACCCGACGATGAGCTGAACGAGCGCGCCGGGCAGGATCAGAACGCCCGTGAGCGTCCATCCGCGTCCGCCGAGCGAGCGTACCGCCCGGTGGAGCGCCTGCGGAATCGCCTGCACGCCGACGACGGTGTTGTAGAGCGTGGCGAAAAAGATCGTGTTCGCGATCACGAACACGACCGATCCCATGCCGATCCCGAACCAGATGATGGCGAGCGGAACCCAGGCGATGCCGGCGATCGACTGGAGGAACGTCAGTAGCGGCTTCAGCGTATCGGCGACATGCCGGTTCAACGCGATCGCGATGCCGAGCGGAACCGCGATCCCCGTCCCCGCCGCGAAGCCCAGCGCCAGGCGCTCGAGGGACGCCAAGATGTGGCGCAACAGCGTCCCGTCCTCGACTATCTCCACCAGATGCGCCCAGACGTCGGGGAGCGGCGGCATCATGTAGGAAGGATACTCGACAAGTTCCGGCAACACGGCCCAACCCGCGAGTGCCAGCACGAACGGCACGAGCCCGACGGCATCGATCCGTTTCATGCGCGCTCCTCGGCCTGTGTGACCAGGCCCCAGCGCTCGATCGTCGCCCGTTCGACGGGCTTCAGATAGAACTGGTCGATGAACAGCCATATCAGGCCGACGGCGATCATGCCCACGATCGTGCGGGCGGTCTGGTGCGACTGGGCGCCCTCGAAGATCAGGTAGCCGAGCCCGGTCTTGGCGGCGACGATCTCGGCGAAAATCAGCCCGCGGAACGCGAAGCCCGCGCCGACGCGCAGGCCCGTGATGATGCCCGGCATGGCCGCGGGCAAAATGACGTTCGCCAGAACCTGCATGCGCCCGCCGCCCAATGCCCGCACGGCGTTGATCAGCACCTGCGGCACGGTGCGTACGCCGACCAGCGTGTTGTAGAGGACGGGGAAAAAGACGACGTAGGAGAGTGCCACGAGGATCGTCTTGTAGCCGTAGCCCCACCAGATGACGAAGATCGGGATCCACGCGACTTCGACGATCGCGAACATGAAATTGATCGTCGGCGACAGCAGGCGGGAGGCGAAGGCGTTGAGCCCGATCAGCACGCCGACGACGATGCCGCCGGAAATGCCGATCGCGACGCCCGCTCCGTAGCGCATCAGGCTGTCGACGACATAGACCGGCAGGATGCCCTTACGCACCAGATCGACGAACGCGATCCAGACGTCGGCCGGTGCGGGATAGAAATAGGCTTCGAGCCCGACGAGTGGAACCGAAAGCTGCCATGCGGCCAGGAACAGCAGGATTCCAAGCGCGCCCTTGGCCGGGCGCGCGAGGCCCCGCCAGCCGCGTCCGGATGGTGCAGCGTCGGCTAGCGCCCCTGCCACGTCGCCACCTCACGGACCCAGAAATTCTCGGCGATGTCGCGCATCGCCGCCGTATCGACGTCCATCATGTAGACGGTCCGCTCGCGTACTTCGATGACTCGGCCGATCGCCTGCAGGCGGGTTACATGGAATCCTTCTGGGGCGAAATCGAGCGTGACAGCGAAATGATTGCGGCCGGCACGCAGCGTCAGTCCGTCCATGAGGCTGCGCGCATGCATCTCGCCCCACGCCATCCAGCCGAGCACGACCGCGCACAGCGCAAGCGTCGCGCCGAGCGGGCGCAGCATGGGTCCGATCCGGTTCATGCCGCCTTGCCGTCGACGCCCCGGACCGAGGCGAGGACGTAATCCTTGATCCGCGTGAAGGCCGGATCGGCACCGAGGGTCGCCCAGTTGCGCCGGTCGCGCGGGATCGGCACGTCGACGATCTCTTTTACATGACCGGGCCCTGGTGTCAGCACCGCGACGCGGTCGCCAAGGAAGCAGGCCTCCTCGACGCTATGGGTCACGAAAAGTACCGTGATCCGCGCCTTCGCCCAGATGCGCAGGAGTTCCTCCTGCAGCGTCATGCGCGTCTGCGCGTCAATGGCGGCGAACGGCTCGTCCATCAACATCACTTCGGGTTCGTTCGCGAGCGTGCGGGCAACCGCCGTACGCTGCTTCATGCCGCCCGAAAGCTCGTGGGGATACTTCGCTGCCGCCGCCGACAGGTTCGCCATTTCGAGATAGTGCGCAGCCCGCGCGTGCCGCTCGGCCTTTGCCACGCCTTTCAGTTTCGGGCCGAGCGCCACATTGTCGAGCACCGTCATCCAGGGCAGCAGGGCGTATTCCTGGAACACCACACCGCGGTCGGCCCCCGGCCCTTCGATGGTCCGGCCGTCGAGCGTCAGCGTTCCCGCTGTCGGCTTCAGGAAGCCGGCGATCGCCGAGATCAGGGTCGATTTCCCGCAGCCGCTGGGACCGACGACGCACAGGAACTCGTCGGCCAGCACCTCCAGCGAAAGCCGGTCGACCGCGACATGGCGCTCGCCGCGCGTCTCGTCCCGATACTCGAGACGGAGATCGCGCGCGGCAATGCGGACTTTTGGCTTGTCCATCCCGGGTTACAGGCGACGGTTGGCCGGGATCGGCTTCAGATCGGAGAAGAACTGCGGCGCCGTCGCTTCGACATGCTTGTAGAAGCGCGCGTCGACGACGGTGGCCGCATCCAGCGTCTTGGCCATCCGTTTGTCGGCGACGAGCGCCGGAATGGCCTTCTTGTTGTATCCGTCGATCGTGTTGCGTGTCACGCGCAGGTCATAGAGCGAATTGCGGATCGCGACCTTGGCGACGTCGAGTTCGAGGCCCGGAATCCAACGCATGTCGATCGCGGCCGCCTCGTCATAGTTCTGGCGAAGCCACTGGTGCGCTTCGGCGAACGCGACCATGAAACGGCGGAGTTGCTCCGACTTCGCCGAGATGACAGCGCGGGTCGTCAGGATCGAGCCTGGATCGTAGCAGCCGTCGCACTTGCCGCGGATCACCTCAATCGCCTGCGGCGTGCGCAGGGTGGTCACGGTCGCCCACGGTTCCCATGCGGCGACCGCCTGCACGTCGCCCTGGCGCAGGGCCGTCGCCGTATTGGCCGGCGGGATGTTGACGAGCGTCAGGTCCGTGTCCTTCAGGCCCGCCTGCGCGAGAATGCCGAGCAGGTAGCCTTCCGCCCCCGTCCCGCGCGCGAGGCCGACCTTCTTGCCGCGCAGCGACTGCAGGTCGTCGGCGCGCACGCCGCCTTGCGGAACGGTGATGATCGCGTTGTTCTGCGAATAGTTGTCCGACAGCGCGTCGCCGTGGAGATGGCCGATCAGCACGAGCGGCTGGCCGCGCGAAACGCCGGCAAGGAACGGGACCGAGCCCATGATGTTCACTTCCTGCGCGTTGGCGAGCAGGCCGTTGATCATCTCGACGCCCGTCTGGTAAAGCACCAGCTTCGCGTCGAGCCCGTGCTTGGCGAAGATGCCGCGCTCGATGCCGATGAAGGCGGCGGCATGGTCGGTCGCGTAGGCCGCGCCGATCTTGATTTCCAGCGGCTGCTGCGCAGACGCCGCACCGGCACCCAGAAGTGCCAGCGCCGCAAGGATGTTTCTGATCTTCAGCATGTTTGAGTTCCTCCCATTTTTGGCGGCTCTGTCGTGACCGCTTCAGGTATCGAGACGGTTCTGTTCGGGTCGTGTCGGCCAGACGTGGCTGTTGGCCGGGTTCGTTCCGCGCGCCCAGGCGCCGATGATGTCCTTGTCGCGTCGCCGCGCCTTCATCCGGCTGTCGATCACGTCGGGCGACCAGTCGGAAAGCAGACGTTCGAGTAGCCTGTCGCGAACGGGCGCAAACGCCAGATCGTCCCCAAGGTCGCGCAATTCATCTGGATCTGCGGCCAGATTGAAAAGCTGCGGCCTGTAGCCGTGATAGTAGATGAGCTTCCAGTCGCCGCTGCGCAGCATGCGCTGGCGCACCGCCATGCCGCCGGTCCACACCGGGATCTCGTCCGTGCAGTATTCCGAGACCGTCTCGTCCGTCCACGGTGCCTTCGCGTCGCGGGCCACGTCCAGGAAGCTCCGCCCCTGCGCATGCGGCAGGGCGGGTGCGCCGAGCGCTTCGAGCATCGTCGCGGTGACATCGACGAGATTGACGACCTGCCGGCGGCGCTCGCCCTTCGGCAGGTTGCCGGGCCACGACATGATCAGCGGGACGCGGACCGATTCCTCGTAGAACGTGTGTTTCCACCACAGACCGCGCTCGCCGATCTGGTCGCCATGATCGGTCGAGTAGACGATCAGCGTATTGTCGGCGAGCCCGTTGCGCTTCAGGGCGTCGAGCACCTCGCCGATCATCGCGTCGAGCCGGTAGGTCAGCGCGTAGTAGGCCGTGCGTGCGCGCAGCACGTCAGCCGCATCGACGGTTTCGATGTTGCGGTTCTGTCGCCACCAGGCGAGCCACGGATGCTCGGTATCAGGCGCACCGCGCCCTAGGCGCGGCGGCTTAACCTTCCCGGCAAACCGTGAATAGTCATCCTTGGTGGCTACGTATGGCGGATGCGGCAGCATGAAGCCGACCGTCAGCGCGAACGGATCCTTGCTGCCGGCCTTGCGTTCGGCACCCAGCCGGTCGAGGCAGGCGACCGCCGCGCGGGTCACGTCGCGGTCCTTGACCTCGTAGACGCTCTCGCCGGGGCCGCTGCGCGTCACGCTCACGCCGTGCGGATCGTTCGTCTCGTTGAGCACGCCCATGTCGTGTCGCTTGACCCCGCCCCAGTTCGGGC
The DNA here is from genome assembly GCA_044224405.1 of Tagaea sp. Lineage (GTDB taxonomy): Bacteria > Pseudomonadota > Alphaproteobacteria > CACIAM-22H2 > CACIAM-22H2 > Tagaea. The sequence goes on along the minus strand of JBGAKN010000006.1, from coordinate 202,319 downwards.
TGTGGTCGCCGATCTCGCGCTCGGCGTAGCCGTGCAGCTGGTCGGGGCCCATCGCATGCAGGCGCCCGACGAGGATCGGCCGGTAGCCCGCCGCTCCCAGCGCGTGCGGCCAGGTCGCTCGATCCGACACGAGAAAATCGTCGTTCGTCCAACATTCCTGCGCGGAAGGATGGCGCGCGGTCAGCATCGACATGCGTGAGGGCACGCAGATGGGCGACGGGCAATAGGCCGCGTCGAACGTCACGCCTTCGGCGGCAAGACGGTCGAGATTCGGTGTCTGGGCGATCTTGTCGCCGTAGCAGCCCGTCACATGGAAGGCATGCTGGTCGGAAAACAGGAACAGGAGATTGGGCTTGGCCGTCATGGCGCAAGTCCGACGGCGCGATGATGTGCAACCGTCAGATGCCGATCGAGAGCTGCGGCGGCCGCATCCGGATCGCGTGCCCGGAAGCCCGCGATCACGGCCATATGCTCTTCCAGAGCCGGCCGGACGCGCTCGGGCGTGAATCGGCGATGCAGGCGCGCAAGCCGGATCTTGTCGAAATTGATGCGATGCACGTCGGACAGCGTCCGGTTCCCCATCTGGTCAATGATGAGGTCGTGCATCATCCAGTCGACCCGAAGGGCCTCGTCAAGCATCTCGCGGTCCGGCTCCGCACGCACGCGCTTGAGCACGCGCGCCGTCTGCGCCTCGATCTGGCGGATCAGGTTCATCGGCGCTTCGGCCGCGAACTGCCGGGCCGCCGCAAGTTCGAGGATGCGCCGTAGCCCGAACGATTCGTTCAGCATCGACACGTTGAGATCGGCGATCTGGATGCCGCGCTGGGGAATGAGGCGGACGAATGCTTCCGCTTCCAGCCGCTTCAGCGCCTCGCGCAGCGGGCCGATCGGCACCTTCATCATCTCGCTGAGCTCGCGCTGGGTGACGAACTGTCCCGGCTTCAGGTCCTCGGCAAAGAGGCGTTCCTTGAAGCGGTCGTAGGCCTTGTGGCGGAGCATCGCTTGCGTCATCCGTGAAATCTAACTGAGATATCAGTTTGCACTCAAGGTCCTTTATGCCATCGTCCCGGAAAATCGGGAGGTCTGCTTGTCGACGATCCGCAACATCCATGTCCGCGCGCTCGAAAAGCCGCTCGACGGCACGATCCGCAACCCCCGCTATCGCTGGACCGTGAAACGCAGCCTGCTCGTCTTCGTCGAGACGGCGGACGGGCGGACGGGTGTGGGTGAATGCTGGGTCGACGGCGGCACGCCCGGCTCCCTCACCGCATTCATCGAGGAGGATCTCAAGCCCGTTCTCGTCGGTCAGGACAGCGACCTGCCCGAACGACATTTCCGGCGCGCAATCGACATGACAGCCGTGACGACCCGACGCAGCCAGACCTGGGTGTGCATGAGCGCCATCGATATCGCGTTGTGGGACCTGAAGGCGCAGCGCGCCGGGATGCCGCTCTGGCGGATGCTCGGCGGCAATGATCCGCGCGTGATGCCCTACGCGAGTGCCGGCCTCTACAAGGTCGGGCAGACGGCCGACGAATTCGCCGACGAATATGCCGCCTATGTCCGGCAGGGCTACAAGGCGGTCAAGATCAAGGTCGGCGGGGCGAGCCATGCCGACGACGTCGAGCGCGTCGTGAAACTGAAAAAGGCGATGGGCCGGGACGCGCGCCTGATGATCGACGCGGTTTCAGCCTACGACGAGCCGCGCGCGGTCGCCTTCGCGCGGGCGGTCGCGCCGCACGATATCTACTGGTTCGAACAGCCGCTGCCCATCGACGATGTCGACGGGATGGTGCGCGTGCACGAGCGCGGCGGCATCCCGCTTTGCGGGATCGAGAACGACTACGGGCTGCCGAACTATCGCCGCCTGCTCGAGCGCAACGCGGTGCATTTCGTCCAGTTCGATCCGATCATTTCCGGCGGCATCACCTATGGCCGCAAGATCGCGGGGCTCGCCGAGGCTTACTTCAAGCCGGTGACGCTCCACCATTCCAACTCCGTCGTCTCGATGCTGGCGAACGTCCATCTCGCGGCGGCGATCCCCAATGCGGATTCGGTTGAACTCCACGTGTTCCACCAGCCGCTGTTCGAACGAGCGCCGACCGGCACGTTCGCGCTGAGCGAAGGCATGATCACGGCACCGGAGCGGCCGGGCCTCGGGATCGATTTGAGTTCGCTGATCGGTTAGCGGATTTCCACTCACGATCCGAGCGCCCGTTGCTGACGATCCAGTTGCGGGCGCAGCTCGACGCGGCGCCGACCGACGGCTTCCGGTCGACCGCAGCGCCCCGATCCAACCGCCCTTTCCGCACCGACAGAGCGGCGGCACCGGGAGTGCGGTGCCGCCGCTGGCCATTCAGGCGTGCATCGTGTCGTTGAACTGTTTGAAGAACGCAGCAAAGTCGCCGTTCGCTTCGGCAAAGCGCAGCGGCTTTACCCGCTCGACCAGGATCTCGCCGCCGTCCGGCGCCCTGGCGATCAGTTCGACCGTTTCTTCGACAAAATCCTTTAGCGGCATGGCGCGCGGATCGCTCGCCTGCCTTGGCCCCATCAGTTCGGTCTGCACATAGGGCGGTGCGATCTCGAACACGCGCACACTTGTGTTGCGAAGCTGATAGCGCAACGACTGAGAAAACGAATGGATCGCCGCCTTGGTCGCGCAATAGGTCGGAGTCATCGCCAAGGGCAGGAACGCCAGCCCCGACGACACTGTCAGGATCGCCGCCGATTTCTGCTTCAGCAGATGAGGCAGCAGCGCGAATGTCAGGCGCATCGGCCCGAGCAGATTCGTCGTCACCATTGCCTCGGCATCGGTCAGACTGGAGGCGCCGGCAAGCAGGTTCTCCGGGCGCATGATGCCGGCATTGTGGATGACGGCGTTCAGCGATGAATGGCGCGCCACGATTTCAGCGCCAAAGCGGCGGATTGCCGCCGCGTCCTCGATATCGAGCACGGCCGATTCAATGCCGGGGTTGGCGGCGACCGCCGCGTCGAGCAGTGCCTTGCGTCGCCCCGCAACAATGATCTTGTTGCCGCGCCGGTGAAGCGCTTCAGCCAGGCCACGCCCGATTCCTGTGCCGCCGCCGGTGATGAGGATCGTGTTGCCGGTGATGTCCATCTCGATGTCTCCCGATTGAAGATGGACGTCAGGTATGCTCTATACTCTCTATCGTAAAGCAGGCACCTGAAAGATTTATACTTACCGAAAAGAGAGTGTAGGTATGGCGAAGGCGAACCCGGCCACGAAGCGGCATGAGATCCCGAAGGGTCCGCCCGATCCGAAGGTCGAGGCGCTGGTCAACGAGATCATCGGCCGCGTCGCCGACAAATGGACGATGCTCGTGATCGAAGTACTGTCGGAAAAAGGCGAGCTGCGTTTCACGCGCCTGGCCGAACAGGTCGGCGGCATCAGCCAGAAGATGCTGACCCAGACTTTGCGCCAGATGGAGCGCGACGGCCTATTGCTGCGCAAGGTCCACGCCGTCGTCCCGCCGAAGGTCGAATACCGGCTGAGCAAGCTTGGCCTGAGCCTCGGCGAGGCATTCTGCGGCGTCTGGATCTGGGCGGAAGACAATCTGCGCGAAATCGAACTCGCCCGCCACGCGTTCGACGTGCAGGCCGCCGCCGCGAAAGGTGTCTGACGATCCGCTTCAGGCGTGCAGGCCGGGTGCTTCCTGTCCGGTGCGGGCCACGTATTCCGTGTACCCGCCGTCATAGCGGTGGATGCCCTCGGGCGTGAGTTCGAGGACCCGGTTGGATAGTGCGGCGAGGAACCGCCGGTCGTGCGAGACGAACAGCATTGTGCCCTCGTACTCCGCCAGTGCCGCGACCAGCATTTCCTTTGTCCCCATGTCGAGATGGTTCGTCGGTTCGTCGAGCACGAGGAAGTTCGGCGGATCGTAGAGCATCTTCGCCATCACCAGCCGGGCCTTCTCGCCGCCCGACAGCACGCGACACTTCTTCTCGACATCGTCGCCCGAAAATCCGAAGCAGCCGGCGAGCGTGCGCAGCGCACCCTGCCCCGAACGTGGAAATGAATATTCGAGCGATTCGAAAACGGTGCGATCGCCTTCGAGCAGGTCCATCGCATGCTGGGCGAAATAGCCCATCTTGACGCTTCCGCCGAGCGCCACGGTCCCCTCGTCGGGCTGCGTCGCGCCCGCGACGAGCTTCAGCAGCGTCGACTTTCCAGCCCCGTTCACGCCCAGCACGCAGCAGCGTTCCTTGCGCCGGATCGTGAAATCGAGGCCTTCGTAGATCGGGCGGCTGCCATAGCGCTTGTGGACGCCGCGCAGGATCGCCACGTCGTCGCCCGAACGCGGCGCCGGCATGAACTCGAACGCGACGCTCTGGCGGCGGCGGGGCGGCTCGACGCGATCGATCTTCTCGAGCTTCTTGACGCGGCTCTGCACCTGGGCGGCATGCGAGGCGCGCGCCTTGAAGCGTTCGATGAACTTGATTTCCTTCGCCAGCATCGCCTGCTGGCGCTCGAACTGTGCCTGCTGCTGCTTCTCGTTCTGCGCGCGCTGCAGCTCGTAGAACTCGTAGTCGCCCGAAAAGCTCGTCAACGAGCCGCCATCGATCTCGATCACCTTGGTGACGATGCGGTTCATGAACTCGCGGTCGTGCGAGGTCATCAGCAGGGCGCCATCGTAGTTCTTGAGGAACGATTCGAGCCAGATGAGGCTTTCGAGATCGAGATGGTTGCTCGGCTCGTCGAGCAGCATCGCGTCGGGCCGCATCAGCAGGATGCGGGCAAGCGCCACGCGCATCTTCCAGCCACCCGACAGCGCGCCCACGTCGCCGTCCATCATCTCCTGGCTGAAGCTGAGGCCTGCCAGCGTCTCGCGCGCGCGGCTTTCCAGCGCGTAGCCGCCCAGTTCCTCAAAGCGCGCCTGCACTTCGCCGAACCGCTCGAGGACCGCCTCGAAATCCTCGGCCTGATCGGGGTCACCCATGCGGGCTTCGAGATCCTTGAGTTCGGCCGCCACTTCGCTGATCGCGCCCGCACCCGCCATCACTTCGGCCACGGCACTGCGGCCCGACATTTCGCCGACATCCTGGCTGAAATACCCGATGCTGATGCCGCGCTCGACGGCGACCTGTCCTTCGTCAGGCTGCTCCTGCCCGGCGATCATGCGGAAGATGGTCGTCTTGCCCGCACCGTTAGGGCCCACGAGGCCGACTTTCTCCCCCTTCAGGAGGGACGCCGATGCCTCGATGAAAAGGATCTGCTGGCCGTTCTGCTTGCTGATGTTGTCGAGACGAATCATGGGCACCCGCGTTTTGGACGGGGGAACCTATACGGTCGGGGTCGCTGCCGCCAGCGTGACCCTGTACCGTTGCCCGCTGCCATCCGAGGCGATCTATCGGATTGAATATGCATGGCTTCACTATTTTTAATAATGATTATTACTTGCATTTGATTGCCCGAGCCCGACTGGCAAAACGCTTCGCCCTCAGCCACATCGAATGTCGATCCAATGTTCTCGCTCATCGCGATTCTCGGGGCCCTCCTGCTGGCCGGCGGCACGTCGCGCGATGCGGTGATCTGCAGGAGCCGTCGCTTCAGACGTTCGACGCACGGGTAACACGTGGCGACCAAGCGATGATCCGCGGGCGCTTTCGTGCTAATCGGCTGGAGGCGGAGGATGAGCGCATGACAGACCTGATGACGATCGCGGACGGCGAGCTTTCGGCATCCGTCGCCGTTCGCGGCGCCGAGCTTTTCGCGCTTCGCTATCGCGAGCGCGACTATCTCTGGCATGGCGACCCGACATGGTGGGCCTCCCGCGCCCCGATGCTCTTCCCGGTCGTCGGGAAATCGCCCGACGGCAAGATCCGCATCGACGGCAAACCCTATCCGATGCCGCCGCACGGCTTCGTGCGCGAGCGCGGCCTCAAGATCGCCGAGCATGAGGCGCGGCGGATCTGTCTCGAGTTGACCGACGATCCGTCGACCCGGGCCATGTACCCGTTCGCGTTCAATCTCCGGATCGAATTCGATGTGCGGGAAGACAGGCTCGAGATCGTGTCGACCGTGCGCAACACCGGCCCGGCGCCGATGCCCTTCGGTCTCGGCTATCACCCTGCTTTCCTCTGGCCGGTCGAGCCGGAAAGGCGCCGCACGTATATCTGCGTGTTCGAAAAGCCGGAACCGGCACCGATCCTGCGCTCCGACCTTGCGACCGGCCTTCTCCGGCGCGAGCGCTTTCCCTCCCCGGTCGCTGGAAAGACGCTTCGCCTCGCCGACTCCCAGTTCGAGGAAGGCGCCATGCAGTTCGACGCCGTCCGGTCACGCCGCGTCTGGTTTGGCCCTGCCGGCGCGGGAGGGATCGACGTGCGGTTCCCGGACAGCCCGCAGCTCGGCATCTGGACAAAGCCCGGCGCGCCGTATCTTTGCATCGAACCGTGGCAAGGCTTGGCCGAGCACGAAGGCGCGTCCGGCGAGCTTCGCGATCGGCCAGGCACGCGCATCCTCGATCCGGGCGCCTCGGCCGGCTTCCGGCTCGTCGTCCGTCCGGGCGTCCGCAACGAGATTCCGGACTGACGGCCGGAGGATGCATGTATTGTCGCGCGAGCCCCTTCCTTCCAATCGACGAGGCGACGAATGACGTCAACTGAACCGGTTCGCTACGGCATCCTTGGCGCAGCGAACATCGCGCGCATGTTCACCAAGGGCGTGGCGGGTTCGACGCTGGCGAGCGTGGCGGCCGTCGCGTCGCGCGATGCCGCCAAGGCGGCCGCGTTCGCCAGGGAAACCGGCATCCCGCGCCATCACGCAAGCTACGAAGCGTTGCTGGCCGATCCCCGGATCGAGGCCGTCTACATCCCGCTGCCGAACGACCTTCACGCCGAATGGGCGATCAAGGCGGCCGCGGCTGGCAAGCATGTCCTTTGCGAGAAGCCGATCGCGGTCGGTGAAGCAGATGCCCGCGCGATGTTCGATGCCGCCCGCAAGCATGGTGTTCATCTCGCCGAGGCCTATCCCTACATGTCGCAGCCGCAGACGCTGCGTCTGCGCGCCCTGCTCGCGGGCGGAGAAATCGGCAAGGTGCAGACCGTGTCGGCGGCATTCGGCTTCGGCATCGTGTCGCCCGACGGCGACCCGCTGGTCGATCCGGCGAATATCCGCCTGCGGCCCGATCGCGCGGGCGGTGCCCTGCTCGATGCCGGAACCTACGCCGTGTCGCTGACGCGGATCGCGGCCGGTGAACGGCCGGTACGGGCGTTCGCGACGGCGCGCTGGACGAAGGCAGGCGTCGACCAGACGGTCACCGCCCTGCTCGAATACCCCTCCGGCCTCGTCGCGCAGGTCTCGACCTCGATGTCGGCATCCTTCCACCGCCAGGCGCTGATCGTCGGCAGCCAGGGTGCGGTCGAGACGGGCTATTCCAACCACGCGCCGGCCTCGGGCCTGCTGACGTTGCGCGTCAAGCGAGGCGTGCCGAACACCATTCCCTTCGCGACCGAAGAGATGCAGGGCGCCGACGGCTTCCGGCTCGAGGCGGAAAGCTTCGCGCGGCAGATCCGCACCGGCAGCGGCTGGAACGGCGCGTCGCAGGTCGAATCTCTCGACATCGCGGCCGCGCTCGCGGCGATCGCCGAGAGCGCGCGCAAGGGCGGCTGGATCGCGATCCCGCGCGCGCAGGCTTGAGGGGGCGGACGCCATGTCGTTCAGGATCGGAATTTCCAGAGAGCTCCAGAAGGAAGACGGCGAGCCAAGTTTCGGGCGCGCCGCGTTCGAAGTGCTGAAGGCAAATCCGGCGATCGTGTGGGAGTACTTCCCCGAGCGCCTCGTCGACCTGACGCCCGACATCGCCAGCCGCTACGACGGCGTCTACATCACCTCGCACAAGGTGACGCGCGCCTCGCTCGCGCGCGGCGACCGCCGGCTGAAGATCATCGCCCGGCACGGCGTCGGCTACGATTCGATCGACGTGCCTGCGATGGCCAAACTCGGCGTCCTGGTCACGAACACGCCGCTCGCCATCCGCCGGCCGATGGCGGTCGCGGCGCTGACGATGATCTTCGCCCTGTCGCAGTACCTGTTCGACAAGGACCGGCTCGTGCGTGAGGGGCGCTGGTTCGAGCGAACCAATTTCATGGGCGTCGGGCTCCGGACGCGGACGCTGGGCCTGATCGGCGCTGGCGGAATCGGGCAGGAGATCATGAGCCTCGCGAAGCCCTTCTTCCGGCGCATGATCGTCGCGGACCCGTTCGGCGACGTGGCCCGCATCGGATCGCTCGGCGCGTCTCTCGCACCGCTCGGGACCGTGATGGCGGAGAGCGACTTCCTGGTCTGCTGCTGCCTGCTGACCGACGAGACGCGCCATCTCGTGAATGCCGAGAGGCTTTCGCTGATGAAGCAGACGGCGTTCGTCGTAAACGTCGCCCGCGGCCCGATCGTCGACGAGCGCGCCCTCGTCGAGGCGCTGAAAGGGGGACGTATCGCCGGTGCGGGGCTGGATGTCTACGAGCAGGAGCCCATCGCAAGCGACAATCCGCTCAAGACCCTGCGCAACGTCGTTCTGGCACCCCACTCGCTGGGGTGGACCGACGAATGCTTCCACGACATGGCCGAAACGGGCCTGCAAAGCCTGGTGGATTTCTCGCTCGGGCGGCGGCCGGTGCACGTCGTCGATCCGGCGTCATAGACTTCGCGAGAGTCAGCCCCCGCGCGCGACCGCGATTTCCCGCGATAGCGCACTTCGGAACAGCGCCACGTCATGGCCGATGCACACGCAGCCGAAGCCGCGCGCGAACGCGGCCTTCGCCGCCTTGCCGTCCGGCACCACCCACCCGAGCGGCTTGCCGGCCGCTCGCGCGGCATCTTCCAGCGCGTGTTCGGCGGCCACATAGCGCGGATCGCCGAAGGCCTCGGGGCATCCAAGGCTGTCCGACAGGTCATAGTGCCCGAGCCATCCCATGTCGATCCCCGGCACGCCGAGGATGTCGGCCGCGGCTTCAACCCCTTTGGCGGACTCGATCAGCGCGATCGTCAGGACCGAATCGTTCGCGGCCGCCATTTTCGCCACGGCATCGCCGCCCGTGTACCGGTCGTGCGCAAGGCCGAAGGCGAGGCCGCGCCGCCCCGCGGGGCGATAGCGGCAGGCGCCTGCGATCGCTTCAGCCTGCTCGCGCGTCTCGACGAGCGGAACCATGATTCCCATCGCCCCGGCATCGAGGATCGGCGCGATCAGGTGGTAGAGACCGGCCGGCACGCGCACCATCGGGACGATGTCCGCCGCCCGCGCGAATCCCACCTGCTGCTTGATCGTGTCGATGCCAACGCCCGAATGTTCCATGTCCAGCAGGACGAACTCCGCGCCGGCGGCGGCGAGGACCGGCGACAGGCCCGGCGTGAAAAACTCGAACGCCATGACGCCGAGTGCCGTTTCGCCTCGCAGGAGCTTGTCGCGCACTGGATTGCCGGCCATTCGGAGCCTCCGGATTTCGGCGGATTTCTGGCGACGATAATGACCCGGCCGGGCGCTGGAACCAAGTCGGCATCCGGCCCGATCTATGGTCCTTTGCCGACGAGCTCCGCGGCGGAACGGCCGGCGAGCGCGCCAAGCCCGATCGCGGCAAGCAACCCGTTTCCCGACAGATAGCCCCAGACTGCCGACCCCGATACGCCACACGCCGTCCCGCCCGCCGCGAATAGGTTCGGCAATGGCCCGCCGCCTTCGCGTACGACTCGCGCCGTGCGGTCCACAACCAGGCCACCCTGCGTGTGAAACAACGCCCCCGTGACGCGCACGCCGTAGTAGGGCGCCGCCAGCGCGGGCGTTCCGGTGAAGGATCGGCCGAATGGATCTTTCGCTCTGCCGGCAGCGAAGGCGCGGCATTCGGCAAGCGTCGCGGCAAGCTCGGCTTCCGGCAGCGCGAACATGCGGGCGAGCGCGGCGGCGTCCGGCGCCTCGCGCACGGCACCCAGCGACACCGCGTTGCGATAATCCTCGAACTGCAGCGCGACGGCATGGCAGCGCGCGTCGTAGATTCCAAACGCGACGCCGCCGAGCTGGCCGAGAACGGCGACGGACTGCTCGGAATAGCCCCGATGCTCGTCCGAGAATCGCCGGCCGGCGGCATTCACCTGGATGCCGCCCTCCATCATCGTCGCCCAGGTGACGAGCACACCTTGCGGGCTCGCGACCGATCCGTGTCCCTGATAGGCGCCCATGTGCCGTACGGCCGCACCCAGTTCCTCGCCCCAGCCGATCCCTTCACCCGTATTGCCTGCATGGCCGAAGAAAAGTGCGCCTGCCATCTCGGGAATGAAGCGCGCGACCATCGCCGGGTTCCCGCCGAAGCCGTTGCAGGCCAGAATCAGAGCCTCGCAGCCGATGTCCTCGTGCGTGCCGTCCGGCCGTTCGATGCGTACGCCGGCAATCGCCCTGTCGGCCCCGGCGAACAGCCCTGTCGCGCGCGCGTCTGTCAGCGTGTCGGCCCCGGCATCGGCCGCCGCCCGGATCAGGCAATCCATCAGTTCGGCACCGGTGCGCTTTGGCGTGCCGTGCATGCGCAGGACCGAATGGCCGGGATAAAGGAAGCCCTCGACCAGTCCGAACGGGATCGCATGCCGCGCAGCTAGCCAGTCGACCGTCGGGCCGATCGAGCGGGTCAGCGCCGCGACGATTTCCGGATCGGCCTCGCCATGCGCCTTCTTCTGGATGTCGTCGGCGAAACGGGCCGGATCGTCGGCCACGCCTTTCGCCTTCTGCATCGAGGTGCCCGCTGCCGGAACGAGGCCCGATGAAAGGGCCGTCGAGCCGCGCGGCAGCGCGTCGCGCTCCAGCATCGCGCAGTCGATGCCCGCATCCCGGCAGGCGAGCGCCGCGACATGCCCGGCAGCACCTGCGCCGACGATCAGGACCGGCACATGCGCGCCGAACTTCGCGGCCGATGCGGCCAGCAGGCTCATACCGCCTTTGCGAACTCGGCGCAGGTCGTCACCGCCGATATCGCGGCGAGCGAGGCGACCGTCGTGTCGTGGATCTCGCGCCGGAAGGCGGCGCAACCGTCGGACAGCAGGATTGTGTGGAAGTCGCGCACATGCGCGTCGCGCAGCGTGCTCGCCACGCCGCCATTGGTGACGATCCCGCAGATCGCCAACGTCTCGATGCCCGCCTTGCGCAACACCCATTCGAGCCGCGTCATGTAGAAGGCCGAATAGGCAACCTTCTCCACCGTCAAGTCGGCGGGCTTCAGCGGTTCGATCAGGTCGTGCCCCCAGCTTCCGGGCGCGAAATCCCCTTTCGCGAGGAACGGGCGCAGCTTTTTCAGATGCGGACTGACGAAGGGTTCGCCCCCTTTGCCCGGCACCAGCGTGAAGTGCGTCGACACGATCCAGCCGCCTTTGGCACGCAGCGCTTCGGCGACCGGCTTGACGCGCGCAGGCACGGCCGTGATGTCCGCGCTTGTCTGGCCGGCACGGCCATAGGCGCCCTTGGGGTCGATGAAATCGTTCTGCAGATCGCAGATCAGCAGGGCTGTCTTGGCAGGGTCTGTCATTTGCGGGTCACGATCAGGTTTCCGAAACGGTCGACCCGACCCGAAAGGCCGGGTTCGATGACCGTCGTCGCGTCGGGTTGCTCGAGGATCGCAGGGCCCTCGACGGTCGCATCGAGAGGCAGGACGAGCCGGTCGTAGATCGACGTCTCGTGCCAGCGCCCGTCGAACCAGACCTGCCGCGTGCCGGTGCGTGCCTTCGCGAGGCTGCCGCCAATGGGGGCGAGCCGGGCAAGATCGATCTTCGGCCGTCGTCCGACAACCGCGACGCGCAGCGTGAGCACGCGCATCGGGATCTCCTCAAGCAGCCGGCCGAACGCCGCGACATAGGCCTTCTCGAACGCGGTACGGATCGCCGCGGCATCGGGTGCGGCCGTCGCGAGCGGAACCGGAATCGTGTGCGTCTGTCCGACATAGCTCATGTCGAGTTCGACGAGCGTATCGACCGCCTCGAGCCGCACGCCGGCCTGCGCGACGAGCCGCGCGCCCTCGTCCGCGTTGGCGGCGATCGCGCTGGCGAGCGCGCGCGTATCGAGCGCGTCGAGCGTGCGGTTGATCGTGCGGACGAAATCGTGCCGCATGTCGGCGATCACGCAGCCGAGCGCCGAAGTGACGCCCGGATAGCGCGGCACGAGCGTCGAGCCGAGCCCCGTTTCCTTCATCAAGGCGCCCGCATGCAGCGCACCGGCGCCGCCGAACGGCATCAGCGCGAAGCGCTTGGGCTCGTGCCCCCGCTCGATGGAGACAAGGCGCAGGGCGCCCGCCATGCGGCTGTTCGCCACGCGCACGATCGCTTCGGCCGCTTCCAGCGTCCCGAGCCCGAGCGGCTTGCCGACATGCGCGTCGATCGCCGCCTTCGCGGCCGCCACGTCGAGCGCCGCGATCTTGCCGCCGATGGGTTTGTCCGCGCTGATCCGGCCCATGACGACGTTCGCGTCGGTCACCGTCGGGCGCGTGGCGCCTTTGCCGTAGCAGGCAGGGCCCGGATCCGAGCCTGCGCTCTCCGGTCCGATCTGCAGCAGGCCGCCGCGATCGACCCAGGCGATCGAGCCGCCACCCGCCCCGATGGTCGTGATCTCGATCATCGGTGTGCGGACGACCATGCCGAATTCGATCGTCGTCTGCGCGGCGAGGGCCGCCTTGCCGCCCGCGATCAGCGCCACGTCGAACGACGTCCCGCCCATGTCGCCGGTCAGAACGTCGGGATAGCCGGCACTCGCCGCGATGTGCGCGGCCGCGATGACGCCGGCCGCGGGGCCGGACAGCGCCGTTCGTACCGGAAGCCGGGCTGCCGTATCGACGGACATCACGCCACCGTTCGACTGGACGATCAGAAGCTCGCCCTTCGCGCCCGCCTTGCGCAGCCGCTCGTCGAGGCGCGAAAGATACGAGGCGACGACCGGCTGGAGATAGGCGTTGAGCGACGCCGTCGAGGCGCGCTCGAACTCGCGGATCTCCGGCAGGATCTCGTGGCTGGCGGTGACGTAGGGGTTCGGCCATGCGGCGCGCAGGACATCGAGCGCAGCCCGCTCGTTCGCGTCGTTGGCGTAGGCGTTGATGAAGACGATCGCGACCGCCTCGGCGCCGCGCGCGCGCAGGTCCGCCGCCGCCGCCCGCACGGCATCGAGATCGACGGCCGTGTGGACCGTGCCGTCGGCAAGCGTGCGCTCGGGAACCTCCAGGCGGAAATCGCGCGCGATGGCCGGAACGAATTCGCCCCACAGGCCCCAGGTCTGGCGCCGGTCGCGCCGGCGCATTTCCAGCACGTCGCGGAAGCCCGCCGTCATGATCACGCCGGTGCGGGCCCCCTTGCGTTCGAGAAGCGCGTTGGTGCCGACCGTCGTACCGTGCACGATGGCGGCGAGCTTCCCGAAATCGGGCTCGCTCTTTGCGATCCCGTCAATGAAGCCGACCGACTGGTCGCCGCGCGTCGAGGGCACCTTGCCCGTACGTGCTGTGCCGGATGCCTCGTCGAAGAAGAACAGGTCGGTGAAGGTGCCGCCGACATCCACGCCGACGACGGTCGAAGGCCCGCTCATCGCGCACCCCCGGTCGTGTAGCCGAGCTTCAGGTCGCGTTCGATCAGCGCTTGCGGGCGCTCGGCGGGCGGGCCGTAGCCGCCGCCGCCCGGCGTTTCCAGACGCAGGCGCTGGCCGCGCGCGATTTTGAGGCCCACCATTTTCGACGTCATCGGCGGCGCGCTGCCGTCGGGCCGGATGAACCGGTTGAGCGCCGCCGGCTGCCCGCCGACGACTCCCTGCGGCGCGTATCGACCGCGCTCGCCGAACAGAAACACGTCGGCGGATTCCTCCAGCAATTCGATCTCGTAGATCGCGCCGAGACCGCCGCGATGGCGACCCGCGCCCCCGCTGTCGGGCCGCAGCGCCCATTGCGTGAACATCACGGGATAGGCGGATTCGAGGATCTCGACGGGCGGGATCGTCGCGGTCGATATCGGCGCGTTTCCGTGGTTGAGGCCGTCGCTCTCCGGGCTGCCACCGAGGCCGCCGCCGAAGAACGAGAACATCACCCAGCGCCGCCCGTCCTTGCGATGCCCGGCCAGCGACAGCGCGTTGATCGTGCCGTAGGCGCAGCCGTTGACGAGCTGCGGGGCCGCCTTGGCAAGCGCGAGGAACACCACGTCGATGACACGCAGGATCGTCTCGGTATAGCCGCCGACGGGCTTTGGCGCGCGCGCAGCGAGGATCGACGGTTCCGGGATCACGAACGAGATCGGCTCAAGGCAGCCCGCATTCGCCGGTACGTCGCGGAACACGTGCTTGAGCGCGACATAACACGACGCGATCGCCGTCGAGCGCGCGATGTTCACGGGCCCGGCGCAGGAAACAGACGTGCGCGAGAAATCCAGCGTCAGCCCGTCACCCTTTACGATCACGTCGAGCGCGATCTTCAGCGGCGCATCGGCAATCCCGTCGTTGTCGAGCCAGTCCTCGGCCGAATAGGTGCCGTCGGGCAGCTCGGCGATGCAGGCACGCATCAGCCTGGCGGCGCGCGCGCGCAGCTCGCCCAGCGCTTCGGCCACGAGGCCAGCGCCATACTCGCCCAGCAGGTCGTCCATGCGCCGCACCCCGAGTGCCAGCGCGTTTATCTGTCCGCTGAGATCGCCGTAGAGCGACAGCGGCAGGCGGCTGTTGCATTTGAGGATCTCGACGATGTCGTCGCTGATCTTCCCCGCCGACACGAGCTTGACCGGCGGGATGTGCATGCCTTCCTGGAAGCTTTCGGTCGCGACCGGGTTGTAGTTGCCCGGCACGTTGCCGCCGACATCGTGCCAATGGCCGACCGAGGCGAGCCAGCAGAACAGCCGCCCGTCGCGGAAATAGGGCCGCACGAGCTTGAAGTCCGACAGGTGCGTGCCACCGTCGTAGGGATCATTGAACAGGAAGACGTCGCCCTCCTGCAGCCCGCCGTCGCGCGCGACCTTGGCGATCACGGCTCGCACGGCGAACGCCATGACGCCCACGAAGATCGGCAGGCCGGACTTCCCCTGCACCAGCGTGTCGCCCGTCGCCGCGTCGTAGAGGCCGTGCGAAGCGTCGTGCGCTTCCGCGATGATCGGGTTGAAGGCCGAGCGGAACAGCGTGGCGTCCATCTCGTCGGCGATCTGCTCGAGACGGCCCTTCAGCACGGCCAGCGTCACGGTATCGATGGGCATTCTCTGGATCTTCCTCAACTGTCGTAGCGTTTGGCGTCGGCGAGAATCCCGTCCGTGCCGAGAACCGCGTTGATGCCGGCGAAATCCAGCATCCGGTCGCGCATCCCGGCGGTCGTGCCGTCGGCCTTGAGCGTGCGGAAATAGCCGTCGAGCGCGTGGCCGACCGCGCGTGCCGTCCCGCCGGGGAAGATGGCGATGCGGAAGCCGAGCCGTTCGAGTTCGGCGGCCGGCAGGACGGGCGTACGCCCGCCTTCGACCATGTTGGCGAGGACCGGCACGCGCGCGCCGAACCGCTTGCCCACCTCGGCCAGTCCCGCCGCGTCGCCCGGCGCCTCGACGAACAGCACGTCGGCTCCTGCCGCGAGGTACGCCTCGGCCCGGTCGAGCGCCGGGGCGACGCCTTCCACCGCGATCGCGTCGGTCCGTGCGACGATCAGCGTGTCGGCCGACCGGCGCGCGTCGAGCGCCGCCTTGATCTTGCCGACCATCTCGGCCGCCGGGATCACGGACTTGTCCTTGAGGTGCCCGCAGCGCTTCGGCGTGACCTGGTCCTCGATCTGGAGCGCGTCGGCGCCGTTGCGCTCGAACTGCCGGACGGTCCGCTTGACGTTGAGCGCATTGCCAAAGCCCGTGTCGATATCGACGATCAGCGGGATCGTGGCGCGCTCGCGGATCGCGGCAAGCGTGTCGGCGGCCTCGGTCGCGGTGACGAGGCCGATATCGGGCAACGCGAACCGCGCATAGGCGATCGACGCGCCGGAGAGATACGCGGCCTCGAAGCCGGCGCGCTCGGCGAACAGGGCCGTGAAACCGTCATAGACGCCGGGCGCCACGAGAATTCGGCTTTCCTGCAGGCGGGTCCGGAGTGTCACGAAGCCCTCGCTTTCAGCTTCTTCTCGAGATGCGGGATCAGCCCCCCGTCGCGCAGCATCGCCATCAGATGCGCCGGGATCGGCTCGCAGGCAATCCGCGTGCCCCGGGTCAGGTTCTCGACGATGCCCTTCTCCGGGTCCGCCGCCAGGCTGTCGCCCGGCGAAATGCCCGAGACGTCCTGGCAGACGAGCGGCGCCAGCCCGAGATTGACCGCATTGCGGAAAAACAGGCCCGCGAACGACCTGGCGACGACGACTGACACGCC
This sequence comes from Tagaea sp., assembly GCA_044224405.1. Classification (GTDB taxonomy): domain Bacteria; phylum Pseudomonadota; class Alphaproteobacteria; order CACIAM-22H2; family CACIAM-22H2; genus Tagaea. The sequence goes on along the minus strand of JBGAKN010000006.1, from coordinate 185,991 downwards.
GTGATGGCGCAGCGCCATCACGGCCTGCTCGCGCGACGAACCCATGCCGAAATTGTCGCCGCCGACGACGATGTCGCCCGGCCGCACGGCGCCCACGAACGACGGATCGACCGCCTCGAGGCAGTGGCGCGCGAGTTCCTCGATCGCGAATTTCATGTACATGCCCGGCGCTAGCATGTCGGTATCGATGTTGTCGCCGTAGACGAAGGCGCGGCCGGTCATCGCAGCATCTCCCGCGGATCGACGATTTCGCCTGCCACGGCAGCCGCCGCGACCGAATAGGGCGAGCCGAGATAGACGCGCGAGCCCGGATGCCCCATGCGGCCCTTGAAGTTGCGCGCGGTCGAGGAAAGGCAGACCTCGCCCTGCGCAAGCACGCCCGCACCATAGCCCGCGCACGCCCCGCAGCCGGTGGGCAGCAGGATCGCGCCCGCATCGAGCAGTGCTGCAAGCGTTCCGTCGGCGGCGGCGCGCGCCGTCATGCGCTGCGACGCCGGCGCCACGAGCAAGCGGGTCGAGGCGGCGACCTTCCGCCCGCGCAGGATCTCGGCCGCCATCTGCAGGTCCTCGTACTTCGCGCCCGTGCAGGCGCCGATATAGCACTGGTCGATCCGCGTGCCCTTGTGGGCATGCACGGCATCGGAATTGTCGGGCGAATGGGGTGCTGCGATCTGCGGGGCAAGCGCGTCGGCGTCGAATTCCCATACCTTCGCGTACTCCGCGTCGGCGTCGGCGCGCCAGGTTATCGCGTCTTCTTCCGGCAGATCGACGCCGACCGAACGCAGGAACGAACGCGTTGTCGCGTCGGGTGCCAGGATCCCGGTCTGCGCGCCGAGTTCGGCCGACATGTTGGCGAGCACCATGCGCTCGACCATCGGCAGGGCCGAAACGGCAGCACCCGAATACTCGACCACGTCGTAGCGCACAGTGCCGAGCCCCATGACCCGACACAGCCGCAGCATCATGTCCTTGGCCGAAAGCCCGCGCCCGAGGCGACCCGACCAGCGCACCAGATGCGTGCGCGGCGTGCGCACCCAGATTTCGCCTGTCGCCAGAACGCCGGCCATCTCGGTGGCCCCGATGCCGAACATGAACGTGCCGAACGCCCCGCCGGTCGGCGAATGCGAATCTCCGCCCACGCAGAACATGCCGGGTCGCAGATAGCCCCGCTCGGGCAGGATCACGTGGCAGATCCCCTGCATGTCGTGAAACCGCGTCACGCCGTTGTCCTTCGCCCAGCGGCGCGTCGTGTCGAGGATGGCGGCGCTCTCGGCGTCGACCGCCGGCACGTAATGGTCGGAGACGAGCACGACGCGCGAGACGTCCCACACGCCCACGCCCAGCCGCTCCAGCATCGGCTTCACGCGCCGCGGCCCGCCGGAATCGTGCATCATCGCGAGGTCGACGCGGCACGTGACGATCTCGCCCGGCGTCACGCGCGCCACGCCGGCCGCCTTCGCGATGATCTTTTCCGCGAGCGTCGATCCCGCCATGGTCACATCCCCAGATATGTCTTGCGCAACATCGGGTCGGCGGCGAGCGTCTTCGCCGCTCCCGCCATCGCGATCCGCCCGTTTTCCATCACATAGGCGCGATCGGCGAGCGCCAGTGACTGGACGACGTTCTGCTCGACAAGCAGGATCGCGAGGCCCTCCTCGTTCAGCCGGCGGATCAGCGCGAACATCTCCTCGACCAGCAGCGGCGACAGGCCGAGCGACGGCTCGTCGAGCACGAGAAGGCGCGGTTCGGCCATCATCCCGCGCCCGATTGCCAGCATCTGCTGCTCGCCGCCCGACAGTGTGCCGGCCGCCTGGTTGAAACGCTCGCTCAGGCGCGGGAAGACCGAGACGACCCGTTCGAGGTTCCGGGCGCGCCCTGCCCGGCCGCGGCGATAGGCGCCGAGCATCAGGTTCTCGCGCACCGACAGGTTCGGGAAGACGCGCCGCCCCTCGGGCACCTGGATCAGGCCACGCTCGACGATACGCGCGGCATCGGCGCCTTCGATCCGCTCGCCGTCGAACGCGATCTCGCCGTCCCACGGACGGTAGAGACCCGAGACATTGTTGTTGAAGGTCGACTTCCCCGCCCCGTTCGAGCCGAGAAGGGCGACGATCTCCCCCGCTCCGACCTCGAGATCGACGCCGTGCAGCACCGGAACGGGCCCGTAGCCCGCCGCGAGCCGGGAGACGGCGAGCAACGCGCTCATGCCGGCATCCCCGCTGCCGCGAGCGACGCGCCGTGACCGAGATAGGCCTCGATCACGTCGGGCCGCGCCGCCACGTCCTGCGGCGCGCCCTCCGCGATCATGCGGCCCTGGTTGAGAACGTAGACTCGCTCGGACAGGCGCATCACCGCCCGCATCACGTGTTCGATGAGCAGCACGGTCGTGCCGGCATCGCGTACCGCGCGAATCATCGGGACGATCTCGTCGATCTCGGTCGGGTTCAGCCCGGCCATGACCTCGTCAAGCAGCACGAGGCGCGGGCGCGTGGCGAGCGCCCGCGCGACCTCGAGCCGTTTGCGCCCGGCGACGGTCAGTGCTGCGGCTGGCTTGTCGAGCATGCTGCCCATGCCGAGGCGCGTCGCGACCTCGCCGGCGACCGCCAGCGCCTCCTTCCGGTCGCGCACGCGCAGATGCGCGCCGACGGCGACATTCTCGCGCACCGTCAGCGCGCCGAAAGGCTGGACGATCTGGAACGTGCGCACGAGGCCGCGCCGCGCCACTTCGTGCGGCGGCAGGCCGGTGATGTCGGCGCCGTCGAAAACGACCCGGCCCGCGTCCGGACGGTGGAAACCCGACAGCATCGCGAACAGGGTCGTCTTCCCCGCCCCGTTGGGCCCGATCAGCGCGACGATGCCGCCTTCCGGCACGCGGATGCCGGCCTCGGACACGGCGAGGAGGCCGCCGAAGCGCTTCGTGAGGCCGCTTGCCTCAAGCATCGCGCGCACTCCAGCGCCGGATCAGGCCGATGAGCCCGTCGGGAAGGAAGCGGACCATCGCGACGAGCAGAACGCCATAGAAGACGAGATTGATGCCCGGCGCGTCGCCCATCGTGCGGCGCGCGAGTTCGGCCGCCGCGTGCAGCACCGCCGAACCCAGCAGCGGCCCGAACACCGTGCCGAGCCCGCCGATGATCGGGACCAGCAGGATCTCGACCGAAACGCCCGGCCCGTAGGCGATCGTCGGATCGACGTAGAGATAGAGCTGCGCGTAGACGACACCGCCGATCCCCGTCATCGCGCCCGAGATCACGATCGCCTTGAGCTTAACCGTGAAAGCATCGACGCCGAGGGCCGCAGCGGCGGCCTCGTTCTCGCGGATCGCCATCAGCTGCGCGCCGAGGCGCGAATGCTCGAGCTTCCAGGCGAGTGCCAGCGAGGCGAGGACGAGGGCGAGAAGCAGATAGTAGAAGCCGGCATAGCCGGGCTGAAGATGCGCCCAACCGGGTGCAAGCGGGATGAATGTTCCCACGCCGCCGCCGGTGAAGTCGGCCGCATTGGCAAGGATCCGGAAGACCTCGGCGAAGGCGAGCGTGACGAGCGCGAAATACGAACCGCGCAGTCCGTAGCGGAACGAAAGGAACCCGGCGAAGCCGCCGACTGCGGCGCCGGCAAGCCCCCCGGCCGCGAGACCGAGCCAGGGATGGAGGCCCAGCGCCGTCTGCGTGAGTGCCGCCGCATAAGCGCCCGTACCGAAGAACAGGGCGTGGCCGAACGAGAACTGCCCGCCATAGCCGCCCAGCACGTTCCACGCCTGCCCCATGAACGCGAACAGGAACGTCGTGAGGACGAACTTCACCCAGAATCCGCTGTCGGTCAGCACCGGAAAGCAGAGTGCCAACAGCAGGACCGCCATCAGGAACGTGTGGCGTAGCCGCGCGCTCATGCGAGGCGACTCCCGAACAGGCCGGTCGGACGGAACATCAGCAGCGCGATAAAGATCACGAATATGCCGAGCTGGCCGTATTGCTGGCCGAGGAACAGACCGGTCAGCGATTCGGTCACGCCGATCGCAAGCCCGCCCACCAGCGCGCCCGCGAACGATCCCATGCCGCCGAGCACGACGACCGTGAACGCGACCAGCACGAACACGTTGCCCACGCCCGGACTGACGTAGAAGGCGGGCAGCAGCAGGCAGGCCGCCGCACCCAGCACGGCGGTACCGATACCGAAGCTCGCAGCGAAGATGTGATCGACGTCGATGCCCACGAGGCGCGCACCCTGGCGTTCGCGCGCCACCGCGCGGATCGCGCGGCCGAGATCGGTCCGCCCGATCAGCCACCAGAGCCCCCCCGCGATCACGAGGGATGCCGCGAAGCCGATCGCGCGCGGATACGGCACCAGCGCGATGCCGATATCGAGCATCTCGTAGGTGATCGGCGTCTCGATCGTACGCGTGTCGGCCCGGAAGAAGTAGAGCGCCAGGTTCTCGACGACGATGGCGATCCCGAGCGTGACCAGCAGCACGTTCTGGTCCTTGCCGTGGCTCGCCCGGCCGATCACGTGGCGCTGCAGCACGTAGCCCACGGCGAAGAAGGCCGGCACGAGAACGGGGATCGCCAAATAGGGATCGACCCCGAGCGCGTCCTTCATGAAGAACGCGCCGTAGAGCGCCACCATCAGCAGGCTGCCGTGGGCGAAATTGATGATGTGGAGCACGCCGTAGATCAGCGTCAGGCCGAGCGCCACGAGCGCGTATATCGCGCCGAGCGTCAGCCCGTTGACGATAGACGGGAGAAGGATATCCAGTTCGAGCATGCGTCGCGCGGCAAGGGGCGGCCGCTTCCGGCCGCCCCGCTCTGCTCAGGTCCGGCGTGCCGGGATCGGGTAGACGACGTTGCCGGCCGCGAACTCCAGCGGATAGATCAGCTTGATGTCCTTCTGGAGAACCTGCGTGACGACTGGACGCGCGCCCTGATTCTGGCCGCCGACGAACTTCGTCGGGCCATAGGGCATGATGTGGTCGCCGAAGGTGGACGACGCGAGGGCCGCGATGATCGCTTCGCGGTTCGCGCTGCCCGCGCGCTCGATCGCGTCGGCCAGCAGCAGCATGCACGAATAGGCGAGGAAGACCTCGTACGTGAAGAAAAGACCCATCTTCTCGACGCGCTCCTTCAGCGTCCAGGATGCTTCCTTGCGCGGATCGAACCAGTGATTGCAGTCCATCACGAATTCGGCGGCCTGCGGGAACTCCTTGACGAAACGGTACGACGACGCGCCGCCGCCGAGGATCGAGTAGATGCCCTTCGCCTGGATCCGGTTCTGCTGGAGGGCGCGCGCGAAGAGCACGTATTCGTCGTAGTAGTTCGAGGGGATGATGAGGTCCGGCTTGCGGGCCTGCACGCGCAGCACGATGTTCGAGAAGTCGCGCGTCGGGTTCGCATGGCGGATCGTCTCGACGACCTCGAAGCCGAGACCCGGCAGGCGCTGGTTCAGCGCGGTCGCCATCCCGGAACCGAAGGCCGATTCCTCGTGGATGATCATCACCGTCTTGGACGGCTTTCCGGCCGCATCGTTAATGCGCACGAGATTGTCGAGCGCCACATCGACGATCGTCGCGAGACCGGGGCCGAAGCGGAAGGTGTTGGCCAGACCGCGCTGGACGATCTGGTCGACGACGCCGACATCGACGATGTGCGGCAGGTTGTGGCGCGCGGCGGCCTGCGTCGTGGCGAGCGCGATGCCCGAAGCGAAGGGGCCGACGATCGCGGCGGCGCCCGCCTCGTGGAGCTTGTCGACCTCGGCCGCGCCCACGTCGGGGCGCGATTGCGCGTCGGCAAGCAGCGGCTCGATCTTCGCGCCGCCCATCGCCTTGATGCCTCCGCGACGGTTGATGTCCTCGATCGCAAGGAGCGCGCCCTGCCGGCCCTGGTTGCCGGAGAAGGCAATGGCACCCGTCACCGGATGGAGGACGCCGACCTTGACGGCCGCGGCCTGCGCCTTCAGCACCGAAGGCGCGCCGAACGCGGCAAGGGCGGTTCCCGCCGCGGCGGCGGAAAGGATGGAACGGCGGTCGAGCCGGATTGTGCGCTTTTGCATCTATTCTCTCCCTGTTCGAATGGACGGATCAGGCATGCGACCACATGCGCGTGGCCGGCCCGTGCACCCGCGCGAGCTTGGTTCGGTACTGGTAGCGGTCGGGACGGTAGAGGAGCGCGATATGCTCGACCGGCCGCCCGCGCTGGTCGAAGACGGTGCGCACGACCGACAGCAGCGGCGAGCCGACCGGAACCTCAAGCGCGCGCGCCACGCCCGGTTCGGCGAGCACGGCCGAGACCGTCTGGTCCGCAGATCCGATCAGGCAGCCCGCCTTCTCGAGCAGGGCGAGCAGCGGCTTGCGCGCGAGATCGCGCGCCGTGAAGGCGCGGCCGATCTTCGCCGGAACCCAGCTGACGGAATATGAAAGCGGCACGCCGCGGAAGCGGCGCACGCGCACCGCGCGCTGCACGTCCGAACCGACGGAGAGCTTGAGCGCGCCGCGCACCGCGGACGGCGCCGACAGGTAGCCGAATTCGAGAATGTCGACCTCGGTCTCGAGCCCGACCATCAGCAGGTTCTCGATGAGGCCCGAGATGTTCGCCTCGACCGGTTCGTCCGCGACGCGGTCGGCCACCGACGTTCCGCGCCCGCGCCGGCGGACGACGAGCCCGTCGGCGGCGAGTTCGTCGAGCGCACGCTTGGCGGTGATGCGGCTGACCGAATAGCCCGCGGAAATCTCGGCTTCCGTCGGCAGGCGCGCCTTGCCTTCGAAGGCGCCGGCGCGGATCTGCTCGCGCAGCACGAGATAGATCTGGTGATAGAGCGGGGTCGGCAGCGCCGAATCGAGCTTCCCGGCGGGCAGTGCCGATGCGGTACCCGGGCGGTTTCTCGACGATCCGGCCATTGCGGATTCGATAGCATGCCGACTTTGCCTATTGCTATATGAATATGTCATTTGATCCGATGCCGCCGCGGCGTCCGGCCTTCGCGCAAGCCGGGATCGCGCCCAATGCATCTCGGGCGCGTCGGGGCGCCGGCCGATTGCCCGTTCGAAGGGTCGCCCCAAAGCCACGCCAAGCCGCCGGGCGATCCGCCCGGAGCTGGAAATCACATTCTTATCAGTGAATTGGTTACCCCCGGATGCGGCCCGAGGGCCGGCTTCCATGAGGGAAACTGGTAGCGGCGGAGGGATTTGAACCCCCGACCAAGGGATTATGATTCCCCTGCTCTACCACTGAGCTACGCCGCCGAAGTCGTGGTCGTTTAAGGGGCTGGCCCCCCCAAGTCAAGCCATCTGCGACGGGGCCTGGCGGACGATCCAGCCGCCACCGAGGACGCGGCTGCCGTCGTAGAGGACGCAAGCCTGTCCGGCCGCGATTCCATACTCGGGTTCGTCGAGTTCGACCGAGGCCGAGCCATCCGCGTGGCGCTCGAAATGCGCGGGCTTGGGTTCGGTCGTCGAGCGGATTCGCGCGGCGGCCGCATTCGCCGACGGGCGGGCGTCCAGCCAGTTCGTGCCCCGCAGGCGTAGCGTGCGCCCGGCAAGTGCGGCACGCGGGCCGACGACGACGCGCGCGGTCTCCGGTTCGACGCGCAGCACATAGAGCGGTTCGGCATCCGCGTCGCGCGCGCCGATGTTGAGGCCGCGCCGCTGGCCGACCGTGAAGCCGATCGTGCCTTCGTGCCGGCCGAGCACGGCGCCGGTAGCGTCCACGATGTCGCCGGGAACGGCCGCTTCGGGCTTCAGGCGCTCGACGAGATCGCGATACTTGCCGTCGGGCACGAAGCAGATGTCCTGGCTGTCAGGCTTCGTCGCCACCGGCAGGCCGAAGCGCGCCGCGTGGTCGCGCACATCGCTCTTGGGCATGCCGCCGAGCGGGAAGCGCACGAAATCGAGCTGCTCCTGCGTGGTCGCGAACAGGAAATAGCTCTGGTCGCGCGCGGGATCGACGGCCGCGTGGAGCTGCGCGCCGCCGGCTGCACCCACACGGCGCGCATAGTGGCCTGTCGCGAGGGCGACAGCCCCCAGATCGCGCGCCACGGCCAGCAGGTCGCGGAACTTGACGGTGCGGTTGCACTGGACGCACGGGATCGGCGTCTCGCCGCGCGCGTAGCTGTCGACGAAATCGGCGATCACCGCGTCCTTGAAGCGGCTCTCGTAGTCGAGCACGTAATGCGGAATGCCGATCCGGTCGGCGACGTTGCGCGCGTCGTGGATGTCCTGGCCCGCACAGCAGGCGCCCTTCTTCTTCGCCGCGGCGCCGTGGTCATAGAGCTGCAGCGTGACACCGACAACGTCGTAGCCCGCTTCCTTCAGCAGTGCCGCCGTCACCGACGAATCGACGCCGCCCGACATCGCGACGACGACACGCGATCCCGCCGGCAGGTCGATGTCGGCGGCCAGGTTCACGACGCGTCGAGCCCCATCTGCCAGAACGCCGCCTCGAGGCGGCAGGCCTGTTCGAAATTCTTCGCAAGTTCGGTGAAGCGCCCCTCGTTGGCGCGTACCTTCCACAGCCGGTCGACCTCGTCGGCGCTGGCGCGCGCGAGGCGGCCGAAATCGTCGCTGCCGTAGGTGTCGATCCACTTGGCGTAGGGGTTGCCGTCGAGCTTGGCGGCTCCCGCCATCATCCGCTGGCCGATCTGCGCGTAGCCGAGCGCGCACGGGGCCAGCGCCACGACGAGATCGAGCAGATCGCCCTGCAGGCCCTTCTCCAGCACATAGCGCGTATAGGCCATCGTCGCGCGGTCTTCGGGCATCGCTTCCATGTCGGCTTCGCTGAGGCCCCAGCCCTTGCAGTACTCGACATGCATGCCCGTCTCGCGCTCGACGATCGCCTTGACGCTCGCCGTCGCCTTGCGCATCTCGGCCAGCGTCGACGACTTGTAGACCGCCAGCGCCCACGCGCGTGCGTAATGGATCAGGAACACGTAGTCCTGCGCCAGATAGTGGCGGAACGACGCGATGGGCAGCGTGCCGCCGGCGAGCCCATGGACGAACGGATGGTCCACATAGGCGTCCCACGACGGCCGGCAGGCCTCGTGCAGCCGGTCAAAAAGCCCGTCCTTCGCCCAGAGCTCGACGCTCATTCCCGTTCCCCGAGCCAGGCCATCTGGATCGCCTCGAGGATCTTCTCGTTCGACTTGGCCGGATCGTCAGCGAAACCGGGCAGCGCCTGCACCCACTTCCACAGGTCGGTGAAGCGCAGGTTCACGACGTCGGCGTCCGGATGCGCTTCTTCCAGCTCGATCGCGATGTCCGCGACGTCGGTCCAGCGCAGCTTCTTCATCGTCAGGCCTTGTCGACCATCATGTTGCGCGTCGCGGTCGGCAGCGACACCTTGAGCCCGTCGAGCTCGTCGGTGATCGTGATCTGGCAGCCCAGACGCGAGGTGTGCGTCAGGCCGAAGGCGAGGTCGAGCATGTCCTCCTCGTCTTCCGTCGCCTCGGGCAGGCGCTCGTAATCGTCCTTGTCGACGACGACGTGGCAGGTCGAGCAGGCGAGCGAGCCTTCGCAGGCTCCTTCGAGCGGCACGTCGTTGCGGTGCGCGATCTCGAGGACCGAAAGGCCGACCGGCGCTTCCACTTCCTTCTTCGAGCCGTCGGGCATCACGAATGTCATCTTGGGCATCTTCTTCTCTCTCTTCGTCTTTCTCGAATTGTCTAGCCGCCGATTTCGGCGACGTTGCGGCCCGCGAGCGCCTTGCGGATGCCGCGGTCCATGCGCCGTTCGGCGAAAGCCTTGGTCTTGTGCTCCAGCTCCTCGGATGCACCCTGGATCGCGTGCCGGTCGCTGCCCGACATCGCGCGCTCCACGGCGTCGACCGTGGCGTCGATCGTGGCGCGTTCGCCCGCATCCAGCAGGTCGGCATCGACGCCAAGCGCGGCCTGCAGCGCGTTGATCGCGCGGCGGGCTTCCACGCGCGCTTCGGTCAGCAGGCGACGGTCCATGTCATCGGCCGCGTTGTCGATCGAGGCGCGCAGCATCGCGGCCATCTCGTCTTCGGTGAGGCCATAGGACGGCTTCACCTCGACGCGCGCCTCGCGGCCCGTCGTGCTCTCGCGCGCACTCACCGACAGCAGGCCGTCGGCATCGACCGAGAAGCTGACGCGGATGCGCGCGGCCCCCGCCACCATCGGCGGGATGCCGTCGAGTTCGAAGCGCGCGAGGCTACGGCACTGGTCGACCATCTCGCGCTCGCCCTGCACGACGTGGAACGCCATCGCGCCCTGCCCGTCCTGATAGGTCGTGAATTCCTGCGCGCGCGCCACGGGAATGGGCGTGTTGCGCTCGACGATCTTCTCGACGATGCCGCCCATCGTCTCGATGCCGAGCGACAGCGGCAGCACGTCGAGCAGCAGCGTGTCGGACCCGACGGTCAGCGATTCCGCCTGCAGGGCCGCCCCCACCGCGACGACCTCGTCGGGATCGATGTCGGCCAGCGGCGCCCGGCCGAAGAATTCGGCGACCTTCGCGCGCACCAGCGGCACGCGGGTCGAGCCGCCGACCAGCACGATGCCGTCAAGGCCCTTGGGCGCGATGCCGGCATCTTCCAGCACGGATGCGGCGATCGCGAGCGTGCGGTCGACCTTCGGTGCGATTAGCGTTTCGAACGTCGCGCGGTCGAGCGAATGGTCGGTATCGCCGGAATCGAGGGACAGCGTGCCCGTCCAGCTATCGTCGTCGGTCAGCGCTTCCTTGGCTTCGCGTGCGCTCGCCAGCGCCTGCTTGGTCTCGTCGCGCGAGACCTCGCCGCCGCGCTCGGCCAGGAAGCGTTCGGCGACCGCATGGTCGAAATCGTCGCCGCCGAGTGCCGCATCGCCGCCGGTCGCGAGAACCTGGAACACGCCCTTCTCGAGGCGCAGCAGCGAGAAATCGAACGTGCCGCCGCCGAGGTCGAATACCGCGAAGATGCCCTCGGACTTGCTGTCGAGCCCGTAGGCGAGTGCGGCGGCCGTGGGTTCCGCCACGAGGCGCAGCACGTCGAGGCCGGCAAGGCGCGCGGCATCGCGCGTGGCGGTGCGCGCCGCGTCGTCGAAATAGGCCGGCACGGTCACGACCGCGCGGTCCACGTTGCGGCCGAGCGCCAGTTCCGCACGTTCCTTGACCGCGCGCAGGATGTCCGCGCTGATCTCGACCGGCGTGATCAGGCGTTCGCCGATCTTCAGGCGCGCCATGCCGCCTTCGGCCGCGGGTCCGAGTTCGTAGGGAAGCTTGCCGCCGAGCTTCTCGAGATCGGCGACGCCACGCCCCATCAGGCGCTTGATCGACGAGACGACGATTTCGGGGCGGTCGAACAGCTGGCGGCGCGCGATCTCGCCCACCAGCGCCTCGCCGCCGTCGAGATAGGCGACGACCGAGGGCACGAGGCCCGAGCCGCGCGCGTCGCGCACGACCTCGACCTTCTGGTCGCGCGCGATGGCGACGACGGAATTGGTGGTGCCGAGATCGATGCCGACCGCGAGGCCCTTCTCGTTCTCGTGCGGCAGCGGCGTCTCGCCCGGTTCGTAGATCTGGAGCAGCATCAGGCGGCCCCCGCCGATGCGAGGCGCGCGCGGCGGCTGCGCGCTTCTTCGCCGAGCTTCACGAGATATTTGAGCCGCAGCGTGCCGAGACGCGCGGCCGCGAGATCGTCGCGCGCGAAAGCGGCGGCGATGTCGGCGACGCAGGCGGTCGCGTCGCCGCGCGCCCTTGCGGCGAGCGCTTCGACTTCCGCGGGGCTCGTCGCCTCGAACAGCGCTTCGCGCCGTTCCATCTGCTCGTCGAGCAGGCCCGCGTCGTGGATCGTGTGGGCGCCCTCGCCCTCGATCGGCAGGTCGCGGATCTTCAGCAGATATGTGGCCCGCGTCAGCGGATCCTTCAGCGTCTCGTACGCCTCGTTGAAGGCGACAGCCTGGCTCTGCGAGATCTGGCGCGCCTTGGGCGTGGCGCCGGCGAACCGGTCGGGATGGAGCTGGCGCTGGAAGCCGAAATAGAGCTGGTCGAGCACCGGCACCTTGAGGTCGAAGGCGCGCGGCAGGCCGAGGCGCTGGAAATGGTCGATTGGCGACGGCGGCTGCACGGCCTTGCACGTGCCGCAGAACAGCGCTGCCGGATCGACCGGCCCGCGGCACGACCAGCACGCCGCCAGCGCCGCCGCGGGGGCGGCGGCCGGATCGGGACCGGCAGGACGGGGCATCTGGTTCATGGGAACGGCAGGGCTCGAAACGTTCGACGGTCGGCCTTCTAGCGCGGGCCGACCGTCGGGGAAAGCGTCAAAAGGGCCGGCGCTAGATGTGGAAGCTCTCGCCGCAGCCGCAGCGGCCCTTTTCGTTGGGATTGCGGAAGACGAAGCCCGACTGCAGCTTTTCCTCGACGAAATCCATCTCCGTCCCGAACACGAACATCGAGGCTTTCGGATCGATGAAAATCGCGATTCCCGGCGTGGGTTCCACGACCTCGTCGCCCGGCCCCTTCGCGTCGGCATATTCGAGCGTATAGGTCATGCCCGAGCAGCCACGCGTGCGAACGCCCACGCGCACGCCCGCGGACGGCTTGCCGCGCTTGTCGAGCAGCGCCTTGACGCGCTCGACCGCCGCCGGCGTGACGGTGATCGGTGGCGGCCGCACGCGGGGCGGCCGCTTGACGGGCGGTGCGGCGGGGGCGGAAGCGGAGGCTTCGGTCACGGCGCTTGTCTCCTTCAGACGCGCTTCTTGCGATAGTCGTCGATCGCCGCCTTGATCGCGTCCTCAGCGAGGACCGAGCAGTGGATCTTCACCGGCGGCAACGCGAGATGCTTGGCAATGTCGGTGTTCTTGATCGTGGCGGCCTCGTCGACGGTCTTGCCCTTGACCCATTCGGTCACGAGCGAGGACGAGGCGATCGCCGAGCCGCAGCCGAAGGTCTTGAACTTCGCGTCCTCGATGATGCCTTCGGCATTCACCTTGATCTGAAGCTTCATGACGTCGCCGCACGCGGGTGCGCCGACGAGGCCGGTGCCGACGCCGGGATCGCCCTTGTCGAACGCGCCCACGTTGCGGGGGTTCTCGAAATGGTCGATCAGTTTTTCGCTGTAGGCCATGTGTACTTGCTCCTCGATGTTCCGGTGGGATAAGGCGTCAGTGCGCCGCCCACTGGATGGACTTGATGTCGATGCCTTCCTGCGCCATTTCCCACAGCGGGCTCATCGAGCGCAGCTTGGAAACGGCCTGGATGATGCGTTCGGCCGCGTAGTCGACCTCGGCTTCGGTGGTGAAGCGCCCGAAGCCGATGCGCAGCGACGTGTGCGCGAGTTCCTCTTCCACGCCCAGCGCGCGGAGCACGTAGCTCGGCTCCAGCGAAGCCGACGTGCAGGCCGAGCCCGACGACACGCACAGATCCTTGATGCCCATCATCAGCCCCTCGCCTTCAACATAGGCGAAGGAGAGGTTGAGATTGCCCGGCAGGCGGTTGGAAAGATCGCCGTTGAGGAACACCTCGGGCAGCTTCTCGTGGATGGTCTTCAGGAACCGCTCGCGCAGCTTCAGCAGGCGAGCACTTTCCGAAGCCATCTCATTCTTCGCGATCTCGGCCGCCCGGCCGAGGCCGACGCACAGCGGCGTCGGCAGCGTGCCCGAACGCATGCCGCGCTCCTGCCCGCCGCCGTGGATCAGCGCCTGCAGGCGCACGCGCGGCTTGCGGCGCACGTAAAGTGCCCCGATGCCCTTGGGCCCGTAGATCTTGTGGCCGGAGATCGACATCAGGTCGATCTTCATCGCGTCGACGTCGAGCGGGATCTTGCCATAGGCCTGCGCGCAGTCGGTGTGGAAGAACGCGCCCTTCCTGCGACACATGACGCCGATCTCGGCCAGAGGCTGGATCACGCCGATCTCGTTGTTGGCGGCCATGATCGAGACGAGCACGGTCCTGTCGGTGATCGCCTTGTCGAGTTCGGCGAGGTCGACGAGCCCGTCCGGCTTCACCGGCAGATAGGTGACCTTGAAGCCTTCCTGTTCCAGGTGGCGGCAGGTGTCGAGCACGCATTTGTGTTCCGTCACCAGCGTGACGATGTGGTCGCGCTGGTCCTTGTAGAAACGCGCGACGCCGGCGATGGCGAGGTTGTTGGACTCGGTCGCGCCCGACGTGAAGACGATCTCGCGCTCGTCCGCGCCGATCAGATCGGCGATCTGGGCGCGCGCCTTCTCGACGCCTTCCTCCGCTTCCCAGCCATATTCGTGGTTGCGGCTGTGCGGGTTGCCGAACTTCTCGGTGAAGTACGGCATCATCGCTTCGAGCACGCGCGGGTCCATCGGCGTCGTCGCCTGGTAGTCGAGATAGATGGGGCGGCGCGGCGCGTTGGCGCGGTCGTCGGTCTTGGCCTTGGTCGTTACGATGCTCATCTCGTGCTCCGGTACTGCAATGTCGTTCAGGCCGCGGCCGGGACTTTCGCCCCGTCCGGTGCCAGGCGCCGCGCGAGGGAAATCCACGCGCGCGCGAAACTGTCGATCTCTTCGGCCGTCGTCATGGCGCCCAGCGAGACACGGATCGCCTCGCCGGCACCTGCCTCGACGCCCATCGCGGCGAGCGTGCGGCTCGCCTTGACCTTGCCTGACGAGCATGCGGCCCCCGCCGACACGGCGAAGCCCGCGAGGTCGAGCGCCATCACCTGCGTCTCGGCCGAAACGCCCGGCAGGCCGATGCAGCTCGTGTTGGGCAGCCGTGGGGCCGCCGCCGAATGGATCACCGCGTCAGGACGCGCGGCGAGGATCGCCGCTTCCAGACGCGCACGAAGCTCAGCCGACATCGGCGCGATCGCCTTCGCCGCTGCGGCGAAGCCCGCGATGCCGGCGACGTTCTGGGTGCCGGCGCGCAAATTCAGTTCCTGCCCGCCGCCCCGCAGCAGCGGATTGACCTGCACCGTATCGCGCACGACAAGCGCGCCCACGCCCTGCGGGCCGCCGATCTTGTGCGCCGACAGCGCGAGCGTGTCGCAGCCCAACGCTTCGAAATCGATGGCGATCTTCCCCATCGCCTGCACGCCGTCGCAGTGCAGGCGAACGCCCGCCGCGCGCGTCAGGCGCGCGATCTCGGCCACCGGCTGGAGGACGCCCGTCTCGTTGTTGGCAAGCATCACGGCGACCAGCACGGGGCGGGTTTCCAGCATCCGTTCCAGCGCCGCCAGATCCACGATGCCGTTCGCGTCGACCGGCAGAATCGCGGCGCCGGCAAGCGGTGCGAACACGCTGTCGTGCTCGGTCGCCGAGACGAGGCAGGCGTCGGGCGTGAAGGCGTTGAGAGCGAGCGCGTTTGCTTCCGTACCGCCGCCGGTGAAGACGATGCGCGCCGATCCGGCACATGTCTCCGCCGCGATCGCCGCGCGCGATTCCTCGACGATCCGGCGCGCCGCGCGACCGGCCGCGTGCACCGACGAAGGATTGCCGGCGACTGAGAACGCATGCGCCATCGCCGCCCGGGCGGGTTCGCCCAGCGGTGCGCTCGCATTCCAGTCGAGATAGACCGGCATCGTCATGAAACCGCTTCTCCTATTCCGCCGCGACCATCGGGTTCGCCTGTTCGGCGACCCCCGCTTCGCCGTTCTCGTGCTCGATCACGCCCGACGTTCCCAGCACGCGGCGCGCGCACACGTCGGCCAGCGTTACGCTGGAAAGATAGAGATGGATCTGGTTGCCAAGCTCTTCCCAGAGATCGTGGGTGAGGCAGCGGCTCTTGTTGATGCGGCAGCCGGTGGGCGAGCCGGGCGCGCAGCGCGTGGCGCGGATCGGCTCGTCGACCGCGACGATGATGTCGGAAACGCGCGTCTGGTCGACCGCGTGCGCCAGGAGGTAGCCGCCGCCGGGGCCGCGCACCGAGCGCACGAGCCCGCCGCGGCGCAGCTTGGCGAAGAGCTGCTCGAGATAGGAGAGCGAGATTTCCTGCCGCTCGGCGATGTCGGCCAGTGCCACCGGGCTTCCATTGCTGGTGCTGGCGAGATCGACCATCGCCATCACCGCATACCGGCCCTTGGTGCTGAGCTTCATGTGGCGTTCCTTCCGGTCACTTGGCCCGTCAATTGGCATGCCCGCGCGAGCCGACCGCAGCGAGGTCGGCGACGCGGGCGTCGAGTTCGTCGCGCTGGGCGGCGACGCGCCCTTCGAGTTCGGCGATGCGCGCGCGCAGCGCGCCCATGTCGGCTTCCATGCGTTCCATGGCGCGCGCGACCGGATCGGTCGCGTCGGTGGCGCCGTAGGCGCAGAAATCGTCGTTCTTCGGCCGGCTGACGACGCGCGCAGGGATTCCCACGACCGTCGCCCCGGCGGGCACCGCTTCCAGCACCACGGCGTTGGAGCCCACCCGGGCCCCCTTGCCGACCGTGAAGGGGCCAAGGATCTTGGCGCCCGCGCCCACGATCACGCCGTCACCCAGCGTGGGGTGGCGCTTGCCGTGGTCGAGCGTCGTGCCGCCGAGCGTCACGCCCTGATAGAGCGTCACGTCGTCGCCGATCTCGGCCGTCTCGCCGATCACGACGCCCATGCCGTGGTCGATGAAAAAACGCTGGCCGACCGTGGCGCCCGGGTGAATCTCGATGCCCGTGAGGAAGCGGGCGAAAACGGAAACGAGGCGGCCGATCAGCTTGAGCCCCCGGCGCCAGGCGGCGTTCGCGATGCGGTGCAGCATGACCGCGTGGAAGCCCGGATAGCAGACGGCGACCTCCAGCAGCGACCGGGCGGCCGGGTCACGGGCCAGAACGGCATCAAGGTCGGATCGAATTGCCTTGAAAGTCATCGGTTTAACCGCCTAATCTCCGGCCGAAAGGGATTTCCGCGACCCAAGAAGCGGGGAAAGCCCTAGTTGAGCGCTAAGGAACTTAGGTTACCCGACTGCGGGGATCAAGTATCTTTTTCCAGTTTCTGGTCCGACAAGCTGAGATTATCTAACTGGTATAATTGGATTTTTCGACGGTCCCGGAGGACGCATGCCTGACGTCGTAATAAATGGGGCGGAAGGCCGCCTCGAGGGGCGGTACATGCCGGGGCCGAGCGAGCGCGCGCCGATCGCGCTGCTGCTCCACCCGCACCCGCAGCACGGCGGGACGATGCATAATAAGGTCGTCTACACGCTCAATCAGGCTTTCCTGAAGTGCGGCTTCGCGACCTTGCGCTTCAATTTCCGCGGCGTGGGCCGCAGCCAGGGCAGCTACGGGCGCGGCGAAGGCGAACTGCAGGATGCAGCCTCGGCGCTCGACTGGCTGCAGCAGACCAATCCGAACGCTGCCAGCTGCTGGATCGCCGGCTTCTCGTTCGGCGCGTGGATCGGCATGCAGTTGCTGATGCGCCGTCCCGAGATCGACCGGTTCGTGTCGATCGCACCGCCCGCCAACGTGTTCGATTTCACGTTCCTCGCCCCCTGCCCGTCCTCGGGCCTGATCGTTCAGGGCGACAAGGACGAGGTCGTGCCGGAAGAGTCCGTGCACAAGCTTTCCGAGAAGCTCGCCAAACAGCGCGACATCAAGGTCGACTACCGCGTGATGAAGGGCGCCAACCACTTCTTCGCCGACAAGCTCGACAAGCTGGAAGCGATGGTCGGCGAATATGCGGGCGTGCCGGTGCCGATGGCCCCGCCGCCGCCGCCACCACCGCCGCAACCGATCGTGGTCGACAAGAAGCAGCCTTCGCCGCTTCCGCCCACGCAGGTTTCGGCGCGCACGGCCGCGCGCACGGCCGCCAAGCCGGCGACTGCGCCCGCGAAGGCGGCGCCTGCGAAGGTCGTCGCCAAGCCGCCGAAGAAGCAGGCGCCAACGGCGCGCAAATCCACCAAACGCTGAACGCCCGCATATCCGCGAGCAATTGAGGCCGGCGGAACGCCGTGCTATGCCGCAGTCCATGACGAGCCCGAAATCCGAATTCCTGCGCGAGGCGAAGGCCCGCGGCTTCATCCACCAGATCACCGACGAGGCGGCGCTGGACGCCAAGCTCGCGTCCGGCTCGCCGCAGATCGCCTATATCGGCTTCGACGCGACCGCGGACTCGCTGCACGCGGGAAGCCTCGTGCAGATCATGCTGCTGCGCCTGTTCCAGCGCACCGGGCACCGCCCGATGGTGCTGATGGGCGGCGGCACGACCAAGATCGGCGATCCTTCGGGCAAGGACGACGTGCGCAAGATGCTGTCGGACGCCGATATCGCGGCCAACATCCGCGGCATCCGCAGCATCTTCGACAAGTACATCGATTTCGGCCCCGGCAAGGCGCTGTCGGTCGACAACGCCGAATGGCTCGACGGGCTCAAGTACATCCCGCTGCTGCGCGAGGTGGGCCGCCATTTCTCGGTCAACCGCATGCTGACGATGGATTCGGTCAAGCTGCGCCTCGAACGCGACCAGCCGCTGTCGTTCCTCGAATTCAACTACATGGTCCTGCAGAGCTACGATTTCGTCGAGCTTGCCAAGCGCTATTCCTGCATCGCGCAGATGGGCGGCTCCGACCAGTGGGGCAACATCGTGATGGGCGTCGATCTCGGCCGCCGTCTCGCGAACGCCGAGCTGTTCGGCGTGACGACGCCGCTGCTCGCGACATCCTCGGGCGCCAAGATGGGCAAGACCGCGGCGGGCGCGGTGTGGCTCAACGCCGAGCGGCTCAGCGCTTACGACTATTTCCAGTACTGGCGGAACACCGAGGACGCCGACGTGGCGCGCTTCCTCAAGCTGTTCACCGATCTTTCGCTCGACGAGATCGCCAAGCTCGAGAAGCTGGGCGGCGCCGAGATCAACGAGGCCAAGAAGATCCTCGCCTTGGAGGCGACGAAGCTCTGCCACGGCACGCAAGCCGCCACGCTCGCCGCCGATACGGCGCACAAGACGTTCGAACAGGGCGTCGCCGCCGAGGGCCTGCCGACCTTCGCGGTGCCGGCGGGCGATCTCGCGCGCGGCATGGGCATCCTCGATCTTCTCGTGCTCTCGGGCCTCGCGACGTCGAAGGGCGAGGCGCGCCGTCTCGTGCAGGGCAAGGGCGTGCGCCTCAACGACGCGGCCGTGGAGAGTGATACGCTGGCTGTCAACTCCGGCAATCTCGGCGCCGACGGCGCACTGAAGCTCTCCGCCGGCAAGAAGCGCCACGCGCTGGTGAAGCCGGCCTAGCGGTTGGGTTCGGGCTGCGGTTCCGGCGGCGTGTCGCCCGGCAGGGTGGCGCTGCCACTGCCGAACACGCCGAACAGCCGGCGCAGGAACCCCGGTGCGAGCGTGGAAAGCGGGTTCATCCCGATCACCGGATCTGCCAGCGGGCCGCTCGCGCGGTACGTCGCCGCGAATACGCCCGAGCCGCGCTCGCCGACCAGCAATTGGCCCAGCAGCGGGATGTTGCCGAGGATCGAGTTGACCGCATAGGCGGGCACGAGCGTGCCGTCGACATCCACCGTGTCTTCGTCGAGATCCATGACGCCGCGCGCCGTGATGCCGAGCGCCGAGCCGTACATGCGGCCCTCGCGGATCTCGATCTTCGGGTCCGCCCACGCGAAATCGGCGTCGAAGCGCTGGAAGCCGATGCCCTCGCCGCGCAGGCTGTCGAGGATGCCCGTCAGCAGCGCCACCGAAAGAAGGCGCGCGAAGGTCGGCGCGTTGACCACGCGGAAATTCTCGATCGACATCTTGCCGACGACCGCGCGGTCGGCGCGCGAAGGATCGACCGCGCCGGCGACTCGCAGCGTGCCGCCCGCGACGTTGGGCGATATCTCCAGCAGGTTCAGCAACGCGCCGGCGTCCTGCGCGTTCGCCTCGAGCCGGCCCGTGCCGCCTTCCTCCACGTCGAGATCGACGTCGAGCGCCCCGCCGCTGGAATGGATGGCCGTCGGCATCGTCGTCGCGGACAGCTGCACGCGCTCCCAGCGCTTGGGCCCGCGCCGCGCGGTCGCCTTCACGCCCGAAAGCTCGCGCTCCTCGCCCATCCTGAAGCGCGCGACGTCGAGCTCGACGCTGAGGTTCGAGCGCGACGAATCGGGCTTCGACTTGTCGGCCAGGAACGGCGACACGTCGAGGAACGCGCCCTTCGCCTCCATCGTCTCGCGCGGGCGCTCGCCGATGGCCGGCGGTTCGCGCCGCGCATGGAACCGGGCGAGATCGATGCGGTCCTTCAGCACGAGGTTGCGCAGATCCACGTCGCGCCACAGCCTGCCGTCGGGCGCGAACTCGATCCGCCCGCGCATGCCGATGCCCTCGCCCGCGAACTCGACGACGTCGAGCGTGCGCAGCACCTCGCCCCGCAGCGCCATCTGCAGGCGTGCGCGCGTCGGCGTGCCGGCCTCGCGCTTCCAGTCGATCTCGGGAGCCGCAAGCTTCACGTCGGCAAGGTCGAGATCCATCGCGATCTCGCGCCGCCCGTCGCGGAACGACTGGGTCGAAAGTTCCACGCCCGTCGTGCCGGCGGCGTAGGGCGCGAAATCGAATCCGAGGCGGTTCTGCGCGGCCGTGTCGGCCCGGCCGCGCGCGGTCGCCTTCTCGACGATCTCGGCCTTGTCGGAAAATTCGCGCCGGTAGACGATGTCGGCATCCGCACCCGCGATGCGCACAGCACCACGCACGTCGAGCCCCTTGTCGTCAACGCGGATGTCCACGTTGCCGTCCTCGATTGGCTGGCCCAGCACGGCGCGCTGCTGGGTGAAGCCCGCGATCCGGCCCGTCGCAAGCACCGCGAGCTGGTCGATCTTCAGCTTCACCAGCAGCGGGAACTTGAGCGCCACGCGGATGTCGGCAGCACCGCCGAAACTCTCCGGCGTCTCGCCGATGCGCGCAAGGAAGCCCAGCGGCTTCATGTCGACCAGCTTCAGCGCGTCGAGCGTCGGCCCCGTCACGCGCAGATCGATCACCGCATCCTGGTCGCGCTTGTCGAGATCGGTGATCACGACCGTGCCTTCGTCGACCTTGAGCGTGCCGACGGCACCGCCGCGCGCCTTGATCTCCAGCCGTTTCGCGTCGAGTTTCGCGGTACCCGCCACATTGCGCACCGGCGGCATCCCGTCGATGTAGCGCACGGTGATTCCCTCGACCGTGAAGTCGAGGCGGGCCTGCTCCAGCACGATGTTCGACCACTCCGCGTTGTCGGCGCGCAGCGCCACCTCGGCCAGCGCCGACGGCACGCGGCCTTCGGAAAGGTTCGCGACGATCCAGTCGTGCGTGTTGGGCGACACCGGCACCGGCCAAAGCCGCTTCACGTCTTCGGTGGTCACGCCCATGAGGTCGGCGCGCAGCGTCAGGCGCGGCTTGTCCAGCACGTTGTCGATCGCGGCGACCGTCTTGATGCGCGGGCCGCCGAAATCGAACAGCGCCTCGTCGATGTCGATGCGCGCGAGCCTTTCCGCCAGGCGCGCGCGCACCGAGATCATCCTGAAATCGGTGGGCCTGGCGAAGATCGCGGGATTGGCGATTCGCCCGGCACCGGCGTCGAGCGTGACGTGCGTGCCTTCGGCGTGGCCGTCGGAGGTGATGCGCGACCAGGCCTGGATGTCGGCCACGGCCTCGATGCCGCGCAGGAAGCCGAGGCGCGGATCGAGCGTGGAAAGCCCGTTCACCGAGATGTCCCGAAGGCGCAGCTCGACGTCGACCGCCTCGTTCTGCGGCACGTAGAGCGCCTCGATCTCCGCGCGCACCTGCTGGTCGCCCATGCGGATCGGCAGAACGGAATCGAGCGCGACGCCGCGCTCGTCGCGCCGGAAGCGCACGTTGGCGCGCTCGGCCGCGACCCTGAGCCCCGTCACCGCATCGTCGATCGTGACGGTCGCGTCGGCGAACGTGGCGCTGGCGAGAAGGCCGAGCGGGCGGCCCGGATCGGGCGGCCCCGAAAGCTCGTTCACGATGAACCTGGCGATGCCGGAGGCGTTGTCGTCGACCGCTTCGGGATCGGCGGCGGCCTCGACGATGCTGATGCTCCCCTGCTCGTCGCGCGTCAGCGACACGCGCAGGCCGTCGACACGCAGTTCCTCGGGCTGGATTTCGCCCGCGAGCAGCCGGCGCGCGACGATTGACATCCACGCCTGCGGGATGCGGGCGACCTCGCGCCCGTCGGCCGCGCGCACGCGCACGTCGTTGATGCGTAGCTGGATCGAGCGGCTGCGGTCCGACCAGTCGATCCAGGTCTCGCCCACGTCGATGGAAAGGCCGCTGGAGCTGTGGTCCAGCGCCGCCTCGATCACCGGCGTCACGAACGGCACGAGGATGGGCCCGGCCGTCAGACGCCAGAGCAGCAGCCCGAAGCCGACCAGCACGAGTGCCGTCATCGATCCCAGGATTTCGAAAAACAGACGGATCGGGTGGCTCATCGCGCGGCTTGACCCTCGGTCCCGCGCGGGGCCAAGTTGGCGGAAGATCGACGGCACGAAAACGGACGGAATCGCAGCATGGCGGCATTGTACCCCGGATTCGCACGCGCGGCTTGGCCCAGGGCGCACGATCCGGCGGCGGTAACACGCGAACGGGAACGCTGGCTGGAGGCGGTTGGCGACATAACGGCCAAGCCCCTCGCCCTATTCGCCCGGAAATTCGCGGCCCCGAAGGCGGCCCCTGCCGCTTTCGGCGCGATCTTCGGCAATTCCCCGCACTTGACGGCCCTTGTCCTGGGCGATCCCGAATATGCCGCGCGCCTGCTGTGCGAGGGGCCGGACAAGAGCTTCGAAGCCACGATCGCCGAGGCGCGAAAGGTGCTCGGCAAGCCTGTCGAGACGCCCGCCCTGATGAAGGGCCTGCGCCAGATGAAAAAGCGCGCGGCGCTGGCCATCGCACTCGCCGACATCGCCTGCCTGTGGGACGTGCCCAAGGTGACGGCCGCGATCTCGCGCACGGCCGAGACGGCGCTCGACCTCGCCTGCCGCCACCTGCTGCGCGAGGCGGCGCGGCGCGACGGCCTGATCCTCGCCGACAAGGCGGCGCCCGAGAAGGGCTCGGGCCTCGTCGTGCTCGGCATGGGCAAGCTGGGGGCGGGCGAGCTCAACTATTCCTCCGACGTCGACCTCATCGTGCTCTACGACACCGAGCGCGTGCGCGGCCCCGATCCCGACGAGCTGCAGTCGGTCTTCGTGAAACTGGTCCGCAATCTCGTCAAGATCATGGAAGCGCGCGACCAGGACGGCTACGTCTTCCGCACCGACCTGCGCCTGCGCCCCGATCCGGCGGCGACGCCCATGGCGCTCTCCACGCTCGCGGCCGAGACCTATTACGAGAGCATCGGCCAGAACTGGGAACGCGCCGCGATGATCAAGGCGCGCCCCGTGGCGGGCGACCGCGAGGCGGGCGCGAAATTCCTCGACCTGCTGCGGCCCTTCGTGTGGCGCCGGCATCTCGATTTCGCCGCCATCGCCGACATCCACGCGATCAAGCGCCAGATCCAGGCGCATCGCGGCGGCGAGGCGATCGCACTCCACGGCCACAACGTGAAGGTCGGGCGCGGCGGCATCCGCGAGATCGAGTTCTACGCGCAGACCCAGCAGCTGATCTGGGGCGGGCGCGATCCCGACCTGCGCGTGCCCGCGACGGTCGCGGCCCTGCGCGCGCTCGCCGCCGCAGGCCGGGCGAAAGCCGATGCGGTCGCGGATCTGGAAGGCGCCTATGCGTTCCTGCGCACGCTCGAACATCGCCTGCAGATGATCGCCGACGAACAGACCCAGACGCTGCCCGACGACGCGGACGAATGGGAGCGCCTCGCCGCCTTCATGGGCTTCGCGGACGGCAAGGCGTTCGGCAGCAAGCTCAGAAGCGTGTTCGAGACGGTCGCAGGACACTATGGCCGCCTGTTCGAGGAAGCGCCGGCCAAGCCCGGCACCAGCACGCTCGTGTTCGTCGGGCTCGAAGACGATCCGGGCACGCTCGCGGCCCTCGAACGCCTGGGTTTCCGCGAAGGGTCCACGATCGCGTCGGCCGTGCGCGGCTGGCATGCCGGGCGATACCGGTGCACGCGTTCGCCGCGCGCGCGCGAACTGCTGGGGGAACTCGCACCCCGCATCGTCGAGGCATTCGCGCGCACCTCGCAGCCCGACGCGGGCTTCGTGCGCTTCGACCGCTTCCTCGAGGCGCTGCCGGCGGGCGTGCAGCTCTTCTCGCTGTTCCAGGCGAACCCCGAGCTCGTCGACCTCACGGCCGAGATCATGGGCACGGCACCTCGCGTCGCGGAATCCATCGCCACGCGCGTGCACCTGCTCGATGCGGTGCTCAGCCCCGGCTTCTTCGATCCGCCGCCGGCCAAGCCGACGCTGATCGCCGATCTCGTGCGCGCCAACGGGCAGGCGCGCGATTTCCAGGACAGGCTCGACATCGCCAGGCGCTGGCGCCACGAGCACAGCTTCCAGGTGGCCGTCCAACTGCTTCGCCAGGCGATCGATACGCCCGCGGCGGGGGCGGCGCTGTCGGACATTGCCGACTGCACGCTCGCGAGCCTGCTCGACTCCTGCCAGGAGGAGTTCGCGCGCACGCATGGCCGCCTGCCCGGCTCCGAACTTGCGGTGATCGCGCTCGGCAAGCTCGGTGGGCGCGAACTTACCGTCACGTCCGATCTCGACATCGTGATGGTCTATTCGGTGCCGCCGAAGCTGGAGCTTTCCGACGGCCCAAAGCCGCTCTCGCCCTCGCACTATTACGCGCGCATGGCGAGCCGCTTCATGACGGCGATGAGTGCGGCCACCGCCGAAGGCTCGCTCTACGAGGTCGACCTGCGTCTGCGCCCGCAGGGGGCGAAGGGGCCGCTCGCCTCCGAGATCGCCGGGTTCGAGGCGTATGTGGCGGGCGAGGCGTGGACGTGGGAACACATGGCGCTGACCCGCGCGCGCGTGGTGTGCGGCGGCGCGAACGTGTCGGCCAAGGCGATGGCGGCCATCGCGGCGGCGGCTTCGCGCAAGCGCGATCCCGCCAAACTCACGGCCGAGATCGCCGACATGCGCGTGCGCATGGCAGCCGAACGCAAGGCCGCTTCCGTCTGGCAGATCAAGGACTGGCGCGGCGGGCTGGTCGACGTGGAGTTCCTCGTCCAGCATGCGATCCTCGCCTCGGCCGCGAAGACGCCTTCGGTGATCGCGCCCAACACGGCCGACGCGATCGACCGGCTCGAAACGGCCAAGGTTTTCGCCAAGGCCGAAGCCGCCACGCTGCGCGAGGCGCACTTACTCTATTCGGCGATCCAGGCGCTGCTGCGCCTCACGGTCGACGAGGC
Organism: Tagaea sp.; assembly: GCA_044224405.1. Lineage (GTDB taxonomy): Bacteria > Pseudomonadota > Alphaproteobacteria > CACIAM-22H2 > CACIAM-22H2 > Tagaea. The sequence continues at coordinate 160,877 of JBGAKN010000006.1, read as the reverse complement.
GTTCGACGCGGGCACGGCGCCCGACGCGCTGAAGGCGCTGCTCGCGCGCGCGACCGGCGCGGTTGACTTTTCCGGCCTGGAAGCCAAGTTGACTGCATCGGCGAACGCCGTGCGCAATCTTCTCGAAAAGCGCCTGCCCGGCGCGCTCTAGCAACGACGACCCGACAGGAGTATCCGACGATGGCCGCCAAGAAGAAGTCCGCCCCGAAGAAAGCCGCCGCGAAAGCGGCACCCGCACCCCAGCGCGGCCCCAAGATCGGCGCCAAGGCACCCGATTTCAGCATGCCGACGGCCGGCGGCGGCGCCGTGCAGCTCTCCAGGCTCAAGGGCAAGAACGTGATCGTCTATTTCTATCCCAAGGACGACACGCCCGGCTGCACGAAGGAAGCCTGCGGCTTCAACGAAATGCTGGCGCAGTTCAAGCGCGTCGACGCCGAGATCGTCGGTATCTCGCGCGACCCGATGAAGAGCCACGACAAGTTCGCGGCCAAATACGGCCTCAAGTTCCACCTCGCCTCCGACGAGGACGGCAAGGCGTCGGCCGCCTACGACACGTGGATCGAGAAGAGCATGTACGGCCGCAAATACATGGGCCTCGAACGCTCGACCTATCTGGTCGACAAGGCGGGCGTGATCCGCGCCGTCTGGCGCCCGGTCTCGGTCACCGGCCATGTCGAGGAAGTGCTGGCAGCGGTGAAGGCGCTCTAATCTGATTTATCCGTCACCCCCGGGCTTGACCCGGGGGTCCACGGCTTTTGTAGCTTTCGGCGTTCGAAGATCAAGTCGTGGATGCCCGGGTCAAGCCCGGGCATGACGGGCCTAAAAAAGCGGACGCTCTAGAACTCCAGCGTATATACCGCCTGCGTGCCGAAGCTGCTCGTCACGGCCTGCCGGTTGACGTCGCCGAAGGCGGGTACCGCGCGGGTGCGGCGATAGCCGATGCCGAGCGTGAGATTCTCCATCGCCTTGTAGAGCAGGTTGCCGGCAAGCTGTCGGTCTTCCTGGTTGAAGAAGGCGCCGGCCGTGGCTTCGCTGTCGGGGCGCGCGAAGGTGCGCGTCATGCGGCTTCCCACCAGCGTGAAGTCGCGCCACGTGAAGATCGCGGCCGCGGTCAGATACGTGCGGTCCTTGAACTGGTTCACGCCGATCTGCGGGTCGGCGTTGAAAACGTCGGTGAAACGCGCCCATTCGACGAAGGGCGTCATCACCACGTCGAGCGGCAGGCCGATCTCGTAGCGCGCGCCCGCGACATAGCCGTTGGAATCTCGGCTGGCGACGGCGCCGCTTGCGGCCTGCAGCGTGGCAGGCTGGCGGCTGCCGGCCTTGAGGAAGCGATAGCCCGCCCCCACCGTCAGCCCTTCAAGGCCGGCAGGATCGGAAAATTCGTACTGCAGCGTGAAGGACTGCGGCGCGCTCGTGTTGCCCGGCCCGCCATAGGCGAGACGGTTCTGGCCGAGGCGCTGCGTGGTCGAAAGCGGCCCCTGCCCCGGCCCGTAGGCCGGGAAGTTGAAGGCCGAGCGGCTCAGCGACGTGTTGTCGAGGAAGAACGCCGCGACATCCACCTTGTGCTTGCCGAGCCTGGCGAAGTCGGCGCCGAAGCTGCCGCCCGCGCCAATCGCTTCCTTCATCTGGTAGTCCTTGGCGAATTCGTTGGCGTAGAAGCCGGGCAGCTTCGCGTCGTCCCAGCCCATGCCGAAATTCGGGTTGAACTTGCCGGCCGTGACGCGCGCGTCCTCGCCGCCATAGCTCGCGAACAGGTTTTCCAGATAGAGCCCGTGCCCGCCGAACACGCGGCTCTCGGTCGGGAACTTCACGCGCTCCCAGTGCAGCTTGGTCTGCAGCAGCAGCATCGGATTGACGACGAGTTTCGCCACGCCCTCGAACTCGCCGTAGATGTCGGTCAGCACCGAGCGCGCGTTGCCGGAGCGGAAGTTCCGGTCGAAGCCGAGCTTGAACGTGCCATCGGCATCGACATGCGCGCCCTCGCCATGGCTGTGGTCGTGCTGGGCAAGTGCGGGCATACCCGCAAGCGACAGGAGAACGGCAGAAACGAGCAAGGCAAGGCGCAGCATTCCGGCACTCCGTAATGTTATGATATAACATTACTAGCCGAGCGGCCGGTGCCTGTCAACGCCCTGCGTTCACGGCGCCTTGGCCGCGATCTTCCCCAGCAGGCGCACGAATTCGCTGAGCTTGATGCCTTCCGGGTTCTGGCGGCGGTCGACGGTCTGCGCGACGACGAGCCGCTTCGAAGGCACGAACGCGAAGATCTGCCCGCCGAAGCCCGACATCAGCGCCGCACCGGGCCCGAACTGGCCGGGCGACAGCGTCCACCACAGATAGCCGTAGCCGAGATCGCTGCGGTTGGTCTTCGAATGCCGCGCCGTCGTCAGGTTCACCCACGCCTCGGGCACGACCTGCCTGCCCGCCCAGCGCCCGTGCTGGAGATAGAGCTGCGCCACGCGCGCGGCGTCGCGTGCACTCATCTCGAACACGTAGGCCGGATGGTCGGACGGCTTTTCGAGAACGTAGCGCCCCGCCCCGGGCCGGAATTCCTCCATGCCGACAGGCACGGCGATGCGCCGCTGGAAGCTCTCAAAAATGTCCTCGCCGGTCTTCTGGCGGTAGATCGTGCCGAGCGCGTTGAAGTCCCAGTTGTTGTAATACCAGTTCGTATCGGGCGCGTGCGATCCGCGCGCGGGTCGCTTGCCGCGCATCTCGTTCGTCTCGTAGGCCGCCTCGTGATAGATGCCCGAGCGCGCCGTCAGAAGGTCGCGCACGCGCGCCGTCTTTTCCTTTGCCGTCAGCGACGGCGGCTTGTCGTCGATGCCGAGCGACCCGATCGTCACGTCGAGATCGATCTTCTTTTCCGCATCGGCAATGCCGTAGAGCGCGCTGATCATGCTCTTGCGCACCGAATAGACGTTGACCGGGCGCGCGACGTCGCCCCACTCGCGAACAACGCGCCCGTCCTGCACGACCATGAAGGCGGTGGGCTTGCGTTCGGCGACATACGCTTCGACATCGTTGAAGCCGTCCTTGCGCCAGCCCGCGGCGGCCGGGTCTGTCTTCGGCCAGGGCTCCGCCTGTGCGGCCGGCGCCACCAGGGCGAAAAAGGCGAAGGCAAGCGCGTGGAGTCTCTTCATGCGCATCAGTGTAGCACGCGGCAAGTCCGCGAAAGCGGCCGCAAGAACCGGGTGGCTCCGGTTACCGTGCCGCGCCATCTTCGCCTCATCGCAACGGGAGACGCGCCATGGATTTCCGCATCAAGGGACTTTCACCCGAACCGTTCCTGCCGCTTTACGGCCTGCCGGACGGCGAACTTGCCGCACGCGGTATCGTGCGCCGACGCGCGGACTCCACCCCCGGTTACCCCGACCGCGTAGAGCTGCGCGACGTCGAACTGGGGAGGAACGTGCTGCTGTTCAACTACGAGCATCAGCCGGCGAACACGCCCTACCGCTCGCGCCACGCGATCTATGTGCGCGAGGGCGCCGAGACGGCGTTCGACCGCGTCAACGAAGTGCCGCCGGTGATGCGCCCACGCGTGCTGGCGCTGCGCGGATTCGATGCCGCCGACATGATCGTCGATGCCGACATCGTCGACGGGAGTTCGGTCGAGACCTTGATCGCGCGGCTGCTTGGCGACAGCCGCGTCTCGTACATCCACGCGCACTACGCGAAGTTCGGGTGCTTCTCGGCGCGGATCGAGCGGATTCATACATAAGTATCTTTAGTTGTATATTATCCCAACACGGATTATCATCCGGCGTATCGGTCGAGCCCATCCGGCCGTGCGCTGTTTGACATGTGAATAAGGACGCAATCTTTCGCGCGGAAAAAATTGCGCGACGCAAACTTTACGCGACGGAGTTTTCGTCTCCGTCTCATCTTCGCGATTTCAAGGGCTTGGAAGGAGACGGTCTCCTCCCGTCGCGTAAATCTTCCCGCTAGTCCAGATCCTCGACCTTGCTGGTCCCGCCCTTCAGGCGCGAGGCGAGCGAGGCTTCGAGGAAGCGGTCGATGTCGCCGTCGAGCACGCCCTTGGTGTCCGACGTCTCGGCACCCGTCCGCAGGTCCTTGATCATCTGGTAGGGCTGCAGCACGTAACTGCGGATCTGGTGGCCCCAGCCGATGTCGCTCTTGGCTTCGTGCGTGGCGAGGGACGCGGCCTCGCGCCGGCGCAACTCGGCCTCGTAGAGGCGCGCGCGCAGCATCTTCCATGCGCGGTCGCGGTTCTTGTGCTGCGAACGCTCGGTCTGGCAGGCGACGACCGTGTTGGTCGGGATGTGCGTGAGGCGCACCGCGCTCTCGGTCTTGTTGACGTGCTGGCCGCCGGCACCCGAAGCGCGATAGACGTCGACGCGCACGTCGGCCTCGTTGATGTCGATCTGGATGTCGTCCTCGATCGCGGGATAGACCCAGGCCGACGCGAAGCTCGTCTGGCGGCGCGCGTTTGAATCGTAGGGCGAGATGCGCACGAGCCGGTGCACGCCCGTCTCGGTCTTCAGCCAGCCATAAGCGTTCTCGCCGGAGATGCGGATCGTCGCCGACTTGATGCCCGCTTCTTCGCCGGGGCTTTCTTCCTGGTACTCGGTCTTGAAGCCGCGCTTTTCCGCCCAGCGCATGTACATGCGCGCGAGCATCTCGGCCCAGTCCTGCGCTTCCGTGCCGCCGGCACCGGCGTTGATCTGCAGGAAGGCGTCGTTCGCGTCGGCCTCGCCCGACAGCAGCGCCTCGAGCCCGCGCTTCTCGGCCTCGGCCTTGAGGTCCACGAGCTGCTTCTCGGCGTCGGCGAGCACGCCCGAATCGTTCTCGGCCTCGGCCAGCTCGATCATGCCGATGGCGTCATCCAGCTTGGCGGTCATGTCCTTGACGGCGCCGATGGCCGCCTCGAGCTGCTTGCGCTCGCGCAGCAGCGCCTGCGCCTTCTTGGCGTCGTTCCAGAGCGACGGGTCTTCGGAAAGCGTGTTGAGCTCTTCCAGACGCCTCAGCGCGCGATCCCAGTCAAAGAAACCTCCTCAGCAGCACGAGCGACTGCTTGATTTCCTCGGCGACGGCGGCGATTTCGGCACGCATGGCGGCAAACTCCGGACTTTCGACGTGCTGCCTATACGAAGGACCGGCGCGCTTGGCAAGGGCGACCTGCTGTGGTTCCCTTTCCGTCAAACGGAGGAAACATCATGAATCTCGCCACCAAGCTCGCCGCGCGCGCGGCGGAAGGCCGCCCCGTCACCGTCGGGCTGATCGGCGCGGGCAAGTTCGGCACGATGTTCCTGGCGCAGGCGCGCAAGACGGTGGGCCTGCACGTGGTGGCCATCGCCGATCTCTCCGTGCCCCGGGCGCGCGCGGCGCTGGCGAGCTGCGGCTGGGAAGCGGAACGGATTTCGGCCAAATCCTTCGGCGACGCGGTCGACACCAAACGCACCTTCGTGACCGACGACGCAGACGGGATGATCGCCCATGCGGGCATCGAGGTGATCGTCGAAGCCACCGGCGATCCGCGTGCGGGCATCCGCTTCTGCCTGCGCGCCATCGAGGCGGGCAAGCATATCGTGATGGTGAACGTGGAGGCCGACGTGGTCGCGGGCCCGCTGCTGGCGGCCAAGGCGCGGGCGCAGGGTGTGGTCTATTCGCTCGCCTACGGCGACCAGCCGGCGTTGATCTGCGAGCAGGTCGACTGGGCGCGCGCCTGCGGGTTCGAGGTCGTCTCGGCCGGCAAGGGCACGCGCTACCATCCCGATTTCCACCGCTCCACACCGGAAACAGTGTGGACCAATTTCGGCTTCTCGGAAGAGATGGTCGCCAAGGGCGGCATGAACCCGAAGATGTTCAACAGCTTCATCGACGGCTCGAAATCCGGCATCGAGATGACGGCGGTGTCGAACGCGACGGGCCTGCTGGCGCAGAGCGACGGCCTGGCCTTCCCGCCCTGCCCGGCGCCCGACCTCGCCAAGGTGTGCAAGCCGCGCGACAAGGGCGGCGTGCTGGAGAAGCGCGGCACGGTCGAAGTGGTGTCCTCGCTCGACCGCGACCGCCGGCCGGTGCCCAACCACCTGCAATGGGGCACCTACGTGGTCGTCGCCGCCGACCACGAATACGTGCGCCGATGCGCTGCCGAATACTGCATGCTGCCCGACGAGACCTGCGAACACATGGCGCTCTACCGCCCGATCCACATGATCGGGCTCGAGATCGGCATATCGGTTGCCAGTGCTGCCCTTCGTGGCGAGGCGACCGGCGCACCCGTCGCGTTCAACTCCGACGTCGCCGCCACCGCCAAGCGGCCGCTGAAGGCCGGCGAGGTCCTCGACGGCGAAGGCGGCTATTGCGTGTGGGGCAAGCAGGTGCCCGCCGACGCCTCGCTCGCCAAGGGCTACCTGCCGCTCGGCCTCGCGAGCCACGTCACGCTGAAGCGCGACATTCCCGAAGGCGGATTGGTGCGCTGGGAAGACGTCGACTACGACGCATCGGACGCCGCCGTGCGCGTGCGCCGCGAGATGGAAGCCGCGTTCGCAAGGCCGAACACGAAGGCGGCGGAGTAGCGCTAGGCCGTCGTCTTCAAATCGAACGTCACGACCGTTCCGTCCTCGCCGCCGGCGGCGACGCGCCAGCCGTCGGGCGAGAAGGCGACGACGCGCAGCGGCTTGCCGTTGTCCTCGTCGGACTCGCGCAAGACCAGCTCGCGCTTGCCTTCGAGATCGCCGAGGCGCACGCCGCCCTGCTCGAACCCGCCGACGAGGAAGGGGGCCGCCGGATGGCCCGCGATGCCGGTCATCACCGTGCCGTCACCGAAGCCGAACTCCAGCGGCGGCTGGCCTTCGGGGCCCTTGCCGGAGAAATCCCACGCCACGAAACAGTCGGCGGCATCCGACAGCAGCCAGCGCGAGTCCGGCGTCCACACGAGCTGGCGCACCTTCGTTCGGTATCCCGCCATCTGCATGTCCTGCCCGCTGGAGAGGCGCCAGACATGGATCGCGTTGTCCTGCGTGGTCGTCGCGAGGAAGCGGCCGTTGGGCGAATAGCGCACGTGGACGTGGCTGCCCTTCCAGTTGAGATTGCGCGCCTTCTCGGCGGGCTTGGCCACCTGCCACACCGACACGCCGCCATAGTGCGCGGCCGTCACGCGGCTGCCGTCGGGGCTGAAATCGAGTGCGGTGACCGTGCTGGGATGCGGCCCCACCTTGCGCGGCTCGGCAGCACCCTTCGCCCACAGCATCGCATCCTTGCCGATGCCGCACGCGAACGATCCCGTGGCGTGCACGGCGAGAACGTCGATCCAGCGGCCCTGGAACTTCGCGATCTCTACGACCGTGCCGTCGCGTGCGGTGCGCACGAGGCGGCCGTCGTCGCCGCCAGAGAGGAACGATTCGCCGTCGGGATGCGGCGCGAAGGAAAGGATCGCGCCCTTGTGCGCCTTCGCGACGATCTTCGCGTCGCCGGTGACGGACTGGAGATGCACCTCGCCCGCACCCGTCGCGGCCGCCAGCGTCTCGCCGTCCTTCGTGAAGGCGACGCCACCGATATACGCGCCGAGCGCGAAGCTGCGCACGCGCGGCTGCTTGACCTCGCCGATGCTCACGCGCGGCAGCTTTCGAAGCCCGCCTTGAGCTTGGCGGCGTCGAGATGACGGCCGATGAAGACGAGCTTGGAGACGCGCTTCTCGCCCTCGCGCCATTTCTGGCCCCACGAGGAATCCGCGATCATGTGCACGGCCTGATACACGTAGCGCTGCACGGCACCGTCGACCGCGAGGATGCCCTTCGAGCGCAGGATGTCCTGGCCCTGCGTGCGCAGGGTCTCGGTGATCCAGGTCTGGAACTTGTCGGGATCGACCGGTTCGGCCAGCGTCACTGACACCGAGAAGATGTCGTCGGCGTGCTTGGGGTTCGGCGCGTCGTGATGGTGGTGGCCGTGATCGTGCGTCGGGTCGGTGCAGGTCGCGTGGTCATGATCGTGATGATCGTGCCCGTGATGGTCATGGCTGTGGTCGTGCGTCGGGTCCGTGCAGGTCGCGTGGTCGTGATCATGGCCGTGCAGGAAATGCGGGTCGAGCGTCAGGATGCGCTGCAGGTCGAACGCGCCCTTGTCGAGCACCTTGTCGATCGCGATGGCGCTCTTCGCCGTGCGGTGGATGACGGCATAGGGGTTGATCTGGCGGATGCGCGCCTCGACTTTGGCGAGTTCGGCCGGCGTCACCAGATCGGTCTTGTTGAGCAGGATCACGTCGGCGAAGGCGACCTGGTCTTCCGCCTCGCGGCTGTCTTCCAGACGCAGCGGGAAGTGCTTGGCGTCCACGAGCGTGACGACCGCATCGAGGCGCGTCTTGGCCTTGACCTCGTCGTCGGTGAAGAAGGTCTGCGCGACCGGGGCCGGGTCGGCGAGACCCGTCGTCTCGACGATGATGCCGTCGAGCTTGTCCGCGCGCTTCATCAGGCCGCCGATCGTGCGGATCAGGTCGCCGCGCACGGTGCAGCAGATGCAGCCGTTGTTCATCTCGAAGATCTCCTCGTCGGTGCCGACGACGAGTTCGTTGTCGATCCCCACTTCGCCGAACTCGTTGATGATCACGGCGTACTTGCGGCCGTGGTTCTCGCTGAGGATGCGGTTCAGCAGCGTGGTCTTGCCGGCGCCGAGATAGCCGGTCAGCACGGTTACGGGGATCTGGGACATCGGATCTTGCTCCGGGGAACTGGAAATCTCGTCCTCATTTAGCGAAGCCGCGCGCCTGTTACCACCCCTTCCCGCTGGACTGGTGCCGGCATCCCCACTACCAGAAGGGACATGGAGCCCGTCTTTCCGCGTCCTGCCGCCATCGCCGTCGTCGAACGCGACGGCCGCTTCCTTCTCGTGCGCCGTGCCAATCCGCCCGATCCGGGCCGCTGGGGCTTCCCCGGCGGCAAGGTCGAACCGGGCGAGACGGTGGCCGAGGCGGCCGTGCGCGAGCTTGCCGAAGAGACGGGCGTGAGGGCCGAGGCGATCCGCGCGTTCGATTGCGTGGACGTGATCAAGCCCGGCTATCACTTCGTGCTGGTGGCCGTGGCGTGCCGGTGGCTTTCGGGCGAAGCGGTGGCGGACAGCGACGCGCACGAGGCCGCCTGGTTCACGCTCGACGAGATCGCGGCCGGAAAAGCCCCGTTTCTCGAACAGGTTGAACGCATTGCGCGGGCCGCCCCATTGCCTTGAACGGCCACCTCTTTAGGTCTATATTTGCAATATGGAAGTCGGGCTCTACACGCAGACATTCGGCGTCGGGCGCAACCCGTATCTGCAGGCGCAGATCGCGGCGAACCAGACTCAGGCCGCGCAGAACGCCCAGTCGCAGCTCGCCAGCGCCGTTGCCGCCCAACGCACCGCACCCGCCCAGCAGACCCAGATCGCGCAGGCCCCGCAGGCCACCGGCCGTTCGGAATCCTCGCGCGAGGCGCGCACCAATACCGATACGGCGGCCGCGAGCGACACGACCGCCAACGCGCTCGATGCCGAGACGTCGCAGCTCGCCGTGCAGCCGCGCGGCAGCAAGGTCGATGTCTACGTCTGAACGCCGCTAGCCGCCAACCGCGCGGCGCAGCGTTTCCTCGATCCGATCGACCGGCGTCTCGTGCGAGAAATGCGCGATGTACTTGCCGTCGGGGCCCATCAGGTAGATGAGCGACGTGTGGTCGACGAGATACTCGGCCGAGCCCGTCGGCGTCGCCTTGCGGTAGAACACGCGATAGGCGCGCGCGGCCTTGGCCACCTGTTCGGGCGTGCCGGTCAGGCCCATCAGCCGCTCGTCGACGGCCGCCACGTAGTTGGCCATCACCGGGACCGTGTCGCGTTCGGGATCGACCGAGATGAACACCGGCTGGATGCGCGATGCCGCCGGCCCCAGACGGTCAAGCGCCTCGGCCATCGCGACCAGCGCGGTCGGGCACGCGTCGGGGCAATAGGTGAAGCCGAAATAGATCAGCGCGAAGCGGCCGAGCAGATCGTCCTGCGTGCGCGTCTTTCCGTTCTGGTCGACGAGTTCGAACGGCCCGCCGATCGCCGTGGCGGAAATAGCCTGCGGCTGCGCGCGATCGTCGGCCCAGAACTTCATGCCCCAAGCGGCACCGAGGCCGAGGATGGCGCCGAGCGCCAGCCAGCGCACGATGCGCAGCACGGTCGCGGAAGGGTTGGGCGTCGTGGGGGGCATTCCGGCGCGGAAGCTACACGCTGCCGAAGCGGGCGTGAAGCGCCTTGTCGACATCGCGGAACGAGCCGTCGAGCGCCGCGATTTCTTCGGCGAGCCGCGGGTTCGCGCCCGCGCGCGCCGAACGCTCGACCGTGAACGCGCGTTCGGCAAGGACTTCCGCGCCGAACAGCTTCGCGGCACCCTTCACCGAATGCGCCGCGCGCACGACATGCTCGAGTTCGCCGCGCGCGAGCAGGCCGGGCAGTGCGGCAACGTGTCGCCCCTGCTCGTCGCGGAAGGTCCGCACGAGACCGCGCACGGCCTGCATCGGCATGTCGGCTTCGAGCGCCGAGATCGCCTCGTCCGAGATCGCCGACGTCGTGCCGCCGACCGCGCCGGCAAGCACGCCATCGACGGCCGCGCGCAGCATGGCGGCGCGGATGGGTTTGGCCAGGTGCAGGTTCATGCCGGCGCTCCGGCAACGCTCGATGTCCTCGACGAAGGCGTTCGCGGTCAGCGCGACGATCGGCGTCGTCCGGCTTGGCCCGCCGCCAGCGCGGATCCGGCGGGTCGCTTCGAGGCCGTCCATGCGCGGCATCTGCACGTCCATCAGGATCAGGTCGTATCCCTGCCCGGTCGCACGCGCGACCGCCTCCTCGCCGTCGCGCGCCTCGTCGATGGCCACGCCCAGCGCCTCGAGCATCTTGGCCGCGGCGTAGCGGTTCACGTCGTTGTCCTCGACCAGCAGCACCCGCCGGCCGGCCCACTTGCCCGGTGGCTCCGCGTCCGGCGCCGGGGGTGCTTCGCCGACGGCGGCGGCCTCGCTGCGCGGCAACGGCAACGTCAGCTCGAAGATGCTGCCGCCACCGGGCGCGTCGCGCACGGCGATGTCGCCACCCATCGCCAGCGCCAGTTCGCGGCTGATCGCAAGGCCGAGCCCCGTCCCGCCGAAGCGCCGCGTGACCGAGCTGTCGGCCTGGAAGAATTTCGCGAACAGCCGCGCCTTCGTGTGGACGTCGATGCCCGGCCCGCTGTCGCGCACCGAGAAGACGGCGATGTCGGCGTTGCCTTCGGCGCGCGACGCCGCGACGCGCACCGATCCGCGCTCGGTGAACTTGATCGCGTTGCCGACAAGATTGAGGATGACCTGCTCGAGGCGCGCGGAATCGCCAAGCGCGGTGCCCTCGATGTCCGGCGCGATATCGACGTCGAGCGCCAGCCCCTTGGCGTCTGCCGCCGTCGCGAAGGTCTGCACGGCCATCCGAACCGCCCGGCCCACATTGAAGGGCGCGCGCTCGGTCTGCAGCGCGCCGGCCTCCAGCTTCGAGATGTCGAGGATGTCGCCGATCACCTGCAGCAGACGCTCGGCCGAGACGCGCGCCATCCGCGCCTGCTCGCGCGGCTCGGGCGCCAGGTCGGCGGCAAGCATCACGTCGAGCATGCCGACCACGCCGTTGAGCGGCGTGCGCAGCTCGTGGCTCATGTTCGCAAGGAACTCGGTTTTGGCGCGGCTGGCGACTTCGGCAGCGTTCTTCGCGCGCTCCAGCTCGCGCGCGGCGGCCACTTCGCGCGTCGCGTCGCGCAGGATCGCCACCAGCCCGCCATCCGACATGCGCGTGCGCGTTATCCGCAGCTCGCGCCCGCCGACGGAGAGGGCTTCGTTCGCGACGAGGCTGCCCGGCTGCACGCCCGTCAGGCGCTCGGCGATCCAGCTTTCGAGCGCCGCGCCCTCGAGCGCCGGATCGGCGACCGCGCGCAGCGCGGCCTGCAGCGGCATGCCTTCGTGGATGCGCGTGCGCAGCGCAGGATAGAAATCGAGATAGCGCTCGTTCCACGCGACGATGCGCATTTCGGCGTCGATCTGCAGGAACCCGTCGACGAGGCTGGCGATGGCGTCGCGGAAGCGGGCTTCGGACGCGCGCACGCTGCGGCTGGCCGCACGCTCGTCGGTCACGTCGCGCAGGATCGCCACGAGGCCGCCGTCCGACGTGCGCTGCCGGGAAATCTGGATGATGCGGTCGCCGGCGGCGAGATCCTCCGGCGCGACGCCGGGGCGCCTTATGTCGCGCAGCCGCGCGCGCGCATAGGCGTCCAGCTCGGTTTCCGCCAGATGCGGCAGACGCGCGCGGGCATGCGCGCGCACGATCTCCAGCGCCGGCATGCCGACATGGATCGTCGCGCGCATGACGGGGAAGAACTGCAGATAGCGTTCGTTCCACGCCACCAGACAGTCGTCGGCATCGTAGAGGACGAAGCCGTCGTCCATGTTCTCGATCGCGTCGCTGAAGCGCCGGTCGCGCAGCGTGACGGCGAGGCGCGAGCGGTCGAGTTCGTCCTCGCGGCGCTTGCGCTCTGTCTGGTCGACGATGAGCCCGTCGATATGCAGCGGCGCCCCGTAATAGTCGTAGGAGGCGCGCCCCTTCTCCAGCAGCCACACGACCTGCCCGTCGCGGCGCACGAGGCGGTATTCCACCTCGAACTCCCGGCGCAGCGCCACGGCGTTGGAGACCTTCGCCGCCGCCGCGGCCCGGTCCTCGGGCACGATCAGGTCGCCGAAGCCGCGCGGGTTCGGCCCGGTGAAATCCGTGGCGGCGTAGCCGGTGAGGCCGGCGATGCCCGAGCTCGCGAAATCCATCGTCCACGCGGAATCGATGCGCCGGCGATAGACCACGCCGTCGATATTGGCGACGAGCGACTGGAACCGGGCTTCGCTTTCCGCGCGCGCGGCCTCGGCCGCGATCTTCGCTGACACGTCACGATAGATCGACACGACGCCGCCGTCGGCGGCGGCGAACTGCACGGTCTCGACCACGCGGCCGTCGGTCAGGACCTGGTTGAACGTCTCGCCGAAGCGCCGGTGGCGGCGCTGCCGGTCGTCGAGCGTCGCCACGCCCTTGACCGTCGTGCCGTCGCGCGCGACGAGCCGTTCGCGCGCCTGCGCGTAGACATCGAAGATCGGCTTGCCCTTTTCGAGAAGGCCGTCCATGTGCGCGAAGATCTCGACATAGCGCCGGTTCCAGAAACGGATGCGGTCCTGGGCGTCGAGGATGAGGAAGCCGTCGCCGATCGCCTCGATGGAATCGATGAGCTGGAGTTCGCTTTCGCGCAGCGCCTGCTCGATGGCGAGCTGTTCGGTCACGTCGCGATAGACGGCCACGCACCCGCCTTCGGCCGTCGCGTACTCGACGATCTGCAGGCTCCGCCCGCCGGCGAACTTCTGGATATAGGGTTCGCCGAAGCGCCGGTGCGGGCGCGAGCGCCGCTCGATCGCGGAGAGCGCGTCGCGCGAGGTCGTCAGGCGCTGCGCCTGGTCGATCGCGCGCGCGCGCAACTCCTCGATGCGCAGGCCCGGCGCCAGCAGCGTCGCCAGCTCGGGGAAGATCTCGACATAGCGCCGGTTCCACACCATCGCCCGGTCGTCGCGGTCGAAGATCATGATGCCGTCGCCGATCGCCTCGATGGAATCGAGCAGTCGCTGCTGGCTTTCCTTGACCTGGCGCTGGGCGGCGGCGAGCTGGGTGACGTCTCGGTAGACGCCGACCGCCCCGCCGTCGGCAGAGGGATATTCGGACGTCTCGATCTCCCGGTCGAAGCTGACCTTCTGGCGGAACGTCTCGCCGAAGCGGCGATGGCGCGACGCGCGCTCTGAGGATACCCATTGCGCGCGCTCGGCAAGGCCCATGGCGCGCAGCTGAACCGCCGTCGCGTCGATATACGCGAGGAAACTCATGCCGCGCACCAGCACGCCTTTCATGTGCGGGAAGATCTCGAGATAGCGCGCGTTCCAGAAAACGAGGCGGTCGCCAGCATCCCAGACGAGGAAGCCGATATCGACGGCGTTGAGAGTCTCGAGCAGGCGGCGTTCGCTGCGCTGGACAACGTCGTCGATCTCGCGCTCGTGCGTGACGTCTCGGCAGACGGCGGCGTAGAGCCGGCGCCCGTCATCCGACGGCATCGGCGACAAGTCCGCCTCGATCCAGAAGACCGTCCCGTCCTTGCGGTAGTGGATCAGGCGTTCCCGGATCGGCCGGAGGGCCGCCATCGCCTTGCGTATCCGGTCGAGCACGGCGCGGTCGCTCTGCGGGCCCTGCAGGATGCGGGCACTCTGCCCGGCACATTCGGCCGCCGTATAGCCGCTCATCCGCTCGAAGGCCGGGCTCGCATAGACGATCACCGGCCCTTGCGCGTCCGTTCCGCCGACATCGAGCACGACCAGCGCATCGCCCGAAGCGGCCATCGCCGCCGCGGCGAGCGCGCCGTCGCCAGGCGGAGACGGCGCGATGGCCGCCGGGCGTCCGCGCCGGGCGGCGAGAAAGCCCGCCGCTCCCCCGGCGACGGCGACGAGAAGCACGAGGAGCGGTTCCATGGCCGCGCCGGATCAGAGCAGCGTGCGGACGGCCGAGGAAACGGCGAGCGTCCCGTCGTCGGCATAGGCTTCGTGGTTCGCCTCGATGTCGCCCAGACGATAGAGATAGTTCACCATCAGCCCGGCAGACTGCTTGACGCCCTTGGCCGACGTGTCGGCGCGCCAGTTGATCCGCTCGATCCGGGCACCGTTGGAAAGATGGAAATGCGCGACGGGGTCGAGCGCGCGCCCGTCGGCGCGCTTGGCCTCGGTCAGGTATTGCGCGCACAGGCGCGACAGCGGGCCCTTCAGCGCGTCGGCAAGGGCGGGCTCGGTGAGCCACGCGCCGCTTGCGAGCGCGCGCTTGAGCTCGCCCTTGTTCGCCACGACCGACTTGCCGCCCCGCTTGGCCAGCGCCGCGGCGAGGGTCTTGCGCTCGCCCGCCAGCAGCAGGCGCGGCATGCCTTCGGCGATGCGCGCGTCGAGCCAGCTGCGGAAGCCCGGAATCGGCGACAGCGTGGCGAAGGTCTTGAGGTTGGGGAACTCCGCGCCCAGCGTCTCGGCCACGCGCTTGATGAGGAAGCCGCCGAAGCTGATGCCGGCGAGCCCGCGCTGCGCATTGGTGATCGAATAGAAGATCGCCGTGTCGGCCGCGCGCGGATCGCCGAGCGGCGCCTTGTCGTCGAGCAGGTCGTGCACGTTGTCGGCAAGGCCGCGGACAAGCGCCACCTCGACGAAGATCAGCGGCTCCAGCGGCATGCGCGGATGGAAGAACGCGAAATAGCGCCGGTCGCTGTCGAGCCGGTTCTTGAGGTCCGCCCAGTCGCGAACGGCGTGCACGGCCTCGTAAGCCGCGAGGCGTTCGAGCAGCACCGCCGGGCTCTCCCAGGTGATCCGCTCGAGCTCGAGGAACCCCAAATCGAACCACGCGACGAAGAGTTCACGCAGGTCCTCGGCCAGCGCGGCGAAGAGCGGGTCTTCGCGCGACCAGTCCATCAGCTCGCCGCGCCTGTCGATCAGGAACTTGACCCCGTCACCCAGTGCCGTGAACTGCGCGAGCAGCCGGCCGCGCGGAGAGTCGAGCGCCTGGCGCAGCGCCTTCTCCGCCTTGCCGACGGTCTTGGCGTCGCCCGCTTCCCACGCGGCGACGGCCGCCTTTGCAGCCGCGATTGCCGCCGTGCGGTCGATGTCGATCTCGCCCGCCAGCAGGCGCATGAAGCGTTTGCGCCCGTCGGTCGAGAGCCCGAGATAGAGCCGCCCGAGTTCGGCCGCGCGCGCGCGCGCGCGCGCCTCGCCGCCGCGCCCTTCGAGGCAGTCGGCGAACCTTGCGCGCAGGTCGGGAAGATCGGCGTCCGCAAGATCGGGGCTCGCGCCCTTGGGCGTGCCGACGACGGCGAGCGCACCGCTCGAAAGGCCGCGCCACGCCTCTTTCAGGCGCGCGACGAACCGGTGTCCGGATCTGGTTTCCGCCATAACGGACCGATCTTCGCGCGCACGGGCGTGGCGGGCAAGCCCTTAGCCCGGAGTGTCAATTCAGGCGGCCGGGCGGCGGAATTTCGGCGGCGGAGCGCAGCACGTCCTTGATCGCGGCCCAGTCGCGGTCCGGCAGGTCCGACAATTGTTCCTTCGCCGCATGCCAGTCGAAATCGTCGCCGGACTTGACCGCGCGCGCGAGCGCGCGGCAGGCACTGTGCCGGCCGCCAAGAACCGTCTGCGCAGCCCGAAGCAGGGGATGTTCCAAGTCGAGATCCTCGCGGGGACGCGGGCGCCGTCAAATGCGGGGGGTGCATTGGCGCCCGGATCGGACGTAACGAGTCCGGTCGTCGAGAATCTGGCCTCGGTACGCGCGGCGCACAAGCGCAATCGACCCGATATATACGTGCAACAGCGATGCGTGCGACGCCGCTCGCGGCGTCTGTTTACCGTCCGGCGGTATCTTGGGACGGAAGCCGGCCGCCGACAGCAAAAAGCGCCGAAAGAACCTGCGGCAATGTCTCGGGCAGATCGTCGGCGATCAGGCCCGGCCCGAAGCGTGTGGCCGAATCTCCATGCATCCACGCGGCCGCGCAGGCCGCTTCGAACGCCGGCATCGCCTGTGCGATCAGGCCCGCGATCAGGCCGGCGAGCACGTCGCCCGCGCCCGCCGTCGCGAGCCAAGGCGGCGCGTTCGCGTTGATCACGGCACGCCCGTCGGGGTGCGCGACGACCGTATCGGCACCCTTGAGCAGCACGACCGCGTTACTGCGCTTCGCCGCCGCGCGCGCGCGCGCGAGGCGATCGCCCGTGATGTCGGGGAACAGGCGCGCGAACTCGCCGTCGTGCGGCGTGAGCACGCAGGCGGCATCGAGACGCTGGAAAAGGTCGGAAGGATCGCCCGCGAAAACCGAAAGCGCGTCTGCATCGAGCACGCAGGCCTTGCGTGCGGTGCGGGCGGCACGCACGCGCGAGGCGCACGCCGCGTCCGCACCGTTGCCCGGCCCCATCAGCACGACGTTGCGACGCGGATCGTCGACCAGTGCTGCGAAATCCGCGAGCGTCGCCATCGGGCGCACCATCAGGCTGGCATGATCGGCCGAATAGATCGCCACCGCCGCCGGATCGGCCGCGAGCGTGACGAGCCCCGACCCGGCGCGCGCGGCGGCGCGCGCGGCGAGACGCGCCGCACCGGTCAGCGTCGCGCCCCCGACGATCAGCACATGACCGCGCGCGTATTTGTGCCCGTCGGCGTCGGGAATCGGATAGCGATCGAGCCACAGGCGCGGCGCGTTGGCGAAGCATGCCGGCCCGATCGCGGGCAGCACCGATTCCGGAATGCCGATATCGGCAACGACGGTCGGTCCGCACAAGCCCCGACCAGGATAAAGGAGATGCCCGGGCTTGCGCCG
Source organism: Tagaea sp. (assembly GCA_044224405.1). Classification (GTDB taxonomy): domain Bacteria; phylum Pseudomonadota; class Alphaproteobacteria; order CACIAM-22H2; family CACIAM-22H2; genus Tagaea. Next base: position 143,491 of record JBGAKN010000006.1, on the reverse strand, counting down.
GAAGAACGTGACGGTGAGCGCCGCCTGCGGCGCGCACCCGCGCACGGCGCCGCTGTCGCCCGAAACGCCGCTCGGCACGTCGATCGCGACCACGCGATGGCCCGCCATCGCCGCGACCAGCCGGGCGGCCATGCCATCGAGCGGGCGCGACAGGCCGGCGCCGAACAGCGCATCGACGACGAGATCGCCGGCACCGATCAATTCCGGCGACGCCGTTTCGATCGCACCGGCCCATGCGCGCAACATCGCGCCGGCATCGCCCGCGTACGCATCCGGCCGGCCCAGCAGGCCGACACGCACCGGCCAACCCGTATCGCGCAGATGCCGGGCGACGACGAAGCCATCGCCGCCATTGTTGCCCGGCCCGCACAGCACCACGACCGGCCCGCGCGCGAAGCGCGCGACGATCTCGCGCGCGACGGCGGCGCCTGCGGCTTCCATCAGGCGGACGCCCGGCACGCCCGCGCGGATCGCACTTGCGTCGGCTTCGGCCATCTCGGCGCAGGTCAGAAGTGCTTGGTCCCATACCGGCATGTCCGCAATCATGCCACATTGCGCCTCAAGATTGGGGAGCGTTCAAACCGGGAGGCGATGATCGACCGCCGCAAATTCCTCGTCACGTCCGCCGCACTCGCCGCCTGCCCTGCCCGCGCGGCCGAGCCGGTGGACGTCGCCCTCGTGCTGGCGGTCGATTCCTCCACTTCGGTCGACATGGACGAGTATTACCTGCAGATGGAAGGCTACGCGGCCGCGATGCGCCACCCCGCGCTTGCCGAGGCGATCGGCAGCGGACGGACCGGCGCCGTCGGCGTGCTGTTCTTCGAATTCGCCGACGCCAAGACGCATATCGTCAATCTCGAATGGCGGCGGCTTGCGTCGGGCGACGATCTCCAGGCCTATGCGCGCGAGCTGGAAATAGCCCCCCGCCTTGTCGTCGGCGGCACGACGGCGATCGGCGACGCGATCGATTTCGGGCACGACGCGCTCGACAATTGCCCCTACGCCGCGATGCGGCGCGTGATCGACATCTCGGGCGACGGCGCGTCCAACGCGGGGCGCGCGATCGATGCGGCGCGCGCCGACGCGCTTTTACAGGGCATCACGATCAACGGCCTGCCGATCCTCAACGAGGAACCCGATCTCGAAGCCTATTTCCGCGCCCGCGTGATCGGCGGCCCCGGCGCGTTCTGCGTGCCGGCGCGCGACTATCGCGATTTCCGCGACGCGATCCGCGACAAGCTGGTGCGCGAGATCCGCCTCGTCGCCTAGCGGCCGATCGCCCCGCGGAAATCCGCGCCCTCGATGATCGCGTCGCGCAGGTCGGCGCCGCTCAGATCGGAATCCGTGAATTTGGCGTCGGTCAGGTCCGCCCCGCGCAGGTCGGCACCGCGCAGCATCGACTCGGAAAGGTCGGCCTCGATCAGCTTCGCGCCGCGCAGGTCCGCGCGATGAAGTTGCGCGCCGCGCATGCGCGCGGGCCAGCGCCCCGTCGCGGTCGTGGGCAGCGGCATGGGCGAAAGATCGGCGTTCGAGAAATCGGCGCCGTTGAGGATGCATTTGTCGAGCGTGGCGCCCCGCAGGTCCGCCCCGCTCAGGTCCGCCTCGGCCATGTTGGCGCCGGTCATGTCGGTCATCTGGAACTTGGCGTCGGCGAACTTGGCGTTGATCAGCGTGGCGCGCTTGAGCCGCGCGGCGGAAAGATTGACCGCCGGCGCGTCGAGCGCGGTCAGGTCGACCGCATCGAGCGTCGCCTGCGCGCCCTGCTGGCCCGCACTCTGCAGCCACAGGAAATGGCGCTTGAAGATCTCGCCGATCTCGACATCGAGGGATTCGATCGACTTGGGCATGATCGCCTTCGTGAGATCGACCTTCTCGAAATCCTTCTTGGTGAACTGGGCGGCCGTCAGGTCGGCGCCTTCGAGATTCGTGTTGTAGAGGAAGGCGCCCGCGAGCACGGCGCCCTGCAGCAGGCAGTGGGAAAGGTTCGTCTCGCTCAGGTCCGCCCCGCTGAGGACGACCCCGGAAAGGTCGGAATACGAAAGATCGGCGCCCGCGAGGTTGGCGTTGCGCATGATGCAGTTCGTCAGGTCCGTACGCCGGCCGAAGGCGCGCGCGACCTTCGCTTCGGTGAGATTCGCGCGCGAGAACGACGCATCGTCGATCTCGGCGGAGCGCTGCGTCGCCTTGGCGAAGTCGAAATTGCCGTTCTCGTCAGGCACGATGATGAAGCCGTCGCGCATGTCGGCCTGCTTCAGCATCGCGCTTTCGAGATTGGCCCCGCGCATGGAGACACCGCGCAGGTCCGCGCGCGTGAGATCACAGCCCTTGAGGTTGGCGCGCGTCAGGTCCGCGCCGAAGAAGTTGGCCCGCTCCAGCTTGGCGCCGGCGAAATTCGCCTCGGCCAGTTTCGAGCCGACGAATTCCGCCTCGCTGAGGACGTTGGCGCCGAAGACCAGACGCTCGAGCGTGTGGAACGGCATCGTCAGCCGCTTGCCGCCATTCTGCTTGTTGATCATCCGGCCATGCGCGGCGATGGCTTTCTCGAGATCGAGCTGGGCGACCTTGGGGTAGCTGGGCGCTTTTGGCGGCGGCATCGGGCCAGTTTACGCAAACGCGGGGCCCGGCGACAAATGAAGGGGCTGGGGCGACCGACGGGGCTCGAACCCGCGACAACCCGGACCACAACCAGGTGCTCTACCAGCTGAGCTACGGTCGCCACAGCCGGGGCGGGTTTTACACGGGGCCGCGCCCCCGGGCAAGCGGACTTGGCGCGTTGCGCGTGGGGGGTACACATGCTAACTCCCTCGCCGCGGCCGCGACCGGAATTGCGGGCCGCGGCACCGGGGAGCACGCCCATGAAATTGGCATTGGCCGAGCGGATGAGCCGCCTCGGCACCGAAACCGCTTTCGAGGTCCTTGCCCGCGCCAAGGCGCTGGAAGCCAAGGGCAAGTCGATCGTCAGCCTCAGCATCGGCCAGCCCGATTTCCGCACGCCTGAGCATATCGTCGAAGCCGGCATCAAGGCGCTGCGCGACGGCCATCACGGCTATACGCCGGCCAACGGCATCCTGCCGCTGCGCGAGGCGGTCGCCAAGGACATCCACCGCCGTCTCGGCGTGAACGTCGATCCCGGCCAGGTGCTGGTCGTGCCCGGCGGCAAGGTCACGATGTTCTTCGCCATCATGATGTTCGGCGAACCCGGCGCCGAGATCATCTATCCCAACCCCGGCTTCCCGATCTACGAGAGCGTCATCAAGTTCTCGGGCGCCAAGGAAGTGCCACTGCCGCTGCTGGAGAAGAACGGCTTCGCGTTCGACGCCGAGGACGTGCTGAGCCGCGTCACCGACCGCACGCGCCTGATCATTCTCAATTCGCCCGCCAATCCCACCGGCGGCGTCACGCCAAAGGACCAGGTCGACAAGCTGGTGAAGGGCCTGCTGCGCTTCCCTAAGGCCGCGATCATGTCGGACGAGATCTACGGCCAGATGACCTACGACGGCCGGCCGCACGTCTCGCTGATGAACTATCCCGAGATCGCCGACCGCCTGATCCTGCTCGACGGCTGGTCGAAGACCTACGCGATGACCGGCTGGCGCCTGGGATATTCCGTGTGGCCGAAATCGATCTTCGCCGACGCCGAGCGCCTCGCGATCAACTGCCATTCCTGCGTCAACGCCTCGGCGCAGTTCGCGGGCATCGCCGCGCTCGAAGGGCCGCAGGATGCGGTCGCCAAGATGATGAAGGCGTTCGACGAGCGCCGGCGCGTGATCGTCGGCGAACTCAACCAGATCGCCGGCTTCCGCTGCGTGGAGCCGGGCGGCGCGTTCTACGCGTTCCCGAACATCGAAGGGACTGGCTACACGAGCCGCCAGATGGAAACGCTGCTGCTCGAGCAGGCGGGCGTGGCCGTCCTTTCCGGCACCGCCTTCGGCAAGCACGGCGACGGCTATCTGCGCTTCTCCTATGCCAATTCGGTCGAGAATATCCGCCTGGCGATGGACCGCATCCGCAAGACGCTGGCGGCCAATCCCGCGCCGAAGGCCGCACAATGATTGGGCATTTTGCCCGGAATTTGTGCAAAAATCTGCCTGAGAGACGGGCGAATCCAGACGCCGCGCGACGGGCGATCTGGCATGACCCGTGCTTCTCGGGAGGGTCCGCCGCCCGAGATTCCGACGTCCACACCCCGTTCGCAATTGTGACGCGCCCATGAAAAAGATCGAAGCGATCATCAAGCCCTTCAAGCTCGACGAGGTGAAGGACGCACTCAACGAAATCGGCCTCAAGGGAATCACGGTCGTCGAGGCCAAGGGCTTCGGCCGCCAGAAGGGGCACACCGAGCTCTATCGCGGCGCGGAATACGTCGTCGATTTCCTGCCCAAGGTGAAGCTCGAGGTCGTGATCGAGGACACGCTGCTGGAGCGCGCGATCGAGGCGATCCAGCGCGCGGCGCACACGGGACGCATCGGCGACGGCAAGATCTTCGTTTCCACCATCGAGGAAGTGATCCGCATCCGGACCGGCGAACGCGGGGCCGAAGCGGTCTGAGCCGCATAAAACAGAATTCACGATTCAACCCACCCGTCAGTCAGCGGGCCAACCACAGGAAAAAGGCTATGTCGGATCCCAAGACCGTAATGAAGATGATCAAGGAAAACGGCTGCAAGTATGTCGACCTGCGGTTCACGGACCCGCGCGGCAAGCTGCAGCACCTCGCCCATGCGGTCGAGACGATCTCGGAAGAGACCTTCGAGGAAGGCCTCATGTTCGACGGTTCGTCGATCGCGGGCTGGAAGGCGATCAACGAGTCCGACATGACGCTGATCCCCGACCCGACGACGGCGGTGATGGATCCCTTCGCCGCGCAGCCGTCGCTGACGATCATGTGCGACATCTACGAACCCGGCACGGGCCAGCCCTATAATCGCGACCCGCGCGGCATCGCCAAGAAGGCCGAAGCCTTCGTCAAGGAAACCGGCATCGGCGACACGGCGTTCTTCGGTCCCGAGATCGAGTTCTTCGTGTTCGACGACGTCCGCTTCAAGGTGTCGATGAACAAGACCTCGGTCGAGATCGACAGCGAGGAAGGCCCCTACGTCACCGACAAGAAGTATCCCGACGGCAACCTCGGCCACCGTCCGCGCATCAAGGGCGGCTACTTCCCCGTCCCGCCGGTCGACCAGTGCGCCGACCTGCGCGCCGAGATGCTCACCGTCATGAAGGACATGGGCCTCGACATCGAGAAGCACCACCACGAAGTGGCGCCCTCGCAGCACGAGCTCGGCTCCAAGTTCTCGACGATGGTCAAGGCCGCCGACCAGTGCCAGATCTACAAGTACGTGGTCCACAACGTCGCCGCCCAGTACGGCAAGACCGCGACGTTCATGCCCAAGCCCATCAAGGGCGACAACGGTTCGGGCATGCACGTGCACCAGTCGATCTGGAAGAAGGGCAAGCCGCTCTTCGCCGGCAACGGCTACGCCGACCTCTCGGAGACGGCGCTGTTCTACATCGGCGGCATCATCAAGCACGCCAAGGCGATCAACGCGTTCACCAACGCGTCGACCAACTCGTACAAGCGCCTGATCCCGGGCTTCGAGGCCCCTGTGCTGCTCGCCTACTCGGCGCGCAACCGCTCGGCCTCGTGCCGCATCCCGTTCGGCGCCGGCCCCAAGGCCAAGCGCGTCGAAGTGCGCTTCCCCGACCCGACCGCCAACCCGTATCTCGGCTTCGCCGCGATGCTGATGGCCGGTCTCGACGGCATCAAGAACAAGATCCATCCGGGCGAAGCCATGGACAAGAACCTCTATGACCTGCCGCCGGCAGAGCTCAAGAAGGTTCCGACCGTGTGCGGCAGCTTGCGCGAGGCGCTCGGCGCCCTCGACAAGAACCGCGGCTTCCTGAAGGCCGGCGGCGTGTTCACCGACGACTTCATCGACAGCTACATGGAACTGAAGTGGGAAGAGGTGTACGCGTTCGAGCACACCCCGCACCCGATCGAGTTCGAGATGTACTATTCGGTCTGATCCGGCCCGATAAGGCCCGGTTCAAGCAGGACGGCCCCGGCGAAATCCGGGGCCGTTTTGCGTTACAGGCCGCAAAATGTCGTGCTGGCAGCGATCCGACCGAAATTGTATGGTCAGGCCTGAATTGGAGATGGTCCGGACCAGAATGGAAACGGCATCACGACAGCCTGAGTTCGACGCCGCCCTCAGCATGCATCTCGGCTACCTGATGGGCCGGGCGGGCGGCAAGCGGATGGACATGCGCGGCTACGAGTTCGGCTCGGTCGACGGGCGCGGGCGCAACCTGTCGTGCGCGATCCTGGCGGCGACGAATTTCGTCGGCGCCGTGCTGCAGGACTGCGACCTGTCGATGGCCGACGTATTCACCGCCGACTTCCGCAATGCCGATCTCTCGGGCGCCAACCTGCGGCGGATCGACGCGCGCGGCGTCAATTTCGATGGCGCGCGCATGCGCGAGTGCGACCTGCGCGAGGCCGATTTCCGCCCCGGCCAGACGATGGCCTTCTCCGACGGCAGCAAGAAGGGCAGCGAGCAGAGTGCCAGCTTCCGCGACGCGAATCTCGACAAGGCGCAACTCAAGGGCGCCAATCTCGAGAAGGCCGATCTCGCCGGCGCCTCGCTGCGCGGGGCCGGCATGGAAGGCGTCGAACTGGGTGCCGCCAACCTCAAGAATGTCGATCTTTCGGGCGCCAATCTCGAGGGCGCGCGCCTCAAGGACGCCGTGCTCGACGGCGCGAAGCTGCGCGGCGCCGCCATCAAGGGCTGCGACCTGCGCGGCGCCCGCATGCGGGGCGTGGATCTCGACGGGCTCGATCTCAAGACCGTGCAGATGGACGGCGCGGTCTTCGATCCGCCGGACAAGCCGCCGGAGGAGAAGCCCAACGTCCGCCTGCTGCTCGACGAGCACAAGCGCTGGGTCGAGACCGGCGGCGCCGCCGGCTCGCGCGCCGTCTTCGACGACCGCGACCTTTCAGGCATGGACCTGCGCGGCCTCGATCTCAGCGCCGCGTCGTTCAACCGCGCCAATCTCGCGCGCGCCGATCTCGGCCGCGCGCAGATGCGCCTCGCCAGCCTCATGCAGGCGAACCTGACCGACGCCGACCTGTCGGAGGCCGACCTTGCCGGCGCCGTGATGGTCGGCGCCACGATGCGCCGCGTGAATTTCAGCAAGGCGAAGATGACGCCGATCGACCTCAAGGATGCCAGCGGCAAGCCTTCGGGCCGCAAGTTTCCGACCAATCTCAGCAACGCGATCGTCTCGCACGCGAAGTTCGACGGGGCCGACCTGCGCGGCGCCGTGCTGCGCGGCGCCGACATCACGCGCGCCAGCTTCGTCGACGCGCTCGTCGAGGGCATCGACCTCTACGGCGTGCGCAAGTTGAGCTGACGGCCGGTTCCCGCATCATGGCGCACACCAAAGAGAGCCTGCTGGCGCTCCTCGGCGAACTCGGCATCGTCACGACGACGGTCGAACACGCGCCGATCTTCACGGTCGAGGAAGGCCGCCAGCTGCACGGCACGCTGCGCCCCGGCGCGAATGTGAAAAACCTGTTCCTGAAGGACGCCAAGGACGCGCTGTGGCTGGTAAGCGCGCCGTGGGAACGCCAGATCGACCTGAAGGCACTGCCCAATCGCATCGGCAGCAAGCGCGTGTCGTTCGGCTCGCCTGCCCTGCTGATGGAAGTGCTGGGCGTGATTCCGGGTGCCGTCACGCCGTTCGCGCCCGTCAACGACACGGCCAAGCGCGTGCGCGTGGTGCTCGATGCCGAGATGATGAAGTCGGAGACGCTAAACTGCCATCCGCTGGTCAATTCCGCGACCACCAACATCCGCTCGGAAGATCTGCTGCGCTTTCTGCGACATGTCCATGGTGACCCCCTGCTCGCCGATCTCGGCGCCTGATATAGTCGGGGCCTCATCACAGGAGGTCCCCCCATGAACATCCTCTACACGACCAAGGGCTCGGCCACCGGCGGCCGTTCGGGCAAGGCCGCGAGCGAAGACGGCGTGCTGCAGGTGACGCTGACCACGCCCAAGGCGCTGGGCGGCGACGGTGCGGTCGGAACCAATCCCGAGCAGCTTTTCGCGTGCGGCTATTCGGCCTGCTTCCTCGGCGCGCTCAAGTTCGTCGCCGGCAAGGCCAAGGTGAAGATCCCCGAGGACGCGAAGGTCACCGCGACGGTGGGCATCGGCCCGCGCGACGACGGCGGCGGCTTCGGCATCGACGTGGCGCTCGCGATCAGCGTGCCGGGCGTGGACCGCAAGACGGTCGAGGATCTCGTCAAGCAGGCGCATGTCGTGTGCCCCTACAGCCACGCGACCAAGGGCAGCCTCGACGTCCGCCTCAGCGTCGTGTGAAGATGGCGGCAAGAAGAATCCGGAAGCCTGGGGGAAGCGCATGACGCCCGAAACGCTGTCGCGACGCACGGTGCTGTTCGTCAATATCGGCCACGCCTTCGACCATTTCGTGCTGCTGATCTACCCCACCGCCGTCATCGCGATCGCCGCGGATACGGGCGCCACGTACACCTCCCTCATCGGGCTGGCGACCGGCGCGTTCGTGGCGTTCGGGCTCTTCTCCCTGCCGATGGGCTGGATCGCCGAACGGATGGGACGGCGCAATCTCTTCGCGCTGTTCTTTGCCGGCATCGGCGCCTCGTGCATCGGGCTCTCGATGGCGACCACGCCGTTCCAGTTCGCGGCCCTGCTGCTGGTCCTCGGCATGTTCACGGCCGTCTACCATCCCATCGGCTCGGCGATGCTGGTCACGCACGCCAAGGCACTCGGCCGCGATCTGGGGTGGAACGGCGTGTGGGGCAATCTGGGTGCCGCCTTCGCCTCGGGCATCACCGCCCTCATCGCCGCATGGCTCGGGTGGCGCGCGGCGTTCGTGGTGCCGGGCATCGCCGCGCTCGCGGCCGGCGCTGCGTTCATGGCGATGGTGCCGGGCGACGGCGAAGCGGGCGAGAAGCAGAAGAAGCAGAACGCGGAGATCCCCGTCTCGCGCCCGCTGATGATGCTCGCGGTGTTCGCACTCGCGATCATCGCCGGCGGCATGACCTTCAACATCACGACCATCGCATTGCCCAAGGTAATCGACGAGCGCATCGGCCTCGACCTGCCGCTCGCCCTCACCGGCTCGCTCGCCACCGCCGTGTTCGTGTTCGGCGCGCTGACGCAGCTCCTCATCGGCCAGCTCGTCGACCGCTTCACGCTGCCCTCGATCTTCGTCGGCCTCGCGGTGTTCCAGCCCATCGGCCTGGCGCTCGCGGCCATGGCCACCGGCGTGCCGATGCTGGTCGGCCTCGTGTTCGTGATGGCCGCGATCTACGGGCAGGTCGTCGTCAACGACGCGATGGTCGCGCGCTATGTGCCGCCGCGCTATCGCGCCAAGGCGTTCAGCATCCGCTACTTCCTCGGCTTCACCACCAGCGGCATGGCCGTGCCGCTGATCGCGTACCTGCACGGGCAAGGCGGCTTCTCGGTCGTTCTGGGTACGGCCGCGCTGTTCGGCATCGCCATCGCGCTCGCGGCGTGCGGGTTCTGGCTTGCGGCGCAGCCATCGGCCGCCACGGCGAGCGCGGGCGACTAGACGCCGCCGACCTTCCAGCCCGCGAGCGGCACGGCCGCCTCGTCGCCGAGCACGGGGCCATAGATCTCGGCGCCCGCCGGCTCCAGCACCGCGCGGCACGAATAGGCGGACTTCGGATCGTTGCCGGGCAGTTCGCTTGCCGGTGCCCCGAACACGACGCGCCGCACGCGCGAGGCGGCGATGGCCGCCGCGCACATCGCGCAGGGTTCGCCGCTCGCATAGATCGTGGCCCCTTCGAGCCGCTCGGGCGGAACCGACAGCTTCAGCAGCCGCAGCGCGTTGGCCTCGGCATGCGCGGAAGGATCACGCGTGGTGTTCTGCGTGTTGCGCGCATCGGCGAGCCTTGCGCCATCGGCCGCGACGACGACCGCGCCATAAGGCTCGTCGCCCGCCTTGCGCGCGATGGCCGCAAGCGCGATGGCCGAGCGCAGATGCGGCAGATCGCGCAGGGTGAGGCCGTTCAGTGCGTTCATGTCAGCCATGTTCAATTGAACGACAAGATGTGGCAAGCGATCATTGAGGTAAATGTCAATTTTGCCGAACCTCTATCGCGTTCGGAATGGAATATCAGATACGAATAGGCGCCCTTTTAGACGAGGCTTACCAGTTACATCAAACATTCGTTCGACCGATCTTTTTGCCAAAACTGAAGAGCTGGTTGGCCCAAGAATTATGGCTTTAATGATGTCTTCTATTTGAATTTGCAGTCTTGGGATTGGCGATCGCGCCCCCAGCTTGAGTTTCAATTTTGGCTCGATCCCGTTCCCAATTGGTGAATATCCAAACATTGGAAAAAGCGATTTCTGGGAGTCTCGCTCCGGAAGATAGACCGCACGATATTCCCGCTCTTCAGAGAACCCAATGTCTTTAGAAAATAGCGCGAATGACTTTATTCGCTCGAATAAGGCGTGAGCACACGTATAGATATATTCATCCGGCACTTCGTTGGCTGCGACGATTTCCGCGAATCTATCTAGGAGCGAATTTAGCCATTCTCTGCGCCTGTCTTTGGAGCCGTAGTGAACTTTTGAAATAATGAACAGTGGATCCGTCGGATTTTTGATCAACGAATTTGTATCGAACACGATTGCAGCGCCGCTACCATTGCCACCGTACCCGCGCCACATTGACAAGCGACCATCAGTATCTTCGCGATCATGGAAGCTCAGACAAAAAACATAATTGTCAAAAACCTCTACATCATATTTGTAAAAGCACCCCTCTAACTGCTCGTGGAATTTCTCCCGCCTTTTGTCAGTTTCGAGCGCGGTATGAATGGCAGCATTCTCTTTAGCGAGCGAAACGCCGTTGCGAACGCCGAAACTCACCTCATCGCGATCATTCATGAATAGGGGGTTTGAAAACCAAATTTCATCATTGCTCAGAATTTTTTCAAGAGTCTGGATTGATGTGTAGTGCGCCAACAGCGGCATCTCGTTGAGCAGATTCACAAAATCATCTTTTGCATCCTGCCAAAGCGGCTCGAACAAAGAATTAATCTTCGTCGACAGATTCAAGTCAAAGTTCTCAGGAACAAAACTCAAAAATCACCCGATCGTACAGTTTATGGTTACTAACGAACGCCAATAGTGCCACCTAAAACAGCGTGGCACAATTCAATCACATCGTCGTGCGGCGGCGTTTTTCCTTGAGCCAGGCGGTCGCACCCGGCGTCGCGGTCCAGGCGCGCATGCCGTTGACGGCGATCACCACCGCCTCGTCGCGGCTGCCCGGTTCGACGGTGAGCGGGGCCATCTTGGGCGGCTTGCGGTCGCCGAGCAGATAGGCCGGGACGTAGCCGTTGGCGGTGAGCGCCTTGTCGAGTGCGGCGGCCGCGACGTCGCCTGCCTTGTGCTTGCGGAAGGCAAGCAACGCACGCGAATAGCACACGCGCGCGTCGGCATCCTCGGGGAAGCGGTCGAGCAGTGCGGCCGCCTCGTCGTCGAGCCCGGCATCGATCAGCGCGTCGGCGAAATCGAAACGCGCGCGCGAGGGATCGGCGGGATCAAGGCGCATCACCTCGCGCCAGTGCGCGAAGGCGGTGTCGCGCTCGGTCGAGACGGCGAGCGCGCTGGCGAGATGCTGGCGCGCTTCCAGATAGGCAAGGCCGCGCGGGCTTGCACCCAGCTTGCCGGCTTCGTTTTCGAGGCGCGCGCCCAGCGCCGCCTCGCCCGCGCGAAGGGCGAGGTTCAGCAGGCGCACGCGCTCGGCGAGATCGCGCGCCACGAACAGCGAGAGCATCGTGAAGGCGGACGCGCAGTAGAGACTGTCGCCAAGTGCTGCCTGTGCCAGTTCCACGCCCTTGCGCGTGGCGTCCGAATTCCACGCAAGCGCGGCCTTCTCTTCGGCCGCGGCGATCCGGTCTTCGGCCCGCATCGCGGCGAAATCGGTCGCAGGCCCGGCAAGGCCGATCTCGGCGAGATACGCGCGGTCGGCCGCGTCGAAATCCGCGCTCATGCGCCTTCTCCGCCGTCGATCGCGCGCGGGCGGCGGTCGAGGCCGATCGCCACATAGGTGAACACGCCCTGCGTGACCTTCACGCGCTCGGACGCCTCGCGCTTGCGCGTCCAGGTCTCGACCTTGATCGTCATCGACGTGCGGCCCACGCGCTGCATCTCGCAATAGCAGCTCACCTCGTCGCCGACATGCACGGGCAGATGGAACGTCATCGCCTCGACCGCGACGGTGGCGACGCGCCCCTTCGCGCGCTGGCTGGCGAGGCTGCCGCCAGCGAGATCCATCTGCGCGAGCAGCCAGCCGCCGAAGATGTCGCCGTTGGGGTTCGTGTCGGCGGGCATGGCGATGGCCCTGAGCACGGGCTCGCCCGTCGGGGTGTCGGTCGTCGTCGGCATGAAGCGCTTCTCCGGGGGTGTCGGGTCACCCCCGAAGATAGCGCATCTGCACGGCCCGTCAGGCAGTGATGCTGATGCCCGCGCCCGACGCGGCGGATGCCGACGACGTGCCGGTGAGGAGCGAGAGGGCCGACGTCGCGTCCGCCTGGTCGCCGCTGGGCTTGTGATGGTGGCCGTGCGCGGCGCGCGCGGCCTTCATGTCCTTCTGCAGCGTTTCGAAGGCGGTCTTGGCGGCATCGACATCGCCGTCGGCGAGCGCCTTGGCGAGGGTCTCGAAATCCGCCTTGATCTTGCCGTCGCCCGAACCGCCGCCCGGCGGCGGGCCCTTGGGCGCGTTGGCCTGCAGCGAGGCGAAGGCTTCCTTGGCGGCATCGAGATCGCCGGACTCAAGGGCCTTGCCGAGTGCCTGCATGTCGTTGGCCCGCTGGCGGAACGGGTTGGTCTGGAGTGCTGCCTGGCTGCTGCCGGCAGCTGAAATCGACGAGGACATATGCGTTCCTTTCTGAATAATGGATTTGAATAAAATTTAACGAAATTACACTATGCAATTTATTAAATTATACAATTGTAATTTTGTTACCGCGCGCATCCGACGGGGTTTGCGCCGAATCGAAGCCGCCCCTTAGTCTCCGGCGACCCCGATCCGCCCCGAAATCCCGAGCATCCCTGCCCCATGGCCGACCTGTTTTCCAACGCCGCGAAGAAGAACGACAGCTACACCGCCAAGGACATCGAGGTCCTTGAGGGCCTCGAACCCGTCCGCCGGCGGCCGGGCATGTATATCGGCGGCACCGACGAGCGTGCGCTGCACCACCTGATCGCCGAGGTTCTCGACAACTCGATGGACGAGGCCGTCGCCGGCCACGCCGACTGGATCGAGGTCGAACTGGCGGCCGACGACTGGATGACGATCCGCGACAACGGCCGCGGCATTCCGGTCGACCCGCATCCGCGCTTCCCCAAGAAGTCGGCGCTGGAAGTGATCCTCACGACGCTGCACTCGGGCGGCAAGTTCTCGAACAAGGCCTACTCCACGTCGGGCGGCCTGCACGGCGTGGGCGTTTCGGTCGTCAACGCGCTGTCGGACGAGTTCGAGGTGGAAGTCGCGCGCGACAAGGCGCTGTTCGCGCAGAAATACTCGCGCGGCGTGCCGCAGGGCCCGCTGAAGAAGCTGGGCGCCACGAACAACCGGCGCGGCACCACGGTGCGCTTCCATCCCGACGCGCAGATCTTCGGCAAGGCGATGCATTTCAAGCCGCAGACCGTCTACAAGATGGCGCGCGCGAAGGCCTTCCTGTTCAAGGGCGTCGAGATCCGCTGGAAGTGCGATCCCGCCCTGCTGAAGCCCGAATGGGGCATTCCGCCCGAACAGTCGCTGCGCTTCCCCGGCGGCCTCGCGGACTCGCTGGCCGAGGTGATCGGCAAGCGGCCCACCTACACGCCCAAGCCCTTCGCCGGCGACGTGAAGCTCGACGCGCAGGGCGGCCGGCTCGAATGGGCCGTCGCGTGGCCCGGCGACGAGGACGCGGAAGTCCACTCCTACGTCAACACCGTGCCCACGCCGCAGGGCGGCAGCCACGAGCTGGGCCTGCGCGGCGCACTCACGCGCTCGCTTCGCGCCTACGGCGACATGACCGGCAACAAGAAGGCGCCGAACATCGCCTCGGAAGACGTGTGCGACGGTGCCGTCGTGTTCCTCTCCCTCTTCGTGCGCGACCCGCAGTTCCAGGGCCAGACGAAGGACCGCCTCGGCATGCCCGAGGCGCAGCGCATGGTCGACAACGCGCTGAAGGACCAGTTCGACCATTGGCTCGCCGACGATCCGGCCGCCGCCAAGCAGCTCCTCGAACGCGCGGTCGAGCGTGCCGAAGACCGCGCGCGCCGCCGCATGCAGAAGGAGCAGGACCGCAAGTCCGCCACGCGCCGCCTGCGCCTGCCCGGCAAGCTCGCGGACTGCTCGGCCAGCAACTCCGACGACACCGAGATCTTCCTCGTCGAAGGCGATTCCGCCGGCGGCTCGGCCAAGCAGGCCCGCAGCCGCGAGAAGCAGGCGATCCTGCCGCTGCGCGGCAAGATCCTCAACGTCGCCAGCGCCTCGGCCGACAAGCTGCGCGGCAACCAGGAACTCGCCGACCTCGTGCAGGCGCTGGGCTGCGGCACCGGCGAGAACTGGGACGAAGGCAAGCTGCGCTACGAGCGCGTCATCATCATGACCGACGCCGACGTGGACGGCGCGCACATCGCATCGCTGCTGATCACGTTCTTCTACCGCGAGATGCCCAAGCTCATCGAGACGGGCCACCTGTTCCTCGCACTCCCGCCGCTCTACCGCATCGCGGCGGGCGGCGATGTCGCCTACGGGCGCGACGACGCGCACAAGGACGAGCTGATCAAGACGCGCTTCAAGAACCGCAAGGTGGAGATCAGCCGCTTCAAGGGCCTGGGCGAGATGCCGCCCGCCCAGCTCAAGGAAACGACGATGGACCCCAAGAAGCGCACGCTGCTGCGCGTCGTGGTGCCCGACCGCAACCATCGCGAGGAATTCGAGGAAACCGAATCCCTCGTCGAGAGCCTGATGGGCCGCAAGCCCGAACTGCGCCTCGCCTTCATCCAGGAGCACGCGACGAGCGTGCGCGACCTCGACGTCTGACCCCTTACGGGAGAACCGGCATGCTTCGCTTCATCCTCGCCATTCTGGTGCCGTGGCTGCAGTTCTTCACGATCGGCCGGCCGATCGCCGGGATCATCTGCCTGATCCTGCAGCTCACGCTGATCGGCTGGATCCCCGCCGCGATCTGGTCGGTCTACGCGCTGGGCAAATACAAGGGCGGAACGACGACCGCCTGATCGCCCGCGAAGCGGCGAAACAGGCGACGACTGGTTACCGTAACCTGTTTATCCCGTTGAAAATGCAGGCAGGTAACATGTAACCCGCGTTTTCGGCCGTTTCGTAGGACATCGACGGCTCATTGCGAGCCAATTCAATCCCTTCGCCGTAACACCCGTCGCATGCGACAGAGGTTACGCACGTTTTGCCGATATTCACGTGTCAAAGAGCGTTCCGCACCAGTGGCAGAACCATAACAGAACGCCCTCCGGTTGTCACGAAAATAAGCCTAATTGTGGATGCCCGGGTCAAGCCCGGGCATGACGGACAGGGTTGTGCTTTGCGCGTCAGCGCAACGGGGATGCTCGCTCTTTTCTCCCGTCATGCCCGGGCTTGGCCCGGGCAACCACGACTTCGGCTAGGCTTCGCGCGATGCAGCCGGGAATCGAAGAACAGCGCCGCCGACTGGCGTCCGTGATCGCCGCCGATCCCGGCCGCATGCGCGCGCTCGCTTTCGTGCTCGATCTCGATCTGCCCGATTGCTGGATCGGCGGCGGCTTCGTGCGTTCGGCGATCTGGAACGATCTGCACGGCCGGGCGGCGCAGTTCCCCGACGGCGACGTCGACGTGATCTGGTTCGATGCCGCACGGGCCGATCCGGCGATCGACCGCGAAATCGAAACGCGGCTGACGCAGGCAGCACCAGAACTCGAATGGTCGGTCAAGAACCAGGCGCGCATGCATCTGCGCAACGGCGATGATCCCTATGCCGACACGCAGGACGCGATGCGACGGTGGCTTGAAACGGCGACGGCCGTGGCCGTCCGCCTCGGGGGCACGCGGATCGAAAGCATCGCGCCGTTCGGGCTCGACGACCTGTTCGCGCTGACGATCCGTCCAACGCCGGCCTTCGCGGACTCCGCGCGTTCGCTCGACCAGCGGCGCGAGCGCATCGCGCGATGGCAGGCACGATGGCCCAAGCTCGTGCTTGCCGACGGATAGGCCATCGATTCCTGGACTTGACCCGGGGATCTGCGGCTTGCTGTCGTAGTCCCTCCCCGCAGGCCCCGAGTCCGGAAATTGAACGACACACGCACGCCCTCCTCCGCCCGGATCTTCGCGCTCGCGACGTGTCTGGTGTTCACCGCGCAGCTCGGCATCACGCTCGACCTGCCCTCGCTCGCGTCCATCGCGCGCGAGCTGGGCATGCCGGCGGGTGGTGCCGAGATTTCGGTTTCGGCCTACGTGATCGGCGTGGCGGCACCCATCCCGCTGTGGGGTTTCGCCGCCGACCGCTGGGGACGGCGCGCGACGATGCGCGCCGGCGTCGCGCTGTTCGTCACGTGCAGCCTGCTGCTCGCGATCGTCGACGATCCGTGGGCGTTCATCGCCTTGCGCTTCGTGCAGGGTGTCGGCGGCGGCGGGTGCTCCATCATCGGGCGCATCGTGGCGCGCGACGCGTGGAGCGGCGACGAGCTTGCCCGGCGGCTGGCGCTGCTGTCGGTCTCGTACATCGTGGCGCTGGGCGGCGGACAGTTCCTCGGCGCGCTGTTCGAACGGCACGATCTGTGGCGCTTCGAGTTCGTGCTGCTCGCCGCGATGGCGCTCGCGGCACTCGGCATGTCGGCCGGCGTCGCGATGGCGCCGGGCCGGCCGCCGCGCCCGCTCGGCGAGACGTTCGCTGTCTATCGCGACCTGATGCGCCTGCCTTCGTTCATGGCGCCCACGCTTGCGGGCGGGCTCAGCTATGCCGCCCTGCTCGCCTACCAGCAGGCGAGCCCGTTCGTGCTCGTCGGCATCTTCGGCACGGATGCCGCGACCATCGGCAATGTCGGCCTGCTGACCGCGGCCACGTATTTCGCGGGCTCGCTGGCGATGAGCCATTTCGTGATCCGCCACGGGCAGGCGCGCATGCTTGCGGGCGGTGCCGTCGTCATCGCGGGTGCGGGTGCCGCCGGGCTCGCGCTGTGGGCGACCGGAAACGCGGGTCTCGCCGCGTTCGTGGCGCTCTACGGCCTCGTCTCGTTCGGGCAGGCGGTGATGTTCCCGGCCAGCATGTCGCTGGCGATCGGCGCCGCACCCGCCCACGGCGCGTTCGCCACGGCCTTGTGCAGCTTCCTCCACCAGATCGTCGCGGGATTTGCCGCGGCCGGCGTGGCGCTGCTGCCGCACGGCGTCTGGCAGCCGGCCGCGGCGGCCGCCCTGTTCGGCGCCGCGGCGTTCGCGCTGGCGCGGCGCAGCCGCTGAGATTTACGCGGCCGATCCGCCGCGCATCGCGTCAAGCCGCGCCTCCAGCTTTTCCAGCAACGTGATCAGGTGCGCGATCTCGGTCTCGCGCAGCAGGTCGACCTTCTGGTGCAGCGTCTCGATCTCCAGCTCGGCCTTGAGGTTGACGTTGTAGTCGTCCTCGGCCCGCGCGCGGTCGATGTCACCCATGCGGTTCTGGCTCATCATGATGATGGGCGCGGTGTAGGCCGCCTGGAACGACAGCACGAGATTGAGCAGGATGAACGGATACGGGTCCCACGCCTGCACCCAGGCGAAGACGTTGGCCGACAGCCACGCGACCAGCATCGCGCTCTGCCACAGGATGAAGCGCCACGAACCGACGCGTGCGGTGATCCAGTCGGCCGCGCGCGCGCCGAGCGACATGTCCCCCGACGGCGGCGGCGCCTTTGTCTTGCGGTGCACGCGGCGATGGCCGCGCAGTTCGTGCAGCAGGCGCAGGTCGGTCGGGTCGAGCTTCGTGGCTGTCATGGCGGGACTCCGGTGCGGGATGCGCCAGTATAGCGCGTGCATGGCAATCGGTTAGATTGGCCCCATGAATCAGGCGTTCCTGACCAGCATGTTCCTGTCGCGGCTGGCCGACCAGATCCTGCTGTTCCTCGTGCCGCTCGTCGTCTACAGCACGACGGGCAGCGTCGCGTGGTCGGGGGCCGCGTTCTTCATCGAGACGCTGCCGCGCTACGTCTCGTTCCCGTTCTGCGGCATCCTGTGCGACCGCGTGTCGCCGCTGCGCCTGCTGCACATGAGCCAGATCCTGCGCGCGGCCGTCGTCTTCGGCGGCGTCGCCGGCCACGCGGCATTCGGCGGCATCGGCTGGCTCATCGCGATCTCGGCATTGTGCGGCGTGCTGACCACGCAGGGCGTGATGTCGCGCGAGGTGATCCTGCCGCAGATGCTGCGCGGGCAGCGGTTCCAGAAGGTCACCTCCTATACCCAGATCGCCGACCAGCTCGGCTCGATCCTCGGGCCCATCGCGGGCGCGGCCCTGCTCGATTTCTGGGCGTGGGAGTCCGTGGTGCTGTTCACCGGCGGGCTGTTTCTGGGCGCGGACGGCGCGATCCATCTCTGGAAGCGCGCGATGGCGCCCGTGCTCGCACCACCCGAGACGCACCGCGCGAACTGGTTCGGGCCGCTGATGGTCGCGGCAAGACACGTCTGGTATCTGCCGGGCCTCGCCGAGGTCGCCGTCCTCGCGGCCGGCGTCAATCTCGTCTACGGCGCGGCGATGGCGACGGCGGCGGCGATGGTGACGGGCATGCTCGGGCAGACCGCCTTCGACTACGCGCTGCTGCAGGCCGCGGCCGCGATCCTGTCGGTCGCGATCCTGCTTTTCGTGGCGCACGCGCCGTTCCGCATCGGCGCGCTCGGCGCCATCGCTTTCGCGCTGATCCTGTCGGGCGGCGTGATGACGGGTCTCGAAGGCGGCATGCCGCTCTATGCCACCGGCTACCTGCTCATGATGGGGTTCGACAAGATGTTCAGCGTCTTCATGCGCACCCAGCGCCAGCGCATCATTCCGCTGCGCGATTTCGGCAAGACGACGGGGCTGATGGTGATGCTCAACAACCTGTCGCAGCCGGTGGCCGGGCTGATCGTGGCGGTGTTCTCAGCCGGCTTCGGCCTCAGGCCGGTGCTGCTGGCGATCGCGGCGATGATGGCTATTTCGGGCGCCATCGCCTTCGCGATGCGGCGCAGGCGCGTGCCCCGCTAGTTCGCGAGACGGTGGCGCGGCGGCACGAAGAACAGGAAATCCTGCACGCGCGCGGCCTGATGGCAGCCGGCACAATAGGCGACCTTCGCGGCGTCCTGCCCGCCGGACTCGCCCACGCGCGCACCATCGGGCGTCGTGACGGCGAAGCGCCAGTCGTTCGTCGATGCGTCGTAGCCCGGCGCCATGCGTTCCATGACGAAGACCGGGCCCGGCGTCGCCATGCCGTCGGCCGCCACGCGGAAACTGCGTTTGAGGATCGCGGCACCCTGCGGCAGGCGGCTGCCGCGTTCGGCGCGCGCATAGTCCTTCGCCGCCGCGTTCGCGAAGACCTGCAGGAACATGCCGTGCTCGGAGGGCATGTAGGCCGTCGACATCGGCTGCCAGCCGCGCGTGGCGCGGATCGTCGCGTCCTCAGCGCGGGCGATCGCCGCATCGAGAGCCGGCGTCAGGCACGCAACGGTCGCCGCGATCTCGCCCGACGTCACCAGCATGGGCGGATTGCCGAGTCCGCCGAGCTGTTCCATCTCGACCGGGCGGCCGGCGGCATGGGCCTGGGCGATCCGGGCGATGCGGCACTGGTCGCCCTGCTGCGAGACTTCGGGTTCGACGACGGGCGCGCAGGCCGAAAGCAGCAGGGCCGCCAGCCCCGAAGCCGTCAAAATCGTGGAAATCCGCCGCATTCAGCCCCCTGCCCCGGACGGTTCGCCGCCGCGCCCAAGAAAGTTTCTTCGCCTGCACGCGATCCGCCCGGAATTCGGGAGCGGACAGAATCGTTTGCTTGCGGCAGACTGAAGCCTATCAAGATTTCCACTCCGGGGGGATCGCGCAATGTGCCGCTGGTTGGCCTATTCGGGCCGTCCGCTCTATCTCGAAGACTTCCTCTTCAAGCCCGAGAATTCGCTCATCAACCAGTCCCTGCACGCGCGCAAGGGGCACGTGGCCACCAACGGCGACGGGTTCGGCGTGGGCTGGTACGGCGACCGCTCGGAGCCGGGCCTGTTCCGCGACATCCGCCCGGCCTGGAACGACGAGAACCTGCGCTCCATCGCCGAGCAGATCCGCACCGGCCATTTCTTCGCGCATGTGCGCGCGTCGACCGGCACGTCGATCAGCCGCGCCAACTGCCATCCCTTCCAGCACGGGCGCTGGATGTTCATGCATAACGGCCAGATCGGCGGGTTCGACCGCGTGGCGCGCGAACTCGATTTCGCGATCGACCCGGAATACTACCGCGTGCGCCGCGGCACCACCGACAGCGAGACGATCTTCCTCCTCATGCTCACCTACGGGCTGGAGCGCGACCCCGAGCACGCGCTCGCGCGCACGCTGGGCAAGGTCGTCGACGCGACGCAGAAGGCCGGCGTCACCGACCCGTTCCGCTTCACCGCCGCCTTCACCGACGGACGGCGCATCTATGCCGCGCGCTTCTCGTCCGACGGCAAGTCGCCCACGCTGTTCTACGGCTGCGGCACCGGCATCCGCGCCGCCGACGGCGGCGGCTGTTCGGACGGTGCCGGCGGCGAGGATTCGCTGCTCGTCCTCTCCGAACCGCTCGACACCGACCACCAGCACTGGACGCCCGTGGGCGAAAGCCAGATGCTTGTCGTCGAGAACGGCCGCGTCGACGTGCGCGCCTTCACACCCGTCACCGGCCGCGTCGCGGCTTAAGAGGAAATCTCCGCATGCTCGTCGTCTATGGCCGCGCTAGCTCGTCCAACGTCCAGAAGGTCCTCTGGCTGTGCGAGGAAATCGGCCTTCCCTACACGTCCGCCAACGTCGTGCCGCCGGGCAAGGCGAAGGAGAGCGCGGAATACGTCAAGCTCAACCCCAACGGCCTGATCCCGGCCATCGACGAGGACGGCTTCGTGCTGTGGGAGTCGAACGCGATCGTGCGCTATCTCGCGGCCAAGCACGCGCACGGCACGTTCTTCCCGGCCGACCTGCGCGTGCGCGCGGACTCCGACCGCTGGATGGACTGGCAGGCGACCGTGCTCGCGCCGCCGACGGCGGTGGTGCTGAACCAGATCGTGCGCACGCCGCCGGAAAAGCGCGACAACGCGGCGGCCGAAACCGCGTTCCGCACGCTGCGCGAGAAGGCCGGCGTGCTCGACGCGGCGCTCAAGGGCCGCGACTATCTCGCCGGCAGCGCGCTGACGATGGGCGATTTCGCGGTCGGCCAGTGGATGTGGCGCTACGCGAGCCTCGTCCCCGACCGCCCGGCGCACGCGAACCTCGAAGCCTGGTACAAGCGCCTGCAGGCCCGCCCGGCCTACAAGAAGATCGTGATGCAGACGCTGGTCTAGGCCTCTCTCGGCCCGAACAGGATCACCGCCGCGCCCGCAAGGCAGATCGCAGCACCCATGAGGTCCCAGCGGTCGGGCCTTGCACCTTCCACCGCCCACAGCCAGACGAGCGACGCGGCGATGTAGACGCCGCCATAGGCCGCGAACGCGCGGCCCGCGTATTCGGCGGGCACGAATGTCAGCAGCCACGCGAACGCGGCGAGGCTGAGGATTCCGGGTGCCAGCCACAGCGGCGACTTGCCGAGCTTCAGCCACGCCCAGAAGGCGAAGCAGCCCGCGATCTCCGCCGCGGCGGCGGCGGCGAAGACGAGGATGCTCATCCTTCCGCCGTCAGCCAGCGGCGCAGCGCCACGTTGACGTCGTGGGGCTTCTCCATCGTCGAGAGATGCCCGCAATCCTCGATGATGCAGAGTTGCGCCGCCGGGATGTCGGCCGCCATCTCCTGGCTCAGCGCCAGCGGCGTCGCCTCGTCCTCGCGTCCGCAGATCACCAGCGTCGGGCACACGATGCCCGCCAGCTCCGGACGGCTGTCGGGCCGGCCCATGATCGCGGCGACCTGCCGGCAGAACGCGTCGGCGCCCACGCGGTTGGTCATGTCGAGCACGCGCTGGGGCAGCGTGGGATCGCGCGCGATCGACTTGGCGCTGACCCAGTTGGGCAGCAGCGCCGGCGTCACGCCCTTGAACTTGCCCTTCTTCGCGTGCGCGACGAACATCCTGCGCTTGCGCGACTGCTCGGGCGTGTCGGCGCGCGCGGACGTGTCGATGAGTGCAAGGCGTTCGACGCGCGTGTGCGCCTGGCGCAGGATCTCGAACGAGAGATAGCCGCCCATCGACAGCCCCGCGAGCGCGAAACGCGCGGGTGCGCGGGCCAGCACGCTTGCCGCCATCTCGGCGAAACTGTCGGACTGCGTGAGGTCGGCGACCTGGATGTCGGCGATGTCGGACAGCCCTTCGATCTGCGCCTTCCACAGTTCGCGGTCGCAGATCAGGCCGGGCAGCAGGACGAGCGGCGTGCGCTTCATTTTATCAATGCCGAGATTTCCCTGAACTCGGGCGTGCCGGCCTTGCCGAGCCATTCGAACAGCACCATCTCGGTGCCCGCGAGCACGATGCCTTCCTGGCGCAGCCGTTCGGCGGCGAGCGCCCGGTCCGCTTCGCGGCGCGAACTCGTCGCGTCCCACGCGACGGCGATCTGGTAGCCGCGCTCGCGGAAGCCGATCGCCGTCTGCAGCACGCACACATGGCTCTCGATGCCGCACAGCACGAGCTGGCGGCGGTCGAGATCCATCACGCGCGAGACGATGGCGCTGTCGTTGGCGCAGGAGAACGCGTTCTTCTCGAGCGTGGCGCCGGCGGGCGCATGCGCCGCAAGCTCCGGCACCGTGGGGCCAAGACCCTTGGGATACTGCTCGGACACCAGCATCGGCACGCCGAGGCGCGCGGCGGCCTGCATCAGCTTCGCGCAATTGGCGACAACGGGCGCGCCGTCGGCCATCGCGGGCAGCAGGCGGACCTGCACGTCGACGACAAGGAGGGCGGATTGGGGTGCTGCCAGGAGCATACGAATCAAACTATCCCGCGTAGCACTTGCTTGCCAACCCCTTCGCTCGACCTGCACCGCCGCGATCGGCTATCTATCAATGCATGGAATCGGACGCCACGCCGCGGGACGACATGAGGGCCATCGAGGCGACCGCGCTGGCGCATGCGGCGGCCGGGCGCTTCGCCGAGGCGCTGGCGCTGTTCGAGCGCGTCGCCGCGCACCTGCCCGGATCGGCGGCGGCGGCGGCGAATTGCGGGGCCGCGTGCGCGAACCTGCTGCGCATGCCCGAAGCGCGCAAATGGTACGAGCGCGCACTCGCGATCGAGCCGCAGAATCCGAACGCCAGTCTCGGTCTCGGCTCGACGCTGCGCATCCTCGGCGAACTCGACGGGGCCATCGCCGCGTTCGACCGCGTGCTCGCGCGCGATCCCGGCAATTTCGCCGCGACGTTCGATCGCGCGAACGCCCTGCAGAACGCCGGGCGGCTCGCCGACGCCGAAGCGGGCTTCAAGCGCGCGCTGGAACTGAAGCCCGGCAATTCCGGCGCCTTCAACAACCTGGGCCTGCTGCGCGCAGATCAGGCGCGCCATAGCGAGGCACTGGAATATTTCGCCGCCGCGCATGCCGAGCATGGCTGGCTGTTCACGCTCAACTACCACCCCGAAGTCGCGCCGGAAACGCTGACCGATGCCTACAAGGCCTGGGGAAGCCGGCATGCCGCACCGCTGCGCGCGACATGGCCCGCCTACCCGGCCGTGCGCGCGCCCAAGGAACGCCTGCGCGTGGGCGTCGTGTCGTATGATCTGCGAATCCACTCGATGACGCATTTCCTGCTGCCGGCGCTCGCCAATCTCGATCCGGCGCGCATCGAGCTCCACCTCTATTACAACGCCGACAAGATCGACGCCGTGACCGCGCGCTATCAGGCGCTGACGAAGCATTTCGTGCGCATCAGCGACATGGACGATACGACCGCCGCCGCGCGCATCGCGGCCGACGGCATCGACGTGCTTGTCGATGCCTCGGGCCACACGAGCGGCAACCGCCTGACGCTGTTCGCGCGCAAGCCCGCGCCCGTGCAGGTCACGTGGCTCGCCTACGGCACGACGACGGGCATGGACGCGATCGACTGGTTCCTTGCCGACGAGCGTTTCGTGCCGCCGGGCGGCGAGAAATACTTCACCGAAGGCGTGTGGCGCCTGCCCGCTGCCTTCTGCTACGCGCCGCCCGAAGCGCTGCCGCCGGTGGCGCCACTGCCCGCCACGAATGACGGCGCGATCACGTTCGGCTGCTTCTCGCGCACGATCCGCCTCAACGACCGCACGCTCGCGGTGTGGGGCAGCATCCTGCGCCGCCTGCCCGACTGCCGCCTGATGCTCGACTCGCTCCCCTTCGCCTGCCCGGTCACGCGCGCGGATTTCGAGAACCGGCTGATCCGCTTCGGCGCGCGCCGCCGCCAGCTCACGCTCGGCTATACGACGCCGCAGCCGCGCGTGTGGGACGCCTACGCCAAGGTCGACGTGGCGCTCGATCCGTTTCCGCACAACGCGGGCGCCACGACATTCGAGGCGCTGTGGCTCGGCGTGCCGGTCATCTCCAAGCGCGACCGCATTCCGCTGGGCCGGTTCGGCGATTCGATCCTGGGCGCCGCGGGCTTGGGCGACTGGGTGGTGGACGACGAGAAGGGCTATGTCGACCGCGCCCTCGCGGCCGCATCCGACGTCGCCGGTCTGGCAGCCCTGCGTGCGGGAATGCGCGGGCGGCTGGAAGCCAGTTTGCTGGGCGATACCAAGCGCTTCGGCCGCACCCTGACCGACGCCTTCCATGCGATGTGGAACGCACCGGATCCCCGAAAACCTTGACTTTTCCGCGGAAAACCCTATTTTCCCACCGTCGCCAAGGGTTTTTGTGCGACTGCGAAGGAACGCCGCATCCCGCGTTCTGTCTGTGGTTCCCGCCGATCCTCGTCAGGACGTCGGGCACCGGTCGCGGGCACGATGCACGCGACGCGCCGCCGAAGCGGAAAGCGGCGCCTTAAAACCGAAAGAAGTCGCAAAGAAATGGAATTCAAAGATCTGGGCCTGTCGGAGCCGGTGCTCCAGGCCATCGCGGACGCGGGCTATACGACACCCACGCCGATCCAGGAAAAGGCAATCCCCTACGTACAGATGGGCCGCGACGTTCTCGGTTGCGCCCAGACCGGAACCGGCAAGACCGCCGGCTTCACGCTGCCGATGATCGACGCGCTCAGCCAGGGCCGCGCCAAGGCGCGCATGCCCCGCTCGCTGATCCTCGAGCCGACGCGCGAACTCGCAGCACAGGTCGCCGAGAACTTCGACAAGTACGGCAAGTACCTCAAGCTCACCAAGGCGCTGCTGATCGGCGGCGTCTCGATGGACGAACAGGAAAAGGCGCTCGATCGCGGCGTCGACGTGCTGATCGCCACGCCCGGCCGCCTGATGGATCTCTTCGACCGCGGCCGCATCCTGCTGCACGACGTGAAGATCCTCGTCATCGACGAAGCCGACCGCATGCTCGACATGGGCTTCATCCCCGACGTCGAGCGCATCGTGGGCCTGCTGCCGCCGCTGCGCCAGACGCTGTTCTTCTCGGCGACGATGGCCCCGGAAATCCGCAAGCTCGCCGACCGCTTCCTCACCAACCCCAAGGAAGTCGCCGTCTCCGCCCCCGCCGCCACGGCCGACACGGTGCTGCAGGGCATCGTCACGGTGCCCGAGCGCGAGAAGCGCGAGGCGCTGCGCCGCCTCATCCAGGCCGAGCAGATCAAGAACGCGCTCGTGTTCTGCAACCGCAAGCGCGACGTCGACATCCTGTGGAAGTCGCTCAAGCGCCACGGCTTCTCGGTCGGCGCGCTGCATGGCGACATGGACCAGGGTACCCGCACCGAGACGCTCGAAGGCTTCAAGAAGGGCGACGTGCAGATCCTGTGCTGCTCGGACGTGGCCGCCCGCGGCCTCGACATCGGCGGCCTCTCGCACGTGTTCAATTTCGACGTGCCGATCAACGCGGAAGACTACGTGCACCGCATCGGCCGCACGGGACGTGCGGGCCGTTCGGGCGTTGCCTACACCATCGCGACGTCGGACGATTTCAAGTTCATCTCCGCGATCGAACGCCTGATCGGCAAGAAGATCCCGCCGCTGTCGGTCGAGGGCTTCGTTGCCCCCGTCGGCGACGGCAGCCCGGAACCGGCGCGCGAAGAGCGCGGCGGCCGTGGCGGGCGCGGCGGCGGACGCGGCGGTTCGCGCGGCGGCCGTGAGCGCGGCGGTCGCGGCGGCGAGCGCCATCGCCCGCAGCACGATCATGCGCAGGACAATGCCCCGCTTCCGGCGAATTCCGGCTGGGGCCCGGCGACGGAAGCACCGGCAGGCGAAGCCGCACCGGCCCCCGTTGCCGTCGAAGCCCCTGTCGAGACGTTCATTCCGGCGGCAGTGCCGGCACAGGCGGCCGCTCCGGCCCCGGTCGTCGAACGCGAGCGCCAGCCCCACCGCGAACGCGAACCGCGCCGCGAGCGCAGCGAACGCAATCATGGGCATGGGCACGGAAACGGCAACGGCCACGAACGTAGCCGCGAGCGCGAACGCGAACCGCAGCTTGCCGGCGCCGGCAATCCCGCGGGGCGCGGCTTCGACGACGACGGCGTGCCCGCCTTCCTGTTGCGCGGCAAGCGCGCGGCCGGTTAACTGGCCGAAGACGAACCGGATTCGGGGAGACCGCCGCCATGCAGACGATCTTCATCATGGTCAAATGCGAGCTCGGCCGCGCCTACGACGTGGCCGAGGCGGCGATGGAGACCGAACAGGTCTCCGAGGTCTTCTCGATCTCGGGCCAGTACGACCTGCACCTAAAATGCTACCTGCCCGACGATGCCGACATCGGCCATTTCGTGATGGGCATCCAGAAGATCCCCGGCGTGAAGGACACCTTCACGCTGATCACGTTCAAGGCGTTCGGGTAGCGATTCACATTTCCAACGTCGCGCGTGTCGATCAAAGCTATCGCAATGCATGTTCCGCATTACGAGATTTTCGTACAATTTCAAGCACGCGCACCTAAACCCAAGCCATTCGTCTGTTAGAACGGTAGTTCGTCAATAAGGAAGGGCGCTTCATATGCCTTGCTCCCTTCCAATTCCACAATCGCAAGGTAAGTCCCATCTGGTAGGCGCTTATCTATCTTCCACCCCGTTGCAGGGTTTAGATCGGTAGGTCCAGATCGCAGAACTACCGCACCAGCTGAATTTTTTACTTCAATGAACGTTCTTACAGCTGCGTTATCCCTTCTAGGATGCAGTTTAAAAGTTACACCGGCGCCCGTTGCATCGAATGCATCAACATATGTGTATCGACTTTCAAACAATCCGTTCTCTCGATACACACGAATGCGACTGGCCCATCTCTCTGCATGATCACCTAGATAATGCAATAGCGTACGACGCTCAGCATCTGAACGGCAGAGAATTGCCTGCAGCGCCCCGTCTAGCGGTAGAGGCGAGGGCATCAACA
This sequence comes from Tagaea sp., assembly GCA_044224405.1. Lineage (GTDB taxonomy): Bacteria > Pseudomonadota > Alphaproteobacteria > CACIAM-22H2 > CACIAM-22H2 > Tagaea. The sequence continues at coordinate 115,823 of JBGAKN010000006.1, read as the reverse complement.
CTTCTGCGCAACGACAGCGAAGAATTTCAGGCCCCTCAGTGGAGGCCTTATCAAAGGCGCCCTCATGATAAACACGATCGAATGGGATGCGCCCAAAAAACTCATCATTGTCACCTTGGTTCGTCCTCGTCGATTGCATATTCCCATCTGAGAATTGCACTCCTTGCCGAGTCAAAATTGTCGATGAATCGAATACAAATATAACGAGCACAGGCGCATGCCGATCTAGATAGATCTCCTCAGGCTTTGCAATTCCTTCAATTCGATACTGCGTCGGCGTCTTAGGCCGGAAGTAGAGGCGCACATAGTCGTGCGCTGCAACTCTGCTGTTTACGATTTCATCAGGCGCTATATCAACAACCCGTAGCCCCGCAGAAGATTTCCGAGACAGCATTTCGCCCGACTGAATAATTTTCGCGGCGTTTTCAATTGGTTCATGCCGGAAAAGGCGATTGGGCCAATTTGTTCGATAAGGGCGATTTGTTCCCTTTAGATGCAGGGACCAAGTTTGGATGTGCCTGCGCGCCGTTTCCGCAGCTATGCCCATTCAAGTTCGCCCGAAGACGTCTCTGGATTGGAAGGCAAAGTTTGCACCTCACCACCGCTGGTCAACTCAATAGCCAGAGCGACGGGCTCACCGCCCGACTTCACTTCTACAGGACGAATGAAAGGCAGTTGGGACAAAATGGCAAAGATGTAATATGCCGTATCTCTGGCTGCACCAGGAAGCCTCTGCTTGGTTACGGGTCCACGCAGCAGGAGCGACCACAATTCGTACAATTCTTCCTTGCTAACTACCGTAATCTGCCGATCACGGCGCGTGATCTGAAGACCATCATCGGAGGTCCACGATGCCGTGAAGGGCGCCTTTTTCAAGACGGTCGCGAATGCACCGTCATGTACATCCACAGCCTTCTTCGTTTGCTCAATGAACCGATCAAACGATCTCTCAAAGCTTTCAGCGCGCAGGTTTTGGTGTTCAGGGACACCAATATCTTTTTCAAAATCGTGAATATAAACCGATATCGGTAGCATCGCGAGATAACGCTCCATGAGTGGGCGGACATCTTTCCAATCCAACCCACCATTGCCGCAACCGAGCCGCGGAAAAGAAATCTCTCGAATACCCCGACGCTCATACTCGGCGGCAAATTTCTTTAGACCCGCCTCAATATATTCAAGCTTTGACGGATTGCGCCAATGCCGCTTCGTTGGAAAATTGAGCACCCACTGGTCGGAAGCCTTCCAGAGCCACAACATCCCGACGTCAAGCTTCTTCTCGCGGCACAGCTTTTGGTAAGTTTGAAACATCTCGGGATAGCGCGCCTTGAAGGCAGCAGCAATTCCCTTTCCCATCACACCCACCGTGTTAACGGTGTTCACGACGGTCTGTGCGGTAGAGGTAAGCAAACTTGTACGATGATAAGTTAACATGTCTTGTGATTCAGCCTGTGCAATAGCTAGACAACTATCGGAATTTTGACGCGGTACTGTCAATCGCCCGCGCAAGACCTTGCCAATCGTGCTGGTCTTGCTTTTTTTGCCCACAGACACCCCCTTTCATTCAATTCGAGGCGACTCGATGGCGATCTTTTCGAGTCTACGACAGATACACTCCTTCACCCTACGCCACGGTTACGCCCTGCGGCTTCATCTTCGTCGATGACTACCGCTACTTCGAATCGAACCGCCGTGCGATCAACGAATTCCTCGTGGCGAGCTTGGACGTCAACCCAGTCATTCCGGTCGATTGGGCGGACTCGTACCGACGTAAAATGGGGTGACTACATAAGTATCTATAGTTGTATATAATCCTCATTCGGGATATAGTTCCAGCAGTGGCCGAGACCATCCGGCCATGTGCTGTTTGAAGCGGTGAATAGGGAAGCGGAAGCGGCCGCAAGGTTTGCTTGACGGATTTCAGGTCCGTCAACGTCAACAGGCTTTGTCCGCGCAAATCAAAGACATGACCTGTTGACGGTCAACGCCCGTCAACACGCGTCAACGCACCGCAAGAATGACGCGACGGATCGATGAGACGTCGCATGTCGCATCGGTTTCGTTGCCGATCAACGGGTTGGAAGGAGATGGTCTCCTCCTGTCTCCTGGCGTCTCGTCTCCGCCTCAATAAATCCCGTCGCTCGTCTCGCCGCTGGGGATCGAAATGCCCTGCAGGGGCGAGGTGAACTGGCCGGCGCCGTCGAGCACCTGCTGGTCGGCGCGCACTTCGGTGCCGGGCTTGAAGGCTTCCCAGATCGCGTCGCGTTCGCCGGGGCGCGCGGGCGCGCCCGTCTGCGGGTTGATGCGCACGAGGCGGATGCCCGGCGGCGTACGGAAGGGAACCACCGGCGTTCCCTGCAGCACGTCGGCCATCACGTCGCGGAAGATGGGCACGGCCACCGACGAGCCCGTCTCGTTGGGCCCCAGCGTGCGCGGCGCGTCGAACCCGACCCACACGCCCACCGCGAGATCGGGCGAGAAGCCCAGGAACCACGCGTCGAACGAATCGTTCGTCGTGCCGGTCTTGCCGCCGAGCGGGCGGTTGAGTTCGCGCAGGCGCCGCGCGGTGCCGCGCTCGACCACGCCCTGCAGCATCGACACCATCTGGTAGGCGCTGAGCGGATCGATCGCCTGCGGGCGCGTGTCGGGCAACTCGGGCGGCACCATGTCGGGCAGCCACAGATCGCTGCGGCAGGTCTCGCACGCGCGCATGTCGTGGCGGAACACGGTCTTGCCGTTGCGGTCCTGCACGCGGTCGATCAGCGTGGGCTCGATGCGCCGGCCGCCATTGACGAACATCGCGTAGGCGGTGGTCTGGCGCATCAGCGTCGTCTCGCCCGCCCCCAGCGCCATCGCGAGGCTGGGCGGCAGCTTGTCGACCACGCCGAGGCGCTCGGCCGTCTCGGCCACCTTGTCCATGCCGACGGCTTGGGCAAGGCGGATCGTCATCAGGTTGCGCGACTGCTCGATGCCCACGCGCATCGGCGAAGGCCCATAGAAGTTGCGCGAGTAGTTCGCCGGGCGCCACGGCGGCTGGCCCGGCCCCTGGTCGACGACGATGGGCGCGTCGAGGATCAGGCTCGCCGGCGTGAAGTTGCTGTCGAGTGCCGGCAGATACACGAACGGCTTGAACGACGAACCGGGCTGGCGCTGCGCCTGGATCGCGCGGTTGAACTGGCTGAGCTCGTAGCTCCACCCGCCGACGAGCGCCTTGACGCGGCCCGTGTGCGGGTCCATCGCGACAACGGCACCGCCCACGTTCGGGATCTGGCGGAGTGCATAGCGGCGCGACGCCTGCAGCGGTTCGACGAGGATCACGTCGCCGACCGCGACGACGTCGGCGGGTACACGCACGGCCGCACCCACGCGTTGGTCCTTCTCGGTGCGCCGCGCCCAGCGCATCTCCTCGATGGGAAGCGTGCCGGCCGAGCCGTCGACGAAGCCGAGTTCGGCGCCGTCGGGCGCGAGTGCGCGCACCACGGCGACCTGCCATTCGGGCGCCGCACCGTTGGGCCGGGGCCAGGCGACGAGCAGGCGCCGCCAATCGGAAGCACTATTATCTATCTTGCCGATCGGCCCGCGCCAGCCGTGGCGCCGGTCGTAGGCCATGAGCCCGCGGCGCAGCGCCGTCTCGGCCGCCGCCTGGATCTTCGGGTCCATCGTCGTGCGCACGTTGAGGCCGCCGCGGAACAGCTCGCGCTCGCCGAAGCGCTGGGCGAGTTCGCGGCGCACTTCCTCGGCGAAATAGTCGGCGCGCACGGTGTCTTCGGGGCCGCGCTGGCGCGTGACGATGGGCGTGGCGCGCGCGGCCTCGTACTCGGCCTGCGTGATGTGGCCGTCTTCCAGCATGCGGCCCAGCACCCAGTCGCGCCGTTCGCGCGCGCGGTCCATGTAGCGGCGCGGGTCGTAGTTGTTGGGCGCCTTGGGAAGCACGGCGAGGAACGCGGCCTCGGCGAGCGACAGTTCGTCGAGCGAGCGGTCGAAATAGTTCGTCGCGGCCGACGCGACGCCATAGGCGCCGAAGCCCAGATAGATCTCGTTGAGATAGAGCTCGAGGATGCGGCGCTTCGACAGCGACTCCTCGATGCGGAGTGCCAGGATCGCTTCCTTCGCCTTGCGTTCGAGCGACACCTCGTTCGTCAGCAGCATGTTCTTGGCGACCTGCTGCGTGATTGTCGAGGCGCCCACCGGACGGCGCGCGCCCAGGTTCGCGATGTTCTGCAGCGCCGCGCGCGCGATGTCGGGCAGGCTCACGCCGGGATGGGTGAAGAACGACTTGTCCTCGGCCGCGAGGAACGCGTTCATCACGCGCTTGGGGATCGCGTCGTAGGGGACGAACGTGCGCCGCTCGATCGCGAACTCGGCAAGGATGCGCCCGTCGGCCGCGTGGACGCGCGTGGTGATCGAGGGCTGGTACTCGGCAAGCGTCTTGTGGTCGGGCAGGCCGCGGCCGAAATACCAGAGACCGCCGAGCACGGCCGCACTCCCGCCCGCGAGGGCGAGGATGAGCAGGATCACGAGCGCGATTATTCCACGACGCATGGGGCGGTCCGTCAGGCTTCGGTGCGGGGCGGACTATACGCCCGGCACCCGGCGCTGTCGCGGATGTTAGGGCCCGGAATGCGGCGAAATCAGGGTCTTTTGACGGGATTCGCCGCGAAATAGGCGTCGATCGCGCGCACGATTCCGCCCGCCACCTTGGTGCGGTGGACGGGGCGGTTCAGGAGCTGCTCGTCGTCGCGGTTGGAAAGGTAGCCAAGCTCGATCAGCACCGAGGGCACGTCGGGCGCGCGCAGCACGGCGAAGCCGGCGAAGCGGTGCGGGTTCTGCGGGAGGAGCTGCACCTCGCGGCCCATTTCCGACACGAGCTTGCGTGCGAAGACGATCGAATGGTTCATCGTCTCGCGTTGCGCGAGGTCGATCAGGATGGAGGTCACGTCCCTGTTCTCGCGCGTGAGGTCCACGCCCGCGATGATGTCGGCGCGGTTCTCGCGCGCGGCCAGCCCCGCGGCCTCCGCGTCCGACGCGTTTTCCGACAACGTGTAGATCGAGGCGCCGCGCGTGGCCGAATTGCCGCTGCCCATCGAGTCCGCGTGGATCGAGACGAAGAGGTCGGCCGAATGCTGGCGCGCGATGGCGATGCGGTCGCGCAGGCGGATGAACACGTCGTCGTCGCGCGTCAGCTGCACGCGGAAGCGCCCGCTTTGTTCGAGCTGGCGGCGCACCTCGCGCGCCATGGCGAGCGTGATGTCCTTCTCGTGCGTGCCGGTCGTGCCGATGGCGCCGGGATCGACGCCGCCGTGCCCGGGGTCGAGCACGACCGTGGGCCGCACGGCCTGCTGCCGGCCGGTCGGCGGGTTCTGTGGCGCGCGCGGGACCGCGATGGCCGGGGGAACCGCGACGGGCTGCACCGTCGGCGCGACCGGATGCGGGGCCGGCACGAAGGCCTGCTGCTGTGCCGGTGGCGGCGGCGCACGCGGTGTCGGCGGCGGCGGCTCGGCCGGCGCGCTCGCCTGCATGGCGCGCAGCACGCCCGAGACCGACCAGGGCTGCACGCCCTGCACGAAGTTCTCGGGCGTCGTGCGCTCGAAATCGAGGATCAGGCGCTGGCCCGGCCTTGTACCACTGGGCAGGTCGTAGCGCGCCTCGCGCAGCTTCGCCGGTTGCGCGAGGTCGAGCACGATCCGCCCGGTGTGCGCGTCGAACGCGCCATAGCGAAGCCCCGCGACCACCCCGCCCGGCGCCACTTCGCCGCCCGTGATCTTCCACTGCACGGCCGGCAGGTCGACGACCGCGCGCATGGGTTCGTTGAGGAAGAACACCCGATGTTCGAGCCGGCGGGAAAGCTGGAGGATCAGCCGGGTCGCCCCGGCCGTCTCGGTGAGCCAGACGCCCGTGACGACCGTTTCCCCACCCATCGCCGGCCGGGCCGGCGTCTGGGCACTGGCCGCCGGGGCAAGCAGCAGCCCGGCCAGGAGCCACAGGAGCCTGAAAGACCACAACATATTGCGTGAATCGGTCCGCATCGAGTCGACATATATCCTGCGACACGAATCCGCAGCAAGGCCGGAGCTTCTGGCCATTGAAACTAAACGCCGATAACGGCACCGGAAATTACCGATTGTGACCCGGGAATTCGGCCTGTATTCTCCGGATGTTCGCTGGATGTCGACGCGCCCCTGACCGGAGCGCCGCGTCCGTGTGAGTCACCCATCGCGTGCCGCAACCGCTCCGGACTTCGGTCCGTGCGGCGGCAAGGCCCGGGGTGAGGCTCGCGGCGAACGCGCCAGGGCGGCCGATCGACGGCGCACGCCCAAGAGTATGGACCCCGCGGAAGGGTCCCGTCCCCGCTCCCCTTTTCTCAAGGGTCGGAGCGCACGTCAGGGACGGAACATTTCGCGACGGTCAAGACCGCGGCGCGGGCCCAAGGAACCCGCGCGCGACCGCGACGCCAGACGGCTCAACCCCGATGGCACCGTGCGCCCAACCGATCCGGTCAAGATTTTCATGGCGCCGCGCTCCTGCGCGCGGACGGGCTTGGCATTTCGCCGCCCGGCCGCAACGCGCTCCGGGCGGACGGCGCCGCAATTGGAGAAGTGAATACAATGGCTAAGCGTATGTTGATCGACTCGACCCACCCGGAAGAAACCCGCGTGGTCGTGCTCGACGGAAACAAGCTGGACGAGTTCGACTTCGAGACGGCCAGCAAGAAGCAGCTCAAGGGCAACATCTATCTCGCGCGTGTCACGCGCGTGGAGCCCTCGCTGCAGGCGGCGTTCGTGGAGTTCGGCGGCAACCGCCACGGCTTCCTCGCCTTCAACGAAATCCACCCGGACTATTACCGCATCCCGGTCGCCGACCGGCAGGCGCTGATGGCCGACGACGAGGAAGAAACGGTGCGCTTCGAGCGCCCGCGCCGTCCGCGCCGCGAAGACCGCGACCACGACGCCGCGGCAGCACACGCCGATCCGGTCCCGACCATCCCGCTCGAGGATTCGGGCGAGGCCGGTTCGGGCCCCGTCGACATCATCCCGCCCGCGGCCCCGGCCGAACCGGTTGCGGGCGAACAGCTCGCGTTCCCGGTCGCCGAGCCCGTGCCCGCGCCGGTGCCGGTCGAAGCGGCCCCCGCCCCCGCCGCGACCAGCGATGCCGTGACCGGCGAGATCCTGCCGCCGGAAGCCCCGGTCGGCGAACCCGTTCCCGGCGAAGCCGTCCCGATGGACATGCCCGGCGGCGAAGAAGGCGTCGAACCGCGCCAGCATCACGTCGAATCGCTGGGCGGCGACACGGTCGACGACGCGCACGAGACGCGCCGCCGCGCGCGCCCGCAGCGCCACTACAAGATCCAGGAAGTGCTGAAGCGCCGCCAGGTGCTGCTCGTCCAGGTCGTCAAGGAAGAGCGCGGCACCAAGGGCGCTGCCCTCACCACCTACCTTTCGCTCGCGGGCCGCTACTGCGTGCTGATGCCCAACACCGACCGGGGCGGCGGCATCTCGCGCCGCATCACCTCGCAGCAGGACCGCAAGCGCCTCAAGAACCTGATCGAGGAGCTCGACCTGCCCGACGGCATGGCCGTGATCCTGCGCACTGCGGGCATGGAGCGCGAGACCGCCGACATCCGCCGCGACTACGAATACCTGATGCGCCTGTGGGAGGAGATCCGCGACCTGACGCTGCGCTCGTCGGCACCTTCGCTGATCTACGAGGAAGGCAGCCTCATCAAGCGCGCCATCCGCGACATGTACTCCGCCGACATCGACGAGATCCTCGTCGAGGGCGACAGCGGGTATGAGTCGTCGCGCCACTTCATGGGCATGCTGATGCCCAGCGACATCGGCCGCATCCGCCGCTACGACGACGCGCAGGTGCCGCTGTTCCAGCGCTTCCAGGTCGAGAACGAGCTCGACGAGATGCACCTGCCGACGGTGCGCCTGAAGTCCGGCGGCTACATCGTCATCAACTCGACCGAAGCGCTCGTCGCCATCGACGTGAACTCGGGCCGCTCCACGCGCGAGCGCAACATCGACGAGACGGCGTACAAGACGAACCTGGAAGCGGCCGACGAGGTCGCCCGCCAGCTTCGCCTGCGCGATCTCGCGGGCCTGATCGTCATCGACTTCATCGACATGGACGATCACCGTCACCAGACGAACGTCGAGCGTCGCCTGAAGGACGCGATGAAGTCCGACCGCGCGCGCATCCAGATCGGGCGCATCTCGGCCTTCGGCCTGCTCGAGCTTTCGCGCCAGCGCCTGCGGCCGTCGATCTCGGAAATCAGCTTCGAGGTCTGCCCGCACTGCAGCGGCACGGGCCGCCTGCGCTCGACCGAGTCCGCCGCACTGCACGTGCTGCGCGGGATCGAGGAGGAAGCGGGCAAGATGCGCGCGGCCGAGATCTCGGTCTATGTGGCGACGTCGGTCGCCCTCTATCTCTTCAACAACAAGCGTGCGGCGCTAGCCGGCATCGAGAGCCGCGCGGGCCTGCGCGTGAACTTCCATTCGGACGACACGCTGATCCCGCCCGCCTTCCGCATCGAGCGCGCGAAGACGAAGGCGATCGACCACCAGCAAGGCGCTTCGCCGATCCGCAGCGTCGAGGACTTCACGCCCTCGACCGGAACGTCGGCCGACCCGAGCGACGTGCGCGAGCGCGACGATGCGGGCGACGACGAATTCGCGGCTCCGCGCGGCGAAGGCCGTCAGGCCCGCGACGGCGAGCGCGGCGGTGGCGGCGGCGAACGCGGCGGCGAGGACGGTTCGCGCCGTCGGCGCCGGCGTCGCGGTCGCGGCGACCGGGGCGAACGCGGCGAGCGTCCGCAGAATGCCGAAGGCGAGAACCAGGTTCAGGCGGCACCGTCCGACGGTCAGGCGATGGCGGCCGAGGCGGACGCGGCAGCTCCGCAGGGCGGCGAGATTCCGCACGATGCGCAGGGTGGCGAGGGCGAGGACGGGGCGCGTCGTCGCCGCCGTCGCGGCCGTCGCGGCGGTCGCCGTCGCGGCCGTCGTCCGGAGGACGGCGAGACGCCGGCGAACGGCGCGCAGGAAGGCGCGTCGCATGGCGGCGACGTCGCCCCGATGCCGATGGCGACGCCGGCAAACCCGGATCCCGAATACGCGCAGCCGACCTATGCGGCCGAGCCGCAGCGGGTCCGCGTGCCCGGCCCCGGCGACGACCGCTTCCCGCCGCCCGAGCGCGTGGCCGGCCCCGGCGACGCGCACGACTGGCCGTGGAACAAGTCGGCCGCTGCCGCACCGGCAGGCGAACCGATCCGCGTCAGCGAACCCGTACCGGCATCGGTACCGGCAGCAGCGCCGGTCGCCGACACGAGCGTGCCGCCGCCCGAGGACGATCCGAACCGTCCCAAGAAGCGCGGCTGGTGGAATCGCCTGACCGGCTGATCGCCGGAAGGGAATGACAAGGAAAACGGCGCGCTCTTCGGAACGCGCCGTTTTTCGTTCAGCCGCCTTCTCCGTTCAGTTCCGGCGCCAGACCTTGAGGCGGCGCGCGGCCTCGACCATGTCGGCCATCGTGCCGGCGAACGAGAAGCGCACGAAGCGGTTGCCGCGCGGCGGATCGAAATCCACGCCGGGCGTCGCCGCGACGCCCGCTTCCGCGAGCATGCGCCGGCAGAATTCGGTGCTGTCGTTCGTCAGGTGCGCGACGTCGGCATAGAGATAGAAGGCGCCGTCGGGCGGCGCGAATTCACGGAAGCCCGCCTTTGGCAACTCGGCCAGCAGGTAGTCGCGGTTGGCGCGATAGGTACGCACATGCCCGTCCATCTCGGCGCGCGCGTCGAACGCGGCGACGGCCGCGACCTGGGCAAGCGTGGGCGGCGAGATGAACAGGTTCTGCGCCAGCCGTTCGACCGCGCGCACCAGATCGGGCGGCACGATCAGCCAGCCCAGGCGCCAGCCGGTCATCGAGAAATACTTCGAGAAGCTGTTCACGACGAACGCGTCGTCGCCGAAGGCGAGCGCGGTGGTCGCGGGCTCGCCATAGACGATGCCGTGATAGATCTCGTCGGAGACGAAGCGCACGCCGCGCCGGCGGCACCACAGCACAAGTGCCTCGAGTTCCTTGGCCGACAGCATCGAGCCCGTGGGGTTCGCCGGGCTCGCGACGATGAGGCCGGCGAGATCGCCGCCCGCCGCATCGAGCAGCTCGGGCGTGGGCTGGAAGCGGCTCGCCGCCGTCGCAGGCAGTCCGACCGGCACGCAGTCGATCGCCTTCAGGATGTTGCGGTAGGCGGGATAACCCGGATCGGCGAGCGCCACGCGATCGGCCGCGTCGAACGCCGACAGGAACGCGAGCAGGAAGCCGCCGGACGAGCCCGTCGTCACGCACACGCGCGCGGGATCGATCGTGACGCCGTAGGTCTCCGCATAGTGCTGCGCGATGCGCGCGCGCAGCTGCGGCACGCCCATCGCGTCGGTGTAGCCGAGCTTGTCGGAATCCAGCGCCGCCTTCGCCGCCGCGCGCACGGTGGTGGGCGCCGGCGTGCCCGGCTGGCCGACCTCCATGTGGACCGTGCGGTCGGCGGGGTCTGCGCACGCCTCGTCGCGCACGCGCGCCGCGCGCATCACGTCCATCACGATGAAGGGGGAAATATCCGCGCGACGGGCGGTCTTGAGCGGCATGCGAGGGGGGCGCTTCCTATTGCGAGCCGATGCCGAGACCGTTGCCGCGCGGATCGGCATCGATGCGGCAGGCGCCAGGCGAATCGACGAGCCCGCCCGGACAGACGATCGCCTGCACGCGCGTCCGGTCGTTTCCCGGCGCGAGCGGTCCGCCGGGCGACGTGCGGACGGCAGCCAGCGCCTGGCCGAGTTCGCGCCCGTCGACAAGCGTGTCGAGCGCCACCTGCGCCAGCGCCATCGAAGCCGCGGCGCCACCCGACGCGGCGCCCGCGAACACGACATCCTGCCGGTCGCGCATGCCGATCGCCGCCGTCAGCCAGCGCACGGATTTCTCGGAGCCGTCGGGTGCGGGCACAAGCTGCAGGCCGACGCCCGCCGGCAGGCGGCCGATCCCGAAGGGACGATAGCCGGTGAAGCTGCACGCCACGGCCATGCCGTTGCGGTCGACGACCGCAAGGCCCGAGCCCGCGGGCGAATCGGGCTCGCCGGCAAACGCGCCGCCGGCGCCAGCGAGCGGACGCAGCGCATTCGCGGCCATCACTTCGGGGAGCGGGCGCGTGTTGGCGAGGTCGCTGCCGATCCAGTTCGCGCGATCGCGCGACGCGGCGGCAGCCGTCGACTGGAGCAGCGCGTTGCGCTCGACCGGTGCGACCGATTTCCAGCGCCCTTCGAGCGCGCCGTAGATCTGGCCTGCGGCGAGCCCGCCGATTGCCGGCGTGGCGCCCACATACATGTCGTAGCGATCCCCGACGCGGATCGAAGGGCCGAACTGCGGCGCGCCAGCGGCAAGATCGTCGATGCGCAGATCGATGCCGGCCGCATTCAGTGCCGCGACGAGCTGGCGGCCATAGATGCCGAAATGAAGGTCGCCGGGGCCGCGCTGGCGCAGCGCGCCGAGCGCCACGGCCAGATCGGGCTGCGACAGCGGCACGCCTTCGCCCGCCGGCAGGCCGCCGCGCGCGAACGCGGCCGAGAGGCCTTCGTCGGCGCGCACGACATCCCAATTGCGCACGAGCTCGTTGGCAAGCGCGCGCGTCACCGGCGTGGTGTTGCGCGCGAGGATTTCCGCGGGCGAAAGGATCTGCTCCCAGCGCAGCACGCCGAAGCGGCTGTGCAGGGCGAACAGGCCGCGCGGAATCCCGGGCGTCGCTACCGTTGAATCGGGGCGAGCCGCGACCGCGGGGAAAGACAGCATCTCGATCGCGCGCGCCTTGGGCGAGCCCGACGCGACGAGGCACATGCCGCCGCCGCCCAGTGGCACCTGGCTTGGATAAGCGACCGTCAGCGTGAAAGCCGCGGCGACGGCCGCGTCCACGGCATTGCCGCCGGCCGAAAGGACGTCGCGCGCGACGAGTGCCGCGCGCGGCTCGTCCGACGTGGCGCCGCCCAGGAATCCGCGCACCGAACCCACGACGCCCGGCGTCCCTGCATCCTTGCCGCCGCAACCGGACAACGCGGTCGCCGCGACGAGCAGCGCCCCCACTGCCTTAATTGCGCCACGGCCCTGCGATTGATTTCGGGGGTGGGGCGTCATAGCCTGTCTCTTGGAAAAGGCGGAGATTTTGAAGGAATTCATCCGCGGCGCATTCGTCACTCTGTTCACCCGGTTGGCGTCCGTCGACCGGCGGGAAATCCGCGCCCTCGTTGCGGTGGCGGCCATCCTGTCCGCGGCGATCGAACCCGCTGCCGCCCAGCAGCAGCGCATCACCTTCATCCGCGACGCCGAAACCGAACATATCATCCGTATCTATGCCGCGCCAGTTTTCCGGGCCGCGGGCCTCAACCCGTCCGACATCGCGGTGCATCTGATCATCGACCGGTCGCTCAACGCGTTCGTGGCGGGCGGCCTCAACATGTTCTTCCATACCGGCCTGCTGCTGCGCGCCGACAACCCCAGCCAGATCATCGGCGTGATCGCGCACGAGACCGGGCATATTTCCGGCGGGCACCTCGCGCGCCTGCCCGAAGCGATGCAGAACTCGTGGGAAACGATGATGTATTCGCTGCTGGGCGCGGTCGCCGCCGCGGCCGCGAAATCGGGCGAAGGGGCGATGGCCTCGGTCATGGCCGGCCAGCACATCGCCGAACGCCAGCTCCTGCGCTACACCCGCACGCTCGAAGCCTCGGCTGACCAGGCGGGCGTCAACTTCCTCGACCGCACGCAGCAATCCTCGCGCGGCCTGCTCGAGTTCCTGCAGATCCTCGCCGACCAGGAGCTGCTGTCGGCCGACCGGCAGGACCCCTACATGCGCACGCATCCAGTGACCACCGAGCGCGTCGCCTTCGTGCGCAACTGGGTGGAGACGTCTCGCTATTCCAACATGCCGGTGAAGCCGGAACTGGTCGAGATGCACCGGCGCATGCGCGCCAAGCTGCTCGGTTTCGCCGATCCTTCTCGGGCCCTCTCCCAATACAAGGAAGCCGACACGTCGGCCGACGCGCGCTATGCGCGCGCCTTCGCGTATTACCGGCGCGGCGACATCCCGCGCGCGCTGCCGCAGATCGAGTCGCTGCTCGCTGAAAAGCCCGACGACCCGTTCTACAACGAGACGCGCGGCCAGTTCATCTACGAGGGCGGCGATCCGCGCGGTGCGCTGCCCAGCTACGAGAAGGCCGTCGCCGGCATGCCGGACAGCGCGCTGATCCGCCTCGGGCTCGCCTCCGCGCAGATCGCGACGGGCGACAAGGCGCTCAACGCCGCCGCCATCGGCAATCTCGAGTCGGCCTCCAAGAAGGAGCCCGACAACTCGGAAATCTGGCGCCAGCTCTCGGTGGCATACGGGCGCGACGGCCAGCTCGGCATGTCTTCGCTCGCGCAGGCAGAGCAAGCGATGCTGGTCGGCCGGCGGGCGGATGCCCGCGCCTTCGCCGACCGCGCCGAAAGATTGCTGCCGCCCGGTTCCCCGCATATCCTTCGTGCCCAGGACATCAAGTCGACCACCGACCGGCCCCGACCCGAAGGCAGATAGAACATGAAACTGCGCCTGCTCGCGATCCTCGCCGCCCTGCTCGTGACGGCCTGCGCGGACCCAGCGCCCAGAGCCGTCGTCGTCGGCGGGTCTTTGCGCCTTCTCGAACGCGGCGTGCCCGGCATGCATCCCGGCGCCAACATCGAGGAATGGCAGATCTCGCGCGGCTTCGACGAGGGCCAGATCAACCTGATGGACCTGCAGGGCTCGGTCGTCGTACGCGCGAATTCGCCGGGCGGCGCCACGATGGGCAGGCGCATCGCCACCACGATCGGCGCCACGCCATATCTGCGCTGGAGCTGGTATCTCGAGCCCACGCAGTTCGCCGGCGGCCCCGGCGACGGCAACGAACGCGGCATGCGGCTCACGGTCTATTTCCGCAGCCCGCAGCGCCCGACCATGGAACGTTATGGCAGCTGGGTCGGCATGCCGACCGCGGAATGGGACCGCTGGGTCGAAATCGCGTTCGGCGGCTTCGGCACCGGACGTCCCGAGGACGCGCGCCTCGCCAAATGGGTGACCGACGACCAGGGCCGCAAGCTCAACCTTCGCGATCCGCGTACCGGGCAGGCCGGCAACTGGCATGTCGAGGCGGTCGACCTCACCGAGGTGCACAAGCATTTCTGGCCTGGCGAGGACCCGTCCACCGTGCAGGTGACGCTGATCTCGTTCGGCGGCCTCGAAGCGCACGCGCCCGAAACCGTGCCCCCGCCCATCGGCTACATCGCCGAAATCACGCTGTCGCGCTGACGGCGGCCGCGATGCGTCGAATCCTCCCCGTGCTGGCGCTGCTGGCCGGCCTCGCCGCCCCTGCCCACGCGCAGGACGCCTTCACGCCCGCGCAGCGCGAGGCGATCCAGCGCATGGTGATCGAGACGCTGCGCGCGAAGCCCGAACTGGTGCTGGAAGCCATCGAGGCGATCGAGGCGAAGCGCGAAGCCGAGACGCGCGCGCGCGCGTCGGCGGCGCTCTCGGAAAAGAAGCGCGAGCTCTACGACGATGCCGAAGCGCCGGTCGCGGGCAACCCGAAGGGCGACCTCACGATCATCGAGTTCTTCGACTACCGCTGCCCCTACTGCAAGCAGATGCACGCGCCCATGAAGGCGCTGCTGGCGGCCGACGGCCAGATCCGCGTCGTGCGAAAGGATCTCCCCATCCTGGGGCCCGCCTCGGTCGTCGCCTCGCATGCGGCCCTCGCCGCGCGCGCGCAGGGCAAGTATCCGGCGTTCCACGACGCGATGATGGAGTTCCGCGGCCAGCTCGACGAGGCGGGCGTGTTCCGCATCGCGGGCGAAGCAGGCCTCGACGTGGCGCGCCTGCGCCGCGACATGGAAGCGCCCGCCGTGCGGGGACTTCTCCAGCGCAACGCCGCGTTGGCGCAGACGCTGGCGATCACCGGCACGCCCGCCTTCGTGATCGGCGACGCGCTCGTCCCCGGCGCCATCGACGCCGAGACGATGAAGAAGCTGGTCGCCGAGACGCGCGCGAAGCGCTAGGGCGCCGGATCGAAGTCCGGCTGGTTCTCGGGCAGCGCCTTCCTGAAGGCCGGGTGCTCGAGGCAGTTCGCAAAGATCGCCATCAGACGCGGATAGACGACGAGTTCCTCGTCCTTGTAGAAGCGCTTGGCGTTGAAGACCTGCGGCACGAGGCAGATGTCGGCCAGCGTCGGCGCGTCGCCGTGGCAGAAACGCCCGGCCTTGCCGTCGGCCAGCATCTTCTCCAGCGCCTCGAACCCGACCGCGATCCAGTGCCGGTACCAGGCGTCGTGCGCCGCCTTCTCGATCTTCAGCACCTTCAGCAGATAGAGCAGGACGCGCAGGTTGTTGATCGGATGGATGTCGCAGGCGATCGCATAGGCGATCGCGCGCACCCGCGCGCGCCCCAGCGGATCGGGGGGGAGCAGCGGCGGCGCCTTATGCGTCTCGTCGAGATATTCGCAGATCGCCAGCGACTGGGTGATCGTCGCCGGCCCGTCCTCCAGCGTGGGCACGAGACCGAGCGGGTTCTTCGCAAGATACTCCGGCGTGCGCTGCTCGGCCTTGCGCAGATGCACGAATGCCTGCTCGGGTTCGAGCCCCTTCAGCGCCAGCGCGATGCGCACGCGGAACGCGGCGGACGAACGGAAATAGCCCCAGACCTTCATCCAATCATCCTCAAATGCGCTCGGTCACTCTTCAAATCCGGCAAGTTTCCAAAGCGAGTAAACGGCGCTGGAGAAGTAGAGAAACCCAAGTGAGAAAAACACCAATCTGAATGCATCGCTATAGCTTCCATGATCCATGGTGCTTGGCTCTTCGGTGCTTTTACAGATCTCAATATTTGAATTTCCAGAGACCTTCGACAACTTTGCTTCTTCGATGCGCATCGCGCGTTCGCCAATTTTAACTAGTTGGCTGACGCGCTTATCGAGACGATAGAATGCGATTGAAACGATTATGCCAAAATCGCAAACCGCGAAGGCAAGAAAATTCAAGTCGTTGATCAACCCGGCGCCAATGCCTGTAACGATCAACCCGTTTGCAACCAAGAAAAACTGAAAAACCTTCAGCCGTTGCTCGGCGTGATACTTGAACCAGTTCCAGGCATGTTCCAGCGCTGCGCTACGTCTCGTCGCAGCCGAATCTTCCTGCTCTTTCTCACCCGCATCTATACTGATCATCGCACTCCCGGATACTTGACGATCTTCTGGTCGATGGCGCCGAAGATCGACGCGCCTTTCGCGTCCTTCATCTCGAGACGGATGCGGTCACCGAACTTCATGAAGGGCGTCTTCGGCTTGCCCTCGGCGATGGTCTCGATCATCCGCACCTCGGCGAGGCAGCACGAGCCGACGCTAGGGTCGCGGTTCGAGACCGTGCCCGAGCCCACGATGGTGCCGGGGGAAAGGCGGCGCGTGCGCGCGGCATGCGCGATCAAGCGGCCGAAATCGAAATTCATGTCGGCCCCGGCGTTCGGCCGGCCGAAGGGCTTGCCGTTCAGCTCGGCGACCAGCGGCAGGTTCAGCTTGCCGCCGTCCCACGCGCCCTCGAGTTCATCGAGCGTGACCGCGACGGGCGAGAAGGACGTCGAGGGCTTCGACTGGAAGAAGCCGAAGCCCTTGGCGAGTTCGCCCGGAATGAGATTCCGCAAGCTGACGTCGTTGACCAGCATGACAAGCTGAATGTGCTTGCGTGCGGTGACGGCATCCACGCCCATCGGCACGTCGTCGGTGACGACGGCCACCTCGCCCTCGAAGTCGATGCCGTGCGCCTCGTCGATCGCCTCGATGTCGTCGCAGGGCCCGAGCATCGCGTCGGAGCCGCCCTGGTACATCAGCGGATCGTCGTAGAATTCCGGCGGCATCTCGGCCTTGCGCGCCTTGCGCACGAGCTCCACGTGGTTGAGGTAGGCCGAGCCGTCGCACCACTGCGCCGCGCGCGGCAGGGGCGCGTGGCACGCGGCCGGGATGAAGGGCAGCACGGGCGCGTCGTTGATGTTGTCGACGCCCTTGTCGAGAAGCTCGGAGACCAGCGCCAGATCGCCCGAGCGGTAATTCCAGTCATCGAGCGCCATGCGCAGCGTGGCCGCGATGCGCGGCGCGGTCACGCAGCGCTTGAGATCGCGCGAGACGACGACGAGGATGCCGTCGCGTCCGCCTTGCTTGAGGGTCGCGAGTTTCACGCCGCTACTCCGCCGCCTGGGGCTTGGCTTTCCAGGAATCGACGTAGCCGGTCCATTCGACGCCCTCCTGCAGCGGCGCGATCTCGACGGCGTCGCGCGTGTCGATCATCACCGCCACCTCGTCGAGCATCTGGCCGCCCTGCGGGTTCTTCGCCGCGAGCTGGAAGGCCTTGGGATGCGGCCCGTGCGCGAAGCCGCAGGGATGCAGCGTCGCCATTCCGGGATGGATGTTGTCGCGGCTGAAGAACTTGCCGCGGTGGTAGAAGATGATCTCGTCGTAATCGTCGTTGGAATGGAAGAACGGCACCTTGAGCGCGCCGGGGTCGCTTTCCGCCGGGCGCGGCGCGAACGTGCACACCACGAAGCGGCCGGCGAGGAACGTCGTGTGCGCCGACGGCGGCAGGTGATAGCGGTGGCTCATCAGCGGGCGGAAATCGCGCCAGTTGATCTTCACGGGCGCCAGGTCGCCGTGCCAACCCACCGCGTCGAGCGGGTTGTACGGGAACGTCATCGTCGCGATGCGCCCGCCGCGCTTGATCGACACGCGCGTCGCCTTCTCCGATTTCTGCGCCTCGAAAGCCGCGTCGAGCTTCGGATGGACGAGGCAACCCGGATCGAAGATCGCGTGCCGGCCGACGAGGCCCTTGTCGGGGAGGCGGTAGGAATCGTTCGTCGCCTCGATCAGCAGCAGCGTCGTCGCTTCTTTCGGCTCCAGCCGCCACATCGCCGAGCGGGGCAGCATGATGTAGTCGCCTTCCGAATAGGTCAGGTGGCCCCAGTCGCAATAGAGATCGCCCGCCCCTTCGTGGACGAACAGCAGTTCGTCGCCGTCGGCGTTGCGCACGAGGTCGGTCATCTTGCCCGCCACGCGCCAGTGGCGGAACTTCATTGCCGCGTTATGCATCACGGGCGTCGCGTCCCACGGGCTTGCCGACAGCGCGTTGGCCTTGCGCAGGTCGAACGCGCGCGGACGCAGATCGCCCTCGAACTCGCTCCAGCCTGTCGGCGGATGCGCGTGGTACATGTGCGCGGCGGGGCCGAAGAAGCCTTCCTTGCCCAGTTCGCGTTCGTAGGTGCCTTCGGGCAGGTCGCAATGCGCCTGGCGCGAGGCCTTGCCTTCCGACAGCGGAAATCCGATCCAGTTCTTCATGGCATTCCCCTCGTGCGGGCTCCCTTACGCGGGCTTCAGCGCGCCGCGGCGGATCTGGTCGAGCTCCATCGATTCGAACAATGCCTTGAAATTGCCTTCGCCGAAACCCTCGTCGCCCTTGCGCTGGATGATTTCGAAGAAGATCGGGCCGATGGCGGTTTCGGTGAAGATCTGCAGCAGCCGGCCGCCATCCTTCGTGGGCGCGCCGTCGAGCAGGATGTGGTTCTTCTTCAGCCGCGCGACATTCTCCCCGTGGCCCGGCAGGCGCTTGTCGAGCAGCTCGTAGTACGTCGCGGGCGTGCTCAGGAACTTTACCTTCAACTTTCGCAGCGCTTCGACCGTGGCGTAGATGTCGGCGCTGCCCAGCGCGATATGCTGGATCCCCTCGCCCTTGTAGGCCGCGAGATATTCGGCGATCTGCGACTTGTCGTCGGAGGATTCGTTGATCGGGATGCGGATCTTGCCGCACGGGCTCGTCATCGCCTTGGATTTGAGGCCGGTGAGCTTGCCCTCGATGTCGAAATAGCGGATCTCGCGGAAATTGAAGAGCTTCGTATAGAAATCCGCCCACAGATCCATGCGGCCGCGATGCACGTTGTGCGTCAGGTGGTCGATATAGGTCAGCCCCGCGCCCTTCGGTTTCGGGTCCGCGCCCTTGATCGGCTTGAAATCGACGTCGTAGATCGATCCGTTCTTGCCATAGCGGTCGACGAAATAGATCAGCGAGCCGCCGATCCCCTCGATCGCCGGGATGTTGAGCTCCATCGGCCCGACCTTGCCCGCGAAGGGCCTAGCGCCGAGCGCAACCGCGCGCCTGAACGCGGCGGCGGCATCCGCCACGCGGAACGCCATCGCGCAGGCCGATGGCCCGTGCACGCGCGCGAAGGCCTGCGCGAAGCTGTCGGGCTCGGCATTGACGACGAAATTGACGTCGCCCTGCCGGTAGAGCGTCACGTCCTTCGAGCGGTGCTTCGCGACCGCAACGAAGCCGAGCGAGACGAACAGTTTCTCGAGCCCCTTCACGTCGGGCGCGGTGTACTCGACGAACTCGAATCCGTCCGTCCCCATCGGGTTCGTCTTCGAGACCTTCGGCTCGTCCAAGGCTTTCTTCGGACGGGGCATCGCGGGCCCTCCCAGGCTGAGGCGCGGCTTGACGTCCGCGCGATCCGGTCGCATTATTAGTTTCATATGAAACCAATTGCAAGCCCCGCTCCCGGACCGGATTTCGCGCTCGAGAATTTCGTGCCCTACCGGCTTTCGGTCCTCTCCAACACCGTTTCGGACGCCATCGCGGCGCTCTACCGCGAACGCTTCGGCCTGGCGATCCCGGAATGGCGCTGCCTCGCCGTGCTGTTCCGCTACGCCCCGCTGTCGGCGGGAGAAGTCGCCGCGCGCACGGCGATGGACAAGGTGCAGGTAAGCCGCGCGATCGCCGGCCTCGTGGCAAAGGGCCTTGCCCTTCAGGCGACCGACCGCAGCGACCGGCGGCGGGCGAAGCTCGCCCTATCCGCCGCCGGAAGGCGCATGCACGACGAGATCATCCCGCTTGCGCGCGGCGCCGAAGCCCGGCTGCTCGACGGGCTGGATGCCGGCGAGCGCGCGCAGCTCGACCGGCTCCTCGGGAAGCTCGAACGGCAGGCCGAGGCGCTCGCCTAGCCCATCGTCTCGAGGATTTCCGCGGTCACCTGATGCTGAACCGGCCGGCCGGCGCTCCACGCCTCGAACTCGGCGATGGCGCTGTCGGCGAGACGCACGACTTCATCGCCGATGGTCCCGCCGATATGCGGGCTGACGATGACGTTGGGCAGCGCCCACAGTTCGGAATCCGCCGCCGGCGGTTCGGGCCACGTCACGTCGAGCAACGCTGTCATGTCGGGCCGCGCCTTCAGCGTCGCGATCAGGTCGGCCTCGACGACCTGCGCGCCGCGCCCCGTGTTCACGAACGTGGCGCCCTCGCGCATCGAGCGGAAATGTCCCGCATTCAGCGTGCCGCGCGTGGAGGGAAGATCGGGGATGTGGTTGCACAGCACGAGCGAGCGCTTGAAGACTTCGTCGAGCGAGACGAGTTCCACATCCAGCTCCGCCGCGCGCTTGGCCGACAGCATCGGATCGTGCGCGATGACGCGCAGCGGATAGGCGGCAAGCTTCGCTCGCAGCAGCGAGCCGATCTTGCCCATGCCGATCATGCCGACCGTCTCGCCATTGACGCCCGATCGCGGGAACGCTTTTCCCGCGAAGCTCTTCGCCGCGCGATAGCCGCGCACGGCGCGGAAATAGCCGCGCAGCGACAACAGGATCTGCGACAGGCACATCTCCGCGACCGGAATGGCGTTGGTCGCCCACGCGCTGGTCAGGATCGTGCCGTGCGCCACCAGTGGCTCGGCAAAGGCGCGCACGTTGCCGGCCGCGTAGAACACGGCCTTCAGCTTGGGCATTGCGGCGAAGTGGCGTGCCTCGAAGCGGATCATCCCCCACGTGGCGAAGATCGCCTCGATCTCGGCGAGGCTCGCCGCGTGCACGTCGAAATTCCCGGCATGGACGACATGCGGATAGACGTCCGCGACCTGGGCGATGCGTTCGCGTCGCCCCTGCCCGTACACGTCGCCGTCGCTGCCCGGATAATTGTAGAAGAATGCCACCTTGCGCCGCATGGGCGTCTCCCGCTCTGCCGGCTAGAGGCTCCTGCCGTCGTACTTTATAGGCTCCAGAGATTCAAAATCGAACCCCTCGAGGCATCGCACATTGACCGCAACCACTCCGGATCCGTCCGGCGCCGTACCGTTGGCAAATGCCTCCACGCCACACGCCTTGCAGAACATGTGGTGGACTTTGTGCGTGTTGAACCGATAGTCGATCATCGCATCCGCGCCAGCCGTCAGCTTGAAATCGTCGGCGGGCACGAATGTCAGCAGCAGGCCGCGCTTGGAACAAATCGAACAGTTGCACGAAATCACCTTGGGCTTCGGCTCGATCGCCACGCTGTAGCGCACCACGCCGCAATGGCAACCGCCCAGATACCCCTGCTTTCCGCCCATCTGCCTGTCCCTTCTCGGAGATTCTCGTGAGTCCGTCACGTACAACTCCTAGTCCGGTGTTGCAAGGTCGCTTCGAGACCGCCCCGACCGATCTTGCGGTGGCCGTCGGTTCGCCAGCACGATGCCCCCGACGACGGCGACGAGACCCACGAGGACCCGTGTCGTCACCGGCTCGGCCAGCACGATCGCGCCGAAGATCGCCGCGGAGATCGGATTGAGCGAAACGGTCAGTGCCACAGACGAAGCGGGCGCCTTCTCCAGTGCCCAGAACCACATCAGGTGCGAGAGCAGGCCGGTGACCATCGTCAGCCAGAAGACGGCGAACCATTGCGTGCCGGCGAAGCCCGTAAGCCCGTCGGAGTTCCCCTGCGCCACGAGGACGCCGCCGAGCAGCAGTGTGCCGGTCATCACCTGCACGGCCATCACCGAGATCGTGGCGTAGCGGCGCAGCGCCGTGACAGACAGCACCGCATGCAGCGAGCCGAGCAGCGAAGCCGCCGCCATATAAAGATCGCCACGCCACGCGTCGGGACCGGCGGCCGTCTTGTCGGCGAGCGCGATCACCACGCCGGCAAGCACCAGGATCGCGCCCGCGACTTTGGGCCAGGTCAGCTTCTCGCGCCCGAGAGCCGCGGCGATACCCAAGGTGAGGATCGGCATCGTTGACAGGATGACCGCCCCGCGCGCCGCCGGCACATAGCCGAGGCCCGCGGCGAACAGCCAGCTGAAGGCGCCGAACATCATGACGCCGAGAACGGCCATGCGCGCGACATCCGACAGCGCGAAACGCGTGCGCCGGATCGCGAAGACGAGGATGCCAAGGACGAGTGCGGAACCCGAGCAGCGCAGGAACGCGACCGACACGGCATCCGACGTGCCCATCAGCAGGCGGGTGGCGACCATCGCGGTGCCGCCGAGCATGGTCGAGACGGCCGCCGCGATCACCGGCAGGGGAAGGAGATTTCGCATCTTCGGCGGCGAGTTTGGCCCGGCACCGGCGCGATGCGCTAGGCTCGGCACGCGCCGCGCACCCATGCGCCGCACGCAGGAGTGCCAGATGCCCGATTTCGCCCAGTCTTATTTCGGCCAGTTGCGCAAGTTGGTCGGCAACCGGCTGATGCTGGTGCCCGGCACGCGCCTCGTGCTGGCCGACGCGAAAGGACGCATCCTGATCGAGCACCGGCGCGACTTCGACGTCTGGGGCCTGCCCGGCGGCATGGCCGAGCCGGGTGAGAGCTTCGAGATGGGAGCGCGGTGCGAGCTTGCGGAGGAAACCGGCCTGGTCGCGCAAGCGATGCGGCCCTTCGGCAATTCCTCCGACCCCGCGTTGGAAACGCACACGTTCGCGAACGGCGACACGATCCAGGCCTTTGTGGCGATGTTCGAAGTGACACGCTGGTCGGGCACGCTCGCCACCGACACGAGCGAGGCGCACGCCCACGCATGGGCCGCGCCCGACGCGCTGCCGGCGATGCTGCCGGTCATGCGGGCCTCGGTCGAGGCCTATCTGCGCTATCGGGAAAACGGCGAATTCCAGAGTATTTGAAGGGACTTGGAACGATTCCGGCAATCCGGTCGGGTGCGTTGCACAAGCGCAAGTCCGTGCTATAACGGCCCGTTCCCGCGCGGAGATTCCCTTGGAAGCCAAGCCCATCCTCCTGGTCCTCAACGGCCCCAACCTCAACATGCTGGGCGTACGCCAGCCCGAGATCTACGGGCGGACGAGCCTTGCGGACATCGAGGCCGAATGCCGCGCGCTCGCCGAAGACCTCGGCTTCGCGCTCGAATTCCGGCAGTCGAACCACGAAGGCCAGCTGATCGACTGGATCCAGGAAGCGCGCCAGACGGCCGAGGGCATCGTGATCAATCCCGGCGGCCTCACGCACAGTTCGGTCGCCCTGCGCGACGCGCTGATCGCCAGCGACCTGCCGGTGATCGAAGTGCACATCTCGAACATCCACGCGCGCGAACCGTTCCGCCACCATTCCTACGTCAGCGGGATCGCCAAGGGCGTGATCGCGGGCCTCGGGCCGCAGGGCTACCTGTTCGGTCTCGAAGCGCTTGCGCGTCTCGTCGATCCCGACCTCGAATGAAAACCTCCAAGCCTGATCGAGCCATGCCCGCAAACACCAAAGCCGAATTCGGACCCGCGCCCGCGACGCTGAAGCGTCTCGCCAAGCTGATGGAAGAGACCGGCCTGACCGAGATCGAGTACCAGGAGGGCACGACCCGCCTGAAGCTCGGTCGCGGCGGCGCCATGCTCGCTGCCGCACCGGCCGCCGCAGCCCCCGCCCCCGCCGCCAACGCCGCAGCGGCACCGGCCGCCGCCGCCAGCGACGGCCCGCCGGCCGGCGCCGTGACCTCGCCGATGGTCGGCACCTGCTATCTCTCGCCCGAGCCCGGCGCGCCGGCTTTCGTCAAGGTCGGCGACAAGGTGCGCGAGGGCCAGACTCTCGTCATCGTCGAGGCGATGAAGGTCATGAACCCGATCCGCAGTCCGCGCGGCGGCACGGTCTCCAGCATCGCGGTCGAGAACGGCGCGCCGGTCGAGTACGGCGAAGTCCTGCTGGTTCTCGAGTAACCGGCCGGGCGCGCGACAGCGATGTTCGAAAAAGTCCTCATCGCCAACCGCGGCGAAATCGCGCTGCGCATCCATCGCGCGTGCAAGGAGCTCGGCATCCAGACGGTCGCCGTGCATTCAACGGCCGACGCGGACGCCATGCATGTCCGCCTCGCCGACGAGGCCGTGTGCATCGGCCCGCCGCCCGCGCGCGACAGCTACCTCAACAAGGCCGCGATCATCTCGGCCGCCGTCATCACCGGCGCCGACGCGATCCATCCCGGTTACGGCTTCCTCTCCGAGAACGCCGACTTCGCGCGCATGGTCGAGGAACACGGCATCACGTTCATCGGGCCGAGCGCCGACCACATCACGATGATGGGCGACAAGATCGAGGCCAAGCGCGCCATGATCTCGCTCGGCGTGCCGTGCGTGCCGGGCTCCGACGGCCCGGTCGCCGACGTGGAAACGGCCGTGAAGCTGGGGGCCGAAATCGGCTACCCCGTTCTGATCAAGGCGGCCGGCGGCGGCGGCGGCAAGGGCATGCGTGTCGCAAGCGACGCCGACCAGCTCGTGGAAGCCTACCGGAGCGCCCGCGCCGAAGCGGGCGCCAATTTCGGCAACGACGTCGTCTATATCGAGAAGTATCTCGGCCATCCGCGCCATATCGAGTTCCAGATCCTCGCCGACGCGCACGGCAACGTCGTGCATCTGGGCGAGCGCGACTGCTCGCTCCAGCGCAAGCACCAGAAGGTCCTCGAGGAAAGCCCCTCGCCCGCCCTCAACGCCGACCAGCGCCACGAGATGGGCGAAGTCGTGACGTCGGCGCTGAAGAAGCTCGGCTACCGCAACGCGGGCACGCTCGAGTTCCTCTACCAGGACGGCAGCTTCTATTTCATCGAGATGAACACGCGCCTGCAGGTCGAGCATCCGGTGACGGAAATGATCTGCGGGCTCGACCTCGTGCGCGAGCAGATCCGCATCGCCTCGGGGGCGCCGCTCGCGTTCACGCAGTCGGACGTGCGCCTTCAGGGCCACGCGATCGAATGCCGCATCAATGCGGAGGACCCCGAGACCTTCATGCCGGCACCGGGTCGGATCGCGGAATACCATCCGCCGGGCGGCCTCGGCGTGCGCGTCGATAGCGCGCTCTACTCGGGCTACAAGGTGCCTTCCAGCTACGACAGCATGGTCGCCAAGCTGATCGTCCACGGCACCAACCGCAACGAATGCCTGATGCGCCTGCGCCGGGCGCTGGGCGAGTACGTCATCGGCGGCATCAAGACGACGCTGCCGCTGCACCGCAAGCTGGTGCAGACGCCGGAATTCATCGACGGGCGCTACGATATCCACTGGCTCGAACGCTGGATGGGCCTGAAAAAATGAGCGATCCGGCGGACGACGACGCGCGCGTGCGTGCGGTCGCCGCCGAGATCGCCGCCACGCGCCGCGAAGCCGTGAAGGCGCTGCTGCGCGAGGGCAATCTCGCCCAGCCCGTCATCATCTGGAACCCGCCGGCCGAAACGCTGCCGACCGAACAGCTGCCGCAGCTGCGCCGCCACTGGGATATCTTGCGCGCCGACCACGACCTGCCCGCCGCCGATGCGGTGCGCCCGGAAGATCTGGGCGGCGCGATCGGTTTCGCGATCCTTGCCGACGTCGAACGCGACGGTCTCGATTTCCGCTACCGCCTGTTCGGCGAAAAGGTCGCGCACGCCGGCGGGGTGGACTGGACGGGGCACACCGGTGCCGAGATGGCCGCGCGCACGGGCCTGCCGGTCGGCACCTTCTATCGCGCCGCCAATCTCGCGGTGATCGAGCGGCGCAAGCCGCTTTTCACGCTGCACACGACGCAGGCGCGCGAGCGGACCGTCACCTGGGCGCGCCTTGCCCTGCCGCTCGCCGACGCGCCCGGCGGCAAGGTCGTGCGCATGCTGGTCGGCGCGGTGCCGATGGACCAGGCGCCGCTGTCGTTCGCCGACATCTTCGCGATGAACGCGCGCCTCGGCATCGATCCGCGCGGCGCGAGCGTGTTGCCCGCGCGTCCGCCCAAGGACGCTTCCTGAGCGCGCCCGCGGGGAGACGGCCGTGACGCAGAGCCGGCTCAATGTCCGCAATCTCGTCTGGGCGTACGCCAACGGTATCTTCCCGATGGCGCGTTCGGCGACGTCGAAATCCATCGACTGGTTCGATCCTGATCCGCGCGGCGTGCTGCCGCTCGACCGGTTCCACGTTCCGCGCTCGCTGCGCAAGACGCTGCGCACGCCCCCCTACGAGGTGCGCGTGGACGCCGATTTCGCCGGCACGATGGACGGCTGCGCCGCACGCGGCTCGACCTGGATCAACGACGACATCAAACGCGCCTATTGCGAGATGCACGAGGCGGGCCTCGCCCATTCGGTCGAATGTTGGCGCGACGGCGAACTGGTCGGCGGGCTCTACGGCGTGCACCTGAAGGCCGCGTTCTTCGGCGAGAGCATGTTCGCGCGTGCGACCGACGCCTCGAAGATCGCGCTGGTGCATCTGGTGGCGCGCCTGCGCGCGGGCGGCTTCGCCCTGCTGGACACGCAGATGGCGACCGATCACATGCTTCGCTTCGGCGCCGTCGAGATCGACCGGGCGGAATACCGTCGGCAGCTTGCGTCGGCGCTGGAGCGCGACGCGGTCTTCTATCGCGAAGCAGGCGCGGAAGTGCGCGCGGCCCTGCAATCGATCACCCAGACGTCGTAAACCGGATGCTCGAGCGCCGAGACGGCGGGGCTGGAGGCGAACATCCAGCCCTTGAACAGCTCGTTGACCGTATCGGCCGATTTGCGCTCTGAAATCTCGAGGAAGGCGGAACTTTCCGGCGGCTCTTCGGGCGGGTGCTTGCGGCAGGCGCGCACGAGGATGGTGAGGGGGCCGAATTCGACGGCCTGCCCGACCGGCGCTTCGAGCCCGCGCACGCGACCGGTCACCTTGTCGAGAGTCTGGAGGATCGCGATATCGCCCACCGGAGCTTGTGCCTGCGCGATGGCGCTCGACGGCAGCACGATCAGGGCGAAAAGAACGGCGGAAAGGCGCATGGCGGCGCTAGCCGTAGCGCGTCGCCCCCGCCGGGGCAAGTAGGCTCAATGCGCGGTGTCGGCCTCGTCGCCGTCGCGGCCGTAGACGGCCTCGAGCCGGCGTGCCGCGTTGGCGAAGCCCGAATGCTGCGGCGTGCGCAGGCCGGTCTCGCGCTGGTGCGGGCGGGCGACCGGCGTTGCCGTCGCGGCATCGGGCCCCTGGCCCGCGATGTAGATCGCGGCCGCCTGGCCGAGGATTCCGACAAAGACCGCCACGCCGAGGCCGAACATCGCCTGACGGGTCATCTTCAGGACCGCCTGCAGGGATGAAAGATTCTGTCCGCTCGTCATTTTCCGTCTCCCGGTTTGGGTCGGCGGGCCGATTCGGGTCCGGCCGACGATGGGAGAATGACGCGGCGCCATTGCGCACGCAGTGACGGGCGTCACAAGCCGCAAATTTTCCGAAAATTCTTTCTAACGACTCGGTGCGGAGGCGGTCGCGCGCACGATCACCCGCGCCAACTGCCGGCCGATGCAGTCATAGAGCCGATCGGCCGTCCCCGCGGCCTGCGCAGGCGTCAAGTTGTCGAGCTGCATCTGGCCGGATTCGACCCAGTGACGCATTACCTCGAACCGCGGAAAAAGCAGCACGTCGCGCCGGATCCCGATGCTGTTCATCGCGTCGATATAGGGCTGGTAGGCGATCAGCCGGGCCATTTCGCGCGAATATTGCGGCGTGACAAGCATCACGTCGGCGCCGGCCTTCGCGATCCGCTCGATCCCGGCCTGCAGATGGACGGAAAAGCTCTCGACCTCCATCTGCCGGACGGCCTCGGCCGTGCCGGTTTCCCAGATCACCAGATCGGGCTTGAGCGCCAGGACATCGGCATCAAGGCGCTGGAGCATGTGCTCGGCATCGTCGCGCGCCTTGCCGCGATTATGGACCGTGATCTCCGCGTTCGGCAGGCGCCGGCGCAGATCACTCTCCAGGCGTGCAGGCCATGCCGCGCCCGGTGCGCTGGCGCTGGCGCCGAGCGTGGAGGTCGAGCCGATTGCGACGACCGTCAGGCGCCGGCTTTTCGCGAGGCTGCTCGTCGCGGCGACGAGCCTGGAATCGTCGACGAAAACCGCACGCGGCACACGGCAGGTTTCCGGGACTTCCGGGTTGGCCGGAACCTGCGCGCGCGCCGGCACCACGGTCGCCAGAACCAGCGCCATCGCGACGAACTTGAAGATCGCGCCGCCCATCCGCATCGTCATTCCCCGCCCCGGTTCCGCGCCGCCGCGCCGGAGTCCTTGCGTTCCTTGCTCCAAGACAATACCCGCGCGCTGCTCATGAGCAAGAGACATCCGCCGAAGGTCACCGCGGCCTGCATCGCGATACTGTATCCGAACTCGAGCAGCAGCGAATGCGCCGAGACCGACAGGAAGATGCCGAAGCAGAAGACCGCCAGCGAGTTCTGCCCGCACAGCACGACGTAGCGCGCCCAGGCGGACTCGAGCCACAGGGCCGCGCGCGGCACGACCCGCACGACCACGATCGCCAGCGCGATGAAATTCAGCAGGCGCAGCGGGCCGAGATCGGTCTTGCTGGCGAACTGGTAGGCGAGTTCGGCGAAGCTCGGCGGCACGCCGTCGAAGAAATAGCCGATGCTGATCCAGGAGCGCACGGGCACCAGCAGGATCAGGACGGCGATCGAGGCGCCGAACGCGCCCTTCGGCAGGCGGACCGGATCGCCAAGCACGCCCGCGCGCCAGCCGCACGCTGCCCCCAGCACGAACAGGAACTGCCAGGCGAACGGATTGAAGAACCACACCCCGTCGGGATAGGCATGCAGGTTCATCGCCACGAACGGCACGGCCGCGTAGACGATGGCCGAGACGGCGACCAGCGCCGGGCCGACGGCACGCAGCAGCGGCAGCGCCAGCGCGAAGCCGGTGAGCAGCACGATATAGAGCGGCAGGATGTTCATGAAGAGCGGCTGGTGCGCCAGCCGCAGCGCCTCGATGATCGCCACGTGCGGCTCGTCGAGAAACGAGGCAACCTGCATTTCCTCGATGAAGAGCGCGTTCTCGAAGCGCTGCGCGGTCCAGCTCACCTGCGCGGTGTAGATGACGAACAGGAAGATGTGCGCGACGTAGAGTGTCCAGCAGCGCTTGAGGACCTGCGCCGTCGCGTAGGCGTTGCCCGAACGCTGGCCCACACGCCCGAACACGAGGGCGGCCGAATATCCCGAAAGGAAAACGAAGATCTCGGCGGCGTCGCAGAAGACGAAGTTCGTCAGCGTCAGGTACGAGAACGCGTTGTTCGGGATGTGGTCGATGAAGATGAAGAGCAGCCCGAGCCCGCGGAAGAAATCGAGCCGCAGATCCCGCCCGGCCTCGCGCTGCGCGCGCATGGCGGCTTCCCCCAGACGCTCAGTTCTTCGGTGCGCCGCCCTGCGCGGCCTCGGCGGAATTGAACATGAAC
Organism: Tagaea sp.; assembly: GCA_044224405.1. Lineage (GTDB taxonomy): Bacteria > Pseudomonadota > Alphaproteobacteria > CACIAM-22H2 > CACIAM-22H2 > Tagaea. Next base: position 86,298 of record JBGAKN010000006.1, on the reverse strand, counting down.
TTGCCGAGCATCTGCACGAGGTTGACCGGGGCCTGCGTATATTTGATCTGGCCACCGGGGCTGATCATCTTGTCTTCGGCGCCCGGCACGAGCTGGACGAAATTGCCCCCAAGCAGCCCTTCGCTGGAAATCTGCGCGACGGTGTCGACCGGCAGCTTGATGCCCGATTCGACCGTCAGCGTTAGGACGGCCTGATAGGTCTCCGGATCGAGCGCCTGGCCGACGATCGAACCGACCTTGATGCCCGACAGCTTGACGTCGGTGCCCAGGCGCACGCCGTCAATCCGCTCGAACTTGGCCGTCAGCGAATAGCCGCGCACGGGCCGGATGTCGGCCGTCGTGTAGGCGAACATCAGGAACATGCCCGCGACGACGAGCACGACCGCGCCCATCAGCGTCTCGACCAGATTCTTACCCATTTATCGGGGGCTCCGCTTGCTGTCGGACGGCGGGCGTCAGCCCGGCGACCAGGGTTCGTAGTCGCCGGTCGCCTTGGCGCGCTGGCCGCCCTGATATTCGTGGCCGGGCGGACGGTAGGCGTTGGCGGTGCCGGTCTGGTTGGGCTGGTGCGGCAGCTGCCAGGGCTTGCGCGTCGGCAGGCCGCCGGCTGGCGGCGGGGCCGCGATGATGTGGTGGAGCCAGGCATGCCAGTCGGGCGGCACCTTCGTGGCCTCGGCTTCGCCTTCGTAGATCACCCAGCGTTTCTCGCGCCGCGCGCGCAGTTCGCCGGTCTTGTCGCGGTAGTAGCGATTGCCGAATTCGTCGCGGCCGACTTCCTGGCCGCGCAGCCACGTGTAAAGGCGAGTCCCGATCGTCATTGCGGATTTCCCTTGTCGAATCCCGTATTCGACGCCGCGCGACTATTGCACGCCCCCCCTACCCTCGTCCAGATTGCGGGACCCTGCCTCCAGCCGCTCCCGGCACCCGCAAATGACCGATTTCTGGCGCAATTCCGGCTTTCACCTGCTCGACGCGCGGCCGGGGCCGCCGCCGCGGCTGGCGGTGACCGACGCCTTCCTGCGCGCCTACCTGATGCGCCCGGAAATCCGTCCGGTCGAGGAATCCTGCGCCGCCGAACGCGCGCTGCATGCCCGCCTTCTCGAATCGCCGCGCATGGCCGTCCCGGCTGCCGACATCGCAAGGCTCGCCGACGCCGACATGCGCGACAACTACACGATCCTCGTCGCCTTCCTCGCGCGGCTGGTCGCGGCCGGCACGCTCGAGGACGCCTATCTCGGCCATTTCGTCGCGCCGCCAAAAAAGGGGGAACCGCCGGTCCCGCCGCTGTTCCTCGACCAGCTCGCGCACGCGATCCTGCGCCATGCGCTCGCCGATGCGGAAGATCCCATGCGTCTGCGCGCGGCCGAGCTGCTGTTCCGCAGCCAGCGCGTGACCATCAGCGACGGCGCCACGATGGCTGCCGACGAGGAGACGGTCGAGATGCATGCGGCCCGCCAGGCGGCCGGCGATGTCGGGCTCGGTGCCATCGGCGAACTTCTCAAGGAAGCCAAGCTGCCGGTGCGCTCGATCGAGCTCGACGTGATGACCGAGGCGAACGCGGCGCTCTATCGCGGACGCGACGAGGCGCACGACTTCGTGCTCGATCTCACGTTCGGGCGCGCGGGCCTCGACGCGCTCGCGCGCGTGCTCGAGACGTGGATCGCGCATTTCCTCGGCATCGGCGTCTCGATCCAGCCCATGGTGCGCATCGACGACGAGCGCTGGGTCTGGCATGTCGGCCTCGACGCCGAGGCAAGCGCGATCATGAACGATCTCTATCGCGGGCAGACGGTGGACGAATCGCGACTTGCCAACATCGTCGCGCTGTTCCGTCTGGAATTCGCGGATTCGCGCATGATGCGCGCGGATATCGCGGGTCGGCCGGTCTATCTGGGGCTCGGCATGGACGCGAATAAACGCGTGCGCCTGAAGCCGCAGAACCTGCTCGTGAACCTGCCGCTGGCGGCCAGGGCCTGAACGGACAGGACGAATGCCGCGACGCGGGCCCGCGTCGGCCACGGGATGCGATTTTTCGCTGGTTTCCAATTTGTACACTTTTCCCGGTGTAGTATTATCTATATGATAAATATTGAAAAATTTTGATACTTGGCAGGTTGAAAAGGCCTCATTGTGCAATGCAGCAATGCGGTTTGTAACTTTTGACAAGGGGGTTAACCTCAACTGGCGCAACGAAAAATTAACTCTTGACCGATTTCGCCTCGGTATTTTGCGGTTCCTGAAGGTTTTACCCCCCATATCCTGTTGTCAGGACTAGATATTGTGATGGTCGGCACAATTCGGTCAAAATCCAGTTGCGGGCGATTCCGGCCTCTGTTCAACATTTGGTAACGAGCTTCGCCCTCCACCACGACATCTTGTGAGGCGGCCCAACCTCCGACTGGGGGACGGGACAGGAGTCGCGAAGCGGACGACCGAGATAAGAAACAGGCCGGAGGCCAGCATGCGTATCGAACGGCGATTCACGAAGGCAGGGGAGGACGCGTACGCGTCTCTCGCGTTCACGACGACGAACAGCGAGATCAAGAATCCCGACGGTTCCGTGGTCTTCCAGGCCAAGGACATCGAAGTTCCTGCCGCGTGGTCGCAGGTCGCGTGCGACGTGCTCGCGCAGAAGTATTTCCGCAAGCGCGGCGTGCCCGCGGCGCTGAAGGCCGTCGAAGAGAACGACGTGCCGTCGTGGCTGTGGCGCAAGAAGCCCGATGATGTGGCGCTTGCCAAGATTCCCGAGAACCAGCGCATCCGCGGCGAGCAGTCGGCCAAGGAAGTCTTCGACCGTCTCGCCGGCACGTGGACCTACTGGGGCTGGAAGGGTGGCTATTTCGACGGCGAAGACGACGCGCGCGCCTATTTCGACGAGATGCGCTTCGCGCTCGCGGCGCAGCTCGCCGCGCCGAACTCGCCGCAATGGTTCAACACCGGCCTGCACTGGGCCTACGGCATCGACGGCCCCGGCCAGGGCCATTTCTACGTCGACTACCGCACGGGCAAGCTGACCTCGTCGAGCTCGGCCTACGAGCACCCGCAGCCGCATGCCTGCTTCATCCAGTCCGTCGAGGACGACCTCGTCAACGAGGGCGGCATCATGGACCTTTGGGTGCGCGAGGCGCGCCTGTTCAAGTACGGCTCGGGCACGGGTTCCAACTTCTCCAAGCTGCGCGGCGAGAGCGAGAAGCTCTCGGGCGGCGGCAAGTCGTCGGGCCTGATGAGCTTCCTGAAGATCGGCGACCGCGCGGCGGGCGCCATCAAGTCGGGCGGCACCACGCGCCGCGCGGCCAAGATGGTCACCGTCGACGTCGACCATCCCGACATCGAGAACTACATCAACTGGAAGGTCGTCGAGGAGCAGAAGGTCGCCGCGCTCGTCGCGGGCTCGCGCCTGTGCGCCAAGCACCTCAACGACATCATGGCGTCCATCGTCCGCAAGGACGGCGACACCACGTTCGATCCCAAGGCGAACAAGAAACTGCGCGACGCCATCAAGGCCGCGCGCAAGTCGCTGATTCCTGAAAACTACATCCAGCGCGTCATCCAGTTCTCCAAGCAGGGCTTCGACAGCATCAACTTCCCGACCTACGACACGGATTGGGATTCGGAAGCCTATCTGACGGTCTCGGGCCAGAACTCGAACAACTCGGTGCGCCTGACCAACGAGTTCCTGCAGGCCGTCCTCGACGGCGGCAAGTGGACGCTCGTGCGCCGCACCGACGGCAAGGTTCACAAGGAGATCGAAGCCAAGGCGCTGTGGGACCAGATCTCCTACGCCGCGTGGGCCTCGGCCGATCCGGGCCTGCAGTACGACACGACGATCAACGAGTGGCACACCTGCCCGGCCTCGGGGCGCATCAACGCCTCGAACCCGTGCTCGGAGTACATGTTCCTCGACGACACGGCATGCAACCTCGCCTCGATCAACCTGCTCGCCTTCCGCCGCGCCGACGGCTCGTTCGACACACCCGCGTTCGAACATGCCTGCCGCCTGTGGACGGTGACGCTGGAAATCTCGGTGCTGATGGCGCAGTTCCCGTCCAAGCGCATCGCCGAACTCTCCTACGAGTTCCGCACGCTGGGCCTCGGCTTCGCGAACATCGGCGGCCTGCTGATGGCGATGGGCCTCTCCTACGACAGCGACGAAGGCCGCGCGATCTGCGGTGCGATCTCCGCCGTCATGACGGGCGTCAGCTACGCCACGTCGGCCGAGATGGCCTCCGAGCTCGGGCCGTTCCCCGGCTACGAGCCCAACCGCGAGCACATGCTGCGCGTCATCCGCAACCACCGCCGCGCGGCTTATGGCGAGACCCAAGGCTACGAGAACCTGACGATCCCGCCGGTGCCGCTCGACCACAAGTCGGTCGCCGACAAGGAACTGGTCGCCGCCGCCAAGCGCGTCTGGGACCAGGCGCTGGAACTGGGCGTCGCGCACGGCTACCGCAACGCGCAGTCCACCGTCATCGCGCCCACGGGCACGATCGGCCTCGTCATGGATTGCGACACGACCGGCATCGAGCCTGACTTCGCGCTGGTCAAGTTCAAGAAGCTGGCCGGCGGCGGCTACTTCAAGATCATCAACCGCGTCGTGCCGGTGGGCCTCGAGACGCTGGGCTATTCGCAGTCGCAGATCGACGAGATCATCGCGTATGCGGTCGGCCACGGCACGCTCAAGGGCTCCAACGCCATCAGCCACGAGGCCCTCAAGGCCAAGGGCTTCGGCCAAGCCCAGCTCGACGCGCTCGAGAACGCGCTGAAGACGGCCTTCGACGTGAAGTTCGCCTTCAACAAGTGGACGCTGGGCGAGGAGTTCTGCCTCGACAAGCTGAAGCTGACGAAGGAACAGCTCGACGACCCGGCGCTCGACCTGCTCGCGGCACTCGGCTTCTCGAAGGCCGAGATCGACGCCGCGAACACCTACTGCTCGGGCTCGATGATGCTGGAAGGTGCCCCGCACCTGAAGGCGGAGCACCTGCCGGTGTTCGACTGCGCCAATCCGTGCGGCCGTCTCGGCAAGCGCTACCTGTCGGTCGACAGCCACATCCGCATGATGGCGGCGGCCCAGCCGTTCATCTCGGGTGCGATCTCGAAGACCATCAACATGCCCAACCACGCCACGGTCGAGGACTGCAAGGACGCCTATCTGCTGTCCTGGCGCCTTTGCCTGAAGGCGAACGCGCTCTACCGCGACGGCTCGAAGCTCTCGCAGCCGCTGGCCTCCATCGTGGGCGAGGACATCGACCTGCACGACGAGGTCGAGGAAATCGCCGCGGCCCCGGCCCAGGCGAAGGTCGAGCGCGTCGTGGAGCGGATCGTCGAGCGCGTCTCGGCGGCCGCCAAGCGCGACCGCCTGCCCAACCGCCGCAAGGGCTACACCCAGAAGGCGATGGTCGGCGGCCACAAGGTCTATCTGCGCACCGGCGAGTACGAGAGCGGCCAGATCGGCGAGCTGTTCATCGACATGCACAAGGAAGGTGCGGCCTTCCGCAGCCTGATGAACAATTTCGCGATCGCGGTCTCGATCGGCCTCCAGTACGGCGTCCCGCTCGACGAATACGTCGAGGCGTTCACCTTCACGCGCTTCGAGCCCAACGGCATCGTGCAGGGCAACGAGACGATCAAGAACGCGACGTCGATCCTGGATTACATCTTCCGGGAACTGGCGATCTCGTATCTGGGCCGCGACGATCTCGCGCACATCGTGCAGGAAGACCTGGCACCCGACGCGATGGGCAAGGGCGAACGCTCGACGATGCCGGGCGAAGGCTCGGCCGCCGCCGCGGCCGCGCTCGATGCCGTCAAGAAGGTCGCCTCGACCGGCTTCGTGCGCCAGCGCTTCAAGGTGCTGCCTGGCGGCAGCGAACGCCCCGCGGCGACGGCATTCGCCGGTGACGTGGCGCTGCTGGAACCGGAAGTCGAGACCGATGTCGCCGTGGCGACCGTCGCGGTCGGCGAGACGAGCGTGACGATCGAGGCCGAAGCCGCGACGACCGAGGCCGGAAAGCAGCCGATCGGCTTCGCCATCGAGGCCGTCGCCTCGGCGATGAACGCGGCCCTCTCCGCCCCGGCACCGACGGTCGGCAAGGGCGAGAAGGTCCGCGAGGCCCGCATGAAGGGCTACACGGGCGACGCCTGCGAAAGCTGCGGCTCGATGGCGATGGTGCGCAACGGCACGTGCACCAAGTGCATCGACTGCGGTTCGACGAGCGGCTGCTCGTAAGCCGGAAGCGGCATAGGGATGCGAAAGGGCCGGTCGCAAGACCGGCCCTTTTCGTTTAGGCGACCGCCCGCTAAAGTCGCGCCGTAATGACAAACTCCACACCCCGAATCGCCCTGATCCACGCGCTGCGCGATTCCGTCGCTCCGGCGATGGACGCCATGGCGCGTGGCTGGCCACAGGCGAAACCGGCGAACCTGGTCGACGATTCGCTGTCGGCCGACCTCGCGCGCGAAGGCCGGCTTACGCCGGCGATGATCGCGCGGTTCGTGGCGCTGGCCCGCTATGCGGTCGAGACGGGGGCCGACGGCATTCTCTTCACCTGCTCGGCCTTCGGACCGGCCATCGAGGCCGCGGCAGCCGCCGTGCGCGTGCCGGTTCTGAAGCCCAACGAAAGCGCGTTCGCCGCCGCCCTCGCCACGGGGCACCGCATCGGCATGCTGGTCACGTTCGTGGGTTCGCTGCCCGCACTCCAGGCCGAACTGCACGCAATGGCCGAGGGCCGCCGTCTCGACGTGCGCGCGCGCCTCGTGCCCGGCGCGCTCGCGGCACTCCAGTCCGGCGACGGCGATACGCACGACCGTGCGATCGCGGCCGATGCGGCCGACCTGCCGGCGTGCGATGCCATCGTGCTCGGCCAGTTCTCGATGGCGCGGGCGCACGCGTCGGTCACGGCGAACGTCTCGTGCCCGGTGCTGACCACGCCCGACGCGGCCGTCGCAGACCTGCGCAAGCGGCTTGCGGCATGACGGCAGTCAATCCCTGGGCCGGCGTCGTCAAGGGCGACGACCGCGCGGTGCGCGAGATGCTGCGCATCGCGTCGGAGGGCGTGGAAGGCCTGCTGATGCGCCAGGTGCCGGCGAAGGAATCCGCGCTCGACCGCGAGATCTTCACCGACATCGAGACGAACGGCTGCTTCCGCTTCAAGGACCCGACCGGCGCCTTCGCCAACGAGCCGATCACGTTCGATTCGCGCATGGGCCGGCTCGACGTGACGACGAACATCATGGCCGGCAAGGACGGCAGCGGCGCCCAGCTGGTGCGTTCGGGCAACGAGATGGCGCTGATGAAGGACAACGACCCCGGCTCGGAATATAACCGCCGGCTGGTCGAGATCGTCTCGCAGGTGCTGGGCCTCGGCATCGTCGACGAGGTGACGTTCGGCCAGCCACTGCTGCCCAGCACGCTGCTGTACCTGAAGCCGCTGCCCAATCCCGAGGATTCGTGCGACCGCTTCGTCGACGAGATCCTGCGCGCGCTCAAGCGCTACAAGCCGCAGATGATCCGCGACAAGAAGGTATTCGACGCGACCTACGTGAAGCTGGTGGACCGGATGTTCCGCTCGGGCATCGAGGCCAGCCGCATGACGCCCGACCGGCTGCAGGCGACGATCCTGCAGGAGACGCTGCGCGCGATGGTGAAGGTGGAGATCTGGCGCAAGCTGTGGCGCTGGACGATCGAGACCGCGCTGAAGATCGGCGAGCTGCGCACGGTCCAGGCGATCCTGCTCGACCAGGACCTCAGCAAGTGGGTGCGTGACCTCGAAGAGGCGATCAAGCGCGCGGGCAAGATCGTGGGAAATTACGCGGCCAACGGCTCCTCGCTCTACGACCGCGCGATCCGCGGCGAGGATTTCTACGTCGAGGCGATGCCAGCGATCATCTACGTGCGCGACGCGCGCACGACGGTCGAGGAGATGTTCGTCCACGTCAACGACTGGGCGGCAATCCCCGGGCGCGTGCCGAAGATGGGCTCGATCAAGATGGCGATGGACGCGATCAAGCCGCAGCTTCCCGTCATCAAGGAAATCATGAAGATCCCGGTCCCGCGCGCCGTCGCGGGCTAGGGCTTCAGCGCACCAGTCCGAAACGGCGCAGCATCGCCACCAGCGCCTCGCCCGCCACGGGCACGGTCTTGCCAGCCGGCGCTGCGAGGAGGGCCGGCGCGATTTGGCCGATCGCGGCATTGGAAAAGCGCCATTCGAGCGTGCCGGGCTGGCCTAGCGCCTCGCCCGCCCCCTGCAGGCGCCACAGGATGCCGCGCGCGTCCACCCAGCCGAAACCATCGAAGCTGGGATCGATCGCGGTTCGCGTCATGCGCAGCTTGGTCGTCGTCTGCCCTTCCACGCGCTCGTCGCCCACGGGCTGGAGGCGGAACCCGCCGCCGCGCAGCGCGTCGGGCGACAGGCCGAATCCGCTCAGGTCCGTCTCGAATGTCACGCCGAGGGCGGGCAGCGTGAGCCAGACCTTGTCGAGATCGAGGCGCGCGACGACCGTGCGCTCGAATCCGTCGCGCGTCTCGTAGCGGATCGCGCTGCGCGTGCGCCAGATGCGCGCCCGTTCGGGCTGCTTGCCGTCGGATGCGCGGCCGAACGCGCCGTCGATCGCGTATTCGACCTGCGGAGCGAATGGCGAGGCGGCCCGCCCCTGCCCAATGGCCGGGGTTGCGGACAACGCGATCAACGAGGCGAGGAATCCGCGGCGCTTCATGCTTCCCCGTATAGGCGGGGAAAATGGCGGCGGCAAGGCAGACCGAAGGCGACCGGGTTCGCCGCCGTCGCTACCGGCAGGCGGTGCGCCCCACCGGCGGCGGCGGGTCTTGCGTGAAAAACTTGAGGATACATGTACCGAACAGGTCGGCGTACTCCTTACGCCGGACAACGGAATGGCCGGTGAAAGGAATGCTGTTCTCGTCGAGATGGATATAGGCGATCCGCTTCTTCTCCAGCGCTTCATGGATCATCGGCGAGAAACTGTGATTCACGCATTGATCGCCCGTCGCCATGCTGACGAGCACGCGGGGCGAGACGTCCGCCTCGATGCCCTCGCGGATATAGCGTTCCTGCTGGGGGATCATCTCGGGCTTGAAGGTCAGGATGTCGCGGCAGCTCGCCCGGCCGTGGCTGAGCGCGAAGGCAAGCACGCCGTCGACCTTGTCGCTGGCGCCCGCACCCAGCGCGATGCCCGCACCAAATGACTGGCCCGCCACCAGCACGCGCCGGTAGCCGCGCGCCTTGGCCTTGCCCACTTCCGCTAGCATGTTGTCGATATAGCCCGCACCCCTCCTGCCCCAGCCGCCCCCGCATTTCTCGTTGCGCTGGATGAGGACGACGTCCCAGTTGTTCTCCGCAAAGCGGCGAATCACCGGCGGTGCGCCGTGATGCCACTCGGCGCCCTCGTTGCCGGAGCCGCCATGGCTCCACAGCACGATGCCGGCCGCGTCCGCCGGTCCCCGCTCGGGGAAGTTCCTGAATTCGCGTTCCGTCCAAAAGCAGGTGTCGGGCGTCGGCGGCCCCAGATAGCCATTCACCTTCAGGCGATCCTGCGCCGAGGCAGTCGCGCTCATCACGCCGAAGGCCAGAAGCGATATGACATACAATTTACGATTGATCATCTCTCAGTGCTAACAAGGCGGAAATTCGCTCGCAAGATATTCTGTTTGTAGTGTTCAAGCGGCCCCTCCGATATGCTTTCACCGAGCTTCAAAGAGGAAAATTTCCATGCCCGGCAAGATCGACGCGCGTCTCAAGGAACTCGGAATCGAACTGCCTGCGGCAGCGGCACCTGCGGGCAACTACGTGCCCTATGTCGTCTCGGGCAAGCAGGTCGTCGTCGCGGGCCAGATCACGCTCAAGGACGGCAAGCCGCAGTTCCTGGGCAAGCTCGGGCGCGAGTTCGGCATCGACGACGGGCAGGCCGCCGCGCGCCTGTGTGCGATCAACATCCTCTCGCAGCTGAAGGCCGCGTGCGGCGGCGATCTCGACCGCGTCGTGCGCATCGTGCGGCTGGGCGGCTTCGTCAATTGCGTGGCCGAGTTCATCGACCAGCCCAAGGTCATCAACGGCGCGTCGGACCTGATGGTCCAGGTCTTCGGCGAGGCCGGCAAGCACGCGCGCGCCGCCGTGGGCGCCTCTTCGCTGCCGCTGGGTGTGGCGGTGGAGATCGACGCGATCGCCGAGATCGCCTGACCGCAAGGCCCCATGCCGGACGGCGATCCCACGCTGACGCTCGAGACGGTCGACTCCCTTGCCGGGATTTCGGCCGTCGAATGGGACGCCTGCGCCGGCACCGGTAATCCGTTCGTCAGTCACGCCTTCCTGCTCGCCATCGAGGAGTCCGGCTCGGCGACGGCGGAAACCGGCTGGGGCCCGCAGCACCTGATCGCGCGCGACGCGTCGGGCGCGCTGGTCGGCGCGGTGCCGATGTACATCAAGGGCCATTCCTACGGCGAGTACGTCTTCGACCATAGCTGGGCTGAAGGTTACCGGCGCGCGGGTGGGCGCTATTACCCGAAGCTGCAGGCCTGTGTGCCCTTCACGCCGGTGCCGGGCCCGCGCCTGCTCGCAAGGCCCGGCCCGCTGGCCGAGCGCGTGCGCGAGGCGCTGGCGACAACGCTGACCGGGTTGCCCAAGCGGCTCGGCGTCTCGTCGCTGCACCTGACCTTCTGTTCGCAGGACGAGGCCGAGCTGATGGAAGACGCCGGCTGCATCATCCGCCGCGGCTACCAGTTCCACTGGGAGAACCGCGGCTATGCGGATTTCGAGGCGTTCCTCGCGGCGCTGTCGCACAGCCGGCGCAAGTCGATCCGCAAGGAACGGCGTGAAGTCGCGGCGCAGGGCGTCGAGCATGTGCGCCTCACCGGCGGCGACATCGGCCGCGAGCACTGGGACGCGTTCTTCGATTTCTACATCTCCACATCCGACCGGAAATGGGGCAGTCCGTATTTGACGCGCGATTTCTTCGACCGCCTGGGCGCCACGATGGCCGACAAGGTGCTGCTGGTGATGGCGCGGAAATCGGGCGAATGGGTCGCGGGTGCTTTGAATCTCGTCGGAGCCGACGCGCTCTATGGCCGCAACTGGGGCTGCAACGGCGACTTCAAGTTCCTTCATTTCGAGACCTGCTACTACCAGGCACTCGACTTCGCCATCGAGCGCGGCCTCGCGCGCGTCGAGGCGGGCGCGCAGGGCGAGCACAAGCTGCAGCGCGGCTACATGCCCGTGCCGACATGGAGCGCGCACGCGATGCGTGATCCGGGCTTCCACAAGGCGGTCGCGGATTTCTGCCGGCACGAAGGCGATGCGATGGACGAACACATGGCGGCACTTGCCGCCGAAGGGCCGTTCAAGACGCCGCAGGCTTGACCGGTTCGGCGGCCGCTTCGGCAGCCGGCGCGCTTTCGCCCTGACGGCGCATGAATTCGCTGCGCATCTCCGCCGCGACGGCCTTCTCGGTCATCACGCGCAGGTTCTTCACGAACATGCGCAGCAACGCCCGCACGAAGGGATCGGCCTCGCGAAGTTTCTCCTGGAACTGCTCGACCGAGACGGTCAGCACCGTCACGTCGGTCTGCGCGACCGCGTCGGCCATGCGCGGCTTGCCGTCGATCAGCGCCATCTCGCCGAAGATCTCGCCCGCGGCGAGCGACGCGATCACGCGCTTCTGGTCGACGACCGGGCGGATGATGTCGACCGTGCCGCTCTGGATCACGTAGGCGGCGTCGCCGGGATCGCCCTTCTTGAAGATCGAGCGACCGGCGCGGATGAGCTTGCGGGGGAGAATTTGCCCTGACATCCCCCAAATCTAACATAAGCCCCACTTGGCACGAACTGATGCCGCAGTGCAAAAAACGGCCGGCGGACGCGAAGGCAGGGCCGCATCGTCGATCCGGGCCGGAAATCGCCCGAGCAGGCCGCGCGCCGCGATCTGGGGATGGTCCGGCATCTCCGCAGGCGTCACGACCGCGGCGAAGCAGCAATCGACCGGACCCAACACTGCTTCCCATTCCGCCCGGCTGCGGGTCGCGAACAGGCCGGCGAGCTCGCCGATCAGCGCCGTCTGCGGCAAGGCCTCGTCTTGCCGGGCGATCCAGTCCGGCCGGCCGACGGCGTTGCAGAAATTCGCCCAGAATTTTGGCTCGATGGCGCCCAGCGTCACGTGGCCATCGGCGCAGGCATAGATCCGGTAGAACGCGGCCCCGCCGTTCAGCAGCGCCGCCTCGCGATCCTGCGCGAAGCCGGGGCGCATGTGCTGGGCCAGCAGCGGGCCCTGCCAACCCGCCACGGTGTCAGCGAGGCTCGCGTCGATATAGGCGCCCTTGCCGCGTGCCGCACGTCCTGCAAGGGCTGCGCAAGCGGCCAACGCGGCAAATTGCGCACTCGCATAGTCGGCCGTCGGCGGATGCGCGATCTGCGGCGAAGCGGCCGTACCCGACGCCCACAGCCCGCCGGCCGTCGCCATGTAGTTGAGGTCGTGGCCGGTGCGCAGGCGCCACGGCCCGGTCTGCCCGTAGCCCGACAGCGCCACATGCACGAGACGCCGGTTGACCGCTTCGAGCGACGCGCGCCCGAAGCCGAGCCGTTCGAGTGTGCCCGGCCGGTAGGATTCGACCAGCACGTCCGCGCGCCCGAGAAGCTCGGTGAGCAGCGCCTTGCCGTCGTCCGATTTGAGATCGAGCTCGAGGATCGCCTTACCGGCGTTCATCCCCTTCCACAAGGGCGAGATGCCGTCGGCGTCGCGCGGCCCGAGCCCGCGCATCGGATCGCCGCCGGGCGGCTCGATCTTGAGCACCTCGGCGCCCAGATCGGCCAGCAGCTGCGCCGCGTAAGGGCCGGGGATGTACTGCGAAAGATCGAGGACGCGCGTCCCGGCGAGGAAGGCCCCCACGGGACGCGCGTTCTCAGATCACGTGGGCCGGCACCTTCGGCTCGCCCTTCTCGGGCGGGGCCGGCGGCGGATAGTCGAAGGCGAGCTTGCCGTTCTCGATCTTGACCCGGACCTTGCCGCCCTTGGCGAGCTTTCCGAACAGCAGTTCGTCGGCGAGCGGCTTCTTGATGTTCTCCTGGATCACGCGGCCGAGCGGACGCGCGCCATAGAGCTCGTCGTAGCCCTTCTCGGCAAGCCACGTGCGCGCCTCGTCGGAGACCGACAGCACGACCTGGCGGTCGAGCAGCTGGCGCTCGAGCTGGCCGACGAACTTGTCGACGACCTTGTGGATGACTTCCTGCGACAGGCGCGCGAAGCCGATCGTGGCGTCGAGGCGGTTGCGGAACTCCGGCGTGAACATCCGCTTGATCGCCTCTTCGTCCTCGCCCGTGCGCGTCTCCGCGCCGAAGCCGATCGCGCGTTTGGCCTGTTCGGCCGCACCCGCGTTCGTCGTCATGATCAGGATCACGTTGCGGAAATCGACGTTCTTGCCGTTGTGGTCCGTCAGCTTCCCGTGGTCCATGACCTGGAGAAGGATGTTGTAGAGGTCGGGATGCGCCTTCTCGATCTCGTCGAGCAGCAGCACGCAGTGCGGATGCTGGTCGATCGCGTCAGTAAGCAGGCCACCCTGGTCGAAGCCGACATAGCCCGGCGGCGCGCCGATCAGGCGCGAGACGGTGTGCCGCTCCATGTATTCCGACATGTCGAAGCGCTTGAGCTCGACGCCCAGCGAAAGCGCAAGTTGGCGCGCGACTTCGGTCTTGCCCACGCCCGTCGGGCCCGAGAACAGGTAGGAGCCGATCGGCTTCTCCGGTTCGCGGAGGCCCGCGCGCGCGAGCTTGATCGACGCGCACAGCGCCTCGATCGCCTTGTCCTGGCCGTAGACGACGCCCTTGAGCTGGCTCTCGAGGTTCTGCAGCACTTCCTTGTCGTCGGTCGAGACCGACTTGGGGGGAATGCGCGCGATCTTTGCGACCGTCGCCTCGACGTCCTTCACCGTGATGGTCTTCTTGCGCTTGCCCACGGGCAGCAGCATCTGCGCCGCACCCACCTCGTCGATCACGTCGATCGCCTTGTCGGGCAGCTTGCGGTCGTTGATGTAGCGCGCCGAAAGGTCGACGGCGGCCTTCACCGCGTCGCGCGTGTAGCGCACCTTGTGGTGTTCCTCGTAGTAGGGCTTGATGCCCTCGACGATCTTGATCGCGTCCTCGACCGACGGCTCGTTGACGTCGATCTTCTGGAACCGGCGCACGAGCGCGCGGTCCTTCTCGAAATAGCCGCGATATTCCTTGTACGTCGTCGACCCGATGCAGCGCAGCTGGCCCGAAGCGAGCGCGGGCTTCAGCAGGTTGGAGGCATCCATCGAGCCGCCGGACGTGGCACCCGCGCCGATCACGGTGTGGATCTCGTCGATGAACAGGATCGCGTTTTCCTGCGCTTCCAGTTCGGCGAGGACAGCCTTCAGGCGTTCCTCGAAATCGCCGCGATAGCGCGTGCCGGCGAGCAGCGTGCCCATGTCGATCGCGTAGATGACCGCGTTGAGCAGCACCTCGGGCACCTCGCCCTTGACGATCTTGCGCGCGAGGCCCTCGGCGATCGCCGTCTTGCCCACGCCCGGATCGCCCACATAGAGCGGGTTGTTCTTGAAGCGGCGGCACAGGATCTGGATCGTGCGCTCGACCTCCGGCTCGCGGCCGATCAGCGGATCGATCTTGCCCTGCGCGGCCTTCTTGTTGAGGTTGACGCAATAGGCCGCAAGCGCGCCTTCCTTGGCCTTGCTGGCCGGCTTCTCGGCGCCGCGCTCGGGGCCGCGTTCGGCGCCGCGCTCGTTCGATTGGCCGGTCGATTCCTCTTCGGACGAGCCGCGCACGCGGCGCGGTTCCGAACGGCCCGGCACCTTCGCCACGCCGTGCGAGATGTAGTTGACCGCATCGAGGCGCGACATGTCCTGCTCCTGCAGGAAGTACACGGCATGGCTTTCGCGCTCGGAGAACATCGCGACGAGCACGTTGGCGCCGGTCACTTCCTCGCGGCCCGACGACTGCACGTGGATGGCCGCGCGCTGGAGCACGCGCTGGAACCCGGCGGTGGGCTTTGCCTCGCCGCCGCGCGACGTGACGAGGCCGGCAAGCTCGTTGTCGAGATACTGGCCGAGATCGCGGCGCAGCTTGTCGATGTCGACGCCGCAGGCGCGCAGGACGGCGATCGCGTCCTGGTCCTCGGTCAGCGCGAGGAGGAGGTGTTCGAGGGTCGCGTATTCGTGCCGGCGCTCGTTGGCGTGCGCGAGGGCGCGGTGCAGGCTCTGCTCGAGATTGCGGGACAACATGCGCTGTTCAACTCCCCTCTTCCCGTGACGGCCGGCAACCCCGGTCATCCGTACGTGTGCGGTCTTTCGTCGTGCATTCGTCAGTGCAAGCGTTAGGCCGCGACCTGCCGGGAAAGAGCCTACGAGCCAATCGGCGCGATGCCAACTCCACGACCGTCCCAGATTCCCACTCGATCCTTAACAATTTAGGTGTATCGGCCGCGAAATACGAGTGATGCGCCCGAACACCCATCCGCGCTCACTCCTTTTCGAGTGTGCAGCGCAGCGGATGCTGGCTGCGCCTTGCGAATTCGGTGACCTGGTTCACCTTCGTCTCGGCGACCTCGTAGGTGAACACGCCGCACACGCCCACGCCGCGGCGGTGCACCTGCAGCATGATGTCGGTCGCTTCCTGACGGGATTTGGAGAAATACTTCTCGAGGACGTGGACGACGAACTCCATCGGCGTGTAGTCGTCGTTCAGCATCAGGACCTTGTACATGGCCGGCCGCTTGGTTCGCGTGCGCGTCTGCAGCGCGACGCCCGAACCGTTGCCGTCGTCGCCCTGGCCGTTGCCGGGATCCTTCTCGTCGCTCATCTTCGTCGGTCGGTCCACGCCAAAACTACCCTTTCACGCCAATGATATGGCATTCGCCGCGGCCGAATAAAGGGGTGCGGCCTTTCCGGCGCGAAATCCTTGTTCCGGCAACGAGAATACGATGCCCGGACGCAAGAAAGCCCGGCGACCTTGCGGGCACCGGGCTTTCCTGTGATCGATTCGCTTCCCGCCGGGGGGCGGGCGGAAGGCGAAGGCTTACGCCGCGACGGCGGGCTTCAGCAGCTTCTCGACGGCCACGTTGACGCGGGCGTTGATCGGCTCGAGCGCCTCGTTGGCGACCTTGATCGACATCTCCGAGAGCTTCGTGCCTTCGGCGACGAACTTGTCGAACGTGGTCTTGGCGAAGTCGGTCTGCAGGTCGACGGCTTCCTTCAGCGTCTTGACGCCGAGGAGCTGCTTGGCGACGGCGGCCGAAGCCTCGACCGTCTCCTGCGAGAAGGCGTACCAGGCCTTGCCGAACGTCTCGAAGCCCTTGGCGTAGACGGTCGAAGCGCTGACGAGCGCGTCGAGGTTCTCCTTCGAGAACTTCGTCACGTCTTCGAGGGCCTTCGTGCCCTGCGCCTGGGCCTTCTCGACCTGCTCCTTGGCGGGGCCAAAGAACTGCTCGAAACCCTTCGGGTTGAACATCTGGGTGAACTGCTGGAACTGGTCGGTCATGGTGGCGGATCCTTTCACGATCGGGAGGGCGACCGCTTGGATCGCCGTCTTGGGTTGGGTCTGTGTGTTCGATGCCGGAGCGGCAACGATGGGCTTGGTCGGCGTGGTGGCGGCGACTGCAATCGGCTTGGCAGCTTCGGCCTTGGCCGGGATCGCGGGAGTCGACGCGGCCTTGTGGCCCGCCGGCTTGCTTCCCTTCGCCTTGTCCTTCGACTTACCCATGCTGACACCGTCTCCGGCTGTGAATGCTGCAACGCAACATGATCACAATATGGGCTGCTGGCCCCGCGGGTCAAGGGGTTTTTGTGCGCCGCAACATAGCAGGCGCAATATTTTCTATAATTCCTTATAAAATAACGGTTATTTCTTAAAATGGGCGCATGATGTTCGCCAACCCGTTCGGGGCCAGGCGGATTTCGAAGTTCTTGTCCGGCATCCCCTGCTTAACCCGTGCGCTGTATTCGGCGTAGGGATAATGGCGGGGCGGGTTGACCGGAATCTCGGTGCGGTCTTGCGCGAACAGCAGGGCGGGAAACCGCAGGGCGACGAATTCCGGCGTCTCGTTGCGCCAGGCGTTGATATGGAACTTGCCGTCGGCGCACGCGGTCACGAGCCAGTAGAAATCCCAGGCGGAGAGATTGCGCGTCGTGTCGGGCGGCGCGCCGAAGCCGTCCGCCTCGAGCTGGCGCGCGATCTCGAGATACGTCGCGCGGTCGATCGTGCGCGTGTCGGCGCGGCGCGGGTTCCAGGTGTTGACCGCGCCCGTCCGGTATTCGAACAGGGTCGGGTTGGCCGCCGGCACGCGGGCCTGGAACGTGGCGCCGTCGGCCGTCTGCGTCATGTCGTAGCTGCGAAGCTGCTCGTCGATGACGGCGTTGTAGACGAAGCGGTAGCGCGCGGGCGTTCCCGGCGCGCAGGCGGCGCGGATGTCCTCGCCCCCCAGATAGGCGAACCACGCCAGCTGCCCGACGACCGGCGTATCGATGCGGCTGACGTCGCTGCAGGCCACGAGGGCCAACGCCGCAGCGACGGCGGCAAGCGGGTGGACACGCATTCGCGAGGCTCCTCGATTCGAGTCGAACTCGACAATCCAATACCATGGAATCGCGGTTTTTTCTGGACACCGGGAATCCGCGTCGTTTACTGTCGATTCGTTGAAACATTTCGAAATAAGGGGCCGCGCCATCGTGACACTTTTTCACCGGATCGAAGGCTCGATTCTCCGTATTACCCCGATATTCCGGATCCTTAGCGGCCTTGTCGTCGCCACGTTCCTGACCTTCGCCGGCGCCCCTGCGGCGCACGCGCGCTATGCCTCCATCGTCGTCGATTTCGAGTCCGGCCGTGTCCTCCAGGAGCAGGGCGCGGACGAACGCCGCCACCCGGCGTCGCTGACCAAGATGATGACGCTGTACCTGATCTTCGAGGCGCTCGACCAGAAGCAGATCACGCTCGACACGCGCTGGATCGTCAGCGCGCACGCCGCCGGCCAGGCGCCGACCAAGCTCGGCCTCGAGGAAGGCGACCGCATCCGCGTGAAGGACGTGATCCTCGGCCTCGTCACGCGCTCGGCCAACGACGCCGCGGCCGTCGCGGCCGAAGGGCTCGGCGGCACGGAAGCGAAGTTCGCCGAGACGATGACCAAGCGCGCGCGCCAGATCGGCATGGGCTCGACCGTGTTCCTCAACGCCTCGGGCCTGCCCAACACCGCGCAGGTCACGACCGCGCGCGACATGGCCACGCTGGGGCGCGAGCTCATCCGCCGCTTCCCGCATCACTATCACTATTTCCAGACGACCGAGTTCGTCTACGAGGGCCGCACCTTCCCCAACCACAACCGCCTGATGCGCTGGTACGAGGGCGCGGACGGCATCAAGACCGGCTTCACCAACGCGTCCGGCTTCAATCTCGTCGCCTCGGCCGTGCGCGACGGAAGGCGCATCGTGGGCGCCGTCATCGGCGGACCGAACCCGACCGAACGCGACCAGCACATGGGCAAGCTGCTCGACGCGAGCTTCGGGCGCGCGGGCTCGATGCCGAACGTGGCGCAGGCGCAGACGTCCACCACACGGCAAGTCGCGTCGAACGCGGCGACGGCTCCGGCGGCGAAAGCCCCCGCCGCCAAGAAGCGCGCGGCACCCGCGGCAGCCAAGCCCGCCGCCGTTTCCAAGCGCGAGACCGGCGGCCATGCCATCCACCGCGCGGAAGCGGGCGAATGGTCCATCCAGGTCGGCGCGTTCAACCAGCGAGCACTTGCGCGCAAGGCGGCCGAGGAAGCCGCGCGCGTCGCCCAGCGCCACGTCGCCGATGCCGAGATCCAGATCCTCGGCCCGGCCAGCCCCGCGCGCAGCGCAGCCTCGCACCGCGCGCGCCTGACCGGCCTTACCCAGAACCAGGCCCGCGCCGCGTGCCGCGTGCTCGACGCGCGCGACATGGACTGCATGATCGTCGGCCCGGCTTCCGACAAGCGCGCCGCCCGCAGCGTGGCAAGCGCCGGCTGACGCCGCCGCCCGCCGGCCCGGCGCGGTAAAAGGGGCTGGCGACAGGACGAATGTAAGCTAGGATCGGCAACAGGATGAACGTCGCGAAGCGGCGTTGCGTCCTGTCGCGCGCGGCACCGCAACGACGGCGCCGCCGCCTTGGAGGGAGGCCGAATTGGAGAAGTCCGCGCCGGCGGAACCGCGTTTTGCCGGCCCCCTGCCGATCGGGCAGGCGAAATCCCTGCTCGCCCTCGCCGAATTTTCCGAAGACGCCTTCACGCGCGACGGTCCGCGCGCCGACGTCGAGTACCGCGACCTCGGCCTTGCCGCCGCCACGGGCGGGCGCATCGGCGCCAAGCACATCCGCGCCATCCGCCCGTTCGAGAAGGAGACCGGCTGGCACTGGCACGACATGACCGGCCACTTCGTGTTCGTGCTGCGCGGCTGGATCAAGTTCCGCTACGCCGGAAAGCCGGACGACGTGGTCGTGGAGAAAGGCGGCTGCCTCTCGCAGCCCGGCGGCGTCGCGCACAACGTGATCGACCGGTCGAGCGACCTCGAACTGATCGAGATCAACATGCCGGCCGACTTCATGGCGCTCGATCTCGAACGGGAACCGAAATGAACGTCGTGGGCGACTGGCTGCGCCGGCGCATCGGCGCGATCGCGATGTTCGCGCTGCTGTTCCTCGTGTGGGAATTCGGCGTGGCGCTGCTCGGCATCAAGCCCTACCTGCTGCCGGCACCCAGCCGGATCTGGGCCGACTTCCTCAAGCGCGCCGACACGGTGGGCGCCGCCACCATCGTCACCACCTACGAGATCCTCGGCGGCTATTTCCTCGCGGTCGCGGTCAGCATCCCGATGGCGCTCGCCGTCGCCTATTCGCGCTTCCTCGAATCGTCGGTCTATCCGGTCGTCGTCTTCCTGCAGATCATCCCGAAGATCGCGATCGCGCCGCTGTTCATCATCTGGTTCGGCTTCGGCTATTTCCCCAAGCTGCTGATCGTCTTCCTGCTGTCGTTCTTCCCGATCGTCGTCTCGAGCATCGCGGGCTTCAAGTCGGTCGATCCGGAGATCATGGATTTCGCGCGAACGACCGGCGCGAACGGCTGGAAGATGTTCGCCCGCATCCGCCTGCCGCAGGCGCTGCCCGAGATCTTCACGGGCCTGAAGGTGGGTGCGGCACTTTCCGCGACGGCCGCCCTCGTCGCCGAGTTCGTCGCGTCCGACCGCGGGCTCGGCTACCTGCTGCTGCAGTACAACGGCAATCTCGACACGCCCATGGTGTTCGCGATCATCGTGGTGCTGAGCGCCATCGGACTCATCCTCTACTACGCGGTCGAACTCATCGAGAAACTGACGATCCCGTGGCACGTCTCGCAAGGCGATACGGGCCGCACCGCGCACTGAAAAAAGACGACAAGAAAACGAGAAGCCAACCGGAGGAACACCATGAAGATGCGAAACCTGATCTTCGCCCTTGCCGCGAGCCTCGCGGCGGTGGCGGGCCCGGCAGCGGCGCAGGATGCCGCCTCGCTGCGCCTCAACTGGTATCTGGGCGGGCTGCACGTGCCTTACTACTACGGCGTCGAGCGCGGCTTCTTCAAGGCCGAGGGCATCGACCTCACCATCAACGAAGGGCGCGGTTCGGCCAACACGGTGCAGGTGGTGGGTGCCGGCTCCGACACGTTCGGCATGGCGGATTCCTCCAGCGTCGTCACCGCGATCACCAAGGGCGTCGAGATCAAGTCGGTCATGTCGCTGCTGAACTCGACCGGCTTCGCGGTCGTCTCGCTCGCCTCGACCGGCATCAAGACGCCCAAGGATCTCGAAGGCAAGTCGCTGGCCGTCTCGCCCGGCGATCCGCTCGGCCAGCTCTTCCGCGCGTTGGCCGCGCACAACAAGCTCGACATGGACAAGATCCGCTTCGTCCAGGTCGATCCGGCCGCCAAGGTCGTGACGGTGCTGGAGAAGCGCGCCGACGCGCTTCTGGGCGGCGCCGACGACCAGTACTTCCTGATCAAGTACCGCGGGCAGGAACCCGCGGCGCTGCGCTATGCCGACCACGGCGCCAACATCGTCGGCATGACGATCCTCGCCAGCAACGCCACGATCAAGGCGAAGCCCGACATGGTCCGCCGCTTCGTGCGCGCCTCGATCAAGTCGTGGGAGGAAGCGCGCAAGAACCCCGATGCCGCCGTCGACGTGGCGATGAAGGTCAAGCCCGACCTGAACCGCCAGTCGACCAAGGACCAGATGCTGGTCGATTTCGACCTGCTCGACTCGCCCAACAACAAGGGGCGCCTGGGCTTCGGCGTGAAGGCCGACTGGGACCAGACGATCGAGCTCTTGAAGAAGTACCGCGAGCTCGACACCAAGGAGAACTGGACGGCGTTCCACACGAACGAGTTCGTCCCGCAGTGATCCACGACGCAACCACAAATACCGCCCCGGCGCAAGCCGGGGCGGCCCCGACTGAAGCGGAATCGGCGCATATCGAGATCGAGGGCCTGCGGCACGTCTTCAACCGCGACGGGCGCGTCACGCACGCCATCGAACGCGTCGATCTCGCCGTGCCGCGCGGCGAGTTCCTCGCCATCGTGGGTGCTTCGGGCTGCGGAAAGAGCACGCTGCTGAAGATCGTCGCGGGCCTGCTGCCGCACAGCGAAGGGCGCGTGCGCTTCGAAGGGCAAGAGGTGCGCGGGCCCCAGACGCGCCTCGGCATCGTCTTCCAGAGCCCGGTGCTGCTGGAATGGCGCAACGTCATCGACAACGTGCTCGTGCAGCTCGAGCTGCGCGACATCGATCCCAAGCCCTATCGCGCGCGCGCCGAGCAGCTGCTGCGCGACGTCGGATTGGGCGACTTCTTCGACCGCCTGCCGCGCGAGCTTTCCGGCGGCATGCGCCAGCGCGCGGCCATCGTGCGCGCGCTCATCCACGATCCGCCGCTGGTGATGATGGACGAGCCGTTCGGCGCGCTCGACGCGCTGACGCGCGAGCAGATGCGCATCGACCTCGAGAAACTGTGGCTCCACCGCCGCCAGACGACGGTGTTCGTCACGCATTCCATCGGCGAGGCCGTGGCATTGGCCGACCGCGTCGTCGTCATGACGCCGCGCCCCGGCAAGATCGACCGCATCGTAACCATCGACCTGCCGCGCCCGCGCGACAAGGACACGATCGCGAGCAAGAAATTCTCGGAGTATGTCGAGGAGATCACCGAGCGCTTCATGCGCCACGGCGTGATCCGCTACTGAAGGCCCGCTACCGAAGGAAAGCCCGCATCCATGCTGAAGCGCCCGTTCACCGGCGTCATCGCCGCCCCCTTGCTGCCCATGCACGACGACCAGTCGGTCGATTGGGCAACACTGGAAACCTACATGGACTGGATCGCCGGCCAGCACCCGGCCGCCATCGCGATGAACATGGACGCCTCGGAGGTGATCTCGCTCACCGAGGACGAGCAGTTCGAAGTGGTGCGCGTGTGCCGCGCCGGCATCAAGGGGCGTGTACCCTTCCTCTCGGGCATCGTCGCGGGCTCGACGAAGGCGGCGGCCGCCAAGGCCGCGAAGCTGCGCGACGCGGGCGTGGAAGGCTTCGCGATCTTCCCGCCCTTCCCTACCTTCTCAGGCGCACCGGTGCCCGAGCAGATGATCGTGCGCTATCACCGCGCCATCGCGGAAGCCTCGGGCCTGCCGATCATCTGCTTCCAGTTCCCCAAGGGCTGGGGGCCGGACTACACGCCCGAGATCCTGAAGGCCATCGCCGAGATCCCCGAGCTCGTCGCGATCAAAGAATCCTCGTTCGACGTGGCGCAGACACTGTCGACCATTCACGGTGCTGCCAAACTCGCCAAGCCCATCGGCGTGCTCACCGGCTCCGACACCTTCATCTTCGAGGCGATGGTGATGGGCTGCGACGGCGCGCTGATCGGCTTCGGCGGCACGGCCACGGCCGAACTGGTCGCGATGCACGCGGCCGTGAAGCGCGGCGACATCTCCGCCGGCAAGGCGCTCTGGGACAAGCTCGGCCCGCTGGCGCGCTGGTGCTGGCGCCCGCCGATCCGCGATTTCCGCCCGCGCATGAAAGAGGCGCTGAAGCTCCAGGGCATCTTCCCGTCCGCCGCCTGCCGCGAACCGCAGCTCGGCGTGGACGATGCCGACCGCAAAGAGATCGCGGCGATCCTGCGCACGGCCGGGATGCTGGGCACAGGCATGCGCAAGGCGGGGTGAGTTGACGGCTGTTGACGGTTGTTGACGGTCAACAGGTCAAGTCCCTGATGTGAAACGAAGCGCGCTGTTGACGTTGACGGAAGAAAATTCCGTCAAGCAAACCTTGCTGCCGGATGATTTGCGCGACGGCAGGAGACGGGAGGAGACGGTCTCCTCGCAAGCTCTTGATACGATACGATTCCGAGGAGACATGCGACGTCGCCTGATTCCTGTCGCATAAATCTTGCGGCGTATTTCCAGGTGCGACGCGGCGATGCCGTATCAGTGCGGGGGGCCGGATATCCGTATTCACCTGTCAAAGAGCACGGCGCGTTCCAGTCGTGTGAAGTTAGCTTGACGCGCTCCAGTTGTCAAGAAAATAGGCCTATTTTTCGAGCCACGACTTGACCGCACCGGCAGACCGCGCGACGATTTCCCTATGGTTGCATCCAGAATTCTTGCGGCGATGCTGGCGCTGGCGGCGTCGTTTGCCCCGGCCGCCGCCCAATCGTCCGACCCAGACCTGCCGCCGGTCGATCCGCCGGGCCTCTGGCGGCAGATGACGCTCGACGACGCGACTTCCGACAGCAAATGCGTCGGTCGATTCGACACGCCGCTGTGCGCGGTCGAGACGGTGGTTGCATGCTATACGCGCGGCATCAATGAGCTCTGCTCGAGCGCACGGCTCGACGCGGACACATATCGCTTTACGAGCGGCAATCACGGATTTCGAACGGGTGAACGCTATCGGGTCGTCCGTGCTGAGCGCCTGACCGATGACACGATCCTCGATATTCCCCGCGAGACTGGTCCCTTGCAGGCGGGAGACATTCGAGTGGACGTAATCTACGGAAGCTGCTTCACGAACAACGGTGTCCGATATTGTACCCGGCCTTTCTCCAACCCACTCATCTATACGCTCCGGAAAACGCCCACGGGTTGGAGAATCATCGACTGGGGTGGTCCGGACATTCGATGGCCCGGTCGCAAACGGCCATAGCTATCTCCTCCGGAAGAAGTCGAAGCGAGGGTGTTCGCTTTCCAAGCCGTTGCGGTCCCGTTGCGCGGCAAGTTCGTCGAGAAAAGTCCGCGTCCGTTCCTCCGACCCGGCGATCTCCTTGATCGCATCGAGCGTTCGCGACCCGAACACGCCGTCTGCAGCGATTTTGGCCCCCGATGCATTCGCCGCGTCCTGAATGGACCTCGCTCCCTGACCGGGCCCGCTGCGAAACATCGTATCCGCGATAGCGGAAGCCATGCCGGCATTGCCGATCCCATCGAGGACCTTGCTCCCGCCGATCTTCGGGAACGCCTGGTCGAGATAGTGCTGGTAGGCCGGTTTCACGTCCTCCGTCTTCAGGTCGGACGGCGACTTCACATGATCGAGCCCGGCGGGCCAGGTGCCGTTCCTGCGCTCGCCGTCGATGAAACCCTGCGTGATGCCGGCCACAGCACCGCTCTTCGGATCGGGCCGCATGCCGCCTTCGCCGGCGAAGATCGCCATCATCGCGGCGCGTTGGCCCTCGCCCAGCGCCGGGTCGGCCTTCACCGCGTCGCGCACCGCATCCCACACGCCGGGCTGGGCGGCGAAGACGTCGGCGCGATACGCGGGCGGCTTGACGACGGCAGCGGACTGCGCGACGATTTCCCTATGGTTGCATCGAGAATTCTTGCGGCGATGCTGGCGCTGGCGGCGTCGTTTGCCCCGGCCGCCGCCCAATCGCCCGACCCCGACCTGCCGCCGGTCGATCCGCCGGGCCGTTGGCGGCAGATGACGCCCGACGACGCGACTTCCGACAGCAAGTGCGTCGGCCGGTTCGATACGCCGCTGTGTGCGATCGAGACGGTGGTTGCGTGCTTCACGCGTGGCCTTCCCGAACTCTGCAACGAGGCAATGCAGATGCCGGGCTACTTCCAATGGAAGAGCACAGGGAGAATTCCCGCCTTTACGCGAACGCAGTACCGGATCGAGCGGAGTGAAGTGCTCACCCAAGAAGGGATCGACGACATTCCCCGCGCGGCCGATAGCGAGCAGCCGGGCGACCTGCGGATCGACGTGCAGAAGCGCGAATGCTACTTGAACCAAGGCCGGGAGGTTTGCGGCCGCAACATGGGCGCTCCCAATATCTTCACGCTGCGAAGGACCAAAACGCGCTGGGTCGTTCTGGATTGGAGCATTCCTGACATCCGTTGGCCGAAGCGGAAATAGGGTCATCGGATTCTAAACTGACCATTTCGTACTTCGTCTTTCGGATGTTGATCCGATCGCCCTTTCTCAAGCATTTCCAAAAACCTCCCCACTCTCTCCGGATCGCGCCCGATCTTGGCGAGTTCGTCGAGCGTCTTCTTGCCGATCACCGCCGGTTCGGTTTTGCCGTCCTGCCGGGTGCGCGGCGCGGACAGATCCGGCCCACCCGAGCCTTCGATCGCGCCGTGAATCAGGGCACGTGCGCCCTGTTCGCCGTCGCGCACGACCGTGTCGGCGACGGCGGCGGCAACGGTCGGCTGGCCGATCTTGTCGAGCACCGCGGCCCCGCCCGCGTGGCGCAGCCCACCGTCGAGATAGTGCCGGTACATGCCCGGCATGTCCCCCGGCTTCAGGTCGGCGGGCGACTTGACGTGGGCGAGTTCGGGCGGCCAGTTCCCCTGATCGCGTGCCTGGTTGATGTAGTCCTTCGTGATGCCGCCGACCGCGCCGCTCTTCGGATCAGGCCGCATGCCGCCTTCGCCGGCGAAGATCGCCATCATCGCGGCGCGTTGGCCGTCGCCCAGATACGGGTCGGCCTTCACCGCGTCCCGCATCGCGTCCCACACGCCGGGCTGGGTGGCGAACACGTCGGCGCGGTAGGCGGGCGGCTTCTCGAATTGGGGCTCGGGCGGCGCGGCCTGCGCCGTCTGCGGATCGGCGGGCTTGCCGTCGCCATCGCTTGCGCCGGCGCTTTCGGCCGCAAGCAGGATTTTCGCGCGCGGATCGTCGTCACCCCGCCGGTCGACGAGATCGGATATGTCGCCGGGCTTGGCTATCATGTCCTCGCGCCGCATCTCCATCGTGCGCATCACGCCGACCGGCGCCGGCGCGCCGGGGTCCGCGCCCAGGAAGCGCTTGCGGGTGGCGGGATCGGGAAGTTCGCGCAGGATGCCGGCCAGCAGCGCGTCGCTCTCGCCGGGGCGCCTGCTCGTGAACTGGTCGACGAAATCGCGCGCCTGCGCGAGGCCCGTGTCGCCCTGCTCGCGCACATAGCGCCCGAGTTGTGCCGGCACGCCGTCGAAGCCGCTGCGGTTGCCGGTCAGCCAGTCGATCTGCGCCGCGTTCGACGCGCGGCCCGCCTTGCCGATGTCCGGCAGGCCCGCGATGGCCGCAAGTTCGAACTTCGGCGCAAGCGCGATGCGCCCGGCCCCGCCCGTGGCGATGTCGGCATGATGGGCGTTCACGTCGTCGGGCGTGGGCACCGTGTGGCCGCCCAGCAATCCGCCCAGCGCGCCGCGCATGTGCGCCACGGTCTCGCCATCCGGCGCCGCCCAGCCATCGACCGCAAGTCCGTTGCGCTTCTGGTATCGGCGCAGCGCCGTATCCTGCGCGAGGCCCCAATAGCCGGTCGGCCCGCCGCGTTCGGCAAGATCGAGATCGCCGCTGTTGGCGAGAATGCCTTCGAGGCGGATCGCGTCGGCGCGCGACGATGCGTGACCGAAGCCGACCGGGCCCGACAGGTCGAACCAGCCGGCATCGTCTTCAGGAATCTCGGGCTCAAGCAGCGAAACGGGCGAACGGCCAAGCATGGGACATCTCCGGGTTGAACAGGCGGAGGGTGTACCAGCTTTGTTCTATAACGACAATATTCTTATTTTTGTGTAATTCGGAATTAATTACCGGGGCGCGAATGTCTGCTTCGCCAGCGTCGCGAGGAACGCGCGTTTGTGCCGCCGCGCCCAGGTCGCATAGTCCCACTGGCCAGATGCTGCCGTGAGCGTGCCGCTGCCGTCGTCGACATAGAAGTTCACGGACAGGTTCTTGCCGCCGGCGGAAACGTCGACCTTGATGCGCCGGTAGCCGGGGCCTTCATAGGCATCGAGCTTGCGGCCCGCTTCGGCCGACAGGCCGCGCGCCAGCACGCCTTCGATCTCGGCCTTTGGATCGGGGCGCGCGATGGGGAACGTGACGCCCTTGGCGGGGAAACGCCGCCAGCCGGGCAGCGTCGCGGGCTCGACGCTCGCGGGTGCTAGCCTGCCGAGCACGGCCTTGCGGACATCGGGGTCGATCAGCGTGCCGTAGAAGAAGAAGCGCACCGCCGATCCCCCGCCCTACCCGTTCAGTGGCCCGCGGCGGCGTCTTCGGGCAACGCGACGCCCGACTTGCCGAGCTGCGCTTCGAGATCGTGGCGCAGACGGTTCAGCCCCGCCTCGTCCTTCGCCTCGCAGCGCGCGACGAGAACGTCCTGCGTGTTCGAGGCACGCAGCAGCCACCAGCCGTCGGCCGTGTTGACGCGCACGCCGTCCACGTCGCTGTAGGTGGCGCCCGCCGCCTTGAGGCGCGCGGCGACTTCTTCCACCACGCCGCGCTTGCGCGTGTCGGCGCAGGGGAAGCGCAGCTCGGGCGTGTTCACCACGGCCGGCATGCGGTCGCGGAACTCGGCCAGCGTCGTCTTGCCGGTGGAGAGGATCTTGAGCAGGCGAAGCCCTGCGTACATCGCGTCGTCGAAGCCGTACCAGCCGTCGGCGAAGAAGATGTGGCCCGACATCTCGCCCGCGAGCGGAGCGACCGTCTCGACCATCTTCGTCTTGATGATCGAATGGCCGGTCTTCCACATCAGGGGCTTCCCGCCCATGCGGGCGATCTCGTCGAACAGCACCTGGCTCGCCTTCACGTCGGCGATGATCGTTGAGCCGGGCAGGCGCGCGAGGATTTCCGAGGCGAGCACGGCGATGAGCTGGTCGCCCCACAGGATGCGCGCCTTGCCGTCGACCACGCCGATGCGGTCGCCGTCGCCGTCGAAGGCAATGCCGAGATCGGCCTTCTCGCGCAGCACCGCTTCCTGGAGCTGGACGAGGTTCTTGGCGACCGTCGGGTCGGGATGGTGCGCCGGGAACGTGCCGTCGATCTTCTCGTTGAGCAGGATGTGGCGGCCCGGCAGACGCTTGGTCACCTCGACGAGCACGTCGCCCATCGAACCGTTGCCGGCATCCCACACGACGGTGAGCGGGCGGCCGTCCTTGGGATAGTCGCGCAGCAGGCGCGCGACGTACGCCGCGCCCACGTCGATGTCGGAGACCTTGCCCTTGCCCTCGGCGACCTTGCCTTCGGCCGTGCGCTTGCCCATCGCCTGGATGTCCGCACCCCAGAAAGACGCCTTGGCGAGCATCATCTTGAAGCCGTTGTAATCCGCGGGGTTGTGCGAGCCGGTGATCATCACGCCGCCGTCGAGATGGTTCTCGCGCACGGCGTAATAGAGCTGTGGCGTGGGGCCGAGGCCGCTGCGCAGCACGTCGAGCCCGCAATCGGCGAGCCCCTGGACGACCTTCGCGGTCAGCTTGGGCGACGAAAGCCGCCCGTCCCAGCCGACCGCGACGCGCTTTGCGCCCTTCTCGGCCAGTGCCGAGCCGAAGCCGCGACCGATCGCGTAGGCGTCGGCCTCACCCAGCGTCTTGCCCACGATGCCGCGCACGTCGTATTCGCGCAGGATCGTCGGTTCGAAGGCGTGGCGGAAGCTCATTCGCCGGCACCCGTGCCCTTGGCGGTCTTCGGGCGGCCGATCGAGTGGTAGTCGAAGCCCGCTGCCGCCATGTCGGCCGGCGAATAGACGTTGCGCAGGTCGACCACGACCGGCGCCTTCATCAGTTTCTTGACACGGTCGAGCTGCAGCGAGCGGAACTGGTTCCACTCGGTGACGATGACGAGCGCGTCGGCGCCGGTCATCGCGGCGTAGGCGTCCTCGGCCATCGCGACGCCGGGCAGCATCTGCTTGGCCTCGTGCATGCCTTCGGGATCGTAGGCGACGACCTTGGCGCCGGCGGCCTGCAGCGCGGGGAGAATGTCCAGCGAGGGGCTGTCGCGCATGTCGTCGGTGTTCGGCTTGAAGGTGAGGCCGAGGACCGCGACCGTCTTGCCCTTGACCGAACCGCCGCACGCGGCGACGACCTTGTCGGCCATGCCCTTCTTGCGCTTGTCGTTGATGTCGACGACCGTCTCGATGATGCGCAGTGGTGCTCCGTAATCCTGCGCGGTCTTGACCAGCGCCAGCGTGTCCTTGGGGAAGCACGAGCCGCCGTAACCGGGGCCGGGATGCAGGAACTTCTTGCCGATGCGCCCGTCGAGGCCGATGCCCTTGGCGACGTCATGCACGTCGGCACCCACCTTCTCGCACAAATCCGCGATCTCGTTGATGAACGTGATCTTGGCGGCGAGGAACGTGTTGGCGGCGTACTTGATCAGTTCGGACGTCTCCAGCGACGTGAAGACGATCGGCGTCTCGATCAGATAGAGCGGACGATAGAGCTGGCGCATCACTTCGCGCGCGCGCTCGCTCTCGCAGCCGATGACGACGCGGTCGGGGCGCATGAAGTCGCCGATGGCGGCACCTTCACGCAGGAATTCAGGATTGGACGCCACGTCGAACTGCGCGTCCGCGCGCACGTTGCGGATGCGGCGCGCGACTTCGCGGCCCGTGCCCACCGGCACGGTCGATTTCGTGACGACGACGGCATAGCCCGTCAGCGCGCGGCCGATTTCCTCGGCGGCGGCGTAGACGTAGGAAAGGTCAGCGTGCCCGTCGCCGCGGCGCGAGGGCGTGCCTACGGCGATGAACACCGCGTCGGCGCCGGGAACCGCTTCGGCGAGCTTGGTCGTGAAGCTCAGGCGGCCGGCCTTGACGTTGGTCTCGACCAGCTTGTCGAGGCCCGGCTCGAAGATCGGGATGCCGCCCGCCTTCAGGCGCGCGATCTTTGCCTCGTCCTTATCGACGCACACCACGTCGACGCCGAACTCCGAGAAACACGCGCCGGTCACCAGACCCACATAGCCGGTGCCGACCATCACGATACGCATTTTGACGACCCTCGTTCCGTTCCGACCCGCCGCGCACAACGCCGCACGGCCACGCCCCATTCCGACGGGAATGCTGCAGCGCGGGTGGGTAGCAAGACAGCGCGGGGAAGTCGAGAGATACGACGCCGCGCGCCGCCTAAGCTATTGATATTGCGAATATGTCGAATCGATGGCGAAGGGCCGCTCAGGCGTACCGCTTCACCACCGCCTTGGCGGCGGCGCCGAGGTCGGTCCGGTCGAGGGCGAAGGCGATCTGGGCCTCGAAAAAGCCGATCTTGTCGCCGCAGTCGAAGCGCTGGCCCTCGAAGCGGTAGCCGTGGAACGGGCTCGTCCCGATCATCGGGATCAGCGAGTCCGTCAGCTGGATCTCCCCGCCCGCACCCTTGGTCTTGCGGTCGAGATAGCCGAACACCGCCGGCTCCAGGATGTAACGGCCGATGACCGCGAGTGTCGAAGGCGCTTCGGCAGGCTTGGGCTTCTCGACGAGGCCCTTCACCTGCACCAGCCGCCCGTCGTCGCGCCCCGGCGACAGGATGCCGTAACGCGCCGTGTGCTCCTTCGCCACGTCCATCACCGCGACCATGTTGCCGCGCACTTCCTGGTAGAGGTCGCACATCTGCTTCAGCGCCGGCGTCTTGGCGAGGATGAGGTCGTCGGCCAGCAGCACGGCAAACGGCTCGTCGCCGACCAGATCGCGCGCGCACCACACCGCATGGCCGAGGCCCAGCGGTACCTGCTGGCGCGTGTAGGCGACGTCGCCCGCGGGGGGAAGCCACGCGCGCAGCGCTTCGAGCTCGGCGGTCTTGCCGCGGCTTTCCAGCGTGTGCTCGAGCTCGTAGGAATGGTCGAAATGGTCCTCGATCGTCGTCTTGCCGCGCCCGGTGACGAAGATGAATTCCTCGATGCCGGCCGCGCGCGCCTCTTCGACCGCGTACTGGATCAGCGGCTTGTCGACGACCGGCAGCATCTCCTTGGGCATCGCCTTGGTGGCGGGCAGGAAACGGGTGCCGAGGCCGCCGACGGGGAAGATGGCCTTGCGTACGCGTCGCATCATGGATTGGGTTCCGAGAAGGGGTTTGGGCCGTTGCGCGATAACGCGCGAACCTAGGGGCTAATGCCATAGGCGGACTGTCCCCGCAAGTTCGCCCCCCTACTCGCCCAGCAGGACCTTCTTGGCCTCGTTGATCTGGGCGGCGAGGTAGTCCGACCCACCATGGTCGGGATGCACCTTCATCATCAGGCGGCGGTGGGCGGCCTTGACGGTTTCGGTGTCGGCCGTCTCGGCCACGCCCAGCAGGCGCGCGGCCTCGGCGCGCTCCATGCGCGCGCCGCGCGCGGCGGGCGGCGCATGCCCCGGCTCCGGCCCCGGCGGCGGCATCTCGGCCTTCGCGCCGAACATCCGCCCGATCGCCTGCCCCAGCGCCACGGCAACGCCGATGCGACCGGTCAACACAAGCCACAATGCGCCCAGGATCCCCAGCCCCGCCCCGGCCATCTTGGCGCCGGCGGCGACCTTCTCCGGCGGCGCCTTGGCGAGCGCCTTCAGGGCCGTCCACAGCACGAACGCGATGCCGACGCCGGCAATCAGGTAGAGGAGAAACATGCCCCTAGAGATAGGGCGTCGCGCGCGCGGGCGCTAGGGGGCCTTCCCGGCGGCGGGCACGAAGCCGTCGGCCTGCAGGCGGGCAAGCGCCCGCGCGACGATTCGGTCGCTCCACGCCGTCGTCGCCGCGACGATCTGCGCGTCGCCTTCGGCCCCGTCCGCCAGCGCCTCCAGCGTCATGGCGTCGGTGAACGTTGCTTCCCACAGGCGCGCGAACGACTCGCTGAAATAGACGTAGATGCTGCACGTGAACGCGATCGACCCCGCCGCCGCCCGCCGGGATTCGCAGCGCGAGATATTGACGAAGACGCTGTGCTGCGCGAAAGGTGTGGTCAATCCACTCGATATGTAGCGATTCTCGTTGAGCGAAGGGTAGCCGACGCGCGGTAGCGTGCCGCGCACGACAAGGCCTTTGGTCCAGCTCTGCGCCTGCGCCTTGAAGATCGCGACGCGCACCTTCTCGGTCGCGAGAAAGGTGTCGTAATCCTCTTCTTCGCCCGACGGCGCCAGCGGTGTCACCCAGGGAACCGGCGTTTCGAAGATGCTGATGTCGATTGTCGAGACCCCTGCCTTGAGCGGACCGCGGACTCTGCTCCGGGTTTCCGGCCCGGCGGCCAGGGAGATCGGGAGGGGCGGCGGGATTGTCGCGGGAGCCGGCGGCGGATCCTGCGGCCGTTTGTCCGGCCGGATGAATCCGTCCGCCGCAAGGCGGGCCACCATCAGATTGACGATCATCATGCCGGTCGCATGCGCCGACGCCGCGAACGGGTCGTCACCGCCGGTGGACGGCGGTTCGACGACCGAAGCGTTCCATTCGTAATCGCACCGCCAGATCCGCCGCGCGCCATCGAACAGTTCGCCGACGATCTCGTGCCGGAACGTCCACGTAGGCGTGCCGTTCTCGATCCGGCGTTCGACCCGCGTGTTCGTCACTTGCGCGACGAGACGGAACCGGCCGCGCGTCGGCGGGTTGGGACGGTCGACGACGTTGATATTCCCGCCGCCATCCACCGTCGCGACGGTGATCGGGCCAATCGCCATGTCGTGGCGCTCGAGGGCCCTGCGCCACTGGTCTTTCTGCGAGCCCGTGTTCTGCGCCCGGTACTCTTCCCCCTTGCGCGTCATCTCCGGATCGAGCGGCGTTCCCGGAACCACGGGCGCAGCCCCCCATTTCGGCCGCATCTCGAGAACGGCGAGACTGACACCGAAGACCGGAGCTGCGGGCTTCTCTGCGAATTCGCTCCTGACCCGTTCGGTGAGCGGCTGTGCGGCGGCGCTGCCGGCCGGCAGCAGCATTCCGCAGACTGCGATCGTCGCAAGAACGGCCAGTCTTCCCAAGCGAACCTCCGGCGGCAGGAATCCCGCCCGGCAATCTATGTTCTCTCCGGAACGCGCACAACCAGAATGGGAAAGGACGGCGCGGCGCGAAGCGCTAGGGCGCTGCCGCGGCCGGAATCGCCGTCGGCACGGCCGCGGGTGCGGGCGCCTCGCGCACGCCGATGGCGGAAAGCAGGCTGCGCACTTCCTGCCGGCCGGCGACGTGGCTCATCGTCAGCGGCGTCTTGATGCCGCGCTCGCGCAGGTCGAGCAGCGTGAGGCCCGAGAGGAACAGCTCGCGGAACACCACCCGGTCGCCGAGCCCGATCGCCTGACGGAAACCGAAACGGCGCGACAGCGCGTCGATGGCCGAACCCATGTTGCGCTTGTTGCGCGCGTCGACCGCGTGCAGGCGGTTGCGCACGACGATCCAGTCGATAGACTGGCCGTCGCGCTTCGCGCGCACCTTGCGCTGCTCCCACACCATCGCGCTGTAGGCCGAGGGGCAGATGATCTTCAGCGTCACCGGCTCGACCTTCGCGACGAGATCGAGATCGACGAAGCTGTCGTTCATCGGCGTGACCAGCGTGTCGGCCCACGAATGCGCCACGCGGCTCAGCGTCTGGTCGGAGCCGGGCGTGTCGATGACGATGGCGTCGCACTTACCCGAAAGGTCGCCGATGGCCGCTTCCAGACGCAGCGTCTCGTCGGCGACGCCGTCCTCGCCCAGAGATTTCGAGCGCGGCACGAGCCGGTGGTCGGGCATCGGCAACGGCAGCTTCAGTTTTTCCATCGTCTGCGCGCGGTTTTCCAGATAGCGCGTCAGCGTCGCCTGGCGGGAGTCGACGTCGATCGTGCCGACGCGAAGTCCGTCGCGCAGCAGGCCCACGACGACATGCATCGCGACCGTCGATTTGCCCGATCCGCCCTTTTCGTTGCCGAGCACGATCACGCGGGCACGACGGCGCGGCGGCGGCGCGGAATCCGCGAAAAAATCAAGCATGGGGCCCGAATCGGCAGTCATAACCCTAGTCTACCGCGTTCCGGGGGGTTTAATCTTGCCGGCATAAATGAGCGACCAGGATCCCACCGCAAGCAGCGCCCCCTCGCCGGGCGCGATGAAGCTGAAATGGCTGGCCGACCGCCACAGCGCCTTCCTGTTCGGACGGCCCGGCGGCCAGCGCGCCGATTCGCGCAAGCAGAATTATCGCGGCGCCGTCCTCGAAGGCGGGAATCTCTCTTCCGCGATCCTCTCGGGCAGCATTTTTGCCGAAGCGAAACTGCTCGACTGCGACCTGTCGATGGCCGACCTGTTCGCCGCCGACTTCTCCGGCGCCGACCTCTCCCGCACCTCGTTCCGCAAGGCGGACCTGCGCGCGGCAAGCTTCATCCACGCCAAGCTGCGCGGCTGCGATCTCTCGGGCTGCGACCTGCGTCCGGGCCAGATCGTCGACTGGGCCAGCCTCAATTCCGAGACCAAGGAAGTGACGGCGAGCTTCGAATCCGCCGATCTCGAGAACGCGCGCATGGGCGCGTCCGATCTCTCGTTCGCGAATTTCGAGAACGCGTCGCTGAAGGGCGCGCAGATGGCGGGGGCCACGCTGTTCGCGGCGAACCTGCGCGGTGCCGACCTGATCGGCGCCAAGTTCGACGGCGCGAAGCTCAAGGGCGCCCAGCTCGCGGGTGCGAAGCTCAACGGCGCTTCGTTCCGCAATGCCGATCTTTCGGGCGTCGACCTGCGCGGCGTCGACATGAACAACGTGCAGATGGGCGGCGCCAAGCTCGAGGGCACGATCTACGCCAACCCGCCGCCGGGCGAGAAGCTTCCCGACGATCTGCGCCCCATCGTCGACGCGCACAAGCAATGGGCCGACACCGGCGGGCGCGAGGGCATCCGCGCCGATTTCGCCGGGCGCGACCTGACGGGTACGGATTTCGGCGGCTGCGATCTTTCGGGTGCGCGCTTCGACGGCGCGGTGCTGAGCCGCGCGCGCTTCGTCGCGGCGTCGCTGCGCCTCGCGAGCCTGCTTTCCGTGCGCGCCGAGCGCTGCGACTTCTCGGACGCCGATCTTTCGGGCGCCATGATGCTGGGGGCGCGCCTCGAAGGCGCCTCGCTGGTCGGGTCGATCGCCCGGCCGATGGAAATCCGCCGCGGCGACGGCACGCCGGCGGGCAAGCGCACGGCGACGAGCTTCGCCAATGCCTCGCTGGTGGGCGCCGATCTTCGCGCGGCCGACCTGCGCAGCGCCCTCTTCAACGGCGCCGACCTGCGCGGGGCCAACCTCGCGGGCGCCTTCCTCGCCAACGCCGACCTGACCGGAACGCGCCGCTAGTCCCGCGCCGCAACCGCCGAACGAAGCGGAGCCTTGCCCTTGCTGCCTTCGGCCGACAGCTACGAAGACCTGAACCGCCGGTTCGCGTGGAACGTGCCCGCGCGCTACAACATCGGCGTCGATGTGTGCGACCGGCATGCGGCCGCACGGCCCGATGCCCCGGCCCTGATCTTCGAGGACGAGGACGGGCGCGTCGCGACGTGGAGCTTCGCGCACCTGAAGGCGCAGAGCGACCGCTTCGCCAATGCGCTCGCCGCGCACGGTGTCGTGCCGGGCGACCGCGTGGCCGTGCTCCTCCAGCAATCGCCGGAAGCCGCCGTCGCGCATATCGGCGCGTACAAGGCCGGCATGATCGCCGTGCCGCTGTTCGTGCTGTTCGGCGAAGACGCGCTCGAATACCGGCTCGGCGATTGCGCAGCGGCCTGCATCGTCACCGACCCGGGCCAGTTGCCCAAGATCCTGGCGATCCGCGCGCGGCTGCCGGGCTTGCGCGCCATCTTCGTGGTCGGAGGGCGCGGACGGGATGGCACGATCGATTTCGACGCAGCACTCGAACGCGCGTCGGACAATTTCCGCCCGGTCGATACGGAAGCCGACGATCCGGCCGTGATCATCTACACCTCGGGCACCACCGGCAGCCCGAAGGGCGCGCTGCACGCGCATCGCGTGCTGCTTGGCCACCTGCCCGGCGTGGAACTGCCGCAGGAGATGTTCCCCAAGCAAGGCGACCTGTTCTGGACGCCGGCCGACTGGGCTTGGATCGGCGGGCTGTTCGACGTGCTGCTGCCCTCGCTGCATCACGGCGTGCCCGTGCTCGCCCACCGCTTCCGAAAGTTCGAGCCCGACCGCGCGCAGGACCTGATGGCGCGCCACGGCGTGCGCAACGTCTTCTTCCCGCCGACGGCGCTGAAACTGATGCGCCAGTCCGGCATGCGGCCACATGGCCACGTGAAACTGCGCTCGATCGGCTCGGGCGGCGAATCATTGGGCGAAGAACTGCTCGACTGGGGCCGCGCCACCTTCGGCGTGACGATCAACGAGTTCTACGGCCAGACCGAATGCAATCTCGTCGTCTCGAACTGCGCTTCGCTTTTCGCCGTGCGCCCAGGCGCCATGGGCCGTGCCGTTCCCGGCCACACGCTCGGCATCGTCGACGACGACGGCAATCCGCTGCCCGACGGCGCGGTGGGCGAGATCGCGGTGCGACGGCCCGATCCGGTCATGTTCCTGCGCTACTGGAACCGCCCGGCCGACACGGCGGCGAAATTCTCGGGCGACTGGATGCGCACCGGCGACCGCGGCAAGCGCGACGCCGACGGCTATCTGCGTTACGTGGGGCGTGCCGACGACGTCATCACGTCGGCGGGCTATCGCATCGGCCCGGCCGAGATCGAGGAATGCCTGCTGAAGCACCGCTCGGTGGCGCTCGCCGCCGTGATCGGCGTACCCGACGCGCTGCGCACCGAGGCGATCAAGGCCTTCGTCGTCCTGGCGACAGGCACGGAAGCGAGCGACGCGCTTCGCGCCGACCTGCAGAACCACGTGAAGACGCGACTTGCCGCGCATGAATATCCGCGCGAGATCGAATTCGTGACCGAACTGCCGATGACCGCCACGGGGAAAATCGTGCGCCGCGAGCTGCGGCGACGCGAGAGCGAAAAACGCGAGGGGAGAACACCATGACGAAGACGATCGACTATTTCTTCTCGGTCAACAGCCCGTGGATGTATCTCGGGCACGCCCGCTTCGTGGCGATCGCCAAGCGCGCGGGCGCGCACGTCAACGTGAAGCCGATGGACACCGCGAAGGTGTTTCCCGCCGCCGGTACCCTGCCCTTGCCGCAGCGGCCCAAGCAGCGTCAGGCCTACCGCATGTTCGAACTGAAGCGGTGGAGCGAACTACTCGGCATCCCGATCGATTTCCAGCCCAAATTCTCGCGCGTGCCGACGGAGATGGCCGCGCGCCTGATCATCGCCGCCGACCGCAAGGAGCTTAACGCGCTGGCGCTGGTCGGCTTCCTCGGCAAGGCGATCTGGGAGGAGGAACGCGACGTCTCCGATCCCGAAACGCTCAAGGCCATCGCCGCCGAACACGGCCGCAATGCCACGCGCCTGTGGGAGGCCGCCTGCGCGGACGACACGAAGGTGGTCTACGAGGCCTATACGCAGGAAGCCATCGACCGTCAGGTCTTCGGCGCGCCCTGGTACATCTACAGGGACGAACCTTTCTGGGGACAGGACCGGCTCGACTTCCTCGAACGCGCGCTGGCAGCCGCCTAGGCGCGGCTCCCCGCGATCTGCGTCAGGCCGAGCGCCACCGACAGCAGGTCCGAACCGCCGGCGAGGCGTGCCGACGGCGCCGCGCGCCCGATCGCGGCGCGCACGGCCGGCACGCGGCTCGACCCGCCGGTGAGGAAGATCGTGTCGATGGCGGAAGGTGCGAGCCCCGCCGCCGCGATGCATTCACCGGCCGCCTTGCGGAGCCGCTCCATCCGGCTTTCGATGGCGCGCTCGAAATCGCCGCGCGTCGCGACGACGGCAAGACCCTTCTCGAGGAAGCCCAGCGGCACTTCCACGCTTTCCCCGGCGCTCAGCGCGATCTTCGTGTCTTCCATCGAGAATGCGATGCGGTGGCCGAGCCGCTGGCGTACCAGCGCCAGCAGGCGCGCCACTTTCTGCGGCTCGCGCGCGAGCGAGACCAGCTCGACGAGCTCGCGTTCGTTCCTGTAGGTGTAGGCGAAGTTGATCGTCGACCAGGTGGCGAGCTCGTGATAGAGCGCGCTCGGCATCGGCAGGTTTTTCTCGACGAGATGCGTGCCGAGCCCCAGCAGCGGCATCACCGAGGCGAGGTTGAGCGCCGTATCGAAATCGGTGCCGCCCACGCGCACGCCAGCGTTCGCGAGCACGTCCTTGCCGCGGTCGGCGCGCCCCTTGTGCTGCGGGCCGAGGCGGATCACGGAAAAGTCGCTCGTGCCACCGCCGATGTCGGCGATCAGCACCAGCGCTTCCTTTTCGATCGTCTGCTCGTAGTGATGCGCCGCCGCGATCGGCTCGTACACGAACGCGACGTCGCGGAACCCCACGCGCTTCGCGATGGCCTCCAGCGTCGCTTGCGCGCGCGCATCGGCCTCCTCGTCGCCGTCGACGAAGCGCACCGGACGGCCATGCACGACGGACGTGATCTCCCGGCCTGCGAAGGCCTCCGCCTTGCGCTTCAGGTGCCGCACGAAGATCTCGACGACCGTCGCGAGCGGCATCTTGCGGCCGTTCAGGCTAGTTTCCTCGTCGATCAGGGGCGAGCCGAGGATCGACTTGAGCGCGCGCATCAGCCGCCCGTCGACCTGTCCGACATAGGCCGAGATCGCCTCGTTGCCGTACAGCACCCGGCCCTTCGTCTCTTCGTCGAAGAACACGGCGCTCGGGATCAGCGTGTCGTTGCCTTCGACCGGCGCCAGCTCCGCCGTCGCGTCGCGCATGACGCCGATGGCCGAGTTCGACGTTCCGAAATCCAGTCCGCAGGCGATCATCTTTGTTCCCTCAAGGCGCGAAGGGAACGTCATCTAGTACGACATGGCGCAAGTTGCCAGATCGTTTCTTCGTCCCTATTATTACCCCGGTAGAGGACGGCTTGGCGCGCAACGCGCCCGCCGCCTACAGCAGCCCCAGCGCCCGCAGTTCTTCGGCCATCTGCGCGGGGATCTTGCCCAGTTCCGCCGCCGCCTTCGCATCGAGATCCTTGGGCGCGCTCGACGCCTCGAAATAGCGCCAGCCCTGGAACGCGCGCATCGGCTTGGGGTGCGTGCGCACGAGCTTGGGATCGAGATGGATCTCGCAGGCGGGCTTGCCCGCCTTGTCCTTGCGGCTGACGAAGCGGACGATCTTCTGGCGCACGCGGATCGTGCCCTTGATCACCCAGTACAGCGAGCCTTCGCCCGCGATCTCGTCGCCGCGCTTGGGCGTGTTGCGCGTGACATGCTTGAGCTGGACCTTCTGGCCCTTGGCCTTCATGTCCTTCATGCGCTTCTTCTGCCAGCCGGCGAGGTCCTCGACCGAATCGCAGCCGACGCACAGTTTCACGATATGCAGAGTCATCGGGGGTTCGTTCAGCCTTCACCCTTGGCCATCGCCAGCGCCTTGTCGAGCATGCCGACGAGCTGGCGGCCGGTATCGCCGCCGTCGCCGACGACCTTGGAATTGATCACGACGGCGATCGCGTCGGAAGCCGCCTTGACGATGATCAGGCTCTTGGCGTCGAGCATGTCGGTCGCGTCGAGATAGCGGCAGAGCTGGTCGCCGAAGCGCGTGACCAGCGGATAGCCGTAGGAGCCGCCCTGCCCGCGCAGCTCGTGCGCCAGCATGTAGACTTCCTGCCGCTTCTTGATGTCGTTGGGCGCCTTCAGCAGCGTGTTGGCCGCGTCGACGAGCTTGGCCACGTCGCCGCGCGCGTTCTCCTCGAACTCGCCGCGCAGGCCGTCGAACACCTTCTCGGCGCGCTTGACGGTGTTCGCGTCCAGACCGCCGCTCCCCACCTTCTGCTTCAGAAGGTTCGGCGGATTGATGACCTGAAAGCTGCGACCGCTGCCCGAGCCCTGGCTCATCCCGATCCCGATTCCATCGTTGCCGGGGCGGTCAGACCTGGACTCGCCGTTCGGTACCGATATAGATGCCACCGCGCTTGCGGCGGCGGCAAGGACCGAAATAGGACTTGGTGCGGATATAGGGGCGCGGGCGGTCGACGATCTCTTCGATGCGCTGGGCCAGCGACTGGGCGCTGATGGGCTTGGCGAGGAATTCGGTGACGCCCAGGTCGCGCGCCTTGGTCACGCGCTCGCGTTCGGTGTGGCCGGTCACCATGATGATCGGCAGGAACGGGTTGGGCGAATCCGGTTCGGTGCGCACCTTGCGCGTGAACTCGAGACCGCTGACCGGATAGGTCTCCCAGTCCACCAGCGCGAAATCGACGGGGTTCACCTTTATCGCCTGATAGGCGGCCGCACCCTCGCTCGCCTCGACCACTTCGCGCACGCCAATGGCGTCGAGCAGGCCCTTGAGGAGCTTGCGCATGTGGCTGTTGTCCTCGAGGACGAGGACCTTGATCTTCGACAACTGGTACGGCATGCGAGCCTTGGGGCGCGGACCTGAACGCGGCATGCAAACGGCCACGCGATCCCGGAACACTAGGCCGGTCGCCGTGCCTTGGCAAGCCGTCCATAAGAACCGCTAATTTTGAACGGACTTGGCCGCCAGCGCCTGCGCGACCCGGCTGGTGGGCGCACGCCCCAGTGCCGCGCAGATAAAGCGCCCGGCCTCGGCCAGCGCATCGAGATCCACGCCCGTCTCGATCCCCATCCCGCCCAGCATGTACCGCACGTCCTCGGAGCCGACATTGCCCGACGCCCCCTTGGCGTAGGGGCAGCCCCCCAGCCCGGCAACGGCACTGTCCACCA
The DNA here is from genome assembly GCA_044224405.1 of Tagaea sp. Classification (GTDB taxonomy): domain Bacteria; phylum Pseudomonadota; class Alphaproteobacteria; order CACIAM-22H2; family CACIAM-22H2; genus Tagaea. The sequence goes on along the minus strand of JBGAKN010000006.1, from coordinate 45,361 downwards.
CCGCGACCCCGCGCTCGAGGCAGGCGAGGATGTTCGCCAGCGCCTGCCCGTAGGTGTCGTGGAAATGGACCGCCAGCGCCTCGCGCGGCACGCGCGCCGCGACCGCATCGACCATCGCCTGCGCGCGCGCCGGCGTGCCCGTGCCGATCGTGTCGCCCAGCGACACCTCGTAGCAGCCCATCGCATGGAGCCGGGCGGCGACGTCGGCGACGGCGGCCGGCGCGATCTCGCCCTCGTACGGGCAGCCCAGCACGCAGCTCACATAGCCGCGCACCCGGATGCCGAGCGTTTTCGCCTGCGCCGCGACGGGCGCGAAACGGTCGAGGCTTTCGGCGATCGAGCAGTTGATGTTGCGCTTCGAGAAGCTTTCGGACGCGGCGCCGAAGATCGCGATCTCGCCGGCCTTCGCGGCGATGGCGCCTTCCAGCCCTTTCAGGTTCGGCACCAGCACGGGATACGACACGCCCGGCCGACGCCGGATGGCAGCCATCACCTTGTCGGTGTCGGCCATCTGCGGGACCCATTTGGGCGAGACGAAGCTTCCCGATTCCACGACCGTCAGGCCGCTCGCGGCCAGCCTGTCGATCAGCGCGACCTTCGTCGCGACGTCGACCGGCGTCGCCTCGTTCTGCAGCCCGTCGCGCGGGCCCACCTCGACCATGCGGACGCGGGGCGGAACGCGCATGGCCCCTACTCCGCCTTCGCGACGAAGACGACCAGCTCCTCGCCTTCCGAAGTCTGCTCACCCGGCTGGAAGCGCACGCGCTCGACCGTGCCGTCGACGGGGGCGAGGATCGTGTGCTCCATCTTCATCGCTTCGAGCACGACCAGCTTCTGCCCGCGCACGACGCTCTCGCCCGCCTTCACGTGCACGGCGACGATCTTGCCGGGCATCGGCGCCACCAGCTTCGCATCCGACGCCGCACCGCTGTCGGCGGCCGCGAGCGGATCGACCAGCACCAGCGTGCGGCTCTCGCCGTTGCGGAAGACGGTCCATTCGCCGCCGCGGCGGTCCACATGGGCGTGCAGCCGGCGGCCCGCGATGTCGGCCGACAGCGCGCCGTCCGCCGCCAGAGTGCCCGATGCCGCGACCGGCCCGCCGGGCAGGTCGAGGACGTAGCCGCGTTTGCGGAAATGCGCCGTGACGGCGACCTGTGCAGTGCCGTCGGCGAACAGCAGCCGATCGTGCGAATCGCCGTTGAGGCGCCAGCCGTCCGACCGGCTCCACGGCGAATGGGGATCGCACGTCGCGGCAACGGCCGCGCGCGTCAGCAGCACGCCAAGCGCGGCGAGCGCCAACGTCGTGTCATCTGCAGGTGCGGGTGCCGGCAGCAATTCGGCACGGTGGCGCTGGATGAAGCCCGTGTCGATCTCGCCGCCGGCGAACGCCTTGTGGCGCGCGACACGGGCGAGGAACGAAACGTTGTTCGCAAGGCCCACGACGCGCACGGCATCCAGCGCGTCGGCGAGCTTGCACAAGGCGGCTGCGCGGTCCGGCCCGTGCGCGATCAGCTTGGCGATCATCGGATCGTAATGGATCGTCACCTCGTCGCCCGCGCGCACGCCGGTATCGACACGCACGCCATCCGTCGCCGTCGGGAAATCGAGCCGGTGCAGCGTGCCGGTTGCTGGCAGGAAGTCGCGCGCCGGGTCCTCGGCATAGATGCGCGCCTCGAAGGCGTGGCCGGCGATGGAAAGATCGGCCTGCGCCAGCGGCAGCTTCCCGCCCGCCGCGACGCGCAGCTGCCATTCGACGAGATCGAGGCCGGTGATCGCCTCCGTCACCGGATGCTCGACCTGCAGGCGCGTATTCATTTCCATGAAGAAGAATTCGCCCGCCTGGTCGGCGATGAACTCGACCGTGCCAGCACCCACATAGCCCACGGCCTTGGCCGCGCGCACGGCCGCCTCGCCCATCGCCTTGCGGCGCGCCGGCGTCATGCCGGGTGCCGGGGCCTCCTCGATCACCTTCTGGTGGCGGCGCTGCAGCGAGCAGTCGCGCTCGAAGAGATAGACACCGTTGCCGTGGCCATCGCAGAAGACCTGCACTTCGATATGCCGCGGCCGGTCGAGATAGCGCTCGATCAGCACGCGCGGATCGCCGAAAGCCGACTGCGCCTCCCGCTGCGCACCCGCAAGCGCCTCGGCGAGATCCGCTTCGCGCGCGACCACGCGCATGCCCTTGCCGCCGCCGCCCGCCGACGCCTTGATCAGCACGGGGTAGCCGACCTTCGCCGCTTCCTTGGTCAGCGTCGCGAAGTCCTGCGCAGCACCGTGATAGCCGGGCACGACGGGCACGCCCGCCTCGACCATCAGGGCCTTTGCCTCGCTCTTGCCGCCCATCGCGCGGATGGCGGCCGGTGGCGGCCCGACGAAGACGAGCCCGGCATCCGCGCAGGCCTCAGCGAACGTGGCGTTCTCGGAAAGGAACCCGTAGCCCGGATGCACGCTGTCGGCACCCGCCTTCTTCGCGGCAGCGATGATCGCCTCGGCGCGCAGATAGCTGTCCTTGGGTGCGGGCCCGCCGACAGGCAGCGCTTCGTCGCACGCCGTGACATGCATCGCATTCGCGTCGGCCTCGGAATACACGGCGACGGTACGGATGCCCATGCGCCGCGCGGTGCGTGCGACGCGCACGGCGATCTCGCCGCGATTGGCGATCAGCAGGCGTTCAAGCATCGGGCCCACCCTTGCCCGCACCACGGCGGCGGGCCGCGATCTCGCGCGAATAGCTCATGATCTCGGAAAAGCCGACGAGCAGCAGCGTGATCCCGAGAACGACCTGGATCAGCGCGATCAGCCGGACGGCCTCGCTGACCGGCAGGATGTCGCCGTAGCCGACAGTCGACAGCGTGACGACCGAGAAATAGATCGCGTCGGCGAAGGCGACCGGGCGGTCGTCGCCGAGAATCTTGAAATGGGGGCCGGGCACGAACCGGTCGACGATCTTGTAGAGCGACGCGAAGGCGACGACGATCAGGAAATAGAACGTCAGGAAAGCGTAGACCGGAAGCACGAGCCGCTCCAGCCGTTCGAAGAATTCCTCGAACAGCAGGCCCGCGTCGATCAGGAAGATCGCGACATTGCGCGCGGCGGCGAGCACGAGCACCGAAGCGACGAACATCGACAGCACGAACGCGGCATCGATGAAGCGGGCGTCGGGATCGAGCACCGGGATCGCGAAGGTCGCCGCGCAGATCCCCGCGGTCGGCACCAGCCACCAGCCCGAATTGCGCAGGTTGACCGCCGGGCGGACCTGCTGTTCGGTGACGATCCCGCGTATCTCCCCGCGGCGCAGATACGCGCCCAGGATGAAGCCAGCCACCGGCAGCAGGAAGCCGACATGCCGGGCGAGCGGCGAGACGGCGCGGAAATTCGATTCCAGCAGGAAAACGAATATCGACACATACATCGCGATCGAGTTCGTCAACGCCAACGAGAAGAAGATCGATCCGGGAAACACCACGCTGAAGAAAGCGGCCGCCGCGACCGCCGCAGCCACCATCGTCATCGCAAGAGAAACGCCGACATCGCCCGCGACCGCAAAGGCGATCAGCAGCAGCAGCGTCGCCGTCGCGGCGATGCCGGTGGCGAAGCTTCCCCGGCGGGTCTTCACGCCCCGCTCCCGCCGGCCCAGCCCGGCTTGCGCTTTTCAAGGAAGGCGGCGATCCCCTCGCGCCCTTCCGGCGACACGCGGATGCGCGCGATGCGCGCGGCCGTGTCATCCACCATCGTGTCGTCGACCGGGCCACCGGCCACGCGCGCGATCAGTGCCTTGCACTCGCGCTGCGCGGCGGGCCCGGCCGCCAGCAGCTTCGCCACGATGCCCTCGACGGCCGCGTCAAGCGCGTCTTGCGCCGTCACCTCGTGGACGAGGCCGAGGCGATGCGCGGTCGCCGCATCGAAGGTTTCGGCCGTCAGGAAATAGCGGCGTGCGGCGCGCGCGCCCATCGCCGAGACGACATAGGGCGAGATCACGGCCGGGATCAGGCCGAGTTTCGATTCAGACAGGCAGAAAGTCGCCGGCTGCGCCGCCACCGCGATGTCGCAGCACGCGACGAGCCCCACGCCGCCGCCATACGCCGCCCCGTGGACCCGCGCGAGCGTCGGCTTCGGAAAAGCGTCGAGGGCGCGCATCAGGCCTGCCAGCGCATCGGCATCGCGGCGGTTCTCGGCCTCGGAATAGCCGGCCATCCGCTTCATCCAGTTGAGATCGGCGCCGGCCGAGAAGCTCTTTCCGTTCGCGGCGAGGATAACGATGCGCACGCCTGCATCGGCGGCGAGCCGCCCGAGTTCCGCCGTCAGCACGGCGATCAGCGCGTCGTCGAAGGCGTTGTGCAGCTCGGCCCGGTCAAGCCACAGCGTGGCGACGCCGCGTGCATCGGTCGCGATCCTGAAGCCCTTGCTCACATCCGGAACACGCCGAAGCGTGTCTCCTCGATCGGCGCATTGGCGGCGGCCGAAAGGCCCAGGCCCAGCACGTTGCGCGTCTCGGCCGGATCGATGATGCCGTCGTCCCACAGGCGGGCCGAGGCGTAATAGGGATGCCCTTGCGTCTCGTACTGGTCGCGGATCGGCTTCTTGAAAGAATCCTCCTCGGCGGCGCTCCATGCCTTGCCGGCCGTTTCCAGATTGTCGCGCTTCACCGTCGCCAGCACCGAGGCGGCCTGCTCGCCGCCCATCACCGAGATGCGCGCGTTGGGCCACATCCACAGGAAACGCGGCCCGAAGGCGCGCCCGCACATGCCGTAGTTCCCGGCGCCGAACGATCCGCCGATGATGACCGTGAATTTGGGCACCTTGGCGCAACTCACGGCCGTGACGAGCTTCGCCCCGTCGCGCGCGATCCCGCCCGCCTCGTACTTCTTGCCGACCATGAATCCGGAGATGTTCTGCAGGAACACGAGGGGGATGCCACGCTGGCAGCAGAGTTCGATGAAGTGTGCCCCTTTCAGCGCGCTTTCCGAGAACAGGATGCCATTGTTCGCGATGATGCCGACTGGATGGCCCCAGATCCGCGCGAAGCCGCATACCAGTGTCGTGCCGTAGAGCGCCTTGAACTCGTCGAACGTCGAGCCGTCGACCGTGCGCGCAATGACCTCGCGCACATCGTAGGGCTGGCGCAGGTCCTGCGGCACGATGCCGTAGAGCTCGGCCGGATCGAACGCCGGGTCCACAGGCGCGCGCAGGTCAGGTCGCGCCGGCTTTGAGCCATTTAGGTTGCCGACGATCCGCCGCGCGATGCCCAGTGCATGCGCGTCGTTCTGCGCATAGTGATCGACCACGCCCGAGACGCGGGCATGCACGTCGGCGCCACCCAGTTCCTCGGCCGTCACCACCTCGCCGATCGCCGCTTTCACCAATGGCGGCCCGCCGAGAAAGATCGTGCCCTGGTTCTTCACGATGATCGATTCATCCGACATCGCGGGCACGTAGGCGCCGCCCGCCGTGCAGCTGCCCATCACCACGGCGATCTGCGGAATGCCGGCAGCCGAAAGCGTGGCCTGATTGTAGAAGATGCGCCCGAAATGCTCGCGGTCGGGGAACACGTCGTCCTGGTTGGGCAGGTTGGCGCCGCCGGAATCGACCAGATAGATGCAGGGCAGCCGGTTCTCGCGCGCGATCTCCTGCGCGCGCAGGTGCTTTTTGACGGTCGCGGGGAAGTAGGTGCCGCCCTTGACCGTGGCGTCGTTGCACACGATCACGCATTCGCGACCCGACACGCGCCCGATGCCGGTGACGATGCCCGCGGCAGGCACTTCGCCCCCGTACATACCCCAGGCGGCGAGCTGCGAGAATTCGAGGAAGGGCGCGCCCGGATCGAGCAGCGTGCGGATGCGCTCGCGGGGGAGCAGCTTGCCGCGCCCCACATGCTTGTCGCGCGCCGCGGGCCCGCCGCCCTCGCGAATCCGGTCGCAGGTCCCCCGCAGGTCGGCCACGAGGGCGCGCATCGCGGCATCGTTCGCGCGGAATGCGTCGCTGCGCGTGTCGATGCGGGACGCGAGCGCGCTCATGTCACCAGCCGCCCGTCACGAGCCATTCCTCGACCTGCGACAGCCGGTCGGCGCCCCAGAAGGGCTCCCCGTCGATAACGATATAGGGCGAGCCGAAAACGCCTTTGGCGACAGCTGCGTCCACTTCGCTGCGCAGCCTTTCCTTGACCTCCGGCGAGCCGAGGGCCGTCTTCAGTTCCTCGCGCGGCACGCCCATGCCGGCGGCAAGATCGCACACGAAATCGATGCCAGAGACGTCGATGCCGGCAACGTAGCTCTGCCGGAACACCGCCTTGGCGAAACGCTTGGCAAGTGCCGGATCGCGCGCGTCGAGCCAGTAGAAGGCCCGCGAGGGTGCGATCGCCGCGTACGGAAACGGATCGGGCAGACGGAATTTGACGCCGAGCAGCCGGCCGAACCGCACGAAATCGTGGCGCACATAGTCGCTTTTCATCGGTATCTCGAGCAGCGGCTTCATGCCCGACTGCTTGAAGGCCGCCCCCAGCAACATCGGCCGCCATTTGACCGCCCGACCGTAGTGCCCGGCGAGATCGTCGATGCGCAGCGAGGCGAAGAAACCGTAGGGACTGGAGAAGTCGAAATAGAAATCGATGGGCGCCGGCATGTCTTCAGGCCTCCGTCTTCAGCGCGCGCGCGATCACGAGCCGCTGGATGTCGCTGGTTCCTTCATAGATCTGGCAGACGCGCACGTCGCGCCAGATCCGCTCGACAGGGAAATCGGCGAGATAGCCGTAGCCACCATGGGTCTGGATGGCGGCCGAGCAGACGCGCTCGGCCATTTCCGAGGCGAAGAGCTTCGCCATCGCGGCTTCCTTCAGGCACGGCAGGCCGCGGTCGCGCAGGCTCGCGGCGTTGAGCACGAGCAGGCGGGCGGCTTCGATATCGGTTGCCATGTCGGCGAGGCGGAACTGGACGGCCTGATGGTCGAAGATCTTCTGGCCGAACGTCTCGCGCTGCAGCGCGTATTCGCGCGCCGCCTGATAGGCCGATCGCGCCATGCCCACGGCCTGCGCGCCGATGCCGATACGCCCGCCTTCGAGATTGGCGAGCGCGATCCGGTAGCCGTCGCCTTCCGCGCCCAGCATGAGGTCCGGCGTGAGGCGCATGCTCTCCATGACGATCTGCGCGGTGTCGGAGCATTTCTGCCCGAGCTTCTCTTCCAGCCGCGCCACCTTCCAGCCGGCCGTGTCGGTCGGCACGATGAAGGCGCTGATCCCCTTCTTGCCGGCGGTAGGATCGGTGATCGCGAATACGATGGCGACGTCGGCCGTACCGCCCGAGGTGATGAACTGCTTGGCGCCGTCCACGACCCAGTGATTCCCGTCGCGGCGCGCGCGCGTCTTGATGGCGGAAGCGTCCGAGCCCGCCGACGGCTCGGTCAGCGCGAAGGCGCCGAGCTTGGCGCCCTTTGCGAGCGGGCGCAGGAAGGTCTGCTTCTGCCAGTCGGTGCCGAATTTGAGGATCGGCATGCAGCCGACCGAATTGTGCACGCTCATGACCGTGGAGACCGCGCCGTCGCCCGCCGCGATCTCCTCGATGGCGAGCGCGTAGGCGACGTGGTCCACGCCCGCCCCGTCGAACTCCTCGGGCACCAGCATGCCCATGAAGCCGAGTTCGCCCATCTCGCGCACGAGGTCGCGCGGGAACAGTCGTTCCTTCTCGCGCGCGGCGGCCGTCGGCCACAGGCGTTCGCGCGCATAGTCGCGCGCGGCGTCCCGGATCATCGTCTGCGTTTCGGTGAGTTCCATCGCCGCACCTACCAGGGAAGTTCGGAGCCGTCGTAGTTGAAGAACTTGCCGTTGTCGGCCGGCGTCAGCTTTTCGATGGTCTTCTTGAGGCCGGCGACCGATCCCGAAACGTCGATGGCCGCCCCCGCCCCACCCATCTCGGTACGCACCCACCCCGGATGCGTCGTGATCGTCGTGATGCCACGCGGGGCCAGATCGTGCGCCATGTTCTTGGCGACCGAGTTGAGAGCCGCCTTCGACACGCGGTAGGGCATGCTGCCGCCGTTCGTCTGCGCATTCGAACCCATGCGCGAGGACGTGAACACGATCGTCTTGCGCTCGCTGCGCGCGACGTTCTCGATCAGCGCTTCGGCCACGCGCAGTGGGGCGAGCGTGTTCGTGCGCAGGATTTCCTCGAACGCGGCGAAATCGGTCGCGCCCAGCTTCCAGTCGCGACCCGTATAGATGCCGGCGTTGCAAACGAGAACGTCGATCGCGTCTCTCGCGAGGCTTTTCGCAAGACGCGCGACCGATGCCGCGTCGTTGACGTCGCACAGATACACTTCGCCGCCGGCTTTCGAGACGTCGGCGCCCTTCGCCATGTCGCGCACGGTGCCGATGGTCCGCCACCCGGCGGCCGCGAACTGGCGGACATATTCGAGACCGATGCCGCGCGAGGCGCCGACGATCAGGATGGTCGGCATGTCAGCGCTTGCTCCGTTTTGCGGTCACTTCGATCTCGATCTTCATGCGCGGATCGACGAATCCCGTCACCAGCGTGGTGTTCGCCGGGCGGATCTTGGCGAAGTGCTTGCCCACGATCGGCGCCACGGCCGCGAAATCCTTGCGGCTGGCGAGGAAGATGCGCACGCGCACGACGTCGGCAAGACTGCCGCCCGCCTTGGCGAGGGCTGCCGCGATGTTGGCGAAGCACTGCTCGGTCTGCGCGACGACGCCCTTGGGGATCGCCATCTTCGAATAATCGAAGCCGGTCGTGCCGGATACGAAGATCCATTCCCCGTCCACCACGGCGCGCGAATAGCCCGCGAGCTTCTCGAAACTCGAACCCGATGAAATCAACCTGCGCTTCGGCATCGTTTCCCTCAGACCACGCGCCCAGTCTAGCCCGGATTCAGGCCGTTTCGGCAAACAGCTCGCGGCCGATCAGCCAGCGTCGGATCTCCGACGTTCCGGCCCCGATCTCGTAGAGCTTGGCATCGCGAAGCAGCCGCCCGGTGGGGTAATCGTTGATGTAGCCGTTGCCGCCCAGCAGCTGGATCGCGTCCAGCGCCACCTGCGTGGCCTTTTCGGCCGCATAGAGGATGGCTCCGGCGGCGTCCTTGCGGGTCGTCTGGCCCCGGTCGCAGGCCTTGGCGACGGCGTAGACGTAGCTCTTGCAGGCGTTGGTCGTCGTGTACATGTCGGCGAGCTTGCCCTGCACGAGCTGGAATTCGCCGATCGCCTGGCCGAACTGCTTGCGCTCGTGGACATAGGGGACCGCGATGTCGAGGGCGGCCTGCATGATCCCGCAGGGGCCGGCGGCAAGCACCGAGCGCTCGTAGTCGAGCCCGCTCATCAGCACGTTCACGCCCTTTCCAACCGCACCCAAAACGTTCTCCTCGGGCACTTCGCAGTCCTGGAAGACGAGTTCGCAGGTGTTGGAGCCCCGCATGCCGAGCTTGTCGAGCTTCTGCGCCTTGGTGAAGCCCTTCATCGATTTCTCGATCAGGAAGGCCGTGATGCCGCGCGAGGCGGCGGCCGGATCGGTCTTGGCGTAGACGACGAGCGTGTCGGCATCCGGGCCGTTGGTGATCCACATCTTGTTGCCGTTGAAGACGTAGCGGTCGCCCTTCTTCTCGGCGCGCAGCTTCATGCCGACGACATCCGACCCCGCCCCCGGCTCCGACATCGCGAGCGCGCCCACATGCTCGCCTGAGATGAGTTTGGGGAGGTACTTGCGCTTCTGCGCCTCGTTGCCGTTGCGTGCAATCTGGTTGACGCAAAGATTCGAATGCGCGCCGTAGGAAAGCCCGACCGAGGCCGAGGCGCGGCTGATCTCCTCCACCGCCACGCAATGCGCGAGATAGCCCATGCCTGAGCCGCCGTATTTCTCGTCCACGGTGATACCGAGCAGGCCCAGATCGCCGAACTTGCGCCACAGGTCCATCGGGAATTCGTTGCTGCGGTCGATCTCCGCGGCGCGCGGCGCGATCTCGTCGGCGGCGAAGCGCGCGACCTGCGTGCGCAGCATGTCGATGTCGTCGCCGAGGCCGAAATCGAACTGGGGAAGCGCGTTGCCGGCCATCCTTCTCTCCCTCTACACGCCGACGGTACGGCCGTCGGTCTTTCCGGTCATCGTCATCAGCGTCTGCAGCATCGTGGCGCACAGGCGCGTCTGCCCGTCCTTGTGCGCGAAAACGTCGGTCTGCGTGATCACCAGCGTGCGGCCGGGCTTGATCACGCGCCCCTTGGCGACGATGGTCTGCCCCTCGGCCGGGGCAAGCAAGTTCATCTTGTATTCGACCGTGAGCACGCTGGCGCCCGGCGGCATCAGCGAGAAACCGGCATAGCCGCCGGCGGAATCCGCGATCATGCCGACCACGCCGCCATGCACGTAGCCGTGCTGCTGGGCGACGGCGTCGGCGTAGTCGACCGCGACATGGGCGTGCCCCGGCTCGAGATGGACGAGCCTCGCACCTATCGTCTCCATGGCGCCTTGCCGCGCGAAGCTGTCGCGCACCTTGGCTTCCCAATCGGGATCGGGGGACGTGAAGACGGCGCTCATCGGGCTTTTCCTCCCCGGAAACATACGCTACCGTATGGTATGGCAAGCCGCCTGTCAACGAAGCCCCGGCTCGACGAAGCCGCCTGGATCGCCGCCGCCCTCGACGCCCTCGCCGCCGAGGGCCAAGGCGCGATCCGCGTGGAACCACTGGCCCAGCGCCTTGGCGTCACCAAAGGCTCGTTCTATTGGCATTTCCGCGACCGGGAAGACCTGCGCAACCGCACCCTGCTGCGCTGGCAGGAAGCGCGCATCGCCGCGATCCGCGACCAGGCCGAGGCTGCGACCGATCCGCGCGCGGCGCTGGCCGCGATGATCGACATCTATGCCCGCGCGCCCAACCCGAAGGGGCTGGCGGTCGAACTCGCCATCCGGGCGCTTGCCCGCAACGACGAGGCGGCGGCGGATGCGGTCGCGGCCGTGGATGCCGAGCGTCTCGCGCGCGTGGCGGAACTGTTCGCGCGCGCCGGCCTGCCGGGCGAGCAGGCGCAGGCGCGCGCCCTGCTGTTCTACGCTTTCCTGTTCGGACAGAGCCTGCTGGGCGGCAAGCGGCAGACGGCCAAGATCGCCGAGGCCGCGCGCATGGTGCTGGCGATCTAGGCCTGCTTGCGCGTGCCGAGCCACAGGCCCGGCAGCAGCAACGCGAGTCCGACCAGATGAAAATCCGCCAGCCGCTCGCCGAGCAGCGCCCATGCGAGACCCGCCCCGTAGAGGGGCGTGAGATACATGATCAGGCTCGCGGTCGCGGGGCCGAGCGCAGCGACGATCAGCGAATAGGACAGGTACGAGCCGATGCCTGGCACCAGTGCAAGGAACAGCACGATGCCAGCCGTCTTCCATTCGAGCGGCGTGGCTGCCACGAAGGCGATCTCGCCGAAATAGATCGGCAGGTTGACGAGCACGCCGCCTGCGCAGATCGCCGCAAGCCGCGCCGTGGGGTCGAACTTCGTCGGCGTGTGGCGCAACGCGACCGAATAGATCGACCACGCAACCATCGCGGCAACGATCATCAGGTCGCCCGGCACGAATTCGAGCCGCAGCACGTTGGCGGGATCCCCGCGCAGCACGATCCACAGCATGCCGGCAAGGCACGCCGCGATGCCCGTCGCCTGGCGGGTCGTGACGGGCTCGCCGTGGCGCAGCCAGGCGATCAGCACGATCAGCACCGGCGAGGCGGCGTAGATCAGGCCGATATTCATCGCGGTCGTCGTGATGCCGGCCGCATAGACCGGCGCCCCGCACACGCCCATGCCGAGGAAGCCGAGCCACAGATAGGTGCGCCAGCGCGCCCGGATCTCGTCGCGCCCGCGCCACAGCCGCTCGGCGACGAAGGGCAGCAGGATCGCCAGCGTGATCGTCCAGCGCCAGAAGGCGAGCGCCACCGACGGGATCGCGCCCGCGTTCCAGCGCGCGACGAGCATGTTGCAGGCGAAGAAGAGCGGGACCGCGAAGAACAGGATGAGGGCCGCACGGCGGCCGATCGCGGGTGTGGCGGCGGAGGTCATGCCTGCTTCTAGGCAAATGGCGCGCCCTTGTCACCCCGCCCGCGAGCTTGACAGGCATGCGCCGGTGTCAGAACCCTAGTCGCCAGACCGGAGAGGAACAACGCCATGCTTTTCATGATCGTCGAGCGTTTCAAGGATCAGGATGCCATCCCGGTCTACCAGCGGGTAAAGAGCAAGGGGCGCCAGCTCCCCAAAGGGCTCGCCTATGTCGGTAGCTGGATCGAGCCGAATTTCGACCGCTGCTTCCAGCTCATGGAATGCGACGATCTGCGCCTGCTGCAGGAATGGGTGCTGGGCTGGCGCGGTGCGGGCGTCACGTTCGAGATCGTGCCGGTCGTACCGAGCAAGGATACGCAGGCAGTCGTCGCTCCGCACCTGAAGCCTCGACGCAAGCGCATGTGAAGGAACGCTCCGGCGGCGTCAGGCCGGCCCCGGCTTCCAGCCGACCGGCAATTTCGGCATCATTTCCCTGACGCCGGGATAGCTGCAAGCGATCAAGATCATGTCGACCACATCGCCGTCCGACGCCAGCGGGAAGTAGACGCGCTCGCTGTCGAGGAAATCGCGCTCGGGATGCGGCATCGGAAACCTGTCGTAGATCGGACCGCGCGTGTCGACGACGGCGCGCATGTTCGCGTTGATTCGCTCGACGAACCTTGGAAGCACCGCATCCTCGACGAAGCGGCCCGTGATTTCGCGGCCAGCCATATCCGACTGGGTCGAACCGACGAGGCGAAACCGGAATCGCACCTTTTCGCCGTCGCGCACGACATCGGCAAGATTGAGCAGATGGAGATTCGGGCCGAAGCAGCCGGGATCGATGTCCCTGCGTCCGGCGAGCTTCTTTCCGCCCGCGCAATCGCCCAGATACTGCTCTACCCACGTGAACCAGGGATGGAGCTTGCCGAAATCCGCACTTTTCGGAGTATGACTTGCGCCGTTCTTTCCGGAATCGAACATGGCATTCGCCTTTGTTGGATTCGTCGGCACGCATATCTATGAGCGGGCGCGAAAGTCGCCGACGGGCACCGCGATACGGAGCCAGTCTAGCACGGAACCGGGCCGCCGATGAGCCATGGGGTCGCGGCACCGAGCGTCCCCGGATACCGGAAGCCTAGGCCGGGTTCTCGACCTGCGCGTCGACGACGCAAAACGCGGCGATATTGACGATGCCGCGCACCGTTACGCTGCTGTCGAGGACGTGGGCCGGCTTGTTCATGCCCAGCAGGATCGGCCCGATTTTCTGCGCGTCGCCCAGTTCCTTCAGCAGGCTGAACGAGATGTTCGCAGCGTCCAGCGTGGGCATCACCAGCAGGTTGGCGGCCCCCTCGAGGCGCCCTTCGAGGATTCGCTGACCGCGGATCTCCTGCGAAAGGGCGGCCTCGGCGGTCATCTCGCCGTCGACTTCCAGATAGGGCGCCATCGCCTGGATGCGCTCCAGCGCCGCACGCATCTTGCGCGCGCTCTTGGTATCGGCTGATCCGAAATTGGAATGCGACAGCAGCGCCGCCTTGGGCTTCAGCCCGAAATGCTTGATCACGTCGGCGGCGCGCACGGTCATCTCGGCGATCTGCACGGGCGTGGGATCGGGCGTGACGTGCGTGTCGCAGATGAACACGGTGCCGTGCGCATGCACGAGGATCGAAAGCGCGGCCGGCACTTCGACGCCGGGGCGCAGGCCGATCACGTCGACGATGTCGTTGAGGATGCGCGAATAGCGCCCCACCAGCCCGCAGATGAGACCATCGGCCTCGCCCTGGCGCACGGCGAGCGCGCCCAGCACGGCATTGCGCGTGCGCACGGTGGTGCGCGCCGTATCCGGCGACACGCCGCGACGGCCCATGATCTGGTGATAGAGCTGCCAGTCGCGCGCATAGTTGGGCACGTCCTCGGGATTGAGGAGCTTGAAGTCCTTGTCGATCTCGATGCGCAGGCCCAGCTTCTCGATGCGCTTGCGGATCGTCTCGCGCCGGCCGATCAGGATCGGCAGGCACAGCTCGTCGTCGATCAGCGTCTGGGCGGCGCGCAGCACGCGCTCGTCCTCGCCGTCGGCGAACACGACGCGCTTGGGATTGGCGCGCGCGCGCTCGAAGATCGGCTTCATGACGAAGCCCGAGCGATAGACGAACTGCGACAGCTGGTCGCGGTAGGAGTCGAAGTTCCTGATCGGGCGCGTCGCCACGCCCGATTCCATCGCCGCCTTCGCCACCGCCGGCGCGATCTCGGTGATCAGGCGCGGATCGAACGGCTTCGGGATCAGGTTTTCCGGGCCGAAGGCCGGCGGCTCGCCGCCATAGGCGGCCACGACGATGTCCGAAGGCTCCTGCATGGCGAGATCGGCGATCGCGCGCACGGCGGCGACCTTCATCGCCTCGTTGATCGTGCGGGCGCCGACGTCGAGCGCACCGCGGAAGATGAACGGGAAGCACAGGACGTTGTTGACCTGGTTGGGATAGTCCGACCGGCCTGTCGCCACGATGGCATCCGGGCGCACAGCCTTGACCTCCTCCGGCAGGATTTCCGGCGTCGGGTTGGCAAGTGCCAGAATCAGCGGCGACTTGCCCATCTTGGCGACCATCGCGGGCTTCAGCACGCGAGGCGCCGAAAGGCCGAGGAACACGTCGGCATCGCCGATCACGTCGTCGAGCGTGCGCGCGTTGGTGTCGCGCGCATAACGCGACTTGCGCGGGTCCATCTGCTCGACGCGGCCGTTGTAGACCACGCCCGCGATGTCGGTGACCCAGATGTTCTCCTGTTTGACGCCCAGATCGACGAGCAGGTCGAGGCAGGCGAGTGCTGCCGCCCCCGCCCCCGACGTCACCAGCTTCACCTTGTCGAGCGACTTGCCGACGACGCGCAGCCCGTTGAGGATCGCGGCCCCGACAATGATCGCCGTGCCGTGCTGGTCGTCGTGGAAGACGGGGATGTTGAGGCGCTTGCGGAGTTTCGCTTCGATCTCGAAGCACTCGGGCGCCTTGATGTCTTCGAGATTGATGCCGCCGAAAGTCGGCTCGAGCGAGGCGATGATTTCGACCAGCTTGTCGGGATCGCGCTCGTCGATCTCGATGTCGAACACGTCGATCCCGGCGAACTTCTTGAAAAGGACGGCCTTGCCCTCCATCACGGGCTTGCTGGCCAGCGCCCCGATGGCGCCGAGGCCGAGCACGGCCGTGCCGTTCGTGATGACGGCGACGAGGTTGGCGCGGCTGGTGACGGTCGCGGCTTCGGCCGGATCGGCGACGATCGCCTCGCACGCGGCGGCGACGCCCGGCGAATAGGCCAGCGCGAGGTCGCGCTGGTTGGCCAGCGGCTTGGTCGCGACGATCGCGAGTTTGCCCGGCGTCGGGAGCCGGTGATACTCGAGCGCGCTATCGCGCAACTTGTCGTCGGCCATCGCGCACGCCCGGTTCTGTCAAAAAGGGAGCAATGGTGCGGTCGAGAAGACTCGAACTTCCACGACCTTTCGGCCACCAGCACCTCAAGCTGGCGCGTCTACCGTTCCGCCACGACCGCACATCGCAGGAGTGCTTCGGCCCAACCCAGACCCTAGGGCTTGCCAAGCACGGGGAGGCGGGGATACCAAATCGGGGGAGCATATGCAAGACCCCCTGCCGGACGCTCAATGACTTGGAAAAACAGCCCCTTGGACGGCCTCGCCTGGATCGTGGCGGACGGCCTGACCGCCTACCCGGAGGCCCTCGCCTTCATGGAGGCGCGTGCGGCCGAAATCCACGCAGGAACGGCCCCCGAGACGGTCTGGCTGGTCGAGCACCCGCCCCTCTACACCTCCGGCACTTCGGCCCGTCCCGACGACCTCGTCGCCCCCGGCCGCTTCCCTGTCTACGAGGCCGGGCGCGGCGGGCAGTACACCTATCACGGGCCCGGCCAACGGGTCGGATACGTGATGATCGACCTCAACCGGCGCGGCGGCGACGTGCGCGCCTATGTGCGGCATCTCGAGGAATGGATCATCCGCACGCTCCAGCGCTTCAACGTGAAGGGCGAGCGACGCGAAGGGCGCATCGGCATCTGGGTCGATCGCGGGCCCGACGGGCGCGGCGGCCGGCGCGAGGACAAGATCGGCGCGCTGGGCGTGCGCGTGCGGCGCGGCGTCACGTTCCACGGCATCTCGCTGAATGTCGACTGCGATCTCTCGCACTTCGGTGGCATCGTGCCGTGCGGCATATCCGCGCCCGCCTACGGCGTCACGTCGCTGGCCGATCTGGGTCAGATCGTGTCGATGGCGGAAGTGGACATGGCGCTGGAAGCCGCGTTCCGCGAGACGTTCGGGGAAGCGGCGGCGCTTACGCCGCCCCCGTCCATGCGCGCCACAGGAAGCTGAGCCCGCCGAGCGCCACCAGCACGTCCATCATCGCGGTGTGGATCGTCATCGGGAAGCGTTCCAGCAGCCAGCGCCCGACGAAGGCGCCGGGGATCGTGCAGATTCCCATCAGTCCGCCCGCGAACGCCAGTTCCAGATCGAGATGAGTGCGTGTGCCGAAAACGGCGACCTTCACGAGGTTCGTGAACAGCGACACCAGCGCGTCCGTCCCGATCAGCGCGGCCCCTTCCACACCGGCGGCCATGAAGGTCGCGATGACGATGGCGCCAAGGCCGCTCATCCCGCCGATCAGGATGCCGTAGGTGGCGCCGCCCGCGACGATGCCCGGATTGCCGATGCGCCAACCGCTGCGCTCCAGCGCGCGGCGCATCGGCACGCTGCCGACGAGGCATCCGCCGAGCACGGCCGCGATCGCGTTCGCCGGCAGCAGCGTATAGACGTAGGCCGACAGCACGCAGCACGGCACCGCCCCCAGCAAGGCCAGTCGCCCGCGCGGCCAGTCGATCTCGCGCCAGAAAGCGACGACACGGCTCAGGTTCGTGATCGCCATCGAGACCGCCATGATCGGGATGATCTCGGTCACCCCGACGACGGGCGCGATGACGATGGGGAGGATGAGGCCGACGCCATAGCCCGAGACGCCGCCGACGATCGAGGACGCGAACGCCGCGAACGCCACGAAAGCGAGGGTCGCCGGGTCGGTATCTGCAAGATGGAAGGCCGTCTGTTCCAAAGCCTACTCTGTCGTCGGCAACTGGCTGAACACCGTCCAGCCTTCGTCGGCGGCGGGCTCGGCCACGAGCGCGTCGACACGCGCGGTCGGCGGGCCTTTGCGGCAGGCCTCGATCATTTCGTCGACGAGGCCGGCGGGCCCCGCAAAACAGGCCTCGACGCTGCCGTCCTGGCGATTGCGCACCCAGCCGTGCAGGCCGCGGCTCTGCGCGTTCTCCACGGTCCAGCCGCGGAACCAAACGCCCTGGACCCGGCCAGCGACGCTGACGCGCCGCACGATGCGCTCCCTCCCCGTCATGGGAAGGAGTCTACCCCTCTTCCCGCCCCGCCCGGAAGGGCCGCCCGCGCTACGCGCCCTTGATCGCGGCGAGGAACCGGTCGACGTGCCCGCGCAGCGATTCCGCCTGGCGAGAAAGACCGAGTGCTGCCTGCAGCACCTGCTCGGATGCCGAGCCGGTCTGCCCGACCGTGGCGCTCACCTTTGCGATGCCGCCGCTGACGTCCTGCGTGCCGTCGGCGGCGCGCTGGATGCTGCGCGAGATCTCGTTCGTCGCGGCGCTCTGCTCCTCGATCGCGGCGGCGATGGCGGTCGAGATCTCGTTGATGCGCCCGATCGTGCCGCCGATCCCGCCGATCGCGGCGACGACCGATCCCGTCGTCTCCTGGATCGTGCCGATCTGCGCGGAAATCTCCTCGGTCGCCTTCGCCGTCTGCCCGGCGAGGTTCTTGACCTCGCTCGCAACCACCGCGAACCCCTTGCCGGCCTCGCCCGCGCGCGCGGCCTCGATCGTCGCGTTGAGCGCAAGGAGATTGGTCTGGCTCGCGATACTGGTGATGAGGCCTACCACCTCGCCGATCTTCTGCACCGCCGTCGACAGGCGCTGGACGGCCTGCGACGTTTGCCCGGCCTCCTCGACCGCCTTCCCGGCGATCTCCGTCGAACTCGTCACCTGCACGGATATCTCGCGCACGGAGCTGGTCATCTCCTCGGTCGCGGTCGCCACGGTCTGGACGTTGGTGCTCGTCTCCTCGGCCGCGGCGGAGACCGTTGCTGCATGCGAATTGGTCTCGCGCGCCGTCGCGACCATCGACTTGGCCGTGGCGTCGAGCTGGGCGGCCGCGGCGGCGACCGACTTCACGGCCTCCGCGACCGCGTTCTCGAATTCGCGCAGCAGCGCCTCGACAGCATCGGCGCGCTTCTGCTTTCCGGCCTGCTCGTCCGCCGCGCGTTGCGCGAGCCGACGCGCCTCGACAAGCCCCATGCGGAACACCTCGACCGACTGCGCCATGCCGCCGATCTCGTCGCGCCGGCCCGCCGCGGGAATCACGGTGTCGAGATCGCCGTCGGCGATGTGGCCCATCGCCTGCGTCATCGACACCACGGGGCGGACCAGCCCGAAGATGACGCCGGCCGCGCTCGCCAGAACGAGCAGCAGCACCGCGATCGCCGCCGTCCCCATGGCACCGATATAGACGGACTCGTTGCGCTCGGCCCGCCGTTCGGTCGCCGCGTTGGCGTCATTGGTGCGCTCGACGATCTCGTCGATCACCTTGCGGTGGGCCTGGTAAGCCGCGGCGAGCGTCGCATAGGCCTTTTCGGCAACCGGAATGTCCTTGCGCTCGAGCGCCGGGAAGAACTCGCCCTCGAGCACGCGCCAGAATTCGGCGACTGGCGCGTACGACCGCTCGGTCAGCGTGCGCCGGATGTCCGCGTCGAACTCGGGTTCCTTCAGCCAGTAGTCGCGCCGTTCGTCGTACTCCGCGCGAAGCTTTTTCAGTCGCTCGCGGTGCGCCGGCATTCCGGCCGGGTCCCGCAGCGCGAGCGTCGCTTCGAGATAGGATTCGATGATGTATTCCGGTGGCGGAAGGATGTCGGCCACCATGTCCTTGCCGAGGATGATCTGCCGGTAGACCGCCCCGCCAACCTTGAGCTCGCGCAGCGCGAAGGCGCTTGTGGCGATCGCCACCGCAAGGCCAAGTACGACCAGCACCGCCATCAGCGACGCGACGAATGAGACACTGCGTGCGCGTACCATCGGCATTCCCTCCTCTGAATCTACGGGATTCCCGCAAGACCGCAGAAAAAGCTGCACGACGAAACGCGCTTTCGCAATGCAAACGTCAATTGTATTGCCGAACAATGCCCATGGCCGGCGCGAGATTTCGAACCCGCTACCGCCATGCGGCCGCGTAGGCCAGCCTGAGCGCGATCCGCACCGCGGCCTGCGCGATCTTCCCTAGTTCTTGATTATCCGGATAATCTGCGCCGCCCAGATGCGCGACACGGTTGCGACGCTCGCGCAGCCAGTCAAACTCGGCATCCTCCTCCCCGGCCCGCCGTTGGGCCGCTTCGGAAAGTGCGAACGCGAGTACGATCGTAGCCGCAAAAACGCCTGCAATGTAGGCCCGCCGCATTTCATCCAGTGCGGCGGCCCATCCGTCCGGCAGTTCGGCGGCCTGCGGCGGCGCGTTGGCCGCATGGGCGCGCGCGAACCACTGGGCGCGTTCCGCCTCGTCGCTCACACGAACTCGACGATCTTCTGGTCGACGGACAGTGATTCGCCGACCGACGCGTGCAGCTTGGAAATCGTCCCGTCGCGCTCGGCACGCAGCACGTTTTCCATCTTCATCGCCTCGACCGTGCACAGTTCCTCGCCTGCCTTGATCTCCTGCCCGACGCGCACGGCCAGGCTCTTGAGCAGCCCCGGCATCGGCGACAGCAGGAAGCGCGAGGTGTCGCTGACGCGGCGCGCGGGCATCAGGCGGTTGAGTTCGGCCAGACGCGGCGAGAGCACGATGGCATCCGCAAGGCAGCCCGCATGGAACAGCGTGTAGCCAGAACCGGTGCGCTGGAGCTGCACGCAGAACGGCTTGCCGTCGGCATGGCCTTCGAACAGCGGCTGGCCGGGGCGCCAGTCGGTCGTGATCTCGACGGTCTCGCCGTCCGCCTCGATGCGATAGACGTCGCCCACATGCACGATACGCACGGCCTGTTCGGTGCCCGAAAGCCGCACGACATAGGCATCTTCGATGTGCGCTTCGTGGCCCGGCAGCTGGCCCGACACGCCGATCTCGCGCTCGCGCAGGCGGCGGTGCGCGGTGGCGGCAACCGCGACCAGCAACGATCGCGTCGCCGCATCCAGCGCGCGACCAATATAGCCGCCCTTGAACTCCTCGGCGATGAAGCCGGTCGTCAGCTTCCCCGACTGGAACCGCTTGTGATGCATGATCGCGGCGAGGAAC
The DNA here is from genome assembly GCA_044224405.1 of Tagaea sp. Classification (GTDB taxonomy): domain Bacteria; phylum Pseudomonadota; class Alphaproteobacteria; order CACIAM-22H2; family CACIAM-22H2; genus Tagaea. The sequence continues at coordinate 25,016 of JBGAKN010000006.1, read as the reverse complement.
GAGATGTTGTGGTTCACGCCGCGCACGACATAGGCGTCGAGCGCCGCCGCCATCCGCTCGGTCGCGATGCTTCGCGTCTTGCCGTGCGCGACCAGCTTGGCGATCATCGGATCGTAATACATCGAGATTTCAGAACCCTCGTAGACGCCCGTGTCCACGCGGATGCCGGGCCGCCCCGCCGGGGTGGAAACCTGCGTCAGCCGCCCGATGGACGGCATGAAGTTGCGCAAGGGATCTTCGGCATAAAGACGGGCTTCGATCGCCCAACCGTCGATCTTCACGTCCTTCTGCGCGAGGGGCAGCTTCTCGCCCGCCGCCACGCGGATCATCATCTCGACGAGATCGAGACCGGTGATCGCCTCCGTCACCGGATGCTCGACCTGCAGGCGCGTATTCATCTCGAGGAAATAGAACTTCTTGTTCTTGTCGACGATGAACTCGACCGTGCCGGCGGAGCTGTAGTCGACGGCCTTGGCCAGCGCCACGGCCTGAGCGCCCATGGCCGCGCGCGTCTTGGGATCGAGGAACGGCGAGGGCGCCTCTTCGATCACCTTCTGGTGGCGGCGCTGGATCGAGCATTCGCGTTCGTTCAGGTGGATGATGTTGCCGTGCCTGTCGCCAATCACCTGGATCTCGATATGGCGCGGCTCTTCGACGAACTTCTCGGCAAAGACCCGGTCGTCGCCGAACGAGCTCTTGGCCTCGTTGGTGGCCGAACGGAAGCCTTCGCGCGCCTCGGCATCGTTGAAGGCGATGCGCATGCCCTTGCCGCCGCCGCCGGCCGAGGCCTTGATCATCACCGGATAGCCGATCTTGCGCGAGACGGCGACGCACTCATCGGCGTCCTTGATGGGCTTCAGGTACCCCGGCACGGTCGAGACACCGGCCTTCTGCGCGAGGATCTTGGATTCGATCTTGTCGCCCATCGCGGCGACCGCCTTCATCGACGGCCCGATAAAGACGATCCCCGCCGCCGCAAGCGCCTTGGCGAAAGCCGCGTTCTCGGAAAGGAAGCCGTAACCCGGATGCACGGCCTGCGCGCCCGTCGCCTTGCAGGCGGCGAGAATCGCGTCGATCTTCAGGTAGCTTTCGGCCGTCGGCGCGGGGCCGATGCGCACCGCCTCGTCCGCCTCGCGCACATGCAGAGCCTCGGCGTCCGCATCCGAATGCACCGCCACGGTCTTGATGCCCAGGCGCTTGGCCGTGCGGATCACGCGGCAGGCGATCTCGCCGCGATTGGCGATCAGGATCTTGTCGAACAGCTTGCCGGAGGCGGGCTTGGACTTCTTCACGGGCATCGTCGTCGCTTTCTCGGAAACGCTCACAGCGGAATGTTGCCGTGCTTCTTCCAGGGGTTTTCGAGCTTCTTGGTACGCAGCATGGCGAGCGCCCGCGCGAGGCGCGGCCTTGTGGCGGCCGGGCTGATCACGTCGTCGAGGAAGCCGCGCGAGGCGGCGACGAACGGGTTGGCGAAGCGGCGGCGGTATTCTTCCGTGCGCGCCTCGATCTTGGCGGCGTCACCCATGTCGGCGCGGAAGATGATCTCGACGGCACCCTTGGGGCCCATCACCGCGATTTCGGCCGAGGGCCACGCGTAGTTCAGGTCGCCGCGCAGGTGCTTGGACGCCATGACGTCGTAGGCGCCGCCATAGGCCTTGCGCGTGATCAGCGTGACCTTCGGCACGGTGGCTTCGGCATAGGCGTAGAGCAGCTTGGCGCCGTGCTTGATGATGCCGCCATATTCCTGCGAGGTGCCCGGCATGAAGCCCGGCACGTCCACCAGCGTGACGATCGGGATGCCGAAGCAGTCGCAGAAGCGCACGAAGCGCGCGGCCTTGGTCGAGGCGGCGATGTCGAGGCAGCCGGCCAGCACCATCGGCTGGTTGGCGACGAAGCCGACCGTGGCCCCCTCGATCCGGCCGAAGCCGACGAGGATGTTCTTGGCGTAATCCGGCTGCACCTCGAAGAAATCGGAATCGTCGACGATCTTGAGGATCGCCTCCTTCATGTCGTAGGGCTTGTTCGGGTTTGCCGGGATCAGCGTGTCGAGCGAGGGCTCCTGGCGCTCCGGGCTGTCGGCGGTCGGGCGCAGCGGCACGCTCGCCTTGTTGTTCTCGGGCAGGAAATCAAAGAAGCGGCGCGTCTGCAGAAGCGCTTCCACGTCGTTGTCGAAGGCGAGATCGGCCACGCCCGATTTCTGCGTGTGCGTCGCGGCACCGCCCAGATCCTCGGCCGTGACGATCTCGTGCGTGACGGTCTTCACGACGTCAGGGCCCGTCACGAACATGTAGGCGCTGTCCTTCACCATGAAGATGAAGTCGGTCATCGCCGGCGAATAGACGGCACCGCCCGCGCACGGCCCCATGATCACGGAAATCTGCGGGATGACGCCGGAAGCAAGCACGTTGCGCTGGAACACTTCGGCATAGCCCGCAAGGCTGGCGACACCTTCCTGGATGCGCGCCCCACCCGAATCGTTGAGGCCAATGACGGGCGCGCCCACCTTCATCGCCTGGTCCATGATCTTGCAGATCTTCTCGGCGTGCGCCTCGGAGAGCGAGCCGCCGAACACGGTGAAATCCTGCGAATAGACGAAAACGAGGCGGCCGTTGATCGTTCCCCAGCCGGTGACCACGCCGTCGCCGGAGACCTTCTGCTCGCCCATGCCGAATTCGACCGAACGGTGCTCGACGAACATGTCCCATTCCTCGAAGGAGCCTTCGTCGAGGAGGACTTCAAGCCGTTCGCGTGCGGTGAGCTTGCCCTTGGAATGCTGCGCTTCGACGCGTCGCGCCCCGCCGCCGGCCCGTGCGCCCGCGCGGCGGGCCTCGAGTTCCTTCAGGATTTCCTGCATTGCCCCCGCCTCGCTGACCCGTCATGCGCCTGTCTCAGACGCATAACAAAGCCGTCACCCCAGCGCCAGTCTGAAAAACCTTTGTGTATCAGCAAGATCCTTGCGGATTGCCACATGCTTGGCGGCGTGCACCGGGTCTTCGCCCCAGCGCTCGATCTGATAGAGCGTGTCGAGCTCGGCGGCCGCGAATGCGGCTTCGGCATCGATGCGCCCGTCGGCGAGCGCCAGTCCGACCGTCAGTGAACCCGTCGCCGCGACGACGACGCCGAGCCCCGCGAGCTTCAGGTCGTCGAAACCGACAAGCGCCTTGCGCAGCGCCGCGAGGCTCGCCGCCGGCTGCTCGGGCGGCAGCAGCGTGGTGTGCGTCTCCAGCCGCGCGTCGTAGGCGAGCGCCAGCCAGTCGAGCAGCGGCTGCCAGACCGCCGCCTGACGCGCCGCGAGGTCACGCGGCTGTTCGCTGCGATAGCAGAGCAGTTCGGTCTCGGCATGCGCGATCAGCTCGTCGATCACGGCATCGCGCTTGGCCGGGATACGGTCGAGCGCGGTGCCGACGATGCAGGTGAGCGGAACGCGGTCGAAATCGATCTTCGGCGACTTCGACCGCGGCAGCACGCCGGTCCACTCCGCCGCGATGGCGTCGGCAAAGGCGCGCCGGGCCGTGCGGATCTCGATCCCGGCAGGGCTCTTGAGCGGCTTGCCGTCGAGCGCGACGGTGAAACGACCATCGGAATCGACGACCGCCGGCTCGGCGAAGCCGGCGGCCTTGGTCGCCTCGCTCAACGGCCGAAGAGCCCGCGTATGCCACCCGACGAAGCGGGCGGCGCAGCCGGGGCCGGTGCGGGAGCCGTGCGCTGCTGGGCCGGTGCAGCCGCGGGTGCGGGTGCCGCGCGGCCGGTTGCGGCCGCAAGCGCCTGCGCGCAGGCATCGGCCGTCGCACCCGCCGCAGGGCGCTGGCCGCCGCCGAGCAGGCCGGTGATCGCCCCCGCCCCGCCTTGTGCAAGGCCGGTGACGGTACCGAGCGTGCCCTGCGCCAGCGCCTGCGCCGTGCCAGCGGCATCGGGCGTGTAGGAGGGCTTGGCCAGCGTGCCGCCGATATTGAACGCGACGGGTCCGGCGACCTGGTTCAGCGCCAGCTGCTCGGTCGCAAGATTGATCGTGCCGGTCGTGCGCGCCGACATGACTCCCGTATCGACGAGGCCCGCCTTGTAGACGCCGATGCCGTTCTGGAAATCGATCTTGTGGATGGCACAGCGCACCGACGTGCCGATCGTCACCTTTGCAAGCGGCGGGAAGACCGAGCCGAGCCATTCCCCCATCACCTTGGTGGCCGCCTGGCCGAGCTCGCCCTGCCCCATGTTGAGATAGACGTCGCCCGCGAGGCTGGCAGCGAGCTGGCGTGCCGTGTCGCCCGACCCACGCAGGTTCACGTCGAGCGTGGTGAGGCCGCCCTTGAACCAGTCGTTGAGCTTGCGCTCGTTCAGCACGCGGCCGACCTCGAGCTGGCGCATCTCGATCTTGTGCGTGAAGTTTTTCTGCGCGGCATTCGCGGTGGCGTCGACCGAGAACTTCCCGCCGTCCATCTCGAACGTCAACGGGCGCAGCGTCAGCGTGCCGTTGGCGATGACGAGCTGCAGGTTCAGGTTCTTCAGCGTGGCGCCGTCGGTGACGATGCTGCTTGCCGCGTATTTGAGGTCGGCGTTCGCCGCATTGAGTTGCTCGAACGGCACTTTCTCGTTCGGGATCACGCGCCCGTCGGCCGGCGCGGACGCGGCACCGCCGGAGGCGGCCGGCTTTGCCGGCGCGCTACCGCCCGCCTTCGCCGGGAACAGCTTCACGAGGTCGACGGTCTGCGACTTGAGATTCGCCTGTACCGACGGCTTGGCGCCAGGCGGAACGGCAATGGTCGCATCGCCCGAGAGATCGACCGCACCGCCCGGCCCGACCTTCACGGCGAGGCCGGAAACCTGGTAGCGCGCGGCCGCCGTGTCGGCGACCTGCATCTGGAGATCCAGCGGGCCGGTGACTGGCGGCTCCATCTTCGCGGCCTTGAACGGGGCCGCGAGATCCTGCGAGGTCGCCTTGATCGCGAGCTTCAGGCCGCGCTGCTGCGTCGGGTCCTGGAACGAGCCCGCGATTTCAAGGCGGATCGTATCCGCCTTGCCGAGATCGACCTTGATGTCGGGCAGCGTGGGCCGGCCCTGCGGGCCGTTGTCGGCCGCCTTTACCGCCAGCTTCAGCGGCCCGATCGCCGGGATTTCCTGCTTGGCGAGGGCGGCGAGCTTCTGGAGGTCGGGCACGTCGGCCGAAAGCTCGATGTTGTAGCCCTTGCCCTGTGCGGGCGAAACGATGCCGCCGACGACCTTGGCGGCCAGCGCATTGTCGCCCAGCGTGAGCGCGACGTTGACCGGCCACGGCGACCCGCTCGACTGGAGCAGGCGCTCGACCGAGCCGACTTCGCCCTTGGCCGTGAATTTGAGCTCGCCCGACAGCTCCGGCACGTTGGCCGAGCCGGCGATGTCGAGGCGCAGCGGCGAGGACGCGGAGTCCGCGTTCAGCAGCACGCGCTCGAGCTTCACTTCCTTCGTCTCGCGCGTCACGCCGTCGCGCAAGGCGAAGCGCGCGTTGCGCAGTTCGACCTCGCGCACCACCGGCAACGCACCACCGCCCGAACCGGACGCGGCCGGCTGGGCTGCCTGCGGCTGCCCTGCGGCGGGCGCGGGTTTCCCGGAATCGAACTCCCAGTTACCCTTGCCGGCGCGGTCGGTCTCCAGAAGGATGTCGGTATCGAGCAGCACGAGGCGCTTCACCTCGACCTGCTTGGACAGCAGCGGCAGCAGTGCCACCTGCACCTCGAACCGGCCGACCTTGACCATTTCCGGGCGCGAACCCCATGCCGCGTTGCCGAACGACACTTCGGAAATGCCGAAGCTCGGCGACAGGCCGATCGACAGCTTGATGTCGCCCTTGAGGACGAGATCGCGGCCCGTGGCGGACTTCGCGGCCTCGACGATCTGCGGCTTGTACTGGTTGGGGTCGATCGACGAGGCGATCACGAATACGGCACCGAGCGCGATGACGATCAGGCCGACGAGGCCGATGGCGAGCCATTTCACGATGCGCATGTCTGCTTCTCCCAGATTTCCCGGATCAGCCCGGGCAGTTCCGAATAGTCGCGCGCGAGCCGGTCGGCGCCAGCCTGCGTCAGGTCTTCGGGGGAATGATAGCCCCAAACGACGCCGAGCGCCCCCACCTTGGCGGCCTTGGCCATCGTCATGTCGAAACTGGTGTCGCCGATCATGACGGTATCCGCGGATTGCACGCCCGCAGCTTCCATCGCCCAAAGGACCATCGTCGGGTCCGGTTTGCCGGGCGCCCTGTCGGCGGTCTGCAGCGTGACGAAACGATGCTGGAGCTTGTGGCTTGCCAGCACCGCGTCGAGCCCGCGGCGCGACTTGCCCGTGGCGATGCCGAGCTGCCAGCCGGCGGCCTCCAGCGCGTCCAGCGCCGCGAGCGCGCCGGGGAACAGCGGCTCGACCATGCCGCCGTCGGTCCTAAGCGAAAAGAACGCGTCCTTGTACCCCTCGACGAGGCGGGCATGGGTCGCGGCGTCGCAGTCGGGTGCCAGCAGCGCCATGCAGCGTTCCAGCGGCAGGCCGATCACGCGGTGCGTCTGCGCGAGCGCCGGCGCCGGCAGGCCGAGACCGGCAAAGGCGCTTTCCATGCAGGACTGGATCGCGTGCTGGCTGTCGACCAGCGTGCCGTCGAAATCGAAAAGCGCCAAACGCGGCGCGGCATTCGTGCTCATGGTCCAGGTGACACTCTCGTTCAGTCCCGCGGGAACGGATCGACGCGCGCTTCGGGATCGAAGCCGAAGAATTCCCACGTCTTGCGCATGTGGAAGGGCAAGGGCGCCCGGACCTTCAGCATGCCTTCGCCGGAAGGGTGCGGCAGCTCGATCGAGCGGGCATGCAAATGCAGTTTGGCCGACAGGCCGTCGCCGACAAGCCGCGCCTTGGAGGCGCCGTATTTGCCGTCGCCGACGATGGGCGTATCCAGCGCCTCGGCGCAATGGACGCGCAGCTGGTGCGTGCGGCCGGTGCGCGGCCACATCACGAGCCACGCCGCGCGGTCGCCCGCGACGTCGACCGTGGAATAGAGCGTGAGCGCGCGCTTGCCGTCTTCCTCGTCCGCCGCCATGCGCTCGTGCCCGGTGGGGCCGGCTTCCTTGGCGAGCGCCATGTCGATCTTGCCCTGCGCCGGCTTCGGCACGCCTGCGACCAGCGCCCAATAGAGCTTGCGCGCGTTGCGGTGCCGGAACGCGTCGCCCAGCCGCTGCGCGTTCTTCGCACCTCGCGCCAGCACCAGCACACCCGAGGTGTCGCGATCGAGCCGGTGAACGAGCTTGGGCCGTCCTTCGGTCTCGAACTGAAGCGCGTCGAGCATGCCGTCGATGTGCCGCTCGGTCCCCGTGCCACCCTGCACCGCCAGCCCCGGCGGCTTGTTGATCACGATCACGTCGTCGTCCTTGTAGATGACGGCGTTCTGGATCATCTCCGCGTCGGCCTTCGAGACTTTCGGCCGCTCGCGCACCACGCCGGGCGCGTTCACCTCGTCGGGCGGCGGCATGTCGATGTTCGGCGGCAGGCGGATCGCCTGCTCGGGTTCCAGCCGCTGGCTCGACTTGGCGCGCTTGCCATCGACGCGGATCTGGCCCGTGCGCAGCAGCTTCTCGATGCGCCCCTGCCCGAGGGCCGGATACTTGCGCTTCAGCCAGCGGTCGAGCCGCTGGTCCGCGTCGTCGATCTTCACGAGAATGGTCACGACGCCGGTCATTCTTCCCTCGCCCGCCGCTCGCGCAGCTTGGCCCAATAATCGAGACGCTTGCGGATCTCGCGCTCGAATCCGCGTTCGGGCGGATCGTAGAAGGTTTCGCGCCGCAACCCGTCGGGAAAATAGTTCTGTCCCGAAAAGCCGTCCGGCGCGTCGTGGTCGTAGGCATAGCCCTTGCCGTAGCCAAGCTCCTGCATGAGCTTGGTGGGCGCATTGAGGATATGCGCCGGCGGCATCAGCGAGCCGGTCGACTTGGCCGAACGCTGCGCCCGGCCGAAGGCAAGATAGGCCGCGTTCGATTTGGGCGCCGTCGCCAGGTAGACGACCGCCTGCGCGATCGCGAGCTCGCCCTCGGGCGAACCGAGGAAATCGTAGGTGTCCTTGGCAGCGAGCGCCTGATGCACGGCCTCGGGATCGGCAAGCCCGATATCCTCGACCGCGAAGCGCACGAGCCGGCGCACGAGATAGAGCGGATCTTCCCCGCCCGCCAGCATGCGCGCGAGCCAGTAAAGGGCCGCGTCCACGTCCGAGCCGCGCATCGACTTGTGCAGCGCGGAGATGAGGTTGTAATGCCCCTCCTGCGCCTTGTCGTAGAGCGGCGCGCGGCGTTGGACCGCGCGCGCGAGGCCTTCGGTGTCGAGCGGATCGCCCCGGTGCTGGAACACCTGTTCGGCGAGGTTGTAGAGATAGCGTCCGTCGCCGTCGGCCATCGCGATGAGGGCGCCGCGCGCGTCGTCGGTCAGCGGCAGCTTGCGGCCCTCGGCCGCCTCGGCCTTGGCGAGCAGCGCCACAAGCGTGGGCTCGTCGAGGCGTTTCAACACCAGCACCTGGCAGCGCGACAGCAGCGCCGCGTTGATCTCGAAGGACGGGTTTTCGGTCGTGGCGCCCACGAGCGTCACCGTGCCGTCCTCGACATAGGGCAGGAACCCGTCCTGCTGGCCGCGGTTGAAGCGGTGGATCTCGTCGACGAACAGCAGCGTGCCCTTGCCCATCTGGCGGCGCTCGGCCGCTTCGGCGAAGGCCTTGCGCAGGTCGGCGACGCCGGAGAAGACGGCTGACAGCGGCACGAATTCGAGGTCGACCGCATCGGCCAGCAGGCGCGCGATCGTCGTCTTGCCGCAGCCCGGCGGGCCCCACAGCACGATCGAAGCGAGCTTGCGATTGGCGAGCATGCGCGCGAGCGGCCCGTCGCCCGTCAGCAGATGGTCCTGCCCCGCGACCTCGCCGAGATTGGCCGGGCGCAGGCGCTCGGCCAGCGGGCGCGCCTCCGCCGGGGCCGCGAACAGGCCGGGGGCCGCACCGGCGCGCGGGGCCTTCATCCGCCCACCGTGGTCGTGAGGGTGCGATCGCCGCGCCGGATCTGCAGGCGCCAGGGCAGCGGCGTGCCGGCCACCACCTTGCGCGCATCCTCGACCGTCGCGATCGCGCGGTCGTTGACCCGCAGCACGAGATCGCCCGGCTGCAGACGAAGGAGGTCCGCCGGGCTTCCCCGACGCACTTCGGTGACGATGACGCCGCTTGCAGGCAGATTGAGGCCGAGTTCGTCGACGAACGCCGGCGAAAGATTGGCGAGCGTGGCGCCCGAGAACGGGTGCTGGCCCCGCATCGGGGTCACGTCGCGCGGCGGGTTTTCGATGGGGCCGGTCAGCGTCACCGGCACCACGCCCTCGCGCCCGCCGCGCCAGAGCGTGAGGCGCACGGTCTGCCCGACCGGCTGGGTCGCGATGCGGAAGCGCAGCGCCTCGTTGTCGGTGACCTCGCGCCCTTCGACGCGCAGCACCACGTCGCCGCGCCGCAAGCCCGCCTTGTCGGCCGGTCCGCCCGGGAACACGTCGGTCAGCGCCACGCCCACGGGCCGTGCGAGGCCGAGGCCGGGGGCAAGCTCGCTCGTCACCGTCTGGCCCGAGGCGCCCAGCCACGCGCGCACCAGCCGCCCGCCCGAGCCCACGCCCGCGACGACCGTCTGAACCATGTTCGAGGGGATCGCAAAGCCGATGCCGTTGGAGCCGCCGTCGCGCGAGAAGATCGCCGAGTTGATGCCGACGAGCCGCCCGTCGAGCGTGACGAGCGCGCCGCCCGAATTGCCCGGATTGATGGCCGCATCCGTCTGGATGAAGAAGCGGAAATCGGAGATGCCGCCCATCGTGCGCGCGACGGCCGACACGATGCCCTGCGTCACCGTCTGGCCGACGCCGAACGGGTTGCCGATGGCGAGCACGATGTCGCCGACCTCGATGTCGTCGGAATCCTTCATCTCCAGGAACGGCAGCTTCTCGCCGTTCGTCTCGATATGCAGGATGGCGAGATCGGTGCGCTCGTCCGCGCGCAGCACGCGCGCCTCGAACTCGCGCCTGTCGGCGAGGCCGACGACGATCTCCTCCGCACCGCGGATGACGTGGAAGTTCGTGACGATGAGGCCGCCCGCGTCGACGATGACGCCGGAACCCAGCGAGTTCTGCACCTTCTCGCCCATGCCCGGGAACTGGTCGCCGAAGAAGCGGCGGAACACAGGATCGTTGGCGAAGGGCGACGGCGCGGCGCGCTGCACGCGCTTGGTCGTGACGTTGACGACGGCCGGTGCGGCGCGCTTCACGACCGGCGCGAAAGAAAGCAGCACCTGCTCGCGGCTTTCGGGAACGGCGCGCGTCTGCGCGGCGGCGAGAGCCGTCCAGGCGAGGAGCGTCAGGAGGAGGATCGCGAACGGGCGCATGGGCCGATTTTAACCTCCATACCCCGAAAGCAGAAGCGGCGCCGGGGGTGCCGGCGCCGCTTCATGTCTGGTCCGAAAGTCGCGGGCCGGATCAGGCCGCCGCGCCTTCCTTCTCGGTCTTCTCGGCCGCTTCGCGCTCGGCCGCGACGCGGGCCTTGTCGGCCTTGCCCTTGGCGGCCGGATCGCGATCGACGAGCTCGATCACCGCGAGCGACGCGGCGTCGCCGTGGCGCATACCGGCGCGCAGGACCCGCGTGTAGCCGCCGTTACGCGCCTTGTAGCGCTCGGCGATCGGGCCGAAGAGCTTCTGGGCGACCGTCGTGTCCTGCAGCATCGACAGGGCGCGGCGCCGGTTGGCGAGGCCACCCTTCTTGCCGAGCGTGATCAGCTGCTCGACGTACGGGCGAAGTTCCTTCGCCTTGGACACCGTCGTCTTGATCTGCTCGTGCACGATCAGGGACACCGCCATGTTGGCGAGGGTCGCCTGACGGTGGGGGGACGTGCGGCCCATCTTGCGGCCAGCAACTCCGTGACGCATGACTTCTTACTCCTTGAGCGAAGGCGCCGTTCAGTACGGCTCTTCGAGTTTCTTGGCCAGCTCTTCGATGTTCTCGGGCGGCCAGCCGGGGATCTGCATGCCGAGATGGAGGCCCATCTGCGACAGGACTTCCTTGATCTCGTTGAGCGACTTGCGGCCGAAGTTCGGCGTGCGGAGCATCTCCGCTTCCGTCTTCTGCACGAGGTCGCCGATGTAGATGATGTTGTCGTTCTTGAGGCAGTTGGCCGAACGGACCGACAGCTCGAGTTCGTCGACCTTGAGGAGCAGGTTCTTGTTGAACGGCAGGTCGCCGACCTTCTCCTCGACGCGCTCGATGCTCGGCTCTTCGAAGTTGATGAAGAGCTGGAGCTGGTCCTGCAGGATGCGCGCGGCGAGCGCCACGGCGTCTTCCGGCGTGACCGCGCCGTTCGTCTCGATCTTCATCGAGAGCTTGTCGTAGTCCGTGACCTGGCCCACGCGGGTGTTCTCGATCTTGTACGAGACCTTGCGGACCGGGCTGAACAGCGCGTCGACCGGGATGATCCCGATGGGGGCGTCAGCGGGGCGCGACGTGGCGCCCGGGACGTAGCCCTTGCCGGTCTCGACCGTCATTTCCATGACGAGCTTGGCGCCGTCGTCGAGCGTGCAGATCACGTGATCGGGATTCATCACCTCGATGTCGTGGCCGGCTTCGATCTGGCCCGCGCGGACTTCGCCGGGGCCGTTGGCCTTCAGCATGATGCGCTTGGGGCCGTCGCCGTGCATGCGCAGGCCGATCGCCTTGACGTTGAGGACGACGTCGGTGACGTCTTCGCGCACGCCCGGGATCGACGAGAACTCGTGCAGCACGCCTTCGATCTTGATCGAGGTGATGGCCGCACCCTGCAGCGAAGAGAGCAGCACGCGGCGCAGCGCGTTGCCCAGCGTCAGGCCGAAGCCGCGCTCCAGCGGTTCGGCGACGACCGTCGCTTCGCGCTTGGCGTCGTCGCCGGGCTCGACATCGAGCTTCTGGGGCTTGATCAGTTCTTTCCAGTTCTTCTGCAGCACGGGGTCACCTTTCGAGGTGGGCGGCGGCGGACGGCTCCTTGGGGAACCGGGCCCGCGCGCCGCAAGCGGATGTCGCGAAGGGCGGCGTCGGTTCGCGTCGCGGGACGCGCCGATGCCGCGGCGTTCAGGCTCGCGTCAGACGCGCCGGCGCTTGGGCGGGCGGCAGCCGTTGTGCGGGATCGGTGTCACGTCGCGGATCGACGTGATCTGGAACCCGACGGCCTGGAGGGCGCGAAGCGCCGACTCGCGGCCGGCGCCCGGGCCCTTGACCTCGACCTCGAGCGTGCGCATGCCGTGCTCCATCGCCTTCTTGCCGGCGTCCTCGGCCGCCATCTGGGCGGCGTACGGCGTCGACTTGCGGCTTCCCTTGAAGCCCTGCGTGCCGGACGACGACCACGAGATCGTGTTGCCCTGCGCGTCGGTGATCGTGATCATGGTGTTGTTGAACGACGCATTCACATGCGCCACACCGGACGTGATGTTCTTGCGTTCGCGGCGGCGGGGGCGTCCCGCGCCAGCGGCGGCAGCTGTTTTCTTCTCGGCCATCGGCTGATCCTCGGCTGTATCGAATTACTTGCGGGTGGCGATCTTCTTGCCAGCGATCGGACGCGCCTTGCCCTTGCGGGTACGCGCGTTCGTGTGCGTGCGCTGGCCGCGCACCGGCAGGCCCTTGCGATGACGCAGGCCGCGATACGCACCCATGTCCATCAGGCGCTTGATGTTCAGCGCGATCTCGCGCCGCAGGTCGCCCTCGACGCGGAATTCGCGGTCGATGCATTCGCGGATCTTCAGCACTTCCTCGTCGGAAAGCTGGTTCACGCGCTTCGCATCGGGGATGCCGACCTTCTTGCAGATATCGACGGCGAGCGCCGGACCGATACCGTAAATATAGCGAAGCGCGATAACGACACGCTTGGCAGTGGGAATGTTGACGCCAGCAATACGTGCCACGTCGTGTCTCCTTCGTCTGTCGTATGGGCGACGAGTCGCCCTGTTTCCACGGTTCCGTTCGAGGCCGCCGCTACCCCCACCCTTTGGGGTTCGGGGCTGGCGGCCCGAATGCCTAAAATCCTTGTCCCAAACCAGTTTCCGGTGCCCATGCGAGCGCGGCGCGACGGCAATATCCGTGCGCCTCGCCATGACCCGCCGGCCACCGAGAGGCGCGCATTATAGGGTCCGCCCCCTTCGAGTCAACCGGCGTTAACAACATTCTTTCTCCTCAGACCGCCGCGATCGGCTTGCCCAGAACCTTGGCGATCAGGCCCGTCACCACATCCATGTCGGCCATCCCGTCGACGGCCTTCAGGGCACCCTTGGCACGGTAATAGGGTATGATCGGCGCGGTCTGGTCGTGATAGGCCTTCAGGCGGGCGCCGACCGTCTCGGCATTGTCGTCGGGCCGGCGGACGATATCGGTCGAGCCGCAGGCGTCGCACTTGCCGGATACCTTCGTCGGCTTGGTCTTGTCGTGATAGACGGCGCCGCACTTCTTGCAGCTGTAGCGGCCGGAGATGCGCGCGACCAGGGCCGCGTCATCGACCTGCATTTCAACGACATGATCGAGCTTGAGGCCGCGCGCGGCGAGCATCTTGTCGAGCGCTTCGGCCTGCGCGACCGTGCGCGGGAAGCCGTCGAGGATGAAGCCGTTCTTGCAGTCCGGCTGGCCGATGCGTTCCGAGATCATCGCAATCAGGATGTCGTCGGAGACGAGCTTGCCCGCCTCCATGACCGCCTTCGCCTTCTTGCCAACTTCGGTGCCGGCCGCGACGGCCGCACGCAGCATGTCGCCGGTGGAAAGCTGGATGAGTCCGAGAGCCGTTTCGATGCGCTTGGCCTGGGTGCCCTTGCCGGCACCCGGCGGCCCCAAAAGAACGATGTTCATGGCTCCGGCTCCCGTTTTCTTTTTTTGATTCAGCGCCGCGCACCGCGCAGCTTGGACTTCTTGATGAGGCCCTCGTACTGGTGGGCGAGCAGGTGCGAGTGGACCTGCGCGACCGTATCCATGGTCACCGACACGACGATCAGCAGCGACGTGCCGCCGAAATAGAACGGCACCGAATACTGGCTGATCAGGATCTCCGGCAGCACGCAGATCACCGCGAGGTAGCTTGCACCGAGCACGGTGAGGCGCGTGAGCACGTAGTCGAGATAGTCAGCCGTGTTCTTGCCCGGGCGGATGCCCGGCACGAAGCCGCCGTACTTCTTCAGATTGTCGGCCGTCTCGACCGGATTGAAGACGACGGCCGTGTAGAAGAACGCGAAGAACACGATCAGCGCGATATAAAGAAGGATATAGAGCGGCTGGCCGTGGCCGATATGCGTGGTGAGCCAGGTCAGCGCCGGGATTTCGTTGTTCTGGTTGAAGTTCGCGAAAGTCAGCGGCAGCAGCAGCAGCGACGAGGCGAAGATCGGCGGGATAACGCCCGACGTGTTCATCTTCAGCGGAAGATGCGAGGACTCGCCGCCGAACATCTTGTTGCCGACCTGGCGCTTCGGGTACTGGACGATGATGCGGCGCTGCGCGCGTTCGATGAACACGATCGCCATGACGACCAGCACCGACATGACCAGCAGGATCAGGATCACGAAGGTCGAGAGCGCGCCGGTGCGGCCCATCTCCAACGTGTTGCCGAGCGCCAAGGGCAGGTTCGCGATGATGCCCGCGAAGATGATGAGCGATGTGCCGTTGCCGACGCCGCGCTGGGTGATCTGCTCGCCCAGCCACATCAGGAACATCGTGCCGCCGCTGAGCGTGACAACACAGGTGAACCGGAACGCGAGGCCCGGATCGATGACGGCGCCACCGACCGAACCGCGCATGCCTTCGAGGCCGACGGCGATGCCGAACGACTGGAAGATCGCCAGGAACAGCGTGAGATAGCGCGTGTACTGGTTGAGGGTCTTGCGACCCGCCTCGCCTTCCTTCTTCAGGGCTTCGAGGGCGGGCGAGACGGCCGACATCAGCTGGATGATGATGGAGGCCGTGATGTACGGCATGATGTTGAGTGCGAACAGCGTCATGCGGCTGAGCGCGCCACCCGAGAACATGTCGAACATGCCCAGGATGCCGCCGCGCTGCTGCTCGAAGATCTCGCGCAGGATGCCCGGATCGATGCCGGGAATCGGGATGTAAGTCCCGATCCGGTACACGATGAGCGCGCCCAGCGTGAACCAGAGCCGGTTCTTGAGCTCGGTCGCCTTGGAGAACGCGCCCCAGTTGAGGGACTGCGCGAGTTGTTCTGCCGCCGATGCCATCCGCTCTACGTCTCTCCGATCCGGTCCCGACTGAAGATGTTGGGTCGATTCAGACGGACGTTCAAGCGGCCGGCTTGGCGGCTCCGCCCTTCTTGGCGTCCTTCGCCTTGCGCTTGGCCTGGCGGTCGCGCTTCTTCTGGGCGTCCGCCTCGACCTTCTCGCGCGCCGTCACGATGATCTCGATCTTGCCGCCGGCCTTCTCGACCGCGGCGATCGCGCTCTTCGTGGCGCCGTGCGCGACGATGCTGACCTTCGCCTTGAAATCATCGCCGCCGTCGCCGAGCACGCGCAGGCCGTCGAACGCGCGGCGCAGGACGCCGCCCTTGACGAGGGCCGCCATGTCGATCGGCTTCGAAGCGTCAATGCGCTTCTCGTCGATCGCCCACTGCAGCTTGCCCAGGTTGATCTCCTGGTACTCGAGACGGAAGATGTTCGTGAAGCCGCGCTTGGGCATGCGGCGGTAGATCGGGGTCTGGCCGCCTTCGAAGCCGTTGAGGGCGACGCCCGAACGCGCGGTCTGGCCCTTGCCGCCGCGGCCCGACGTCTTGCCGAGGCCCGAACCGATGCCGCGCCCGAGGAGCTTGCGGGTCTTGCGCGCGCCGGCGTTGTCGCGAATCTGATTGAGCTTCATTTGACGTTCCGTTCGGATGTTGGGTGCGGGAGGACGAGACGCGCGGATTCGCGTCAGGCTTCCACGCGCACCAGATGCTGGACTTTGCGGATCATGCCGCGGACCGACGGCGTGTCTTCGAGGACGCGCTCGCTGCCCACGCGACGCAGGCCGAGACCCACGAGGGTCTCCTTCTGCCCGGGCTGACGCCCGGCAACGCTCGCGATCTGCTTGAGCTTCAGTGTCTTCTTGGCGGCCATCGTCGTTCTCCGGTGTGCTGGTCTCAGGCGGCGGCCGGCGCGGTGCCGTCCGTCTCGCGACGGCCGACGATGTCGCCGATCTTCTTGCCGCGCTTGGCGGCAACGTTGCGCGGGCTCGACATGCGGGTGAACGCGTCGAACGTCGCCTTGATCATGTTGTGCGGGTTGGACGTGCCCGTCGACTTGGCGACGATGTCCTGGATCCCGAGGCTCTCGAAGATGGCGCGCATCGGGCCGCCGGCGATGATGCCGGTACCCGGTTCGGCTGCGCGCAGGACCACGAAGCCGGCGCCGAAATGGCCGCGGACATCGTGATGCAGCGTGCGGCCTTCGCGCAGCGGCACGCGGACCATCGCGCGCTTGGCGTACTCGGTCGCCTTGCGGATCGCTTCGGGAACTTCGCGGGCCTTGCCCGTGCCGTAACCGACCTTGCCCTTGGCGTCGCCCACGACGACGATCGCCGCGAAGCCGAAGCGCTTGCCGCCCTTCACCACCTTCGCGACGCGGTTGATGGCGACCAGCTTCTCGACCAGTTCCGCCTCGTCGCGATCGCGCGGACGTTCGGACTGATCGCGCCGGCCGCGACCGCGTTCGCCTTCACCACCCTTGCGTGCCATGGGCTATACCTTCCTCGAATTCGAAATCAGAACGACAGTCCGCCTTCGCGCGCGGCATCCGCCAGCGCACGAACGCGACCGTGATAGCGGTAGCCGCCGCGGTCGAACGCGACTTCCTTGATGCCCGCGGCGATGGCGCGCTTGGCGACGAGAAGACCAACGGCCTTCGCGGCCCCCAGGTCTCCGCCGCCCTTCGTCAGGGCGCCCTTCAGTTCCTTCTCGACGCTCGACGCGGCGGCGATGGTGACGCCCTGCGTGTCGTCGATGACCTGCGCGTAGATGTGCTTCGACGAGCGGAAGATCGACAGCCGAACCCGGCCGCCTGACTTCCGGCGAAGCGAGTGCCGCACCCGCGCCGTGCGGCGGTCGTGCAAGAGCTTTGCCTTGTCCATGGGTCGGGTTCCTTACTTCTTCTTGCCTTCTTTGCGACGGATCGTCTCGTCGGCATACTTGATGCCCTTGCCCTTGTAGGGCTCCGGCTTGCGAAGCTGGCGGATCTCGGCGGCGACCTGGCCGACCTGCTGGCGATCCGCGCCGCTGACGGTCAGGGCCACGTTCTTTTCGCCGACCTTGATCGTGATGCCTTCCGGGATCGGGAAGACGATCTCGTGGCTGAAGCCGATCTTGAGAAGCAGGTTCTTGCCCTGCACGTCGGCGCGGAAGCCGACGCCGTTGATCTCGAGATCGCGCGAGAAGCCCGTCAGGGCTCCCTTCACCATATTGGCGACGAGGGCACGCGAGGTGCCCCAGGCCGAGCGCGCCAGCTTGGACTGGCTGCGCGGCGTGAAGACGACCTTGCCGTCCTTGACGGCGGCAGTGACTTCGCGGTGAAGCGTGAGCGCCTTGCGCCCGAGCTTGCCCGCGACGATGACGTCCTGGCCCTTGACCTCGACGGTCACGCCCTGCGGAACGGTCACCGGATTCTTTCCGATACGTGACATGGCTTTTCCTGCCTTCCGATCAGAATACGGTGCAGAGGACTTCGCCGCCCACGTTCTGGGCGCGGGCCTCGCTGTCCGACATGACGCCACGCGGCGTCGACAGGATGGAGATGCCGAGACCGCCGTAGAACTTCGGCAGGTCGCGGATCTTCGCGTAGACGCGGCGGCCGGGCTTCGACACGCGAGCGATCTCCTTAATGACGGGCTCGCCCTCGTGATACTTGAGTTCGACCACCAGTTCGGGAATCGCCGTCTTGCGGTCTACGCTCGCGTAGCCGCGGATGTAACCCTCACGCTCCAGCACATCCAGCACGCTCTTGCGCAACTTCGAAGCCGGGACGTCAACTGCCGTCCGGCCCTGCGACTGGGCGTTGCGGATGCGCGAAAGCATATCGCCGAGGGGATCGCTCATCGCCATGTCCGTAATCCTTCCTTTGCCGTTTCGCCGTTACCAGCTCGCCTTGACCATTCCGGGGATCTGACCCACGGAGGCGAGCTCGCGCAGCTTGATGCGGCACAGCTTGAATTTCCGATAGTTTCCGCGCGAACGGCCCGTAAGCTCGCAGCGCAGACGAACGCGGGTAGGTGCCGAGTTGCGGGGCAACGCGGCAAGCTTGAGGCGCGCTTCGAAGCGCTCCTCGGCTGACAGCGATTCGTCGTTCGCCGTTTCCTTGAGGCGCGCGCGCTTGCCGGCGAACTGCTTCGCCATGCGCTCGCGGCGCTTGTTCTTCTCGACTGCGCTTTTCTTGGCCATCTGGTCCTTCCCGGCGCGTCAGTTATAGAACGGCATGTCGAACGACTTCAGGAGGGCCTTGGCCTCCTCGTTCGACTTGGCCGTCGTCACGATGATGATGTCCATGCCCCTGACCTGATCGATGCGGTCGTAGTTGATCTCCGGGAACACGATCTGCTCCTTGATGCCGAGCGAGTAGTTGCCGCGGCCATCGAACGACTTGCCCGAGAGACCGCGGAAGTCGCGCACGCGCGGCAGGGCGATCGTCACGAGACGGTCGAGGAACTCGTACATGCGCGCGCCGCGCAGCGTCACCTTGGCGCCGATCGGCAGGCCGCGGCGCAGCTTGAAGTTCGCGATCGCCTTCTTCGCCTTGATCACGGACGGCTTCTGGCCGGTGATCGCGGAGAGTTCGGCCACGGCCGCCTCGAGCTTCTTGGCGTCGTGGGCGGCTTCACCCACGCCCATGTTCACGACGATCTTCTCCAGACGCGGAACCTGCATCGGGCTCTTGTAGCCGAACTGCTTCATCAGCGCGGCCTTGATCGTCTTGTCGTAGTTGTCCTGCAAGCGGGTTGCCATGGCGATCACCGATCGATCATTTCGCCGGACTTGCGCGCAAAGCGGACTTTGCGGCCGTCGACGGTTTTGTAGCCGACCTTGGTCGGCGTACGGTCCTTGGGGTCGAGATGCGACACGTTCGAGACGTGGATCGGGGCTTCCTTCTCCACGATCCCGCCCTGGCGGCCCTGAGCGGGACGCGTGTGGCGCTTGACCATGTTGACGCCCTGCACCACGACGCGCAGCTCGTCGGGGATCACGCGGATCACCTTGCCCGACTTGCCCTTGTCGCGGCCGGTAATCACCACGACCTCGTCGTCCTTGCGGACCTTGAGCTTCGTCGTCATCACAGCACCTCCGGTGCGAGCGAGATGATCTTCATGTAGCCCTTGCCACGCAGCTCGCGCGTGACAGGTCCGAAGATGCGCGTGCCGATGGGCTCGCCTTCCTTGTTGATCAGGACGGCGGCGTTGCGGTCGAACCGGACCGACGAGCCGTCGGCGCGGCGGATCTCTTTCGAGGTCCGCACGATCACCGCCTTGTGCACGTCGCCCTTCTTGACGCGACCCTTGGGGATCGCCTCTTTGATCGAAACAACGATCACGTCGCCGATCGTCGCCGTCTTGCGCATGGAACCGCCGAGGACTTTGATGCACTGGACCCGACGGGCGCCAGAGTTGTCCGCGACTTCCAGATTTGTGCGCATCTGGATCATGGTTTACGTCCTCCGGGCGCTGTTCAAGCGGCCGCTTCGTCGGCCAAGATTTCCCAGCACTTGCGCTTGGAAATCGGCCGGCATTCGCGGATCTTGACGTTGTCGCCCACCTTGGAGCGGTTGGTTTCGTCGTGCGCCAGATACTTCTTCGAGCGAACGATGAACTTCTTGTAGATCGGATGCATCACGCGGCGCTCGACCTTGACCGTGACGGTCTTGTCCATGGCGTCGCTGGTGACGATCCCTTGCAGTACGCGGCGGGGCATGTATCGTCCTCCGGGGATCAGGCTTTGGCGGCGGGCGCGGACTTGCGCCGGCGCTCGCCCAGGACGGTCTCGATGCGCGCGATGTCGCGACGCACGACGCGCACGCGCGCGACGTTCTCGAGCTGCCCCGAAGCCTTCTGGAAACGCAGGTTGAACTGTTCCTTGCGCAGGTCGCCCAGCTGATCCTTCAGCTGGTCGTCGGTCTTCGCGCGGACTTCTGTCGGCTTGGTCATGATGCTCAGCCCTCCTCGCCCAGACGCGAAACCATGCGCGTCTTGATGGGAAGCTTGGCGGCCGCCAGCTCGAACGCCTCGCTGGCGATCTGCTTCGGCACGCCATCGATCTCGAACAGGATGCGGCCCGGGTTGACGCGCACGACCCAGAACTCGGGGCTGCCCTTGCCCGAGCCCATGCGCACTTCGGCCGGCTTCTTCGACACCGGTACGTCGGGGAACACGCGGATCCACACGCGGCCGGCGCGCTTCAGGTGGCGCGTGATCGTGCGGCGGGCCGCCTCGATCTGGCGCGCGGTGACGCGCTCGGGCTCGAGAGCCTTCAGGCCGTAGGCGCCGAAGTTCAGCGTGAAGCCGCCCTTCGCGTTGCCGTGGATACGGCCCTTGTGCGCCTTGCGGTATTTGGTGCGCTTCGGGGAAAGCATGGTGCGTTATCCGTCTTTCTGGTCTCAGCGGGCCGGCTGCTGTTCCATGGCGCGCTTGTCCTGCGCCATCGGGTCGTGCGCCAGGATCTCGCCCTTGAACACCCACACCTTGACGCCGCAAGTGCCGTAGTTGGTCTTGGCGGTCGCCGTGCCGAAATCGATCTCGGCGCGCAGCGTGTGCAGGGGAACGCGACCCTCGCGGTACCATTCGATGCGCGCGATTTCAGCGCCACCGAGACGGCCCGAGCAGTTGATCCGGATGCCGAGCGCGCCCAGGCGCATGGCCGACTGGACCGAGCGCTTCATCGCGCGGCGGAACGCCACGCGGCGCTCGAGCTGCTGGGCGATGTTCTCGGCGATCAGCTTGGCATCGATTTCGGGCTTGCGGATCTCGACGATGTTCAGCGAGACCTCGGCCTTCGTGAGCTTGGCCACTTCGAGGCGCAGCTTCTCGATGTCCGCACCCTTCTTGCCGATCACCACGCCCGGACGGGCGGTGTGCAGCGTGATGCGGGCCTTCTTGGCCGGACGCTCGATGACGACGCGGGCGAGACCGGCCTGCAGGAGCTTGTCCTGGAGCCAGGCGCGCAGGCGCAGGTCTTCGTGCAGCAGGCGCGAGTAGGCGACATCGGCGAACCAGCGGGAGTCCCACGTGCGGTTGATGCCGAGACGAAGCCCGATCGGATTGATTTTCTGACCCATCGATTGTTCCTCAGGCCGCTTTCTTCGCGTCGGCCTTCGCGGCCTTCTTGTCCTCGCGCTCGCGCACGATGACGGTGAGATGGGCGTACGGCTTGGTGATCGAAGACGACTTGCCGCGGCCACGTGCATGGAAGCGCTTCAGCTGGAAAGACTTGCCGACATGCGCTTCGGCGACGACCAGACGGTCGACGTCGAGCTGGTGGTTGTTCTCGGCGTTCGCGATCGCGGACTCGAGCACCTTCTTGACGGTGCCGGCGATGCGGACCTTCGAGAAGGTGAGCTCGGCCAGCGCCGTCTGCGCCGACTTGCCGCGGATCGATTCCGCGACGAGGTTGAGCTTGCGCGGGCTGATGCGGATCGAGCGCAGGATGGCGCGCGCTTCGGTGTCCTTCAGCGAACGGGGATGAGCGGGCTTGCTCATGTCACTTCCTCTCAGCGGTCTTGTCGCCGCCACCGCCGCCTGTGGCGGTGTGACCCGCGAAGGTGCGCGTGGGCGAGAACTCGCCGAACTTGTGACCGACCATGTTCTCGGTCACCAGCACGGGGAGGAACTTGTGCCCGTTGTAGACGCCGAACGTGAGGCCCACGAACTGCGGCAGGATGGTCGAGCGGCGCGCCCAGATCTTGATGATCTCGTTGCGACCCGACGCACGGGACTTTTCTGCCTTCTTGAGGAGGTAGCCGTCGACGAACGGGCCCTTCCAGACTGAGCGAGACACCGGTTGCCTCCGCTATTTCGCGTTGCGCCGGCGGACAATCATCTTGTCCGTCGACTTGTTGTGGCGGGTCTTGAAACCCTTGGTCGGCTGGCCCCACGGGGTCACCGGATGGCGGCCGCCCTTGGTGCGGCCTTCGCCGCCGCCGTGCGGATGGTCGATCGGGTTCATCGCCGTGCCGCGCACCGTCGGGCGGATGCCCATCCAGCGGGTGCGGCCGGCCTTGCCGATCTTGACGTTCTGCTGGTCCGGGTTTGATACCGCACCGATCGAGGCCCAGCACTCGGCCGAGACCTTGCGCAGCTCGCCCGAGGACAGGCGCAGGACGGCGTAGCCGGCGTCCTTGCCGACGAGCTGGACGTAGGTGCCTGCCGAGCGGGCCATCTGGCCGCCGCGGCCGGTCTTCAGCTCGACATTGTGGACGATCGTGCCGACCGGGATGCCGCGCAGCGGAAGCGCGTTGCCCGGCTTGATGTCCGCCTTCTCGCCGGAGACGACCTTGTCGCCCGCGGCAAGACGCTGCGGCGCCAGGATGTAGGCCTTCTCGCCGTCGGCGTAGGTCACGAGCGCGATGTACGCCGTACGGTTCGGATCGTACTCGATGCGCTCGACCGTCGCTTCGATGTCGTGCTTCTTACGCTTGAAGTCGACGACGCGGTACTTCTTGCGCGCACCGCCGCCGTGATGGCGGGTCGTGATGCGGCCGAGGTTGTTGCGTCCGCCGGTCTTGGCGCTGCCTTCGACGAGCGGCTTGTGCGGCTCGCCCTTCCACAGACCCGTACGGTCGACGAGCACCAGCTGGCGCAGGCCGGGGGTCTTGGGTTTGAAACTCTTGAGAGCCATTGCCCGATCTCTCCGTTAGAGCGTCGCTGTGACGTCGATGGTCTGGCCGGCTGCCAGCGTCACGATCGCCTTCTTCCAGTCGGAGCGCTTGCCGGGGATCCCCTTGAAGCGCTTCGTCTTGCCCTGCACGACCAGCGTGTTGACGGCCTTCACCTTGACCGAGAACAGCGTCTCAACCGCCGCCTTGATCATCGGCTTCGAGGCGTCTTCGCGGACCTTGAAGGTCACCTGGTTGTGCTCGGACCCGCGCGTCGCCTTCTCGGTGATCACGGGGGCGAGGATGACGCCGTAGAGCGTCTCCTTCGGATATTTCACGGCCTTGCTCACTTCAGGCGCTCCTGCAGGGCGGCGACCGCCTCGCGCGTGAGAACGAGCGTCTCGCGGCGGAGGATGTCGTACACGTTGGCGCCCTGCTGCGGCAGGACGTCGATGTGCGGGATGTTGCGCGCGGCCTTGGCGAAGTTCTCGTCCACGGCCGGGCCGTCGACGAACAGGGCGGACTCGATGCCCATCTTCTTGAAGCGCTGCGCGAGGTCCTTGGTCTTCGGCGCCTTGAGCTTGGTCGTGTCGAGCACGATCAGCTTGCCTTCGGCCTGCTTGGCCGAGAGCGCCGACTTCAGCGCCAGCTTGCGGACCTTCTTGGGAAGGTCGTGCGCGTGGCTGCGCGGCGTCGGGCCGAAGATGATGGCGCCGTGGCGCCACTGCGGCGAACGCGTCGAGCCCTGGCGCGCGCGCCCCGAGCCCTTCTGCGCCCAGGGGCGCTGGCCGCGACCCGAGACTTCGCCGATTTCCTTGGTGTCGTGCGTGCCGGCACGGCGCTTGGCGAGCTGGTAGCGCACCATGCGCGCGAGGATGTCCGGGCGCGCGGGGAGACCGAAGATCTCCTCGGGGAGATCGATCTCTCCTGCCGACCCGTTATCCAGCGTCTTGACCGCGATCTTCATAATCCGCGTTCCTCGTTTCAGGCCGCAGCCGCTTTGCGGAGAGCCGCGGGTTGCGGCGCTTCCTTGGGCAGCTTGCGCTTGACCGCATCGCTGACGAGCACGAACGAACCCGCCTGGCCCGGGACAGCGCCCCGTACCATGATCAGGCCCTTGTCGGCGTCGGTCGCGACGATCTTCAGATTCTGCACCGTGATGTTCGCGGTCCCCATGTGACCGGCCATCTTCTTGCCCTTGAACGTGCGGCCCGGATCCTGGCGCTGGCCGGTCGAGCCGTGGCTGCGGTGCGCCACCGACACGCCGTGCGAGGCTTCGAGACCCGCGAAGTTCCAGCGCTTCATAACGCCCTGGAAGCCCTTGCCGGTCGTGGAGCCGGCGACGTCGACGAACTGGCCGGCGATGAAATGGTCGGCGGTGACTTCCGCGCCCACTTCGAGCAGCTTGTCCTTCGGCACCCGGAACTCGGCGAGCTTGCGCTTGGGTTCCACCTTCGCCTTGGCGAAGTGGCCGCGCATCGGCTTGCCGACGTTCTTGACCTTGGCCTTGCCCACGCCGAGCTGAACGGCCGTGTAGCCGTCCTTTTCCTGCGTGCGCACGGCGACGACCTGGCAATGGTCGAGCTTCAGCACCGTCACGGGGACGTGGCTGCCCTCCTCCGAGAAGAGGCGGGTCATGCCGATCTTGCGAGCGATAACTCCGGTCCGCATGGTTCTCTCCGTGCTCCCGGTTACAGCTTGATTTCGACGTCGACGCCGGCGGCGAGGTCGAGCTTCATCAGCGCGTCCACCGTCTGGGGCGTCGGATCGACGATGTCGAGGAGGCGGCGATGCGTCCGGATTTCGAACTGCTCGCGGCTTTCCTTGTCGATGTGCGGGCTGCGGTTGACCGTGAAGCGTTCGATGCGCGTCGGCAGCGGGATCGGCCCGCGGACCTGTGCGCCCGTACGCTTGGCCGTGCTGACGATCTCGCCCGTCGATTGATCGAGGACGCGATGGTCGAACGCCTTCAGCCGGATGCGGATGCTTTGACTGACCATTTTCTTTCCCGTCGCGCGCCGTAACCCGGCACGCGCCTGTTGTCTTACTCGACGATCTTGGCGACGACGCCCGCACCGACGGTGCGGCCGCCCTCGCGGATGGCGAAGCGCAGGCCTTCGTCCATGGCGATGGGGGCGATCAAGGTCACCTCCATCGACACGTTGTCGCCCGGCATGACCATC
>JBGAKN010000028.1:0-15937 GCA_044224405.1 Tagaea sp. | reverse complement strand
AAGAAGCAGGCCCGCCAGGCCGCGCGCTACCGCAACATGAGCGACCTCGTGCGCCGCGCGGAAGCCATCCTGTTCCACCTGCGCTGGGAAAAGCAGGTGGCCGACAGCGCCGCCGCCGCCGACAAGCTCGCCGCCGCCGAAGCACTGGTCATCGACATCACGACGAAGGCCGCCGCCGCGTCCACCGTCGTCGCCGAAGCGCAGGCGCTGCTGCCCGACCTGCGCCGCCACGAGGCGGAAGCGGCCGCCGCACTCACGCGCCTGCAGGTCGCGGGCGAACAACTGGCCGAGGAAGAACGCCGCATCGTCGCGCAGATCGAGGCGCTGGACGCGCGCCTTGAACAGCTCGCGCGCGACAAGGCGCGCGAAGAATCGCTGCTCGCCGACGCGCACGCCGCGCGCGAGAAGCTGGCTGCCGAGCTTGCCGAACTCGCCGAGCACGATGTGCGCGCGGCCGAAGAGGAAGCGGGCCTCGCCGCCGACATCGAAGCGCGCCGCAATGAGGTCGAGAACCTCGATGCCGAACTCGCCCGCGCGACAGAAGCCGTCGCCAAGGCCGAAAGCGAGCGCGCCGCACTCCAGCGCGAAATGGGCGATCTTGCCGGGCGTCTCTCGCGCCTCGCCGACCGTCGCACGTCGCTCGATGCCGACAAGGCGACGCTCGAAACGCAGCTTGCGGGCTCCGACGAGAAGCGGCTGGCGGCCGAAGCGCGCCTTGCCGAAGCCGACGCCGCGATGAACGCCGCGATCTCGGCGGCCGAAGACGCCGAAGGGGCGCGCCGCGCCGCGCAGGAAGAAGAGTTCGCCTCGCGCGAAGCGCTGCGCGAAGCCGACCAGGAATTCGCCAAGCTCGACGGCGAACGGCAGGGTATTGCCCGCGCGCTCGCGGCACTCACCAAGAACGCCGGCCCGCATGCGCCGATGATGGATGCGCTGCGCGTTTCCGCCGGCTACGAAGCCGCCCTTGGTGCCGGCCTCGGCGACGATCTCTCGAGCTCGCTCGACGGCGAAGCGCCGCGCAACTGGCGCATCCTCGACATCGCCGGCAACCCGCCGCCGCTGCCGGTGGGTGCGACCGCTCTTTCCGATTTCGTGCAGGCACCGGACGCGCTCGCGCGCCGCCTCTCGCAGATCGGCATCGTCGCCGACGCCGCGACGGCCGAAGCGCTGGCCCCGCAGCTTGCACAAGGCCAGCGTCTCGTCACGCGCGAGGGCGGGCTGTGGCGCTGGGACGGGTTCTCCCAGCGCGCCGGCGCCGCCTCGCAGGCGGCCGAACTGCTGACGATGCGCAACCGTCTCGAAGCGCTCGATGCCGACCTGATCCGCGCACGCGAGATCGCCGAAGGGGCGCGCACGCGCCACGCGACGGCCCGCGAAGCCGGCAAGGCCGCCGAGGCCGCCGACCAGGCCGCACGCCAGACGACGCGCGCCGCCACTAGCGCCGTCGAAGCCGCGCGCGGCGAGATCGTGCGCATCGCGCGCGAGACCGAGAACGAGTCGGCCAAGCTCGCGTTGCTCGCAGGCGAGATCGAACGCAACGAGACGGACCGCGCCGAACTCGATGGCCGCCGCGTCGCCGCCGAGACGCGCTTTGCCGAGATCGAGGATCCGGCGAACGCGCGCGCCAAGCTCGCCGAAGACCGCCAGACGCTGTCCGCCGCGCGCCAGGCGCTGGCCGAACGCGAAGCCGCTTCGGCACGCCTTTCGCGCGAGCGCGAGGGCCGCGAACGCCGCCGCCACACGATCGGCAACGAGACCGAAGCGTGGGGCAACCGCGCGGACTCCGCCCAGCGCCAGATCGCCACGCTCGTCGAGCGCGCCGAGCTGACCGCGAGCGAGCGCGAGGAACTGGCCGGCCGCCCGGCCGAGATCGCCGCCGAGCGCGAAGCCCTGCTGACGAAGACGCAGGAAGTCGAAGCCATCCGCCGCAAGGCCGCCGACGATCTCGCTTCGGCCGAGAGCGCCGTGCGCGAGGCCGACCGCGCGCTGAAGGCCGTGGAAGCGAGCCTCGTCGAGGCGCGCGAGGACCGCGTGCGCGAGCAGGGCCATGTCGAGCAGCAGACCGCGTCGACCGAGCAGCTGGTGAACACGATCCGCGAACGGCTCGACTGCGCGCCGGAAGGCTGCCTCGCCGCCGGCATGGTCGATCCCGCCGACGAGCTGCCCGCGATGGAAGACATCGAGCGTCGCCTCGAACGCCTCGTCAAGGAACGCGACAACATGGGCCCGGTCAACCTGCGCGCCGAGCAGGAAGCCGAGGAGGTCGAGACCCAGATCACCGGCATGACGACGGAGAAGGACGACCTCGTCGCCGCCATCGCCAAGCTGCGCCAGGGCATCTCCAGCCTCAACAAGGAAGCGCGCGAGCGCCTGCGCGAGGCCTTCGCGAAGGTCGACCAGCACTTCCAGGACCTGTTCTCGCGCCTGTTCGGCGGCGGGCGCGCGCACCTGACGCTGTCGCCGGTGATGGGCGCCGACGGGCAGGTCAACGACGATCCGCTCGAAGCGGGGCTCGACGTGATGGCTTCGCCCCCGGGCAAGAAGCTGCAGTCGTTGACACTGTTGTCGGGCGGCGAGCAGGCGATGACGGCGCTGGCCCTGCTCTTCGCGGTGTTCCTCACCAACCCCGCCCCGATCTGCGTGATGGACGAAGTCGACGCACCACTCGACGACGCCAACGTCGACCGGTTCTGCAAGCTGCTCGACGAGATCGGTCGTTCGTCGGGCGTGCGCTTCATCGTCGTCACCCACCACCGCCTGACGATGGCGAAGATGGACCGGCTCTTCGGCGTCACGATGGCCGAACGGGGTGTCTCGACCCTCGTTTCGGTCGATCTTCGCAATGCAGAAAAGCTCCGCGCGACGGCCTGACGCGCGGGGCGTTTTCCCTTTCCGATCAAGGCCGTAGTTTCCCCCTTTCGGCCTTGACAGGGGAACGGCCCGTCCCTATTGTCCGCGCCGTCAGCGAGGCGGAAAAGGCCCGATTCTACGGCTTTTTTCGCCATTTCGACCGGCAGCGAACCCGGAGACTTCGAGCATGACCGATCCAGACGATCGGACCCGGCAGCTCGACGAACTCACGGCCAAGGTAAAGGCCGTCCAGGCGCGCCGGGCGAAATCGGAGACGCGGTCGGCATCTTCCGCCGGGCGGGTGACGGGGCAGATGGGCCTCGGCATGCGCATCTCGGTCGAACTGCTCGCCACGCTCGCCGTCGGAACCGGGATGGGCATCGTGCTCGACCGGTGGCTCGGCACCTCGCCGTGGCTGACGCTCGCGTTCTTCATGCTCGGCGCGGCCGCCGGCATGCGCAACGTGATCCGGGTCGCGACCGCCGCCCAGAAGAAGGTGGCCGAGGACGCGAACCGGACGACGGAGCCCTAGACCGGCCGCACCGCATTTCGGAGTCATCGCCCCGTGGCAAGTCCCCTCGAGCAGTTCCAGATCAAGCCGATCGTCGCCTTCGACGTCGCGGGCTATAACCTCGCTTTCACGAACTCGGCGCTGTGGATGACGCTGGCGGCCTTGGGCCTGTCGGTGTTCCTGATCGCCACGGCGCGCGGCGCGCGCCTCGTGCCGGGCCGGATGCAGTCGGTCGGCGAGCTCATGTACGAATTCATCGCAGGCATGGTCCGCGAGAATGTCGGCGACGAGGGCAAGAAGTACTTCCCGTTCTTCTTCACGCTGTTCTGCTTCGTGCTCGGCGGCAACCTGTTCGGCCTGATCCCCGGCGCCTTCACCTTCACCAGCCACATCATCGTCACCTTCTCGATGGCGCTGGCGATCTTCCTCGTCATCACGCTGATCGGTATCGCGCGCCACGGCACGCACTTCTTCTCGCTGTTCTTCCCCTCGGGTGCCCCGCTCGCGACGGCGCCCATCCTGATCCCGATCGAAGTGATCTCGTACATGGCGCGCCCGATCTCGCTGTCGGTGCGACTGTTCGCGAACATGACGGTGGGCCACATCATCATGAAGATCTTCGCGGGCTTCGTGATCAGCCTGGGCGCGTTCTACCTTATCCCCGGCATCGTCCCGTTCTCGATCCTGGTCGGGCTTTCGGCGCTCGAGTTCTTCGTCGCCGCCCTCCAGGCCTACATCTTCACGATCCTGTCGTGCATCTACCTGCACGACGCGATCCACCTGCACTGAGCGCCGTTGCCGCCCTGCCCCGACCCTGTGGACCGGCCGGGCGGAAACGAAGCGACCAGTAAACCGAAAGAGAGAGGAACATCACTATGGAAGTCGCAGCAGCAAAGCTCATCGGCATGGGTCTGGCCGCCATCGGCATGATCGGCGCGGGTATCGGCGTGGGCTCGGTGTGGGCCAGCCTGATCGCCGCCGTGGCCCGCAACCCGGCCGCCAAGGACAACGTGCAGGTCTTCGCGTATATCGGCTTCGCCGTGACGGAATTCATCGCGCTCCTCGCGTTCGTCGTCGCGATCCTGATCTACGTCTCCTGATGCCGTTCCGGGGAAGGGCCTTGCGCCCTTCCCCGGTCCGTTTCCCTTGAGGGAAAGCAAGATGCCGCAGTTCGACATTTCCTGGTTCCCGAGTCAGATCTTCTGGCTCGTCGTCACATTCGCGATCTTCTATTTCGTGCTCTCGAATTTCGTGCTGCCCCAGCTGGGTGCGGCCATCGAAGGGCGCGCGTCGAAGATCGAGGGCGACCTCGCCCGCGCCGGCGCCCTCAAGGGCGAGAGCGACGCGATGATCGCCACGTACGAGAAGGCGCTCGCCGAGAGCCGCGCGAAGGCGCAGGCCGTGCGCGCCGAAACCGAAGCCAAGCTCGCCAAGGAAGCGGCGGCGAAATCCGCCGAGCTGAACACGGCGCTGGCCGACAAGATCAAGGCCGCCGAAGGCAAGATCGCCGAATCGCGCCGTGCCGCGCTGTCGAACGTCGAGGCGCTGGCCGCCGAGATCGCGGTCGAGGCGGTGCGCAAGATCGGCGGCATTTCGGTCACCGAGGCGGACGCCAAGTCCGCCGCGCGCGGCTAAGGCGAAGGAGCCCCACATGCACGAGTTCTTCGCCCACAGCGAATATCTCTGGATCACGCTCGCGATCCTGACGCTGTTCTACGTCGCCTGGAAGCCGGTCAAGGGCGCCCTGCTGGGCGGCCTCGACGCGCGCGCCACCCGCATCGCCAAGGATCTCGACGAGGCCGCTTCGTTGCGCGCCCAGGCCGAGAAGCTGCTGGCCGAGTACCAGGCCAAGCACAAGGAAGCGATGGCGCAGGCCGAAGCGATCGTCACCCAGGCCCGCGAAGAAGCCGCGCGCCTCGCCAAGAAGGCCGAGAGCGATCTCGCCGCCTCGCTGAAGCGCCGCGAGGACATGGCGCTCGAGCGCATCTCCCAGGCCGAAGCGGCGGCCACCGCCGAAGTTCGCACCGCCGCGGTCGACCTCGCGATGGCCGCGACGGCGAAGCTGCTCGAAGGCCGCCTCGACGCCACGCGTCAGGACGCGCTGATCGACGGTGCGATCCGCTCGATGCCGGCCCGCCTGAACTAAGACTCGTTTGATTTGAGTTGGCCGGAAACTCTCCGGCTTCAACGCCGCCGCCCGAAAGGACGGCGGCGTTTTTCGTTTGCGGGCCTTGTTGACGGCAGTTGACGGTTGTTGACCGTCAACAGGCCAAGCCCTTGGAAACACGGCGTTTGACTGTTGACCGTTGACGTCGGCAAAGCCCGTCAAGCAAACCTTCCGGCGTGCGACGGGAGGAGACGAAAGGAGACCGTCTCCTCCCAAGTCCTTGAGAAGCAAGAAAACCGAGGAGACAGGAGACGGTCGCATAAACCTGTCGCGTAATTCTTGCGGCGCTTCCGTCAGCCCCCGCCGCCCGCATCGCGCCCAAAAAGCGCATGCGTCATGTCACGCATATTCACGTGTCAAAGAGCGATCTTTACCGGCGCTCATTGTCTCAAAGCACGCTTTGATTGTCAAGAAAATAGGCCTATTACGCACCTTCACCCTGGCCCTCTCCCGCAAGCGGGAGAGGGGATGGCAAGCACCGATCGAGTCCCCTCTCCCGCAAGCGGGAGAGGGGCAACGTATTCGTCGCGGGGCGAGGGTTACTCCGCCGCCTGCTTCTCCGCCGGCGGCTTCCAGCGCAGCACCGGGGCGCGCGCGGCGCGCGTTTCGTCCAGACGCCGGCGGGGGGTGAGGCGCGGGGCGGCGTGGAAGAAGGCTTCCGAGCCCTGCTTCTTCGCTTCCCCGGCAAGGTGGCGCAGCGTGCCGATGAAGGCGTCGAGCGATTCCCGGCTCTCGGATTCCGTCGGCTCGATCAGCATCGCGCCGTGGACGACGAGCGGGAAATACATCGTCATCGGATGGTAGCCCTCGTCGATCATCGCCTTGGCGAAATCGAGTGTGGAGACGCCGGTGTCCTTCAGGAACGAATCGTCGAACAGCGCCTCGTGCATGCACGGGCCGTCGAAGGCCGGGCTCATGACATCCTTCAGGCGCGCCTGGATGTAGTTGGCGTTCAGCACGGCGTCTTCCGACGCCTGCCGGATGCCGTCCGCGCCGTGGCTCAGCATGTAGGTCAGCGCGCGCACGAACATGCCCATCTGGCCGTTGAACGCCTTGAGGCGGCCGAACGGCTCGGCATTGCCCTCTTTCGTCTCGACCAGACGGAACCCGTCCTTGCCGTGGACGACATAGGGCAGCGGCGCGAAGTTCGCCAGCGCCGCCGACAGCACGACGGGGCCAGATCCGGGCCCGCCGCCGCCGTGCGGCGTCGAGAACGTCTTGTGCAGGTTGATGTGCATGGCGTCGACGCCCAGATCCGCCGGGCGCACGCGCCCCGCGATGGCGTTGTAGTTGGCGCCGTCGCAATAGAAGTAGCCGCCCGCCTTGTGGATCAGGTCGGCGATCTTGCGGATGTCGTTCTCGAACAGCCCGCAGGTGTTCGGGTTCGTCAGCATGATGGCGGCGACGTCCGGCCCCAGCTTCTTCTCGAACGCGGCGAGATCGACGCGCCCGCGCGCATCCGCCGGGATCGGGTCGACATGGAAGCCGAGCAAGGCCGCCGTCGCGGGATTGGTGCCGTGCGCGGATTCAGGCACCAGCACGCGCTTGCGCGTCGCACTCTCGCCCTTCGCCTTGATCGCCGACCAGATCGCGACCATGCCGCAGAGCTCGCCATGCGCGCCGGCCGCCGGGCTCATCGCCACGGCGGGCATGCCGGTCAGCGTCTTCAGCCAGTGCGCGAGGCGGTCGATCAGTTCGAGCGCGCCCTGCACCGTCTTCACCGGCTGCAGCGGGTGGATGTCGGCGAAGCCCGGCAGGCGGGCCATCTTCTCGTTGAGGCGCGGGTTGTGCTTCATCGTGCACGAGCCCAGCGCGAACAGCCCGCTGTCGATGCCGTAGTTCTTCTGCGACAGGCGCGTGAAATGGCGCACGACCTGCGGCTCGGAGAGGCACGGCAGGCCCACCTCGCCCTTGCGCGCGAAGCTGCCCAGCTTCGAGACGACCTTGGGGGCGGGTGCGACGTCCACGCCGATGCGGCCCGGCACGCCCTGCTCGAAGATCAGCTTTTCTTCGAGGTCGAGCCCGCGATGGCCCGAGTAGGTGACGACCGGCGGCAGTTCCGCGTTCGCGTCGTTGGCAGCGCCGGTGCGGCCCTGGCTCTTGTCCATCTTACAGCACCTCGGAAAGCGCGGCGGCGAACTTGTCCATGTCCGCCGGCGTGTTGGTTTCGGTCGCGGCGACGATCAGCACGTTCGCCATGTCCTTGTTGCCCGGCCACAGGCGGCCCCCCGGCACGCCCGCAAGCACGCCCTTGTCGACGAGCGCGTCGACGACGCCCGCGGCGTCCTTGGGCAGGCGCACGGCGAATTCGTTGAAGAAGGCGTCGGTCAGCACCGACACGCCCTTCACCTTCGCGAGCTTCTCCGAGAGAAGGACTGCATGCGCGTGGTTCAGCGCCGCGAGTTCCTTCAGGCCCCGCTCGCCGAGCAGCGAGAGATGCACCGTGAAGGCGAGCGCGCACAGGCCCGAATTCGTGCAGATGTTGGAGGTCGCCTTCTCGCGCCGGATATGCTGCTCGCGCGTGGAAAGCGTGAGCACCCAGCCGCGCTTGCCGTCGGCATCCACCGTCTCGCCGCACAGGCGGCCCGGCATCTGGCGCACGTATTTTTCCTTGGCGGCGAACAGGCCGACATAGGGCCCGCCATAGTTGAGGCCGTTGCCGATCGACTGGCCCTCGCCCACGACGATGTCGGCGCCCATGGCGCCGGGCGGCGTCACCGCGCCCATCGACATGATCTCGGGCACCGCGCAGATCAGCAGGGCGCCCGCCTTCTGGCACGCGGCGGCAAGTGCGGAGAAATCCTCCAGCCGGCCGAACACGTTGGGGTACTGCACGACGACGCACGAGGTGGTCGCGTCGATCTTCTCGGCCAATCCCTTGAGGCCTTCGGGGCTCGGCGCCATCGCGTCCACCGCGAATCCGGAGAAGCGCCCGTGCGTCTCGACCGTCTCGCGATAATGCGGGTGCAGCCCGCCCGACAGGATCGCCTTGCCGCGCCGCGTCGTGCGGTTGGCCATCATCACGGCTTCCACGCACGCGGTCGCCGCGTCGTACATCGAGGCGTTGGCGACTTCCATGCCGGTCAGCAGCGCCACCTGCGTCTGGAACTCGAACAGGTACTGCAGCGTGCCCTGCGCGATCTCGGGCTGGTAGGGCGTGTAGCTGGTCAGGAACTCGCCGCGCTGGATGATGTAGTCGACCGACGCCGGCACGTGATGGCGATAGGCCCCGCAGCCGATGAAGCTCGCCATCGAACCGGCCGGCCGGTTCTTGGCGGCCAGCGCCGACATCTCGCGCTCGACTTCCAGTTCGGTCATCGTGTTCGAAAGGCCCGGAATGGGGCCCTTGATGCGTGCCGCTTCAGGCACGTCGACAAAGAGCGCGTCGACCGAAGGAACGCCAATCGCGGCGAACATCGAACGCCGGTCGGACTCGGTGTGGGGCAGATAGCGCATCGGTGTTTCTTTCCTCAGCCCTGCGACTTCACGAAGGCGTCGTAGGCGGCTTCATCCATCAGGTCCTGGAATTCGGCGGTGTTGGTCGCCTTGATCTTGAAGAACCAGCCCTTGCCGGTCGGGTCGGTGTTGACGAGGCCGGGTTCGCCCGTCAGCGCGTCATTCACCGCCACGACGCTGCCCGAGACGGGCGCGTAGATGTCGGACGCGGCCTTGACGGATTCGACCACGGCGGCCTGCCCGCCCTTGGCGACGGTCTTGCCGACTTCCGGCAATTCGACGAACACGACGTCGCCGAGCTGGCCCTGCGCGTAGTCGGAAATGCCGACCTCGCACACGTTGCCGTCCCCGACGCGGATCCATTCGTGGTCCTTGGTGAAGCGCAGTTCGGCCATCTTGGTTTTCCTTCTCGGGTTTTCAGCCGCGGTAATAGCGATGGGGAGCGAAAGGCATGGTGACGATCTTGCCGGGCAGGGTCTTGCCGCGCACGACGAGGCCGACCGGCGTTCCGGGGGCCGCATGCGCCGACGCGACATAGCCCATGCAGACCGGGCCGTTGACGGTGGGCCCGAAGCCGCCGGACGTGACGGTGCCGATCTTCGCACCAGACGCGTCGACGATCTCGGTGCCTTCGCGCGCCGGTGCGCGCCCTTCGGGCAGGATGCCCACGCGCTTGCGCGCGGGCCCGCTTGCAAGTTCCTTCTGGATGCGCGCGGCACCGGGGAAGCCGCCTTCGGCGCGCCGGCGCTTGGAGATCGACCATTGCAGGTCGGCCTCGATGGGCGAGGTCGTCTGATCGATGTCGTGCCCGTAGAGGCAAAGCCCCGCTTCGAGGCGCAGGCTATCGCGCGCCCCCAGCCCGATGGGCTTCACTTCCGGTTGGGCCAGCAAGGCTTCGGCGAGCGCCACGGCCTTGTCGCCGGGCACGGAGATCTCGTAGCCGTCCTCGCCCGTATAGCCCGAGCGCGTGAAGAAGCACGGGATGCCCGCGACGTCGCCGGTGCGGAAGGTCATGAATTTCTGACCCGCGGCGGCGGGCGAAAGGCGCGCCATCACCTCGGCCGCCTTGGGGCCCTGCAAGGCCAGAAGTGCACGGTCGGCGTGGTATTCGACCTTCACCTTGCCGCCGATCTTCGCCTGCAGGTGCGCCAGATCCTGTTCCTTGCAGCCCGCGTTGACGACGACGAACAGCCGGTCGCCGCGGTTGGTGATCATCAGGTCGTCGAGGATGCCACCTTCCTCGTTCGTGAACATCGAATAGCGGATCGCGCCCTCCTTGAGGATCGCGAGATCGCCGGGCACCAATGTTTCGAGTGCGGCGGCCGCGTGCGCGCCGTGCAGCGTCACCTGCCCCATGTGCGACACGTCGAACAGGCCGGCGGCGGCGCGCGTGTGGTTGTGCTCGCCGAGGATGCCCATCGGGTATTGCACGGGCATGTCGTAGCCGCCGAAGGGCACCATCTTGGCGCCGAGCTTGACGTGCAGCGCGTGGAGCTGGGTTTTCTTCAGGGATTCTTCGGCCAAGGTTGGCACTCCGGCGGACAAGACGGCGCTGCGATCCGGCAGGATGCCGGTTCGCGTCGCCCCCTCTGTCCTTGGACCTGAAAGAATCGTCCGGCCGAAACCGGACTTACCTCTTCGGTGGAAGCGGCCCTGCGGCCTGCTTCGCTTTCCAGAGTACGCTCGCCCGCGCGGTCCTTTTGCCTGAGAGTTTCCGGGGCGGTTGCTCCTTCGGCGCCCCCGGCGGCGAACCGGGGGTCTCTCCCGCGCGGGAGTCGTACCTTTTCAGGTACGCGGAAACGAACATACCCGCACCCCTGCGCGGGTCAAGGCGCACGGCGCAGTCCCTTGATTCAAACTGGGGATAATTCCGCGACTCGGGAGAGCTACTGCGCGCCGCGCTGCTTGCGGTTCCAGGCGAGCTCGGCTTCGTCGAGCTGGAAGCCGACGAGGATCTGGTAGGACGGCCCGTCGAAATTGCTTCTAAGCGGGATGTTCAGCTCGTGCGGGTCCGTCCGGCCGACGACCGGGCGGTTGTCCTTCCACTCGAACTCGGCGTTGAAATAGAACTTGTTGGCGATGTTCTTGTCGCGATCGACGACGGCGATGAAATACGGAAGGCTCGCCTTGCGCGCGCGGTCCGCGGGCCCGCGTTCGGCCGCGATGGCGATCTGCAGGTCGACGGCCACCGCGGGGCGCGCGTTGCGGCCCTTGGGGTATTCGCAGTCGATCTTCATGTCGACGACCTTGCCCTGGACCAGCACGTCGGTCACGTCGCGGCCCGGGCCTTCGCGGAAGCGCACGAGGATGTTGGCGTCGGGCACGATGCCGCCGGTGGGGCACAGCGCCGTCATGTTTTCTTCACCGGACGAACAGCCGGCAAGGGCCGTCGCGGCGACGGCGATCACGGAGAGGAAGCGCTTCACGGCAGGTTCTTGTGGCTTCCGTCGCAGAAAGGCTGGTTCTTGCTGGCCTTGCAGCCGCAGAAATACAGCGTCTTGGCTTCCTCGGCGACGAACTTGACCGGCTGGATGCCGCTGCCTGCGTGGCTGCCGTCGCAGAAAGGCTGCTTCTTCGACAGGCCGCACGCGCACCACCAATAGGCTTTGCCGGCCTGGACCTCGACCGGGTAGGGGGCCTTCTGCGGGATGGCGGGCGTGGTCATCGGGGCGCGTCCTCGGGACGGAAAACGGGGACCGGGCGGGGCTGGCGCAAGCCTGCGACTCCGGTGTAACTAACGGTTCCGACATTAGAGAAACCGCCATGGCCGCACAAGCGCCGCTGACCGTCCTTCTTGCCGGCCCCCGCGGTTTCTGCGCGGGCGTCGACCGCGCGATCCTGATCGTGGAACGCGCGCTCGAAAAATACGGCGCGCCCGTCTATGTGCGTCACGAGATCGTCCATAACCGCTTCGTCGTCGAGAGCCTCGAGGCCAAGGGTGCCGTGTTCGTCGCCGAGCTCGACGCGGTGCCCGCCGACCGCCCCGTGGTGTTTTCCGCGCACGGCGTGCCCAAGGCCGTGCCGGCCGAGGCCGAGCGGCGCAAGATCTTCTATCTCGACGCGACCTGCCCGCTGGTGAGCAAGGTCCATTCCGCGGCCGAGCATCATTTCAAGGCCGGCCGCCATCTCGTGCTGATCGGCCACAAGGGCCATCCCGAAGTGGTCGGCACGATGGGCCAGCTGCCTGACGGCGCCATCACGCTGGTCGAGGACGTGGCGCAGGCCGAGCGCGTGGTGCTGCCCGAGGGCCGCGAACTCGCCTTCTCGACCCAGACCACGCTATCGGTCGACGACACGGCCGGCATCGTCGCCGTACTCATGCGCCGCTTCCCGCACATGCGCCCGCCGCGCTCCGACGACATCTGCTACGCGACGACGAACCGGCAGGCGGCCGTGAAGGCCGTTGCCGCCACCGCCGACGCGGTGATCGTGCTGGGCTCGCCCAAATCGTCGAACTCGATGCGCCTTGTCGAGGTGGCGAAGCGCGCGGGCTGCGCCGACGCGCGCCTCGTCCAGCGCGCGGCCGATATCGACTGGGCCGCCTTCGCGGGCATACGGCGTCTGGGCATCAGCGCCGGCGCCTCGGCGCCCGAGCGGCTGGTGCAGGAAACCATCGACGCGGCGCGAGCACATTTCGACGTGACGCTCGAAGAGGTCGTCACCGCACGCGAGGACGTGCATTTCAACCTGCCGCGCGTTCTGGAAGGCTAGGACACGCGATGGCCGTCTATACCGACGTCGACGACGAACAGCTTGCCGCCTTCCTCGCGGGCTACGATATCGGCACCCTTGCCGGCTATCGCGGCATCGCGGAGGGCGTCGAGAACTCCAACTTCCTGCTCGATACCGACCGCGGGCGCTACATCCTCACGCTCTACGAGAAGCGCGTGAAGAAGGCGGACCTGCCTTTCTTCCTCGGGCTCATGCAGCATCTCGCGGCCAAGGGCCTCGCCTGCCCCACGCCGATCACGCGGCGCGACGGCACGATGCTGGGCGAATTGTGCGGCCGGCCGGCGGCCATCGTCAGCTTCCTGCAGGGTGTGTGGCCGCGGCGCGTGGCGCTCCAGCATTGCGCGCCGGTGGGCGAGGCGACGGCGGCCCTGCATCTCGCGGGTGAAGGCTTCGCGCTCACGCGCGCCAACGCGCTGGGCCCTTCGGGCTGGCGGCCTTTGTTCGAATCCTGCGCCGCGCGCGCCGACGAAGTCGAAAAGGGCCTTGGCGGCGAGCTGGCGGCCGAACTCGATTTCCTCGACGCGAACTGGCCCAAGGGCCTGCCCGCGGGCGTCATCCATGCCGACCTGTTCCCCGACAACGTCTTCTTTCTCGGCGACAGCTTCTCCGGGATGATCGACTTCTATTTCGCCTGCAACGACTTCTTCGCCTACGACCTCGCCATCTGCCTCAATGCCTGGTGCTTCGAACCGGACGGCGCGCTCAACGCGACCAAGGCGCGCAGGCTGGTAAGCGGATATGCGAAGAAGCGGCCCCTTTCGGCGGCCGAGTACGAGGCGCTGCCGGTGCTGGCGCGCGGCTCGGCGCTGCGCTTCCTCCTTACCCGCCTCTACGACTGGCTCAACCATCCCCCCGGTGCCTTCGTTCGGCCCAAGGATCCCCTCGAATACGCCAAGAAGCTGCGCTTCCATCGCGCAGCCGCCAGTCTGGCGTCGTACGGAATCGAGAGGATCCCATGAAGCGTCTTTTCATCGTTGCGCTGCTTGTCCTGCTGCCGGCCGCAGCCTTCGCCGAAACGCGCCTGACCTTGCGCGAAAGCGCCGAGCGCGAACTGCCGCAGGACCGGCTGACCGTTTCCTTGCGCGTCGAGGCGACGGCGGCGACGGCAGCCGCCGTGCAGGCGGACGTCAACCGGCGCATGGACGCGGCCCTGACGCGCGCACGCGCCGCCGCCGGCGTGCGCGCCGAGACGACCGGCTACTGGACCTATGAAGAGCGCCCGCAGAACCAGCCGCGCCGCTGGCGCGGGCAGGCCGGCCTCAATCTCGTGGGC
Organism: Tagaea sp.; assembly: GCA_044224405.1. GTDB lineage: Bacteria > Pseudomonadota > Alphaproteobacteria > CACIAM-22H2 > CACIAM-22H2 > Tagaea. The sequence continues at coordinate 1,948 of JBGAKN010000028.1, read as the reverse complement.
AGCGACACCGGCGCGGTGCTCGCCCTTGCCGGCGCCCTGCAGGAAACCGGGCTTGCCATGTCGGGCATGCGCTTCGAGCTGACGCCCGATGCCGCGCGCGCGGCGCAGGACGGCCTCACCGCCGAAGCCCTGCAGCGCGTGAAGGCGCGCGCCGACAAGGCCGCCGAAGCGCTCGGCCTGCGCGTGACGGACCTTGCCGAGATCCGCGTGGGCGACACGGGCGGCGCGATGCCGCCGCCGCGCCCGATGCTGCGCGCGATGGCGGCGTCGGCCGATGCGGCCGCCCCGGTCGCCGAGCCCGGCCTTGCCAGCGTGCGCGTCGAGGTCGAGGCGGTGTTCGTGCTGGGGCCGAAGTGAGCGAAGACGCCGACCCCAATCTCGTCGAGCTTTATACCGACGGTGCCTGCAGCGGCAATCCGGGGCCCGGCGGCTGGGGTGCGGTGCTGATGTGGCGCGGCAACGAGAAGGAACTCTCCGGCGGCGAGAACCCCACGACCAACAACCGCATGGAACTGATGGCGGCGATCGAGGGGCTGAAGGCGATCCGGCGCGAGATGGACGTGCGCGTGTGGACCGACAGCGTCTATGTGCGCGACGGCATCACCAAATGGGTGCATGGCTGGAAGCGCAGCGGCTGGAAGACGGCCGACAAGAAGCCGGTGAAGAACGTCGATCTCTGGCAGGCCCTGCTCGCGGCCGCCGAGGGCCACCGGATCGAATGGCGCTGGATCAAGGGCCACGCCGGAAATCCCGGCAACGAACGCGCGGACGCGCTGGCGCGGTCGGCGATCGTGGCGCAGAAGAACCCCTCACCCTAGCCCTCTCCCGCGAGCGGGAGAGGGGATGACACGCACCGGCCGAGTCCCCTCTCCCGCTCTTGCGGGAGAGGGCGGAGGGTGAGGGCGAGACTGGCACCCGGCACGGAATTCGCTAGGATCAAAACCTGTTTGCCGTCAGGAGATTCGCCATGCGCCTCGTCCCCGCCCTTGCCGCCGCCGCCCTGCTGATCCCCGGCGCCGCCCTTGCCCATACCGGGCATGGCGATGTCGATAGCCTCGCGCACGGCTTCCTGCACCCGCTGGGCGGGCTCGATCATCTTCTGGCGATGTTCGCGGTCGGCCTGTTCGCCTTCCAGCTCGGCGGGCAGGCCTTGTGGCGCGTGCCTGCCGCGTTCGTGGGCATGATGGCCGTCGGCGGCGTGCTCGGCTTCGAGGGCTTCGATCTGCCCTTCGTGGAAATCGCCATCGCCTTCTCGGTGCTGGCCCTCGGCGTTGCGGTCGCGTGGGGCCAGGGCGTGCCCGCGGCGGCCGCGATGGCGCTTGTCGGATTCTTCGCGATCTTCCACGGCCACGCGCACGGGGCGGAACTCCCCGACGACGCGGGCGCGCTTGCCTATACCGCCGGCTTCGTCGCGGCGAGCGCCCTGCTGCACGCGGCCGGAATCGCGGCCGGCTTCGCCGTCGCGCGCAAGGCGGCATTCGTTCGCGCCGGCGGTGCAGGCGTGGCGCTGGCGGGTGCCGCCCTGCTCGCCGGTCTCATCTGAGGGGAAGCTCGGCGCGCATCGCCGCGGCGATGCAGGCGATGTCCCCGTCCGCCACCGCGACCAGCCCGAAGCGCAGTTTCGCGCCCCAGTTCGCTCCCGCCCGGGCGAATTCGAGTTCGGCCAGCAGCGGGGCCACCGGTGCGGTTTCGCCCGCACACCATGCGACGTCGCGCCGGAAAGGCACGAAGCCGCCGCCGCAATCCACCGCATAAGGCTCGCCCGGTTTCACCACGCCCACGGCCGTGAAGACGCGCAACGCATCCTTCCGGCCGAAGCTGCGCGTGGGCGAATAACACGCGACGAAATCGCCGGGCCGGATGCGGCGCAAGGGCCCCGCCTTGCCGTGGCATACCTGCATGAAGCCGCCCGCGAGGCCGCGCGCGACATGCTCGGCCGAGGCGACGG
>JBGAKN010000027.1:0-16109 GCA_044224405.1 Tagaea sp. | reverse complement strand
CGCGGCGCGCCGAGCCTTCGGCCGCGACGATGGTGACGAGCGCGCAGGGTTCGCCCGCGTCGCGGTGACGTTGCAGGGCGACCAGCCAGTCGTCGGACGGGATGGGCAGCAGTTCGCTCATTTCGCGGCCTCGATCGCCATCAGGACGCGCTCGGGCGTGGCGGGCGCGTCAAGATGCGCTTTGGGTGCGGCGGCGCACGCCGCGTCCTGCAAGGCGAGGAAAACGGCGGTCGCCAGCATCAGTGGCGGCTCGCCCACGGCCTTGGAGCGGTGGATCGATTCCTCGCGGTTGCGCCCGCCCGCCCACAGCCGCGTGCGGAAGGCGCGCGGCATGTCGCGCGCGATGGGGATCTTGTAAGTGGAAGGGGCGTGGGTGCGCAGGCGCCCCGTCGCGTCGAACCAGATTTCCTCGGTCGTCAGCCAGCCCATGCCCTGGATGAAGGCGCCTTCGACCTGCCCGATGTCGATGGCAGGATTGAGCGAGGCGCCCGCGTCGTGCAGCAGCTCGGCGCGGTCGATCTGATACTCGCCCGTCAGCGTGTCGATCGTCGCCTCCACATGGGCGGCACCATAGGCGAAATAGTAATAGGGGCGGCCCTTGGCGCTCGCGCGGTCAAAATGGATTTTCGGCGTGCGGTAGAAGCCGGTCGCCGAAAGCTGGACGCGCGCGTTGTAAGCAAGCTGCACCGCCTCGCGGAACGTCAGGCGCTTGTCCGCGACGCTCACGTGGCCGGCGGCGAAGCGAACCTCGGTCACGCTCACGCCATGGTGGCCGGCGAGAAAATCCGCGATGCGCGCCTTGATCGTGCGTGCCGCCGCCTGCGCGGCCTTGCCGTTGAGGTCGGAGCCCGCGGAGGCCGCCGTCGCCGAAGTGTTGGGCACCTTGCCGGTGTTCGTCGCGGCGATGCGCACGCTTTCGAGCGGGACGGCGAATTCGTCGGCGAGGATCTGGCAGACCTTGGTGTGCAGGCCCTGGCCCATTTCGGTGCCGGCGTGGTTCAGCGCGATCGAGCCATCCGTATAGACATGGACGAGCGCGCCGGCCTGGTTGAACTGGATCGCCGTGAACGACACGCCGAACATCACGGGCGTCAGCGCCATGCCCTTCTTCAGGATCGGGCTCGCCGCGTTGAACGCGTCGATCTCCTTGCGGCGCGCTTCGTAGCCGACATCGCCCGCAAGCTCGCCGACGATCCTGTCGGCGACGAAATCGTCGGCACGTTGGCCATAGTGGGTTTCGTCGCGGGGGGCGGGGCCGAAGAAATTGAGGCGCCGCACGTCGAGCGGATCGCGGCCGACTGCGCGCGCCACGCGGTCGATCACATGTTCGGCTGCCAGCACGCCCTGCGGCCCGCCGAAGCCGCGGAACGCGGTGTTGGACTGCGTGTGCGTCTTGCAGGCGTGCCCTGTCGCACGGACGTTGGGGATGTAATAGGCGTTCGTGGTGTGGAAGAGAGCGCGGTCGACGATGGACGTGGAAAGATCCGCCACGTGCCCGGCACGCGCGGCATAGACGATGTCGAGCGCCAGCAGACGGCCCTCGTCGTCGAAGCCCACGTCGTAGCGCACGAGGAAATCGTGGCGCTTGCCGGTGATCATGAAGTCGTCGTCGCGGTCGACGCGGAACTTGACCGCGCACCCGGCCTTGCGCGCTAGCACGGCCGCGATGCACGCGATGATCGCGGGCTGCGTTTCCTTGCCGCCGAAGCCGCCGCCCATGCGGCGCACCTCGCACACGACGGCGCTTGCGGGAAGATCGAGCGCGCGCGCCACCATCTTCTGCACTTCGGTCGGATGCTGGGTCGACGACCACACGGTCATCTCGCCCGCTTCCTGCGGGGCGGCGAGCGCGATGTGCCCTTCGAGATAGAAATGGTCCTGCGCGCCGTTACGGAACTCGCCCTTCAGGCGGTGCGGCGCCTTCGCAAGCGCGGCCGGTGCGTCGCCGTGCTGCATCACATAGGATTTCGCGACGAAGGACTGCTTTTCCAGCGCGTCCTCGATGGTGAGGATCGCGGGCAGGTCCTCGTAGACGATCTTCGCGAGCTTCGCCGCCGCGCGCGCGGCTTGGATCGACGTGGCCGCGATGGCCGCCACCGGCTGGCCGATATACTCGACGACACCCTCGGCCAGGAACGGCTCGCCCTTGAAGATGGGCCCCACGTCGTTGCGCCCCGGCACGTCGGCGGCCGAGATCGCGGCGAACACGCCGGGTGCGGCGCGTACAGCCGAAAGGTCGACCGACACGATGCGCGCATGCGCCTTCGGGCTCAGCACGCAATAGGCGTGCAGCGTGCCTTCGGGGACCGGTAGGTCATCGATATAGAGCGCCTCGCCCGACACGTGCCTGGCAGCACTGTCGTGCGCGATGGATTTGCCGACGGCCTCGAACGTCTCAGCCATAGCGCACCACCCGCGTGGCCGCCTTGCTGCCCGTGCTCTCGTGCCAGAAGCGGACCAGCAGGTTGCCCGCGACCGTCGCCCGATAGGCGGCCGAGGCGCGCATGTCGCTCAGCGGCGCGAAGTCGCGCGCCAATGCGGCTGCGGCCGTCTCGGCGGCGGCGAGCGTCCATTGCCGTCCGACGAGTTCGGCTTCGCAGGCCGTCGCGCGCTTCGGGATCGCTGCCATGCCGCCGAACGCCGCGGTCGCCTTCACGACCACGCCGTCGCGGATCTCGAACGCGAACACGGCGCATACGGCCGAGATGTCGTCGTCGAGCCGCTTGGACACCTTGTAGGCCGCGAGCTTGAGGCCCGGGGCGGGCAGCGGGATGCGGATTTTCGCGACCACCTCGCCGGGTGCGAGCGCCGTCATGCGATAGTCGAGGAAGAATTCGGCGAGTTTCATGCGCCGCGTGCCCGAAGGCCCGGCAAGCTCGATATCCGCATCGAGCGCGATGAACACAGGTGGCGAATCGCCGATGGGTGAGGCATTGGCGATATTGCCGCCGACGGTGCCGGCATTACGCACTGGAGGGCCTGCGAAGCGCGCGAACAGTTCGTCGAGGGCAGGCCAGATCGCGACGATGGGGCCGAACGCCTCGCTCCACGTGACGGCGGCGCCCAGCTCCAGGTGCGTGGCGGTCTTGGCGATTCCGCGCAGTTCGGCGACGCGACCCAGATAGACGATCTTCCCGAGCGTGCGATGCGCCTTGGTTACTTCGAGACCCAGATCCGTTCCGCCCGACAGGATGCGCGCGTCGGGATGGGCGGCCAGCACCTTGCGCAGCGCGTCGAGCGTGCGCGGCGCGAAGAAACGGTCTTCGTAGGCAAGGCCCGTCGTCCGCGCGAGTGCGGCAAGGGCGGTGACCGTGTCGCCCGCTTTCGCGTCGAACGCATCGGGACGCTTGGCGTCGAACATCTTCACGGCCGCGTCGAGGATCGGCCGGTAGCCCGTGCAGCGGCAGAGATTGCCACCGAGCGCCCGGTCCAGCGTCTCGCGTGACGGCGGCAGCGCGCCGTCATAGGTGCGGTAAAGCTGGAACAGGCTCATCACGAAGCCGGGCGTGCAGAAGCCGCATTGCGAGGCGTGGCAATCGACCAGCGCCTGCTGCACCGGATGCGGCGTGCCACCGGTCTTGATGTCTTCCACGGTCAGCAGCTGCGTGCCGTCGAGAGACCCGACGAACTGGATGCAGGAATTGACCGAGCGGTAGGAAAGCCCGCCCGAACCGTCCGGCTCGGCGAGCACCACCGTGCAGGCCCCGCAATCGCCTTCCGCACAGAACCAGGAATTCCTTGGCTCGGCGAGCACCACCGTGCAGGCCCCGCAATCGCCTTCCGCACAGCCTTCCTTGGTGCCGGTGCGCCCGCAGGGGCCGCGCAGCCAGTCGAGCACCGTCGTCGTCGGATCGATTCCGGTGATCTCGACCGGCCTGTCGCCCAGAAGAAGTCGGATCTTGTCGGTCAATACGAGGCCCCGCTGTCGGATCGCGTTATTTGTGCGAGAATCCCACCGATGACACGCCCGATGCAAGCCCCGGACCCGAAAGAAGCGATCCGTGCCCGCGCACTCGGCCTCGGCTTCGACGCCGTGGGCTTCGCGCTGGCCGAGGCATCGGCGCAGGCGAAGGCGGGGCTGCAGGCGTTCCTCGACGCCGGCATGCAGGGCGACATGGGCTGGATGGCGGCCAATGCCGACCGGCGCGCCGACCCGCGCACGCTGTGGCCCGACGCGCGCAGCGTGATCGTGCTCGCCCTCAATTACGGCCCCGACCACGATCCGCGCGCCGATCTGGCTCGGGTCGAAACGGGCAACCTCTCGGTCTACGCGCGCAACCGCGACTATCACGACACGATCAAGAAGCGGCTGAAGGCGCTGGGCCGCTGGATGTGCGAGACGTTCGGCGGCGACTGCAAGGTGTTCGTCGACACCGCCCCGGTGATGGAAAAGCCGCTCGCCCAGAACGCAGGCCTCGGCTGGCAGGGCAAGCACACGAACCTCGTGTCGCGCGGACACGGTTCGTGGCTGTTCCTCGGCTCCGTCTTCACGACGCTCGACCTCGCCCCCGACGCGGCCGAGATCGACCATTGCGGCGGATGCCGCGCCTGCCTCGATTCATGCCCGACGGCGGCGTTCCCCGAGCCCTATCGGCTCGATGCACGGCGCTGCATCTCGTATCTGACGATCGAGCACAAGGGCCACATCCCCGCCGAGTTCCGCAGCGCCATGGGCAACCGCATCTATGGCTGCGACGACTGCCTTGCAGCCTGTCCGTGGAACAAGTTCGCGCGTGCCGCCAGCGAAGCCGATTTTGTCGCCCGCACAGATCTCACGGCCCCAATGCTTGCGGAACTCGTTCGGCTCGACGATGCCGGTTTCCGCGCGAAGTTTTCCGGCTCGCCGGTCAAGCGCATCGGGCGCGACCGGTTCGTGCGCAACGTGCTGGTCGCGGTCGGCAACGCGGGCGATGCGGCCCTCGCGGGCGAGGCAAGGCGCCTTGCCGAAGATCCCTCGCCGCTGGTACGCGCGATGGCGGTCTGGGCGCTGAAACGCCTGCTCCCGGCCGGCGAATTCGCGGCCCTTGCGCAAGGCCGCGCACTTTGCGAAACCGACGCCGCTGTCGCCGCCGAGTGGAGTGGGGTTTGAAGCTTTCCGACTTCGATTTCGACCTGCCCGAGACGCTGATCGCGCAGGCCCCGGTGGAGCCTCGCGATGCCGCGCGACTGCTGCATGTCTCAGGTGCACTCGCCGACCGCAAGGTGCGCGACCTGCCGGTACTGCTGAAACGCGGCGACCTGCTCGTCTACAACGACACGCGCGTGCTGAAGGCGCGACTGACCGGCATGCGCGGGGCGGCGAAGATCGAGGTGACGCTGCATAAGCGCGCGAGCGACGACACGTGGCGCGTTTTCGCCAAGGGCGCCAAGCGGCTGAAGCCCGGCGACCGCATCGTCTTCGCGGAAGGCTTCACGGCCGAAGTCCTCGACAAGTCGGAGGAAGGCGACGTGGGTCTGCGTTTCTCGGTCGGAGGGGCGGCCCTGTTCGCGGCGCTGAACCGGCACGGGGCCATGCCGCTGCCCCCCTATATCAAGCGCGCCAGCGCGGATGCGGCCGACGAGGCGCACTACCAGACGGTCTGGGGCAAACGTGATGGGGCGGTCGCGGCCTCCACCGCCGGCCTGCATTTCTCGCCCGACCTGCTTGCCGCATTGGATGCGGCCGGCATCGAACGTGCGGCGTTGACCTTGCACGTCGGCGCAGGCACGTTCCTGCCCGTGAAAGCCGAGAACGTCATCGAGCACCGCATGCACGCCGAATGGGGCGAGCTGACGGAAGAGACCGTCGCCCGCATCAACGCAGCGAAGGCCGAAGGCCGGCGCGTCGTCGCCGTCGGCACGACCGCTTTGCGTGTGCTGGAGACCGTCGCCGACGATGCGGGCCGCGTGCGCGCGTGGGCGGGCGAGACGCGGCTTTTCTGTCTGCCGGGGTTCCGTTTCCGCGCCGTGGATGCGTTGATGACGAATTTCCATCTGCCGAAATCGACGCTGTTCATGCTTGTGTGCGCCTTCGCCGGCGTGGAACGCATGAAGGCCGCCTACGCGCATGCGGTCGCGCAGCGCTACCGTTTCTTCAGCTACGGCGATTCGAGCCTGATCGAGAAGGCGTCGTGAGCGGCTTCGGCTTCCAGCTTCTGGCGCGCGACGGGCGCGCGCGCCGCGGGCGCGTCACGACCGGGCGTGGCGCCATCGAGACGCCGGCCTTCATGCCTGTGGGCACGGCCGCGACCGTGAAGGCCATGCAGCCCGAATCCGTCGCCGCGACGGGGGCGGAGATCCTGCTGTGCAACACCTACCACCTGATGCTGCGCCCGGGGGCCGAGCGCGTCGCGCGGCTCGGCGGACTGCATCCGCTGATGAACTGGCACAAGCCGATCCTGACCGATTCGGGCGGCTATCAGGTGTTCTCGCTGTCGAAGCTGCGCAAGCTCGACGAGACGGGCGTCACGTTCCAGTCGCATCTCGACGGCTCGAAGCACGCGGTGACGCCCGAACGCTCGATCCAGATCCAGCACCTGCTCGATTCCGACATCACGATGGCGTTCGACGAATGCACGCCCTATCCCGCCACGGTCGACGAGGCGGCATCCTCGATGCGCCTTTCGATGCGCTGGGCGGCGCGCAGCCGCGCGGCGTTCGCCGAGCGCGCAGGCTACGGCATCTTCGGCATCGTGCAGGGCTCGATGTATGCGCATCTGCGCGAGGAAAGCGCCAAGGCACTCGCCGCGATGGATTTCGACGGCTACGCGATCGGCGGGCTTGCGGTGGGTGAGCCCAAGGACGTGCGCGAGGAAACGCTCGCCGCGACCGAGCCCTTCATGCCGGCGGACAAGCCGCGCTACATGATGGGCGTGGGCAAGCCGCAGGACATCGTCGCGGCCGTCTCGCTGGGCGTGGACATGTTCGACTGCGTCCTGCCGACGCGCTCGGGCCGCACGGGGCAGGCCTTCACCTGCTCGGGCACCTTGAACATGCGCAATGCGCGCTATGCCGAAGATACCGGGCCGCTCGATCCCGAATGCGGGTGCCCCGCCTGCCGCAGCTACAGCCGCGCCTACCTGCACCATCTGATCCGCTCGGACGAGATCCTCGGGCCGATGCTGCTGACCTGGCACAATCTGACCTATTATCAGGACCTGATGCGGGGCCTGCGTGCCGCCATCGTCGAAGGCAGGCTTGCCGCGTTCCGCGCGGAATTCGAGCGCCGGCAGGGCCTGACGGCCGAAGGGGAAAGCGATGCCTAAGAACATCTATGCGGGGCTGAAGCAGCTTGGCCACGAATCGAAGATCCCCGAGACGCCCGAACGCGCGGTGCTGGAGCGCGTGGCGAATCCGCATGCCGGCACCGACTATGTCGTGCGTTTCACCGCACCCGAGTTCACGTCGATCTGCCCGATCACCGGCCAGCCGGATTTCGCGCACATCATGATCGATTATGTGCCGAACCGTTTCCTCGTGGAATCGAAGGCGCTGAAGCTCTACCTGCAGAGCTTCCGCAACCACGGCGCCTTCCACGAGGCCTGCACGGTCGATATCGCCAAGAAGCTGGTGAAGGTGCTGGCGCCCAAATACCTGCGCATCGGCGCCTACTGGTTCCCGCGCGGCGGCATGCCGATCGACGTGTTCTGGCAGACCGGCCGCCTGCCCAAGGGCGTATGGCTGCCCGAACAGGGCGTGCCGCCCTATCGCGGGCGCGGCTAGGGCTGGCGCTTCGGAAGCAGCGGTCCCGGCGGATTGAGATCGATCACTTCGACGGCAACGCGCAGTGTCTGGCCGTCGCGCTTCACTTCCAGCGTCGCGCGGTTACCCACGCCCGCGCGCCCGAAGGCGTCGGCGAGATCCGGCACGTTGCGCACGCGCCTCCCGTCGATCGAGGAAATGACGTCGCCCACGCGCCTGGTTTCCGGATCGATGGCTTTCAGGCCCGCGCGCTCGGCCGGCGTGTTGGGCGCGATCTGCACGACGACGGCGCCGTCGGCACCCAGTTTCTCGGCCTCGTCTTCCGAGGCGATGATCACGCCGATGCCCGGGCGCGGCACGCGGCCATCCTTGATGAGGGCGGGCACGATGCGGTTGACGGTATCGACCGGGACCGAGAAGCCCACGCCTGCCGAGGTGCCGCTGCGCGACAGGATCGCGGTGTTGACGCCGATCAGCCGGCCGCGCGCGTCGAGCAGCGGCCCGCCGGAGTTGCCGGGGTTGATCGCGGCATCGGTCTGGATCACGCCGGCGACTTCGCGCCCCGCCACGGTGGGCAGCTTGCGCCCCAGCGCCGAGATGATCCCCTGCGAGAGCGAGCGGTCGAGCCCGAACGGATTGCCGATGGCGAAGACAAGCTGGCCGACGCGCAGGCCCTCCGACGTGCCGCGCGCGATGGGCTGCAGGGGTGCATCGGCGCGGTCGAGGCGGATGACGGCCAGGTCCGCCTCCGGCGCCATGCCGACGACGCTGGCGGGCAGGCGGCGCGTGCCGTCGAACGTGACCGACAGGATGCGCCCGTCGGCAAGCCCCTCCAGCACGTGCGCGTTAGTGACAATGTGGCCAGCCGTGTCCCACACGATGCCGGAACCCGCCCCGTCGCCCGCGCGCAGGCGCTCGCTGGTGCGTGCCCCGCCGGTGTCGCGGCGCAGCGAAATGGCCACGACCGACGGTGCCGCCCGTTCGAACAGCCCGACGATCTCGCGTTCCAGCGCCTCGATCTGCTGCGCGCGCGCCGGGGCCGGGCCGGCGAGCGCGGCGGCGAGGACCATCAGGGCGAGCAGGCGGCGTCTCATCGCGGGAAGGATAAGGCATCGGGCCGGGTGCTGCCAGACGGGGCGCTTTGACAGCAGCCGCCCGGTTATGGACAGATAGGGCCAAGCCCAGTATCGTTGACCGTACGGTCAATCAAATAAATCAAGGGGAGGCGGAGATCATGGCGTTGTTCACGCGACGCGCGGCGCTTGGCGCTGCGGCAGCAACCGTTCTCGCGGCGGCATTCATGTCGGGCGCATCGGCGCAACAGCCGCCGATCCGGGTCGGCGCGGTGCTCGCGGTGACCGGGGGCGCTTCGTTCCTCGGCGATCCGGCCGCCAAGACGCTGCGCCTCTATGTCGAGCAGATGAACAAGGCCGGCGGCCTGCTTGGCCGGCAGCTCGAGCTCAAGCTCTATGACAGTGCCGGCGATCCGCGCCAGGCCGTGACCTTCACGCGCCGCCTGATCGAGGACGACAAGGTCGACTTCATCCTCGGCGCGTCGACGACGGGCGAGACGATGGCGATGGTCGAGCTGGTCGAGGAAGCGAAGATTCCGCTCGTCAGCCTCGCCGGCGCCACGCCGATCGTCGAGCCGGTGAAGAGCTGGGTGTTCAAGACCCCGCATTCCGACCGCATGGCGGTCGAGAAGATGTACGACGACATGCGCCGCGACAACATGACCAAGGCCGCGATCCTCGCGGGCTCGGGCGGGTTCGACCAGTCGTGCCGGGCCGAGGCCAAGGCGCTTGCACCCCGCTACAACATCCAGATCGTCGCCGACGAAACCTACGCCGCGACCGACACCGACATGACGCCCCAGCTCACCCGCATCCGTAACACGGCCGGCGTGCAGGCGATCATCGGCTGCGGCTTCGGCTCGCCCACGGTGATCACCGCGCGCAACTACCGCCAGCTCGGCATGCAGAACGTGCGCTTCTATTTCAACCACGGCGTGGCTTCCCAGCAGTTCATCGACCAGAGCCAGGGCGCCGCGGAAGGCATGCGCATGCCCGTGGCCGCCTTGCTGGTTGCCGAGCAGCTGCCGGCCAACGATCCGCAGAAGAAGGTCACGATGGCGTACATGGCCGCCTACAAGGCCGCCAACAACAACGAGGCCGTCTCGGGTTTCGGCGGCCATGCCTACGACGCCTTCATGCTGACGGTCGAGGCGATCAAGCGCGCGGGTTCGGTCGACAAGGCCAAGGTGCGCGCCGAGATCGAGAAGACGACGAACTTCATCGGCGCCGACGGCATCTTCAACATGAAGCCCACGGACCACATGGGTCTCGACATCCGTTCGTTCAAGATGGTCGAGGTTCGCAACGGAACCTGGCATCTGCTCTACTAGAGGCCGAACAGGCCGGGCCGCCCGCCCCGCGGATCACGGGGCGGGCGGTTCCATTTCCGGGGTGCGCGTTTGGACGAATTCCTGCAGTTCCTGTTTTCCGGACTGACACGCGGCTCGATCTACGCGCTGGTCGGGATCGGCTTCGCGATCATCTACAATGCCAGCCACGTCATCAATTTCGCGCAAGGCGAGTTCGTGATGATCGGCGGCATGGCGGCCGTCTACATCACGACGAAGATGGGGCTGCCGCTCCTTGCGGCGATTCCGCTGGCGCTCGCACTGGCAGCCCTCGTCGGCGTGGCACTGGAGAAGTTCGCGGTCGAGCCGGCGCGCGGCGCCTCCGTCGTCACGATCATCATCATCACCATCGGCGCGTCGATCTTCATCCGCGGCGGGGTCGAGGTCGCGATCGGCAAGCGCGACCATTCGCTGCCCGCCTTCTCGGGCGAGACGCCCATCGCCATCGGCGGCGCGACGCTGCAGCCGCAGAGCCTGTGGGTGATGGGTTCGCTCGTCGCGGTCGTCCTGTTCCTCAAATGGTTCTTCGAATCGACGCGCCTCGGCAAGGCGATGCTCGCGACCTCGCACAACCGGCTTGCCGCACAGCTTGTGGGCATCGAGGTGCGCCATATCCTGCTCGCGAGCTTCGCGCTGTCGGCCGCGTTGGGGGCGCTCGCCGGCATCCTCACGGCCCCGATCACGCTGACGCGCTACGACATCGGCGTGATGCTGGGCCTCAAAGGCTTCTGCGCCGCGATCCTCGGCGGGCTGGGGAGTCCCTATGGCGCCATCGCGGGCGGGCTTGCGCTGGGTCTCGCCGAGGCGATGACGGGCGGCTATGTCAGCTCGGGCTATCAGGATGCCGTCGCCTTCGCGGTCATCCTTGCCGTGCTGTTCGTGCGTCCGCAGGGCCTGTTCGGCCGTGCGGGAACGGAGCGGGTCTGACCGATGCCCGATTTCATCAGGCGCAATTCCGGATTGATCGCGCTGACGCTGATCGTCGTTCTGCTGCCGCTCGTCCTGCCCAACCGCTTTTATTTCGATGTCGCGACGAAGGTCTGGCTCAACGCCATCGTATGCGTGGGGCTCAATCTGCTTGTGGGCTATGCGGGGCAGATCAGTTTGGGGCACGCAGGCTTCTTCGCGCTGGGCGCCTACGCCTCGGCGATCCTCACCCGCCGGTTCGAGATCCACGGCCTGATCGCGATGGGGCTGGGGGCCGCGGGCACGGCGTTGCTCGCCTTCGCGGTGTCGCGCCCGATCTTGCGCCTCAAGGGTCACTATCTTGCGATGGCCACGCTCGGCTTCGGCATCATTGTGTTCATCGTCATCAACCGCGAGATCTGGCTGACCGGCGGGCCCGACGGCATCCGCGTGCCGGCCCTCGCGTTCGGCGACTGGCGGCTTACGCGCATCGAGGACTGGTACTGGGCGACGGGCGTCGTGCTGCTCCTGGCCGTCTTCCTATCGCGCAACCTGATCGATTCAAGCGTGGGGCGCGCGCTGCGTGCGCTGAACGGCTCGGAAGTGGCGGCCGCGACGGCCGGCATCGACACCGCGCGCACCAAGGCGATGGTGTTCGTCGTCTCGGCCGTGTTCGCCTCGCTTGCAGGCTCGATCTTCGCGCATGTCGAGCGTTTCATCACGCCGGCGGAAGCCGGGTTCCTGCGCTCGATCGAGTTCGTCACGATGGTGGTGCTGGGCGGCATGGCCTCGACCTTCGGATCGGTCGTCGGCGCGGCGCTGCTGACGATGCTTCCGCAGCTCGTCGCGGACTTCCAGGACTACAAGCATCTCGTCTTCGGCGCGGTGCTGATCGCGACGATGGTGTTCCTGCCGCGCGGCCTTGTGCCTAGTCTTGGCGACCTCGTGCGCCGGAGGCGTGCGAAATGAGCCTGCTGCGCGTCGAAAACCTGTCGCGGAGCTTCGGGGGCGTCAAAGCCGTCGCGGACGTGTCGTTCGCCGTCGAGCCCGGCGCCATCCATTCGCTGATCGGCCCCAACGGGGCGGGCAAGACGACGCTGTTCAATTTGGTGACTGGCGTCTACGTGGCGGACGCGGGACGCATCCTCGTCGCGGACAAGGACGTGACGGCGCTGCCCACGGCCGCGCGTGCCGCACTCGGCGTGCAGCGCACGTTCCAGAACCTGCAGATCTTCTTCAACATGACGGCGGTCGAGAACGTGATGGTCGGCCGGCATCTCCATGTCGATACCGGGCTGATTGGCTCGCTGCTCGGCCTGCCGCGCGTGCGCGGCCAGACGGCGGCCGCCCGCCGCCGCGCGGAGGAACTGCTTGACCATGTCGGCCTCGCCGAATGGCGAAATGCGGATGCCGACGCGATGCCCTACGGCGTGCTGAAGCGGCTCGAGATCGCGCGTGCACTCGCGGCCGAGCCGCGTCTGCTGCTGCTCGACGAGCCGGCCGCCGGGCTCAATCCCAAGGAAACGCAGGAGATCGAGCGGCTGATCAAGCGCATCGCGGCGTCGGGCGTGACGGTCGTGCTGGTCGAGCACGACATGAAACTGGTCATGAACGTGTCGGACCACATCCTCGTCCTCGATTATGGCCGCAAGCTCGCCGAGGGCACTGCCGCCGAAGTGCGCCGCAATCCCGACGTGATCCGCGCCTATCTGGGCGAAGCCGCGGCCGAAGCGGCCGGGGGGCGGGGCGTATGAAGGCCGGCCCGCCCGACATGCTGCTGGAGGTTTCCGGTCTCGTCTCGCATTACGGGCGGATCGAGGCGCTGAAAGGCATCGATCTCGCGGTGGCGGAAGGCGAATTGCTGGCGCTAGTTGGCGGCAATGGTGCCGGCAAGACGACGCTGCTGCGCGCGATCTCGGGTGTACAGCCGGCAAGCGCGGGGCGCATCCGTTTCGGCGGGGCCGACATCTCGAAGCTGCCTGCGGCGGCGCGCGTGCGCCTGGGCATCTCGCAGGTGCCCGAGGGCCGCCAGGTCTTCGGGCCGATGAGCGTCGCCGACAATCTCGTGCTCGGCGGCCATACGCGCACGAAATCCGAGATCGCGGAGGGGATCGAGCGCGCCTATGCGATGTTCCCGATTCTCGCCGAGCGGCGCGCGCAGGCGGCCGGCACGCTGTCGGGCGGGCAGCAGCAGATGCTGGCGATCGCGCGCGCACTGATGGCGCGCCCGCGCCTGCTGCTGCTCGACGAGCCGTCGATGGGCCTCGCCCCGCTGCTGGTGCAGGAGATATTCGCGACCGTGAAGCGGCTGAAGGGCGAGGGGGTGACGATCTTCCTCGTCGAACAGAATGCGGCGGCGGCCCTCGCCATCGCCGATCGCGGCTATGTGATCGAGACCGGCCGCATTACCATGCAGGACAGCGGCCCGGCCCTGCTCGCCGACGAGCGCGTCAAGGCCGCGTATCTGGGAATCTGAGGAGCGCAACGTCATGGCCAAGGCCTTCGCATCGACCGCCGATCTCGAGGAGAAGAAGGAGAAGTTCGTCCGCCTCGCCGACGGCGCGTATTGCCTGACGGCCGAGGGCGACCCCAACTCCGGCGTGATCGTGGGTGACGATAGCTGCATGGTGATCGACGCGCGCGCCACGCCCGTAATGGCGCGCGAGCTCGTGCGCCACATCCGCAAGGTGACCGACAAGCCGGTCAAGTACGTCGTGCTGACGCACTATCACGCGGTGCGCGTGCTGGGGGCGAGCGGCTACAAGGCCGAACACGTCATCGCCTCGCGCCCGACGCTGGAGATGATCCGCGAACGCGGCAAGCAGGACTGGAAATCGGAGGTCGGCCGATTCCCGCGCCTGTTCCGCGCGGCGGGCACGGTGCCCGGCCTCACCTGGCCGACCATCGTGTTCGACAAGTCGATGACACTGTTCCTCGGCAAGAAGGAAGTGCAGATCCTCCAGCCGGGCGGCGGCGGGCACACGCGCGGCGACAGCGTGGTGTGGCTGCCGAAGGAGAAGGTGCTGTTCTCGGGCGACCTTGTCGAGGAGGGGGCGACGCCCTATTGCGGCGACGCGCAGCTCGCCGAATGGCCCGCGACGCTCGATGCGCTTCTCGCGCTCAAGCCGCAGAAGCTGGTGCCCGGGCGCGGCGAGGCGATGCTGACGGCGGCCGCCTCGCGCGGCGCCATCGAAGGCACACGGCGCTTCGTGCAGGAACTGCTCGCGCACGCGAAGAAGGGCGTGAAGGCGAAGAAGGACCTGAAGGCCGTCTACGTCGATACCTACCGCGCGATGGCGCCCAAATACGGCAAGTGGGTCATCTTCGACCACTGCATGCCGTTCTGCGTGTCGCGCGCCTACGACGAGGCGAAGGGCCTGACGCATCCGAGGATATGGACGGCCGCGCGCGATCGCGAGATGTGGCGCGCGTTGCAGCGTTGAGAAATTAGCGCTGAATTTTCAGTGCCGCCGCACCAACGCGCGCGGATCGGGCGATTTTCCCGCGTGGCGATAGGCGGCGAGCAGCGTTTCCTCGAAAAGGTCGCGCTGCGCGCTGCTTCCCCCCAGCCGCTCGTGCTCCGGCAACATGGCACCGAGCGATTCGATGGCACCCTGCCAGTCCTTGCGCGCGAACGCGGCAAAGCCCTTGGCGGCGAGCGCCACGACAGGCTGTGCAGGGCCGCGCGTGCCTGAAGCGCGCGCTTCGAGTTCCGCGTCGTCGCCCGTCATCGCGGCGGCGAGGGCCGCGTGCACGTCGACGAAAGCGAGACCCGCGCGCGGGAATTCGCGCTTGGCATAGGCAGCGACCTTCTCCCACGCGCCGGCAGGCGGCTTGCTGCCCATCAGTTCGGCGCGCAGCAGGAACGAGGCGGCGTCGGTCAGCACGTTCAGCGACGGTCCCCACAGCGCATCGGGTGCCACGCTCCTGTCGTAGATCTTCCATGCCTCGCCCACGTCGCCGGCGACCATCGCCCACAGCGCGCGGTGCCATTCGATATGGCAGTGCAGGAGGCCGGCACGCGGATAACCGACGATGAAGTCGGCGAGCTTTCGCCGCCCTTCGGCGACTTCGCCCGCCTCGTAATGCACGTGCGCGAGGATATGCATGCCGTGTGCATCGCGCGGGTTCTGCGCCAGCGCCTTCGTCACTTTCGCGCGGCCGCTTTCGAGCTCGCCCGTCTCGACATGCGCGAAAGCCTGCATGGCAAGGAACCACCAGTCGTCGCCGTATTGCGGCGCCAAGCCGTCGAGCAGGGCACGCAGGCTGGCCGAGCGGTGCGCGAGCCCGCTGAACCCGTAGAGCCCGAACACGCCCACGCAAGGGGAAAGTGCCATCGCGTCGCGAGGCCATTCGCGCAGATGCGCGCGGATCGCGTCGAGCGCCAGCGGGCCTTGCCCGTCGAGCACGAGGCCGATGGCCGCGACATGGTTCGCCTCGCGACCCGCGAGCTTCGGGGCGAGTTCGCGCGCGCGCGCCATCGCCGCCTTGGCGGGTCCGCGATTGCCGAAGACCTGATGCGTGCGTGCGAGGGCCGCGTGCGCCAGCGCGAATTCGCCGTCGGCCGCGATGGCGCGCTCGAACGCCTCGACCGCGCCCACGTCGGCCGCGAATAGCGCGTCGACGCCGAGAATATAGGCGTCGGCCGCTGCCTGGCTCGTTGTCAGCGCGTTGCCGTAGCGGTCGGCGGTCACGGGCCGGCCCTTCCGTGCATCCAGTCCTCGATCAGGCGGCGCGCGATCGAATCGGCGCGCGGCAGGCGGAATTTCTCGGGATCGTGGGGGCCGTGCAGGAAATCGCGCGTCACCCACATCGCGTCGACCAGTTCCTCGGGATCGATGGTGAGGTCCGTCGTCAACGCTTCGCCGTAGAAGCCGAACATGATCGATGCCGGGAAGGGCCAGGGCTGCGAGGAGTGGTAGGTGACCTTGCCCACGCGCACGCCCGCTTCCTCGAACACCTCGCGGCGCACGCAGTCTTCGAGGCTTTCGCCCGGCTCGACGAAGCCGGCGAGCGTCGAATACATCGCCATCGCGAATCGCCCGGAGCGGCCGAGCAGGCATTTGTCGCCCGACACGATCAGCATGATCGTCGCCGGATC
>JBGAKN010000011.1:0-86164 GCA_044224405.1 Tagaea sp. | reverse complement strand
GGCGCGAACGAGCAGGTGCGCGACCTGTTCTTCTCCAACATGTCCGAACGCGCCGGCAAGATGCTGAAGGAAGAGATCGAGGCGCTGGGTCCGGTCCGCGGCAAGGACGTGGCCGAGGCCCAGACCGCGATGGTCAACGTGGCCAAGGAGCTCGCCGCAAAGGACGAGATCGTCCTCTCGAAGGGCGGTGCCGGCGGCGAGGACGACCTCATCTATTGAATCCGCGGCTGGTGCATTGCACCGGAATTGCGCCGTCGCTCTTCGCTTTTTCTTTTGCAGACTCCCCGCACATCCTTGATCGATCATCATCTTTGCGATGCGGCAGCGCAGCAACTCCGGCTGCGGGATTAACCACACTTAAATACTGTCTTTTGGTTGCACGCGAAAATTAGAATCGCGGATGCCAAGGCACCGGAAAATGATACGGTTGTATTGCTTCCGGCGGAGTGCCCGCGCATGCCCGACGCACGCACCGAGATCAACCTGTCCAGCATCGTCGATGCCGCGCCCATCGGCGTCCTCGTCGTCAAGCAGGACGGCCGGATCGCCTACGCCAACAGCGGCCTTGCGAAGATGTTCGGCTACGCGCCTTCCGCGATGATCGGGCAGCTGGTCGAGATGCTGCTGCCGGAATCCAACCGTGGCGCGCATGTCGCCTGGCGCAACGCGTTCCTGCGCGATCCCGAGCCGCGCGCGATGGGCAGCGGGCGCGAACTGCGCGCGCGCCATTCCGATGGCCATCTCTTCCCGATCGAGATCGGGTTGGGCGTGATCGGCCAGGGCAGCGAGGCGCAGGCGATGGCCTTCGTCATCGACCTGACGATGCGCCATCGCCTGGAGGCGCAGTTCGCCCAGATGTTCGGCGCGATGCCCTTCGGCCTGCTGCTCGTCGATGGCGACGGCCTCATCGCGATGACCAACGCGCGCACCGACGCGATGTTCGGCCATGCGCCGGGCGCCCTGAGGGGCCGGCCGCTGGAAGTGCTGATCCCCGCGCGCATCGCCAGGCAGCATATCGGCTATCGCGACGGCTACGCGACCAACCCCAGCGTCCGCGCGATGGGAACCGGGCGCGACCTGATGGCGCTGCACTCCAGCGGCGCCGAATTCCCGGTCGAGATCGCGCTCGCCCCGCTCGAACAGGGCGGCGGCCGGCTGACGCTCGCGGCCGTCACCGACATCTCGGTGCGCAAGGATCTCGAGAACAACCTGCGCCAGGCGAACGCCAATCTCGAGGAGTTCACCTACGTCGCCTCGCACGACCTGCGCTCGCCGCTGCGCGGCATCGCCGACCTGCTCGAATGGATCCGCGAGGATCTGGGCGAGGCGGGGATGGGCGAGCAGACGCGCGACAATTTCGACCGCATTCAGCTGCGTGTCGCGCGTACCGAACGGATGATCGACGACCTGCTCACCTACGCGCGCGCGGGCGCGCTGGAAAGCGAGATCAGCAAGGTCGCACCCCGCGAGATGCTGGAATCGCTGAAGCTGCTGGTGAACCCGCCGGAGGCTGCGCGCATCGAGATCGAGATCCACGATGACGTGCTGCCCTTCGACACCGCGAACGTGCCGCTGCAGACCGCGCTGCGCAACCTGCTGGAAAACGCGATCAAGCACGCCGGGCGCGCCGACGCGCGCATCCGCATCGCCGTGCGCAACGAGGGGCGCTACTGCGCCTTCCATGTCGAGGACGACGGCCAGGGCGTGCCGGAAACCGCGCGCAACCAGATCTTCCGGCTGTTCCACCGCGCCACGACGAAGACCGAGGGGCACGGGATCGGGCTGGCGGTGACGCGCCGGATCGTCACGCGGCACGGCGGCGAGGTCGACTATGTGGGCCGCAGCGCGCTGGGCGGCGCGCATTTCAGGGTGCTGTGGCCGAACGTGCAGAGACGAAAGGTGGCCGAAAATGCCTGATCCCGTCCTCTCGCTTCTCGTCGGCGAGGACGACGACGTCGCCGCCGAGGCGATCGTGCGCGGCATCCGCAAACGCGGGCTCGACTGGCAGGTCCTGGTCGTGGAAGACGGGGCCGAGGCGCTCGAAGTGCTGCGCGGGAACCGTCCCGAGCGCACGCTCAGGAAGCCGTTCGCGCTGGTGGTCGATCTCAACATGCCGCGCATGAACGGCTTCGAACTGATCGAGACGCTGCGTCGCGATCCCGAACTGCGCCGCACGGTCGTGTTCGTTCTGACGACGTCGAATTCCCAGTCCGACCGCAAGCGCGCCTACAATCTGGGCGTGGCCGGCTACATGGTCAAGTCGGGTGCCGGGCCGCAGCACTCCAACGTCGTCGGCCTGCTCCACAGCTATCGCGAAGCCGTCCTCTTCCCCGACTGACGCGCCGGCAAAAGGCGGACGTGCCGCCCGCGCGAGGCGGGCGGGCGGCACGGCATGCGTTGGTTCAGGCCGCGACGACGGCGACGCGACGCTCGCCCTGCGAGTTCGCGGCGACCGGGCCGACGCCCGAGAGATACAGGTGCTCGTCGGCGTCGTGGCGGGCCTGGTGGCCGGCGGCGAAGCTGGCGATCTCCTCGCGCGCGACGCCGATGTCGGCGAGGCAGCGGTCGTCGAGACGTTCGAGATCGGCGATCGTCTGCTGGCGCTCGTCCCAGTTCCGGTAGGCGGCGGCGAGCTGGCGCACGCCGGCGGCCACGCCCAGGAGCAGCCAGGCGATGGCTTCGCCAATGGCGACGGCGCGGTAGTTGCGGGCCATCAGCTCCATCTCGCCGGGCGAGTAGCGCACGGCGGCATTCTGGAGCTGGGTGAGGGAAGCGATCTGGTTCAGGGACATCTGGGGCCTCGTCTGTCTGGCGGGGGCCCGACGATCGGACCCTCTGCTGTGATGCGATAAGCAAATGTACGAGTGAAATCCGGGGGGTGGCGGCGTTAATGTTGCGATGCAGCAATGATCTTTTTGCAGGGATTCTTCCGGGCAGCATGCATAAACCGGGGGCACCCGCTCCCGAAGCCCGGAAACCCAATTGCTGCAACCCTTAACGGGCGATCCGGGGCCATTTCGGCGGGGCCCGGTGCTCAAATTCGATGCGAGCGGGATACCGCTGCAGACGGCAAATGTGGCGGCCGGATGTCATACAATTGATGTGTGGTCCGGCTCATCGCGCTCTTCGTTCTGGCACTTCTCGTCGCCGCGCTGCCGCGTGCCGCGGAAGCCGCCGCGTGTCGCGCGGTCGATGGCGACACGATCGTCTGCGCGCGCGAGACGATCCGCATTTCCAACATCGACACGCCGGAACTGGGAAGCCACGCGCGCTGCGCGGCCGAAGCCGAGCTGGCCGCGCGCGCCAAGGACTTCACCGCAACCCGGCTGGCGAGCGGCCAAGTGGCGCTGGAGCGCGACCGGCACCGCCCGCGCGACCGCTATGGCCGCACGCTCGCGACCGTATCGGTCGATGGCGCGGATCTGGGCGAGGCGCTGGTCGCCGCCGGGCTCGCGCGGCGCTGGGACGGGCGCCGGCATCCGTGGTGCCCGTAACCGGAATTCAGCGGCGGCGCAGTTTCATCAGTTCCTGCAGCATCTCGTCGCTGGTCGCGACAAGGCGCGCACTCGCCGAATAGGCGCGCTGCGCCACCAGCGTGCGCGTGATCTCGACGCCGAGATCGACGTTCGAGTTCTCGAGCGCGTTGCCGGCAAGCGATCCCTGCCCGGCCGCGCCCAGCACGGCGCTGCCCGCTTCATTGCCCGCGCGGAACGCCTCGCCGTCGAGCGGCGAGAGCGCGTTCGCGTTGGCGAAGTTCGCGAGCACGAGCTGGTACTGCGCCACCTGGCGGCCGTTGGCATAGGTGGCGTAGACCTGCCCGCCGCCGTCGATGCCCGCGCCGACGAACGCGGCGGACGAATAGCCGTCGGCCGAAATCCGCGCGATCGAGATGCCTGATGCGCCGAACGCGGTGAGCCCGCCGGGCGCACCCAGCAGCGAGGGCGCGCCGGCCGCGGGTGCAGGCGCCCCGAACTCGACCGCGATGGACTGCAAGGGTGCGGCCGTCGCACCCGGTGCGGCATAGCCGAGCGTGACGCGCCCGCCGCCCGTCGCGGCCGACAGGCTCGCCGGGTCCGTCGACTGCACGTTGATCGAAACGGGCAGGCCCGCATCGACGCCGGCGGTCGTGCCGAACGCGAAATCGAGCGCCAGCGATTCCGTTCCGTTCGCCGACCCGGTCGCGGCCGTCAGCACCGCGCGCCATTGCGGCACGGTGCCGGCCGCCGATGCCGGGATCGCGGCCGTGCCGGTCGCCGCCCCTGCCGGCACGCCGGGCAGCGTGCCGCCCGCGGCCGTGCGGTTGTACCAGGTGACGGTGAAGCTCTGCGCGTTGCCCTGCGCGTCCGTGATCGAAATCGTGCCGCCATTGACGACGCTGCCCGGCGGCGCCGAAGCCGGCAGGTTCGCGGCATAGCTCGCGTTCGCGGTGGGAAGGGCCGGCAGGCTCGCACGGTCGATCTGCACGGGCACGAGCGGACCCGTGCCGCCTACGGCGCGCGCATAGAGCACCTTGCCTGCGCCGTTGCGCATGAAGCCGTCGGCGTCGGGCGCGAAATCGCCGCGCCGCGTATAGAGCGTCTCGCCGTTGCCCGACGCACTGTCCTGCACCGGCAGCCAGCCCGAACCCGTCAGCGCGATGGATGCGGCACCGGCCGACTGCAGGATCGCGCCCTGCACGCCGGCGGAGAGGACCGGGCTCGCGATCACGCCGCCGGTCGCCCCTTGCGCGACATAGCCCGAGAGCCGCGCCTCGATGGCCTTGTAGCCGCCGGTCTGCACGTTCGCGACGTTGTTCGCATGCGCGCTTGCCGCCTCGCGGTTGGCGATCAGCGCGCTCAGGGCCGAGTTGAGGGCGGAGGAACTCATGCCCGGCATTTTACGCCCGCTGTTACACATCTCCAAGCCGCCTTGGCCATGCGCCGATTGACCGTGGGCGGAGCGGCACTTACCGTCGCGCTACATTCGGCAATACCCGGAGAACCCCATGCGCAGCGCCCTTTTCCTCGCGAGCCTCGCCACCGCCACGCTGCTTGCGGGTGGCGCCTTCGCGCAGTCCGCCAACGTCAACGTGCGCGGCACGATCAAGTCGTTCGACGGCAACGTGCTGACCGTCACCGAGCGCAACGGCAGCGAGGTGAAGATCGACCTGCCCGAGAGCGTGCCGGTCGCGTCGACCAAGGCCTTCTCGATGGCCGACGTGAAGCCCGGCATGGTGCTGGCCGCCACGACGATGCAGCGCGCCGACGGGCGCATCATCGCGATCGACCTGCGCCCCATTCCGGCGACCGCCAACCAGGGCCTGTCGCCCTACGACCTGCAGCCCGGCTCGACGATGACCAACGCCTCGCTCGACGGGCTTGTCTCCTCCGCCGCCGGGCAGGAACTGACGATGAATTACAAGACCGGCACCGTGAAGGTGCTGATCACGCCCGGCACGGCGATGTCGCAGTCGGCGCCCGGCACGCGCGCGGATCTCAAGCCCGGCGAGACCGTCTATGTCGCCATGCGCCCCGACGCGAGCGGCAAGCCGGCGGCCGTGCGCGTGCAGGTCAGCAAGGACGGCGTCAAGCCCACGCAGTGACGGTGACGCGCGCCGCGCCTCACGCCAGCGGGAAGAATTCGATGTTTTCGCCCGCGCGCGGCGCCTTGTCGGACAGCGCGCTCGGCCCGAAGCTGTAGTCCGTCGCCCCGATTATGCCGTCGCCGGTCTCGCCGTCGGCGGCCAGCGGCAGGATGATCCGCTCGCCGAAGCCCACGCGGTTCGCGTGACGGAACACCTGCCCGTCGCCGCGCACGAAGCACGGCTCGGTCGCGACGCGCCGGTGGCGCTTGAAGATCGCTTCGTATCCGTACTCGCGGAAGAACTCGGCCATGTCGGCGCCGCGCAGGCTCTTGCCGAAGGCAGCGTTGATGTCCTCGCCGGCGAGCCGGCCGGTGAAGCGGTTGGCCGAGCGGTCATAGATCCACGACCAGATGATCGGAAGCTGGCGCGCGAGCGCCCCGGGGTCGATGTCGGACCAGCCCGGCATCCGGCGCGACCCGCGCGCCACGTTCCAGTGCTCGGCGACCGCGCGCAGGCGCGGGCTCCGGATCCGGGACAGGAAATCGGCGAACGACACGCGGACGGTCGCGAGGCGCGTCAGCCCTTCTTCGCCTTGTCAGGCTTCGCGGCCTTCGCCTTTTCCGATTTGCCCTTTTCGGCCTTCTCGCCCGCCGCGTTGTGGCGCTTGTCGTTCATGCCCTTGACCTGATCGGCGCGCTCTTTCCCGCGCACCTCGCCGGCCTTGTTCGAACGTTCGGGCGTGGACGGCTGCTGGGCGAAGGCGGCACCAGCCGAAAGCAGCAGAACGGCGCCGGCAATGGCAATTATCCTGCGCATGGTTTCTCTCCCGTGTTTCCGGTTCTCCGGCGAAGTCTGGACGAAAACCGGGCCTAGCGGAAGAGGCCCAGCAGGACCGAGGGCTGCTGGTTGGCGATGGACAGCGACTGGATGCCGAGCTGCTGGCGGACCTGCAGCGCCTGCACCGAGGCCGAGGCCTTGCCGATGTCGGCGTCGACGATCGCGCCGAGGCCCGTCGTCGTGGCGTCCACGACCGAATTGATGAAGGCGGACTGCAGCTGGAGCGAGCGCGTTTCAGCGGCGTTGGAGCCGAGCGACGTGGCCACCGCCTGCGAGAACGTGTTGAGCGAGGTCAGCGCCAGCGTCGCCGCCGACGACGACGTGACCGAGGAGGCCGCGAAGGTCGTGAAGGCCGCGTTGACCGAGGACTGCGACGTCATCGTCAGCGTGACGGCATTGGTGTCGGCAAGGAACGTCTTGGCGGCCGAGGCCGACGAGAGCAGGTTCGTGCCGTTGTAGTTCGCCTGGCTGATGAAGTTCCGGATCTGCGACGTCATCGAGTTGAAGTCGGCCGTGTAGATCGTGCGCTGGTTGGAGCTGATCGATCCGTCGGCGAGCTGCGTGATCTTGGCCTGCAGGTTGCCGATGAGGTTCGAGATGTTGGTGAGTGCCGCCTGCGTGACGGAGCCGAGGCCCACGCCGTTGGCAAGCGAACCCTGCACGGCCCCGAAGGCCTGGAGGTTGCCGCGGATGCCCTGCGCGACCGAGAAGGTCGACGCGTCGTCTGCCGCGTCGGAGACGCGATAGCCGGTCTGGACCTGCTTGGAAGCGACGCTGAGGGCGGACTGGGTGGTGCGCAGCGAGGCGAGGGCCACCATCGCGCCGACGTTGGTATTGATCGAGTTCGACATCGTTGCCTCCCCGAGCTGGCACCGTCAGGACAATGCCCCGGTAATGTTGTTACAAAGAATTACAGTTAATTTTAGATAAACTGGCAGCGACCGCGCTGACAAGCACAAAATTTGCGCAATTTCTGAGGGAATATTCCATTCGTGAATAAGATATTGGAATATATGGATATTAATTACATTTCTGAAGTGTGCAATTGACGGTAAACCACGACCACGCAGCCTCGCCGATGCGCCCGGCGCCCAATCGCCAGCCGCGCTACGCGCGCTTCTGGACCCAGAACTGGTACATGCCCGCGAAGATCGACGGGTTGCGCGTCTCGAATTCGTCCCACAGGTGCAGGTCGGTTTCCGCACCCGGCCCCGGATGGCTGGCGCGGAAGGCGCCGAGCGTGCCGGGCGAGATCTCGAACCCCAGGAACGCGAGGCCGTGGCGGTCCAGCCAGCCCGCGATTTCCGGCAGCGTGTGGCGGTGCTCCTGCACGTGGAACAGCAGGTCGCGGCATTCGCTGGCCGAGGCGAAATCGGGCCAGCGGACGACCGAGCGGCGGATGTCGGACTCGTCCAGCGCCAGCAGTTCCTGCCGGCAGCGGCGGATGTCGGCGGCGCTCGCGCCGAAGCCGCGCCCGGCGATGAAGTCGCGCACGGCGACGACGTTGCGCCGCGCATGCTCGCTATAGAGCCCCAGCTTCAGCAGGCCGCCGGGCCGCAGCAGCGACACGAGCACCGCCAGCCCCGCCTCGGGTTCGGCCAGATGGTGCAGCACGCCGACCGATTCGATCCCGTCGAACCGGCGCCCGATCCCGCCCAGCTTCAATATGTCGGCCTGCGCGAATTCGAGATTGCCCACGCGCAGTTCTTCCGCCTTGCGCGCGGCATAGCCGAGGCTGGCGAGGCTCAGATCGATCGCGAGCACCTTCGCCTGCGGGAAGACCAGCGCGGTCTCGATGGGATGCAGGCCGGTGCCGCAGCCCGCGACCAGCAGGTCGGCGGTCGGCCGGCCCGGTGCGGTGACCGGTGCCCGCGGGACCTGGCGGCGCACGTGAAGCTCGAGCGACGCGGAAGCGACGACCGGCTCGGTCTTCAGCCAGCGCGGATAGGGGTTCTCCTCGTACTGCCGGCGCACCAGCGCGGAGACGCCCTCGCCGATCGGCGTCAGCTGCGCGATGCCCGCCTGCAGTGCGCGCTCGCGCAGCGGCTCGCGCACCTGCGCGACCAGCATCGCCTTCACAGGTGCGGGCCAGTCGAGCGCCGGCAGGTCGGCAGCACCGGCGAGCGAATGCAGCGGCATATGGCAGGCGAGTGCCGCCAGCGCCGCCGCGTCGACCGGCCGGCCTTCGGCCAGCGCCGCCTGCACCGTGTCGGCGATCCGCGCGACATCCGCGCCCTCGCCGTCCGCCTCGGCGAAGACGTACTGGTTGACGAAGCACTGGTCCGCCAGCGCGCAGGCGAAATCGAGGACGGCGGGCGCAAGCGGTGCGCCGTCGCCGGCCGCCGCGTGCCGCACGAGCCAGGTGCGGCATGCCGACAGCAGGCGCTCCAGCGCCAGATCGTTGATCGGCACGAGGCGCATCAGGCACACGAGCAGCTTCTCGTCCGCGAGGCGGGTGACGGCACGTGCGCCCTCGTCCTGGGTCCAGCTTTCGCCGGATGCGGGCGGTTCGGGGAGTGCCGCGGATTCGAGATTGCGCCGGATCGTGCCGATGATCGCCGGCGCGAGCTTTCCCGGGCGCGACCAGTTTTCGGCCAGCGCGCGCGACGCGGCTTCGACATGCTCGCTCGGCACGAGCGGCGGCTGCAGCGCGATCAGGCATTCGACGAAACTCGACCGGGCCTGCGGCGTGTCCTTCAGCACCAGCGAGCGCGCGCAGCACGCGAGTCCGTCGCCCGGATTGCCCGCCTCGTAGAGCGCGGTGCCGAGATTGTTGCACGCCTCGGCATAGTCCGGCCGGCAGCGGATCGCGGCCTGGAAGGCGGCGACGGCCTCTTCCAGCCGCCCCATGTCCTTGAGCGTGCCGCCGCGGTTGTTGTGGATCTCGGCCGCGTCCGGCCACAGGCCCAGCGCCGTGTCGCAGGCGGCGAGCGCCTCGTCGAGCCGGCCCATGTCGCGCAACACGTTGGCGCGGTTGGCGTGCGCCTGCGCGAAATCGGGCTTGAGGCGGATCGCCTCGTCCTGCGCGGCGAGCGCCGCCTCCAGCCGCCCGAGATCGCGCAGCGTGTTGCCGAGATTGTAATGGAGTGCCGCGAGCGACGGCTGCACGGCGATGGCCGCGGCATAGGCGTCGGCCGCCGCCGCCAGCCGCCCCATGTCCTTCAGCGTGTTGCCGATGTTGTTGAGCGTCTCGACATGGTCAGGGCGCAGGCGCGCGGCTTCCTCGAAGGCGGCGAGCGCCTCGTCGAACCGGCCCATGCCCGCCAGCACGCCGCCAAGACCGTTATGCGCGTCGACCAGATCGGGCTTGAGGCGCAAGGCCGCGCGGTAGGCTGCAGCCGCGTCCGCGAAGCGTCGCAGCTCGCGCAGCGCATGGCCGAGGCTGACGTGATAGGGGGCCGCGCGCCGGTCGATCGCGATCGCCTGGCCGATCAGGTCGGCCGCGATGTCGGGCCGCGCGAACTGGCGCGCGAGCAGGCCCAGCAGATGCAGCGCGTCGGCGTTGCGCGGATCGCCCGCGAGCACCTCGCGACACAGCCGCTCCGCCTCGCCTGCCTGGCCCGCACGGTATGCCGCGAACGCCGCTTCGAGGATTGCGCGCGCGCCGCCGCCGTCGCCGCCAACCCGCGCCGGCGCTGCCTTCCCCTGCGCCCGACGCTCGTGGCGGTTCATCCCTTCGGCTTTCTCGATGCGCGATGTGACACGGCCGGCCGGCCTTCGCGACCGTTTCTACTATGGCTGGTTTTGGATGGGCAACTGGACGGGTTGCCGGGCGATGCGACCCGGCCGCAATCCGGCCGAACGGGAATCAGGGCCGAACAGGAATCAGAAATGCGGAACGGCGGCGGGCAGTTCGCGCCGCACGAAATGATCGGGATCGGCGCGCTGCTTCAGCAGCGCGGGCACGATCTCGCGATAGGCCGCCCACGTGCTCGGATAGGGCGGCGGCAACTGGTCGGCGATCAGCGCGTGCAGGCGCGGCAGGGCGTGATACGGCACCGAGGCGAACATGTGATGTTCGACGTGATAGTTCATGTTCCAGTAGAGGAAGCGGAACAGCGGATTCATCAGCACGGTGCGCGAATTGAGGCGATGGTCGAGCACGTCCTCGGCGAGGCCCGCATGCTGCGTGAGCCCGACCATGTGGCCGAACCACGCGCCGTACATCGAGGGCAGCGGGCCCACGAGAAGCACCGGCACCCAGCTCTGCGCCACGAACGCCGCCGCGACGACGCAAACATGGATCGCCACCCACACGCGCGCGACGGCGAACACGTCGGGCGCCTCGTCCTCCGGCACGAACGTCTTTTCCTCGGCCGTCAGCCGGCCGCTTGCATGCAGGAACATCCGCCCCAACGCCTCGGGCACATTCGTCAACGCGAAGAAGTTTCCCAGCAGCCGCAGCACGCTCGGCGGGCGCTTGCCGACGATCTCGATATCGCGCCCGACGATGACCGTATCGACATGATGGCGCGCGTGGCTACGCCGCCACACGGTGGGGCTGCGCACCATCATGAAACTGGCGATCTGGTAGACGGCCGCGTTCATCCAGCGCGTGCGGAACGCCGTGCCGTGCCCGCATTCATGCCAGCGCGAATCCCCGGCCGATCCGTAAAGCACGCCATAGGCCGCGAAGAACGGCACGCACAGCCAACCATCGTAGAACGCCACACCACCCGCCGCCGTCGCGAGCAACGCGCCGATCCACAAGGCGGTGTCGCGCAACGCCGGCCCGTCGGAGCGTTGCATCAGCTCCTTCATCGCCTCGCGCGGCACGTTCGCACGGAACCACGCGGCGCTGACTAGGCCTGCGGCGTGCGCAGCGGCACCGTCGGGGCCGGTCAGGTCGTAGTTGCGGTGGCGCATGTAACCTTCAATTGCAAGCTTAATAAATCCCGCATTTGATGGATGCGTCATTGATTGCCTCAACTCTAGCACCTAGGCAGATTTCGGGTAAATCATCCGCCGCTATTTCCGACCTTCCCGGTTTGTGCACAGCGCTTTTCACGTCGCATGTTTACACTTCGACCAACCGGCATCGGGGCGTTTTCATTGCTGCGCTGGAGCACGGGTGGATAAAATGTTCACTCACAGCTCTTAAATGATTTCTAAAATTTTCCCCACCAATGTCGATCAACAGGTTAGCTGCCGCATCCGAACGGAGGGAATCCTTGAAGAGATTTACAGATGCCGGCAGAAAGGCGATTCAAGAAGACAATCTATATGCTGCACTTACGCTTGCGCTGACACTTCCCGACGTGTGCGCCACACTGGAAGATCCAAGCGCTCGGAATGTGGGAGCGCGATATACAAAATGGTGCCAACAGTGGCTAGTTCCAACGTTCACGACTCCCGCCGGCCCAAATACTTCGTCGCACGAATTCATCAGTGCCGCTGAATTCTACTATTTACGATGCAGCTTAGTGCACGCTGGCAAGTCTGCGATTACGAAAAGGGGAGCAAATGGGTCGAGCAAAAGGAAGGAATTTCGGTTTTTTGACAAAAAAACTGGATCACACCTGAACGCCATAAATAATTGCACAGTGAATGGAATTCGCACCCCAGATGTATTGCAACTAAAAGCAGATTTATTCTCCGAATCAGTATTTTCAGCGGTTGATCTGTGGGACGTCAGTGTGTCGGGCGATGCCGGGATTCAAGCGCGGAAATCTGGGCTACTTTTCATTAGTTCCCCCGGCACAAGTTTTCATGATGCCCCCATATCTTTCGGGTAGAACCTCCAGAAGAAATAATTAGGAACCGATATGCATTTAAATGAGCGGGTACGCCGAGATATCTCGAAAGAAGAGGCGGCGCGCCGTCAAATTGATCGTGCCGTTCAAATGTATTTTGACGACGATGATCCGATCTGCACTCACGTGGTAGCAAGCGCCGGATGGGCAATCGTTCGTGAGCTATGCAGGAAGCTGGAGAAACTAGATGCGCTAAGAGAAATGCAACAGATCATTCGCCAAGAAAAGCGAAAGGAAGTGCAAGACCTGATTTCACATCCATATAATTTCTTTAAGCACGGTGATCGAGATGAAGATCAGCTTGAGCATTTCGATGAAAGTCAGACTGAGTGGATATTGTTTATGGCCATTCAGGATTATCGCCGAGCATTTACACAATCAACACCCACTATGCTGGTCTTTAGTCTTTGGATGATCTCCAGACACCCCGACGCGATGTCTATAAAGGGTGGGCAGGCCGAGCAGCTTCTTCAAAAGCTGTTCCCAAATTTGCAACGCTTGGAAATCGAGGAAGCGAAGGCAATAGGCTCTCGAAACATTGCGGAATTGAAGGCGCTAGAGTTTCAGATTGCCTTGCTGGATCCACCAGAAGTCCTAGGTGGGCGAATTAAGCTCGGTCCTGAGGCTGAGGCATTGCGAGAAGCCATAGCGACGAAGAGAACGCAGATAGCTAAGGACTCTGCCATCTAGGCTAAGTTCATTTTGCCGCAAAACTGCTTATGCGGCGGCTAAATCGACAGGGAATTTCATTCAAAGAAATGGTGCCGCAGGAGGGAATTGAACCCCCGACCCGCGCATTACGAATTAAAGGGTCTGTGCATCCCAGGACTTCCCGGTTGTCCGACCGAGCTCGCTCATGAGCGAGTAATGCTGGTTTTATTTGTATATTTTGTACTCTGCACCTTCCCCTACTCACGCTTGACCTTCCCTACTGCTGGGTGCATTGTGGGTGCATGTAGACCACGGAACGCTTTGGGCGCACATGAAACAGACGATCACCAAGCGCGCGGTCGATGCGCTCAAGCCTGGCGACCTAATTGCCGATACGCAGGTTCAGGGCTTCGTTGTGCGGTGCCTGCCGTCGGGCGTCATCACCTATGGGTTCCGATACCGCCAAAAGGGTGGCGGGAAGCGCCGATGGATGGGTCTTGGGCTTCATGGGCAGATCACCCCAGACCAAGCCCGCACCATTGCCCAGCGCTACGCGGGGAACGTGGCCGAGGGCCGCGACCCACTAGCCGAGCAGGTAGAGGCGAGAAACAAGGCTTTGGGTGCCCAGACCGTCAGCGACGTTCTGGATAGCTTCATCAAGAAATACGCCCGGCCCAAGGGGCTTCGATCGACTGACGATACCGAGTCCCTTTTCGACCGGTTGGTCAAGCCCAAGATCGGCGCGCTCTCGGTCCATGAACTCCGCAAGTCACATTTGGTCGACATGCTCGACAAAGTGACCAAGAGCAGCGGCCCTTCCCTCGCCGACCGTATCCTTTCCCACACGCGCCGGGCGCTGAATTGGTACGAAGCCAACAGCAGCGACGACACCTTCCGCGTTCCAGTTGTCCGCGGCATGGCAAAAACTTCTCCCCGCGAGCGGGCCCGCAAGCGCGTGCTAACCGCCGACGAGCTACGGGAAATTAGCAGTGCCCTGCCGAGCATCAATCCTGTGTTTGCCGGTATCGTCCGCGTCCTCATGTACTCGGCTCAGCGCCGGGACGAGATTGCTCGGATGCGATGGAACGAGATCGAGGGTAAACGCCTGGTCGTTCCCTCCGAGCGATACAAAACCGGCCGCGATCATGTCGTGCCGATCACTGATAAACTCAAGGAGCTCATCGAAGCACAGCCTCGGCGCGAGAAATGCCAGTTTGTGTTCACCACCAACGGCAAGACGCCTTTTTCTGGCTTCTCGAAGTGCAAGAAAGCGCTGGACCGTGCCATCGCACAGGCTCGCAAGCAACAGGGCATCGAGGAACTCATGCCAAGCTGGCGGCTCCACGACCTGAGGCGCACAGCGCGGACGCTTATGTCTCAGGCGGGCGTCAGCAACGACGTCGCGGAGCGCGTGCTTGGCCACGCAATGGAAACAGTCCGCGGCACATACGATCGATACGCCTACGAGCCGCAGAAGCGAGACGCCTTAGAGAAGCTTGGCTCGGCAATTGACCGAATTCTCATGCCGACGCGGTCCAATGTTGTCGCGTTGGGTATACGAAAGAAGGCGCGACGCGTCGAACTGTAGTGCTGGCGAAGGTTCATGCCGAACATCGATTATCGCTCATTGGCAGGCCACCACCTCACGCAAGCGAAGGCCGAGCTGGCGTCAGGCGATCCAAATCGCTGCCGGTATGCAGCACTCGAGGTGAGACACTGCATGGAAGCCATCACCTACGATCGAGCTCAAGCGTATAGATCCGAGCTACCGCCCGAAGCACTGTCGACCTGGCAACCGCGGCGCCTTCTGGCTTACCTAACCGAAATTGACCCCAAGGCAAACCTGCCTGCGACGATTGCCATAGGCATTGAGCATGTGCCTGGCGTAGCGCCTCCGGATGAGGAAATGGTGCTGATCGGCACCGACAATGTCCTTTCCACCAAGACACTCAAGAAGCACTACGACGCCATCGGTGGGCATCTCCACATGCCAACAATGGCTCAAGTCGAGGCCGGGAAAGTGCAGGACAACGCACGTCTTCGGAAACGTCTTGAAGGGATCATTCTGGAAATCGAGCTCGTACTTGCTTCCGAGGTTCAGAATGTCGTTGCTGGCCCGGTCACAACGCTCGAGCATTGCATTCGCAACGGCTGTGGCGAACGCGTTTCCCGGCTACTGCCTTTCAGCCCGTCATCGGTCGAGGCTCGTTGCAGTGCCTGTGGCGCCTTGTACGAGGTGACATACGACGGCAAGGCGCAGCCGACTTGGACACCGAAGGGCTATTCCCATCCATGCCCAACGCCGGACTGCGCCGGCGTGGCGCACTTCTGGCCAGACGAACTCAAGCCTGGCACTCGATGGCGCTGTGACGCCTGCAATAGCGAATTCCAAATGTTCTTAGGCGTCGAAGCCGCCGATGGGGCTCACGCGGTCGAGCCACAGCAATCCAGCGGACTGAGCAACCCGGACCCGCAAAGCTAGCAAGCACTGGGATAACAACAATGCCCACTGAAAATACCCGCACTGAACTATGGGAAATTGCCGATGCAATGCTCAACTACGCGAAGGAAAAAGGATCGACTGGCGCGTTTTCGGTAGCCGCCCTTCGAGTGATTGCTGCGATCGCGGCGTCTATGCCTCACGAAGATGGCTCCGAGCCGTTCAATGCGGAGAACCGTCACATGGCGGTTGAAGTGCCATGGTGGGTGATCCACACGATCGGGCATGCCTACCACCGTCTTGAAAGCCACAGCCATCCCAAGCCGACATTTGGAAAGGTCCTTGGACTAGAGACATCAAATCGAGGCAGCCGGCCGGCAACTTCTGACGCTGCGGATCTCGATCGAGAAATCAATTTCGCGCTTGCTGTCGCTCGAGAGTTGGGCGGCGATCTGGAAAGGCCGCCACTCGGGAAGATCACAAAGGTGGTTCAAGACATGGCGGCGAAGCACGGCGTCAGTCAATCGTGGGCCCAGAAGGCTTGGGCAAAGCATTCTCGGAGAATTCGCGAGCGCGCGAAAAATTCGAAATTGCCCGACTGACTGTTGCACGAAGTTCCCGAACTTCGTGAAATGACGGCGCCCGCTTAGCCCCTTCACAATTGCCCTCATCCGCGCCGGCAATCCAGCCGGCGCCCACTGAGGGCCACACTATGGCAACACCCAACACGGAGAAGGCGCCGGCGTCGGCCATTCCCGGCGTCCGCTATCTCAGCCGGGCCGCCTCGGCCAAGTTCCTTTCCGACGTCGGCTTCCCGACTTCGCCGCGGACGCTCGAGAAGCTCGCGCACCTGGGCGGAGGCCCGGTCTACCGCAAGTTCGGTCGCCGCACGATCTATGCGCCGGCCGACCTGATCACATGGGCCGAGGGCCGCGCCTCGTTGCCGCGGCGCCATACCAGCGAAGCAGCCTGAAAACGAAAGCGCCCGGGGCCGGCAAGCCCACGGGCGCTTAAATTTTAAACCTGTCCCCAGCGAGAGGACTCAAATGCAATATCCCAAAACCGATGTGCCATTCAAGGGGCATCACCTCGACTCAAGCACGTTCGCCGCCCGCCGCCTCGCCATACGGTATCGCCTGCGCCCAGCAATTGCTTCCGTTGTTGCCACTCTCGCCGGTCTCGGTGGTCGGGGATCACGCTGATGGCAAAGCACGGCCGGCGAACAAACAGTACGGGGCGAAACGATGGGATCGAGCAATATTTCCCGCTCACGCACTCGATGGCCCGATCACCGGCATGGCGAAGCCTCTCCGGCCCTGCCGTCAAGGTGTTCGTGGAACTACGGTGCCGCTACTCGGGCTCAAACAATGGAGATCTCAGCTTGTCCCTCGACGAGGCAACTAAACTACTTGGTCTCGGCAAGGCAACTGTCTCTCGAGCATTCGCCGAACTGGCCGACAAGGGCTTCCTGGTTCTGGTTCGTCGCGGCAAATGGATGGGTCGTTTGGCGGCGACCTATCGTGTGACGGACCGCTCGCACAACGGCGTGCTGGCAACGCGCGATTGGACCCGGTGGTCGCCTCCATCGAAGGCTGCGGCTAGCGGTGCTCAGGTGGATCACTACAGGCGTGTCGTGGTTCTGCAGCGGACCACTGTTGCGCTTCGTGGTCCGCCTAAGAACCCGTCAGGCCCAGAAAATCCCGCGTAGTGGTCCGTATGAGAACCGCCTCTACTTCCATGGAAGGGGACTCAGCAATGCAGAGGGAACAAGATCAGCAGCAGCAGGACCAACAGCAGCCGGCGTCGGCTGCTGCCCGTCGCATGGCCGCACTCCGGGTACGACGACGGGCGGGCATAATGACGATCAAGCTCGAGTTGGGTATCGACGAGCTTCAAAGCCTCGGCCTGCCGTCCACCTCCCGACAAGACGAAGTCGTCGCCGCTGTCATCGATGCCGTTCGGCGTAACAGTCCGTCGTCAGCGCTAGGATCGGGCGCGCCGACTACCTCACTGCCCGCTCCGATGCTGATCGGCCCCAGCCACAAACGCGCTGCGGAGGCACAGGAGGCGTTCCAGACGGCCGGAACGTGCAGAGAGACCCCCGAGCGTCGTGACGTTGCTCCTGAGCCACCGCGCTTCGATCCGCGCGCGTCGTTTGGGGTCGCCCACGGCGAACACGGGAAACGGTACGTGCAGGGTGGCCACCAATTCACGCCGGCCGGCGAATATGTCGGCAGCGCGTGAGTGACGCGTAACGCTTTTCGATGACTGAGGTGAGGTAGCTCAACGGACCATTTTGGCCGTTACGCGTCACCTAGCATGGCGCTTGGTTGGCCTGCCTCGCCCTCAAGCCCTATCGGAAAATCCGTCGATTTGAAGCAGTTTTTCGATAGGAGATCGTCGTCCTGCCGCCAAGAATGAGGGTGAAGCGGGGGTGGATCAAAGACCTTTGTCCTCGATCTCTAGCACTGAAAGCGCGCCTAGCCGGGCTTTCCACTCTCGGTGCTGTACCGACTAGATCACCGCCGCTGCTACCGAACTGATACCAAAGTGATACCGAAATTCTGCCGTCGTCAGGCTGGGGGAACTTGCGGGAAGTTCGGCACAAGCCACAAATATTCGGACTGCCTTTAAATTTAACTTCTCATCACCTACAATCTGAGAAGAAACGAGGCTCCATGAAATACTTGGCTGCACTCATCCTGTTCCTGATGCCTAACCTTCCCGCTTTTGCGGCCGACGCCGACGTCGAAGAAATTCTTCGACAGTGGGCGACAGCAATAGTCGGAGCCAACTCGACTGCACCGACAGATGGACAGTCAGCCAGCGTCGCCGCGGAGAAAATCATTCTTCCATCAAAATGGGTGACGAAGGAAGGTCTCACCAAAGACGGCCGACCGATACTCGAAGTCTCGCGATCGCCAATGCCATGTGTGTTTGGCCATTCGGCGCTTCGGGCAAATATTGGCGCAACGGCCGAGCAGCAGCGCCAGGTCATCACTGACCCGGAGTTCCGGCGCCTTTGGTTCGCCGGTCAGGGCTACACGCGCGAAAGCCGCTACGCCTCGACCTTGATTACGCGCGATGGGCACGTCGCCTTTCTCGGGGTCTATTTCGGTAAACCTCGCGAAGGCATCGCCGCAGTAGAGATCGTGGTGACGCGGCCAATGTACGCGCTCGTGATGCGCTGCATCGACCTTTCCGACTATGGCCTCGGCGCGCCTGTTACCGAGACAGACAGCCAGATAGCTGCCTTGGCTGCTCAAATCCTATTGAAGAAATAGTGCTTGCCGTTTCGGCGGCCGCAGAAGCAAACGCACGATGTTTGCGGCTAGCTTTAGTCTGCGCTGGCGTTCAGCCCTGAAGTCCATCTTCGCCAACTCCGCCGCGATACGGCACTGCATAGAGAGGGTACGCACAATACGGCAGTTGCCGCTCGAGAGCACATTGCCCAGGCACTCGATCTTACATGCAATGCACTGTGGTCGGACTATGAGTGCAAAACAGGCCTCAGCCGGCCTGATGCGGCTTCAGACAGTCTCCTGAATTGATGTTTTACAGCTTGTGGCCGGGCAACCGGGATATCCACGCGGAGCAAATTTCAGACTAGTATTTAGCTCTCAATTTTAGGCCCTGCGGAGTCGGGAATTGGCATCGCAAGAGTTAAAGATTCTGACTTTTTCCGAATTATTCACGGGCCCTTTGGCGAGAAATGGGCGTTGGACAGTTGGATGCATCGAAGGTCAAATTGGCTGGCCTTATGTAACAACGGAGGTCGAGTTCCGATCGCGCAAACTCTACCTACTTCCCTACACACGCGACAAAGATCGAGACTTGGCCACGTTTCCGGCTGTAGCACTGATGATGGAAGGTGACGAGCGGGACGCTGACGGATATCGCCTGATTTCACATTTTCTCAGTACTCTGGCGTGGGTGAGAAAAGCAGGGGTTTCGGTTGAATACTGGACTGGTGGAAATCTTCCTCGTCCGATGGGTGGGTGTAAAAACCGCCCAATGGCCATAGACCACTACTATGAACCGTATTTCCCTGATCCGCAGGACAAACGAACAAGACTTGCACTTGCCCTCTACCGTGAGGGCTTGACGATCAATCACGTTGCCTATCGCTGCCTAAGCTTTTTCAAAATCCTGAACATTCTATTTCGATCAGGTGCGGAGCAAATCGCCTGGATTGATGCTTCTCTGCCCAAGGTCCCCCCTGGAACGTCTTCAATTCGAGCTCAGCAAATTTCAGAAAGCGAGCCAAGCGTCGGGCGGCATCTTTACACGTCTAACCGATGCGCAATCGCTCACGCAAACGGCGACCCTGTTGCGGATCCAGAAGATCCAGACGATATCCGGCGACTCCATGCTGACCTGCCGTTGATACGAAGCCTTGCCGAAATTGCGATCGAATGTGAATTCGGCGTGAAGTCCGGGCAGACAGTCTACCGGGAGCATTTGTATGAACTAGAAGGATTCAAGCCTCTCTTCACTCCCATGCAGGTCGCGGCGTTGACTGCAGGAGGCGCACTGAAGCCAAATGAATATCCAACAATTCCAGATCTGAATATTCGTCTGGCACTTCGTGAGCCCTATCGCACGCTGGAGTCGATGCGAAGCACAATAATCTCAAGTACGCCTGGACAAGTGATGATTAGATGCCAATCACAGTCCGGGCATATTGCGGCACACCTCGAGCTTAATTTTCGCGATGAACGGCTCATTTTTTCAGGTACCGGACTTCGCGACGACGGAAGCGTAGTTGCAATGACGCATGCAATTAGCGCGACCAAGTTTGAATTAGATTACATGTTGAACGGTATTCTTGAGGTACGAGCCAGCGAAGACGGTAGATTGCTGGGAAGATGTGATGCGTTCATTCCGACCAACATCGACTTCAATCGATCTGTGAAGAATTTCGAGGATAAAATTCGGGATATGCAATCCGATCTGGTGGCTAGGGGATTGCACCAAATTTGACCTTGTCGAACTGGCCAAGCACGTCGCCGTGCCTACAACCGAAGGGAGCAATCGTAGTCCCGAAGACCGCACAGACACCTCGTCTACTCGCTGCACTTATGGGCGAGATGGAGGCGACGGGACATGACTTCGGACGGTATGTCGTCGGCGGTGTAGACGACAGCCGAAGACGGGCGCTCGGGAGTTC
Organism: Tagaea sp.; assembly: GCA_044224405.1. Taxonomy (GTDB): domain Bacteria; phylum Pseudomonadota; class Alphaproteobacteria; order CACIAM-22H2; family CACIAM-22H2; genus Tagaea. Next base: position 65,750 of record JBGAKN010000011.1, on the reverse strand, counting down.
TGGGATAGTGATCCAATGGGTTCGGGCGCCGATTACGGTTACGGGGATGGCTGGACCGACGCATCCCGCGCTGCATCGGAGAACGCGACCAATGAAATGGTCGGCTCGATTAATGGTGCCGCGACGGCTCCGACATACAACGAAGACGCGGCGAAGGCCCAATACATAGGACGAAGCCTTCCGCAGCGCGCCGTTGATTGGGTGCGCGATATTCCGAACATGGCCGTCGAAAAGATTAAGGACATGGTGAACAATCCTGTCGCCACCCTTATCGACTTTGCGATTCCGGGCGCTCCCGGTCTGATTAATGGTCTGGTCGGAATGGCGACGGACAAGACGATCGGCAAGGCTCTCGTCGGCGGTCTTGCAAATGCGACGAGCTACAACGATCAGTCTCTCGCCGGACAAACGCCATCCGGCCCATCGGCTGGAACGGTCGCGAAGTCGAATGACGACAGCCCCGACCCTAACGCCGATGATGGCCGGGGTAGCGACGGCAACGGTTCGACAAACCCCTTCGGTTCCTCAAACTCACCGCTTCTAAAGGCGCTCCTCGGGAACGCTCAACTTGGATATCCGAATTGGGGCGGCCGGAAGACCTACGGTGCGCCCGTTTCATCGTTCTCTCCCTATGGACGGGAGTAGTAACGCCTTGGGCTTTTCGCGGCTAAGCAAGAAGGGGCAACAGCACATGAGCGGACTTACAAAGCGTTTGGAAAAGATCGAGCGAGAATTGGGGGACGAAAAGATCGAAAGACGTCGGTCAATCGTGTGGGGTGGGGACCGGGTCATGATGACGCGCGGGTACACCCAAAAGGAACTCGCTGCGTTACCACGCCTGTTCAACGGCGAACTCGACGGCGACAAGATCGATTGGTTCCCCTACGTCGGAAGGGGCGCGGCATGAACCGCGACATCGACCACCTCTTGTCGGCGCCGAGGCAAGTCTCCGATGCGCAAGCTCCAATACCCGATTCCGTCACTCCCGCTGAATGGTCGACCGAAGAGGTCATTGCCTCCACAGTTGATGAGCTGCTCAAGAAATTGACGATGAATTTTATAGTCCCTCAAGCACGCGGCTTCGGCGAGATTGAAACTCGTCCTCTGTGATAAGGCCCTTCTGGCGAAGGTCTACCAATTCACGCAGACGCGCGGCACGATCGGTGGGTACGGTGGGACTTTGCGGAGATGACAACACCGGAGACGCGGTCGGAGTGGATTGCAACTTCCCCTCAAGGCCTGCGAGTACCTGCGGGCCCCACGCGCGACCCCAAGCAACTCTTTCTGAAAAAATCTTTTCCGCATCCGTTCGTGATTGTCGTGAAACCGGATGCCAATCGTTCTCGCTGGTGCTGTAAAGCCCAAGGGATTTTGTAGATGCATAGTAGTACACGCTCACAAATTCAGGCCCTCTCACATAGCGAAATCGATTCAACAGAAATGTAGTTTGATTTAGAGGTATTTTCTGCGCCACAAGCCAATCAATTGCGCGCTTCGAAATATCCGACCAATTCTGGCCGTACCGCCAATTCGTGCTATAGGCCCGAATATAAGTGCATGACTGTTCCTGGTCTCCACGCCACTGATTGTCCACAAACAGCCAGTCGGTCCTCGCGCATTCAGAGTCTTTTGACCAGAGTACGTTATCTATACTGCCGGTTGCCGACGCTACAATTGTGCCGTCAATTTCTCGTTGCCCCGAGACTTGTGAGAATTTGTAGAGATGAACTTCCGGAATAGAATTTCGCACCCCCCCATCAAGGCGACCTGATTTGCCCTCTTGGGCTGCGGCTAAAACCCACTCACCAGGAGGCAGGGGAACGGTCGCGCGACCAACTTGAATTGTGTTCTGGAAAGTCGTGCCTATCGGCATTGTGTGGGCGCTTTGGGGGCGACCCAAGCCGTCCGGAGTGCAACCAACAATACCCGCTACAAGCGTCAAAACTAGCGCGCGCCGTGCACTGTCCATTGGAAGGTCCCGTCGTTAGCTGTCATCAAAATCGATAGATCATTTGGTTGCAAATACGCTAGCTCAGTAGAAATTGTATTTCAATATCCATCGCCGCGCAGTTCTTTGTGCCGGCGCCCGAAGGGACAGGGGCCAGCGCTTCGAGAATGCGCCCGCCTTCGCATCGGCCGCACATGCGGTCGCTCCCCGTTGCCGGTCGCCATACAATTGCGCAATGTTCGCTCGTGTTCTCGTCCTACGCATGTGCTCCGTGATCAGATCGAGAACTACTGCGTCAAGTGCCCGCTACATTGGGATTCGGCCGCAAGCGAGCGACCTACATACGGCGATCAACCCACGCTGGAAGGGCTATCGCCGAGAACGGCATAATCTATGGCGTCGTCGGTTGATGCAATCCTTGCCGGCAATGCAATCTGGCTGCATCTCGACTTTTGCGTGCAAACTATTGCTCAATTCGCGGCGCTCAACTATCCTGAATTTGAGGGGCATCGGGTGACACTACGGACCCCACGTCGGACTACAATGACCTCTGTCCTGCCCTCAACCAGCAGGTACGTCATAAATACGAATTGGTGCCGAAGGCTCCGACTTGATTTGGTCGGCAGAGGCGATACCCCTCACCGCAGAATTAGCGCTTCGCCACCGCCGGATTCACCGAGCCGCACGGGCAGTACGCCTTGGGTAGGCGCGGCGTAATAGCGAACCTGCATGTTGCGCTGCTGGCTGCGCGACAGCGAGCGGGGCATGAATTTTGGGCCAGGCGCACTTGAGGCGAAAGCGAGCGCACATGTCCCGTCCGCGCTCGGCCAACAAATTGGCGCCTCTAAGCCTGCAATTTTAAAGTTACGAAAAAATCGTCCATGACCCGTTTCGAATAGCAATCAGTCAACGGGTTCGGCATCGGCAATAAGAACTGGCGTCTTTTGCTACGCTGTTCCGGCGGCAAATGGAGATCAATCTCGGGCCGCCACCAAAATGTACCCGTCCCCGATCGCGTCACGGGCTGAACGAGTTCACATCCTAAATTTCTAAGACGCGTCCAAACCTCAAGCGTCGAGTATTCGCGCTCACTGCACTTCAAGCAGCACGGACTTCATAGGCATTGCCGAATACTTTCGGCTCTGGGCCATTAGGCCCAGCTTGGCGGACGTATTGAAGAAAGTTTTTAAGAGTCATCGGCTTGCGCACGCGAATGCTTACGCCGTCGTTCACAAGAACTAACATTCTGATAGCGTGAATGACGTCGTCGTACGCCTTGCGTGGATCCGCACTGGCCACATACAAGCCGTCAACCTGATCCGAGGTGAATATGTGATGTCCGTCGAGAAACCGGTAGCGGACGTTGATCTCGCCGGATGGGTCCCAATGCTTCGACATTTGGCCCTGCCCCATTTGATACAGGGAGTGTCGAGGAACCGCTGATCGTCTGTCAACCGCTAGAAATTCGCAATCTGGCGCCGTCAGCCATAGTCTCAAGCCCCCTGTTGGGTGCATAGCGGGTGCATCGAGAAAATATCCAGCGTCTTCCAAGACGCAAAATCATACATAAGATATTGAAAAGAAATGGTGCCGCAGGAGGGAATTGAACCCCCGACCCGCGCATTACGAATGCGCTGCTCTACCCCTGAGCTACTGCGGCACTTGGGGCGAATCTTCAAATCGCGCGGGAAACTACAGGAGTGAGTCCGGCTGCGCAAGTGAACGATCCGGCCTGGTGCACGATCCGTTAATAGGCCTATTTTCTTGACAACCGGAAGGCGTTTTGCGATGCTTCGGGCGGTTGGTTTGCCGTGCTCTTTGACAAGTAAATATGTCCCGACGGTTTCCGGGAAATCATGTGTCACCAGAAACGGTGATTCAGGTTACCTGCGCGCTATTTCAACGGGTTAAACAGGTTACGGTAACCAGTGGTCGCCTGTTTCGCCGGCCCGGCGTGGACAGTGCCGCAAAGGTGCCTGCCGCGCCGTCGCCGGTGTTGCAGGAAGGCCGGTTGCAGTAACTCCGCTTCCACTTCAAAGGGATAAATGCGTTACCGGTTGCATCGGTAACGCGCCGGTTGCGGCGGCGCCGCTTTGGCGGGGCCGTTCAGATCGCGCGCGTCTGGCCGAGATCGACCTCGACGATGGCGCCCTGCATGTAGCTCGACCGGTTGCCGGCGAGGAACGCGGCGACCTCGGCGACTTCCCTGGGATCGCCGAAGCGCGGCAGCTTCATCGCGTCGAGCGAGCGGCGGCGCGCTTCGGCGACGTCGATGCCTTCCGCCGATGCCATCTTCTCGAGCCGGCCGGTGAGGCGCCCGGTCTCGATGTCACCGGGGTTGATCGCGTTGACGCGCACGCCGTCGGCCAGGCCCTGCTGCGCGATGGCCTTGGTGAAGTTGAACAGCGCCGCGTTGACCGAGCCGCCGATCGTGAAGTCGGCCGACGCGGTCTTGCCGCCGCGCCCGATGATGTTGACGATCGATCCCTTGCGCGCCGTGAGGGCCGGCCACGCGGCGCGCGTCATGCGCACATAGCCGTGGAACTTGAGGGCGAAGCCGTCGTGGAAATCGGCGTCGGAGAGATCCGCGAAGGGCCCGCGCTTCGTCGCACCCGCGTTGTTCACCAGCACGTCGAGATGGCCGAACGCCTTCAGCGCCGCGGCCACCGCCTTCGCGGCGGCGTCCGCCTCGCGCAGGTCGGCCGGTATCGCGATCGCACCGGGCAGGCGTTTGGCGTGCGCGGCGAGTTCGTCCGCCGAGCGCGCGACGAGGGCGACCTTCATGCCCGCCGCACTCAGCCGCTCGGCGACCGCAAGGCCGATGCCGCGCGATGCGCCCGTCACCAGCGCCGTCTTGCCGTCCAGTCCGTCGTCGATCATGGCGTTCTCCTGCTTGCGATGCCGGAACGATTCCCCGCGGCGCGCAATAGTGCAAGACTGCATCCATGCGGATCTGGCTTGCACTGGGCGCCCTCAACGGGCTGGTCGGCGTGGCGATGGGGGCGGCCGCGGCCCACGCGCTCGACGGCATGCTCGATGCCGACGCGATCGGGCTCGTGAAGACGGCCGCGCTCTACCAGTGCCTGCATGCGCTGGCACTCGTCGGCGTCGAGGCGATGGGCGAACGGCGCGGCACGCTGCGCCTGGGTTTCGCCGGGCTCGCCTTCACGGCCGGCTGCATCGCCTTCAGCGGCGGGCTGTATCTCAGGGCGTTCTACGGGATGTCGGTCGGGCCGCTCGTGCCGGCGGGCGGTGCGGCATTTCTCGCCGGATGGGCGCTGCTGTTCGTCGCGTCGTTCGGGCGGCGCTAGTTCGCCAGCACTAATTCGGAAGCTGGGGGCCGCCCTCTTCTTCGGCTTCCACTTCCGCGATTTCGGCCGTCATCGGCGGTGTCGGGCCCGCCTGGTGGAAGACCAGCCGCCAGCGCCCGCCTTCGCGCGCAAACGCGTTGGTCGCGACGAGCCAGTCGTCCTTGATCGCCTCGTAGCAGACGACGAAGGCCGTCTGGTCGACGAAATGCACCTCCGGCAGGTGGCAGGCGACCGGCGGGGTCGGGCCGCCAAGAATCCGTTCCCAACTGGCGAGGATGCGCGGGCGCCCGACCAGGGCCGGCCAGCCGGGATGGATGCAAATGGCGGGGGCTGTTGCTGCCCACAGATCCGACATCGCCTTGAAATCGCGGTCTGCGAAAGCGCGGTAAAAGGCCTCGTTGGCGAACAGGACGGCCGGCCGCTCGCGTCCCGAATCGAAATCGCCCATGGCCGGATCTCCCGAATAACACCGGTCGGGCACTGCCGCCGGGGGGAATAAGTCTATCTCTGGCTTGGCTTCAACGCATTCTGCTAAGGTCTTCGCAGGACGGCACGACGGGTATCCCGAAACCGCGGTCGCGGCGGGCACACGGCAAACCGGAGCGGATTTTAGGCGAGGAATGGACGGGGCGGTATCGAAGTCTTTCTGGGCGCCTCCGTCGTTCGCGGAGCGCGGGGCATCGGTGCCGTTCACGACGCCGATCATCGTCGGGGCGCGCGTGCGCGGCCGCGGCGGCGATCTCGAACTGGTGGTTCCCAACCCGTCGGGTGCGAAGGGCAACTATATCCTCCAATGGAAGAGTCTGCCGGACGTGTTCACGCTTACGGTGCATGACAGGGTCCTCCATCGCGCCATCGGCGAGGCCGGCGCCTCGACGCCCGACACCGTGCGGCGCGCCACGCTGAAGACCGCGTCGACCGGACTCGCCGGCCCCGCCGCCGCCAAGCAGGCCAAGGCGATGCTGAAGGACGAGGACGACTTCAAGCTCCTCATCCAGTTCTCGCTGCTCGCCGACACGGTCGCGCAGCTCTCGGGGGGCGAGCTGCAGATCACGCTCGCGCACGTGCAGAGCGACACCGGCCGCCAGCAGGCCAAGCTCATCCTCGCGCGCGTCGCGCACAAGGTGAAGCTCGAGGGCAACGAGCTCTACGCGCAGCTCGAAGCCTGGGCCGACCTCATCGGCTCGGTCGGCTCGCCCAAGCTGCCGCGCCCGCCGCGCCTGCGCCGCATGCGCATCCGCATCGAGGAATTCGCCAACTCCATCGGCAGCTGGTCGGAGGTCGACAGGTCGGAGGCAAGCCCGCTGGGCGCGCTCTCCAGCCTCGTCGCGCGCGAGACCGCGGCCCTCGCCAGCGAGCATTTCGCCGCGATCGACGCGCACGTCGCGAACGTCGCCGAAGCCGTCACGAACTGGGAAAAGACGCAGGCCGAGATCGCGCTCAATGTCGGGCGCATCGCGTGGATGCTCGACGGCTGGGACATGCTCGTCGCGATGTGGGAAGACGCGGTGCTGAAGCCGGCCTACGAGCAGCAGGCCACGGTGCAGGAGCTCGCGCGCATCCTTCCCATCGTGCCCGAGGAAGAAGTCACCGGCGTGCGGCGCGACAAGCTGCGCGACATCGGCGTGCAGCGGCGCAAGCTCGTCAAGCCCATGGAAGACTGGGTCAGCGGAACGATCGATTCCGACCTGCGCACGCGCCTCGAGCGATACAAGGCGAAGGCCGCATGACCGACGTCGGAAAATCACTCGGCGATCTTTCGCAGCGCCTGTCGCAGATCCCCGAAGCGACGCTGGTCGAGCTCGTCTGGAGCCTCGAGGGCAAGCGCGCGGGCAACCACACCGACGTGACCGCCGTCACGCTGCTGAACCAGTTCCGCCCGCGCCTGCAGCTCGTGCGCCCCGTGCGCCGCATGACCGCCAAGCGCCTCTTCGCGCTGCCCTTCGAGGACATGCTGACCAACGCGCCGCCCACGCAGTCCAAGATCATCGGCAAGATCGCGCGCGCCGTCATCAACCCCGCCTGGGACCTGCTGGTCGACAAGATCGGCCGCACCGAGATCGAGCAGATCGAGACCGAGATCAAGAACGTCGGCCGCGCGCACGCGAGCTGGCTCGCCCTCGGCGAACGCCTGTGGCCGCAATGCGCCGCGGCGCTGCGCGAGATCATCACGCGCGGCGAGAAGAACGTCAGCTACCGCGCCGAGATCGTGCCCAAGCTCGGCGGGCCGGAGATGTGGCTCGACCTGCAGGACGTGACCGACGTGCTGGAGATCGGCCTCGAGATCCAGACGATGCGCGACAACCTGCCGCCCAAGCCCATCGTCGCGCTGACCGACGAGGACATCGGCGTGATCGGCCAGACGGTGATGGCCGTCGACGAGAAGATGAAGGTGCGCGCGCCCGTCGTCGTCTACGCGCTGGTCGCGCGTCTCGACCAGCCGACCGAGATCCTGTCGATCTTCGTGCGCGTCGCGGAAAAGGGCATGGCCGGCTCGACCGGCGAGCTCGCCTCGATCACGACCGAGGTGATGGTCACCGACATGGAGCAGCGCTTCGAGGAAGTGCGCCGCCAGATCGCCTCGGGCGCCAACGACGGCAAGATCACCGTGCGCGAGGATCTCGCCAAGGAGATCGGCCACCATCTGGAAGGCATCCAGAAGGGCAAGGAGCAGCTCAAGGGCACGTCGGGCGCCGCCGCCGCGCGCCGCCTCGACCGCGTGCGCGTCAAGCTCAAGGACATGATCAACGCCAACGTCATCGAGGACGCGGGCAAGGAAATCGCCGCCGTCCTCGCGGACCTGAAGCGCCTCGCCCCCATGGCGACCGGCGAAGGCGACATCACCGAGATGCAGCAGGTGGAAGACCGCCTGCTCGCGCTGCAGCTCGCCTCGAAATTCGCGGGCGAGCTCGGCCTGTCGCAGGAACTGAAGGACGAGCTCAAGCGCGTCGAAGGCCATATCGACGGGCACACCGGCAAGCTGTTCTTCGACCTGCGCTCGCGCGGCCTCAAGGCCGAGAACCGCGAGGCGACCGAAGCCGACCTCTATTCGAGCGTGCGCATGCTCGAACTGGTCTCCGGCGCCGAGCGCGCGGAAAAGACGCTCGTCGAAGGCCTCAACCTGATCGACGAAAAGCTCGCCGAGAGCAAGGGCTAGACGCCCGCGCCGCGCGTCCCGATCGCGGCCATCGGCGCCGCGATCCGCGCAGGCGCCCGCCATTCCAGCCTGTCGAACGCGCCGCAGCCGCCGCACAGGGCGCGCCAGTCCGCATGCGGCTGGCCACACGAGCGGCATGTCCAGGCGCAATCGGCCGGGGCGTCGGCCGCGCGCGCGAGCCAGTTGCGCGCACCCTCCGGATCGTCGCCCTGGCTCTGCGCGATGCGCGCGAACAGCCGGCACAATCCAGCACTCGGCTCGCCGCCCGACGCGGCGGCGGCGGCTTCGGCATGCCGACGCGCCTCGCCCCACAGCTCGGCGGCAAGCGCCGCCTCGGCCATCGCCATGTGGCTCTCGCGATGGTTGGGCGAAAGGCGCGCAAGCCGCTCGGCCTGCTTGACCCATTGCAGATTGCCCTCGACCGGGCGCGCGCGGCGATAGGCCGGAATCAGCACGGGATGCGGGTTGCGCGCCCATTCCTTCTCGACCAGCGCGCCCGCCGCGCGCGTCCGTCCGTCCTCGGCATAGAGCATCGCAAGCGTGGCCGCGATCTCCGGCCGGTCGGGGCCGAGGCGCTGGGCGCGCTCGGCGACCGCGATCGCGGGCCGGCGCTGGCCCGCGCGGTCCAGTTCGCGCGCGCGTTCGTGCAACGCCGCAGCGCCGTTCGAATCCGCCTGCTCGGGGGGGAGCATCTTGGTGCGGCGCGCGCGCACCAGCGTTTCGGCCGCCGCTGCCCATTCACCATTGCGCGTCTCGAGTTCGACGAGCGCGGCCGTGACCCAGGGTGCCGCGGGCTTCAGGTCGCGCGCGCGGCGCGCGAGCTCCAGCGCACGTCGGTCGTCGCCGCTGCGCATCGCGCCCGCGACGAGGCCGCGCAGCGCCACGAACTCGGTCTCCGGCAATCCGCGCATCGCTTCGAGATGAACCAGCGCGCCCGCCTCGTCGCCCGCGAGCTGTGCGGCCTGCGCCGACAGCAGCAGCGTCAGCGCCGGCGAGCCCAGCGCCTTGGTCGCGAGGCGCGCCTGCTTGCCGGCCTCGACCGCCTCACCCGACGCGACCGCGACGAGCCCGCGCGTGAGGGCCGCATGCCCGCGCCGTTCGCGCCGCGCCCGGCGCCACGCCGCGAACCGTCGCGGCGCACCCGCAATCAGCCGCCAGAGCCGGTCGGCGATGACGAAGAGCGCGGCGATTCCCAGCGCCAGCACGCCGAGCGCGCCGGCCGACGTGTCCATGCGCCAGCCCGCGAACTCCAGCGTCGCCTGCCCCGGCACGCCGGCCAGCCACGCGACCAGCAGCATCGCGAGTGCTGCGAAAACGAGAAGGCCGATGATCCGGCGCATCGCGGGCACCCCTAGCCGTCGACGCCGGCAAGTGCGCCGAGCGCGCGCTCGGCCGCGATCCGGCGCCGTGCCGCGTCGATCCAGGGCAGCAGCGGCGCGGCCCATGCGGCTCCCTGCACGCCGTCGAGAGCGGCAAGCGCGCCGGCGAGATCGCCGACCGCCAGCCGCGTCTCGGCGCGCGCGACGCGCGCGGTCGGGCTGTCGCCCGGAATGTCGCCCACGCGGCGGATCGAAAGGAAACCCTGCACGCGCTCGACGAGCTGGCCGAGCACGCCCGGCACCTGCTCGGCGCGCGCGGCCGAAACCGCGGCATTGGCAAGCGTTCCGAACCGGCGCGCGAGGCTCGCCCGCGTCTCGATGCCGTCACCGGCGAACGGCACCAGCGCCGTAAGGTCCGCGCCCGGCCGCACTTCGTTCGCAAGATCGCGCACGAGCGACAGCTCGCCGGCATAGGCGCGGCCGGCCGCGAGCGCCTCGCGAAGCTGGGAAACGGCGAGACGGAATTCGGCCCGGCGCGCGCCGGCGCGATCGCCGGCCTGGTCGACGATGCCGCCCTGCAGGCGCCCGATCTCCGCCTGCACGCGCGCAAGCTCGTCGGCGAGACGCCGGTTCTCCGACATCAGCGAGGCGATCGTCGCCTGCATCGACGCATCGACCTGCGGGCGGGCCTCGAGTGCGGCGAGCCGTTCGGCGAACGCGCCGGGCTCGTCTGCCGGCCGCGCCTCGAGCGCCGCGAGGCGCGCTTCGAGCGGCGAGGTGTCGGTGCGCGGCGCCGCGGCGCGCGCCTCGACTTGCGCAAGCCGCCGGTCGACGGACGCAAGGCGCTGCTCGACCGCGCGCATGCCGGGCTCGGCACCGCCGGTCATCGTGTTCTGCCAGTAGGCCCAGCCGAGGATGCCGATCACGGCGACGACGAGCGCCACCGCCATCGGCAGCAGCTTCGATGCCTTGGCCGACGGTGCCTTCGTGCGCGGCGGCGCGGCCATGCCGGGTGGCAGTTCGAACTTGGGCGGCTCGGATCTGGATTGGGCGGATTCCGGCGGCACGCTGGTCTCCTCGGCAAGACGGTCGAGCGCTTCGAGAAGCGAGGCTTCGTTCGGCCGCTCGGCCGCGGCTTCGCTGCGGAACCTGCAGCCTTCCTCGCGCAGCACCGCCAGCGTAGCCGGTGCGAGGGCAAGGACGGAAACGGATTCGAGCGCGCCATCCAGCTCGGCCGCCTGCACGAGCCGCGCGAAGGTCTGCGCCGTGCGCGGCGAGAAGAACGTCACGACGTCAATCCGGCGGCCGCGCAACTCGTCAAGCGTCTCGGCCGGCAGCTCGTTCGCCGGCTCCGCGCGATAGAGCTGGGCGCGGCGCACTTCGTAACCTGAAGAGCCGAGATCGCCCGCAAGGTCGCCCGCGACGATTGTGCCCGCGGCATGGACGAGCGCGCCGTCGCCGGGCTTGAGGTTCGCGCGCACGAGGCCGGCAAGCGCCGACACGTCGCCCGTGGCGCTCTCCACGCGCGCGAAGCCTGCGCTGCGCGCGGCGGCGGCCGTGGCGTCGCCCACGCAGAAGGCCGGCAGGTCGCGCCGCTTCTCGGCATGCGCGAACGCGCGCACGCCGTTCGCCGACGTGAACAGGATGGCCTGCGCGCCGGCAAGATCGACCGCGACGCCGTCGATCAGCACGATCTCGATCAGCGGGGCGAGGATGGCGTCGTGCCCGCGCATGGCGAGCGCCACGGCGAACAGCTCGGCCTCGCCGCGCGGACGGGTGACGAGGACGCGCAGGCGGTGGGGCTTCGCCTTCACTGGAAATAACCTTCGCCGGCGCGGCGCTTCAGCTCCTCGCCCGCATCGCGACCCATATCGCCAGCGAGCGAAACCGGCCCCTCGCGCGAGGTCGTCAGCAGGCCCGTGCCGTCGGGGCGCACCACGAGCCCGTCGAGCTTCACGCGCCCGTCGGCAACGATCGTCGCCAACGCCCCGATGGGCGTGCGGCACGAGCCGTCGAGCTTCTCGAGCAGGCCGCGTTCGGCATCGACGGCGATGGCGCTGGCCACATGGTGGATCGCGGCAAGGAAGCCGCGCGTGCGTGAATCGTCGAGGCGGCATTCGATGCCGATGGCGCCTTGCGCCACCGCCGGCAGCATTTCCGAAGGCTCGAGCACCGCGTTCGCGGCGTCCGCGCGGCCGAGGCGCTTGAGGCCCGCGATGGCGAGGAAAGTCGCCTGCACGTCGCCGCGCCCGACCTTGGCAAGGCGCGTCTCGACATTGCCGCGCAGGGGCACGAGCTTCACGTCGGGGCGCAACGCCAGAAGCTGCGCGCCGCGACGCAGCGAGGCCGTGCCGATCACGGCACCCTGCGGCAGGTCGGCGATCCGCTTCACGCCCTTTGCCGCGATCAAAGCGTCGCGCGGATCCTCGCGTTCGAGGATCGTGACGATGCCAAGCCCGTCGGGCAGCCAGGTCGGCACGTCCTTCATCGAATGGACGGCAAGATCGATCTCGCCCGCGATCAGGGCTTCCTCGATCTCTTTCGTAAACAGGCCCTTGCCGCCGGCCTCGGCCAGCGTGCGGTCCTGGATGCGGTCGCCGGTCGTCTTGATGACGCGGATCTCGATCGCGTCCGCGCCGGCCAGCGCCGGGTGTGCCGCGGCCAGAAGGCGCCGGGCCTCGTTCGCCTGCCACAGGGCAAGCGGCGATCCGCGCGTGCCGATCCGCAAGATACTCGTCATGCTGCCTCTTTTCCGGCGCCCTTTATCGCGTGCCGGGACGGGCTGCCGCAAGAGCGCTTTCGCACGCCGTGCGAATGGGTTACACCCCGCTGATGCGTCTCGTTCTCGGCATCGAAACCAGCTGCGACGAAACGGCCGCCGCACTCGTGGGGCCGGACAGGCGCGTGCGCGCGGAACGCGTGCTGTCGCAGACGCGCGAGCATGCGCCCTTCGGCGGCATCGTGCCGGAGATCGCCGCGCGCTCGCATCTGGCACACCTCGAAGACATGGTGCGCGGCACGCTCGAAGACGCGGGCAGCGACTGGTCCGAGATCGGCGCGATCGCCGCGACGACCGGCCCCGGCCTGATCGGCGGCGTGATCGTCGGCGCCACCTTCGCCAAGGCGGTGGCGCTGGCGCGCGGGCTACCGTTTGTCGCGATCAACCATCTCGAAGGGCATGCGCTGTCGGCGCGCCTCAGCGACAACGTGCCGTTCCCCTATCTGCTGCTGCTCGTCTCCGGCGGGCATTGCCAGCTGCTGTCGGTCGAGGGCGTGGGCCGCTACAAGCGGCTCGGCACCACGCTCGACGACGCGGTGGGCGAGGCGTTCGACAAGGTGGCGAAGCTGCTCGGTCTTCCCTATCCCGGGGGTCCTGCGATCGAGAAGCTGGCGCGCGAGGGCGACGCGAAGCGTTTCGAGCTGCCCCGCCCGCTTGCCGGAAGGCCCGGCTGCGATTTCTCGTTCGCGGGCCTCAAGACCGCCGTGCGCCAGATCGTCGATCGGCTCGGCACGCTCGATGACCGCACGCGCGCGGACATCGCCGCCGCGTTCCAGATGGCCGTCGCCGATACGCTGGCCGATCGCACCGGCAATGCCGCACGCATGTTCGCGAACACGCATCCGCAAGGCGCGCATCTCGTCGTCGCCGGAGGCGTCGCCGCCAACCAGGCACTGCGCCAGCGGCTGGCCAAGGTGGCCGCGTCGAACGGCCTCACCCTCGTCGCGCCCCCGATTAAATTGTGTACGGACAATGCCGCGATGATCGCGTGGGCCGGCGTGGAACGCTTTGCCCTCGGGCTTACGTCGCCGCTCGACATCGCGTGCCGGCCGCGCTGGCCGCTCGAGGAACTGGCTTCCGCCACGCCCCCTTCCCCGCCATAATCCGAAGGTCGTCCGGATCTTCCGGGCGGCAGCGTTCTCGGGGCGGGGTGCAATTCCCCACCGGCGGTGATTGCGCGTAAGCGCATCAGCCCGCGAGCGCCCGACGGCCGCAAGCCGACGGGGTCAGCAGAGCCGGTGAGATCCCGGCGCCGACGGTCACAGTCCGGATGGAAGAGAACGGGACGATTTGCGAGGGGCATCCGGCGACAGGCCGGGTGCGGCCTTCGCGATCCCGTGCGCCCGCGCGTCCGCTCCAACCGATCTGACCGGAGACCGACATGACGACGCACGCCATCGCCTATATCGAAGCCAGCTGGCACGACGACATCCTCGCGCAGAGCCGCAAGGCCTTCCTCGCCGAGATCGCGCGACACGGCCATGCCGAAAGCAGCATCGAGATCCACCGCGTTCCGGGCAGCTACGAGATCCCGCTGCTCGCCAAGCGTCTCGCCGAGACCGGACGCTATTCGGCCATCGTGGCATCCGGCCTCGTGGTCGACGGCGGCATCTACCGCCACGAATTCGTCGCGCACGCCGTCATCGACGGGCTGATGCGCGTGCAGCTCGACACGGGCGTGCCGGTCATCTCGTGCGTGCTGACGCCCCATCATTTCCACGAGCACGAGACGCACCGCGAGTTCTTCATGCGCCATTTCGTCGCCAAGGGAACCGAGGCGGCGCGGGCCTGCGCGCGCACGATCGAGACGCACGCGGCACTGGCGGCCCCGGTCAAAATCGCGTCGTGACGGCGCGCGGCGCGATCCGCTAGAACAGGCGCATGGCGGACGGATTCAGGAGTGTCGCGGTCGTCGGTGCCGGCGCGTGGGGAACCGCCCTCGCGCAGACGCTGGCGCGCGCAGGGCTTGCGCCCACGCTGTGGACGCACCGCGCCGAGACCGCGCGCGACATCAACGAACGGCACGCGAACCCGGTCTATCTGCCCGACGTCCCGCTCGACCCGTCGATCCGCGCCACGCCCGACATGCGCGAGGCATTGGCGGACAAGGACCTGCTGCTGTGGGCGACACCCGCCCAGCCGCTGCGCGCCACGCTGTCGCTGGCCGCATTGCCCAAGGGCGTGCCTATCGTCATCGCCAGCAAGGGCATCGAGGGCGAAAGCTGCCGCCTGATGAGCGAGATCGCCAGCGAGGTCGCACCGGGAAATCCGGTCGCGATCCTGTCGGGCCCGACCTTCGCGCGCGAAGTGGCGCAGGCGCGGCCCACGGCCGTCACGCTCGCCTGCAAGGATGCGGACCTTGCCGCGGCAATTGCCGCAGCCTGCGCCACGCCGAATTTCCGCATCTACCGGTCGGACGATGTCGTCGGCGCGCAGATCGGCGGTGCGGTCAAGAACGTGGTGGCGCTCGCCTGCGGCATCGTCGCGGGGCGCGGGCTCGGCGACAACGCGCGCGCCGCCCTGATGACGCGCGGGCTTGCCGAGATGGTGCGCCTCGGCATCGCCAAGGGCGGCCGGGCGGAAACGCTGATGGGCCTGACCGGCCTCGGCGATCTTGCGCTCACCTGCAACAACGAGCAGTCGCGCAACATGCGCCTCGGTATCGCGATGGGGCGCGGCATGACACGCGCGGCCGCTATCGCCGATCCGGCCCTGCGCCTAAGCCATGCGGTGGTCGAGGGCGTGGAAGGGGCGTTGTCGGTCGGCGCGCTCGCCGCGAAGCTGGGCGTGGACATGCCGATCTGCCGGACCGTCGCGCGGATCCTGCACGAAGACGCCGACGTGGGCGACGCGGTCGCGGCACTGCTGGCAAGACCCCTGAAGGACGAGTAAAGGCGATGAAATACTGGCTGCTGAAAAGCGAACCCGACGTCTATTCCTGGCAGAAGCTGGTCGCCGACGGGCGCGGCAAGTGGGACGGCGTGCGCAATCACACCGCCAAGCTGAACCTGCTGGCCATGAAGAAGGGCGACCGCGCCTTCTTCTATCATTCCAATATCGGCAAGGAGATCGTCGGCACGATGGAGATCGTCCGCGAAGCCTATCCCGACACCTCGGCCGAGAAGGGCGCGTGGTTCATGGTCGATGTCGCCCCGCTGAAGGCGGCGACGACGCCCCTGACGCTCGCCGATATCCGCACGATCCCCGAACTGGCCGCGATGATGCTGGTCAACAATTCGCGCCTGTCCGTCCAGCCGGTGACGCCGGCGGAATGGAAAGCGGTCTGCAAGCGCATCGGCGTTCCCGCATGACCGTGCTCTGCCGCCTCGACGAACTGGCCGACCCCGGCGCGCTCGGCTTCGTGTGCGGCGCGGATGCGACGAGGCGCTCCGTCTTGGTGGTTCGCAAGGACGGGCGCGTCTACGGCTATGCCAATGTCTGTCCGCACGCGGGCGCGCCACTCGACTGGATGCCGGGCGTCTTTCTCGACGAGGAAGGCAAGTTCCTGTGCTGCGGCAGTCACGGGGCGCTGTTCGGGATCGAGGACGGGCTTTGCGTGGCCGGCCCCTGCCGGGGCGCGCGGCTGACGGCGCTGCGCATCGAGGTGGTCGAAAGCGCGCTCGAATGCCCGGCCGTGACATGGCCCGACGCGCCCGCAGGACCCGTTTTACCGCGCTGAGACGCCGCACCCGTCCGGCTTGCCATGGGCGGCACGGGCGGACTAAAAACGGTGCAAGAGCACGAGCGCGGCAGCCAATGGCCGCGCCCCGAACGGAGGCGCCTTCCATGTCGAACGAGCTATTCCCGGTTCCCGACGCGATCGCGAAGTCCGCGCTGATCGACGCCGCCAAGTACAAGGCGATGTACGAGAAATCGGTCAAGGATCCGGCCGGTTTCTGGGCGGAACACGGCAAGCGCATCGACTGGATCAAGCCCTTCACCAAGGTGAAGAACACCTCGTTCTCGGGCGACGTCTCCATCAAGTGGTTCGAGGACGGCACGCTCAACGTCTCGGCCAACTGCCTCGACCGGCATCTCGCAAAGCGTGGCAACCAGACGGCCATCATCTGGGAAGGCGACGACCCGAACGAGAGCAAGCACATCACCTATCGCGAGGCCCACGAGGCGACATGCCGGATGGCCAACGTGCTGAAAAAGCACGGCGTGAAGAAGGGTGACCGCGTCACGATCTACCTGCCGATGATCCCCGAGGCGACCTACGCGATGCTGGCGTGTGCTCGCATCGGCGCGGTCCACTCGATCGTTTTCGGCGGCTTCTCGCCCGACAGCCTCATCAACCGCATCCAGGACTGTGATTCCAATTTCGTCATCACCGCCGACGAAGGCCTGCGCGGCGGGCGCAAGGTGCCGCTGAAGGTGAACGCCGACGCGGCGCTGAAGAGCTGCCCGTCGGTCAAGAAGATGCTGGTGGTGAAGCGCACCGGCGGCAAGGTCGACTGGAACCCCGAGCGCGACGTCTGGTACCACGAGGAAGCCGCGAGCGTTTCCGCCGACTGCCCGCCTGCCGAGATGGCGGCGGAAGATCCGCTCTTCATCCTCTACACGTCGGGCTCGACCGGAAAGCCCAAGGGCGTGCTGCACACGACGGGCGGCTATCTCGTCTTCGCGTCGATGACGCACCAGTACGTCTTCGATTACAAGGACGGCGACATCTACTGGTGCACGGCCGACGTGGGCTGGGTGACGGGGCACAGCTACATCGTCTACGGCCCGATGGCCAACGGCGCCACGACGCTGATGTTCGAGGGCGTTCCCAACTATCCCGACAGCTCGCGCTTCTGGCAGGTCGTCGACAAGCACAAGGTCAACATCTTCTATACCGCCCCCACCGCCATCCGCGCGCTGATGCGCGAGGGCGAGGCGCCGGTCAAGAAGACGAGCCGCAAGAGCCTTCGCATCCTCGGCTCGGTCGGCGAGCCGATCAATCCGGAAGCCTGGCTCTGGTATCACAACGTCGTGGGCGACGGACGCTGCCCGATCGTCGACACGTGGTGGCAGACCGAGACGGGCGGCATTCTCATCACGCCGCTGCCGGGCGCCATTCCGACGAAGCCAGGATCGGCGACGAAGCCCTTCTTCGGCGTGCAGCCGCTGCTGGTCGACAACGACGGCAAGATCCTCGAAGGCGCCACCGACGGGAACCTGTGCATCTCCGACAGCTGGCCCGGCCAGGCGCGCACCGTGTTCGGCGATCACAAGCGCTTCATCGAGACGTATTTCTCGACCTTCAAGGGCTACTACTTCACCGGCGACGGCTGCCGGCGCGACGAGGACGGCTATTACTGGATCACCGGGCGCGTCGATGACGTCATCAACGTGTCGGGCCACCGCATGGGCACGGCCGAGATCGAAAGCGCGCTGGTCGCCCATCCGAAGGTCGCGGAAGCGGCCGTCGTCGGCTACCCGCACGACATCAAGGGCCAGGGCATCTACGCCTATGTGACGCTGAAAGCCGGACAGACAACCAGCGAGGAACTGCGCAAGGAACTGGTCGGCTGGGTGCGCAAGCAGATCGGCCCGATCGCCTCGCCCGACCTGATCCAGTGGGCGCCCGGCCTGCCGAAGACCCGTTCGGGCAAGATCATGCGCCGCATCCTGCGCAAGATCGCCGCGAACGAGCATTCGGCACTGGGCGACACGTCGACGCTGGCCGATCCCACGGTCGTCGACGAACTGGTCAACAACCGCATGAACAAGGGCTAAGGCGGAACTAGGCCGCCCGCACGCCGTCGAGGAACGTCCGCACGTCGGCGCGCAGGCGGTCGGCCTGCGTGGCCACGCCCGAGGCGCGGTCCTTGACGTCTGTGGAAACGCGGCCCGTTTCGTCGGCAGCCTGCGCCACGCCGGAGATTGTCGTCGTCACCTGCGTGGTTCCCGTCGCGGCCTGCTGGACGTTGCGCGCGATTTCCTGCGTGGCCGCGCCCTGCTCTTCCACCGCCGCAGCGATGGCGCCGGAGATCCCGTCGAGCGCCTTGATCGTGCCCGAGATCGCGTCGATCGCCTTGACGGTCTGCGACGATGCCGCCTGGATCGCCTCGATCTGCGCGCCGATCTCTTCGGTCGCCTTGGCCGTCTGCGCGGCGAGGCCCTTCACTTCCGACGCCACGACCGCGAAGCCCTTGCCGGCATCGCCGGCGCGGGCCGCCTCGATCGTCGCGTTGAGCGCGAGAAGGTTGGTCTGGCTGGCGATCTGGTTGATCAGCTTCGTCACGTCGCCGATCTTGCCGGCGACGGCGACGAGACTCTGGACCGTCTCGCTCGTGCGCGCGGCTTCGTCCACCGCCTGGCGGCTCATCGTCGCCGATTCGGTCACGCGGCGGGAGATTTCCTGGATCGATGCCGACAGTTCCTCGGTGGAGGCCGCGACCGTCTGCACGTTCGCAGATGCCTGCTCGGAAGCGGCACCCACGGTCGATGCCTGCGCGCTCGCCTCTTCGGCGGCGGCGCTCATCGTCTGCGCCGAGCCCTGCAGGGCGCGCGCGGATTCGTTCAGGCCGTCGACCACCGCGCCGACCGAATGCTCGAACTTCTCGGCAAGCGCCAGCGCGTCGGCACGGCGCTTGGCCTGCGCCGCGCGCTCGCTTTCCGTCGCCTGGGTTCGCAGGCGCTCGACCTCCACAAGGCCTTCGCGCAGCACTTCGACCGACTTGGCCATGCGGCCGATCTCGTCGATGCGCCCGCTGCCGGGCACCTCGACATCCGTCCGGCCGGCGGCGATCGTATCCAGCGTGCCAGCAAGGGCGAGGATCGGGCGCGTGACGCTGCGCGCGAGGAAGAAGCCGATCACGATCGCAAGAGCGAGTGCCGCAAGCGCGCCCAGGATCAGGTTGCGCCGGGCGGCTGCCGCGGCGGCATGAAGATTGGTGATGTCGCGCGACACTTCGAGCAGGCCGAAGGTCTTGCCGGCCTTGTTGACGAGCTTTCGCGCGTGGACGACGGCATAACCTGAGCCCACCGCGAGACTGTTGGTGACTTCGGCACCTTCGAAGGCGCGCTTCATCTCATCCGGCGAAAGCAACGTGGCGTCGCTGCGCGTCGAGGCGAGCGTGACCCACTTCTCGCCTTCCAGCACGTGGAACGCGATGTCGGAGCCGAGCTTCTTCTTCATGCGGTCGGCGAAGGGCTTCGCCAGCGATACGCCGACATCGAGTGCGGCGACCGCCTTGCCGCCTTCGAGCAGCGGGATCGTCGCGAACAGGCTGATATTGTCGCGGCCGGGTTCGAGACCCGCCGACATCTTGCCGTCGCGATAGGCCTCGACGACCGTCATGCGGCGCGCGGTGACGTTGTCGCCGAAGGTTTCCGGGGCGTGCGCGCGATAGAGGGCGATGCCCGGCGCCTTCGAGAGCCACAGGATCGGCACGCCCGAGATCTCGCGGATGCTGGCGAGGATCGGGTTGAGGACGGCCGCCATGCGTTCGCGGTCGCCCGACAGGGCCGCCTCGCGGATCGCGGGAACCGGGGCGAGTGAAGCCGCGATGCCGCGCACGACGGCAAGCTCGCTCTGCATCTCGTCCAGCACGCCTTCATAGTTCGTGCGCACGTCGTTCTCCACGACGCGAGCGTCCGACGCCATGCGGTCGAACAGGGCGATCGCGAAGAGCGTGGCACAGGCGAGCAAGGCCATCGCGCTGATGGCGAGCACGAGGCGCAGGACGAGCGAGCGGGCGAGGATGTTCATCGGGGGATTTCCATTTGTTGAAAAATTGTGCGTGGAAAATGCGCCCGAAAATTGAATATGACGTTAAGCAATTGAACGCCTTTACCTAAAATCCGCGATACCGGCCTTCCCGCAAGCACGCGGCATCCCTATATTCGCCCCATGATCGGACGTGTTTTCACCGGCTTCGCGTGGGCCGGATTCCTTTTCTGGAGCGTGCTGTGCCTCGGCCTGTGGGGTGCGGTCACGCTCGGCGGCGACCTTCTGCGATGGCTCGCCAGCACCGCCCTGCAGCCCGCCACGGGCGAAACCGTCGCGTCGGGCCTGCGCTTCATCGAGGCCTTCGGGACCGCCTTGATCGCCTGGGTCTGGCTTGCCGGCGCGGTGCTGATCGCATTCGCCGGAATCGTGCTGCGCCGTCTCGCCGCGAATGCGACGATGGTGCAGATGACGACGATCCGGACGGATGGTTATGGCGTACGCGAAATGAAGGACGTCACGCCGCCCGGCCCGACGATCGACATCGAACCCAAAAGGCTGCCCCCGCAATGAACATCTTCCGCTGGCGAAACACCGTCGGCCTGCTGATCTTCGCCGTCGGCTACGGGACGACCGTGCCGATCGGCGACTGGCTCGGCGGCCACGAGATGAAGAGCTTTTCCGACTATGCCGAGCTGCCGCTGCTCGGCCTGCTGATCCTGGTCCCGGTCGGGATCTGGATGGACAAGCGCGCCCAGCGCTAGCGCTTCAGCAGGCGGCGCACCGCCTCGACCGCGACGACATAGCCGTCCGCCCCCAGCCCTGCGATCACCGCCGTCGCCGCCGAAGAGACGAGCGACTTGTGGTAGATCGCCTCGCGGCGGTGGATGTTCGAGATGTGCAGCTCGACGATGGGGCCGGGGAACATCTTCAGCGCGTCGAGGATCGCGATCGACGTGAAGGTGTAGGCGGCCGGATTGATGACGATTCCGGCACCCTCGTCGATCGCCTCGTGGATCCAGTCGATCATCTGGGTTTCGCTGTTCGTCTGGCGGAACTCCAGCGGCCCGCCGCCCGCGGCCTTGCGGCACATCGTCTCGACCTGCGCCAGTGTGGTCTTGCCGTAGATCTTCGGCTCGCGCTTGCCGAGCCGGTTCAGGTTCGGGCCGTTCAGGACGTAGATCGGCTTTTTCATCGTTCTTCCTCCGCGCGTACTTCCGTCAGGCGTCGAGCTTCGCGACAGCACGGAGTTCGTCCGGCGTCGCGGCCGGGAAGCCGAAAAATTCGAGATAGGCCGGGATCTGTTCGTACAGCATGTCGAGACCGACCTGCGTTTCGCAGCCGAGGCGCCGGGCGGCGGCAAGAAACGGCGTATAAGTCTTCGACATCACGACCTCGCCGACGAACGCCGACGACGCGATGCGCTCGACCTGCATGGGCAGCGGATCGCCTTCCCGCATCCCGAGCGGCGTGGCATTGACGACGAACTCCCAGCCCGCCGGATCGTTCGAGCCGGTCGAGACCTTCAGCGCCGGATAGTGCCGGTGCAGGCGCGAGGCAAGGCCCGTCATCGCCGGCGCGTGCGGATCGTGGATGCCGAGTTCGGCGATACCCGCCTTGGCGAGCGACGCCGCGATCGCCGAACCGACGCCGCCGCAGCCGACCACGAGGGCGCGCGCGCCCGCCAGCTTCCGGCCGCGCCGCAGGACGCCGCGCACGAACCCTTCGCCGTCGAACATGTCGCCGACCAGCCGGCCGTCGAGGCCGAGGCGCACGGCATTGCACGAACCTGCGATCGCGACGGCCGAGCTAGCCTCGTCCAGCAGCCCCACGGTCGTCACCTTGTGCGGCATCGTCACGAGCGCGCCGCCGATATTCGACAGGCGGAAGACGAGGCGCAGGAACTCTGGATATTCTTCCGCCCGGCAGCCCATCGGCACGACGACCGCGTTGATCCCGCGCTGCGCGAAATACGGATTGTAGATCATCGGCGACTTGAAGCTCTCGGTCGGATAGCCGAGATGCGCGATGATGCGCGTCGCACCGTTGATCATGTCGCTCGTCCCGCCTGTTCCGCTAACCCTGATAGCCCATCAGGCGCGGCAGCCAAAGGACCGCGTCGGGCAGCAGCGTGATGACGGCCAGCGCCACGAGCATCGCCCAGAGGAACGGCAGCACCTCGACGACCATCTGGCGCATCGTGATCTTCGCCATGTTCGTCATCACGAACAGCAGCAGGCCGTAGGGCGGCGTGATCAGGCCCAGCATGATGTTGACGACCACGACGACGCCGAAATGCACGAGATCGACGCCCAGCGCCTTCGCCGTCGGGATCAGCACGGGAACGATGACGAGCAGGATCGTCGTGCCTTCGAGCAGGCAGCCGAGAACGAGCAGCAGCACGTTCACGAGGATCAGGAACTGCAGCGGCGTAAGCTGCCAGGCCTGCAGGATGACGCGCAGCGTGTCGGGGATGTTCTCGATCGTGACGACGTAGTTGAAGACCAATGCGCCCGCGATGAGCATCCCGATCGTCGCGGTCGTGCGCGCGCACATCGCCACGGCACGGTAGAGCTGGCCGAGCGGCAACGAGCGGTAAAGCACGAGCGAAACGAGCAGCGCATAGGCCGCCGCGACGGCCGCGGCCTCCGTCGGTGTCGTCAGTCCGGAATAGATGCCACCGAGGAGCACGACCGGCATCATCAGCGAGGGAAACGCGTCCTTCACGATGCCGGGGAGTTCCCGCACCGGGATCGGCGGCTCGACGGGAAAATTCCGCCGGCGTGCGGTCGTGGCGATGATGAACATGAGTCCGGCGGCGATGAGCAGGCCGGGCAGGAATCCACCGAGGAACAGGTATCCGATCGACGCGTCCGAAACGAGGGCGTAGACGACCATCGGGATCGAAGGCGGGATGATCGGGCCGATCACGGCGGCCGATGCGGTGAGCGCGGCCGCGAAACTCGGCGTATAGCGGCCGTCCTTGGTCATCATCGCCATCATCAGGCGTCCCGGGCCGGCCGCGTCGGCAAGCGCCGAACCCGACATGCCCGCGAAGATCACGCCCTGCAGCACGTTGACATGCGCAAGACCGCCGCGGAACCGGCCGACAAGCGCGTTGCAGAACTGCAGGAGACGCTCCGACATGCTGCCGATATTCATCAACTCGGCCGCGAGGATGAACAGCGGAACCGCCAGGATGATGTAGTTGGTGTACATGCCGTTGAGAAACTGCTCGGCCACCGTTCCCATGTCCTGGCCGGACATGAACAGATAGAGGACCGAACCGGCGATCATCGCGTGGCCGATCGGCAAACCGAGCAGCGACAGCGCCACGATCGCGGTCAGGCACATCGACCAAGGGCTGGCGAAGCTCATGCCTGGATGTCTTCCTTGGAAGGGTCATGGCCGCGCAGCGCATCGACGGTCAGCCAGACATAGCGAACGAGAATCGCGATGACGAAGACCGGATAGATCGAATAGAGCCGGTCAAACCGAATTTTCATGTACGCCGTCTTCTCGACCCGCATGAACATCACGTAGTCGAGGACGGCAGGAAAGGACATGCCGTAGAGCACGATGATTGCCACGGCCGCCACGACGCACATCACGCGGCGCGTTTTCGGCCGCACGGCGCTGTAGATGAGGTCGAAGCGGATCTCGTCGCTCTCGCGCACGACGAACGCCGCGCCGAAAAGGACGATCCAGAGCCACATCACGACACTGAGCTCGTGCGTCCAGCCGACCGGCAGGTCTAGCGTATAGCGGAAGACGATCTGGATCAGAAAAGCGAGGAACATCGTGGCGAGCATCGCCGCAATGGCGCCCTCGGCCAGCTTCCCGAGCAGGCGATACGTGTTCCGAAAATTCATGAGCGGTTCCGCGGAGCGATGGCGAGGGGTGCGGGCACCCCTCGCCTCGCGCCTTCAGAGTGCGTTGATCTTCTGCAGCATTCCCGCCGGCCAGCTCTTGGCCAGATCGGATGCGAGATATTTCTTCTGCGCGAAATCGCGGAACGCCGCGAGGTCGGGCGTGTAGACGTCGAGACCCTGCGCCTTGAAGAAGTCGACGAGTTCCTTCTCCTTCTTGGCGTGCTCGGCGTTGCTCCAGTTCACGGCGCTGTCGGCGGCGGCCTGGAACGCCTTCTGCTTGGCGGCGCCCATGTCTTTCCAAACCTTGCTCGAGACGGTGAGCAGATCGAAGCCCACGAGGTGCGAGGTCAGCACGATCTGCCCGCTCACCTCGTAGAACTTCATGTTCTGGACGTTGGGCAGCGGATTGTCCTGGCCGTCGATGGCGCCGGTCTGCAGGCCCGTATAGACCTCGGGATAGGCCATCGGTACCGGATTAGCGCCCAGCGACTGGCCGAGGAACTGCCAGGCGTCACCGCCGGGCATGCGCAGCTTGACGCCAGCGAGATCGGCCGGGGTATTGATCTTCTTCTTGCCGCGCAGGCCCACATGGCGCGAACCGAAATAGGTGGGCGCGAGAATGCGGATGCCGAGCTGGTCTTCGGCCATCTTCTTCATCTGCGCGCCGACGTCGCTGTTGAACACCTTCGTCATGTGGTCGGCGTCGCGGAACAGGTAGGCGGCCGTCATGATCGACCAGGCCGGGACCTGGTTGGAGACGTCCTGCGGCGCGATGTTGCCCATCTCGAGATTGCCGCGCTGCATGGCGACGAGTTCGGTGCCCTGCTTGAACAGGTTGCCACCGAAATAGTTCTGCATCGTGAAGTCGGCACTGACCGCGGCGGTGAAGCGCTTCATCATCTCGGCGCGGATGTCCTGCTCGGAGAACACGGCGGAGAAGCGCAGCGTCGGCTTGGCCTGCGCGCCCGCGCGGCCTGCGGCCGTCAGGGCAAGCGCGGCCGTTCCGGCCGCAAGGAATGTGCGTCTGTTGGGGGCGAGACTCATCTGGGTTTCCTCCTCGGGACCGTGCGCGTTATGCGTCTGGTGTCGGGATATTATCTATGAGAAAGAAAGTTTCAATATAAAAACAACATTTCATATGAGATTTCAGATTATCTATGATTTTCGTAGAATCCCTTGCGTGGTGTATTCTCCGCGCGACGCGACAGGCAGGGCCCATGGGCATCGAGTTCCAGACATCGACCGTTGCCGAGAAGATCTACGAACGCCTGCGTTCGGACATCGTGTTCGGGCGTCTGGAGCCGGGGCGGCGCCTGCGCCTCGACCGGCTGTCGCAGGAATACGGCGCCAGCGTCAGCACGCTGCGCGAGATCCTGAACCGCCTTTCTTCCGAAGGCCTCGTCGTCGCCGAAGGCCAGCGCGGATTCGGCGTGACGCCCGTCTCAATCACCGATTTCGAGGAAATCGCGGCGCTCCGCCTGCTGCTCGAGACCTACGCGATCCGCCTCGCCTTCGCGGCCGGCGATGTGGAATGGGAAGGTGCAGTCGCCGCCGCCCACCACAAGCTCGCCGCGATGGAACGGCGCATGCTCGCGGGCGAACGCGACGTCGCCGAATCGTGGAAGCGCTATGACCGCGAGTTCCACCAGGCGCTGATCGCGGCCTGCGGCTCGCAGACGCTGCTCGACATCTACACCGGCGTCTACGACCGCTATCTGCGCTACCAGATGGTCGCGGTGATTTTCCGCGGCGAGATCGCGGCGGACGAACACGAAACGCTGCTCGACTGCGCGCTGCGACGCGATTCGGACGCCGCCTGCGCGATCCTGCGCCGCCACATCGAAGGCTGCGTGGCGCACACGCGCGCGGCGGGCCTGCTGGCGGCGGGTGCCGGCGAACCGGCCGAGCCCGATGCTGATCCGCCGGTCGAGACGGTGTTCGACGCCGTCTACCGGCGTATCCGCGCCGACATCCTTTCAGGCCACTTGCGCCCGGACCAGAAACTGAAGCTCGACACGCTGAAGGCCGATTACGCCACTAGCATCAGCACGCTGCGCGAGATCCTGAACCGCCTGGCGTCCGAGCGTCTCGTGGTCGCGGAAGGCCAGAAGGGCTTCCACGTCTCGCCCGTGTCGGTCGCGAGCCTGCGCGAGATCGCGGCCCTGCGTCAGCTGCTGGAATGCCACGCGCTCGAACAGTCTTTCGAGGCCGGCGACATCGAATGGGAGGGGCGCGTCGTCGCCGCCCACCACAAGCTCGCGCGCATGGAAGGGCGGATGGCCGCCGGCAACGCGGACGCGACGCGGGACTGGAAGCGTTACGACTGGCAGTTCCACCAGTCGCTCATCTCGGCCTGCGGCTCGAAGGCGCTTATCGCCACGCACGCGGCCGTCTTCGACAAGTACCTGCGCTACCAAATGACGGCGCTCAGCTATCGCGGCGACATCGCCTCGAACGAGCACCGCGACATGCTGGAATGCGCGCTGAAGCGCGACTGGCGGACGGCGTGCGAAGCGCTGCGCCGCCATGTCGAAGGCGGCGTCGCGCACGCGCTGGCGACGGGAACGATCCGCTAGCCCGATCCGAACGACTGGACCAGCGATCCGCTGATCAGATACCAGCCGTCGACGAGCACGAAGAAGATCAGCTTGAACGGCAGTGCCACGATCGCGGGCGGCATCATCATCATGCCCATCGACATCAGCACCGCGGCGACGACCATGTCGATGATGACGAACGGGATGAACAGCAGGAAGCCGATCTCGAACGCGCGGCGCAGCTCCGAGATCATGAAGGCCGGAATCAGCACGCGGAAGGGCGTCGCTTCCGGCGTTTCGGGCGCCGGGATCTTCGCGATGTCGATGAACAGCCCCAGATCCTGCTCGCGCGTGTGACGGATCATGAAATCGTGGAAGGGCTTGGCGGTGCGCTCGAGCGCCTGGACTTCCGTGACACGGCCGTCGATCAGCGGCGAGATTCCTTCGCGCCAGGCGACCTCGCCGGTCGGCGCCATGATGAAGAACGTGAGGAACAGCGCCAGCGACGTGAGCACCGCGTTGGGCGGCGCCTGCTGCGTGCCCAGCGCCGTGCGCAGCAGCGACAGCACGACGACGATGCGCACGAAGCTCGTCACCATCATCAGGATGGACGGTGCCAGCGTCAGGACCGTCATCAGCAGCAGGAGCTGGATGATGCGCCCCGTGGTCGAGGAGCCGTCGCCAAGATCGAGATTGAAGCTCTGGCCGAACGCGGGCAGCGGCGCCACCAGCAGCAGGCCGAAGATCAGGTACTTCCAGCGCACGTTCATGCCGGCTCCGCCGCCACGCGCGCCGAGTCGATGCGTTCGACGGCGACCGCGCCGGTCGGGCCGACGACGAGCAGGTGCTCGACCTCGTCGCGCCGCACAATCATCGCGCGTGTCTTGGGATCGAGCGCGAGGATCTCGACGATCTGCAGGCGCCGACGCTTGCTCGCGTTGACGGCCGCACCACCTGGCATCCACCGGCGCGCGAGCCACGCGATCGCGGCGATCAGGGCGACGACGAAGGCGAGCGCCGCGACGAAGCGCAGCAGGTTTTCGGTATCGACGCTCATCGCGGGCGCCCCTGCTGGCCGTACGAAGCGGCGGCGGCCGCGGAACCGGCGACCTGGGAAGCAAGTGCGAGCGTGCCGCGCAGCCGGTCGAGCGCCTGCGCGACGCCGTCGAGCGCGCCCGCGCAGGCGATCCCTTCGGCCTTGGGAAGTTCGGTCGTGGACATGCACAGCTCGCGCACGCGCGCGTCGAGCCCCTCGAGCGCCACGTCGTGGCCGCGATGGAGGGCGGCGCGCGTCTCCTCGATCTCGCGCGTCACGTCGACGATGGCCTGGAGCACTTCGACCGCCCTCATGGCGTTGTCCCCGGCGCGGTCTTGCCGGCGGCGAGCTTCCCCTGCCGGCGATAGATGTACGAAAGGATCTCGGCCACGGCCTGGAAGGCTTCGACCGGGATTGGGCTGTCGACGTCGACCGCGCCCAAGAGCTGCACGAGGTCGCGGTCCTCGCGCACGGTCACGCCGTGCGCGCGCGCGATCTCGATGATCTTCTCGGCGAGCAGGCCCTCGCCCTTCGCCGTGACGCGGGGTGCGGGATCGCTCTCGCGGGCATACTGGAGCGCCACCGCCCGTTTCATGTTCGGATCGAGCGGAGCGCGCGGCGGACGGGGCGGGCGACGGGCCAAAGGGAGCGACTTTCCGGTGCTTCGGGACGGAGCCCCGGCGAACCGGAGCGGATGCGTTGACCATGGAAGGGTTACTCCAAACCCGCTAAAACTTTCTTAAAAGTCTATTTTATCCATCATTTCCGGCAATTAGCGCCGAAATCCGCCTCGATTGGAGACTCCGATTCGATTAACAAGATATTGAATCTCAGGTGAAATTAAAGGCTTTTCAAATTCTCTAAAATTATAGATAATTTACCGATTATTAACCTTTCGAGCCTCAATATAAGGTCATGGACATTACCCGCCTGCCGCTTTTCGGGATGATCGCCCGCCGGATGGACTGGCTCAGCCATCGCCAGACCGTGCTGTCGCAGAACGTCGCGAACGCGGACACGCCGAACTACCAGCCGCGCGACCTGAAGGCGATCGACTTCAAGGCCGAGATGCGCAAGCAGACCTCGCGCCTGACGGCCGCGACGACATCGACCAGCCACCAGACGAGCCGGATGATCGCGGGCCCCGACCGCGAGGACAAGCCGCGCCCGAGCGAGACGACGCTGTCGGGCAACTCGGTGCAGATGGACAGCGAACTCATGAAGGTCGCCGACACGGCGATGGACTACCAGATGACCACCAACATCTATCGCCGCCAGCTCGCCATGCTGCGCTCGGCGATCGGCCGCAACTCGTAACGGAGCCTCGTCATGGACCTGCAGAAAGCGATGAACGTCTCGGCCGCCGGCATGGCTGCGCAGTCGACCCGCATGCGCGTCATCGGCGAGAACATCGCCAACGCCGACTCGCTGGGCGAGACGCCGGGCGCCGAGCCCTATCGCCGCAAGACGATCAGCTTCCGCAACATCCTCGACCGCCAGCTCGGCACGCAGACGGTGCGCGCCTCGAAGATCGGCACGGACAAGAGCAGCTTCACGCGCCGCTATGAGCCGGCGCACCCGGCCGCCGACGCCGAAGGCTACGTGCTGGCGCCGAACGTCAACAACCTCATCGAGGTCATGGACATGCGCCAGGCGCAGCGTTCCTACGAGGCGAACATCAGCGTCATCGAGACCTCAAAGAGCATGATCACGCGCACGATCGACATCCTGCGCGGCTGATAACCGCCGGAAGGACGGAACATGGCCATCACTTCGCCTTCGCTCGCAGCCGCCGCCTATCAGGGTGCCGCGCGCATCTCCAAGCCCGGCGGCGCCGGCGGTGCCGACGAGGCCGCACCCGGCAACGCCGATTTCGGCTCGATCCTCGCGCAGGCCGCCCAGAACACGATGCAGTCGCTGAAGTCGGGCGAGCAGGCCAGCCTTCGCGCCCTCGCGGGCAAGGCGGACGTGGGCCAGGTCGTCCAGGCGATCTCGGCCGCGGAAACCACGCTGCAGGCGACCATCGCCGTGCGTGACCGCGTCGTGCAGGCCTACCAGGAAATCATCCGCATGCCGATCTGACGGCGGCGGACACAGACCTCTCACCGGACGGATCCATGAACGCCACCGACGTGCTCGAAGTGTCGCGCGAGGCGATCTGGGTCATGCTCAAGATCTCCGCCCCGCTGATGCTGGTGGCGCTCGTCGTGGGTCTTGTCGTCAGCCTCATCCAGGCGCTGACGCAGATCCAGGAACAGACGCTCACCTTCGTGCCCAAGATCCTCGTGCTGTTCGCGGTCTTCGTGCTGGCGATCCCGTTCATGTCGACGACGCTGATCGAGTTTACGCGCGAGCTCATGGCCAAGGCCGTCGGCATCGGCGTAAGCGGGGGCGGATGAACCTCCTCGTCGACGGCCTGACGCGCGCCCTTCCCGCCGAGATCTTCGTCTATTTCGCCGTGTTCACGCGCATTGGCGCTGCCATGCTCGGCATGCCCGGCCTCGGCGAGCTGTCGATCCCCGCGCGCATGCGCCTCAGCCTGGCGCTCGCGATCACGCTGATCCTCACGCCGCTCGTCGGCCCGTCGATCCCGCCATTGCCCGAGTCTTCCGTATCGATGGCCGGCATCCTGCTGGGCGAATCGCTGATCGGCGCCTTCATCGGGCTTGCCGGGCGCTTCGCCATTTCCGCCCTCGTCGTCGCGGGCGCCATCATCGCGCAGCAGACGGGCCTCGCGGCCGCAACGCTGTTCGACCCCGGCTTCGGCCAGCAGGGTGCGGCAATCTCGGCCTGGCTCGTCGCGATCGCCATCGTCTTCCTGTTCGTGACGAACCTGCATCACCTGCTGCTGCACGCGATTGCCGATTCCTACCAGCTCTTCCCGCCGAGCCGCCTGCCGCCGCTGGGCGATTTCGCCAATGCGCTGACGACGTGGACCGGGCACAGCTTCGCGATCGGCGTGCAGATCTCGGCCCCGTTCCTCGTCTTCGGCCTGGTGATCAATCTCGCGATGGGTCTGGTCGCGCGCCTGCAGCCCGCGATCCAGGTCTTCTTCATCGCCCAGCCCGCCCAGATCGCCGTCGGCATGATGGCGCTGGCCCTCACCACGGCGGCAGCCATGCGCGCGTTCGAGCGCGGCTTCATGGACAAGCTCGAACCGCTGCTTCTTTCGCCCTGAAGGACCGACGATGGCCGAAGAAGCCGAAGACGAGGCATCCAAAACAGAAGAGCCAACCGGCAAACGGCTCGACGAGGCGCGCGAGAAAGGCCAGGTCGCGGCCACGCGCGAGCTCAATCACTGGATGATGTTCATGGGGGCCACGCTCGGCTTCTCGTTTCTCGGCACATATATGTGGCGCCACCTGACCGAAACGATGCGCCCCTTCATCGAGCGCCCGCACGAGTTCACCGTCGAGGGCGGCGGCATGCAGCAGGTTCTCGCCATCGCGCTGATGGAGCCGATGAAGGCGCTGCTGCCGTTCCTTGCCATTCTGATGGTCGCCGCGATCGCGTCCCAGCTTCTGCAGAACGGCTTTCTCGTGTCGGCCGAATCGCTGATCCCGAAATTCAGCAAGATCTCGCCCGCCAACGGCTTCAAGCGGCTCTTCTCGTTCAACTCGGTCTTCGAGTTCCTGAAGGGCTTGATCAAGATCACGATCGTCGGTTCGGTGTGCTGGTTCACGCTGAAGGGCGAGGCGGACGACCTTTCGCGCTTCGTCGAATACGATCTCGTCGATATCGGCCGCGTCATGCTGGCGCTGGCGATGAAGGTGATGGTCGCGGTGATCTCGGTGATGACGATCATCGCCGGGCTCGACTATCTCTACCAGCGCTTCCAGCACTACAAGCGCCTGCGCATGTCGAAGCAGGAGATCAAGGACGAGTACAAGCAGTCGGAAGGCGACCCGGTCGTCAAGGGACGCATCAAGCAGCTGCGCATGGAGCGCGCGCGCCGGCGCATGATGACGGCCATTCCGCAGGCCACCGTCGTCGTCACGAACCCGACCCACTACGCCGTGGCGCTGCGCTATGACGAGAAGACCGCCGCCCCGATCTGCGTGGCGAAGGGCGTGGATCTCGTCGCGCAGAAGATCCGCGAAGTTGCGACCGAAAACGAAGTGCCGATCGTCGAGAATCGGCCGCTGGCCCGCGCACTCTATGCCAGCGTCGAGATCGACGACGAGATCCCGCCCGAGCATTACAAGGCGGTCGCCGAGGTCATCAGCTACGTCATGAACCTGAAGAAGCGGCTGTCCGGGCGACGCGACGAGGCGGAAGGCCCGGCGCCGCGCCCGCCGGCGCACTAGGGCCCGGCGCACTAGGGCAATGCGCGCGCCGGCGCGTTAGAGCAAAGCGCGCGCCGCCTCGGCATCGGCGGCGATCTGCGCCTTCAGCGCCTCGATCCCGTCGAATTTCCGTTCGGGCCGCAGAAACTCGATCAGCGACACGCTGAGCCGCCTTCCGTAGAGATCGCCCGCGAAGTCGAACAGGTGCACTTCGAGGCGGGGTGCGGGATCGCCGCCGACCGTCGGCCGCACGCCGAGATTGGCCACGCCCGGCAGGCCGCGCCCCGCGACGGCACCTTCGACGCGCACCGCATAGACGCCCAAGGCCGGCGGCTGATAGGGCCCGAGCGCGATGTTCGCGGTCGGGAAGCCGATCGTGCGCCCGCGCGCGTCGCCGTGGCGCACGCGGCCGTCGATCGCGAAAGGCCGGCCGAGGATGCGCGCGGCCGTGCGCGGTTCGCCGGCCTTGAGCGCGTCACGCACGCCGGTCGACGAATAGACGAAGGCCTCGGGGTCCGCTTCGGCGCCGGCGGAACCCGCGGCCGTCGCGTCGAGTGCGGGCGCCACGATGCGCGCCTTGCGGCCGGCCTTCGCCATCTCGGCCACGAGCGTTTCGGGGCTGCCGCCGCGCCCCTTGCCGAAGACGAAATCGTAGCCGGCGACCACGCCCGCAAGACCCAGCCCGTCGACGAGGACCTTCGCGACGAACGTCTCGGCCGTGAGCCCGGCAAGGCGCGCGTCGAAGCGCAGCGCGAAGCAAAGATCGACGCCCAGATCGCGCAACGCGGCGATCTTCATGCGGGGGCTCGCCAGCAGGAACGGCGGCAGACCGGGCTTGAAGAAGCGGCGCGGATGCGGCTCGAACGTCACAACCGCGGATCTGGCGCCCGCCGCGCGCGCCTGGCGTATCGCCTCGCCGATCACGGCCTGATGGCCGCGATGCACGCCGTCGAAATTGCCGATGGCCGCATACGCGCCCCTCGCATCTTCGGGAACGCCCGTCAGGTCGCGATAAAGGCGCATGGAAGCGTTCAGTCGCCCGCCGCCGGTGTCGGGCGCCCCGAGACGAGCACGACGGCTTCGCCTTCGAGCACGGTCTTGTCGTCGACGACGATCGTCGTCGAAAGCGTGCAGCGCCGCTTCTCGGGCACCAGTTCCTTGACCGTGGCGCGCGCCACCACCGTGTCGCCCGCACGCACCGGCGCCTTGAAGCGCAGCGTCTGGCTCAGATAGATGGCTCCCGGCCCCGGCAGGCGCGTACCCAGCACGGTCGAGACGAAGCTCGCGGTCAGCATGCCGTGCGCGATACGCCCCGAGAACGGGGTGGCGGCCGCGAAGATCTCGTTGATATGCACCGGATTGTTGTCGCCGGTCAGTCCTGCGAACAGCACGATGTCGGTTTCGGTGACGGTCTTCGCGAAAATCGCGGTCTGCCCGACCTTGAGATCCTCGAAATAGAGCCCGTGAAGTTCTTCGTACTGGTTCATCCGACCCCGCGCGCCCCCGATATGGTGTGCCGCCGTTCGTGTTGCGTCGCAACAAATCCCGGGCGACTATAGAGGAAGCGGATGCGACACGGCAATGTTCAGCCAAACGCCTTCCGCGACGGGGAGATCCGGCAATGAGCAGCAGGAAAATGGCGCCGCCGCCGCAAGCCGCCCGGACGCTGAAGGGCATCGCCCTGTTCGCGCCGCTTGCCGACGGCCCCCGCCAGGCGATCGAAGCCAAGTGCCGCTGGCGCGGCTTCGAGGCCGACCAGCCGATCATCGACCGCGACAGCGAGGACAGCGACGTCTATTTCCTCGTCGCCGGACGCGCGCGCGTCGTCGTCTATTCGGAAACGGGGCGCGAGGTCAGTTTCGACGAGATCGAGGCCGGCGCCTGCGTGGGCGAGCTTGCCGCGATCGACGCCGGGCCCCGTTCGGCCAGCGTCGTGGCGCTGGTCCCGTCCCTGCTCGCGGTCTTGCCGCGCCAGTCCTTCCTCGATGCCGTGCTGGCGAGCCCGACCGCGCAGCTCGCCCTTCTGAACCATCTCGCCAAGATGGTGCGCCACGCGACGTCGCGCATCGTGGAACTGTCCACGCTGGGCGCGCACAACCGCGTCTATGCGGAGATCCTGCGACTGGCGAAGCCGGCCGCGGGCGGGCGCACGCTGCTGCGCCCGATCCCCGCGCACGGCGACATCGCGGCGCGCGTGTCGACGACGCGCGAGACGGTGGCGCGCGTGTTTTCCGAACTCGCGCGCAAGAAGATCGTCGTGCGCGAAAAGAGCGAACTCGCCGTGCTCGAGCCAAAGCGGCTCAAGGAAATGGTCCACGAATTCAAGCAGGCCTGAGACGCGGGCCTATTTCTCGGTCGCGACATGCACGCCGTCCCAGTCGGCGGGCGGCGGGTCGCTTTCGTAGGCGGCGATGCGCGCTTCCAGGACTGAATAGAACCCGTCGAGCGCGCCCCCGCCCTGCCCGCGCAGCGCAGCGAGCGCGACACGCGCACCATCCCAGTCCTGCGCCCGATAGGCGGCGATCGCGGCGTCGTGGCGCGCCTTCCATGTCGCGAACGTTGCATCCGGCGTGCCGGGCACGGCCGTGAAGATGCGCGCCGGACGGGTCTTTCCCTTGACGCGCAGCAGATCGATCTCGAGGAGCGCGAATTCGCCGGCACACGCCTCCGCCGTCGCTTCCGCGACCAGCAGCGTGAGGCCGTAGGCCTTGCTCTGGCTTTCCAGCCGCGAGCAGAGATTCACGTCGTCGCCAATGGCTGAATAGTCGAAGCGCTGTTCGGCACCCATGTTGCCCACGCAGCAGATGCCGGTGTTGAGCCCGATGCCGACCTTCACCGGTATGTGCTTCAGCCCTTCCTTCGCGCGCTCCTCGCGCCATTCGGCGTCGAACGCCTTGGCCCCGGCAAGCATCGCGAGCGCCGCCGACAGCGCCTTCTTCGGGTGGTCGGCGACGTCCATCGGCGCGTTCCAGAACGCCATGATGGCGTCGCCCATGTACTTGTCGACCGTACCGCCGGATTCGAGGACACAACCCGTCATGCGCGTGAGGAAGCGGTTCAGGAAACGCGTGAGCCCGTGCGCGTCGAACTGCTCGGAGATGGGCGTGAAGCCGCGGATGTCCATGAACATCAGCGTGATCGGCTTCATCTCGCCGCCCAGCGCCAGCTTGCCGGGATCGCGCGCGAGCTGCTCGACGAGCGCCGGCGCCAGATAGCGGCCGAAAGCGCCGCGCACCTGCCGGCGTTCCGCCTCGCTGCGCAGGAAGCCCGTCAGCGACTGCACCATGTAGAGCGCCACCGCCGCGAGTGCGGGATAGACCGGATCGAACTGCAGCCGTTCGTAGCGGAACAGGTACCACGAGCACGCGAACGCGCCGGCGATGCCGATCGCCAGCGTCGCCGCGCCCAGCACGGCGCGGTTCAGCGCCAGCAGCCAGATCAGCACGAGCGCGAAGGCGGCGAGCCCGACGAACTCCGCGCCCGTCGCCCAATCCGGCCGGTCAAGGAAAGTGGACGTCAGGACCTGCTCGGCGATTTGCGCGTGGAGTTCCACGCCCGCCGCAACCGGGTTGAGCGGCGTCGCCCGCAGGTCCTTGAGACCGATCGCCGACGTGCCGACGAACGCGATGCGCCCGTCGAGCGCGTCGCCCGGCAGTTCGCCCGTCAGCACGCGCCAGGCGGGCACGACGCGCTGCGGCACCGGACCGGTGTCGTAGAGCTGGACGCGCCCGGCCGGGTCTGTCTTCGCCGTGAACGCGCCGACCTTGATGTCGACGACGCCTGTCTCGGCACCAAGGCCCGCCTGCCCGGAGGCGCCCACCGAGCGCACGACATAGGTGGAGGCATCCTGTGCGACACGCAGCGCTTCGGCCGCAAGCGACGGGAACAGCTCGCGTGCGCCGCCATCCGCAGCGCCGCGCAGACGCAGCATGAAAGGAACGGCGCGCACGATGCCGCCGACGTCGAAGCCGGTCGTGAAACTCCCCAGACCTTTGGCCGCGGCTTCGAGGACCGGCAGGTTCGCCGTGACGCTGCGATAGGTCGGCAGGTAGGGCCGCGGGTCGGGACCTGCCGTCACGATTCCCCATTTGGGCTCGGTTGCGCGCGGCACGCCGGCCTCGCTCGACAGCACGAAGCCCAGCACCGAAGGCGTTTCGGCCAGCGTCGCGGCCAATGCCTCGTCATGATCGGGCAGGCCGCGCGCGAGGTCGAGAAGTGCCGGATTGTCGCTGTTTTCCGCCCACAGCGGCACGATGGCGCGCGGGCTGGTGCGGTCGGGCTCGGCAAAGACGATGTCGAAGGCGATCGCGGCCGCACCCATCTCGCCCATCCGGTTCGTCAGCTGCGCAACGACCGTGCGCGGCCACGGCCACTGCCCGAAGCGCGCGAGGCTTTCCTCGTCGATATCCACGATACGCACGCCCGCGTCTTCCCAGGTGCGCGGCGCCAGCCGCTGGTATTCGTCAAAGACGGCGGCGCGCAGGCCCTGCAGGACGACGGGATCGGCGATCCGCAGGCCGAGCAGCGCCGCCAGCAGGATGAACGCCGGCAGCAGGGCCGTCAGGCGCTTGCGCATTGCCGGATTCTAACGCTGGCCGGCGACGATGCCGCCCGCCTGGTAGTTGGTGCCGGTCAGGTTGAAGTTCCCGCCCACGTTCTTGACGGAGTCGGACGTGCCGCGGAAGAACGAGCCCGCGAGATTGCCCGTGACGCCCGCACCGTTGGTCAGCGTGCCCGAGAATTCGCGCCGGTTGCCGGCGGTGAGCGACGACGCGGTGATGGTGCCGAGCCCGTCGAAATTCGTGATCGTCGCCGAGCCGCTGTCGGTGCCGAAATTCCAGGTCTGGGTATAGGTGCCGGCCGCCTGATAGCGCGCGCCGTTGTTATTCACGGTGCCGATCGCATGCCCGTTGTACGTGGCCGTGCCCGACGCCGGGATCGTGCCGACGACCGGCAGCGTGCCCGCGATCCACGTGGCGAGCGCGTAGCGGTCGACACGCCCGCCGGTGACGAGCGGATCGGGGAACGCGATCTGTCCGGTCCAGAATCCCCACTGCATGCTCTCGAAATTCTGGAAGGTGACGCCGGAGAACGCCGCGTTCAGCGAGGCCGAATCGATCGCGGTCGACGGAATCATCGCCAGACGCGCCTGCAGGCCCTGATCGGTGACCGATGTCGGGCTGTTGGTCAGGTTCGACGTGACGAGGGCCGCGTTGAAGTTCGAATTGCCCTGTGCGTCGAGGCCGGCACCCGGATTCGTCATCTCGCGCGCGGCCCAGATCTTGTTGTCGATCAGCGTCGCGCGCGCATTTGCGTTCGCGAACGTCGTGAAGCCCGAGTTCGCGATGTCGCCGGTCACCGCGCTGACGTCCGTGGCACCGCCGGCCATCGAGGTCGGCCGCGCGCCCAGCGCCAGCTTGAAGGATTCGGCCGCACCCACGCGCTCGATCGCGAGAAGCGCCGTGACCGTGTTCGTCGCCGCGTCGAAGCGCAGCGTCGTGAGGGTCGGGTCGTTGCTCGTCTGCCGCACGACGTTGGTGCCGCCGTTGCGCTCGGTTAGGCCCGCGACATAGCCGTTGAATAGATTCGACGTGACGCTCTGCCCGGCCTGCGAGCCGCTGAAGGTCGCGACCGTGCTCTGGCGGTAATACTGGTCGGTATTGCTGCCGTTGAGGACGAGCCCGCGATAGGCGTCGCCGGTGACACGGTTGTTCGAGAAGTCATAGTTGTTCTGGCCGAGCACGAAGTTCGTCGGCGCGCCATCGGCCGTCAGCGATCCGAAGAACGAGTTTCCGTTGCCGTCGGCCTCGCTCGTCGCCGAGAAGCCGGCGCGACCGGGGCGCTGGTTGCCCGCATAATCGTATTCGACGTAGCCGCCGCCATTGACCGCGATCTTGCCGTTGGCGTCTGTAAAGATCCCGGCCGTCATGACCGAAAGCAGGCTGCGCTGCGTGGTTCCGCTGCCGTCGAGCGCGAAGCTCACCTGCAGGGCGCGCCCCGGCGAACCCGTGCCGGCGGAATTGATCGTCAGGAGCTTGCTGACGAAGGGGCTGGCGAAGTTTCCGCCCGACTCCATCGGCAGGCTGAATGGAACGTTTGACGAAGTGGCCGGATCTGTCAGCAGCGTATACTGGCGCACGGTGCGCGTTCCGGTCGCGATGAGCGCGCTGCCCGAGACGGCGCGGCCGCCGAACGCGGCGATATGGTCGCCGCCCGTCGCGTTGTAGTTGCCGTAGAAGAAATTGCCGTCGCTGCTGATGAAGGTGTTGCCCGAAAACGCGCCCGCCGGCGAGAAGCTGCCGCCCGAGCCCGTCGCGAACGTGCGCCCCAGCGCGTCGTTTGGAACGACGAAGCCGAATGTCTGGCCGTCGGGCATGCTGGCGGTGAACTTGCCGCTGGCGATGGTGGCGGTGAAGCCGCGCGTCTTGGACGAGTTGTCGAAATCCGGGCGCGTGGCGATGACTCCGGGGCCGACGGACCAGGATCCGTTGCGCACGCGGCCCGTCATCGTGTAGCCGAGCGAGAAGCCCTGCAGGTTCTGCTGGATCGTCGCCGTCGTGTTGGTCTGCGCGGCATTGGCGGTGCCGTTCGCCGCCTGCTCGCCGACCCGGGCGGCCTGCTGCGCGGGCGGCGGGCCGGCGCCGAGCGGCTGCTGGACGTTGCCGACGGTCGCGATCTGCCCGGGCGCCACGGCCGAGTTCTGCCCTGTGAGTCCCGATCCGCCGAGCGCGCCTTCGATGGCGCTGCCGCCGGGTGGCGGGCCCGCGGGCGGACCGCTGCCCGGCGCCTGCTGCTGCGCGCCTTGCTGGGGACCGGTGCCCGACTGGGCCTGCTGTTGCGGCGCTTGCGCGGGCTGGTTGCCCGGTTGCGCGGCGCCCGAGGTAGTCGCCGTCGGTTGCGCCGGGCCGCGCGCGGCCTGTCCGGAGCCGGCTTCGAGTTGGCTTTTGGTCGATGCGATCTCGGACTCGCTCGCGCGGCGCACCGAAATAGCGCCGCCGTCGCTCGCCGGTGGGGCCGCCTGAGGGGCCGCGCCGGCTTGCGGGGCCGGCGCTATGCCAGCCTGCGACGGCGCGTTCGTGCCGGCGACAGGCACGCGCGGCGCGGCCACTTCGGCGACGAAACCCGGCCGCGTCAGCGTGGCGCTCTGTCCGTCGGACGTGCGCACCGTCGTCGTGCCGAAGACATGGACGACGCGCGTCGAGCCGTCATCCGCCACGGTCGGCATCGTCACGCCGCCGCGGATGCCGATCGTCGCCGAGGGTGTGTTGATCGCGACTTCGTTCTGCTTGGAGATCTTGCCGCCGACGAAACGCATCGTGCCGCGCGCCAGCGTCACGGCCATCTGGCCGTTTCCCGTCGCGGGGTTGTAGACGAACTGGTCGATGACGACGCGCGCGTTCGGGCCGACCGAGATCGCCGACTGGTCGTTGAACAGGAGCTGCACCTGGCCCGACGGGCCGGTCTCGATGCGCTCCTTGAAGATGACGTTGCTGCCGACCATCAGCGTGTTCTGGTTGCCGTCGGGCCGCACGCCCTTGGCATCCGGATTCACGGCCGACGTGACGCCGATCGCGCCGGCGGCAGGCTGCTGGGCATGCGCGGCGCCGGCTGCCAGGAGCGCGCAGGCAATCGCGAAACTTGAAACGCCGAAACGCTGCATCGGGCTTCTCCCAAAGTTCGACGATGGCGATCGTTGCACGCGCCGATCCCTTCGGGCAGTGATGACGGTCACTTCCATAGAATTTTAGCTAAAATAGCCACGACACCCCCAACGTCAGGGAATCGTTGCGGTATTTGTTGATCTGATAGCTCGACGAGACGGTCTGGCGTTGGGCGACGGCGACGAAGGAGAGCGTGTCGGTCAGCGGAATGCCGAGCAGCGTGCTGTAGCGCCACTCGAAATCGCCGCGCCGCGTGTTCGAATCGATCGTGTCGTCGGGCGAGCGGTAGGTGCTGATATAGCGGCCCATCGTGAGGCCGATCGTCCACGGCTCGCTGCCGAAGATCGCAGGCGGAAGCTGCTTGCGCGTGTAGCCGGCCGACACGTTGTGGCGCTGCACGCGCTTCTGGCCCGAGCGCGCGAGATCGCTGGAGAGGCCCGCGCCGAACGACAGCGAGTCGAGCGGCGTGACGAGATAGACGAGCCCCGCCGTCACGCCGTGCTCCTGCCCGTTCTGCAGGCGCACGGTGCGGCGCGTGGAATCGGTCCGGTAGTTCTTGGTGCGCGCCTCGTAGCCGAGCGTCCACAGCAGGTCGGCGGCGAGCGGCTTCTGGAACTGCAGGCCGCCGCCGAAGGAGTGGAGATAGCGGTTGTCCTTGAGCGTCACGAGGCTGCCGAGCGCGTAGGGCCGCAGCGAGGCGTCCTCGATGCCGTAATCCTTGAGCGAGAAGCGCGGCCCGCTGTTCACCTCGACGAGCGCGGTGTTGAGCGAATGGACGTGGTTCTGCCGCGTCCCGTAGAACGTCATGCCGGTCTCGAGCGTGTCGCCGGCCTGGCCGCCGAGGTCGTAGACGTGGGTGGCGCTCGCCGCGGTGAACAGGTTCCAGTCGTTGCGCCGGCCGCTGCCGATGTCGACCGGATCGGTGCCCGCGATCGCGGGGATCGGGACGAGCGTGTTGCCGTAGCCCGACGTCGCGTTGGTCTGGAAGCGCGCGCCGAAAAGCACCGAACCGCTGAACTTGTGGCGCGACTGGCGCTTCTCGATCTCGGCGGTGAACTGCGCGACCCGCGCGCGGACCTCGGGCGGCACGTTGTCGCCGGCGACTGCGGAATCGAAATAGCTGCGCGCGAGGTCGAAGGATTCAAGCCGGTAATAGAGGACGCCCAGTTCGAGCCGTACGCGCGGCAGGTCGCCGTCGATGAGCAGCATCCGCTCGAGCGCGGCGATGGCGCCCTCGTAGTTGCCCGCCCGCGCGGCGATGCCGGCATAGGCGAAGGTGAGCTCGAGATTGGCGGGATCGCGGATCAGGCGGTCGAAGGCTTGGTCCATCTCGGCGACATAACGCGGGTCGGCGACCTGTGCGGACGCGGGCACCGCCGTCGCGAAGGCCAACGCGCAAAGGGCGGCGCGCGCCCATGCGCCTGCGCGACCCCTGCGGCAGGTGTGTCTCGTTCTGCGGATCATTTCGCCCGGTACGAACCTGAATTTCCGGGACGATTAAAGACGACAAGGACTTACGCCAACAACCGATAACACCGCTCACCGTCCGGGACGAAAACGGAACACCTTACGCGGATACCTATCCGGCTTTGCGGGGTACGGCCGGCGGCTCGTCGCTCGCGCCCACATAGCGCGCGAAGAAACGCGCGCCCAGGCGGCTGAGATCGTCCATCACGAGGAAGACCGCCGGCACGAAGACCAGCGACAGGCCGGTCGATACGATGAGGCCGCCCACCACGGCGATGGCCATCGGCGAGCGGAACTCGCCCCCGTCGCCCACGCCGTAGGCCGACGGCAGCATGCCCGCCGCCATCGCGATCGTCGTCATGACGATGGGACGCGCGCGCTTGCGCCCGGCATCGACGATGGCTTCCAGCCGGTCGACGCCCTTCTCCATCTCCTCGATCGCGAAGTCGACGAGCATGATCGCGTTCTTCGTGACGATCCCCATCAGCATCAGCAGGCCGATGACGACGGGCATCGAGATCGGGCGCTGCGTGACCAGCAGCGCCAGCACCACGCCGCCGAAGGAAAGCGGCAGCGAGAAGAGGATCGTCACCGGCTGCAGGAACGAGCCGAACAGCAGCACGAGCACGCCAAACACCATCAGCAGCCCCGCCCCCATGGCGGTCGCGAAGCTCTGGAACACTTCGGCCATCACTTCCGCGTCGCCCGACGTGCGGATCTCGACGCCCGGCGGCAGGTTGCGCGCGGCGGGAAGCTGCATCGACTGCTCGATCACCTCGCCCAGCGCGTCGGTGCCGAGCATGTCGGCCTCGACCGCGATGCGCCGCACGCGGTCGAATCGCTCGATGGCGGTCGGACCCTGCCCGAACGAGATCTCGGCGACGGTGGCGAGCGGAACGGGGCCGCCGCGCGCGGTCGGCACCTTCAGCGCCTCCAGCATCTGCGCCTGCGTGCGCGCGCGCTCGTCGAGCTGCACACGGATCGGAATCTGGCGCGTGCCGACGTCGAACTTGGCGAGGTTGGCGCCCACGTCGCCGATGGTGGCGACGCGCAGCGTCTCGGCGATCGTGTCGGTCGACACGCCCAGATCCGCCGCAAGATCGGCGCGCGGCCGGATGCGGATTTCCGCGCGGTCGAGCGCCGCCGTCGAGATGACGCCCTGCAGGAACGGCAGCGTGCGCATCTCGCTGGCGAGGCGCGTGGAGATGTCGGCCGTCACCGCCGGATCGTCGCCGGTGACAAGCAGCGTCAGGCCGCGCTGGCCGTTCTCGTTGAGCCGCCAGAAGCGGATGTCGGGAATGTCGGCAAGCTCGCGCAGGATCTCGGCTTCGAGCTGCTTTTGCGTCTTCTTGCGCTGCGTCTTGTGGACGAACTGGACCGTCAGCGTCGATCGGCGCACTTCGCGCCCACCATTGGGCGTGCGGCCGCCGTCGACGAACACGCTCTTCACTTCGGGGCGGTTGTGCAGCCGCGCGACGATGCCGCGCGTCACCGTGTCGGTGTCGGAAAGGCGCGCGCCCGGCGGAAGTTCGACGACCAGCAGCGTGCGCGCGACGTCCTCGCCCGGCAGGAACCCCGAAGGCAGCAGCCCGGTCGACACGATCGAGCCCGCGAACAGCGCCAGGCCGATCAGAACCGTGAGGAAGCGGTGGTGCGCCGACCAGTTCACGAGGCGCACGTAGGTGCGCATGACGCGCCCGTCGACCACGGCTTCATGCGGGATGGGGCGCAGGAAATAGGCCGCGAGCATCGGCGTGATGAGACGCGCGACCAGCAGCGAGAACAGCACGGCCGCCGCCACGACGAGGCCGAACTGCTTGAAATACTGCCCCGCGATCCCGCCCATGAAGCTGACGGGCGCGAACACCGCGACGATGGTGAGCGTGATCGCGACGACGGCAAGGCCGATCTCGTCGGCCGCCTCCAGCGCCGCACGCCACGGCGATTTTCCCATCTGCATGTGGCGCGCGATGTTCTCGATCTCGACGATCGCGTCATCGACCAGGATGCCCGTCACCAGCGTGATCGCGAGCAGCGACACGAGGTTGAGCGAGAAGCCCATCAGGTCCATCGCCCAGAAGGTCGGGATCACGGCCAGCGGCAGCGTCAGCGCCGTGATCAGCGTGGCGCGCCAGTTGCGCAGGAACAGCAGCACGACGGCGACGGCCAGCGCCGCGCCCTCGAACAGCGATTCCATCGCCGAATGGTAGTTGCCCAGCGTGTAGGTGACGTACTTGTCGATCGCCGCCAGCTTCACGTCGGGGAAGCGCGCCTGCAGGCGCTCGATGCGCTTGTCGATGAGTTCGGCCAGCACCGCGTCGCTTGCCCCTTTCGAGCGGCTGATCGCGAAGGCGACGACCGGCTCGCCGTCGATGCGCGCGAAGGTCCGCATCTCGGCATGGCCGTCGACGACCTCGCCCAGTTCCTCCAGCCGCACCTTGCGCCCGCCGGAGAGCGCGATCGACGTGTCGGCAAGCCGTTCCAGCGTGTCGGTGCCCGCGAGCGTGCGGATCGACTGTTCGCGCGCACCCACCTCGCCGCGCCCGCCGGCGAGGTCGACATGCGTGGCGCGCAGCTGGCGGTTCACGTCCGCGGCCGTCACGCCGAAGGCGGCAAGCCTGTCGGGATCGAGCGTCACGCGGATCTCGCGCTCGACGCCGCCCACGCGCTCGATCTTGGAAACGCCGCGGATGCCCTGCAGGTCGCGCGCGACCGTGTCATCGACGAACCACGACAGCTCCTCGACCGACATCTGCGGGGCGCGCGCGGCATAGGTGACGATGGGCAGGCCCGCGATGTCGATGCGCTGGACAATGGGCTCGTCGATCGTGCGCGGCAGGTCCTGGCGAATGCGGGCGAGCGCATCCTTGACGTCGTTGAGCGCGCGGTCGACCTGCGTTTCCAGGCGGAACTCGACCGTCGTGGTCGAGTTGCCCTCGCTGACGGTCGAGGTGATGTGCTTGATCCCGGCGATGCCGGCGACCGCATCCTCGACCTTCTTGGTGACCTGCGTTTCGAGTTCCGACGGTGCGGCGCCCGACTGGGTCACCGTCACCGACACGAAGGGCGCGTCGATGTTGGGAAAGCGCGTGATCGGCAGGTTGGCGAAGCCGAACAGGCCGAGGACCGTCAGCACGAGGAAGAGGACGATCGACGGCAGGGGCTTGCGGATCGCCCAGGCTGAAACCGGGAATGCC
This sequence comes from Tagaea sp., assembly GCA_044224405.1. Lineage (GTDB taxonomy): Bacteria > Pseudomonadota > Alphaproteobacteria > CACIAM-22H2 > CACIAM-22H2 > Tagaea. The sequence continues at coordinate 21,520 of JBGAKN010000011.1, read as the reverse complement.
ATGGTCAGTTCGCCTTGTCCGCGAGAAGCGGGCGCACCTGGTCGCCGTCGCGAAGGAAGCCCGCGGCGCGCGCCACAACGAGCATGTCCGGTGCGAGTCCCTCGCGGATCTCGACATAGCCGTCGGCGACGAGGCCGATCTTGACCGGCTTCACGACGATGCGCGTGCCGTCGACGACCTGCACGGCCGCGCCCTCGTTCGCGTAGACGACCGCGCCGACCGGTACCGCGAGCGCGGTGCGGCGCGCGACCTCGATCGAGCCGCGCGCGAAGGCGCCGATGCGCAGCCCTGCGTCGCGCGGCAGCGCCACGCGCACCTTGCCGAGGCGCGTCGTGCGGTCGATCTCGGCCGGGACAAGACGCACGCTTCCCGCGATGTCGGGCCGGCCGCTGATGGAGATGCGCGCAGGCTGGCCCACGACCAGGCCCGCGATGCGGGTTTCCAGCAGCTCGGCCTCCAGCTCGATCTCGGCATCGGCGACGATGCGGAACAGGGCTTCCCCGCCCGCCCCCGTCATCTGGCCGATGCGCGCGGTACGGCGCGAGACGAGGCCGCCGCGCGGCGCCTTCACTTCGCTGCGCTCGAGGCGGACCTGCAGTTCGCGGCGCTGCGCCTCGACCTGCGCCTTCTCGGCGATCGAGAAATTGAGCCCGTCACGCGCCGCGGCAAGGCGGCCTTGTGCCGAGCGCGCGGCAGAGACGCGCTGTTCGAGGTTCGCTTCCGTCGCGTTGCCGGAATTGCGCAGTGCGCGCACGCGCTCCAGCGCCTGCTGCGCCTCCACGTTGGCGGCATCGGCCTGCACGATCTGCGCGCGCGCCTGCGCGATGCTGGCGTCGGCGCGTGAAAGCTGCGCGGCGTTCTGGGCAAGCTGGGTATCCAGCAGGTCGCGCGCGAGGCGGGCCAGCACCTGGCCCTGCTTCACGGTCTCGCCCTCGTCCACCAGCACTTCGGCGATGCGCACGCCGTCGTTTTCGGCAAGCACGAGGATCTCCTCGCGCGGCACGAGCGTGCCGGTGACGAGGACGGTATCGACGAGCTCGCGCGTGGCGCTGACCACCACCGACACGGCCGGCGGCGGATTGCCGCGCGCGGCCTCGGCCTTGGCGGTCTGCGCCGCGGCAGGGACGGCGGCGGCGATGGACAGTACGGCGGACAGGAAAATCCGGCGCATCATTTGCGCGCTCCTCTGGACTTCTTGGGTACGGGGGAAAGTTCCCGGCGCAAAAGCGCCATATGCATGCGGATCGCCGGACGCGGATCGAAATCGGAAATGACGGCGCGGCGCACCACCAGCCCCTCGAAAACGGCGTTCAGCAGCGGCACCACGGACGCGACGTCGGCGTCCTTGCGGATGGTGCCGTTGGCCATGCCCTGGGCGAGGACGTCGGCGAGCTGCTTCTCGATGAAGACGTAGAAGCGGCGTGCGTGCCGGTTGACCGCGTCGCTGCGCGTGGCCTCGGCGAAGATCTCGGTCCACATGCAGAGATCCTTTCGCGGCCGCTTCCACAGATAGGCGGTCATCAGCATCTCAAGTGCTGCAAGCACGTCGCGTTCGGCGCGCACGGCGGCGAATCCGCCGGTCGCCTCGTTCATGTCGCGCTCGCAGAGGCCGACGATGATCGCGTCCTTCGAGGGGAAGTAGCGGTAGAGATTGCCCGCGCTCATCCCCGCGGCCGCGCAGATCTGCTGCATGGACGCGTTGTGGAATCCCTGACGCGCGAAACAGCTTTTCGCGGCGTCGAGAATCTGGGTGCGCCGGTCAGCGGCGGACTGTGCGAGAAGGCGGGGCATGATGGCGCGCATAAAATGAACGTTCATTCGCTATGTCAAGCGCAGGATTGTATGTTTTGTTTCTGCGTGTCGGCTGTCAGAGAAATTGGCTGATTTTCACCAAGTCCACCCTGTGCCGGAGAATGGATTATTTTTCTTATTTAGTTGTTATAGAAGTGATTTTCTGAGTTTTGCGGATGATCAAGGATGGCATTTTCTCTGACAGAAAATCACAAAGCCTGATGATTGCTGAAAGCTCGGACAATGCGCAGGCCCGCCTGAAAAGTTCGGCCGTACACAGCAGATTATCGGATTATAGACCTAAATTTCTATGATTTAATCGATGAAGGCTAGCAAGCGCTATGCGACCTTGCCCAAACTGGCCAGCACCTTTCGGAAGCTCTCGAGACCTGCCTCGAGATTCTCGATGATCTCTTCAGCCAGCACATCGGGCTCTGGCAGGTTGTCAAGATCGGTGAGGCTCTTGTCCTTCAGCCACAAGACGTCGAGGCTCGTTTTGTCGCGAGCGGCCAGCTCGTCGTAGCCGAACTTGCGCCAGCGCCCTTCGGGATCTTTCTCAGCGTCCCAGGTCGCCTTGCGCTTGTGTCGGTTCTTGGGGTTGTAGCATTTGACGAAGTCCGCGAGATCCTCGAACCGGAGCGGCTTCTTCTTGAGTGTGTGGTGAATGTTAGTTCGGTAGTCGTAGAACCAGACTTCCTTCGTCCATGGATTTTTGCTGGCCTCGTGGTTATCGAAGAACAGCACGTTCGCCTTCACGCCGTGGGCGTAGAAAATTCCAGTCGGCAGACGAAGAACCGTATGCAACTCCGTGGTCTTCAACAGGTTCTGCCGTACAGTCTCGCCCACACCACCTTCGAAGAGCACATTGTCCGGCACGACGACGGCGGCGCGCCCCGTCGTCTTTAGCATCGATCGAATGTGCTGGACGAAGTTGAGTTGCTTGTTCGACGTCGTCGCCCAGAAATCCTGGCGGTTATAGGTCAGCTCGTCGGTCTCTTCCTCGCCTTCGTCGTTCGTGAAGCTCATCGAGCTTTTTTTACCGAAGGGCGGATTGGCGAGCACGTAGTCGAAGCTCTGGGCGCTGGCGGCGACAAGCGCATCGTTGGGAGAGATAAGCACGTCGCCATCAATCTCGCCGATGTTGTGTAGAAACATGTTCATCAGGCACAAGCGGCGGGTGCCGGCAACGATCTCATTTCCATTGAAGGTCTTATGTTTGAGGAACGCCTTCTGCGCCTTGTCGAGTTGGTAGTTAGCAGGATCCGTCAGGAAGTCATAACAGGCGAGAAAGAAGCCACCCGTTCCGCTGGCCGGATCGGCGATCGTCTTGCCCGGTTCGGGGCGCACGCATTCGACCATCGCCTTGATGAGCGCGCGCGGCGTGAAGTACTGGCCCGCACCCGATTTGGTGTCTTCGGCGTTCTTTTCAAGAAGGCCTTCATAGATGTCGCCTTTGACATCGGCCCCCATGCTAACCCATTGCACTTCGTCGATCATATCGATCAGGCGATAGAGCTTAGCCGGATCCTGGATCTTGTTCTGGGCCTTGGTGAAAATCTGCCCAAGCACATCCCTGCGTGCGCCGAGCGCGCGCAGGAGTTCAATATAGTACCCTTCCAGCTCCGCACCGCGCTTGGTCTTCAAGGTCGGCCAGGAATACTTCGTTGGGATGCCAACATCGCGCTTGTAGGGCGGCTTGGCATATTCGTCTGCCATCTTGAGGAAGATGAGATAGGTAAGCTGCTCAAGATAGTCGCCATAACTCACACCATCGTCGCGCAGCGTGTTGCAGAAACCCCAGACCTTGGAAACAATGGGCGCGGTATTCATGCGGCTTCTTTCTTGCGGTTTTTATAGTTACGCCGATTTGGCGTTCCGCCTTCCATCCGCTTGGAGCGGATACGCTCCAAAAGGACCCTGGCTGGTTCGTCCGCCGTATTTTGCGCGACGAGTTGTCCGGAGAGTCCAAGCTTGAGAATGGACTGGCGTAGTATCTCGATTTTCTCAAGTTGCAAAAATATATCTTGCTCGAGTGAGTCAACGAGCGACATACGCTCTTCAATAACTTTGGCTATTTGGCGCTGTTCCTCAACAGAACATATCAAAATTGGTGCCGCGCGAAGCGTTTCCAAATTGATTCCTGTGTAAGCAATGCCCCGCAACCTGACCTTCAGCCAACTTGCAAGTTGCGGCGAGGCCAGCAAATATTGAAGGTAGTATGGATCCAAGCCCGGCACAGGCGCGATCATTGCCACTTCCCGAGAAATATTCCAACCAGACACGCTCACCGGAACGACGGCCACGCCTCCCAGTGTGCCGCGCACCGTAATCAGCACCTCTCCTCCTTGCAGGAAAGTCCTTTGGTACTGTCCTGCGATTTCCGGCGAGATGCGCTTAACGGAGCCCAAATCAAGTCGGAGATTGCGAACGTCCGACGAACGAAGCGTGGGTATGCCACTAGACACGTCTGCCCCAAGCTTGATCACGCCATAGGTAATCGGCCGATCTTTATCCACGAGATCCGAAAGACGAACATAACTCCATCCATCAGGAGGCTCGTTTAGATGCTCGTTGGTCCGTTCCGCGGAAGATAGACTCGGATAAGACCTCTGAATATCAGCAAGTCCACCGTGATGCCTTTGCCGAGCATGAAGTTTGCCTTGAAATGCATAGTTAAGAATGGATTGACGATAGGTCTTGAGCTGCTTGCCGGCGGCGGTAAGACTCTCAACGCCCTTGTCGAGCTCGGAGAACAACTCCTCGATCTTGGCGACGATGCGGCGCTGCTCAGGTAACGGGGCCAGCGGCACCGAAAGGGTCGCAAACCGATCGTGCGTGAGGTTGAGGCCGCTATCACTAATACCCGTCTTCATGCGATCGATAGCGAGCTGCGCGGTTCTCGTTTGAAAATAATAGGTCAGAAATCGTGCATCCATTGCCTGCTCATCGGGCCGGAAGCGATACATTTTTCCAGACAACATGAGCTTAGAACGAGTGCGCTCGACCAGACAGACAACACCGCATCGTGACCTCGGCCCTGCGCAGGTCATAAGAAGATCGCCTGCACACACTTCAATATGTGGGCGCGGTTCAAGATCTTCGGGAAGTTGCTTATTTTCGTGGCCCCAGTACTGGCCCTGCTGAATGGCCGTGGTTTTCAGCACACCCCATTGATCGCTAGAGGCCGGATGATTCTCACATTGAGGGCTCCAACCTTGCTGGAAAGGCTTGCCATTCAGATTGGGTACGAGAACATCAACTATAGGCACGACGGCCCAGCTACTTGGAACCTCACTCATGCCGCCAACGCCTCGTTCAACTCGCCAATCAGGTCGTCCATCCCGGCTCCGAAGAGATTGTGCATCTTCCCCAACCCACCTTTCGCGTCGAATGGTGCCATATCGACGTCGTCGCGTTCGATGTGGATCGAATGCGCGATATGGTCACGGACCATGTGGAGCCAATCGAGCTGCTCGCCCGTGAATTTTTCGCCTGCACCGCTATGGCGCTTCATAATCCAGTTCTGGAAGTTGCGGCGCACCGTGTCGGCATAGGCGGATAGCTTCGGGTCGATTCCGCAGACACGGCGGATGAGCGCAACAAGCGTCGTCAGCTCACTCATCGGATCGACGCCCTTGTACTCATCGAGCATGGCAAAGGCGCGCCATACCCGGAGCGGCGCAAGCTTCGGCCGATCGGCATTCAACGCGTCCAGCAGGGCTTTGATCATCGCGTAGGTCACTTCTGATCGGCGCTCGGGCTGACTGTAGAAGATGGAGAGCGCCTCGATCTTGTCGCGATGGTCCTCTAGATAGGCAGCGAAATCCCTTACCATCGCCTCGGCATTTTCCTTCGCGTCGCCACTCCACCCCTTGGCGAGGACGGTATCGAGATTGTCGTGATCAATGGTCTGCTCTTTCTCGCGGCGAATGTTGTCGATGATCGTGATCAGCGGTCCGGTGAATACGTTGGCAGCTTCGCCCGCGAGTTTGTCCCGGGCCTTGGCACGCTGGGTATCCGTGGGCTCGGCGCCGCCTGATGCCTTGGAAGCTTCTTCCTCGATCCGGTCGGGGTCGACGGCATCAAACAGGCGCCGGACGATTTCGTTCAGCGGCACGCCACCGGCCGTTTCTCTAATACGCTCACGCTCCTTGTCGTCGAGCTGCTTGTCGAGGCGCGCCAGACGGCCGGCGAGAGAACTGACCGTGTCCTCGTCGCGCATGCCCATCATGACGCCGGTCGCGAGGTCTTTCAGCGGCACATGCGGCTTGGTAACGATCGGCTCGCTAGCAGTCTTGCAGGATTTCGTGACACCGACTGCATCGACGATCACGTAGTGCGTCTTGGCGGACTTCGCGGAGGGCGTGACTTTGCGCAGGCTGTCCGCATCCAGCGTGCGAGTGCCACGCCCTTTCATCTGCTCGAAGTAGTTCCGGCTCCGCACGTCGCGCATGAAAAGCAAGCATTCGAGCGGCTTCACGTCCGTCCCCGTCGCGATCATGTCCACGGTGACGGCTATGCGCGGGTTGTAGCCATTGCGGAACTGGGCGAGCACCGACTTCGGATCTTCTGTCGCCCCGTAGGTGATCTTCTTGCAAAAATCGTTGCCCTGGCCAAACTCCTCCCGGACAATCTGGATGATGTCGTCCGCATGGCTGTCGGTCTTGGCGAAGATGAGGGTCTTCGGAACCTCCTCACGCCCCGGGAGGATTGCAGGAAGGTCATCGCGGAAAGTGCGGATCACCGTCCGGATCTGGTCCGGGTTGACCACGGCACGATCGAGCTGCGTCGCCGCGTACTGCTCATCCTCGTCCTGACGTTCCCAGCGTTTCTGGCGCGTCAGTCGTTCACGCTTTTCGACCTGCTGGTCGGCTGAGATCTTCGCGCCCTGACGCGCGATCCGAGTATCTATGACATAGACCTCGTTGCCGACATTCACGCCGTCGGCCACGGCTCGTTCGTGGCCGTACTCGCTGACAATGTTCTTGCGGAAGAAACCGTAGGTCCGATTGTCGGGTGTCGCCGTGAGCCCGATCAGATAAGAGTCGAAATACTCGATAACCTGCCGCCACAGGTTATAGATCGAGCGGTGACACTCATCGATCACGATGAAGTCGAAGAACTCCGGCGGGATCTTTGGATTGTAGACGACCGGTACCGGCGGCTTACCGCGCACCAGAGTCTCGGCCGGATTGTCCGCCTCGGCAGCTTCGTCGAGCGGCTCGTCCTTCAGGATCGAATACATTCGCTGGATCGTGCTGATGCAGACTTGGCTGCTGCTCGCGACGAACGGCGATTTCAGGCGCTGGACGTTGTAGAGTTCGGTGAACTTCCTGTTGTCGTCGTTTGGGACGTACGACATGAACTCCTGCTCAGCCTGCTCGCCAAGGTTCTTCGTATCGACGAGGAACAGGACTCGCTTCGCGTCCGCGAATTTGAGGAGTCGATAAACTGACGTGATGGCCGTGAAAGTCTTCCCGGACCCCGTCGCCATCTGTACCAGAGCCCGTGGCCGGTCCGCCCGGAATGACTTTTCGAGATTTTCGATCGCCGTCACCTGGCAGTCGCGCAAACCCGCCGGATTGAGCGCCGGAATGTCATGCAGCCGGGCTCGAAGAGATTTCTGTTTCGATAGCCAATCGGCCATGGTCTCGGGGCGGTGGAACGTGAACACCTCACGCGAGCGCGGCTTCGGATCGCGCCGGTCGGTGAACCGTGTGATGAGCCCGGTGCTTTCGTAGACGAAGGGGAGCGGCTGTTTGTTCGCGACCCATTTGAGTTTCGCCGTCGCGTATTCGCCCGACTGCTCTTCGACGGTCGTGATCTTGTGCCCCCAGTCGTTCGGCTTGGCCTCGATCACACCGACGGCCTTCTGATCCACGAACAGGACGTAGTCGGCCGGACCCGTATCGGTCTGGTACTCCCGGACGGCGATCCCCTGTCCGGCCGACCAGTCCAGGTTTTTCATGGTCCGGACATGCCAGCCAGCCTCCGCCAGCCGAGCATCGATCTGATCGCGTGCGATTTGCTCGGGGTTCTGGTTCGCTGACTTCAAAGGGAGTATCCGCAAGCAGATTGCTACATCAGCAATTCTGCCACTATGCTTTCCGAGGTTTTGAAGTTCAAGAATACAATTTTAGTGTCTTTGTCGGTGTATTTTGACAACCTGCGAGCCACCAAAGCTGTTATTTTTTGCATTGATTTGCATAGGCTATTTATCAATCTCTTGGCATAGCTACTGCGAAGCCTCTCCAAGGTTTGTAAACGCAATATGACTCGAATGGCAGATACACCGACAATTGGAATACTTGAACCGATCGAGCCATGCCCCATTTTCTCCTATTAGGTGCCGGCTTCAGTCGGAATTGGGGCGGTTGGCTCGCTGCCGAGGCATTTGAGTATCTGCTTGGAGACCCCGAGGTAGTTCGCAACGCTGAACTTCGCAAACTCTTGTGGCGACATCAGGACGACGGTGGATTCGAGGAAGCTCTCGCTGAATTGCAGCAAGCATACATTCTCGATCACAGCGCTCACCTAACGGCGCTAATAGCGCTGCAATCAGCGATCGCCCGCATGTTTGCGGATATGAATAAGGCGTTTTTTGAAACTGCAGATTGGGAGTTTCAGAACAATCACGCCCGAAAGATCGGCACCTTTCTAACCCGATTTGATGCAATTTTCACCCTAAACCAAGATGTTCTCCTAGAGCAGCACTACACAAACGATAACGTCTGTCTCGCCGGCACGAGAAACTGGAATGGGCCTGAACTTCCAGGAATGCGGCGAACACCATCTCAGGATCCGCTCTATGGAAATTCCTGGGCCCGCTCGACTTGGTCGCCGCTCCCAGCATCAGAATTCAAGGCAAGCCCGAGATTCCAACCGCTCTACAAGCTACACGGCTCTTCAAACTGGAGCCGGTCGGATGGGCGGGACATGTTGATTATTGGTGGCGGGAAGGTCCGGGAGATTGGCCAAACCCCAATACTAAGTTGGTATGCCGATGTTTTTGATAGAAGCATCTGCTCGCCCGAAGCGCGCCTCATGGTCATCGGTTATGGATTTCGCGATAGCCATATAAACTCCGCAATAGGGAAAGCGGTAGAGCGCGGACTTAAGCTATTTGTCATCGCACCAGACGGAGCCGATCTCGCAAAACGGCTAAATCCCACGCGGCGCCCCGGGATGATTACGATACCTACTCCACTCGAAGACATGCTGGAGACGGCTCTAATCGGAGCTTCGAGAAGGTCACTTCGGGATATTTTTGGCGCAGACACCGCAGAGCACAATAAGGTGATGCGGTTCTTCGAATCGTAATCCACGCCAGCCACTAACAATCACATTACTCCCTAGTCCACCCATGGGGCTGTCGTGACAGCAGCGGTGGCAAGAAGCCATTGTTACGGGGTGCATATACGACTCGTACTATAGGTGGTATTTTATATGTGTCGGGAATTTATTTCAAGACATATTTTTCATATATTACAAATATTTAGGCCCCACTTCTTTTGACGAAATCCGGGCCTTTCGACTAGCTTTCCTGCTCATTAGATCCCTCATCAAGGAAGCGAACGCGCTATCCGAACAACCCAGGCCAAGAGTCCAACAAGGTGTCTAAGCCTTATCAATCGCTGGCGCTGTGCTCCAGCCCGGGAAGCTGGGTGAAGGCAGAGGATGGCCGGGTCTACCTGCCCTTCGTTACCGCGAATGGCACACTAGGCGGCATCTATAGAGCCCCAGACGATGGCCTCGCCAGGGCCGTTAAGCCCGGATGGCAATCGAGGCCAACCCGAGTTCTCGCAAGCTTGATTGCTTCGGGAATCGTCGTTTGCGAATCAGCTCTCGAACGAGATGCATACCTTCATTTGGAGTTTGATCCCAAGGTCCGAACCTATCGGGTCCAGCCCTACACCATCGAATACGATACGCATCCGAAACTCAAAACTTTCCCGGATGCCGAAGTCATAGGCAGTGACGGTCGCTGGACGATTATTCAGATCAAGATGAAAGCGACTTACGAGAAACACCTCTCGAAGCCGCATTTCCGGAATGAAGGCTCACTGTTTCGCAGCCTCGGCTGGAACTACCGCGTGCTCACCGAGCGGGAAATCCGGATTGAGCCCAGACTAAAGAATCTCAAGCTTATGCACCGCTATCGGGACCTGGATATGCCAGCACCTTTGGTCGCGGAAATGGTCGAACTCGTTAGATCCCGTATTGGCGTAACGATCCTTCAAATTGTCCAAGCCCTCAGGCACCTGGACGTCCACCTTGTGAATGTCGTTTCGCTAGTCGCGCAGAGACTGCTTTGGATCGATCTCGATAAGCCCATCGGAGACGACACGATGGTCTACCAAGCTTAACCCCTTCTTCATCCGCACGAACTTCGCGCTCAAAAATGAGCCACGCCCTAGCTTTGCCTGGAGATACCCATGGATCGACATAAGCGACGCCTGAATGTCAAACCTGCGATCGCGTTTAACACGATCGTTGGCGAACCGATCATTGATGGCGAGATCTGCCGGGTTTTCCGTCCTTATGAGGACGGAAGACATAGCTTCGAGGTAATCGATACAGGGAAGATCAAGATACTCACAGAAGGTGAGTTTCATCACAAACTTCGCACTGGCGAGTTTGTCCCGGAAAGCATGGATGCTGAACGGCAACCGACCCTGAATATTGTTCAGAGCTTCAACCGGCGAATCGCCGGCACGCGCACTGAAATCGAGGACGCAAATTATCACTGTGCGATAGCTACCGCGGTCATGGACCAAGAAGGCGAGATTGGCCCTCTTGATGAGTCGAAATGGATCGAGGTGATTGAGCGGGCTCATTTCAAGTTCCGCGAAGAACGTGGGTTTCCGAAGTGGCTAGTCGATAAGGCGATTCCCTCACACTGGTCAGCTAAACGCTGGATCAGAAGGGCAAAGCGAAGCCGGGATCCACTTTCGTATTTGTTCCGCTATGCAGAATGCGGCACGTCTGGAAACCGGTTGAACCCAGGCGTAAACGCCGTCTTGCGCATCGCCATCGATGATGAATGGGTGAAGCACCCGCGCTCGAGCCGTGGCGCTCTCATCGAGCCAATTCGAACTGCAATCCAGAAGGCAATTGATACAGACCCGAGACTATACGGCTGCAAAGTACCGTCAGAATCATCGATTCGTCGGAGGATCAATGACCTAGGCGGAGAGGAAGTACTTACTCGAATGAAGGGTAAGCGTGCCGCGCACACTGAGTACAAGGATGTTGAGAAAGGGCCAGACGTCTCCGCACCGAACGAGCGCTGGGAGATGGATCATCACACACTAGACGTTTTGATTTGCGACAAGGTCACGAAGAAAATTGTGGGTCGTGCCTGGCTAACGATTGTGCTGGACTACTACACGCGTGGCATTTGCTCATTCGTGATCTCAATTGGCTATCCCGATTCAGCAACAGTACTGGAAGCCATCAGGCTCGCTATTCTCCCGAAGTCTGAAGAATTCCTGCAGTCGATTGGTGCCAAATGCGGCTGGCCCATGTCCGGACGGCCAGATGAAATTGCCACCGATCGTGGGAGCGACTTCATTAGCTTCGCAGTGCAGTCGGCAATTCTTGCGATGGGGATCGATTGTACGGTTCTTCCTCCCTACACCGCCCAACAAAAGGGCGAAACCGAGCGCTTCTTCGGGGTGATGAATACCGGGTTTGTTCATCGACTCCCTGGCACAACAAAGGGCAGTCCCAAGGAGCGCGGAGACGTAGACCCGGCTGAATTCGCGGTTATGGATATTGACGATCTCAATCGGGAGCTGGGTCGATGGATTTGTGACGTCTATCACAATAGGCCCAATTCGCGCACGAAACGCGCACCTCTCGAGGCCTGGCAAAAGGGAATCCTTCGCTTTCCTGTCAAGCCGCTCAAATCGATTGAGTGGCTTCGGCACAGTACGATGATCGGCCGGGAAGTGACCGCCACACGCGCTGGCCTTCAGATTGAGACCATTAGATACAACGGAGATGTAATCCGTCGGATTCGTTCCAAGTTCCACGCTGCAACGCGCGGGAACCCCAGAATCATCACCTTCCTGGATCCCGAAGACGTATCGCAAGTCTTTGTCGCCGACCCCGATAATAATCAAACGGTGCCGGTCCTCGCATTAGACCAGGAGACCACGAAGGGCATGAGTTGGCGTATCCACGCCTACATCCTCAAGAAGATCAATCTCGACTACCGAGATAGCAAATTCAGAGCCGCCTACAAGATGCATGCAGCAGAGGTGATGGCTAACATCGCTGAGTATCACGCGATTTCCATCGAGGAACAAAAGGCTCGAAAAGCGAAGCGCAAGGCCGAGAAGCAGCGGAAGGGGAAGGCGAAGACGCAGCGTTCTATCGCCAACGTCGGGCGCCCTCAAGAGCCGCCTTCTTCACCGCCTGATCATCTGAAGCGGACGATCAATGACGCTCCGCTCAAGGTTGGACGAGTTCCCGATCTTGCAAAGTCTGCCATCCCGCTAACCAGGAAGAAAAAGTAATGGAAACGCCCTCTGCACATCCAGAAAGCGCTCTCCTCCCGACCAATCAGGTCGCAACGGCAATTGAGGACATCGAAGACTTCATCGACTGCATGAAGTCCGCTGAGAAGGCGCGGCTTGCTTCGGTGATGGGCCCGACGCGGGTCGGCAAGACATCGATCTGCGAGGCAATTTGTGAGGCGCACAAGCCAGTTATCTCGGACGACGAGACGCGAATGTCTGTTCTATTTGTATCCGTTGGGGGGACGCCGACGGTCCGCGGTTTCTTTGACGACATTCTCGAGGCAATGGGAGTTCCTTCACGCCCGCGCGACACCATCGGTGTTGTAAAGAGGCGGGTCAGAACCTTTCTTGAGCGCTTTAAAGTCGAGATCCTGATTCTCGATGAGTTCCAGCATCTCAAGCACACGCGCGGTCTTCATCAAGAGGGGGTTTGCGACACCATCAAGTCAATTATGAATGAAGGCCGCTCCATCATCGCGATGGGGAACGAAGATATCGAAGAGGTCATCGGATACGACCCGCAGCTTATGGGTCGACGAATCTTGGATCTTCAGCTTTATCCTTTCTGCGATCCGGCCAATCCGCGGTTTCTCGAAGCGGATGGTGATACTGCTCGGCAGGTTGAGTTTGATGAGTATAACGGCATCTTGAAGCACTTTTCCGAATCCCTCGGTTGCACCGATACGGGGTACATCCTGAAACTCGATGTTGCCCGTGAGCTTCTTCGGATCACCACTGGACTGTATGGCAAGACATTTGATCTTGTCCGGCATGCCGCGCGTTTCGAGAAAAGGCGAGGCAGCGCCGCAATTACTCACGATGGGCTTATGCACGCGCAGCGCCGAATGCTCCGCGAGGCGACCAAGAAAAAAGATAGCGGGTTTGAAGCTCTCCTGAACGAGGCCAAGGGCGGAGCGCCCGGGAACCGCAAGCAAATCAGTCGTGACGCGCGGAAGAGTTTGAGCTTAGTCGACGAGAAGTACCGTAAAGGTCGAAAAGAGCCCAGTGGCAACGAGGCCAATAAGGATCAAGGCAAGCCGGACGACGACGGGGTCGACAATGACGAATGACCTCGCTGAGAAGCGTCTTTATGGCGCTCCATCACTGTACCCCGACGAAAGCCTGAATGGCTTTCTTGTCCGCCTCGCAAAGAACTATGTGTTCGATCTGCCGCAGCATCTGCTGTCCGCCCTGGAAATGGATGAAACGAGCCTATCGGGAATGCACAAAGACCCGGACCTGACGGCCCTGCTGGCAAAGCGCTTCGGAATTCCTGCTGACGAACTCAACAAGCGCCGATATGCGGCTCCGCGGCGGTCTCTATCCAGTATCCAGTTTGCCGGCCAGGAAATCCGCGAAACGGTCTTCGCAGGCCGGGAACCTCGTATTGCCCCCCATACAATCTGGAAAATTGGATATCACCGGATGTGCTGGGATCTGGAGTTTGTCATTGCGGACCCTGAGACCGGCGAAAGGCTGATCTCAGAGTGTCCAAGCTGCAAGTCAGCTCTTCGTTGGAGTCGACCTGAATTCCTGAACTGCCACAATTGCGACCAATCGTTCACCAAGGCACCGCCCTCCTATGTCTCCAACGACGTCAGGCTGGCTGCTGCCATCTTCAGCGGGCTCCTCTCTTTCGACCGGGACGTTATCAAGGATGCCCGCTCGTGCTTCTCCCCTGTATTGCGGAGAGTTCCGTCCGGAAAGTTGCTTCAGGCCCTATACGAGCTATCGAGCCGGCCGATTTCCGAAAGAAAAGGACGTGGCGCGGTACCAGTAGAGCTCGATTGGGAAAGAGGCCTGGTCCGAATGCTCCAGATAGCCATCGGGTGGCCAGACGCCGTCCTCGGCTTGCTCAATGAGCTGACGGTCGGGGGGCGAAAGAGACAAGACAAGAGTGCGGCTGGATTTACCTATGGTCGGATGCGGAAGGTCCTGCCGGCGTGGGGGCCCATCCCGGAGATCCATGGTGTGGCACTTCCTGTAGCCCGCGCAATAGCATCGGGAAGAACTGAGCCTTATCACCCGCACCAGCGTTTTGCCGGTAGGCACAGCATTCAGTCCGATCCCGCTCATCCAGGCGCGGCTGTGGCCCCGTACGATTGGTTTCAACAGAAGGTCGATGACCTTTCGGTTTCTCCTTCTTCGAAGAGAGGTAACCTCGCCGAGGATCTTGCGGACCTTGCTTCACCGGAAATGATCAAGATTCGGTGGGGTCTCGACAAGGAGGTCGTTTCCGAACTCACGAGCGCCGGCTACCTGTGCCTGGTTGATGACAACTACCGAAATATCACCGGCTCCGTAGGGCCACTTTATCGAATTAGCGACATCGAGAAGTTCTTCGCGAGTCTTCGTGACCGGCAAGAAGCTGCGCCGCGGAATACTCGTAGAGTCGGCTTTACAATGATCACTTTGAAACTTGGATCAAAGCTCGATGCACCGCACGCGTATCTAGTTCGGGCCATCTACGATGGGTCCTTCCGTCCCATTTTCATAAAAGAGAAAGCAAGGACGGGGTTAGAATGCTTTCAGTTTAGCTCTGATCGAGCGGGGGATTGGATTAGCGAACAACTAGGCCAGGCTCGCGGAAGCATCGCAATGTCGCTTGCCGCCAAAGAGCTAGGGGTAGATTTCGACGTGATAGTTCGGCTTCTCGCTGCTGGGTTACTGATGAAGGCGCCCGATCTTTTTAATTCCGATCGAACGGCAATCTCCATTGAGAGCTGGAAGCAATTCCGGACCCAGTATGTAGCAATCTCAGAGATCGCAAAACTGAAGAGGGTTCCTTACGCCCTAGTGGCCTCAAGCATTGAGCACTTCAATGTTAAGACAGTCACATTTCGCGGCGCCAAATTGCCGGTATGTGCTCGACGCGACATTCCCAGCACGTTCAGGATTCTAAGCCGGCTGGAAAGCAGATCGAAAATGATGGGTTAAACTTGGGCAATAACCGTGGACGAAAATCAAAAATGGGTTCTTGATTTGATAAGTAAGTCACTGCTCGACGGTCGCCTCAAGCTGAATCCCACCTTTCTCACGGCTCAGGGATTCGTCAAACCCGCATACTTGGAACTAGCAATCATTGCTCTGTGGGCGGAGGAACTGCGTATCTGACAAATGCATCGGCTTTTGATTGCTGCTTCGGACGTAAAAATCTGAGGCGTCTCGAGCATATAGAATGATGCTCGATTGTACGAAGGGGTGGTCCGCTTAAGTGACAGTTTGAGCACCTCGGCCGCCACCATGATGCCAGCAGAAAACGAAAGGAATGGTAGCGCCGCGTCGACTTTTTCGCCTTCAGAATTTACTGCTTCTCCCGTTGCGCACGTAAAGGCAGCAGAGACAGGGTCATTGGGAAACGCACATCTTGAGCACGCATCAACAAGCGGAATGTGGCGAAGAAGGGTTGTGTTCCAGTGCTCCCCCGTCGTTGCATAAATTTGAAGCGGTGGAAGACCCGCTTCTATCTGGTATCGAACATTGAATTCATTGGCTGCCGAGATTAGAAGATCCGGCGTTCCCGCCTGCCTATGCAGCCATTGAGGGGCATTGCCAAGGTCAGTCGGGCATTCGACCACTGCTCTAAGGCCCACAGAACGGAGATATGTAGCCACCGAATTTGCTTTTCGCTGACCGACATCTTGATGTCGAAATATCGGGGAGCGATCGAGATTATGTATTTTGACACAGTCATGATCAAACAAATGCGCGGAAAATTCTCTGGAAATGAGCGTTAGAAAATAGAGTGCCGCGGTCCCGACAGAGCCAACGCCAGCGACCCAAATATTTCCCAGATCCGCAGCAGGGTCGATCTCGAGATCGCTGGATTGTTCAATATTCTTATCACTCCAATTCAATGCGTTAATGGCGATGGCCTCCCCCAAAGGCCCGAGCTTAGATTTGAAAAGCTGGCCAACGGCTATAACGACGGACAGCGCGGGCCCGATTGGGTTGATGTTATTTGAATCGGAAAGAGGGCTTGGCGCTGGGCCAACATAAGCATTCCACCCGACGCCGTGGACAGTCTCGCCACAGAGACCACTTCCCAGATGTAGGCAATAATCTTCATCCTTGGCCGCGCGAAGCTCCGCACGAGTGAAGGGATCACAGTCGCGTAGAAGTCCAAGCGCAATCGAGGACAGTTCCGCTCCGGCCCAGGGAAGTGGAGAGACAACCTTGACCTTGGGGACATCGATGGAAACTGAAGGGGTCATTCGCCCCAAGAGATTAGCGGCAGTAAGAACCGCGACCTGTCCCGCATAGGTTTTTGCGTATGCCGGATCTGCCTGGATGCAGACCCACTTTTCGTCGTCGAGCACTCGCTTCGCATATCGGATGGAGCGATCGTTTCTGGCTCGATACCAATCTTCGCGATTCATCCTACGGTCCCGCCCAGAATGGTAATGGTCGGAAGTGGGACGAACCCGCGGCCAGCTATAAAAACATAGGCTGCCAACCCATCAAGCTTCGGAAGCCGGGTGCCATAGTCAGGCAGTACGAGCGATACGAAACCTGTATAGCGAATGCCGGCTCCATCATCATCACCTGGGCTATGAAATGCTTCGCGAGGATGCGTATGGATTTGCCCCACAACATGAAGACCCAAATCCGATGCCACGCGAACAACTTTTGCCATCGCGAGTTGGGGCACCATGAAGGACCCTCGAGTAGTAATCGCTTCGGGGCGCAACAGACTTACAGCTAGCGTCGTCGAGTCGTACGTCGCGCCCACGAAATATGCGATCCCTTCATGGCGCTTCTTGATTTCAGGGCCGATCGTTGAGCCAAGCGCGGCCAGGCAATCGCGCGTGACGAGCATGCGCCACGGCGGCGGTTCAACCGAGTAAGTTGGCTCTAGCGGCTTCCTAGTATCAGTCTTACGCGTATCCATCACGCTGCAGCCTTATCGAAACCTTGATAGCGTTCGCTCCAAAGCTCGGTAAACATGCGCAACGCCATCGCCGACAGGGTATTGCAGAAGCCAGTCTGGGGATTGGTAACCCAGTCGACCATCGTCCAGTCAGTGTGCGGGCCGCGCGGATCAATATTCTTGTACGCAAGGCGATTCCAGGGCGCGCATATCACTCCGTTGCCGTGAATAAATCCGGAGCCTTTTGGTGTAGCGCTAGCTGTATCGATCTGCCGCCTCACCGGATCATACCAGTGCCAGGCCGGAGGCTTGGCTTTGTATTCTGAACAATCGACCAGAAACCAAACGACGGCGTTGTCGCGAGCTTGCATCCCTAGGGTAAACTGGAGAGGGCGCTCGCCCCTCTCCAGTTTCCAGCCCCGTTCCCTAGAGATTTCTTCGAGGACCGCGAGCTCTTCCTCGAACTGCAATTCTGCCGCGGTTGGCATTCTCAAACCCCCGTGCCGATCGCAACGAGATTGAGCTTGGCGGGATTCGGCAGGTGGAAAGAAACAAGCGGCCGTTCGGTCGGCTGAAGCACCTTCCCGTCGAAGACAAGTTCGTAGCTGTCCCCGCCGTCGAGCTTCTTCTCCTTAACAACCACCGCAATCACCTCGGCAATCTTGGTGTTCTTCGAAAAAGCACCGACATACATGCCGCGAGGCGTCGCGATTTCGACCCGGATGTCATCGCGCTCGCTGTCGGGTTTCGCATTTTCATTCGTAGACATATGATTATCTGCTTTCTGTGCCGCCGCGTAAAACGTCACACAATGTTTCAAAGGCCTACGCCCGCCATGAGCTCGATACAGGGAATCGAACCGATCTCAATTAACCACATTTAATAGTTCCCCGCAAGGGAACATTGACACGGCTCGAATCGGGACCATATAAGTGCCTGAATCATGAGAGCATTCTGCTTGACCCGGCCGCGAGCGATGCACTACCTGGTTGAAACGGTAGGGCTATGCGAATCCACAACCCTCGTTGCCTTAGGCAGTTTTGGTCTACTCCGGGTCACGAAGGCTCGCAAAAATCGTTGGAAGCGTGGGTTGCCGAAATCCAGTCAGCACACTGGACCAACCCGTCCGATCTCAAAGCCCAGTATCGCAATGCAAGCGTTCTTAAGTCAGGTCGCGTTGTCTTCAACATTTGCGGCAACAAGTACCGACTAATCGTGAAGATCGCTTACCAAGCCAAGATCGTATTCGTCCGATGGGTTGGCTCCCATGCGGACTATGACCACATAGACGCGGAGAAAATATGATGGTTCAGCGCCTTATCAAGACCGAGGCTGACTACGAGTCAGGCTTGGCGCGACTGAATACTTTGATGGATGCTTCTCCAGATACGCCGGAGTTCGAGGAGCTTGAGCTTCTGTCAGCAATTTTGGAGATCTATGAAAAGGCGAATTACCCGATCGACCCGCCCGATCCCATCGAAGCAATCAAATTTAGAATGGAGCAACTGAATCTTCAGAACAAGGATTTGGCGCCGCTTCTTGGTGGGCGATCCAAAGTTTCTGAAATTCTATCTGGAAAGCGATCCCTGACGCTCTCTATGATTCGAACGCTGCATGAAAAATTGAAGGTGCCGGCAGAGATTCTTTTGCAAGAATCTACGGCTGGTATTCCAAATGCACCTGTCGAGAATCCAGAAAAGCTCCCGTGGAAGAGCATTCTTGAACGGAATTGGGTGTCATCTGTCTTTCGTGGTTCGGTGGATGACGCGAGAGATAGGGCCGTTGAGCTTTCTCGATATCTCTTTAGGAATCTTGATTTAGCGAATCAGGAGCAGTGCGCTCACTTTTATCGGAAGAACGTTCGTGTCGCTAACTCCGACAAATTGGCGCTGCTTGCTTGGACCACCCAAGTTGTCAATCTTGCCAGCGAATCAATTAGGCCCGCTCAATATCGAGATTCGGCGATCAATGAAGACTTCATGAGAAGCCTAGTTTCACTTAGTACATTGGATGAAGGACCTCGGTTGGCTAAAGAATACTTAGCCAAGAATGGAATACTTTTGATCATCGAAAAGCACCTCCCGCGTACTCACCTTGACGGAGCAGCTATCCGCTTGAGTGATGGAACACCGGTGATTGGACTATCGCTTCGTCATGATCGGTTAGATAATTTCTGGTTTACGCTCTGCCATGAGCTTGCGCATGTGAAGCTGCATCTAAAATCAGATACAGCGGCTTTCTTTGTTGATGATCTTGATGTGTCGCCCGCAAACAACAAAGAAGAGAGCGAGGCTGACAATTGGGCGCAGAACATGCTGATCCCACCAGACGCATGGGCTGAAATTCGGCATGCTCGAACCCAGTATGAGATTGAAGAATTTTCCAGGAAGTTTCGTATTAACGCGGCAATTATTGCAGGCCGACTGCGTCGCCACTTGAGCAACTACAAGCTATTCTCTGGCCTTGTAGGTCATGGCTGTGTTCAAAAACAGTTTGATTTCTTTTAATTGTCGATTGTAGGCGCCCAAATTCTACCCGATCTGGACTCCAATTCCAGGCAACTCAACTTCATGAACTCACTCAATGTCCGATCCGCGGACGTCATGGATGATGACGCATCAGATGATGTTGATCCGGGTGTGTGCTCATGGATTCATTGAATAGAGCATAGTTGACGTGTTCAAGAATTTTCCAACGGCATCTGATGTCAGATTGAAATTCGGCGTGTGGGTACCCCACTTAGGACTCTCTAAATCCAACACTCGTTAAAGCAGACTATCCGTCATTTAATCGCCGATCAAAGATCTTGCAGAAGTGTCTCGAGATCCTTGCTTCCTATCAGAACGCCGCCGCTCGTCGTCGTTTGCTGATGCGCGCCAGGTCGATCTTCCGCCAATACTACTCCACCATAAATTTGAATACGCCATGCATACATGATGGAAATATCCGCGAACTGAACTCCATCATATTTTACTGTTCCATTTCCCCAATCTCTTGAAACTCGCCTCACCGCTTTTGCCTGGAACAGCTTTTTGAATAGAAACTCACCGGCGAAAGAGAGTGAATATGGCTGCACAATTTCGTCTGGGGCGACGATGGCTTTCCATTCATGCCAAAGCAGTCCGCGAGCGATCATTCCATACAGCGAAATTAACTTCTCACCTTGAAATGGGATGGCCATAGCACCGACATTCTCATCAGCAGCAGGCCAAGTCTTTTTTATCAGACCTTCATTTAGCTCGCGATGAAGCTTCCGGTTCTTGGCGAGCCGTGGGGGCACTTGCGCTTCAAGATTTTCCGTTGCTGTTGCATGCAGTCCCCCGAAAGGTAGAACGGCTGTGAGATAATGCTCGAGTTCAGATTTCTCCCCATTGCATCGCGCGCAAGCAGGGGCTTTCGGCAAGTTATCTCGATCTCGTTCAATGAAGAATTGACGCGCCAAAACATGATCCGCGGTCGTCGCTAGCTGCTGACCGCTGCAGTATACGCAAGGTAAATTTTTGAATTTTTTGCTCATTAACAGCCCAGCAAGGCGGTTTTTGCTCAAGGCTACTCTTGCTGATTCAGCCAGTTGGCCCAGGCGATTAGAAAAGAATGAAACGCCACTTCAGTTACGCGTACCAGATTGTAAGTATTGCCGCTCCGGCCCACATGCGCGGAAAACACAATCATACTGACTTCGCCGTCAACAACATGACGACCATTTGCGTTGAGATAAGTTATGCCGCCATGAGACAGCGCATCTCGAACAACTTTGAGAATTTTGGCAGCATCAGCATCGCGAGCGGCCGTACGCGCCTGCTCTTGATCGAACTCGGCAAGAAGTTCATCAGACCATGCATTCGCTATATCAAAGCGTGGACGATTCTCTAGGTATGACCAACCCGTTGCATCAACAGCGATATTCAACTTGCCAAATGATTGCCCCGTCGCAAATGCCTTGGCAAGGCCGGCCCCAATTGCAGCGTTACTGATCAGATCGTTTCCCATCACGCGCAAACCATTTGCGGATCTAACTATGCGTTCGATGGGAAGCACGAGCATGGGGGTTGCCATAGCAAGCAGGAATGTTGTTCCCAGTTGCCCGCCGAATATCTGATCTCCATCAATTCCGCCTTTGACGATGGGGTAGATTTTATCAACAAGGAATCCGAGGCGCTTCGGAAGTTCACTTGCGTAATGTGCTGGCACACCCATCGATAGCCTCGACGATCTTTCGCTGTCGGAATGTAGAGAATGGGTCGCGAATGCTGCTGCTAACGAATGGGGGCAAAGTTCGAACCCCAAAGTGAACTAACTTAACCCTTCGTCACATACTCGTTTTCAACTAGTA
>JBGAKN010000026.1:0-16320 GCA_044224405.1 Tagaea sp. | reverse complement strand
GAGCGAGAAGCCGAGCGGATAGACGAAGAGCGCCGCCACCACGAGGAGGGCGGGCACCACGAGCAGGATGGAGATGTTGCGGGTCGGACCCATCGGAACGGCGGGGCCGGCGCGCGAACACGCACCGGCCCCTCCCCTTCATTCAGCTCAGTTCAGGACGATCTTCTCGTACTGTTCCTGGATCTTGGTGAAGTAGTCGGACTGCGGCATCGGCTTTCCCATCGCCTTCAGCATGTCGGGCGGCACGTCCTTGAACAGCTTGTCCATGACCTTCTTGTCGAGATACTGCTGGACGAAGCTGGCGTCGATGCCCGGCAGCCAGTTGAAGCGCTCGACGATGCCCTTAGCCTGCACCTGCGGCGACGTGGCGAGTTCGACGAACTTGCGCGCGACGGCGGCGTTCGCCGACTTCTCCGGCACCACATAGTACATCGGCTGGCCCGGCAGGCCGGTCTTCAGCAGCGTGAGCTTCAGCTTGGGCGAGAGCTTGCCCTCGTCCTGCCAGGAATAGAACATGTCCATCCACACCGGGCCCATGTCGATCTCGCCGCGATTGAGCGCGTCGAGCGTGCCGGCGTTGCCCGGCGTGATCGTGGCCGTGCCGTTGAAGGCCTTGAGCTTCTGCAGGGCCGGTGCGAGCGCCGCGACCGTCGCGTCGTCGTAGGGGCCTTCGATCAGCTTGGCGGGCTGGGGCGCATAGGCATAGAGCCAGCCGAACACGAAGCCCACGCCCGACATGCCGCCGCGGATGCCGTTGTGGCCGAAGCGCTTGGGGTTGGCGGCCGAGAACGCGACGAGGTCGTCGTAGGTCGACGGTGCCGTCTTCACCTTGTCGGGGTTGTAGGCGATCGCGATCTGGCTGAGGAACATCGGAATCACGTAGCCGTCGACATTGACGCCCAGCGAGTTCTTCGAGACGTCGTTGGTCGTCATGGCGCCGGTCGAGATCTGGCTGCGGTACTTCGACAGCATGCCGTCCTTGACCATCTGGCCGGCCATCTTCTGGTGGACGACCGCGACGTCGACGTCGACGGTCGCCGAATTCGCCTTCTTCTGCGCTTCCAGGCGCTCCCAGATGCGCTGCGAGCCGGCGTCGCCGGGGCCCGTGCCCACCGCGCGCACCTTCACGCCGGGATTGGCCTTCTCGAACATCGGGCCGAGAAATTCGGTGATGTAGTCGACCATGTTCTGGTCGCCCGCCGTCATCACGTTGAGGTTTATCTGCTGCGCGTTGGCACCGCTTGCCGCCGCCAGCAACGTGCCTGCCGCGAGCGCGGCAATCATCGTCCTGCGTTTCATGTCTCTCTCCATCATCGACCGGTTTCGTTCCACCGCCGGGCTTCCGGCCCCGCCCGTCGGCTTGTCTTGTACCGTCCCCTATGTGTCAGTTCGGCGACATCGGGGCCGGGTAGAGATGCAAGGCTTCCGCCGGCACGCGCACGGCGACCTTGGCGCCGAGTTCGCGCCGGTCGGGATCGTCGACCATGTACTGGCTGTCGCCCACCGCCACCGCATAGCGCCAGATGCCGCCCGGATAGGCGGCCTGCACGATCTTGCCCGGCAGCATGAGCGCGCCCGGATCGATATGGCCGCCGTCGGCGAGTTCGGCCGCTTCCGAGCGGAAATGCGCGACGAGGTTTCCTTGCGTGAATCCGGCGGGTGCCGCCCGGCGCAGGTTCGCCGCGCGGTTGCCCGTCCCTTCGGCGATGGCCAGCATGTCGCCCTGACGCGTGCCCGTGAGGCGCACGACGTTGTTGGCCCCCATGAACGACGCGACGAACGGCGAATTGGGCTGGTTGTAGAGCGTCTCGGGCGGGCCGACCTGCGCGATCGTGCCGGCATCGAGGATGACGATGCGGTCGGCCATCACCATGGCCTCCTCGCGATCATGCGTGACGTGGATGGCGGTGATGCCGAGATTCTTCTGCAGCGCCTTGATCTCGTGACGCACGTCCTCGCGGATGCGCGCATCGAGATTCGAGAGCGGCTCGTCGAGCAGCAGGATCGACGGATCGACGGCGAGTGCCCGGCCCAACGCAACGCGCTGGCGCTGGCCGCCGGAAAGCTGCGTCACGTTGCGCGCACCCAGCCCGTCGAGCTTCAGCATCGCCAGGATCTCGTCCACGCGCGCCGCGATCTTCTCGCGTGGCCATTTTTTAAGACGCAGGCCGTAGCCGACATTCTGCGCGACGCTCATGTGCGGCCACAGCGCATAGCTCTGGAAGACCATCGCCATGCCGCGCTTGTCGGGCGGTTCGCCCGCGATGTCGCGCCCGCCGACTCGGATTTCGCCTGCCGTGGCGTTGAGGAAACCTGCGATCGTGCGCAGCAATGTCGTCTTGCCGCAGCCCGACGAGCCCAGCAGGGCGACGAATTCGCCCGGCGCCACGTCGAGCGAGACGCCTTTCAATACGCGCACGTTTCCATACGCGGTTTCGACGCGATCGATTTCAAGTCGGGCAGACACGGCTATTCCCCCCTATTCCGACGCGAGAATAGTCGGCGTATCTACCGCACGTCTATGACATCTTGCCGACGGCGCCTCCAGACGCCATTATCCCCCGCAACGCAGCAAATGCGGAACGACGTCCACTCAGGAGGCCCCCTAATGAAAACCGGAATTCTGGCGGCAACTTTCGCCGCCTTGACGCTCTCTTTCAGCGCGCAGGCACAGACGCTGACGCCGAGCCCGACGCTCGACGCCATCAAGGCCCGCGGCCATCTGGAGTGCGGCGTCCATCTCGGCCTGCCCGGCTTCTCCTTCGCCAACGACAAGGGCGAGTGGACGGGCATCGACGTCGACTACTGCAAGGCGCTCGCCGCCGCCATCCTGGGCGACGCCAACAAGGTGAAGTTCACGCCGACGTCGGTCCAGCAGCGCTGGCCGATCCTGCAGTCGGGCCAGGTGGATCTGCTGTCGCGCAACACGACGATCACCTTCTCGCGCAACGCCTCGCTGGGCGTGAACTTCCAGGGCATCAACTTCTACGAAGGGCAGACCTTCGTCGTGCGCAAGAAGGCGGGCATCACCAAGCCCGACCAGATGGACGGCGCCACGATCTGCGTCGCGGCCGGCTCCTCGGAAGAGAAGCAGGCGACCGACTGGTTCGCCGAGCGCAAGAAGAAGGTGACGATCGTCAACTTCCAGAAGAACGACGACGCCATCGCGGCCTACGACGCCGAGCGTTGCGACGCCTACACCGCCGGCTTCGGCGCGCTGGCCGGCCAGCGCATCAAGCTCAAGTCGCCCGACGACAACGTCATCCTGACCGAGCTGATCTCGAACGATCCGCAGGGCCCGACGACGCGCTACGGCGACGAACGCTTCCAGGCGGTCGTGCGCTGGGTCCTCAACGGCATGATCGCCGCCGAGAATCTCGGCGTCACGTCGAAGAACGTCGACCAGATGAAGGCTTCTTCCGCCAATCCGGAAGTCCGCCGCCTGCTGGGCGCCGAAGGCAATTTCGGCGCGATGCTCGGCCTGTCGAACGACTGGATGTACAACGCGATCAAGCAGGTCGGGAACTACGCTGAAAGCTACGAGCGCACGGTCGGCATGGGCTCGCCGCTCAAGCTGCCGCGCGGTCCCAACCAGCTCTGGACGAAGGGCGGGCTCCTCTTCACGCCGCCGTTCCAATAAGCGAAGGGGCGCAAGCCATCCTCCGCCGCTTCTTCTACGACGCCCGCGTCCGCGACTGGCTTGCCCAGATCGCGGTCGCGGGCGGCCTTTTTCTGCTCGGCTGGTACTTCGTGGCGAACGCCTCGGAGAACATGGTCAAGGCCGGCATCGCCTCGGGATTCGATTTCCTGTGGCGCACGTCGGGAATCGACGTCCCCTTCCGCCTGATCGGCTACACGCCGCAGGACCGCATCTTCGACCTGCTGCTGGTCGGCATCGCCAATACGGTTCTCGTCTCCGTCCTCGCGATGGTGTTCGCCACGATCCTCGGGTTCGTGGTCGGCGTGGCGCGCCTCTCCAAGAACTGGCTGCTGTCGGTCTTCGCCGGCGCCTATGTCGAGTTCGTGCGCAACATCCCGCTGCTGCTCTTTGTCTTCTTCTGGTATTTCGGCGTCATCCGCGCGCTGCCGGCGCCGCGCAACAGCATCGATATCGGCGGACTCTTCTTCTTCAACAACCGCGGCCTGTCGATCCCGCTGCCCGAGACGGCCTCTGTCGTCTGGTGGCCGGTCGCGGCGTTCGTCGCGGGTCTCGGCGCCTTCCTCGCCCTGCGCCTGTGGGCGGCACGGCGGCAGGCGGAAACGGGCCAGCCCTTCCCCGTCGTCGCGTCGGGCTTGGCGCTCGTCGTCGGCCTGCCGGCACTCGTCGCGGCGCTGGCGGCATCCGCGACCGCGTGGAGCGTGCCGGTTCTGACCGGCTTCAATTTCCGCGGCGGCTTCGCGCTGATCCCGGAATTCGTGGCGCTGTTCTTCGCGCTCGTCACCTACACCGCCGGCTTCATCGCCGAGATCGTGCGCGGCGGCATCCTCGCCGTCAGCAAGGGCCAGACCGAGGCGGCATCTTCCCTCGGCCTCAAGCCCGGCCAGACGCTGCGCCTCATCATCGTGCCGCAGGCCCTGCGCGTGATGGTGCCGCCGATGACCAGCCAGTATCTCAACGTGCTGAAGAACTCGTCCTTCGGCGCCGTCATCGCCTTCCCCGAACTCGTCAGCGTGTTCATGGGCTCGGCGCTCAACAACACCGGCCAGGCGATCGAGATCATCGCCATCGTGCTGGGAGTCTATCTGGTCGTGGGCCTCGCGGTGTCGGCCTTCATGAACTGGTACAACGCACGCATCGCGCTGGTGACGCGATGAAGGCGCTGCGCTGGGCAAGAGCGAACCTGTTCGCCACGTGGCTGGATGCGGCCGTGACGCTCGCCTGCGCGGCGCTGCTGGTCGCCTACGTGCCGCCGCTCGTCGAATGGGCGCTTCTGAAGGCCACGTGGAACGGCGCCGACCGCACCGACTGCGCGGCCGGGGGTGCGTGCTGGGTGTTCATCCGCGTGCGCTTCGGGCAGTTCATGTACGGGCTCTATCCGCCAGCACAAACGTGGCGGATCGATCTCGCGGCGGCCCTTCTGATCGCCTTCGCGGTGCCGTTCCTGTGGAACGGGGCGCCGTACAAGAAGCTCACCGGATTCCTCACGCTCGTCGTCTTCCCGCCGCTGGGCCTGTGGCTGCTGCTGGGCGGCGGGCCGCTGCCGGTGGTGGAAACGCGCGAATGGGGCGGCCTGATGCTGACGGTGTTCATGGCCGTCTATGCCGGGATCGGCGCCTTCCCGCTGGGCGTGCTGACGGCGCTGGGCCGCCAGTCGCGCCTTCCGCTGATCCGCACGCTGTCGGTCGTGTTCATCGAATTCTGGCGCGGCGTGCCGATCATCACGGTCATCTTCCTCGCCTCGATCCTGCTGCCGCTGATCATGCCGGCGG
The DNA here is from genome assembly GCA_044224405.1 of Tagaea sp. Classification (GTDB taxonomy): domain Bacteria; phylum Pseudomonadota; class Alphaproteobacteria; order CACIAM-22H2; family CACIAM-22H2; genus Tagaea. The sequence goes on along the minus strand of JBGAKN010000026.1, from coordinate 10,890 downwards.
GCACGGGCGTCGACCGGCTGGTGCGCGCGGTCGTGGGGCTGGCGCTGTGCATCGCGGCCTACATGGCCGAGGCGATCCGCGGCGGGCTGCAGGCCCTGCCCAAGGGCCAGGCCGAAGCCGCCGCCGCCATGGGCCTCGGCTACTGGAAGGCGACGTGGTTCATCATCCTGCCGCAGGCCTTGCGTCTATCACTGCCCGCACTCGCCAACGAGTTCATCGCACTGCTTAAAAACACCACACTCGTCCTCGTCGTGTCGCTTTTCGATCTCCTCGGCATCGTGCATGCTGCGCTTGCCGATCCAAAATGGGTCGGCCTGACGATGGAAGCCTACGTGTTCGCCGGAACGATCTTCTGGTTCGCCTGCTTCGGCCTCTCGCGCTGGAGCGCGGGCCTCGAGAAGCGTCTCGGGCTGGGGACACGCCACTAGGGAGACGGCCCAATGAACAAGATCGATCTGGAAGGCAAGCGCGCGATCATCACCGGTGGCGCACGCGGCATCGGCCTCGCGGTCGCCGAGCGCTTCCTCGCCTCGGGTGCATCCGTGACGCTGTGGGACCGCGATCCGGCGGCGCTCGACGCCGCCGCCAAGCGCCTCGCCGCGGGCGCGCGCGTCCATATCGTGCCCGCCGACGTCGCCGACGAGGCGAGCGTGACGGCCGCGACCAACGCCGCGATCGGCGCGATGGGCGGGATCGACATCCTCGTCAACAATGCCGGCATCACCGGGCCCAACACGACGACGTGGGAGTACCCGGTCGCCGAATGGAAGAAGGTCATCGATGTCGACCTGACCGGCCCGTTCCTGTGCTGCCGCGCGGTCGTGCCGCACATGATCAAGGGCAGCTACGGAAGGATCGTCAATATCGCTTCCGTGGCCGGCAAGGAAGGCAACCCGAACGCGCCGGCCTATTCCTCGGCCAAGGCGGGCCTCATCGCGCTGACGAAGTCGCTGGGCAAGGAACTCGCCAAGACCGGCGTGCTCGCCAACTGCATCACGCCCGCCGTCGCCGACACCGACATCCTCAAGCAGATGACCGAGGCGCACATCGCCTTCATGCTCGGCAAGATCCCGATGGGCCGCTTCGTGCAGATCGAGGAGATCGCCGCGATGGTGACATGGCTCGCCTCGGCCGAATGCTCGTTCACCACCGGCGGCGTGTTCGACATCACCGGCGGCCGGGCGACCTACTGATGGCGAAGGATCCCTTCGCGCTCGCGCGGCGCAAGCTCTTCGTCTCGGTCGTCTCCGACACGCTCGACGGGCTCGGCTTGCGCAACCAGGCCTTCGCGCCTTCGATCCGTCCGCTTGATGACAGCCGCGTGCTGCTCGGGCGCGCGCGCACGGCGATCTACCGCGAAGTGTTCCACGTGCCCAAGGGCCACAATCCCTACGAGCTCGAGATCGCGCTCATCGACGATCTCAAGCCCTTCGAGGTGCCGGTGCTCGCCTGCGGCGGGAACCCGAAGATCGGCCCGTGGGGCGAATTGCTGACCACCGCCTCGCGCGCGCGCAAGGCGTCGGGCTGCTTCACCGACGGGCTGGTGCGCGACGTGCGCGCGATCCGCAAACTCAAGTTCCCGGTCTTCGCCGCCGGGATCGGCCCGCTCGACACCAAGGGCCGCGCCGAGGTGGCCGCCATCGACGTACCGGTCGAACTTGGCGGCGTGCGTGTGGAAAGCGGCGACGTGATCTTCGGCGACGCCGACGGCGCCGTCTGCATTCCGCGCCGGATAGAAAAGCAGGTCTTCGCCGCCGCGCTCGCCAAGGTCACCGGCGAGAACCGCACGCGCGCGGCCCTGGCGCGCGGCGAAAGCCTCGCCAGCGTGTTCAGGCGCGAAGGCATCCTCTAGCGCCATGCTGAAAGGCTCGTGCGCCTGCGGCACGGTGCGCTACGAGATCGCGGGCGCGCTGATCGGGCCCGTCACCTACTGCCACTGCTGGCGCTGCCGGAAGCATTCGGGCTCGAGCTTCGGCACGACGGCCGGCGTGAAGACGTCCGATTTCCGTATCGTCGCGGGCGAAGAGCGGATGGCGAGCTGGGAATCCAGCCCGGGCGTCCGGCGCCATTTCGCGGGCTGCTGCGGCTCGCCGATCTACAAGCGCGACGAAAGCGATCCGGACGAGCTGGGCTTTCGTCTCGGCACGCTCGATACCGATCCCGAAATGAAGGCCGGGATGCATTTCCGCACCGGCTCGAAAGCGCCGTGGGTGGAGATCGCCGACGGCCTGCCCTGTGAAGATGGCGGCCCGCCCTTCGGCACGCGCGACTTTCCCTGATCCCGCCCCATCGGCACCGGAAGCCGGCGGAACGGGCTACTCGACGTTGAGCCGGCTGCGCAGGAACGCCGCCTGCCGCGCGGACGCCGTGTCGAACAGCGGGCCGTGGCTCCACAGCAGGCCGAAATGGCCGCCGTCGATCTCGTCGAAGATTTTCGGCGCCGCGATGCGCCCGAAGACCGCATCCTGGACCGCCCGGTTGCAATGGACCATCTCGTCGCCGCGCGCGACCATCATCAGTGTCGGCGCCTTCAGATAGGGCGCGGTCAGATAGGCATTGAAGGGCACGGGCGTCCGGGGGACCACACGGGTCGCCCGGTTTTCCCAGTTGCTGGCGAAGCGCCCGCCATATTCGACGAACCAGCGATAGGCCTGGATCGGCTTCAGCAGCGACGGCGACCCGAGCTGGTCGGCCGAAACCACAGGCAGCGGACCCACCGTCGTCTCGGGCGAGCCCGAAACGTCGCCGTCCTCGAAGGTCGCGCGCATCTGCGCGAACTTCGCGTCGTCCGGCTCGATCCCCGGCAGTTCGATCCCGCAGGCCGGGATCTGCGCGACGATCGCCGCCACATCATCGAGGAACGCGCCGACAACGAGCACGACCATCGCCGTGTAGCTGTCGCCCCAGATCGCGACGCGCGACGGATCGATGCCCGGCAGGGTGCGCGCGAACGCGAAGGCATCGCGATAGCCACGCCCCTGGACCCACGGGTTGATCTCCTGGCGCGGCTCGCCCCCGCTTTCGCCGAAATTGCGGTTGTCGTAGAGAAGCGCGTCGATGCCCGCGCGCCGGAAGACCTCGGCGTAGTCGCCCGCCACCATCGGCATCGTCGCCGACGTGCCGTGCGCCATCACGACGCAGGGGCGCAGGCCTTCGCCGGCGGCCACATAGTGCCGTCCGCGCAGGACGGTGCCACAGGACTCGAACTCGACCTTTCTGAACACCGGCAGCGCTCAGGCCGCTTCCGAAGGCTTCTGCGCGACAGCCGCCGCCGGCTTGGCGCGATGGCGGCCGAAGATGTTGAGCACGCGGCCCGAGATGAAGCCCAGGTTGCGCTTGGCGGCCGCGACGTGTTCGGCGCGGTCGAAGAACTGGAAGCCCTGGTCGATCAGCGCCATCGTGTAGAAGCGGTTGTACTCGCTCGCGAAGACGACGACGGCAAAGAGATAGAACGAGCCGGCCAGCGAACGGTAGAAGACGCCGCGCAGCACGAACGGCAGGACGGCGAGCACCAGCAGCGAGATGCCGATCTTGAGATTGCCGCGCGCGAGGGCCGGCAGCCCGCCCAGGAACAGGCCGGACCAGCAGAAGCCGTAATAGCCTTTGCGGACCTCGTTGGTCTCCGGATGCCGCAACAGAACGGTTCGCGCCATGACGAAATGCCCTCGCTGGATCGAGGGCGAATCGTACAATTCAAGGCATTTTTGCGTCAACCGCACAACTGTAGGGTAACGATTGTATGACGCCCCTGTCAGTTCGACCAGCCGCCGTCGATCTTGAACTCGGCACCGGTGATGAACGAGGACTCGTCGCTGGCGAGGAACAGCGCCAGGTCGGCGATCTCTTCGGCCGTGCCCAGGCGGCCCATCGGTTGGCGCGAGATGAAGAGCTTGCGCTGCGCGACCGGGTCGGCGGCGGTATCGATGCGGTCCTGCAGCGAGGGCGTGTCGACCGTGCCGGGGCAGATCGCGTTGGCGCGGATGCCCTTGCCGACATAGTCGGCCGTGATCGATTTGGTGAGGCCGATCACCGCGGCCTTGGTGGTGCCGTAGACGAAGCGGTTGGGCGCGCCCTTGATCGACGAGCAGCCCGACGACATGTTGACGATCGTGCCCTTGCCCTTGGCGAGCATGCCCGGCAGGAAGGCCTGCACGGTCCAGAACATCGAGCGGACGTTCAGGTTCATCGAGAAGTCCCAGGCCTTGTCGTCGCAGTCGAGGATCGTGCCGTTGTGGACGAAGCCGGCACAATTGAACAGCACGTCGATGGGGCCGATGGCGGCGGCGGCGGCATTGATCGCGGCCTTGTCCATCACGTCGAGCTTTCGCACCGTGATGCCCGGCACGCCCGAAAGGGCCGCGAGCTTGCCCTCGTCGATGTCGGTCGCGATCACCTTGGCGCCTTCAGCGGCGAATAGCCGGGCGCTGGCGGCGCCGATGCCCTGTGCGGCCGCGGTAACGAATGCCGTCTTGCCTGCGAGACGATTGCCCATCTTTGCGTCACTCCCTCTGGTACCCGGCCGTTGGTGCGCCGTGCTAGCGTTTGGTCGGGGGAACTCTAAGGGGGGAATACAAAATGCGCTTCAAATTTTTTGCGGCCGTGCTCGCCTTCGCGGCGACGACCGGCACCGCCTTCGCGCAGGACAGCGTGGGCATCGTCGAGAAGAAGAGCTTCACGCTGGCGAGCTACACGACCGTCGGCGGCAAGACGATCCGGGACGTGAAGGTCGGTTGGGAAAGCTACGGCACGCTCAACGCGGCCAAGGACAACGCGATCATCGTGCCGCACTTCTTCTCCGGCAACTCCAACGCGGCCGGCAAGTACCGGGCGGAAGCGCCCGCCCCCGGCTACTGGGACGGCATCATCGGCCCCGGCAAGGCGATCGACACGACGAAGTATTTCGTGATCTCGGTCGACAGCCTCGTGAACCTCAACGTCAAGGACGGCATCACCGTCACGACGGGCCCGGCGACGAACAATCCCGCCACCGGCAAGCCCTACGGCATGAGCTTTCCCATCGTCACGATGCGCGACTTCGTCAACGTGCAGAAGGCGCTGCTGGACTCGCTCGGCGTCACGAAGGTCTACGCGGCCATCGGCGCCTCGATGGGCGCGCTGCAGTCGCTCGAATGGGCCTCGGCCTATCCCGACTTCGTCCAGCGTGTCGTGCCCGTCATCGGCGTGGGCGAGGCCGACGCCTACACGATCGCGCGGCTCGGCACATGGGCCCAGCCCATCCTGCTCGATCCCAACTGGAAGGGCGGCGCGTATTTCGGCGGACCGACGCCCGACGCCGGCCTCGCCTTCGCGCTGAAGATGGTCACGATCGACGCGCGCGCCCATGGCTGGGCGGAAGCGACGTTCGGCCGCAAATGGGCCGACAGCGCCAAGAACCCGCTGGATGCATGGGACAACAAGTACCAGATCGAGGCCGTGCTCGATCAGGTCTCGCTCGCCCGCGCGCGCCTGTCGGATGCGGCACACTTCGTCTATCTCGTGCGCGCCAACCAGCTCTTCACGACGGGCCATCTTTCCAGCCTCGAGGACGGGCTCGCGCGCATCAAGGCGAAGGCGCTGTTCATCCCGGCCGAGAGCGACCTGCTGCTCGTCCCGGCCTATGCCCATCGCGCGGTCGACATCCTGAAGAAGCAGGGCAAGGACGCCGACCTCGTGACGATCCCGGGCAATGGCGGGCATCTCGACGGCGTGCTCGCGATGGCGCGCGTGGCCGACAGGCTCAAGGCCTTCCTCGACAAGTAGAGGGAGATCACAGCTTTCGTATGTAGCGTTAACAGTACTACCACTGAAGGGCGTCGAATCGCTTTCCTTTCGCCCGACGCTGGCCGAAACTCCCGCCTCCTCGATCGGAGTGGAGAAACAAGCCATGCGTCGGGTGATCGGAATCCTGATCGGCGTCCTTGCCGCGTTCGGACCGGCGGCTGATTCCGCCGCACAGGCGCCCGACATCAAGGCCCTGCAGGCCAAATACGTCCGCCCCAGGGAAATCCCGTTCCCGGCCGACAATCCGTTCAACCAGCGCCAGGTCGATCTCGGCCGCATGCTGTTTTTCGACAAGCGCATCGGCTTCAACGGCGAGATCGCGTGCGCCTCGTGCCATCTGCCGGGGCTGGGCTGGGGCGACGGCGTGGCGAACTCGCCCGCCCCGCTCGGCCACGTGATGCCGCGCCACACCTCGGGCCTCGCCAACCTCGCGTGGGACACGCTCTTCAACTGGGACGGCCGCGCCGACACGCTGGAAAAGCAGATGCTCACGGCCATGTCGGGCCCGGCGATGAACACGCCCGAGCGCGAACTGGTTGGGAAGGTGAAAGGCATTCCCGGCTACGCGCCGCTGTTCGCGCGCGCCTTTCCGGGCCCCCGCGACGCGATCACCGCGCAGACGATCGCGCAGGCCGTGGCGCAGTACGAGCGCACCATCGTCAGCGGCAAGGCGCCCTTCGATCTCTGGGTCGAGGGCGACGACAACGCGCTGGGCGACGAGGCCAAGGCGGGCTTCGTGCTGTTCAACGGCAAGGCGATGTGCGCCGAGTGCCATTCGACCTGGCGCTTCACCGACGGCAAGTTCCACGATATCGGCCTGCCGGGCGACGACATCGGACGCGGCCGGCTGTTTCCGGGCGACATCAAGGCGCAGTACGCCTTCAAGACGCCCTCGTTGCGTGACGTGGTGCTGAGCGCGCCCTTTTTCCACGACGGGTCGGCCGCGACGCTGATGGACGTGATCAATGTCTACGACAAGGGCGGCATCAAGCGGCCGAGCCTTTCGGACAAGATCCGCCCGCTCGGCCTCACCTTCGCCGAGCGCCGCCAGCTGATCGCGTTCATGAGCAGCCTGACGGGCGCGAGCGTTTACGAGAAGGTCCCCGAGCTGCCCTGAGCCCGTAAAAAATCGGTTTAGGATCGCGCCGCGTTCGGCATACAATTCCCGTCAACAATCATAAACGGGAGACCGCCAACATGACGCATCCGATGTTCGACCTCAAAGGCCGTGTGGCCCTCGTGACCGGCGGCTCGCGCGGCCTCGGCTTCGGGATGGCGTCGGCGCTCGCGGGTGCAGGCGCGCATGTCGTGGTCAACGCGCGCAACAAGGCCGAAGCGGAAGCGGCCGCCAAGAAGCTCGGCGGCGAGGCGCTCGCCTTCGACGTGACCGACGAGGCCGCGTGCGTGGCGGCCGTCGCCGACATCCACAAGCGCCGCGGCCGGTTCGACATCCTCGTCTCCAACGCCGGCGGCACGATCCGCGGCGCGTTCACGGAGTACAAGTCGTCGGATTTCGACAATGTCCTGGGCCAGCACCTGAAGGCCGGTTTCGTGCTGGGCCGCGAGGCGGCAAAGGTGATGGGCGCGGCCGGCAAGGGCCGCATCATCTACACCACGTCCCTGATGGCGCATCTGGGCCGGCCCAACACGGTCGCCTACGCCGCCGCCAAGACCGCGCTCGAAGGCATGATCCGCCAGATGGCGATCGAGCTTGCACCCAAGGGCATCCTCGTCAACGGCATCGCGCCCGGCTATTTCGCGACCGAGCTCAACAAGCCGCTGATCGACAATCCCGAGTTCAACGCGATGATCGTGCGCCGCACGCCGCTGGGCCGCTGGGGCGACCCGCACGAGCTGGGCGGTGCGGCCCTGCTGCTGGCGTCCGACGCCGGCTCCTACCTCACCGGCCAGACGATCATCGTCGACGGCGGGATGTCGGTCGCGCTCTAGGCTTTGCGGCGCGCCGCGATCTGGCGCACGATCACCGGCAGCGCAAGCACCGTCGAGATCGCGGCGCCGCCCACCGATCCGTGGATCATCGGCAGCCCGGCCACGCCGATCAGCACGCGTTCCCACTTCGCCATCGGCGCGAACAGCCAGCCCGCGAACGCCGCCGACAGCAGCGTGACGCTGGCAAGGCAGGTTCCCGTCGCGAGCAGGAATTTCGGAAGCGTGAAATCCGGCACCATGATCAGGATCGCCGGCGAGAAGGCGAACACGAAAGGCACCAGCACCTTGCCCAGCGCCAGCCGGAACGCGGTATTGCCGGTGCGGAACGGATCGGCACCCGCCATGCTGGCGCCGGCATAGGCCGCGATGGCGACGGGCGGCGTGATATCGGCGAGCACGCCGTAATAGAAGACGAAGAAGTGCGCCACGAGCGGCGCGACGCCCAGCATGCCGAGCGCGGGCGTGGCGATCGTCACCATGATGATGTAGGTCGCCGTCGTCGGCACGCCGCAGCCCAGCAGGATGCACACCACCGCCGTCAGCGTCAGCGTGAAGAACAGCGTGGCGGCCTTGAGTTCGAACAGCGCCACCGGCAGGTGGTCGACGACGAGATGCGCCCACTGGTCGGCGAGCGAGGTGACGATCCACGAGATCTTGAAGCCGACGCCCGTCAGCGTCACGACGCCCACGATGATGCCGACCGTGGCGGCCGCCGCACCCACGCCGATCGCGTATTTGGCGCCCAGCACGAACGAGTCGAGCATGCCGGCGACGAGCTTGCGCCCGTCGCGCCCGCGCGACAGCACGCCGTGGACCATCACGGCCGCGCACAGCAGGGCGAGGCTCGCGTTGGCGCCGGGCAGGCGCAGCAGTTCGAACGGCGCCCCCAGCAGCATCACGGCCGAGAAGGCGAGCGCCGCCGGCCCCGGGGCGCGCGCGAGGCCGACGAGCAGGCAGCCCGTGATCCCCCAGAACGCCGCGAGATAGGGCGTGTAGCCGCTGAACAGGATGACCACGAGGGCGACCAGCGGGGCGAGCGTGGGCCAGTCGGCCGCGAACACGGCGCGCAGGTCCGGCACCTCGGCGTCGGTGAGGCCGCGCATGCCGGTGCGCCTGGCCTCGAAATGCACCTGCATCAGCACGCCGAAGAAATGCACGAAGGCCGGAACGATGGCGGCGACCACGATGGTCGAATAGGGCAGGTTCAGGAACTCGACCATCAGGAAGGCGGCGGCGCCCATGATCGGCGGCGTGATCTGGCCGCCAGTCGCGGCGGTGGATTCCACGGCAGCCGCGAAATGCCGCTGGTAGCCGAGCCGGATCATCATCGGGATGGTGAGCGAGCCCACCGTCACCGTGTTGGCGACCGACGAGCCCGACAGCATGCCGAACAGCGCCGAACCGAAGATCGAGATCTTTGCGGGCCCGCCCGCGAAACGGCCCGCGACCGCCGCCGCCACGCCCAGGAACAGCCGCCCGAGGCCTACGCGCGTCGCGAGCACGCCGAACAGCACGAAATGGAACACGTAGGTCGCGACCACGCCCAGCGCCACGCCGTAGACGCCCTGGCTGGTGAGATAGAGATGGTTCACCAGCACCGACCATGTGGCGCCCGGATGCAGGAAGATGCCGGGAAACCACGTGCCGTAGAGCGCGTAGAACATCGAGAAGACGGCGATCAGCGGCAGGCCCCAGCCGATGGCACGGCGCGTCGCCTCGATCATCAGCACGACCGTGAGGGTGCCCATCGCCACGTCGACGCCCGAGGGATTGCCCACGCGGAAGGCAAGGTCCTCGAAGATCCACGGCACGTAGAGGCTGGACGCCGCCGCCGCCAGCGCCATAAGCCAGTCGTAGAGCGGGATGCCGCCCGGGCGCAGCGCGCCGGGTGCTTGCACCGCGCGCCCGTCAGCATGGCGTGCGGAAAAGACGAGGAAGATGAGGCCCAGCACGAACGCCAGATGCACGCCGCGATGCGTGACCTCGCGCAGCAGCCCGAAGCCGGCCGTGTAGTAGTGGAAGAACGAGAGGACCAGCAGCAGCCCGCCGACGAGCAGCCCCGTCCCGCCCGGCACCTTGCGGAACTGCATTTCCGGATCGAGCTCTTCCTCGAGGCGGGAGAGCTCGTCGACGGTCGGCTGCTTGTCGAGCATCGGGGGGATTCCTTGGCGCCCCGCTTCCCGACCGGGAAGCGGGGCGTCCGGAGAGGTCGTCTTACTTCAGCAGGCCCGCTTCCTTGTAGAAGCGCGCGGCGCCGTCATGCAGCGGCACGCCGAGCAGGCCGTTGAGGGCCGTCTCCTTGCGGATGTCCTTGCCCTTGGCGTGGCCGGCATCGAGGGCCGCGCGCGTCTTGTCGCTCCACAGCGCCTTGGTCACCGCATACACCGTGTCGGCGGAGACCTTCGACGACGTGATCCAGTGCGCGCCAACGGCGACGGTCTTCACCGCGCCCACGTCCTTGTACGTGCCCGCCGGGATCATGTCGGGCGCGAAGAAGGGGAAGTCCTTGACGAGCTTTTCCGCACCCGCACCTTCGATGGGCAGGATGGAGATGCCCGAACCCGTCGAGGCGAGTTCCGAGATCGCCGCCGCCGGGAAGCCGCCGGTGAAGAAGAACGCGTCGCACGAGCCGTCCTTCATCTTCTCGGCCGCCTGGTTGGGCTTGAGGAACTCGGGCGAGATGTCCTTCTCGGTGATGCCGTAGGCGCCGAGGATCGTCTTCGCGTTGACGAGCGTGCCGGAGCCCGGCTCGTCGAGCGACACCTTCTTGCCCTTGAGGTCGGCGAAGCTCTTCACGTTGGAAGCCTTGCGCACGACGAGATGCACGGACTCGGGGTAGAGGTTGGCGATCGAGCGCAGCTCGCCGAGCTTGGGCTTGCCCTCGAACACGCCGGTGCCCGAGTAGGCCCAGTAGGCGACGTCGGCCTGCACGAAGCCGGATTCGGCCGCACCGCCCACGATGGCGTTGACGTTGGCGACCGAGCCGTTGCTGGCGACCGCCGTCGAGACGAGCTGCGGCGGCGACGAGATCGCGTTGGCGATGAGTCCGCCGACCGGATAGTACGTGCCGGCCGTGCCGCCCGTTCCGATGCGGAAGAAGGCCGGGGCCTGCGCGAAGGCGCCGCGCGTCGCGAGGGCAACGCCGCCGAAGGCGGCGAG
>JBGAKN010000010.1:0-90926 GCA_044224405.1 Tagaea sp. | reverse complement strand
TTCCGCGCTCGCTTGATTCGGCCCCCCCGATAGGCTAAACCCTCCGCTCGTCGCAGCGGGTCCCCATCGTCTAGAGGCCCAGGACGGCACCCTCTCACGGTGCAGACCGGGGTTCGAATCCCCGTGGGGACGCCAGCGAATTATTATTGTTATATTTCAATTATTTATAAGAAAAATTCGCAGCAATTCCACCAATGATTTCCACCCATGTCATTCGCGAGACTTCATAAATGTGCGCCCGTCGCGGAGCTGAGGCGATAGCTTGAGCCTTTGCCGTCGGCAACGTCGATTTGTTCGAGGATGCCGGCATCAATCAGGCGGTTCTTGTAGCGCGCACGTGATGTTCGATTTCTTGCCACCTTGTCCAAGCAGGAATTGAGAGTTGCATTATCCAGCCTCTTAGTTCCTCCGGCCTTCACAAGCGCGACGACAATCGGCTCAAGCTCAGGTGGGATACTTGCCGTCCCATCTCTGAGAATTGCCGCTGTTTGTCGAGTGTCGGCGACTTTCACAACCTCAACGTCGAATCTAATCGGTGAAGGCCGGGATATTCCCTTTACTCTGAGCGGAGTAAACTGGCCGGAGTATGGACGCTTTAAATCGGCCATGCTGCCAGAACGGTGGACACGATAGAGCCCTTGGGTGTTTGCCCCGATGGCGCGATGCCCAGCAAAATCCTGCCCAGTCTTTGTCTGATGATGAATAACGATGACATGCGTTGCGACGGGCCAAGTTGGCGCATCTTGATCGCTGGAAAGAAGATCGTCTCTAGTTTTTAGTAAGTCTAAGCATCGCTGGATAAACTCTACCGACCCGGCGCCCTTTTCATCTTCACCGCCCAGCGCCATTGAAAGTGTATCGATGACCACGACGCATTTAGCGTTTTCGTCAACTAGAGATCGATAGATGGGCATGGCAAACTCTTCGCCTTCCCGATCTTGAAGTGTCTTGGTCGGGAGCTCTCCCAACTCCTCGCGGGCGTCAAGAACGCGATTCCAGCGCTCTCGTATGCCTTCAATTTGGTATCTCCATTCTATTGGGTCCGATGGAATCCGATCTAGAACTGTAAGCGGTATCCCGTCGTCACCCCACGGGGAGTTCATGCGCTTTAGCTTCTGTTCAAGGGCGCGAAGACGTACAGGGATTTCTTCGACCCCTTCCAGAGCGTACCAAACAACGGGGAACGGCTTGACCGATCTGCCTTGCCAAGATGTTCCTGTGGCCACGTGCGCCATTAAGTCCAAAACGAGAGTCGTTTTAAATTCATCAAAATCCCCAAACACAATTGAAACCCCTCGCTCGCGCATGAGTCCTTCCACAAGCATGGGGGTGTCGTCGGTTATTCGCGCGGAGCTTGCATAGAGGTCGGCAGTGGATTTTCGCTCGTCAGCTAAAAGGCGTATGGCATTTTCTCGCGAAACTTCTTCCATAACTTTATAGCGATAACTTTTGATGATATCCGAAACTTGCTCGGCAGTCGGCCAAGCTCTGGCCTTTGGAGTATGAATATCTCCGTTGGCGATGATTTCCGCCCCCAGTGATTGCTTGCAACATTTCCTTTCAAAGTCCGCTGGGAGTCGTGACTCCGGTACCAAGAAATATGTCGTTTCTTGATAGCATATGCTTGGCAAGCAATCGGGAACTTGAGCCGATGGACAAGCTCTGCATTCTACGAAAATCAAAGGATCGCCACATTCCGTGACGCAGCGGAGAATTGAGCCCCGCACAAGTTCGAGATTTTGATACCGGCAAATCAGACGGTCTATTTCTGGCCGGGAGATTTGCGGAACTTCCAAAGCGTCATCATGTCTTCTGCGCATAGTTCGTACCTGTCCTCCTTTTGCTAGTCAGTGCTGAGCCTTTGCTCCGCACGCACCTCCATTTCAATGCTCTAGATTGTATCAGAAATATGCAGAAATTGCATCTGCAATTGATCGCCTGAACTCACGAGAAGCGCAGCGCTCTTAGTGAGCTACTACAAGAATGCTCGAAGCGTCTCAATATCTGGAACTGGATTGTGCACGGGCCAGGAAAGGTAGAATGATTGGTATCTCGTGATACCAAGAGCCTAAGCCAAGAGAGTTTTCGCTTAGGTTAGTCACGGCTCTAAAATATGGCGTGACATCTCAATTACTTTTCGTCGTTACATTTTCCTCCCCTAAAGGGGAGGAAAATAACGAGCGAGAAAAGCGCACTTGCCTTCATGGCTGCAATATAAGCTTAGAAAATATGGGTCAATTGCGGATTTGTCCCTTCCTTGCGCGCAACAGTTGGCCATGTAACGCTGCTTTGAGAGGTGGCTTTATATTCGCGCAAGAGCTCTTTGCACCCCAGCCGCCGTCCATTGGCCTCCTCGACTTGCTTTCAAGTCTTGCTCATTGAGCCGACGGGCGATGGCTCTTAGAGAAAGTCCCTCGCGAGATAGAGCGCGAAGGTCGTCGGCTACATCGCTAAGGCGCTGAGCCGCTTTCTCTTGTGCCGCCGCAACACCGATTTTCTGGTATTCCGATATTTTTGCAGCGCCAATGCGGTGCCCGCCAAGCACTGTTCCTCTTGCTCTCGCGGCGGCAAGTGCGGCCTTAGTGCGAGATGAAATGGCTTCACGCTCGTACTGAGCGACAACTGCCATTACCCCGACGGTCATTGTATTCGCCTCGGGAAGGTCGGCCGCGACAAACGCAATGCCGCTATCTCGGAGGGTCATTAGGAAGGCCGCATTTCGGGAGAGGCGATCTAATTTCGCGACAATTAAGGTCGCCCCGGTGGCACGGCATCGCCGCATTGCCCGTTCTAGCTCCGGACGGTCATTTCTCTTTCCTGTTTCGATTTCAACAAACTCTGGCGCCACGATCCTTCCGCTTCTGTCGGCAACGAAGCGCCGCACGGTCTCACGTTGAGCCTCGATGCCAAGCCCCGAGCGGCCTTGCTTGGCAGTCGAAACACGAAGGTAGGCGACAAATGTGTTGGAGATTTTGACCATTGTATCAATCCTCTCAACGAGCGATGTGAGGAATGATACAGAAGGTACGCTACTTGCGCAATTGCCTTTCTGCCAATTTCTACGTGCTCTGAAACGGCAAAGCGACGTTACGACTTCTCTGGCCAATCTTACTGCCCGGTCGTCATTTGTCGCATAGGCGCACCAAGACGCCTGCTGGATAAACCGGCTCGATGGCATATGGGACGTGCAATATGTCGGATGTATCGCCGATACAGTCAGCTTCAATTTTCCGTAGATGCCATGCTCATAGGCGATAGAACGTCTATCGCTAACTGTGAGCGCTAATAATTCTGTGGCCCTACCCACTTTGGGGGACGCCCCCCGTCCCGCTCGGCTGGAAGCCTCTAGATCGCCGAAGCGATTTTATGTAATTTTTGGTGTTTAAAAAAATTCTCGCAATTTTCAATTTCGGAAATGAAAAATGCAAATCGGTGGCGACAAGCAAGAATTAGATAGTAGGGCACCACTTGCATGTTCCCCAGCGCCTGATGACAGGGAGCTAAAAAAATTTCGAACAGCCATCGTCACGATAATTTCGAAAAAAATTCGGAAGAGCGTTGAAGATCGGGCATTCCGGGAATGGAAAGCCAGATGGACTGTAAAGGAACTCGCAGAGCAAGAGAAAGACTGGGAGGCGCAAGAAATCGCCCGCGAAGAACGGGATATCGCCCGCGAAGAACGGGCCGAAACTGAACGCCAAGTGGAGCAGGATAAAGCAGAGCAAGTTCAATTGCTGTTTTTGAAAGCTTATAGTGCCGAAAGCAATGCAACGCCGATTGAAAGTACCGCCGCAAGGCATGCGAGCGAGGTAGCGGGGAATGCAGATATTGAGCGTGAGTTTGAAAGTCTCTGGCTAAGTGCGTTCGATGCGGAGTTTTCTAGAGCGACTGATTCCGAGAGCCGCGCTTACGCAGAAGCGCGTTCAAATTGGGTCAAGCGACTATTGATTGAGCCTGGTGAATCGCTGCTAGGAATGATGATAATTTTTCTAGTTGGCGCCTATGTGATCGGACTTAGCAATGGCATCTATCGTGCCATGCAGGCCGAAGCAAGCTATGGCGATCTTGCCAACGGCGTTGTTGCGGCATACGGCACACTTGGAAGCATATTCATCTATGCACGCCGTATCGACGCAAATCAGAAAAAGAAAGAAGAAGAGTACAAAGAATTAGTCGATATCAGAGAAAAATATAAGAGTGAGAAGCGGGATGGTTTGTTGATAGGTGCAAAAATGAAGTGGAGAGGGAGAAAAGCAAATGCACACCTTCGTTGAGCTGATCGCGATGCTCCTATTTCTCCCGGTAGGCATGTTCATATGTGTTGCAGTTACAATGGAAGTTATAATGCGCGATCCAAAGCGATATGAGTCGGGCCCTGGCGCATTGCTAGGATACTCGACGATAATTGGATCAGCATTTGCTTTGAATATTGCTTTTACAGGCGGGTCTGCACTCTTGCGTGCTATTTTTGAGTGATGGCCGGATATGTAAGCTTCTCGATTGCGTGCTTCCGCATTTCTAACGTCGATTTTCCGCTGTATGTGCTTCCCGTCAATGTGGATCGTTCATGCCCAACTATATCTTGGACAGTGCTTTCTGGGACGCCGGCGCGCTCTAGAAGCGTAATCACAGTTCCACGAAAACTATGGAATGTATGGCGCGGTCCAAAATTTAGGGATCGCTTAAGTCGCGTGAATCGCTTTCCAAGGATGTCGCCACGATCACCATTCTTATTCGGAACCAAACCGGAGATTAGAAATCCGTCCTTGGATTTCTTGGTTAGGCGCCTAATGGTTGTACTCAACTCACTATGAATGGGTACGATTCGAATTCCAGCTTCTGTTTTTGCATCATTGATTTCAAACCGGTCACGATGAATATTCTCGACCTTTAGGCTGCAAAGCTCTTCACGGCGTGCGCCGCTATACATGGCCAGTCGCACGAGGTCGCAAAGCTGCGGGTCTGGCGCTGCGGTGGATAGCAACAGCGCAACCTCTTTGGGGCTATAGGGAAGCCAAGAAGCCGATTTGACCTTAAGGCCTAGGCGATCAAACGGAGCGCTGTCTTCCGGCGCGGCTTCAATGGCTTCCAAGTATGCCCAATACGTTCGGCAATCGCTCATTAGGCGTTTTACGGTCGCAGGCGCGATCGATTGCAGCAGCTCAGGAACCCAGCGCCGAACCTCTTTGCGTGTGATGTCTTGTATGTTCGGAAATTTGACAGTCAGCCTTGCTATGGTAGCGCGACGCATGGCCGCCGTTTTGCCTTTGACCTGGAGGGAGCCAATCCACTCATCGAGATATTCGTCGGTTGCAGAAATTGCGCCGGTCGCTGCCGCGAAGAACTGAATTGCTTCAGGATTAGTCGATGGCCTATCGCCAATTTGATCAACGTTGGATGCGCCGAGGTCCCATGCCACAGCGTCAATCTGCTCTAGGACCCGCGCTCGGTCTTCCGGCGTCTTTGTTCGCCGAAGTGCATCGCGCCAGAATTTTGAGTCGTTGTGATTTGGCTCTTCCCGGAGCCGTGCAATTTCCGCTTTCCATTGGGCAACTAGAGGCGCCGCCCTGCGGAGTGCCACAGCTCTGCTATCAGTCTGAAGGGTCTGCCGGAAGACTCGGCGGCGCGCCCGTTTGCGAACGTCGGCCGGTACGTCTAGATATGCGAAATAAGTTCGATGTCTAAGCTCTATCGGCATGGAAAAACCTCTTTTTCCACCAATAACTACCACCAATATAACCGTCTAGAAACCCAGTAATATAGATGATACAACGGTTTTCAATTCGTTTTAGTCCCCTCCCCGTGGGGACGCCAGCGTTTTACGACATTCCGTCCGGCATCGCGGCTATTCGCGGCCATCCCGCCAGCGATAATACATGACCGACGGCGCCAGGAACCACGGGTTGCCCGTATAGAAGGGCAGCGTGGGGAAACGCACCGTGTCGAGCCCGGTCTCGCCGGACTTGAGCCCGAGGACCTTCTGCCCGAGGCGCATGCCGAGATAGCTCGCCATGCCGACGCCCGAGCCGCAATAGCCCATCGCGTAATGCACGCCTTCATGCGTGCCGATATGCGCGAGTTCGTCGAACGTGTAGGCGACGAAGCCGCACCAGGAATGGCTGATGCGCACGCCGGCGAGTTCGGGGAAGAGCCGGACCATCTCGGCGTGGAGCTTCGGCCCGCTGACGCGCGGGTCGGTCTCGCTGTGCGAGACGCGCCCGCCGAAGAGGATGCGCTTCCCGTCCGGCGAGGCGCGGTAGTAGTAGACGACCTTGCGCGTGTCGCTGACGATACGGTCCTTCGGCATCACGCGCGCCATCGTTTCGGCCGGAATCTCCTCGGTCGCGATGATGTAGCTGCCGATCGGGATCACGCGACGCTGCAGCCAGGGTGTCAGCTTGCCGGTATAGCCGTTTGTCGCGACGACGACTTCGCGCGCCCGACAGGCGCCGCGCGGCGTCGAGACGACGAACCCGTCGCTCTCGCGCACGATGGCAGTCGCCTGCGTGTGCGGAAGGATCTCGGCGCCGGCCTTCTGCACGCATGCGAGTAGTCCCGCGTGGTAGCGCGCCGGATCGACAGACGCATGCGCGGTCAGCACGACGCCCCCGTGATAGGCGTCGGTGCCGAGCTCGCGGCGCTGCTCGGCGCGCGGCACGATCTCGTAAGGAACCTCGAAGCCCTTCACCTGGTTCGTCATCTGGCGCACGAGCGATTCATACTGTGCGGCGTTGTGCGCCGCATGGAAGCGGCCGGCGACGCGGAAATCGCAATCGATGCCTTCGCTGCGCACGAAATCGCCGACCCAGGCGAGCGAATTGCGCCCGTCGCGCAGGATCCGCCCGGCCGTTTCGGGGCCGTACCGGCGCACGAGTTCGGCATGACCGGGCTTGACGCTGGTCGAGATCTGCCCGCCATTGCGCGTGCTGCAGCCCCAGCCCGCATCCTCCGCATCGAGCACGACCGTGTGGCGGCCAGCGCGCGCGGTCTGCAAGGCGGCGTGCAGGCCCGTGTAGCCCGAGCCGATCACCAGCACGTCCGCCCGCGCGGGCACGGGCGGCAGCGCTATCGCCGGGCGTGGCACGCGCACCCACCAATAAGGCGTGGTGACGAAATCGTCGGTGAAGACGCTGGCATTCATCGCTCGAGGTTCCTTCCAAGCACGAGATCGGCGCCCTTCTCGGCGACCATGATCGTCGGTGCGTTCGTGTTTCCCGACGTGACGTTCGGGAAGATGGATGCGTCGATCACGCGCAGACCTTGTGTTCCATGGACACGCAAGGCGGCGTCGACGACGCCTGTTCCGGCATCCGGCGCCATCCGGCATGTGCCGGACGGATGGAAGACGGTCGAGCTGCGCTGGCGGATGTCGGCGAGATGCTCGGCGTCGGAAAGGACGTCCGGGCCAGGAAGCATCTCGGCTTCGATCGCGGCGGCAAGCGACGGTGCGGCTGCAAGGCGGCGCAGGAGGTGCGCGCCTTCGATCATTTCCTGCCGGTCGTGCTCGGTCGAGAGGGCGTTCGGGAAAATGGCTGGATCGGCGGCCAGATCGCGGGATGCGATCTCGACATGGCCGCGGCTTGTCGGGCGGCAGGGCTGCGCGCTCAGGAGGAAGCCGGGGAACGGATCGGGGCGCATCAGCGGGCGGGTGCCCGGCGGCGTGCGCGTGTAGCTGAGCGGCGAGAAATAGATCTGCATGTTGGGCCGGTCGAGGGACGGGCGCGTCCGCACGAAGCCGCCGCCCTGGTTGACGCTGAGCGCCAGCGGGCCCTTGCGGAACAGCACATAGGACAGGGTCGCCCCGATCTTGCCGGACCACGAGCCAAGCTGCTGGTTCAGCGTCGGCACGCGCGCGCGGTACAGATGGTCGATGCACAGATGGTCCTGCAGGTTGCGTCCGACAGCCGGGCTGTCGAGCAGGACGGGGATGCCGTGCGACTTCAGCAGCGCGCCGGGGCCGATGCCCGAGAGCTGCAGCAGCTTCGGCGAGTTGATGCTGCCGGCGGCGAGCAGGACTTCACGCCGCGCGCGCGCGGTGCGCGAGGTTCCGCCCTTCATGTACTCGACGCCGACCGCGCGCCGTCCGTCGAATTGGATGCACGCGGCGAGTGCGTGCGTCTCGACCGCGAGATTGGAACGGCGCATCGCCGGATGCAGGTAGGCACGCGCCGTCGAAAGCCGCCGACCGCCGCGCGTCGCGATCCTGTAGATCCCCACGCCCTCCGGGTCACCGGAATTGAAATCCGGGTTGAAAGCGAAGCCCGCCTCGCGCCCGGCGGCGAGATACGACCGGCAGAGGGGGTGCACGTCGTCGGCGACATCGTTGCCCGCGACCTGGCGCTCGGCACGTTCGAAGTACGGCCAGATGTCGGCGGCCGACCAACCGGCATTGCCCGCACCGGCCCAGTCGTCGAAATCCCGACGATGGCCGCGTACATGGACCATCGCGTTGATCGATCCCGATCCACCGAGCACCTTCCCGCGCGGCCAGTAGCCGCGCCGGCCGGCGAGTTCGGGATCGGGCTGAGTGCGGAACATCCAGTTCACGTTGGGATTGAAGAAGGACATCCCGTAGCCGATCGGAAGCTGGATCGGCAGGCGCAGATCGCTGCCGCCGGCCTCGAGGAGAAGCACGTTCGTGCGCCCATCCTGGGTGAGACGGTTGGCCAGCACGCAGCCGGCCGTGCCCGCGCCCACGACGATATAATCGACCTCAATCATGATGTGAGCGTTTCACCGGATTGGTCCGGCCGCGAGGTCCAGTCTGGAGAAACTTTCATACCACTCGGCGCCGCGCGCCGCGCGCGAGGGTCTCGAGTGCTGGTGCCAGCTTCGCGATCCCGTCCTTGATCTCGCGCGGCCCCACGGCGCCGAAGCCGAGCACGAGGCCGTTGTCCCGCGTGGGCGAAATCGAGAAGCGCGCGATGGGCGAGACGATCACGCCCTTTTCGAGCGCGGCGTCCGTCGCGGCGCGTTCGGATATGCCCTTGGGCAGGCGGCCGATCGTGTGGAGACCGCTTTCGGCCGGCACGATGTCGAGCAGGCCGCCGAGCACGCGCGCGGATTCCTCGCACAGGGCGGCGTGCCGTTCTGCATAGACGCGGCGCATGCGCCGGACATGCGTCGCGAAATAGCCCTCCTGGATGAAATCGGCGACGATCGCCTGCACGCTGGTCGGCACGCCCTGGATGAAGGAGGCGGAGATGCGCTCGAACGTCTCGACGAGCGTGGGCGGCACCAGCATGAAGCCGAGACGCAGTGCCGGAAACAGCGACTTGCTGAACGTGCCGACATAGATGACGAGTCCGGTCTGGTCGACGCTCTTGAGCGTGGGCAGCGGGCGGCGGCCGAACGAGAATTCGCCGTCGTAATCGTCCTCGATGATCCATGCGCCGGCTTTCTCGGCCGCGCGCAGGAGCGCGAAGCGGCGCTCAAGGCTCATGACGTGCCCGAGCGGCTGCTGGTGCGAGGGCGTCACGAAGGCGAGGCGGAATTTGGCGCCGAGCCGCAGCCCTTCCTCGACGCGAAGACCGTCGCGGTCGACCGGAACGGGGACGAGATCGGCACCGCACGCGACGAGCCCATTGCGTGCGCCGATGGCACCGGGATTCTCAAACCACACCTTGTCGCCGGGATTCAGCAGGGCAGCGCCAATCTGGTAGAAGGCCTGCTGCGCGCCGCCGACGACGAAGATCTGTTCCTTGTCGCACGAGATGCCGCGATTGCCGCGCAGATGCGTGGCAATCGCCTCACGAAGGCGCGGATGGCCGTAGGGCTCCCCATAGCCCATCACGTCGTCGCGCCCCCCGCGCCAGTGCTTGGCCGCCACGCGCGCCCATTGCGCCATGGGGAACGCGTCGTAGGCGGGCAGGGCGGTGACGAAGGCGCGCGGACGGTGCGGCAGGCGTTCGCGCCGCGAGAAATGGGCGAAGGCCCAGCCCATCGCGCGGGAAAGCTGGGGCTGCTTCTGCTGGACCGGCGCCTTGCCGGTGCGCGGCGGAGGCTGCGGACGTTCGGTGCGAAGCGCGTCGCTGACGAAGCTGCCCGAGCCGACGCGCGAGACGATCAGGCCTTCGGCAAGCAGCCGCTCGAACGCCTCGATCACGGTGGTGCGCGAAATGCCGAGATCGCGCGCCAGCGTGCGCGAAGCGGGAAGGCGCGCGCCCGTGGCGATGCCGCCCGACAGCATCATCTCGCGCAGGCCCATGTAGAGCTGCGCGCCGATCGGACGTGACGATGCGGGATCGATCTGGATCCCCAGCAGCAACGCGCCTCCCGCCCGCTTGACCATTCCGTCGCGCCCCTCCGCGGCCACCCTTTCCAGAATGGTATCATAGAATGTCGGGATTGGACCTACGATGACGGCCATTGAGCGCGGATGATCCTGCGTATCGTCACTCCGGATGCGGCACGCCATGAAAATCCGCAAGATCGAGACCTTCTGCACCGAGTTCGTCGGCTTCGTGCGCGTCACGGCCGAGGACGGGCTGCAGGGATGGGGGCAGGTCTCCACGTACAACGCCGACATCACGTCGACGATCGTCCACCGGCAGGTGGCACCCTGGGCGCTTGGCCACGATGCGGCCGACATCGCAGGGATCATCGATCTCATCCCCGAGCGCGAGCACAAGTTCCCCGGCAGCTATCTGTGCCGCGCGATGACCGGCCTCGACACGGCGCTCTGGGACCTTGCGGGCAAGCGCGCGAGCAAGAGCGTGTGCGAACTGATCGGCGGAACGCCGGGCAAGCTGCGCACCTATGCCTCGTCGATGCGGCGCGACATCACGCCGGAGAAGGAAGTCGAGCGCTTCCTGCGTCTGCGCGACCGCTACGGGTTCGACGCGTTCAAGTTCCGCGTCGGCGCCGAATACGGCCATGACGTCGACGAGTGGCCGGGCCGGACCGAGGCGATCGTGCCGACCGTGCGCAAGGCGCTTGGCGACAACGCGACCCTACTTGTCGACGCCAACAGCGCCTTCTCGCCGCGACGCGCGATCGAGGTCGGCCGCATGCTGGAGGCGAACGGTGTCGTCCACTACGAAGAACCGTGCCCGTACTGGGAACTCGAGCAGACGCGCGAGGTGCGTGACGCGCTGTCGCTCGACGTCACCGGCGGCGAACAGGACTGCTACATCCCGATCTGGCGCCACATGATCGAGATGGGCGCCGTCGATGTCGTCCAGCCCGACGTCTGCTATCTCGGCGGCATGGTGCGCACGCTGCGCGTCGCGGCGATGGCCGCGAAAGCGGGGCTTCGCTGCACGCCGCACAGCGCCAACCTTTCGCTGGTCACGCTGTTCACGATGCATCTTCTGCGCGCGATTCCCAACGCGGGCAGCTATCTCGAATTCTCGATCGAGGGGGCGGACTATTACCCCTGGCAGGAAGGGCTCTACCGTAAGTCGCCTTACGACGTGGTCGACGGGCATGTGAGCGTCACAAGCGAGCCCGGCTGGGGCGTGGAAATCGATCCCGCCTGGCTCGAGCAATCCACCTATCAGGCGAGCGAGGCGACGGCCTGATGCCGGACGGTTTCGCCGAGTTGACGGCAGAGGCATTGGCGACCGGCACACTCGCCGGCCTGCCGGACCGGCATGTGATCGACGGCAGGGCGAAGCCGACCGCTTCGGGCCGGTCGCTGGATGTTTTCGATCCGGGAACGGGACAGGTCTTCGCGCAAGTCGCCGCCGGCGACGCGGCAGACATCGATGTCGCCGTCGGGGCCGCGCGCCAGGCGCTGAAAGGGCCATGGGGGCGTCTGGCGCCTGCCGAGCGCGGGCGCATCCTGTCGCGTGCCGCGGCACTGATCCGCGCCGAGGCCGAACGGCTCGCGGTCGTCGAGACGCTCGATTCCGGCAAGCGCCTCGCCGAATCCAAGGGCGATGTCGCGGGCGCCGCGCGCGCCTTCGAATACTATGCCGGGGCATGCGACAAGCTCCACGGCGACAGCATTCCGCTGGGGCCGGACTATCTCGCCTACACACTGAACGAACCGGTCGGCGTGGCCGCGCAGATCGTGCCGTGGAACTATCCGATTTCCACGCTGGCCCGCGGACTCGCCCCTGCGCTCGCCGCCGGATGCGCCGTCGTCGCCAAGCCCGCCGAGCAGACGCCGCTTACCGCCCTCATGCTGGCCGACATCCTGTTGCGGGCCGGGCTTCCGGCGGGAGCCTGCAACGTCGTGACGGGGACGGGCGCGGAAGCGGGGGCACCGCTCGTTTCGCACCCAGGCATCGATCACGTCACCTTTACCGGTTCGGTCGCGACCGGGATCGGCGTGATGAAGGCGGCCGCACCGAACGTCACGCGTCTCGTCCTCGAACTCGGCGGCAAGTCGCCGGTCGTCGTGCTTGGCGATGCCGATCTCGATGCGGCGGTCGAGGGCGTGCTCGGCGCGATTTTCGAGAATGCCGGCCAGATCTGCTCGGCCGGATCGCGCCTGATCGTCGAACGCCGCATCCATGCGGAATTCGTCGCGCGCGTCGTCGCCCGAGCGCGCGCCCTGAAACTCGGTCACGGCCTCAGAGCCAGCGACATGGGGCCGGTCAACTCGCCTGCGCAACTCGAGCGGATCGCGGGCTTCGTCGATCGCGCGAAAGCGCGTGGCGCGAAGGTGGCGTGCGGCGGGGCGCGCGCCGTCGATCCGGAAACCGGCCGCGGCTGGTTCTTCCAGCCCACGATCCTCGACGACCTGGCGCCGGACGACGAGGCGGTGACGTCGGAGATCTTCGGTCCGGTGCTGGCCGTCCAGGTCGCCGAAGATGCCGCGCATGCGGTCGGACTCGCCAACGGAACGTCTTTCGCGCTTGTCGCCGGCATCTATACGAAGGATTTTTCCGCCGCCCATCGTCTCGCGCGCGAGATCGATGCCGGGCAGGTCTACATCAACGAATATTTCGCCGGCGGCATCGAGACGCCGTTTGGCGGCAACCGGAAATCGGGCTTCGGCCGGGAGAAGGGCCTCGAGGCCCTGCGCAGCTACTGCAAGCTCAAGAGCGTGACGGCCCGCCTGTAAATGGTATTGCCGTGAGTTCTAAATGGCCCTGTTCCACCGACCAAATTAACGCCGACACTCGACAACGCATCAAAAGGAGGCCCGCAATGAACAAGAAGCCCAGATCCCATTCGATCCTCGCCGCCGCCCTCGTCGGCACCGCGCTGACGTTTGCGGCGCAAGGCGCGTCCGCCCAGACGATCACCGTCGTTTCGTTCGGCGGCTCCTACCAGGACGGCCAGAGCAAAGCCCTGTTCCAGCCGGCCGCCAAGGCGCTCGGCATCACGCTCAAGGAAGAGACCTATACCGGCATCGCCGACCTGCGCCTGAAGGTGCGGGCCAATGCGGTGACGTGGGACATCGTCGCCAGCGGCTCGGGCAGTGCGGCGCGCGCGGGTGCGGAAGGCATCCTCGAAAAGCTCGATTACAAGGTCATCGACACGAAGGACTTCCTGCCGAACCTCGCGGGCGAGTATTGCGTTGGCGGCGACGTGTTCTCCACCGTCCTCGCCTGGAACACGAAGACGTACGGCGCCAACGGTCCGCAGAGCTGGGCTGATTTCTGGGACGTGAAGAAGTTCCCGGGCAAGCGGTCCTACCGCAAGGGCGTGGCGGGCGCGCTGGAGCCAGCCTTGATGGCCGACGGCGTCGCGCCGGCCGACGTCTACAAGGTGCTCGGCGCCCCCGGCGGCATCGAGCGCGCGATCAAAAAGATCAAGGAGCTGAAGCCGCACGTCGCGGTGTGGTGGTCGTCCGGCGCGCAGCACGCGCAGCTGATGAAGGACGGCGAAGTCGACATGATCACGGGCTGGAATGGCCGCTTCGACGTGGTGGCCAAGGACGGCGCGCAGGTCGCCTACACGTTCAACCAGGCGCTGCTCGACTACGACTGCTTCGCCATCGCCAAGGGCGCGCCGAACAAGGATCTCGCCATGAAGTTCCTGGCCGAGATCAGCAAGCCGCAGTATCAGGCCGAGTTCACGAAGTACATCACCTACGGCCCGACAAACAAGAAGGCCTACGACCTCGGCACGATCGACGCGGCGTACGCCAAGAAGCTCCCGTCGCATCCTGACAACGCTGCAAAGCAGGTCACGATCAATCTCGACTGGTACATCAAGTTCGAAGCGCAGGCCGCCACGGCCTACGAGAACATGCTGACCGAGTGATCGGCGAAGACGGAAGGTGGGGTGCCTCGGCTTCCCGCCTTCCGTCCGTGCCGGTCGCCGGATAGAGTGTGAACATGGCCCGCGAAGCGGCACTCCCCATCTCCATCCGGCAGCTGACCAAAAGCTACGGGAAGCTGCGCGTTCTCGACTCGGTCGATCTCGACGTCCGCAGCGGCGAATTCCTGACCCTCCTCGGGCCTTCCGGATCGGGCAAGACCACCTTGCTGATGATGCTGGCCGGATTCGTGCGGCCCGACCACGGTAGCCTCAGGTTCGGCGACCGCGAGGTCGTGCGCCTCGCGCCCCACAAGCGAGACGTGGGCATGGTTTTCCAGAATTACGCGCTGTTTCCGCACATGGATGTCGCGGCGAACATCGCCTTTCCGCTGAAGCTGCGCGGCGTGGGACGCGCGGAGTCCGACCGGCGCGTCGCACAGGCGCTCGAGCTCGTCAAGCTTGGCGGATACGGCGCGCGCCGCATCGACCAGCTTTCCGGCGGCCAGCGCCAGCGGATCGCGCTTGCCCGCGCGATCGTGTTCGAACCGCGCATCCTGCTGATGGACGAGCCGCTCTCGGCACTCGACAAGCAGCTGCGCGAGCATATGCAGATCGAGCTGCGCCAGCTGCACGAGCGGCTGGGGATGACGACCGTCTACGTCACGCACGATCAGCGCGAGGCGCTGACCATGTCGGACCGCATCGCGGTGATCGATCAGGGGCGCATCATGCAGCTTGCGCCACCGCGCGAACTCTACGAACGGCCGGCCAACCGCTTCGTCGCCGAGTTTATCGGCGAATCCACTTTCGTGCCGGTCGAGCTGTCCGACGGCGAATGCCGTCTTGGTGGCGTTCCGCTGCGGATGGGTGCGCCCGCGACAGGAAGTGGCCGCCGGCTACTGATGATCCGGCCCGAACGCCTGACGATCCTCGGCGACCGTCCGGCTGGCGACATGAACGTGCTGCCCGCGACCGTCGAGACGATCATCTATCAGGGTGACAGCATCCTGCTCCACGCGGCCATCGGCGACGGCACGCGCATCGCGGTCCGCGGCGTGGCGCTGGACCGGATGCCGGCGGCAGGCGACGCGATCCGGCTCGGCCTGCAGCCGTCCGATACGTATCTCCTCGCGGACGGCGAGACGCCGCCGTGAGCGAGGCCACCCCGAACGCCGTCGGCCTGCGCCGCGACGCGTTCTTCGAGCGGCTGGCGCTGTTCGGGCTCGGCGGGCCGGCCGTCCTGCTGGTTCTCGTCACGATGGTTGTACCAGTTGGCTGGCTTTTCTGGCTCTCGTTCCTCGACGATTCCGGCGCATTCAGCCTTGAGCACTATCGCCGCCTCGTCGAGCAACCTTCCTACGGCCGCACGTTCCGAACGACCTTCGAGATCAGCCTGCTGACGACAGGCATCTGCGTGGCGCTCGGCTATCCGCTGGCCTACGTGCTGTCACAGCTGCCGCGCCGCGCGGCCAATCTGTGCATGATCGCGGTCATGCTGCCATTCTGGACGTCGCTGCTCGTGCGCACCTATGCGTGGCTGGTGCTCCTGCAGCGACGCGGCGTCGTCAACACCTGGGGGATGAAGCTCGGCCTTTGGGACGAACCGCTGACGCTGGTGAACAATCTCAACGGAACGCTGATCGGCATGGTCCACATTATGCTGCCGTTCCTTGTCCTTCCGGTCTACGGATCGATGCGCGCGATCGACCGGGACTTCCTGAAGGCCGCCGCCAATCTCGGTGCAGGCCCGGTGCGCGCCTTCTGGCAGGTGTTCCTGCCCTTGTCGCTGCCGGGGCTCGTCGCAGGCGTGCTGATCGTCTTCATCCTCTGCCTCGGCTTCTACATCACGCCGGCCGTTCTCGGCGGTGGCAAGGTGACGATGGTCGCCAACCGCATCGCGACCGACATCGAGATCTTCTTCAACTGGGGTGCCGCGAGCGCGCTCGGCGTCGTGCTGTTCGTGCTGACGATGCTGTTCCTCTGGGGTGCCGCGAAGCTGGTCGGGCTCAACCGCGTGCTGGGCGGGGGCGGGGCATGAGCTGGCTCGACAAGGCAGCAAGCGAGACGCAAATCACGCATCGCAATCGACTGTGGCTCTACGCGCTCGCCGGCCTGGTGATGGTGTTCCTGATGCTGCCCACGCTTATTGTCATCCCGATGTCGTTCTCGGAATCGCAGTATCTCGAGTTTCCGCCGCGCGAATGGTCGCTGCGCTGGTATCGGAACTATTTCGGATCGGTCTCGTGGATGCAGGCGACCGCGACGTCGTTCAAGGCCGGATTCCTGACGATGATCGTCTCGACCGTCTTCGGCACGATGGCCGCCTATGGATTGCACACGTCGCGCTTCCGCTGGAGCGGCACGGTCTACGCGCTTCTGCTTACGCCGATCATCGTGCCGGTGATCCTCGTGGGCATCGGCGTGTTCTACGCCTATGTCCGGCTGGGGCTGGTCAACACGCTGGCGGGCATCGTGCTCGCCCACAGCATGCTCGCCATCCCGCTGGTGGTGATGGTCGTATCGTCTGCATTGAAAAGCTTCGACATGAACCAGGAACTTGTCGCGCGCAGTCTCGGCGCGTCGCGGCCGCGCGCGTTCTTCCTGGTGACATTGCCGCAGATCCGCTTCGCGGTCGTCACGGGCGCGGTGCTGGCATTCCTCACCTCGTTCGACGAGGTGATCGTCGCGCTGTTCGTCTCGGGCGGGCCGAATTCGACGCTGACGCGCAACATGTTCGCGGCCCTCCGCGACCAGATCGACCCGACGATCGCGGCGATATCGACCCTCGTGATCGTTCTCACGTCGGTACTGCTGGCGGTTTCGCAGCTTCTGGGAAAATCGAAGAGCTGAAGTTTCGGCGGGCCGACTCAGATCGGCTGTTCCAGCGTCGGCGCGCTGTCGGCGACCGTCGTGCGATGCAGGTCGCGGGGTTTGGTGTGATCGTATCTCCGGGCGCGATGCATGACGGCGCGATTATCCCAGATCACGAGATCGTATGGCCGCCAGCGATGCGAATAGACGTACTCACGCTGCGTCGCGTGCTCGGTGAGATCCTTGAGGAACAGGCGCGCTTCCGGCACGGGCCAGCCGCGGATCGTTCCGGCGTGCGAGGCGAGATAGAGGCAGAGCCGGCCGCTGCCGGCATGCCGCCGGACGAGGCGCTGCGGAACGGGCGCGAAGCTCGCACGCTCCGCGTCGGTGAAATCCACGATGCCCAGCGACCCGCGCGAATAGAGCTGGCTGTGCTCGGCCACGAGCCCCATGCATTCGGCCTGCAGCTTCGGGTCGAGATCGTCCCATGCCGCGCGCATGTCCGCGAACTCGGTGTTGCCGCCTTCCTCCGGGATCACGCGGCCGGACAGCAGCGAGTATTTCGCGGGGGTCGGCTTGAACGAGCTGTCGGTGTGCCAGAGCATGTTGCCGAGCCCAAACAGCCGGCGCCGGTCGTCGCGCGCCAGCACCTCGCCTTTCGGGTCGAGATTGGAGATGTCGTTGATGTCCATCGAAAGCCGCCGCGTCTCGACCGGCTGGAAATCGCCGGTCGCGGTCTCCATCGGGCCGAAATTCCGCGAGAAGGCGTATTGCTGTTCGTCGGTGATTTCCTGTCCGGGAAGGACAAGGACCGCGTAGCGATCCATCGCGGCTTCGATCTCGGCGGCATCCGCCTTGCTGACGCCGGCCGCGATGTCGATGCCGGTTGCCTCGGCCACGAAATCGGCGCGTCGGGGATTGATCGGGCGGATCGAAACAGGCATGGCGCTCGTCCCGGGCTGGAATTTTAGCAGGATTCTCAGATCGCCGCCGACGGCAGCAGGCCGCGGATCTCGTCGTAGCCTTCGATGAAACTTCCGTCCGAGACGCTTGCCGCCATCGCCGCCATCTCGCCGGCGAGCGGCCGGTCGGTGTCGAGGAAGGCGGAGAGCCTGCGGATG
This sequence comes from Tagaea sp., assembly GCA_044224405.1. Taxonomy (GTDB): domain Bacteria; phylum Pseudomonadota; class Alphaproteobacteria; order CACIAM-22H2; family CACIAM-22H2; genus Tagaea. Next base: position 72,834 of record JBGAKN010000010.1, on the reverse strand, counting down.
CGGGCGAGCGCCTGCTGCACGCGCGGGCCCGGACGCAGCGGCGCGCGCATCCCGATCCCCTGGGCCGCCATCAGCGCTTCGATCGCCACGATGCTGGCGAGGTTCGTGGCCATTGCCAGCAGGCGTCGAGCGCCGTGGGCAGCCATCGAGACGTGATCTTCCTGGTTGATCGAAGTCGAGATCGTGTCGATGGAGGCGGGAGCCGCGCGCATCCGATTCTCTGACGCGAGGGCCGCCGACGTCACTTCCGCGATCATGAATCCGGAATTGATGCCAGGCTTCGGAATAAGGAAGGCGGGCAGGCCCGAAAGCGAAGGATCGACGAGCATCGCGCAGCGCCGCTGCACGATGTTGCCGATTTCGGCCGCCGCGAGGGCGAGCATGTCGGCCGCGAACGCGACCGGTTCGGCGTGGAAATTTCCGCCCGAAAGGACCTCGCCCGTATCGGCCATCACCAGCGGGTTGTCGGTCACGCCGTTCGCCTCGCGCGCCAGCATCCCGGCTGCGGAATGCAGGACGTCGAGCGCCGCCCCCATCACCTGCGGCTGGCAGCGCAGCGAATAGGGATCCTGCACGCGCGGATCGTCGGCGAGGTGCGAGCGGCGGATCTCGCTGTCGGCCATCAGCGCGCGAAGCACGCGGGCAACCTCGATCTGGCCGGGCTGGCCGCGCAGGGTCTGGATGCGGGCATCGAATGGCGTGTCTGCGCCAGCTGCCGCATCGACCGACATGGCGCCGGTCAGGATCGCCGCGCCGAACGCGTCTTCGATCGCGAAAAGCCCGGTGAGGGCCAGGGCCGTCGATACCTGCGTGCCGTTGAGGAGGGCAAGGCCTTCCTTGGGTCCGAGCGTGACCGGGACAAGTCCGGCATTCGCCAGCGCATCGCCGCCTGGCATCCGCCTGCCGTCATGGATGGCCTCGCCTTCGCCGATCAGCACGGCGGAAAGGTGCGCGAGCGGTGCGAGATCGCCCGACGCGCCGACGGAACCCTGGCTCGGCACGATCGGCAGCACGTCTTTCGCCAGCATCGCTTCGAGCAGCCGCAGCGTGGCCGGCTGAACGCCGGAGGCGCCATGCGCGAGGCTCGCGATCTTGAGCGCAAGCACGAGCCGCACGACCGGGGCCTCGAGCGGCTCGCCCATGCCGGCGCAGTGCGAGCGAACGATGTTGACCTGAAGCTCCGCCAGCCGGTCGGCCGGAATGCGCACGCTCGCCAGCTTCCCGAAGCCCGTGTTGACGCCGTAGATCGCGTCATTGCCGCGTGCCGCCTTGAGCAGCTGCGCATGACCCGCGGCGACCTTCCGCATGGCGGCCTCGGGCACGGACAAGGATGTGCCCCTGGCGACGGCGCGCCAGAGCGACAACGGGGCGAAACCGGGATCGAAAGGTGCTGCTCTCATGCCCGACAGGCAATCACGCATGTCGACCCGGCCGCAAGCTGATTTCCGGCGGAGGACATCCCGGCTTGTTGCAAATCCTTCATGACGTTATAAGCGAATCATGCTCGATCATCTGAAAGCGAACAATCGCGCCTGGTCCCAGTCGAAGATGTCGTCGGACAGCGGCTTTTTCAGCCGCCTCGAGCGGCAGCAGGCGCCGAAATACCTGTGGATCGGATGCTCCGACAGCCGCGTGCCGGCGAATGACATCGTCGGCCTCGATCCGGGCGAACTCTTCGTCCACCGGAACGTGGCCAATCTGGCGCCGCCCCAGGACGCGAACTATCTCTCCGTCCTCCAGTTCGCGGTGGACGTTCTGAAAGTCGAGCATGTCATCGTCGTGGGCCACTACGGCTGCGGCGGCGTGAAGGCGGCGGTCGACGGGCAGCGGCGCGGATTGGTCGACCACTGGCTGCATCCGATCCGCGAGGTCCAGCACGCGCATCGCCACGAACTCGACGCGATCCCGGACGAGCGCGCCCGGAACGACCGGCTGTGCGAGCTCAACGTGATCCGGCAGGTGCGCAACGTCGCGTCCGACGTTTTCGTCCAGGACGCTTGGGCGCGGGGCCAGGCGGTCGCCGTGCACGGCTGGGTCTATTCGCTGGCAAACGGCCTCGTGACGGACCTGAACGTGACGGTCAGCCGCCCTTCGGAATTCGACCGGCTGGGTTGAGCGCGGGTTTTGCGACCACGTCGCGCATTTCCTCGCGCAGAAGTTCGATGAAGCTCCGCTCGAACGCGGAAGCCGACCGCCCGGTCCGCATCGCGACATAGGTCTGGAACGTCGTTGGCTCGTCGATGCGAAGCACTTTCACGCCCGGCGCGCCGTCGTGCGCGATCGTGAAGGGATCGATGACGGCAATCCCGAGGCCCGCCTTCACGAGCGCGCAGACCGTCGTTCCGAAGCGGGCCTTGATCGATATCTCGTAGCTCAGGCGCTGGCGCTTGAATATCCCGGCCATGATCGCGCCGTAGGGATCGGACGGATCGAGCCCGATCAAAGGATGGCGCACGATTTCGGCCGCCGGAATCGACCGGCGGGTCGCGAGTGGATGCCCGTCCGGCACGATGCAGAACAGCTCGCCCGTGGCGAGCGGCTCGAATTCGATGCTCGGGTGATCGAATCGCGAACTCACCGCGACGGCATCGCCCTTGTCGAGCAGCAGATAGTCGATCGCCTCCTCGATCTTGAGGATGCTGACGTCGACGAGCAGGTTCGCGTACCGGCGGCGGACCTGCCGTATCGCGCGCGGCACCATGACATTGCCGATGCTGGGCACCGAACCGATCCGCAGCCACTGCGAGCGGCCGCGCTTCACGTTCGCGATCGTGTACTGTAGATCCTCGACCTTCTTGAAGGTCGCGTTGATCTGTTCGAAGACCGCGTTCGCGACGGGAGCGGGCGTATAGCGCCCGCCGCGCCGGTCGAAGAGCCGCAGGCCGATGGCCTGCTCGGTGTACTTCATCAGCCGGCTGATACCCGGGGCCGACACGTTGAGCAGGCGCGCGGCACCGGCGATGGTGCCGGTGACCATGATGGCGCGAATGACCTCGATCTGGCGCAGCGTCAGCACGGTCCGGGCTTTCCTCTTCAAACCAGATACTAACTACATGTTATCCGAACGACAATTCTTGGTATTTGACGTTATTTTCGGATCGGCGCGATCATCGGCCATTCCGCCCGCCAAGCCGGAGGCCCGATGCAGACCGCGATCGCCACCGTGTGCCTCAGCGGCACGCTCGACGAGAAACTGACGGCGATCGCGGGTGCCCGCTTTCGCGGCGTGGAAATCTTCGAGAACGACCTCCTGTCGTTCAATGGCTCGCCGCGTGACGTTCGCGCGATGGTCGCCGATCTCGGCCTCCAGACGGTGACGTTTCAGCCATTCCGCGATTTCGAAGGCATGCCCGAGCCCAAGCGCGGGCGGGTCTTCGCGCGCGCCGAACGGAAGTTCGACGTGATGCAGGAACTGGGCTGCGACCTCTTGATGGTCTGCAGCAACGTATCGCCGGACGCGCTGGGCGGAATCGACCGGGCGGCCGCCGACTTCCACGAACTCGGCGAGCGGGCCGCAAAGCGCGGCATGCGGGTGGCTTTCGAAGCGCTCGCGTGGGGCAAGCACATCAACGACTACCGCGATTCATGGGAAGTCGTGCGCCGCGCCGCCCATCCCAATGTCGGCCTTGTGCTCGACAGCTTCCATGTGCTCGCGCGTGGCACCGACCTCTCGACGATCCGCTCGATCCCGAAGGACCGTATCTTCCTCGTGCAGATGGCCGATGCGCCCAAGCTCGAGATGGATTACCTGTCCTGGAGCCGCCACTACCGCTGTTTCCCCGGCCAGGGCGATCTGCCCGTGGATGCATTCATGGATGCATTGCATTCGACGGGCTTCGACGGACTGCTGTCGCTCGAGATCTTCAACGACCGCTTCCGCGCCGGTTCGGCGCGCAGTGTGGCGATCGACGGACAACGCGCGCTGATCCAGATGCTCGACCAGCTGCGCCAGCGCAGCGGTATGGCCATTCCGGGCCTTCCTGTCCTGCCGCCCCGCGCGTCGTGCAAGGGCGTCGAGTTCGTAGAGTTCGCCATCGACGAAAGCTCCGCCCCGGCATTCGAGAATCTGCTCAAAGGTCTCGGGTTCGCCAAAGCCGGCAAGCACAGATCGAAGGCCGTCACGCGCTGGCGGCAGGGCGGGGTGAACATCGTTCTCAACTGCGAGAGCGAAGGGTTCGCGCATTCGTTCCAACTCGTCCACGGCACTTCAGTCTGTGCGATGGCATTGCGGGTGGACGACGCGAAAGCGACCGTCCAGCGCGCGCTGCAGCTTCTCGACAGCCCCTTCGAGCAGGCGGTCGGGCCGGGCGAGCTGAACATTCCCGCCGTGCGCGGACTTGGCGGCAGCCTCGTCTATTTCATCGACGAACGCGCTGGCCTATCGCGCCTGTGGGACGTCGATTTCGCGCCGCTCGACACGAAGGGCCAGCCCGAAGCCGGGATCGTCGCCATCGATCACATCTCGCAGTCGATGATGTACGAGGAAGTGCTGACCTGGCTGCTTTTCTACACGTCGCTTTTCGAGACGCGCCGCACGCCGACGCAGGCCGTCGTCGATCCGGGCGGCGTGGTGCAGAGCCAGGCCATCGAATCGCCCGGCGGCGAGCTGCGGCTGGTGCTGAATTCCTCGCAGAGCCGCCAGACGCAGTCGGCGCGGTTCCTCACCGACAAATTCGGATCTGGCGTGCAGCACATCGCTCTCGCCAGCGGCGATATCTTCGCGAGTGCGGCGCGGCTGCGCGCCAACGGCGTGCCGATCCTGAAGATCCCGGAGAACTATTACGACGATCTCGAGGCGCGGACCGATCTCAGCGATGCCGAGATCGCGCGCCTGAAGGCGAACGACATCCTCTATGACCGCGACGGCACGGCGGAATTCTTCCAGTTCTATACGACGGCGCTCGAAGGCGGATTCTTCTTCGAGATCGTCGAACGACGGGCCTATGCGGGCTACGGTGCGCCGAATGCGTCGATCCGGCTTGCGGCGCAGGCCCGCAATTTCGTCTCGCCCGAGTTCGACTGATCGCGCTTCAGGCGGGTTGAATGCGGGACGGCTGGCGGGGCAGCAGCGCCGTCAGCAGGCCGAGGATCGGCAGGTACGAGCAAAGCTCGTAGACCGTCTCGATGCTGGTGATATCGGCGATATGTCCGATCGCGGCCGCACCCAGGCCGCCCAATCCGAACGAGAATCCGAAGAACAGCCCCGCGACCATGCCGACGCGGCCCGGCATCAGTTCCTGCGCGTAGACGAGGATCGCCGAGAAGGCGGACGACATCAGCAGGCCGATGACGAGCGACAGGACGACGGTCGAGGCGAGACCCGCATAGGGCATCGCGAGCGTGAAGGGCAGGGGACCGAGGATCGACACCCAGATGATCGGGATGCGGCCGACGCGGTCGCCGAGCCAGCCGCCGGCAAGCGTGCCGAGGGCGAGTGACGTGAGGAACGCGAACAGCGCGATCTGCGCGAACTGCACTGACACGTCGAAGCGGTGGATCAGATAGAACGTGTAATAGGACGTGAGGCTCGCCGTGTAGAACGTCTTCGAGAAGATCAGCGCGACGAGGACCGCGACGGCGGCGATCACCTTGCCGCGCGGCAGCGGCAGGATGGTCATCGCCTTGCGCGCGCGGGGACCCGCACCCTGGCCGGCCCGGCGCTTTTCGGCGTACCAGCGGCCGACGGCGAACAGGATCGACATCGCGACGAATGCCGCGGCCGAGAACCACACGATGCTGCCTTGGCCATGCGGCACGATGATGAAGGCCGCCAGCAGGGGCCCGATCGCAGAGCCGGTGTTGCCGCCGACCTGGAACAGCGATTGCGCGAGCCCATGGCGTCCGCCCGAGGCAAGACGCGCGACGCGCGAGGCTTCGGGATGGAATACGGCGGAACCCATCCCGATCAGCGCGGCGGAGGCCAGGATCGAGGGATAGGTCGAGGCGATCGACATCATCACGAGGCCGAACAGCGTGAAGCCCATGCCGACGGCCAGCGAGTAGGGCATCGGCCGGCGGTCGGTCGAGAAGCCGACGACCGGCTGGAGCAGCGAAGCCGTGCACTGGAAGGCAAGGGTGATCAGGCCGATCTGCGCATAATCGAGCGCGTAGGAATCCTTCAGGATCGGATAGATCGCCGGAACCATCGACTGCATCATGTCGTTCAGCAGATGGCAGAAGCTGAGCGAGAAGATCACCGCAAAGGCCGAATCATCGACCCGTGCGGGCGGAACGATGGTCGGCTGCACGGTGGGTGCGGCCGCGGCGTCATCGGGCATCAGGTGACTCCGGAAGGTCTTGTTTCGCTTGGCCGATGAAGATTATGCGGGCATGTCCGGATGCGCACGCCTCGAACCGTCGCCTGAAATGCATATGACATATGCACGACGGCCATGTTTCACGCATGATTCGGCAATTGTTCCGTTACAAGATAGATAGTCCTAATCGTGGAGCGATCGAAAACGAACGTGTTACAGTTTGATGAGAATCTTGGGCGCATGAGCGCCGTGCGTTCGTTCCGGGGGGAATGCGATGTCAGAAAAGTGGAAATCATGGGGGTTTGTCGCCTTGTCGGCGTGGCTTACGGCGACATCTGCTGCGCTCGCCCAATCGCCTGCGAAGCCGAAGGGCCTGCAGCAGGTCGAAAACATCGTCGTCCTCTATATGGAGAACCGGAGCTTCGACCATATCCTCGGGAATTTCCCCGGCGCCAACGGCCTGGCGAACGCCGGCAATACGGCGATCCAGGTCGATGAATCCGGGAATCCGTACGAGTTCCTTCCGGAACCGCTCGATCTGCGCACCAGGCCGCACAAGCGATACGAAGGACTGCCCGAGCGCATGGCGAACAAGCCGTTCCGCCTCGACGACTATTTCCCGCAGGACCGCCAACTCGGAAGCCTGATCCACGCGTTCCATACCCAGCAGGAACAGATCGCCGGCGGCCTGATGAACCGCTTCGCGCTCCGTTCGGATGCCAAGGGCTATGCGATGGCGACGTGGGACGGCTCGAAGACGGCGATGTGGGAGTATGCCCGCCGCTATACGCTTGCCGACAACTTCTTCCATGCGGCCTTCGGTGGTTCGTTCTTGAATCATTTCTGGCTGGTGTGCGCGTGCACGCCGATTTACCCGTCGCCGCCTGCCGGCATCATCGTGAAGCATGACGCGCAAGGCAAACTGCTCGACGAAGGTTACGCCACGGCCGACGGCTATGCCGTCAACACGATGGAGCCCGTCGGCGGACCACATGATCCGAAGATCAAGAAGGAACTGTTGCTGCCGGTTCAGACACTGCCGACGATCGGAGACCGGCTGAGCGCCAAGCGGATTCCCTGGGCCTGGTATTCGGGTGGATGGCGTGAGGCCGAGGCCGGGCAGGAGAAACCCGGCACGTTCAGTTACCATCACCAGCCATTCGCGTTCTTCCAGCCCTACCAGAAGGGCCAGCCAGCGCGCGACCAGCACCTGAAGGACCTTGCCGACTTCGAAGCCGACATCGCCCGGGGGACATTGCCGCCGGTGGCGTTCTACAAGCCGCGTCGCGGCATCAACCAGCATCCGAGCGCATCCAACATCATGGACAGCGATCGGCATCTCGCAAATCTGCTCGGCAGCCTGGAGAAGAGCCCGCAATGGAAAAACATGATCGTCGTCGTCACCTATGACGAGAATGGCGGATTCTGGGACCATGTCGCGCCACCCAAGCGCGACCGCTGGGGCCCCGGCGTGCGCGTGCCGGCGCTCGTGATTTCGCCGTTCGCAAGGCGCGGGTACGTCGATCACACGCCTTACGACACCACGTCGATCCTCAAGCTGATCGAAACGCGGCATGGCCTCGCTCCACTGGGCAAGGCCGACGGCGAAGCGAACGGGCTGACGGGCGCACTTGCCTTCTGACCCGGCGCCGACGCCGGCACCAGCCGGGATGGCACGGCCATCCTGGCTGCTGGCGCTCGCGATGACCGGCGACGCGCTGCTCTATGCGCTGCTGCCCTTGATGCCGGAGGTGTTCGGCGCCGATCTGGCGTGGGCAGGCGTGCTTCTGGCTGCAAACCGGATCGTGCGCATCTTCGCCTATACGCAGATCGCGCGGCTTACGGCCTGGCTGGGCGTGCGCCGTGCCGCGACCGTTGCGGCCATCGGCGCCGTCCTCGCGACAGTGGCGTTCGCCGTCAACTCGGACCCCTACAGCCAGCTTGCCGCGCGGGTGATCTGGGGATTGACCTTCGCGACGATCAATCTGGTGACATTCGCCTATGCCGCAAGCGTGCCTTCGCAGACCGGCCGCCGGCTCGGCACCTGCCGCGCCACAATCGGCATCAGCGTCACGTTCACGCTGCTGGTGGGCTGTGCTGCCGTCGACTGGATCGGCGCGCCCGCCTTGTTCGCGATCGCGACGCTGGTCACGCTTGCCTGCGTTCCCCTGGCGCTGTCGCTGAAGCCGGTCGAAATCCGTCCGCCGGCGCACCGCTCGCTACTGGTGCCGCTGCCCGGGCGTATCGACATATGGGGCGCGTCACAGGGTTTCGTCCTCGACGGCGTCTTCATCGTGTCGATCTCGCTGCTATTGAAGGATAGTGTCTCCGCGCTGCCGCCGGCGCTTGCCGTCGGCGTCGTCTTCTCGCTGCGCTGGATCATGGAGACCTTCTGCGCGCCCGTCGGCGGGCGCCTTGCCGACCGCTATGGCGCCACAAGGGTCATGCTGGTTTTCGGCGGAGTAAGCGCCGTCGCGTTGTTCTCGATCGGCTTCGGCTTCGTCATTTTCGGCGCCGTGGCGGCCATGATCATCCGGGGGCTCACCAATACCGTCGCGGGCGCCATGGTCGTCGAGCGGAACCCCGGCGATCCGGTCGGTGCCCAATCCGTCTACTCGACCTATCGGGATGTCGGCGCGGCTTTCGGGCCGATTCTCACCGGGCTTTTCGTCGACGACATCGACCGGCTGCCGCTCTATCTGGCACTCGGCCTCGTCTTGGGCGTCACCACGCTGATGCTCCGCCGTTGAACGGTCGGCACCAAACTCCACGACGGCTCCAAGTTCGACGCCGAGGCCGAGGATGGAATTTCGTGAAGCTGCTCAATCAGCAGGTACCGTAGTTCGATCCGCGCCAGTCGGTGCAGGGCCGCATCCGCATCCCGGTCGTCGGTCGTGCGGGTCGGCTCCGGCTACGAGCGAGGCGGAATGCCGCAGGATCGGCGCCTTCGGTTGATGCGGTCTGGAGCTGCTTTGGCCAAGCGGGGTTGATTTGGGCCGTCGGCCGGCATAGTTTCGCCGCTTGCATAAGGTCTTCGAGGAGTTCTGCGTCGTGAACATCCGTCTGTTCGTTCTGCCCGCCCTTCTGGTCCTGTCGCTGGCAGGTCCGCGTGCCGCCGCCGCACAGGATGCGACTGCCGGTGAAGGCGTTTTCAAGCGCGTCTGCTCGACCTGCCATAACCCGACGGTCGACGGTCCGCGCAAACTCGGCCCCACGCTGCACGGCGTCGTGGGCCGCAAGGCGGGCAGCGTCGAAGGCTTCCGCTATTCGAGCGCCAAGCGCGATGCCGACCTCGTCTGGACGCCGGAAAAGCTCAACGCCTACCTGCTTAATCCGCGCGAGTTCATGCCGGGAACGACGATGGCCTATGCGGGCCTCAAGAGCGATACCGACCGCGGCAACCTGATCGCGTACCTGCAGACGCTGAAGTAACGGCGCGTCTCAGGCGGCCCGGACCGCCTCGAGGAAAATCCGCACCCGCTTGCCCAGCGCTTCGGCCTGGGCAGCGACCTGCGTCGATGCGTCGAGCACGCCGCCCGATGCCATGCCGGTCTCCTCGGAGGCGTTGCGCACGCCCGCGATCGCGCGGTTCGTTTCCTCGACGCCTGCTGCCGCCTGCTCGACGTTGCGACCGATTTCCTGTGTGGCGGCCGTCTGCTCCTCGATCGCGGACGCCACGCTCGAGGTCATCTCTGATATGCCGCGAATGGCGCCGCCGATCTCGGACATCGCGCCCACCACGCCGTTCGTGCGCTCCTGGATCGCGGAAATCTGTGCGCCGATCTCTTCGGTCGCCTTGGCGGTCTGGCTGGCGAGCGCCTTCACTTCGTTCGCCACGACGGCGAAACCCTTGCCGGCGTCGCCGGCGCGCGCCGCCTCGATGGTCGCGTTGAGGGCGAGCAGGTTCGTCTGCGCCGCGATCGAGTTGATGAGCTTCACGACGTCGCCGATGCGCATGGCGACGTCGTTGAGTTCGCGCACGCGCGCCTCGCTGTCGGCCGCAAGCGTCGTCGTGCGGCCAGCACTCTGGCTCGATGCGGAAACCTGCCGGGAGATCTCGCGGATCGACGCGGTCAGCTCCTCGGCGGCAGAGGCGACCGTCTGGACGTTGGTCGACGCCTCGTTGGCGCCGGCGGCGGCGTTGATCGAGAGCTCGCGGGCGGTCGACGAGATCTGCGTCAGACTGCGTGCGGTCGATTCCATCTCGCCGGCGGCCCGCGCGGTCGTGTCGAGGATCTCGACGACACCGGCCTGGAACTCGGTGGTCAGTTCGGCGATGCGCTGGGCGCGCGCGACCTGCGATTGACGGGCAGCCTGCGATTCCGCCTCGAGGCGGCGCTGTGCGACGAGATTGTCGCGGAAGATCAGCAGGCTGCGCCCCATTTCGGCGATCTCGTTCCGGCCTTTTGCTTCGATCGCGAGGTCGGTTTCCCCTTCGCCGAGGCGCTGCATCTGGCGGGTGATGTCCGTGATCGGGCGGGCGATCGAGCGACCGATCAGGAGGCTTGCGCCGATTGATGCCAGCAGTGTGGTCGCGATCGTCGTCCAGAGCAGGCGCGCGACGAAATCGAGTTGGGCGGCGATCGCTTCGCCGGCGGCAGCGGACGCATTCCGCTCGCTCGCGTGGATCTGCGCGGCGACCGGTTCCATCGAGCGGGTGAGGCCGTCGAGTTCGGCGATCTTGACGTTGCGCGCGTTCACGCTCGCGACGATCTCGCCGAATGTTCCGGCATATCCGTCGGCCAGCGCCGTAAGCTCCGTCCGCCTCTGCGCGGGGATGTCGGCCGCGGCCAGGAGCGCCTTGAGCTTGGCCATCTCCGCCGCATGCGCGTCGACGGGCGCGGAAGTCTCGCGCAGCTGGAAATCCTTCTCGTGGCGGCGAAGCTGGAGCAGCGAGACGACGATCTTGCCGAGATCGAGCTGGTTCAGCGCGGCTTCCGCATCGCGGATCGCGGCGCGCATCCGGCCCTGCTGGCCTTCGTTCTCGTTGAGGCCGAGACGGCGCATGGTCGAGACGAGCTCGTCGAACGTGCGGCCGTACCGTTCGGCCAGCGTTCCGAGCTCGGCGAACATGGGAACGACGCCTGGATCGGCCGACGCCGAAAGCGTCTGGATCGTCGTGCGCGCCTGGCGGATCGTGGTCGAGGTCCGTCCGGCGATGGAGAAGTCGCGCCGGAGGATGAAATCGCGCTGGAGCCGGCGGATGTCGGCCATCGCGTCGTCAAGCATCTGGAACTCGGCGCCGCGCTGCACGGCTGCCGTGCGCGCCATCTGCGCCTCGTCGTTGACCCGCGCCTGATAGGCGATCGTGCCACCGATAACGGTGAAGCCGATGACCGAGATCGTCGCGAGTAGCGACAGGTTCGTCTTGATCGGCAGGCCGGATACGCGCAGGAACATGGCACAACTCCAATGAAGTCCGGCGCAAAGGTAGCTCTTCAATTGTGTTAACGTCAAATTTGCATCTTCAGATGGCATACAAATGGAAACAGATGCGCTCGAAAATACATTGTACGAATATGCGAATGAGCGCGCTCGTCGAAGTGGCCTACTACAAATATCGCAGGTGTAGAGCCGCTACTGTTGAACCGCGTGATGCGGAACGTCGATCAGCCGCCGCGAGCCCGCTGCCAGATCGTAAATGTGGAACGAATCCATATTGCGGCCATAGAGGTGCAGGCTCACGCAGGGTTCGGCCGCCGCGTCCACGCCCGTCATGTGAATATGGTCGGGGTTGGGCACGAAGCTTGTGACGGCACCCGGATTGAGGAGGACGACGCCACCACGGCGCAGGACGATCCCCTCGTTCCCGCAGATCTCGCCCGTCGGGCACATATAGGCCCGTTCCGCGAGGAATCCCCGAACGATGCCGACCACGCCCCAGCTGCCATGATCGTGCACCGGCGTCCACTGGCCGGGTAGCCACACGATGGCGAAGAGCGAGATCGTCTCGTTCGGGCAGAAATAGATCGCGTTGCGCCGATAGTGCGCGGGATCGGACTGGAGATGGGCGGGCTCGAGGAACTCCTCGGCCCGCATCGTCAGTTTTTGCATCAATGGTGCGATCGCGTCGACCCGAGCGGCGACATCCTCTTCGGTCGCGAGAATCTTTCCGCAATTTCGGATGAATTCGGACAGCGCCGGATGCATCTTGTCCATCTCTCCCGTTCAGCCCCTGGGCTGCGGCACGATGCGCAGATAAGGCTTGGGCGCCTTCCAGCCATTCGGATACTTGGCCTTCGCCATGTCGTCCGTGACCGAGCCGGCGATGATCACGTCCTCGCCGTGCTTCCAGTTCACGGGCGTGGCGACCTGGTGCTTGGCGGTGAGCTGGATCGAATCGATCATCCGCAGCACTTCGTCGAAATTGCGCCCCGTGGTCATCGGATAGATCAGCATGGCCTTGATCTTCTTGTCCGGCCCGACGATGAACACCGTGCGCACCGTGGCGTTGTCGGCGGCCGTGCGGCCGTCGGACGTCGTGCCGGCCGCCTCTGGCAGCATATCGTAGAGCTTGGCGACCTTGAGCTCGGGGTCGCCGATCATCGGGTAGGTGACAGCCGCACCCTGCGTCTCCTCGATGTCCTTGGCCCATTTCGAGTGGTTGTCGACCGGATCGACGCTGAGGCCGATGATCTTGACGTTGCGCTTGTCGAATTCCGGCTTCATGCGCGCCATGTAGCCGAGCTCCGTCGTGCAGACGGGCGTGAAATCCTTTGGGTGGGAGAAGAGAACCGCCCAGCCGTCGCCGATCCATTTGTGGAACTCGATCGGCCCTTGGGTCGTCGTCGCGGTGAAATCGGGGGCGATCGAATTGATCCGGAGCGTCATGTCATCCTCCAAATGGCGGAACGGCAATACAGCCGGGGCGAGAATGCGAGAGATTCCCGGACTCTAGCCGACCATATCGGTCGCGCAAGGCACATTTTGCGGTCAGTTACCTAGATCTTGAACGGGGCGATCCGGATGTTGCCGGCCTCGAGCCGACGACGGACGGCGCGGGCCATTTCGACCGCTCCGGGCGAATCGCCGTGGATGCAGACCGTGTCGATCGTCAGCGGCAGGCGCTTGCCGTTGATGCTGGTGATCGCGCGTTCCTGGACGAACTGGAGGACACGGGTGGCGACCGCCTCGGGGTCGTGCAGCATGGCGCCGGGCTTCTTGCGCGAGACGAGCGAGCCGTCGTCCTCGTAGGCGCGGTCGGCAAAGATCTCGCGCGCGAGCGGCAGGTTCGCGGCCTGCCCGGCGCGTTCCAGCGCCGTCAGCGGGATCACCACGAAGACGAGCGCGGGATCGATCGCGCGTACGGCACGGGCGAGGGCCCCGGCGATCGCGTCGTCGAACATGGCCATGTTGGAAAGGGCGCCATGCGCCTTCACATGCGTCACGCGATGCCCGGCCATCGCCGCCATGCCCTGCAGCGCGCCGATCTGGTAGGCGAGCATCGCCTCGATCTCGCGCGCGGTCATGCCCTGGATGGGCCGGCGGCCGAATCCCTGCAGGTCTTGGAAGCCCGGATGCGCGCCGATGGCCACGCCCCGCGCTTTCGCCTGCTCGACCGTCTTCAGCATGATCTCGGGGTCGCCGGCGTGAAAACCGCAGGCGACGTTTGCACTGGTGACGATATCGAGCATCGCCGCGTCGTCGCCCATGTTCCAGGCACCGAAACTTTCGCCCAGATCGCTGTTGAGGTCGACCGCTTGCATTAGAGGCATCCTCAGGAATGGTTCCACGTATCGGTGTCGAGCGCACTGACGGCGCCGCCCGCGAGATTGGCGGCCAGCAGACTTTCGCTCGACGGGGCGGCAGCGGCAAGAGGAGCGACCCGGCCGGGTAGGGCGTCGATCTCGGCGCGCCAGCGGCGCGTGGCATCCTGCGCCGCCGCGATATCGATCTTCGCAAAGCGGAACGGCTGTCCGGCCGGAATCTGCGCGAAACGGCCGAGATCGGCAGTGATGATCCCGGCGATCTTCGGATAGCCGCCGGTCGTGCCGCGGTCGGCCAGCAGGACGAGCGGCTGGCCGTCGCCGGGGATCTGGATCTGGCCGTTGGCGATGCCGTCCGAAACAATGTTGTTGCCGCGCGCGGCGCCCAGTTTTGGCCCAGTCAGGCGATAGCCCATCCGGTCGGACGCGGATGCGATCCGCCAATCCGCGCCGAGGAATGCCGCGATCTCGCTGGCCGAGAAATAGTCGTCCTGCGGGCCGAGCACGACGCGGATGGGCCCGTCGTCAGGGCGGGCTTCGGGCAGCATCGACTCTTGGACCCGCGCGGACGCCGCCGCGCACGAGATCTCGTCGCCCGCACGCAACGGCCGGGGGATCGGGCTGCCGAGGCCTGCGCGCGCATGGACCGAGAGGGAGCCGTATACCGGCGTGCCGGCGATACCGCCCTCCACCGCCAGATAGGTGAAGGTGCCGGCGCGCGTGGCGCGCAAGGCCAGCGCCTCGCCGGTTCGAAGCACGAAGCTCGTCGCCATCCGCACCGACCGCTCGCCGGCCGTGGCCGCACGCGATGCGCCGTACAGCGCGAGCCGTAGCGGCCCGCCCTGTGCGCGCAAGCGCGTGGCGAGCGGGCCGATCTCGATGGCCGCCGCCGCAGCCGGCTGCCCGACCAGCGCATTCGCGGCGGCGAGCGACAGCCGGTCCATGGCGCCGGCCGAGGAAAGCCCGTAGCGCAACGCACCGAACCGCCCGGCATCCTGCACGGACGTGGCGGGACCGGCTTCCTCGACGACGAGCATGCTCATGCCGCCACCAGTTCGGCGACCGGCTCGCCGCGTTCGGCGGCGCGTTCCAACGCATCCCACTCGCGAGGGCTTACCGGCTGGAAGGAAACGCTGTCGCCCGTTCCCATCAGGAAGACCGGATCGCGCGCGGGGTGGAAATTTCGCATCGGCGTGCGGCCCAGCACGTGCCAGCCGCTGGGTGCGGCAAGGCACTGCACGCAGGCCTGCACGCCGCCGATCATGATGGCGCCCGCCGGCGTGACGGCACGCGGCGCCGCGCGACGCGGCGTGGCGATCATAGGATCGAGCCCGCCCAGATAGGCGAAGCCCGGCGTGAAGCCGATCATGTAGATGCGATAGTCGCCGGCTGCATGCCGCTCGATCGTCTCGCGGGTCGTGAGGTCGTGCGCGCGCGCGACGTCGTCGAGGTCCATGCCGGCCTCGCCGCCATAGACGACCGGGATGCGCCAGCGCCGGCCGTTCGCCGCCTGCGGCCGCGCGCGCGCGGCGAGTTCGCGAAGGCGGTCGGCGAGATCGGCGAAACCGACTGATACCGGATCGTACTGGACGAACAGCGAGCGATAGGTGGGGACGGTCTCGACGATGCCCGCGATCGCGGCTTCCGCCACCGCTGCGTCGAAACCGAGCACGCGGGCGTTGATCGCGGAATCGACCGTGTCGCCGAACTCGACCGTCAGCGCGGCGTCGCCGCACGGCAGGATGCGGAATTTCGCGGGAAGATCCATGGCGGATCGCCAGCAGACCATATTCCGCGCGGTGCGGTCTACTGCTCGACTTGGCGCGCGCGACGCGGCAGTCTGGGTCGCATGACCGATCCCCGCCCGATCTCGCCCGACCAGTTCGTGCCCTTCCCATGGAAGAACGGGAAGGGCGTCACGCGCGACATCGTCTCGGCCTTCGCGCCCGGCGGCAAGCCCGGCGACTGGGACGCGACGCTGTGGCGCTTCGGGCGGACCGGCATTTCGAGCTCGCCCAGCCCGTTCTCCGACATGGCGGGGTTCGAGCGCCTCCAGGTCGTCGTCCAGGGGCGCGGCCTGCGCCTGCTCTGCGGCGATGGCAGCGAGATCGACGTGCGCACGCCGTTTGTCGCCGTTCGCTTCGACGGCGGCACGAAGATCGATGCGTTTCTGGACGAAGGCCCTGTCGAAGTCGTCAACCTGATCGTCCGGCGCAGCCATGCGACCGGTAGCCTCGCGGTCGTGCAGGCGGGCACGGAAATGCGGCTGGCGAGTGGCGTCCACGTCGTCTATGCGCCCGAAGGCCCGGTCGGGCTGGCGCTGGAGAACGCCGTCCACACGATCCCGGCCGGGCACGCGCTGCGGATCGACGACGGCGGGACGCTGCGCGTTTTTTCCGGCCGCGGCGTCGTCGCGGGCGTCGTCGCGAAATAGCTCCGGAATCAGCCGGGCAGGACGGGCGCTTTCCGGTAGACCTGTGTCTCGCGCTCGAAGGCGGCACCCAGGCTGAACAGCGTTGCCTCGTCGAACGGCCGCCCGCCGAGCTGGAAGCCGAGCGGCACGCCCGATTTGTCGAAGCCGGCCGGCACGGAGAGGGCGGGAAGCCCCATCGCGTTGAAGGGGCGCATCAGGCGCGTGAGCTTGCCAAGTGTGCCGGGCATCGCGTCGCTGTCCTTGACGTCGGTCGCTTCGATCGTCGGGACGGGGACCGAGCAGACGGGCACGATGACCGCATCGCACTTGTCGAAGACTTCGGCCTGGAAGCGCGCGAGGGTCGCCGCGCGGATGCGCTGGGCGTCGAGATAGGCTACGGCCGGTACAGCCAGTCCCGTGAGCAGGCGGGCGCGGACTTGCCCTGAATAGTCGTCAATGCGCGTCTCGAGCCACGGCCGGTGGGCGGATGCCGCTTCGGCGACCGTCACCAACGATCCCGCCGCATTGACCGCTTCGAGATCGGGGATCTTCACGCGGACGACGCTTACGCCAAGGCGCGTAAATGTCGCGACCGCGTCGTCGAGCATCTTGGCGACTTCTGGGTGCAGTTCTTCGTCGAAATAGCCACTGGCGACGCCAAGGCGCAGGCCCTTCACCGGTGCCCGGCAGGCGGCTTCGTAGTCCGGGACCGGCTCGTTCGCGGCGGTCGCGTCCTCCGGATCGGGGCCTGCGAGTACGCCGAACAGGCGCGCGCAGTCCTCGACCGTGCGCGCGAGCGGCCCGACCGTGTCCATCGTCCACGAGAGCGTCATGGCGCCGTGCCGGCTGACGCGGCCCCAGGTCGGCTTGATGCCGGCAAGGCCGTTGCAGTAGGCCGGCATGCGGATCGACCCGCCGGTGTCGGAGCCCAGCGCCCCGAACACGACGCGCGCACCGAGCGATGCCCCGGAACCCGACGACGAGCCGCCGGTGATGTGCGCGGTGTTCCACGGATTGCGCGCGTGTCCGAAATGATAGTTGTGCCCCGTGGGGCCGAAGGCGAACTCGGCCATGTTCAGCGTGCCGAGATCGACGGCGCCGGCCGCGTCGAGGCGCGTCAGTGCCGTCGCGGTGATGCCGGGTTTCCAGTCGCGCCGGATCTTCGAGCCACACGTCGCGGTGCGCCCGGCGCGGTAGTACATGTCCTTGTGGGCGAGCGGCACGCCGTGAAGACGCCCACCTGAAGGTTTCGCATCGGCCGCGCGGGCCATCGAGAGCGCCGTTTCGGCGTCGAGCGCGATGAAGGCGTTGAGGGCGGGCTGCCAGGCCTTGGCGCGCGCGATGCAGGCCGTCGTGATCTCGACGGACGAGATCTTGCGGGCGGCGATCGCAGCGGCGATTTCGCAGAGCGTGGCGAGGGTCGGGTCGGCGGGCAGGGCGTTCATGCGCGCTTGCCCCGCGTGAGGCCGCGCACGAGGTTCGAGGGCTCGGTGTCGAAGGGAAGGTGCGTGCGGGCGACGACGGCGATCTGAGGCCCGATGAGCTTCACCATGCGCGCGCGATCGGCCTCGGTCGTCTCGACGTCGAGCAGCTTTGCGTTGGCGTCGGCGGTCTTGTCGTCCAGCGGGCGCATTCCGTCCTCCCTTAAGGGGCGGACCGGAAGGACCTGCGGGAGGTCCGAATGCCGCCGCCGGATAGTCTGGTCCGGCGGCGGCTTCGGCTCAAGCGTTTAGGTCAGGCCGCGCGGCGGACCTGTGGGGCGTCGCCCGGCATGTCGAGGCGCGGGATCTGCTTGCGGATCAGGCGCTCGATATCGCGCAGGAAGCTGCGTTCCGACGGATCGCACAGCGAGATCGCCGTGCCGTCGGCGCCGGCGCGCGCGGTGCGGCCGATGCGGTGGACGTAGCTTTCCGGAACGTTGGGCAGGTCGAAATTGATGACGTGGCCGACGGCATCGACATCGATGCCGCGCGCGGCGATGTCAGTCGCCACGAGCACGCGGCATTGGCCGTTCTTGAAGGCGCCCAGGGCGCGCTCGCGCTGGCCCTGGCTCTTGTTGCCGTGGATCGCCTGGGCGGCGATGCCCGAGCGCTCGAGATGCTCGACCACGCGGTCGGCGCCGCGCTTGGTACGCGCGAAGACGAGGGTGCGGGTCGTGGCGACCTTCTTGAGGAGGTCGACAAGTACGGGGCGCTTCTTGGCGGCGTCGCAGAACACGACCTTCTGCTCGACGCGCGAGGCCGTCGTGGCGACGGGCGTGACCGCGACGCGCACGGGATTGCGCAGCAGCTCGTCCGCCAGCGCGCCGATTTCCTTGGGCATCGTTGCCGAGAAGAACAGGTTCTGGCGTTCCTTGGGCAGCAGCGGGATCAGCTTGCGGATGTCGCGCATGAAGCCGAGGTCGAGCATCTGGTCAGCCTCGTCGAGGACGAAGATCTCGGTCTTGTCGAGGCGCAGCGTGCCCTGGTTGAGATGGTCGAGCAGGCGGCCGGGCGTGGCGACGACGATGTCGACGCCGCTCTGGAGCTGGCGGGCCTGCGGGCCGAACGAGACGCCGCCATAGACGACCGCGCCGCGGATCGGCAGTTCGCGCCCGTAGACGCGGAAGCTGTCGGCGATCTGGCCGGCGAGTTCGCGCGTGGGCGAGAGCACCAGTGCCCGGCACAGGCCGCGGCCGGGGCGCTGTTGGTTGGCCATCAGGCGGTGCAGGATCGGCAGCGCGAAGGCGGCCGTCTTGCCGGTGCCGGTCTGGGCGATGCCGAGCAGGTCCTTGCCGGCCATCACCTGCGGGATCGCCTGCAGCTGGATGGGGGTGGGAGTCGTGTAGCCCTCGGCCGATACGGCCTTGAGGATCGGAGCCGACAGGCCGAGCGTGTCGAAGGCGGGGGCGGTCGGGGCGGTCGGCGTGGTCTGGGTGTTGTTGTCGTTCTGCGTAACTTGAGTCACTGAGTTCTCTTTTCGTAACAATAGACAGTCGCGCGGCGGTCGCCCTCGCAAGGGTCGATGCCGTGTGCCACGGGGCTATCCGTTTTCAGGAGCGCCCGTGCGTGTCCGGGCGAGGTGTCTTGGAGTGTCCGGCGGGTCGCGATCTAGACGTCGATCGCGCTCACGCGAGCCGGAAACCAAAGGCCGCACGAGGCGGCGCGGACCGGTATATGCGTTGTGCGGCGCAAAAAGTCAAGCAATGTGGGTAATTGGGTCTGCATGGCTGCCGCCCGTCTTGCGCAGGCAGGCGGCTGTCCCTGCCGCAGGGGTTTGCTAGGCTGCATCCCGATGCCGCTCGATCTCGACCCCCGCGCCGCCGATTTCATCGCCGACCCCTATCCGTCGCTGGCGGAATTGCGGGTGGCGCAGCCCGTGTATCGGTCGCCGGCGCTGGGTGGCTGGGTCGTCACGCGCCATGCCGACTGCAAGGCCTTGCTCAAGGACCCGCGCCTGTCGGCCGACCGGATGACGCCGTTCTTCGGCCACATGCCGCCCGAGCGACGCGCAGGCGTCGCACGTCTGGAGGCGACAGTGACGCGCTGGGCGGTGTTCGTCGATCCACCCGACCATACGCGCCTTCGCGGGCTCATGAACAAGGCGTTCAGCCCGCGCGCGATCGAAGCGCTCGGGCCGCGCGTCGCGCGCCGCGTGGACGAGTTGATCGACGCGTTCGACGGGCGCAGCCGAATCGATTTCATCCGCGAGTTCGCCTATCCGCTGCCGGCGACCGTCATCGCCGACCTGCTTGGCGTGCCGCTCGAGGATGTCGATCTCCTCAAGCGCTGGTCTGACGACCTTGGCGCCTTCGTGCTGACCGCGCGCGCCACGCCCGACAAGTATGCGCGCGCCGAGGCAGCGGCGCGCGAAATGGAAGCCTATTTCGGCGATCTCGTCGAAGCGCGGCGCGCGAAGCCGGGCGACGATGCGGCCTCGTGGATGATCGGCGCGGCCGACCGCGACCAGCGCATGTCGCGCGAGGAACTCGTCGCCACGTGCGTGCTGCTGCTCTTCGCCGGCCACGAGACGACGACGCACCTGATCGGCAACGGCATGTGGGCGCTGCTCGGCCATCCGCACGAGATGGCGCGGTTGCGCGCGAGCGCGCACGACGCGGCCTTCGTGGAACTCGCCGTCGAGGAGATGCTGCGCTGGGACGGGCCCAGCCTCGCGCAGGTGCGCATCGCGCGCGACCGCCTCGAATGGCAGGGCGCGGTGTTCGAGCCGGGCGAGCGCATCTTCCTGATGCTCGCGGCCGCGGCGCGCGATCCTGCCGTGTTCGCCGAACCGGACTGCTTCGACCTGACGCGAGATCCAAATCCGCACCTGGCGTTCGGCTTCGGCATTCATTTCTGCGTCGGGGCACCCCTTGCGCGCCTCGAAGCGCGGATCGCCTTTCCGCGCCTGCTGGCGCGCCTGCCTCACATCGCGCTCGCACCGCAGGCACTGCGCTGGTCCGACAATCTCGTCGTGCGCGGGTTGCATGCCCTCGAACTCGATCTAGCTTGACCACAAGGAACCGCCCGCGATGCGCGAAGCGCTGAAGGTCTATCTGCCCATCGTCCTGCTGATCTGTGCGGGTTTCGCCGTGGCGCTGCGCTTCGTGGCGCCCCCGCCGCCGGACAGGATCGTCTTTGCCGCCGGCGCGAAGGGCGGGGCCTATATCGAGTTCGCCCGGCGCTATGCCGAGATCCTCGCGCGCGATCGCGTGAAGGTCGAGATCGTCGAGACGGCGGGCGCCGCCGACAACCTGCGCCGGATCGCAGCCGAAGACACGCGCGTCGACGTGGCGCTGATCCAGGGCGGCGTAGGTTCGGAAGAGGGCTCACCCGGCCTCGTGACGGTCGCCTCGGTCTTCTACGAGCCTGTCTGGCTCGTGCATCGCGCCGATCTTGCCGTCGGGAAAGTGCACGACCTGCGCGCGCGCCGCATCGCGATCGGGGCCGACGGATCGGGAACGCAGATCCTCGTCCGGCAGGTGTTGCGCGCCAACGGCCTGGATGTCGCGCGCGATATCGAGGCGCGCGCGGTCGGTACGGCAGATTCGTTCCAGGCACTGCGCGACGGTTCCGTCGACGCGGCCTTTTTCGTGGCGGCGACCGCTCCTGCGGCGCTGACCGATCTTCTCGCGGAAGGAAAGCACAAGCTCTACGGCTTCGAGCGTCATGCGGCGTACCGCCATATCTTCCCGTTCCTGTCGTCGATCACGCTGCCGGGTGGTGCACTCGATCTCGCGCGTGACCTGCCGAACGACGACACGATCCTGCTGGCACCCGTGGCGCAACTCGTCGTGCGTGAGGATATCCATCCCGCGCTCGTCCAGCTCCTGCTCAAGGCCGCGAAGGAGATTCACGGCCCCCGCCAGATTTTCGCGCCCGCCGGAACCTTCCCGACGACGCGCTATGCCGACTTTCCGCTGCACGACGACTCCGAGCGGCTGATCGAGCGCGGTCCTAATTTCCTGTCGCGCTATCTGCCCTTCTGGGCGGCCGTCCTGGTCGAGCGTAGCCTCGTCATGCTGATTCCGTTCGTCACGCTGATGATCCCGCTCGCGCGGATCGCGCCGCCGGCCTATCGCTGGCAAGTTCGGGCGAAAATTTTTTCGCACTACAAATCGCTGAGGCGTATCGAGGCCGAACTGCGAAGCGCGGAAGTGCCGGGCCGTCGCGCTGAATTGCTGGCGGAGCTAGACGGAATCCAGGCGCTGGCCGGCGCGATGAAGGTTCCCGTCGGTTATGCGGACACGCTCTACAATCTGCGGATTCACATCCGTTTCGTCCGCCGGATGGTATCCGAAGGCGTGTAAATCATGCACAAAAACAAGGCTCTGCGAATAATTCGGCTACCCTTGTCTGTGTAAACGGTTCGGTAACTTCGGTAAGGTTAAAACGGATGCGAAGGATCGGCCGATGACGGACCGACCACGGAGAGACACATGGACGACCTGCTGCGCGACTTCCTCACCGAGACGAACGAGAATCTCGGTGTCCTGGATACCGAGATCGTCAAGCTCGAGCAGAACCCGAACGATCCCGGCCTGGTCGGCAGCATTTTCCGGATCATGCACACCATCAAGGGCACGTGCGGCTTCCTCGGCCTGCCCCGCCTCGAGAAGGTCGCCCATGCGGGCGAGAACCTGCTCGACAAGATCCGCGACGGCAAACTGATCCCCAACGAGACGGCCGTGACTCTCATCCTCGAGGCGCTCGACCGGATCAAGAGCCTTCTGTCGATCCTCGAACAGACCGAAGCCGAACCCGAAGGCGACGACGCGGACCTGATCCAGCGTCTCAACGACTACGCCAACGGCACGGCGCCGGCCGCGCCCGCAGCAGCCGTGCCGCTGCAGGCGCTGGCACCCACGAAGGCGGCCGAGCCCGAACCCGACGAGCATGGCTTCGTGCCGGTGCCCGCCCACAAGACGGCCGCCGTCGCCGACGCGCTTGCCGCCCAGAAAGCCCCGGAACCCGCACCGGCACCGGTGCCGGCCCCTGCCGCCGCCGCCGCGCCCGCACCTTCCAAGGCCGTCGCGAAGGCCGAGCCGCGCGGCGAAGTGACGGAATCCGCCGTCGCCGCTTCGTCGATCCGCGTCAATGTCGACGTGCTCGAGAACCTGATGACGATGGTCTCCGAGCTCGTGCTGACGCGCAATCAGCTCCTGCAGATCCTGCGTTCTCAGAAAGACAGCGAGTTCACCGGTCCGCTCCAGCGCCTCAACCACGTCACGTCCGAGCTGCAGGAAGGCGTCATGAAGACGCGCATGCAGCCGATCGGCAATGCCTGGTCGAAGCTGCCGCGCCTGATCCGCGATCTCAGCCACGAACTGGGCAAGAAGATCGACCTGCAGATGCACGGCCAGGACACCGAGCTCGACCGGCAGGTGCTCGAGCTCATCAAGGATCCGCTGACGCATCTCGTGCGCAACTGCGCCGACCACGGGCTGGAACGTCCCGAAGAACGCCGTGCCGCCGGCAAGCCCGAGACGGGTCGCGTCAACCTCAACGCCTTCCACGAAGGCGGCCACATCATCATCGAGATCACGGACGACGGCCGTGGCCTCAACATCGACAAGATCAAGCAGAAGGCCATCCAGAACGGCGTCTGCAGCGAGGCGGAAGCCGCCACGCTTACCGACCAGCAGATCGCCCAGTTCATCTTCAAGGCCGGCTTCTCCACCGCCGCCGTCGTCACCTCGGTCTCGGGGCGCGGCGTGGGCATGGACGTCGTGCGCACCAACATCGAGAAGATCGGCGGCACGGTCGAGCTCAAGTTCCAGCGCGGCAAGGGCACCAGCTTCGTCATCAAGATCCCGCTGACGCTCGCCATCGTGTCGGCGCTCGTCGTCGAATGCTCGGGCGAGCGCTTCGCCATCCCGCAGATCAGCGTTCTCGAACTCGTGCGCGCCACGGCCGGTTCCGAGACGACGATCGAACGGGTCAACGATTCGCCCTTCCTGCGCCTGCGCAACCGCCTGCTGCCGCTCGTCAGCCTGCACGACATGCTGAAGCTCGGCGAAGACCGCGGCGTGGACGCCTCGGAAAGCTTCATCGTCGTGACCCAGGTCGGCACCTACACCTTCGGCATCATGGTCGACCGCGTGTTCGACACCGAGGAAATCGTCGTCAAGCCGGTGGCGCCAATCCTGCGCGACATCTCGATGTTCTCGGGCAACACGATCCTGGGCGACGGCTCGGTGATCATGATCCTCGATCCCAACGGCATCGCCGCCGCTTCGGGCGAGTCCGCCTCGATGGGCGAACAGGCGGCCGCGGCCAGCACCGACGAGCGCGCCAAGTCCGAAGGGCAGCGCGTGGCGCTGCTGGTCTTCCGCGCCGGCGGCCAGGCGCCCAAGGCGGTGCCGCTGTCGCTCATCGCGCGTCTCGAGGAGACCGAGGCCAACACGATCGAATACTCGGACGGCAAGCCGGTGCTGCAGTATCGCGGCAAGCTGATGCCGCTTGTGACGATCGATCCGTCCTACGCGATCCGCGGCGAGGGTCGCCAGTCGATCCTCGTCTTCGCCGACCGCAACCGGAACATGGGCCTGCTGGTCGACGAGATCGTCGACATCGTCGAGGAACGCCTCGAGGTCGAGATGAACAACGTGCGGCCGGGCATGGTCGGCTCGGCGATCATCGCGGGCAAGGCGACGGACGTGATCGACACCGCGCACTATCTCTCGCTCGCCTTCGGCGACTGGTTCGGCAAGGCCGACCAGCCCTTCGGTCAGACGCATTCGCGCAGCCTGCTGCTGGTCGACGACAGCCCGTTCTTCCGCAACCTGCTGCAGCCGATCCTCGCGGTCGCCGGCTACGACGTCACGACCGCCGACACCGGCACGCAGGCGCTCGCCATGTGCGAGGCCGGGCGCGAGTTCGACATCGTCGTGTCCGACATCGAGATGCCGGGGATGAGCGGCTTCGAGTTCGCCGAGGCGCTGCGCAAGATCGAGCGCTTCCGCGAGACGCCGGTCCTGGCCCTGTCCTCGCACACGCACCCGCAGGATATCGAGCGGGCCCGCCGTGTCGGCTTCACCGACTTCATCCCCAAGCTCGACCGCGAAGGCCTGCTGGCCTCGCTCAGCGAGCTGAGTGCGGGCAACCGCGTCGCGGCCGCGCAGTAAGCGACCGGAAACCGGAGAGACCAAGATGAGCAATTCCCTCGTTTCCGCCGAGCGTGCGGGTGCCGTGAAGGCCGCCGGCGCCGACGTCGCCAACGATTTCGTCACGATGATGGTGGCCGACCAGCTGTTCGGCATCCCCGTCCTGACGGTCCAGGACGTGCTGGGCCCGCAGCGCGTCACGCGCGTGCCGCTGGCGCCGCCCGAGGTCGCGGGCGCCCTCAACCTGCGTGGCCGCATCGTCACCGCCTTTGATGTCCGCCGCCGCCTGGGCCTGCCCAAGCGCGAGGCCGACAAGCCGGGCATGAACGTCGTCGTCGATTTCAAGGGCGAGCTCTATGCCCTGATGGTCGACAATGTCGGCGAGGTGCTGTCGCTGTCCGCCGACACCTACGAGCGCAATCCCAACACGCTCGATCCGCGCTGGCGCGAGGTTTCGGGCGGCATTTACCGCCTCAAGGGCAAGCTGCTGGTCGTGCTCGAGGTCAGCCGCCTTCTGGCCTTCAAACGCGGCGGCGCCGAAGCCGCCTAGGCTTTACCTTGGCTTAAACCGGCCAGGACGCTAAAATTTCCCTTTCGCGGGTGCGAAGGGGAAAGCATGACGGCGTCCGGAAGCCTGAAAATATCGGGATGCGTGGCCGTCCTCCGGCTGGCTGGCGGGGATCCGGAAAGCGCGCGCCTTGTATGGGCGGATGCGCCCTTTTTCGCCAATTTCGAGGGTGCCGCCGTCGGCGCGCCGGCGTTCCCCGCCGGCGTGGCGCCGTCGCTGGCTGCGGCATTTGCTGGCCTTGGCGAGGGCAAGGAAGCGGTCGTGGCGTGTGCCGGCGCGATCCTGTTCGGCCATCGGATCGAGGCCGATCTCGGCCTCGCGGCGCTGGGCGGCGGCCAGTTTCTCGTCGCGGTGCCGCTCGCCGAAGAGGACGATACGGAATCCGAGGACGCCAAACTTGCCGAGCTTCTCGACGCGCTGCCCGTCGCGGTGACGCTCGTGGATACCGTCGACGGCACGATCCTGTGGATGAACGATTCGTTCCGCGACCTGCTGGGCGGCAGCGAGTTCGACCTGATGGGCACGTCGCTGGCCGGCCATTTCGCGCTGCCGGGCGCGTTCAAGACTCTGATGGGGGCGACGGGTCCGGTGGTGCCGTCCTCGCCGGTGCCGACCGCACTGAAAACCCTGTCGGGCGTGATGACGCCGGTGATCGCCAACGCCAAGCGCGTCTCGTTCCGCCGCCTGCAGGCGGCGATGGTGTCGCTGACGCGCGGGCTTTAGGGGAAGTTCAGATCCCGCGCTTGCGCGCGGCGGCTTCCAGCTCGTCGATGAGCTGCATGCCCGGGACGATCTCGGAGCGCACGAATTCGAGGCGCTTGTTCGGCCCGCCGCTGGCGGTCGGGAAGCGGTCGCGCCAAAGCTGCATCTTGACCGACAGGCCGCACAGCACGCCGCCGATCGAGCGGTGGTTCGAGAAGACGAGATCCTTCATCTTCGAGAAGCTGTCGGCGTTGATGTCCTTCCAGAAATCGGCGCTCTTGCGGTTGAACGCCTCGAAGCGGCCGGTCAGCGAGATGATCACGCCCGAGAGCGAGTCCTTGACCTTGTCCAGCATCTGCTTGGACATGCGGTCCTGCTTGATCATCTGGTTTTCCTCGAGCGGCTTCAGCCAGTCGAGGAAGCCCTGGACCTGCGGGACGACGAGGTCGAGGCACGCGCGGAAATAGGCCAGCGACAGGAAGGTATCGCCGTAATCCTCGAGGAAGCGCGGGATCTCGGTCAGGGGCACGTTCAGTTTCTGCGACATCATGCGCAGGTTCTTCAGCGCGTCCTCGCGATTGGGCGTCGTGATCAGCTTCATGATGTCGGAGACGTCGTTCACCACGAAATCGTCCGATCCGTAGATCTGCTGGATCAGCGGATGGGTGAACACCTTCATGTGCTCCGTCAGCTCGCGGCGCTTGCCGTCGGAGAGCTGGAGTTCCTTCTTCAGGTCGATGTTGAGATTGAGCGCGCGCAGCGCGACGCGCAGCGTGTACACGTCGAACGAGGGGATGCTGGAGAGGCTCTGCAGCAGCGGCATGTCCTTGCGCAGCGGTTCGGCGTAGCTCTGGAAAACGCTGTGAAGCGTGTCGAGCGGAACCTGCGCGGATTTGTGGCCCTGGTCCTTGTAGAGTTCGACGACTGAATCGAGGCGGACGTTCTTGATCAGCCGCAGGCGGCGCAGGCCGGGCGTCTCGAGCGGAATGATCCGCAGCGGCAGGATGTGGAGCGCGTCCTGGCCTTCCGCATCGTACTCGTCGACATTCGCATCGCCGGCAGCCGGCGGCGGCGCCACTTCCGCGCCCGGCGGGGGCGGGGCGTGCGGATCCGCTGCTGGTGCGGGCGGCGTGTCGGTGCTTTCCATACGCTCTATTTACGATGCCCGGGGCCGAATGGCCAGCGGGGATCAGTCGAAGAGCTTGTCGATATCGGCCTGCGAGGCCGTTGCAGCCGCCGCGGCAGGCGCAGGCTGTGCCTTGGGTGCGGGTGGCGGTTCGACAGGCATCTTGGTCGGTGCGGGCGCTGCATTTGTAGTCTGCGCCGGTGCCGCCGCAGCAGCGCCGGCGAGCAGCGCGTCGATCTCGACCTGCGTATGACCTTGACCCGGCATGGCGGGGCCGTTCAGCAGGTGGGCATCGCGGCGTTGATCGGCACCTTCGTCGCTGCGCAATTGTGTGCCTGAAATATTCTCCGGTCCCCAGATCGCGACCATTGCGGCAACGCGCTGGTCGATATAGCGCAAAGTACTGACAACCTTGGATATCCGCTGGCCGGTAATATCCTGGAACGAACAGGCGGTAAAAATTTCGGTCGCCTGGTCGGTGAGAATCTGGCCGGCCTCGGCCTGCTCGCCGGACAGCGTGCCGGCCACTTCCATGATCCGTTCGGCAGCATTGAGGATGTCGGACGTGGCGCGCTCGGTCGATGCGACGATCTGGTCGAGCTCGCTTGTCGCGGCGTTGATGCGGTTGCCCGCCTGCTGGACCTTGGGGTCCTTGTTGTAGATCGAGGCGATCTCGGTCTTCGCGGTCTGGATGTGCGAGGCCATGCTCTGCAACTCGGCGCGCAGCACGTCGAGGCTCTGGGTCTCGCGCGCGAAGCCGATCTGCTTGAGGGTCCATTCGCGGAACGAGGACGCGATGCGCCGCGCCTCGTCGATGGACACGACGCGCTGGCGGGCGTCGCGCATGCGCAGGAAGGCGCGTCCGCGGGCGCTGTTGAGCAGCGCGTCTTCGATCGCGAAATAGTCGTCATCGGACAGGTCGAGCTTGGACATGATTCGGCAATTCCCGTGTTTTCAGACGGGAAAACTAGCGCAGAAAGCGCTAATGCAATGTTAAGGGCCGGACCCGGTCAGAGCATTTCGCCCGCCACCGCACGCCGGAAAATACGTTCCAGCGCAGGGGCATCGACGGCGCAAGGATTGCCGCCTGCCGACGGGTCGCGGGCTGCCATTTCGCCAATTTCCGGCGCGCGCGCCGCATCGACGCCGATCTCCTTCAGCGTATGCGGAATTTTGAGCGTCTTGCGGAAGGCGAGGACCCAGTCGAAGACGGCGCTGTAGTCCGCGCGCGGCAGGTCGAGTACCCGCGCCACCAGCGCCATCCGGCCCTCGATGGCCGCACGGTTGTGCTGCATGACGTAGGGCAGCAGCACGGCGTTTGTAAGGCCGTGGTGCGTGTCGTAGACGGCGCCGATCGGATGGGCGAGCGCATGCACGCCGCCGAGACCCTTCTGGAAGGCGACGGCGCCCATGCTGGCGGCGGCGAGCATGCGCGCGCGCGCCTCGATGTTCGTGCCGTCGGCGGTCGCGCGCGGCAGCTCGTCCTTGACCAGCCGCATGCCTTCGAGCGCGATGCCCTCGGCCATCGGATGGAAACCCGGCGCGCAATAGGCCTCGAAGCAGTGGACGAAGGCGTCGACGCCGGTCGCGGCCGTGATGTGCGCGGGCAGGCCGACGGTGAGTTCGGGATCGGAGATGACGATCCCCGGCATCATCTTGGGATGGAAGATGATCTTCTTTTCGTGGTCGGCCTCGTTGGTGATGACCGAGGCGCGGCCCACTTCCGAACCGGTGCCGGCGGTGGTCGGCACGGCCACGACGGGCAGCATGCCGTCGGGATCGACGCGCTTGAAATTGTCGCCGACGTCCTCGAAGTCCCACAGCGGGCGCTTCTGGCCGGCCATCAGCGCGATCGCCTTTGCCGCATCCAGTGCCGAGCCGCCGCCGAACGCGATGACGCCGTCGTGCTTGCCGCCGCGCAGCGCCGCAAGGCCGTCGTCCACGTTCTGGCCCGTCGGATTGCCTTTCACCTTGGCGAACAGGGCGGCTCCGGAAAGCTTCAATGCGCGCGCGACCATGGGGGAAGCGGCGAGGCCCGCGTCGGTGACGAGCAGCGGGCGCTTCATGCCGAGCCGGCTGCAGGCGGCGGCGAGTTCCTCGAGGCGGCCGGGGCCGGCCCACACGGTCGTCGGATAGTTCCAGTTACCCTTGATCGTCATCTTCGTGCCGTTCCCTAGAGTGTCGTGCGCAGGTGGAAGGATTTGAGGCGCGTCAGCTGGTCGTAGCCGAGTGCCGAAAGCGTGGCGCCGCGCCCGGTGTCCTTGACGCCCGTCCAGGCGAGGCCCGGATCGAGATAGTCGCAGCGGTTCATGAACACGGTGCCCGTCTCGATGCGCTGGCCAAGCTTTTCGGCCGCGGCCGCATCCGACGTCCACAGTGCCGCCGTGAGGCCGTAGGCGCTGTCGTTCATCAGCGCGATGGCCTCGTCGTCGGAAGAAACCTTCATGATGCCGATGACGGGGCCGAAACTTTCCTCGGTCATCACGCGCATCTTGTGGTTCACGTCGACCAGCACCTGCGGGGCGAGATAGGGCGTGCCCGCCTTGTCGGCCGGGAAGTGCTTGGGATCGACGAGCGAACGCGCACCCTGCTTCACGGCTTCGGCGATCTGCCCGCGCACGAAATCGGCGGCGCTGGCGCGGACCATCGGCCCGAGATTCGTCGCCTTGTCGGTCGGATTGCCGAGCTTGTACGTCTTCGTCAGTTCCACGAACCCGTCGACGAACTTGGGATAGAGGCTCTCGTGCACGTAGATGCGCTCGATCCCGCAGCACGATTGGCCGGAATTGAAGAAGGCGCCGTCGACGAGGTTCTCGACCGCATGGGCGAGGTTCGCATCGGCCCGCACATAGGCCGGGTCCTTTCCGCCCAGTTCGAGGCCTGCGCCGATGAAGCGTTCACCGATCGCGCGCTGGATCGCCTTGCCACCATCGACCGAGCCGGTGAAGCACACGAAATCGGTGCGCGGATCGCCCACGATGCGCGCGGCGTCGGCATGGTCGGTATGCAGGATCTGGAACACGCCGGCGGGCAGGCCCGCGGCCTTGGCGGCTTGCGCATAGCGTTCGGCGACCAGCGGGGTCTGGTGCGAGTGCTTGAGCAGAACGACATTGCCCGCGGCAAGCGCGGGGATCACCGCGTTGACCGACGTGAGATAGGGGTAGTTCCAGGGCGCCACGACGAAGACGAGGCCCAGCGGATCGCGCCGGATGAAGCGCGTGAAGCCCGGCTTGGCGGCAGGGGCCACGTCGCCCAGCGCCTCGGCCGCGATTCCCAGCATGTGGCGCGCGCGCTCCTCGAAGCCGCGCATCTCGCCCGGTGTCTGCGAGATCGGACGGCCCATCTGCCAGGTCAGCTCCTCGGCGATGGCGTCGCGGCTGGCGAGCATCGCGTCGACCATCCGCGTGAGGATGGCGATGCGGTCCTTCAGGGGCGTGTTCCGCCAGCCCGCCTTGGCCTTGTTCGCGGCGGCGAGGACAGCTTCGATCTCGGCGACGCCAGCTAGCGGGCGCGTGCAGTATTCGCGCCCGTCGACCGGGCTGATCGTCTTCAGCGTCTTCATCGCATTGTCCTCAGATGATCTCGAAATAGCGCTGAAGCTGCCAGTCGGTGATGGCCTTGTTGTACTCGCGCTGCTCCCAGTCGCGCGTGCCAGCATAATGTTCGACGAAATCGTCGCCGAACAGTTCGCGCGCGGCCTTGGACGCGGCGAGACGTTTGGCCGCATCGCCCAGCGAGCGCGGCAGCTGGAGCTTGGCGGGCGCTTCGACCGCATAGGCGTTGCCCGACACGGGCTTCGTCGGCTCGATCTTGTTCTCGATGCCCCACAGGCCCGAGCCGAGAGCCGCCGAGAAGGCGATGTAGGGATTGATGTCGGCCGCCGCCACGCGATATTCGACGCGCTGCGACTTTGCCGAACCCGGGATCACGCGCAATGCCGTCGTGCGGTTCTCGATGCCCCACATCGAGGCGGTGGGCGCCCAGAAGCCGGGGATCAGGCGGGTGTAGGAATTGACCGTGCAGGCGATCATCGCCAGCAGTTCGGGCATCAGCATCTGCTGGCCGCCGATGAAGTGGCGCATCGTGTCGGAGATTCCATGCGGCTTCTTGGGATCGTGGAAGACCGACTTGCCCTTCTTGTCCTGGAGCGAGATGTGCAGATGGCCGCTCTGGCCCGGCCAGTCGTGCGAATACTTGGCCATGAAGGTCGCCATGCGGTTCTGCCGCTGGGCGAGGATCTTGGTATAGGTCTTGAAGAGCGCCGCCTTGTCGGCCGAGGCGAGGATCGCATCGACGCCGATGGCCGCTTCGAGAACGCCGGCACCGGTTTCGGTGTGCAGGCCCTCGATCGCGACGTCCATCTCGCGCATCGTCTCGAGCAGGTGATGGTAGAACTCGGCGTGCACCGAGTTGCGCAGCATCGAATAGCCGAAATAGCCCGGCGTGATGTTCTTGAGGTTCTTGTAGTGCTTCGCGCGCACCGTTTCGGGCGTCTCGTCGAAGACGAAGAACTCGAACTCGGCCGCCGCCTTCGCGGAGAAGCCCATGTCGGCCGCGCGCTTGATCACGCGGCGCAGCGTGCCGCGCGGGCATACTTTCTCGGCGCGGTCGGCGAACTCGGCCAGGAACAGCACGGTCGACGGCTCGAAGGGGATGTTGCGGCAGGTGTCGGGGACGACGCGCACCGGCGCGTCGGGATAGGCGGTGTGCCAGCCGGTGTATTTGGCGTTGTCGTAGAGCTGGTCGTTGGAGTCCCACCCCAGCACCACGTCGCAGAATCCGAAGCCGCCGGTCAGTGCCGACATGAACTTCTCGCGCGACATGTACTTGCCGCGCATCACGCCATCGACGTCGAACACGCCGACCTTCACGTTGTCGATATTGCGGTCCTTGAGGAGGGCGGCCGCATCTTCGGCAGTCTTGACGCTTCTCGGATCCATGGATTTCCCCGTTTACGACATTTCAATGACAATGCCGCATCGACGCGCCCGGGTCTAACGGATATGCGCGGCTCCGAAGCTGATCAGCAGATCCGGCCGCCACACGAACTGGAATCGGTGGGGTAGGGCTGGTACGGCGGCAGGAGTTCCAGGATCAGGTTGCGCAGGAAGATCTGGAACTCCGGGCTGTCGGCGCGTGCGGGCAGCGGCGTGCGGCCGGTGGTGCGCGTAAGCTCGCCGCCGTAGCGGCAGAAGCCGGCCGAAAGCGCCAGCGGGCCCGTGGGGAAGGGCACCGATGTGGTCGTGTTCGGTGTGCAGGAATTGGGCTGGTTGGTGCCGAAATTCAGCGCGATCCGGTAGCCCGACCGTCCGGGCTTCTGGTCGGTCGTGAACTTGATGCCGTAGATGTTCGGCAGCGCGTTCATCGCGGCGACGACGTCGGCATCCGGGAAGGGGGAGCCTGTCAGCGTCACCGGTGTCGGCCCTTCGCTCGCGACCGTGCGGCCGACGCCGATATGGTACGACGCGTAATAGCTGCCGACGAACGAGCTGCGGGACGAATCGCAGGCCGACAGGGTGAGGGCCACCGCGAGGGCGGCGAGGGGCAGTTTCGGGATCCGGATCATGCGACCTTCTTTAAATCCAGCCGGCCCCACACGTCAATCAGGGCGGCCAGCAGCCGATCCATCAGGGCATCGTCGTGGAAAGGCGTCGCCGTCAGGCGCAGCCGCTCGGTGCCGCGCGGCACGGTGGGGTAATTGATCGGCTGCACGTAGATGCGGTGGCGCGCGAGCAGGTCGTCGGACGCGCGCTTGCACGCACGCGCGTCGCCCACCAGCAGCGGCACGATATGCGTGCTCGACGGCATCAGCGGCAGGCCCGCCTCGGTCAGCAGGCGCTTCAGCCGCGCCGCGCGCTCGGCCAGCGCCGCGCGTTCGGCCGTGCTGGACTTCAGGTGCCGTATCGCGGCCAGCGCCCCGGCCGCGATGACGGGCGGCATCGAGGTCGAGAAGATGAAGCCTGCGGCCGTGCTGCGCACCGCGTCGCACAGCGCCGCCGAGCCCGCGACATAGCCGCCGACGACGCCGAAACCCTTGGCGAGCGTGCCCTGCACGATGTCGATGCGCGCTTGCGCCCCGTCGCGTTCGGCGATGCCGGCGCCGTGTGCGCCGTAGAGGCCGACCGCATGCACCTCGTCGAGATACGTCATCGCGTCGTATTCGCGGGCAAGGTCGCAGATGGCGTGGATCGGGGCGACGTCGCCGTCCATCGAATAGACGCTCTCGAACGCGATCACCTTCGGCCGGGCGGGGTCGATCGCGGCGAGATGGCGTCCGAGATCTTGCGCGTCGTTGTGGCGGAAAATGCGTTTCTCCGCGCCCGAATGCCGGATGCCCTCGATCATCGAGGCATGGTTCATCTCGTCGGACAGGATGACGAGGCCCGGCATCAGCTTGCCCAGCGCCGCAAGCGTCGCCTCGTTGGCGTTGTAGCCTGACGTGAAGACGAGGGCGGCTTGCTTCGCGTGCAACCCGGCAAGCTCGGCTTCCAGCAGGATGTGCTGGTGGTTGGTGCCGGAGATGTTGCGCGTGCCGCCGGCGCCCGCGCCGTTGGCCTCCAGCGTGCGGCGCATCGCCTCGATCGTCGCGGGATGTTGGCCCATGCCCAGATAGTCGTTCGAACACCAGACCACGACGTCGACAGGCCCGTCCGGCGAATGCCAGGTCGCGTGCGGGAACGCGCCGCACTTGCGCTCGAGGTCGGCGAAGACCCGGTAGCGCCCCTCGGCTTTCAGCTTCGCCGTGGCATCGGCGAAATAGCGGTCGTAATCCCTGCGCATCGTCCTGTCCCGTCTAGTCCAGCAGGCCCTTGGCCTTCGCGAGGGCGCGTCCGTCGTCGAGGCCCTTGCGGAAGCGTACGAACATCTCGTCGATCTCGGCCTCGGTGATGATCAGCGGCGGGCAGACGGCGACGCGGTTGTCGAACAGGCCGCGCACCATGAGGCCGGCGGCCTCGCACGCCTTGGCGATCAGCGGCGCCACGGCCTGCGTGGGCGCGAACATCGTCTTCGTCTTCTTGTCCTTGGCGAGCTGGATGCCGCCGATGAGGCCCACGGCCACCGCTTCGCCCACCAGCGGATGGTCGGCGAGCGACTTCATGCCGGCAAGGAAGCGCGGAGCCACGCGCCGAACATGGCCCACGATGTCGCGCTCCTCGTAGATCTTCAGCGTTTCCAGCGCCACGGCGGCGGGCACGGGATGCGCCGAATAGGTGTAGCCGTGGCCGAAGCTGCCGATCTTGTCGCTCTGTTTCTGCATGGCCTGGTAGACCGGCTCGGAGATCAGCACGGCCGAGATCGGCAGATATGCGCCCGACAGCGCCTTGGCGCAGGTGATGATGTCGGGCTGGATATCGAGCGTCTGCGAGCCCCACATGTTGCCCGTGCGCCCGAAGCCGCAGATCACCTCGTCGGCGACGAGCAGGATGCCGTACTTCTTCAGCACCTTCTGGATCTTCGGGAAATAGCCCTGGGGCGGGATGATGACGCCGCCCGCACCCATCACCGGTTCGGCGAACATGGCCGAGATCGTCTCGGGGCCTTCGGCGAGGATCAGCTTCTCGAGATTGGCGGCCAGGCGCGTGGAATAGGCGTCCTCGCTCTCGCCGGGCTCGGCACCGCGATAATGATGTGGCGTCTCGGCATAGGCGACGGGGAAGATCGGCAGGTCGAAATCGCGCTGGTTGATCGGCAGGCGCGTGAGCGAGGCGGCCGCGATGGTCACGCCGTGATAGGCCTTCTCGCGGCTGATGATCTTCTTGCGCTTGGGCTGCTCGGCCGCGTTCGAGATGTACCAGAGGATCTTGATCGCCGTGTCGTTGGCTTCCGAGCCCGAGCTCGCGAAGAACACCTTCGACATCGGGACGGGGGCGAGTTCCTTTAGTTTCTCGGCGAGCACGATGCCGGGCTCGTGCGATTTGCCCGCGAAGATGTGGTAATAGGGCAGATCGCGAAGCTGGCGCGTGGCGGCTTCCGCCAGTCGCGGCTCGTTGAAGCCCAGCGACGCGCACCACAGGCCCGCCATCCCCTCGATATATTCCTTGCCGCTGTCGTCCGACACGTAGACGCCGCGCCCCTTCGCCATCACGACCGGGCCGTCGGTCTCGTGCGTGCGCAGGTTCGTGTAGGGATGGACGAGGGCGGCGATGTCGCGGGCGGCGAGTGAATTGCCACGGGGTCTCTGGTCGTTCATTGGCCGGCTGCTCCTGATACTTCGCAGTGCATATCGTAACACCGACGGCGCCGTCCCGCGAAGGCCGTTCCCGTCCCGTTCCGCCTTTCGGCAAGAATTGCATTGATTCAGGGTTGGGACGCTTACCAAGATCGTATGTCGGCTTCGCGCCATCGACATTCGTCCGTCCCCGGTTTGTCCCGAACGCCCAGAGCCGATGATCGCATTCGTCATCCGCCGCCTCCTGCAGGCCATCCTCGTGATGATGGCCGTCGGCTTCATCGCGTTCTCGCTGTTCGCCTATGTCGGCGATCCGGTCGCGATCATGCTGGGGCAGGACTTCACGGAAGAATCGCGCCGCCGGCTGATCCACGAGCTCGGCCTCGACCAGCCTTTCTTCGTCCAGTACATGCGCTTCCTCGCGGGCGCGGCGCAGGGGCAGTTCGGCATTTCCTACCGGCTCGCGCGGCCCGTCGCGTCGCTGCTGCTCGAACGTCTGCCGGCGACGCTGGAGCTGTCGCTCTGCGCGGCCGCGATCGCGCTCAGCGTCGGGGTGCCGATGGGCGTCTATACGGGGCTGAAGCGCGACACGTGGCTGGCACGCCTGTTCCTCACGGTCAGCCTCGTGGGCGTTTCGCTGCCCACGTTCCTCATCGGCATCCTGCTGATCCTCGTCTTCTCGGTGCAGCTCGGCTGGCTGCCGTCCTTCGGGCGCGGCACGACGGTGGCGCTGGGCTGGTGGTCGACCGGGTTCCTCACGCCCACCGGCCTCAAGGCGCTGATCCTGCCGTCGATCACGCTGGCGCTGTTCCAGATGACGCTGATCATGCGCCTGGTGCGCTCGGAGATGCTGGAAGTGCTGCGCACGGATTACATCAAGTTCGCGCGCGCGCGCGGCCTTTCCGACCGCGCGATCAATTTCGGCCACGCGCTCAAGAACACGCTGGTGCCCGTCATCACGATCACCGGGCTGCAGCTCGGCGGCATCATCGCTTTCGCCATCGTGACCGAGACGGTGTTCCAGTGGCCAGGCATGGGCTTCCTGTTCATCCAGTCGGTCGCCACGGCCGACGTGCCGGTGATGGCGGCCTATCTGCTGCTGATCGCGTTCCTGTTCGTGGCGATCAATCTCGTCGTCGATCTCCTCTATTACGCGGTCGACCCGCGCCTGCGCGTGGACCGCGCGGCCGCGGGCGGCCACGGGCATTGAGGACGGGCATGGAAGCCCTGCGCCGCGCCCTCGATTCCGACGTCTTCTACAGCTTCCGCCGCTCGCCGGTCGTGATTGCGGCGGCGATCGTCACGCTGGCGTTCTTCGCGGGCGCCGTGTTCGCGCCGCTGATCGCGCCGCAGGACCCGTTCGACGTGCGCCAGCTCAACCTCATGGACGCCTCGCTGCCGCCGGCCTGGCTTGCCGACGGCATGCGGAAATTCCCGCTCGGCACGGATACGCAAGGGCGCGACGTGTTCTCCACGATCCTGTTCGGCAGCCGCATCTCGCTGCTGGTGGGCATCCTTGCCGTCGCCTTCGCGATGGTGCTGGGGATCACGCTGGGTCTCGTCGCGGGCTATTTCGGCGGCGCGGTCGACGCGGCGATCATGCGCGTGGCGGACGTGCAGCTCTCCTTCCCCGCGATCCTGATCGCACTTTTGATCGACGGCGTGGCGCGCATCGTCATCCCGCGCGAGCTGCATCACGAGATCGCGGTCTACGTGCTGATCCTCGCCATTGGCTTCTCGGGCTGGGTGCAGTACGCGCGCACGGTGCGCGGCTCGTGCATGGTCGAGAAGGGCAAGGAATACGTGCAGGCCGCGCGCGTGATCGGCCGCCATCCGGTGGCGATCATGCTGCATCACGTGTTGCCCAACGTGCTCGGTCCCGTGCTGGTGATCGCGACGATCCATCTGGCGGTGGCGATCATCACGGAGGCGACGCTGTCGTTCCTGGGCGTGGGCCTGCCGCCCACGCAGCCCTCGCTGGGTACGCTGATCCAGATCGGCAACAATTTCCTGTTCTCCGGCGAATGGTGGATCACGGTCTTCCCGGGCCTGGCGCTCGTGCTGATGGTGCTGGCGGTCAACCTGCTGGGCGACTGGCTGCGCGACGCGCTCAACCCGAGGCTCCGCTAGCATGACGGCCACGCCGCTCCTCGAGGTCCGCAACCTGCGCGTCGAGTTCCCGACGCGCCGCGGCACGCTCGTGGCGGTCGACGACGTCTCGTTCTCGATCGCGCCGGGCGAGGTGCTGGGCGTGGTGGGCGAGTCCGGTGCCGGCAAGTCGATGACCGGGGCCGCGATCATCGGCCTCATCGATCCGCCCGGGCGCATCGCGGGCGGCGAGATCCGGCTCGACGGCCAGCGCATCGACAACCTGCCTTACGAGAAGATGCGCCATGTGCGCGGCCGGCAGATCGGCGCCGTGTTCCAGGACCCGCTCACCTCGCTCAATCCGCTCTACACGATCGGCCGGCAGCTGACCGAGACGGTCCTCACGCATCTCGACCTTTCGGCACGCGCCGCGCGCGAGCGCGCGGTTCAGCTCCTCCAGGATGTCGGCATCCCGGCGGCCGAGCGGCGCATCGACCATTATCCGCACCAGTTCTCCGGCGGCATGCGCCAGCGCGTGGTGATCGCGCTGGCACTCGCCGCCAATCCGCGCCTGATCGTGGCCGACGAGCCGACGACGGCGCTGGACGTGTCGATCCAGGCGCAGATCATCACGCTGCTGAAGCGCCTGTGCCGCGAGCACGGCACGGCCGTGATGCTGGTGACGCACGACATGGGCGTGATCGCCGAGACGGCCGACCGCGTCGCCGTGATGTACGCGGGCCGCATCGCCGAAATCGGCCCGGTGCGCGACGTGATCAAGCGCGCGCGCCATCCCTATACCGAAGGGCTGATGGGCTCGATTCCCAAGCTGGGCGAGGGCATGGCGCGCCTGGCGCAGATCGACGGCGCGATGCCGCGCCTTTCCGCGATCCCCGCGGGCTGTGCCTTCAACCCGCGCTGCGCCAAGGCGTTCGACCGCTGCCGCACCGAACGGCCCGAGCCTGCCGATGCCGGCGACGGCAAGGTCGCATGCTGGCTCTACGGCCGCGAGGCCGCCCCATGAGCGCGCCCCTTGTCGCCGCGAAGGGGCTGGCACGGCATTTCGACGTGTCGAAGCCGCTGCTCAACCGCCTGATCGAAGGCCAGCCGCGGCAGGTGCTGCGCGCGGTCGACGGCGTCGATTTCGAGATCCGCAAGGGCGAGACGCTGTCGCTGGTGGGCGAGTCCGGCTGCGGCAAGTCGACCGTCGCGCGCCTCGTCGTCGGGCTCTACCGGCCGACGAAGGGTTCGATTGTCTTCGACGGCACCGACATGGCCGCGCTGGACTCGCGCGCCGAGACCGAGCGCGTGCGCCGGCGCTTCCAGATGATCTTCCAGGACCCGTATGCCTCGCTCAACCCGCGCTGGCGCGTTGCGCGCATCGTGGCCGAGCCGATCGTCGTGCATGGCCTGATGTCCGATCCCGCGCAGATCGCCCGGCGCGTGGACGAGTTGCTGCGCCAGGTCGGCCTGTCGCCCGCCGACGGCGAGAAATATCCGCACGAATTCTCCGGCGGCCAGCGCCAGCGCATCTCGATCGCGCGCGCCTTGTCGTCGAACCCGGAGTTCCTCGTCTGCGACGAGCCCACGTCGGCGCTGGACGTGTCGGTGCAGGCGCAGATCCTGAACCTGATGAAGGACCTGCAGCGCGCGCTCGGGCTCACGTACCTCTTCATCAGCCACAATCTCGCGGTCGTCCACTACATCTCCGACCGCGTCGGCGTCATGTATCTGGGCAAGCTTGTCGAGGTGGGCGAGGCGAAAACCGTCTTCGCACGGCCCTCGCATCCCTATACGCGCATGCTGCTCGACGCGATCCCCGACCTCGAGATGTCGGGCCGGCCGCGCACGCCGGTGGCAGGCGAGGTGCCCAACCCGATCGATCCGCCGCCTGGCTGCACGTTCCATCCGCGCTGCCCGTTTGCGAACGAACGCTGCCGCACGCAGGTGCCGGTCGCGAAGCCCGCATCCACGGGCGCCAGCGTGGCGTGCCACGCGGTCGAGGAAGGGCGGCTGCCCGGCCCCGGCCGCGCGGCCCCCTAGCTCATTTCGCCAGCCACACGTCCGTCAGGTCCTGCCCGAGCGAGTTCGACGGCGAGATGCGCCATCCGCGCACGTCGGCGTTCATCGCGACGATGCGCTGCACCCACAGCAGCGGCACGCTGTACGCCTCGCCCAGCGCGCGCGTCTCGAACTGGCGCAGCAGCTGGCGCCGCGCGCCGGCATCCATCGTCCGCTGCTGGCGTTCGTAGAGCCCGTCGAGCGTGCGGTCGATGGCGCGGCTGCCGTTGGTCGGCGACTTGTCGAAGCTGAGATACTTCACCAGCGCCAGCGACGGGTCGTCGACATAGTCGTTCGTGAAGTCGACGATCACGTCGAAATTGCCGCTGGTCAGTGCCGCCGACCACTGCGCGATCTCGAGCTGGCGGTGCTCGACCGTCACGCCGATCTGGCGCCACTGGTCGACGAGATAGACGCCCGCCTCGGTATAGGGCGGCTGGTTGCGGTTGATCAGCGCGAAGGAGAGGTTCGGCACCCCCGCTTCCTGCAGCAGCTTGCGCGCCTCGGCGCGCGCGGCGGCGATGTCGCGCCCGAAGCCGGTCGAGGCCGAAAGCTCGGCCTCGCTCGCGGCGGAAGGCGAACCCGGGCGGAAGATGCCGCCCACGCTGGCGAGGCGCGAGGTGCGCCGCAGCCCCTGCGAGCCGGCCCAGCGGTCGATCGCCAGCGACAGCGCCTTGCGCACGCGCGGGTCGCTGTAGGGGGCCTTCTCGGTGTTGAAGCTGGCGATGATGCTGACCATCTCGTCGGCCGTCTCGAAGCGCACCTTGTCGCCCATCGTGGCCTGCAGGCGCTCGCGGTCGGCGGGCGTGAAGCCGCGGAAGTCGGCGTGGATCGCGCCGCCCTGCAGGGCGTTGGTGATCGCCGAGGCCTGCGCCATGAACACCGCGCGGAACCCGTCGAGATAGGGGCGCCCGTCGCGGAAATAGCCGTCGAAGCGCTGGCCCACCCAGTGCGAGCCGCGCGCGTGCTCGATGAAGCGGAACGGCCCCGTGCCGAGGATGTTCTTGGCGGGGAAAGTGCCGTCCTCCTTCAGCTTGGCGGCCGAGTAGATGCAGTTCCAGGGCGAGGCGAAGAAGCCCAGCATCGAGGCGTTCACCTCGCGCAGCGTGAAGACGACGGTGCGTGGATCGGGCGTGTCGATCCGCACGATGTCGGCAAGCTCGCCCTTGCGCACCGAGACCACGCCCGCAGGCGGGTTCATGATGCGCTCGTAGCTCGCCTTGACGTCGGCGGAGGTCATCGCGCTGCCGTCGTGGAACTTCACGTTCGGGCGCAGCGCGAAGGTGAAGGTCTTGCCGTCGGGCGAGACCGTCCAGCGCTCGGCGAGGTCGCCCGTCACGTCGGGGTACTTGGCGAGATCGAACTTCAGCAACGTCGAATAGTGCGGGGCGACCGCGTGGAGCACGGCGAACGTCGTCGCGGCGTGGCAGTCGTAGGTCGGCGGCTCGAACGCGATCGAGAAGTTCAGCGTGCCGCCGCGCCGCGGCGTCTCCTGGGCGAATGCAGGCCCTGCGAGCAGCAGGCTCGCGAGGGCGAACGATGCCAGACGGTTCATGGGGCTGGATCTCCTCGAAGTTCAGGGGGAACGAAGAACGGGGTGGGTGCGAGTTCGCGGTCGTCGAGCTTCCTCAGGTCGGCCTCGTGCGCGTCGATCGACGCGACGAACAGGTCCTCGACGATCGTCTGCGAGAGCCGCGCCGCGCCCACGCCCAGCGCCGGGATGTCGCCCGACAGCAGGCCGTGGGACAGCGTGGACGAAAAGTTGAACGCATGCAAACCGGCAAGCCACGGCGCGGCTGCGGGATCGCGCGCGACAAAGGCGAAGCCCGCGTCGAGGTACGGGAACGCGCCAAGTTCGGCATCGGCGAGTGCTGGCGGCGGCGTATAGCGTTCGTGCCAGCGCCGGATGTGGCCGGCAAGGTGCGCGATCTCGGGCCGTTCGGCCGGATCGACGCCGAAGCCCGTGCAGACGATGGCGAAGTCCGCGCGGTCGATGCGCGAAGGCAGGCGGACCGCGAGGCCGTCTGCGTCGCGCGTCACCGCCAGCCACGGGCTCGACGCGTGCAGCGAGAACGCCGCGTGCTTCGTGCAGCGCAGGACCGATTCGTGCGGCGGCGGCACCTGGCAGGCGAAGGCATGGCGCATCAGCCGCCAGCGCGCCGCGTCGGGCAGGCGCGCGAAGCCGCGCTGGAAGCCCGGATAGCCCATCGCCTTGAACTTGTTGATCTGCGGCAGATAGGGCCGGCGGATATAAAGGCGCACGTCGGCAGCGCCCGCTTCGAGCGCCGTGGCCGCGTTGTCGAACGCCGAGGCGCCGCCGCCGAGGATCGCCACACGCCGGCCGCGCAGGGCAGCGAAATCGACCGGGTCGCTCGAATGCGCGACGGCGTCGCCCAGCGCCGCGCGGTCGATGAACGACGGCCACTTGGCGGCGCCGCGGCCCGTGGCGAGCACGACCTTGCGCGCATGCACGTCCGCGCGCCCGTCGATCGCCACGCGGAACAGCCCGCCGGCGGGATCGATCCGCACGACGCGCGCGCCGTTGGTCACCGGCAGGCCGAGCGTGCCGCGCAGCCAGACGAGGTAGTCGTGCCACATCGGTCGCGGGATCTTGTAGAGGCTGTCCCACGCCGCAGCGCCGAACTGCGCCTCGTACCAGGCGCGAAAGGTGAGGGCGGGGATGCCCATGTCGGGACTGGTCAGGTGCTTGGGGCTGCGCAGCGTCTCCATGCGCGCGAAGCCGATCCACGGGCCTTCGCGCCCGGCGGGCGCCTCGTCGAAGAGGGCGATGTCGTGGATGCCTTCGCGCTTCAGCGCGTGCGCGAGCGTGATGCCGCACATGCCCGCACCCACGATGGCGACGTCGAGCGCGCGGCTGCCGTCGGGGGCGGCGACGGGTGCAGTCCAGCGCGCGGGCGGATAGTTGAGCTGCGCCTGCTGTCGCGCGATCTCGCGCGACAGTCCTTCGAGCCCCGGCGGATGCGCCCCGTCCTGCATGGGCGTCATCCTAACATCGCGCTTGCGCGCGCACGCAATCGCATTGCACGCTCGCGCGCATCCGTCGGGAGAAGACCAGCCATGCAGCCGACCATCGAGTGCTTCTATTCGCTTTCCTCGCCCTGGGCCTATTTCGCGGGCCCGCAGATCCAGGACGTCGTCCGCCGGCACAAGGCGAAGCTGGTGCTGCGCCCCTACGACTTCATGGTCGTGGTGCCCCAGACCGGCGGCATCCCGCTGCGCACGCGCCCGCAGCCGCGCCAGGACTATCACGCGATCGAGCTCGACCGCTGGCGCGCGTATCTGGGAATGCCGCTGAACCTGAAGCCCCGTTTCTATCCGACGGACAACAAGCCCGCCGGCCGCATGGTGATCGCCGCCCAGCTCGCCGGGCTCGACGCGCACCTGCTGTCGCACGCGATCCTGCGGGCACTCTGGGCGGAGGAGCGTGACATATCGCTGCCCGAGACGCGCAAGGCCCTCGCCGACGAGAACGGGTTCGACGGCGCCGGTCTCGTCAAGGCGGAGGACGCGCCCGCGACCGTCGCGGCCTATGCCGAGAACACGCGCGTCGCCGTCGAGCGCGGCGTGTTCGGCGCGCCGACCTATTTCTGGAACGGGCGCATCTACTGGGGCCAGGACCGCATCCACTTCCTCGACCGCGACATCGCCATGAGCGCGAAATGAGCCTCAAGGACCGCACCGCATTCGTCGACGATGCCGATACGCCCATCGGCGCGGCCATCGTGCGCGCGCTCGAAGAAGCGGGCGCGCGCGTCCACCGGCACGCGGCCAAGGCGGGCGACGCGGGCACGCATGCCTGCGATCTCGCCGACGAGGCGGCCGTTCTCGCGATGATGGCGAAGGTCGGCCCGGTCGACATCCTCGTCCACATCTCGTGCCCGCAGCACATCGCGCCCGTCGAGGAATTCCCGTCGGCGACGTGGCGGCGCATCCTCGACGTGGGCGTCACGTCGGCTTTCCTGATGAGCCGCGCGGTCCTGCCGCACATGCGCGCGCAGGGCTGGGGCCGCATCGTCAACATGAGCTCGGTGCAGGGCCTCGTCGCCTCGGTCGACAAGTCGGCCTATGTCGCGGCCAAGCACGCGCTCGTCGGCTTCACGAAGGCGCTGGCGCTGGAAACGGCGGGCAGCGGCATCACCTGCAACGCCTT
The DNA here is from genome assembly GCA_044224405.1 of Tagaea sp. Taxonomy (GTDB): domain Bacteria; phylum Pseudomonadota; class Alphaproteobacteria; order CACIAM-22H2; family CACIAM-22H2; genus Tagaea. The sequence goes on along the minus strand of JBGAKN010000010.1, from coordinate 28,988 downwards.
CTGCCCGGGCTGGACGGGAACAGACAGCACGAAGGCGCAGGCGAAGATCCTCGCCGACAAGCTCGGCCTCACGCCCGAGGAGGGCCTGCGCAAGCTGCTGGAGGACAAGCAGCCCTCGAACGCGTGGGTCTCCGTCGATGCGCTGGGTTCGCTCGTGGCGTTCCTGTGCTCGCCGGCCGCCGACCAGATCACGGGGCTGGCGCTGCCCGTCGACGGCGGCTGGGTCGCGCGCTAGAGCGGCTTGCTGGGATAGCCGGCGGCGATCAGGTCGGCGACGAGGCGCTCGCCCGCGTCGCGGTCCACGACCTCGACCATCGTCTCGATCACCACGCTCTTGGCCGAACGGTCGGTGAAGATGCGCTGATGCTCGATCTCGACGATGTTGCCGCCCGAGCCGCCGATGCGCTGGGCGAGGTCGCCGAGCGCGCCGGGCTTGTCGGCGATGTCGATGGAAAGGCGCAGCAGCCGCCCGTCGCGCGCAAGGCCGCGCAGCAGCACGCTGGAGAGCACGCGCGTGTCGATGTTGCCGCCGCACAGCACGAGACCGATCTTGCGCCCGCGGAAGCGGTCGGGGTGGGCGAGCACGGCCGCGAGGCCGGCGGCACCCGCACCTTCGGCCACGGTCTTCTCGATCTCGATCAGCAGCACGATGGCGCGCTCGACTTCCAGCTCGTCGACGACCAGCACCTCGCGCACGTCGCGCTCGATGACCGGCCAGCACAGCGTGCCGATGTCGGCGACGGCGATGCCTTCGGCGATCGTCGGCCCGCCGGTGTGCACGTGCTTGCCCGCCTTGCGCTGGGCCGCGGCCGAGAAGGCCTCGACCTCGACGCCGTAGATCTCGATCTTCGGATTGACCGCGCGCGCGGCGATCGTGCAGCCCGCGATCATGCCGCCGCCGCCGACCGGGATAACCAGCGCGTCGAGATCGGGCACGTCGGCCAGCATCTCTTGTGCAAGCGTGCCTTGGCCCGCGATGATCGCGGCATCGTCGTAGGGATGGACGAAGACGAGGCTTTCCTTCCGCGCGAGCGTGCGCGCGAAGGTCGCGGCCTCGGCCAGCGTGTCGCCTTCGAGGATGACGCGCGCGTTGTGGTCGCGCGTGCGCGCCACCTTGGAATTGGGCGTGGCCTTGGGCATCACGATGGTGGCGGCGATGCCCAGCCGGCTCGCGTGGTAGGCCACCGCCTGCGCGTGGTTGCCCGCCGACATCGCGATGACGCCGCGCCGGCGCTCGTCCTCGGTCAGCTGCGAAAGCTTGTTGAGCGCGCCGCGTTCCTTGAACGAGGCGACGTACTGGTGGTTCTCGAACTTGATCCACACGTCCGCGCCGGCGATCTGGGAAAGCGTGCCCGAGCGCAGCGTGGGCGTGCGCAGGACGCTGCCCGCGATGCGCCGTGCCGCCTCGTCGATGTCGCGTGCGGTGATTTCCATGGTCATTTGCGCCCGTAGCTGTCTTCCAGCCGCACGATGTCGTCCTCGCCGAGATAGCCGCCCGACTGCACTTCGACGATGCGCAGCGGCTCGCTTCCGGTGTTCTCCAGCCGGTGCACGCAGCCCACCGGGATATAGGTCGACATGTTCTCGCGCAGCAGCAGCACGTCCTCGTCACGCGTGACGCGCGCGGTGCCGCTGACCACGACCCAGTGCTCGGCGCGCTGGGCGTGCTTCTGCAGCGAGATCTTCGCGCCCGGCTTCACCATGATGTGCTTCACCTGATGGCGGGGCCCCAGGTCGATCGTCTGGTAGGTGCCCCACGGGCGGTAGACGACGGGGTGCGCGGTGGCCTCGCTGCGCCCGTCGGCCTTCAGCCGGTCGACGATCTTCTTCACGTCCTGCGCGCGGTCCTTGTCGGCGACCATGACGACGTCCTTGGTCGCGACGACGACAAGGTTGTCGACGCCAACGGCCGCCAGCAGCCGGTCTTCGCTGCGCAGGTACGAGTTCGTCGTGTCAGTCGCGATGACGTCGCCCTGCACGACGTTGCCGTGGGCATCGCGCGCGCCGATCTCCCACAGCGCGTTCCACGCGCCCACGTCGGACCAGCCGAGGCGGGCGGGCACCACGGCCGACTTCTTCGTGCGCTCCATGACCGCGTAGTCGATGGATTTTGACGGCGCCTTTGCGAAAGCGTCCTTGTCGAGACGGATGAAATCAAGATCGCGCGCGGCGGCCTTGAGCGCCGCTGCGGCGGCGCCGGCGATGGCGGGTTCGAACGCTTCGAGTTCGTCGAGGAACGTGCCGGCCGCGAACAGGAACATGCCGGAGTTCCACGCCCAGTCGCCGGACGCGAGATAGCCTTCGGCCGTCTTCAGGTCCGGCTTCTCGACGAAGCGGTCCACGGCGAAGGCGCCGTCCACGCCGGCGAGCGCCGCGCCGCGCCGGATATATCCGTAGCCCGTCTCGGGCGCTTCGGGCGCGATGCCGAACGTGACGAGGCGTCCCGCATCGACCGCGCGCCGCGCGGTGGCGACGGCGGCGGCGAACGCGGCTTCGTCGCGCACCACGTGGTCGGACGGCAGCAGCATCATCGTCTCGCCGCGATCGAGCAGCTTCGCCGCGGCCGCTGCGGCGGCGGCGGTGTTGCGGCCCACGGGTTCGAGCAGCATCGCGCGCGGCTTGATGCCGATGGCGCGCAGCTGTTCGGCGATGATGAAGCGGTGCTCTTCGTTGCAGACCACGACGGGCGCGCCGAAGGCCTCGCCCGTCGCGCGCGCGGCGGTTTCCTGGATCATCGTGCGCGCGCCGGCGAGCGCCAGGAGCTGCTTTGGATACAGCTCGCGCGACAGCGGCCAGAGCCGCGTGCCCGCACCGCCCGAGAGGATCACCGGGACGACCTGCCCCGCACCCGCCAACATCGTCATTGCTCCTGCGATCTCAATCCCTTGCTAGCCCATTCCCGCGTCCGGCGCCAGTGCGCGCAGGCTTGACCTAGATCAGCGACGGCGGCCGGCACACGGTCGCAGGATACGAGGGTCGCCAACCGGAGGAGAACGCCATGACCGCCCCCGCCATTCCCGACCGGCCGTCGGCCGGAGTTGCCGCAGACGGACTGCGCGACATCGTCGTCCATGTCGACGACACGCAGGCCGGGACGGCGCGGCTGACCTTCGCGGCACGACTGGCGCGTTCGTGGGACGCGCATCTGGTCGCGGTGCATGTCCAGCCTTCCACCCTGCTGCCGAGCCGGATCTCCGCACGGGCGGGCGAGCAGATCGTCGAGATCCTGCGCATGCAGGTGGCCGAAGCGGCCGCGCGCGTCGCGCAGAAGATCGCCGCCGCCGGCCGCGCGGAGGGCCTCACCATCGAGAACCGCTTCGTCGAGGGCATGCCCGACGAGCGGCTGATCGTGCATGCGCGCCACGCCGACATGACCGTCGTCGGCCAGCCGGACACGGAGGAGGCCGACATCGTCGAGGCGCTGCTGTTCGGCTCCGGCCGGCCGCTGCTGATCGTGCCGAAGGTCGGGACCTATGCGCCCGTGGCCCGCCACGTGCTCGTCGCGTGGAACGCCAGCCGCGAGGCCGCGCGCGCCGTCGGCGACGCGATGGAGATCCTGCGCCGCGCGGAGAAGGTGACGATCCTCAGCGCCGATCCGCAAGGCGCGGCGCGCCGCATCCCGGGCGCCGACATCGCCGCGCATCTCGCGCGCCATGGCATCGCCGCGACGGCGAGCGCCACCTTCGCGGGCGACCTTGCGGTCGGCGACGCGCTGCTCAACCGCGCGGCCGATCTCGGCGCCGACATGCTGGTGATGGGCGGCTACGGCCGCAGCCGCACGCGCGAGGCGATCTTCGGCGGCGCCACGCGCCACGTGCTCGATCACATGACGCTGCCGGTGCTGATGTCGCACTAGCGGCGCGGGTCAAGCCTGTCCTGCAGGTCGTCGGCCACGAGGTTGATCGCGGCGACGACGAGCAGGATCGCGAGGCCCGGCCACAGTGCGAGCCACGGCGCCTGCCAGATCGTCTCCTGCGCGCCGGTCAGCATGTTGCCCCAGCTCGGCAGCGGCGGCTGGATGCCGAGGCCGAGGAACGACAGCACGCTCTCGAACAGGATCGTGCCGCCCACGGCAAGCGCGGTCGCCACGAGGATGGGTGCGGCACAATTGGGCAGGATGTGCACGAGCACGATGCGCGCCGGGCTCGCACCCATCGCATTCGCCGCGCGCACGAAGTCGCGTTCCCGGAGCGCGAGCGTCGCCGCGCGCACGAGCCTTGCGACCTTGGGCCAGCCGAACGCCGCGACGATGGCGACGATGCGCCACAGCCCCGCCGCGTCCGCACCGGGCAGGCCGAGCTTGGAAGGATCGACGGCGGCGAGCACGATCAGCACCGGCAGCACGGGCAGCGACAGCACGGCGTCGGTCATGCGCATCAGCAGCGCGTCGACGCGCCCGCCCGCATAGCCCGCGACAAGGCCGATCGCCGTGCCCACGCTTGCCGCCGCGAGTGCCGCCGCGATGCCCACGGTCAGCGACACGCGCGCACCGAAGGCCAGGCGCATCGCCACGTCGCGGCCCAGCTCGTCCGTGCCCAGCGGATGCGCGAGGCTGGGGGCGGCATAGCGCTGCATCAGGTCCACCGCCGCGGGATCGTGGCCGACCAATGCCGCAAGCTGTGGCGCGAACAGCGCCGCGAGCACGGCAGGCCCCAGCACGCCGAACGCGAAGACGAGGCGCGGCCTCATGATTCGTCCCCGCTTCCCGATCCCACGCGCGGGTCGAGCGCGGCATAGACGAGGTCGGCCGCGAAGTTCGCCGCGATGACGAGGAAGGCCGCCATCAGCAGGCAGGCGAGGGCGAGGTTGAAGTCGCTCGCGAGGATCGCGTCGTAGATGAGCTTGCCCATGCCGGGATAGGCGAAGATCGTCTCGGTGACGAGCGCGCCCGAGAAGAGGCCGCCGAAGCCGAGTGCCGCGACCGTCGCCACGGGCACCAGCGCGTTGCGCAGCACGTGATGCAGCAGCACGCGGCGTTCCGAAGCGCCCTTGGCGCGCGCGGTGCGCACCCAGTCCTGCGCCAGCGCCTCGCTCGCCGCCGCGCGCATGTGGCGCGCGTATTCGCCCGCCTCGACGATTGCCAGTGTTGCCACCGGCAGCACCAGTGCCTTCGCATGGTCCCAGAAGCCGTCGCTGCCGGGCGGGGGCAGGGCGCTTGCGGGCAGCCAGCCGAGCAGCACCGCGAACAGCACGATCAGCAGAAGGCCGAGCCAGAAGGTGGGGATCGCGGCCGACACGAACGCGAAGGCGTTGATCGCCGCATCGAGTGCCCCGCCGCGACGTGCGGCCGCGAGCAGGCCGAGCGGCAGGCCGATGGCGAGTGCCAGCGCGAAGGCCGCGAGCATGAGTGCTGCCGTGTTGGCGAGATAGGGGCCGACGGTCGCGAGCACCGGCTTGGAGAAGATGCGGCTGTAGCCGAGATCGCCGTGCAGCAATGCCGAGAGCCATTCGAGATAGCGCGCGCTCAGCGGCCGGTCGAGGCCGTGGAGCTCGCGCAGGCGGCGCATGTCGTCGGGCGTGATCAGCGGATTGCCCGAGGCCATCAGGTCGATGGGATCGCCCGGCATCAGGCCGAGCAGCATGTAGATCGCGAAGCTCGCGGCCAGCAGGACCACCAGGCCCTGGAACGCGCGCGCACCCGCGTGGCGGATCATCGCGGGCGCCAGTGCTCGACGCGCAGCGTCGAATAATACTGGTGCCCGGTGGGTTCTATCCCTGCGAGCCATTTGGGCACCACGAAGGGATCGGAGCGGTAGTAGAGCGGCAGCACCCACGCCTCTTCGGCATAGCGCTTCTGCATGCGCGCCCAGATCGCCTTGCGCGCGGTCGCGTCCAGTTCGCGCTCGACCGCGTCGATGTCGGCATCCATCGCGGCATCGGCGAGGCCCGGCTGGTTCTGCCCTGCCCAGCCGTTGGCCTCGGTCGGGATGCTCTCGGAATGCAGCGTCGTGCGCGGCACGGCTTCGGGCGAGGAGAACCACGCGTACATCGCCATCTGGAAGCGGCGCTGGCGCAGCGTCTCGCCGAAATAGACGCGCGCGGGTTCGTTGCGGATGCGCACCTCGACGCCCGCGCGCTTCCACTGGCTCTGCAGCACCTGCTGCACCGTCTCGCGGATGCGGTTGCCTGCGGTGGTGCCGAACTCGAACGACAGCCGGTCGCCGCCCGCGTTCTGGCGTACACCGTTCACCACCTTGTCGTAGCCGGCGGCGTCGAGCAGCGCCTGTGCGCGCGCCAGATCGAACGAATAGGCGGGCGTGTCGGCCGCATAGATCGAATCGCGCGGATTGACGAAGGAGCGCGCGACGGGCTGCTTGCCTTCGAAGAGCTGGCGCACCAGCGCCTCGCGGTCGAGCGCCAGGAGCAGTGCCTGCCGCACGCGCCGGTCCTTGAAGGCGGGGATGTCGAGATTGAGATCGACATGCTCGTAGAGCAGGGACGGCACGTATTCGAAGTTGAAGCGCTGGCCTTGCCGCTTCTCCAGTGCCAGTGCCTGGTCAAGCGTGAAGCCGAGTTCGCCCGCCACATAGTCGATGCTGCCGGAGAGCAGGTTCGCTTCCAGTGCGGCCGTGTTCTCGATCACGCGCACGACGATGCGACTGAAGTGCGGCTTCGTGCCGGCCCAGTGCGCGTTGGGCTCCAGCGTGATCGAAGCGCCCGGCTGCACGCCCGCGATGCGGTAGGGGCCGTTGAAGAGCGCGGGGTTCGTGGGCTCGGTATCGAAGGCGGTGCGCCGCTTGTAAGTTTCAGGGTCGGTCTCGAACCTTGCGCGCTCGACATGCTCGGGCAGCAGGTCGAACTGGCTGAAATCGTTGTAGCTGAAGGTCACGCGGTCGTTGGTGAACACCACTGTCTTTTCGTCGGGCGCTTCCACCTTGAGGATGCGCCGGTAGCCTTCGCCGCTGGCAACGCCCGAGCGCGGATGGCGGCCCACGTCCCAGGCGAGGATCGCGTCCTTCGCGACGACGGGCCGGCCGTCGCCCCACTTCGCGTCCGCCTGGATGCGGAAGGTGACTTCGGCGCCCTCCTTGCCGTCGGGCAGCGTCACGCGCCTGGCACCGCCGTTCTCGAAAGTCGGCAGCTCCACGCAGATCAGGCAGACGAGCTTCCAGTCCTTGTCGTAGGTGGTGAGCGGCCGCCGCGCCATGTGCAGCACGTAGGTCTTCGCCGCCATCGAATCGATCATCGGATGCAGCGTCGCGGGGAACTGCGTGATGCCGATGGTAAGCGTGTCGCGAACCTGCGCGTGCGCCGGCCCGACGAGGGCGAGCAGCGCGGCGGCGAGGGTCGCGAGAGCGCGCATCGCGGGGCTTACGCTTCCTTCTTCGTGCCGTCGCCGCCGCCGTGCGCGAGCGACCATTTGACGGGGGCCTCGAGGAACTTGCGGACCTCGACGAGATCGGAAGCACTATAAACTTTCTGCCTTTCCGTCTCCTTCAGCACGTCCCACCAGGTGGCGAGCGCGTGCAGGTCCACGCCCTCGGCCTTCAGGCCGGCGATGGCTTCGGGGAAGATGCCGTAATGGAAGACGACGAAGGTGTGCGCGACCTTGGCGCCCGCCTTCCGCAGCCCGTTGACGAAGAGCATCTTCGAGCCGCCGTCGGTCGCGAGATCCTCGACCAGCAGCACGTTCTGACCCTCGCGCAGGTCGCCCTCGATCATCGCGTTCATGCCGTAGCCCTTGGGCTTCTTGCGCACGTAGAGCATCGGCACTTCCAGCCGTTCGGCGATCCATGCGGCGTAGGGGATGCCGGCGGTCTCGCCGCCCGCGACCACGTCGATGCCGGCATAGCCGATGTTGCGCTCGATCATGGTGACGGCCATGTCCATCAGCTTGTTGCGCGCGCGCGGGAAGCTGATGAGCTTGCGGCAGTTGCAGTAGGTCGGGCTCGCGAGGCCGGAGGCGAAGATATAGGGCTTGGTCGCGTTGAACTGGATCGCCCGGGTCTCGATCAGGATGCGTGCGGTCGTCTCGGCGATCTCTTCGGGCGACATGGAAGCTCCTTGGAATGACTCGTTTTTCCGGTTGTAGGCCGCGCCCGACAGGCTCGCAAGGCGGCTTGCCCGGACGTCCGCCAAAAAGTTATCCCCATGATCCACAGCCCCTTGATACAATCCATAGCGTTTGCCGAGTCGTTCGACGTCAAGGGAATGAATCAACAGGCCATGGCCGTCCGGACCGCCCCGAACCCGAACCGCTTTGCCGCCACCCTGCGTTCCACCCTCTATCTGGGTGGCGCCGTGCTGGCGGGCGGGGCCGCGATGGTGGGCGTGCTGAACCACATGGCCGGCCAGAAGGCGGCGATGCCCGCCCGGCCCGCGGCCGTCGCTATCGCCCTGCCGCCGCCGATGCCGCCCGTCGCGGCGCCGGTCTCCGAACCCGCACCCGTCGAAGCGATCGCCGTGGCGGCCGTCGCGCCGGCACCCGAACCCACCGCACCCCCGCCGCCCGCGCGCCCGGTGGTCGAGGTCGATTCCGTCGCGCAAGGCTTCCCCGTTTCCGCCTACCGCATCCAGAAGACGCAGACCGGCTGGATCGACCGGATGGCGGTCGAGGACGACGGCGCGGTCGTCGCCGTATCCGGCTGGGCGGGCGATCCCGGCCTCGGCCTGCGCGTGCCGTACGTGGCGCTGGGTGCCTGCGGCAGCATCGTCGCGGTCGTGCGCGTCGAACAGCCGCGCGCCGACGTCGCCACCAGCGTGCACCCCAATCTCGACCGCTCGGGCTGGCAGGCGCGGCTCTTCGCCGGCCACCTGCCGGCGTGCGCCAACCGCAAGCTCGAGGCGCATGCGCTGCTGCCCGGCGGCAAGATGCTCGTGCCGCTGCAGACGGCGCAGGACTATCCGCTGGCCTCGCTCGGCGACGGGGCGGGCGTCGATCCGCACGGGCCGCCGGGGCTGATCGCGCCCGGCGATCTCGCCTATGGCCCGCCGGTGCGCGTGAAACTCGCCGGCCCGACGGCGCTGCTGCGCTGCGCGCAGGTCGTTTGCGCCAATGTGGGGCAAATCGCGCGCGGCGAATACAAGGTGCTGACGCTCGACAGGCGCGACGGCTGGACGCTGGTGCATTTCGCGACCGACAACCGCGTCGGCTGGCTGCCGGAAACCGCGATCGAGAAGCTGCCCGAGCGCGTCGCCCAGCGTTGAGACGCGCGCGGCAAGATTTGCCGCGGGGAGTCGTTGATGCCGGGACCACCCGGCAGAAAATTTCCGGTGCTGGCGGCTGATTTCGGCTAAGTCATTGAAATTATGTATGCCACCAAATCGGCATAAACTTTGCGGTACTCCCCTTAACCAACCGGGAGACCGACCATGTCCAATTCGATCAATACCAACCTTGGCGCCCTGATGGCGCAGAGCGCGCTGCGAACCGCCGGCGCCCAGCTCGACCGCGCATCGAAGACGGTGCAGACCGGCTACCGCGTGGCCGACGCTTCGGATGACGCCTCGACCTTCTCGGTCGCGCAGGGCATCCGCGGCAACCTGCAGGCCTACGGGGCCGTGCAGCAGTCGCTGACCAACGGCAGCGGCCTCGGCGACGTGACCGATTCGGCGCTCACCGGCATCTCCGACCTGATCGGCAACCTGCAGGCCAAGATCACGCAGCTCGCCGACGGGTCGATCTCGTCGAACCAGCGCACGATCTACACCGCCGACATGAACGCGATGACGAGCCAGATCCGGAACTTCATCAGCCAGGCCAACTACAACGGCGTCAACCTGCTGTCCTCGAACTCGTCCGCGCGCACGTTCCTCGTCGACACGGCCGCCAACACGCTGACGCTCACCAGCCAGTCGTCGGTCAACGCGGCGTTCACGACGTTCGCCACGTCGTCGGTCACCTCGTCGTCGGCAGCCACGCTGGCGCTCACCTCGCTCAACACCTTCGCGCAGGCGGTCAATTCCTCGCTGTCGAACAACGCGGCCAACACGCGCGCGCTCAACCTGCAGAACAGCTTCATCAACAGCCAGGTCGACGCGATCAACGCGGGCCTCGGCGCCACGGTCGACGCCGACATCGGCAAGGCCTCGGCCCAGGTGCAGTCGCGCCAGGTCCAGCGCCAGCTCGGCGTCCAGTCGCTCTCGCTCGCCAACCAGCAGCCGTCCGTCCTGCTCGGCCTGTTCCGCTGACGCAAGCCACCCCTTCAATCGCTCCTCCCCTTTGCGTAAGGTGACGCAAAGGGGAGATGACGGATGAAAGCCAGACGCAAGGTCGCGAAGAAGCAAGCGAAACCCTATTCGACCGCGCCCGGCGATCCCGTGCAGGTCGACCGCACGGCCGCAGGCGATCCGCGCATCGTCACCGTCGTCCTCAACCGTCCCGACAAGCTCAACGCCATCTCCAGCGCACTGTGGAAGCAGCTGGGCGAGGCGATGCGCGCGCTCGACGCCGAAGCCGACATCGGCTGCATCGTGCTGCGCGGGGCGGGGGACAAGGCCTTCGGCCCCGGCGCCGACATCTCGGAATTCGAGACGACGCGCAAGACGATGAAGATGGCCGTCGCCTACGGCAAGGTGATGCACGCCACGCTCAGGGCCGTGAACGAATGCCGCCACCCGACGCTGGCGCTGATCCACGGGCTGTGCGTCGGCGGTTCGCTGGAGATCGCCAGCATGTGCGACATGCGCATCGCAGGCGAGGGGGCGCGCTTCGGGGTGCCGATCAACCGCATCGGCGTGATCATGGCGTATCCCGAACTCAGCGGCCTCATCGACCTCGTGGGCCGCGCGACGGCGCTCGAGATCCTGCTGGAAGCGCGCGTGTTCGGTGCTGCCGAAGCGAAGGACAAGGGCCTCGTGACGCGCGTGGTGGCCGACGCGAAGGTTTCGGAAGAAGCGTATCTCGCCGCGTCGCGCATCGCGTCGGGGGCACCCCTTTCCAACCGCTGGCACAAGAAGTTCGTCCGGCGCCTCAAGAGCCCGAAGCCGCTGTCGAAGGCCGAATTCCTCGAAGGTTTCGCCAACTGCGACACGCGCGACTATCTCGAAGGCTATCGCGCGTTCCTCGAAAAGCGCCGCCCGAAATTCGAGGGGTGCTGAGGCGTGCCGGGCGCGCTTGCGGGCCTGCGCGTCGTCGAACTCGCGCACATCATGGCGGGCCCGGTCGCGGGCCTCATGCTCGCCGACATGGGCGCCGACGTCGTCAAGGTCGAGAAGCTGCCCGGCGGCGACGACACGCGCCGCATGGCGCCGCCGCGCATCGGCACCGAGAGCGCCGCCTTCCTGATGATGAACCGCAACAAGCGGGGCATCGCGATCGACCTCAAGCACGCGGACGGCAAGGCGGTGCTGCGCCGCCTGCTCGAAGGTGCCGACGTGCTGATCGAGAACTACCGCCTGGGCACGCTCGACCGGCTGGGCTTCGGCTGGGACGCGGTGCATGCGCTGAACCCGCGGCTCGTCTACTGCTCGCTGTCGGGCTTCGGGCGCACGGGCCCATACGCCGCGCGCGGCGGCTTCGATCTGGTGGCGCAGGGCATGTCGGGCCTGATGAGCGTGACCGGCGAGGGGCCGGGGCGGGCACCCGTGAAGGTCGGCGCACCGGTGAGCGACATCACCGCCGGCATCCTCGCGGCGATGGGCATCCTCGGCGCCTTGCAGGCGCGCACGCGCACGGGCAAGGGCCAGCTCGTCGATACCTCGCTGTTCGAGGCGGGCATCGTGCAGACCTTCTGGCAGTCCGCGATCGCGCTCGCCACGGGCGTGTCGCCGGGCGCGCTGGGCTCCGCCCATCCGCTCAACGCGCCCTACCAGGCTTTCGCCACGGCCGACGGGTGGATCAATGTCGGTGCGGCGAACCAGAGCGCGTGGCTGAAGCTCGTGGCCTGCCTCGATGCGCCCGATCTTGCTTCCGACGCGCGCTTCGCTGACAACGCGGCGCGCATGGCCAATCTCGACGCGCTGGTCGAGGCGCTCACGCCGCACTTCCGGCGCCGCACGACGGCAGGCTGGCTCGAGACGTTCGAGGCCGCCGGCATGCCCGCAGGCCCCGTGCTTTCGATCGGCGAGATGCTGGCCGACCCGCAGACTCGCGCGCGCGAGATGGTGGTCGAAACCGATCATCCCGTGCTCGGCCGCGTTTCCACGTTGGGCGCACCGGTCAAGTTTTCCGACACGCCGGCGGGCGTGTCGCGCGCGGCCCCGCTGCTGGGCCAGCACACGCGCGAAGTGCTCTCGGAACTCGGCTTCGCCGCCGGCGAGATCGAATCGTTCGCCGCGCGCGGCGCGGTTTCGCTGGGTGGGTGACGGGAGGTTACCGTCACATCGTCATCCGTCTGATTTTCTTCGGTTTCGACAGGTGACGGTGACGTAGAAAAATCCCGTCGCGCAATTTCTGCGGCGTCGTCGAGCACGAGTTCGCCGTCGGGATCGTTCGCGGGCGCATTGTCGATGCGCGGCAGATCGGGCGCCGCGCGCCCGACCAGACCGAGCCGGTCGGCGAGCCACAGCGTCACGCGGATGTTTCCGGTCATCACTTCGCGCTTGATCGTCTCGGCGACTTCGCCGCGCAGCCCGTCGAGAACGGTTCCCGCTTCTGCGAAGCTGCGTGCGCGGCTTGCGGCATAGCGCGCGCGGAACGCATCCGATTTGCCGAGCACACGCCAGACATGCCCGCGCGAACAGCCCAGCCGATGCGCGACCTCCGCGGTCGAGCAGCCCTCGGCCAGCATCTCCGCCGCGAGGGCCCAGTCGAGTGGGCGGCGCGGGGCTTGCGCGGCATAGGAATATTGTGTCATGATCCTTCTCCTGCAGCATGAATTGCGGCATTCATTAAAGGATAATATACCTATATAAGGGTGCGTGTCAAGACGCCACGCTTTCCGTCATGCGCGCGTGCCTCTCTCCACCGTCATGCCCGCGCATGCGGGCATCCACGACTTGATCGTCGAGCGCCGGAAATCACAAAAGACGTGGATGCCCGCATGCGCGGGCATGACGGGAGGGGGCGGAGACGAAGCGCCCTAACCCTGCCGGACGCGCTCGATGGGGAAATGCAGGCGGATCGTCGTGCCGCGGCCCGGCGCGCTTTCGATCGACGCGGAACCGCCATGCGCCTCGACGAGGCCCTTCACGATGGGAAGGCCGAGGCCGCTGCCCTCCACGCCCGAGCTGCTCGCCCCGCGCGCGAAGGGTTCGAACAGCGAGGCGGGATCGATGCCCGCGATGCCCGGCCCGTCGTCGGAAATGACGATCTCGGCGCCCGTCTCGTCGCGGCCGACGCGCACCTCCACGTGGCCGTCCTCGCGCCCGAACTTCGCCGCGTTACCCAGCACGTTGATCAGGATCTGGCGCAGGTGGCGCGGGTCAGCATGCAGGCGCAGCGGCACGGGCGTGTGCAGCGCCACGCGGATGCGCCGCGTCTCCAGCGGCACGCGCAACAGGGCCAGCGCCTCGTGCAGCGCGGTCGCAACGTCGACGTCGCGCGGCTCGATCGTGACCTTGCGCGCCTCGATGCGCGCGAGGTCGAGCAGCTCGTCGCTGAGTTCGACGACGTGCCCCGCGGCCGTGAGGATGTGGCCGGCCTGCGTGCGTGTCTGCTCGTTGGTCGTCGTCTCGCGGATCAGGTCGGCGAAGCCCGCGACCGCGCCCAGCGGCGTGCGCACCTCGTGCGCGAGGCGGCGCAGGAATTCGGATTTGGCGTCGCTTGCGCTGCGCTGCTCGGCCAAAGCCGCCGCCAGCAGCGCCTGCGCGCGTTCGCCCGTCATCGCCAGCAGCGCCACGATCCACAGCGGCGAGATGAACACCTGCACCACCAGGAAGAAGACCTGTAGCCGGTCGGGGTTCATCAGGTCGTCGCCGGGCGGGATGAACCAGGTGGAGACGGCGCGCACGACGAACAGCGTTGTCTGCGCGCCGAGCAGGAAGGTCGCGAACACGCGCGTGGGCAACGAGCGGTCGCGCGCGAGATCGCGCACGACAAGCGCGCACAGGAAGGCGTTGGCGAACGAGATGAAATTGATGCGCGCCGAGAAGCCCGCGTTCTCGATGTACATGGCGCCGAAGGCGGCCGCATAGGCGGCGAGCATCGCCGCCGCCTCGCGTGCCGGCACGCGCCGCCCGTCGAACGCGCCGAGGCCCAGCCACACGGTGAGATACGCCGACGCGATGACGGTATTGGCGAACCAGATCGAGATCCAGTCGGGCAGCGTGCCGCGCCCGACGAACAGCAGGATGCCGGTCACGCCCTGGAAGGCGGCGGCCGTCCACCAGCGCATCGAGACGTCGCCGGGCCGGCGGCGCGCCGCCAGCACGAGCTGGAGGCTCAGCCCGGCATTGACGAGGAGGAGGACGAAGATGATGGAGCGGGGATCGAGACTGAACACGGCGTCAACATAGCGCGCGGAGGTAAAGAAATTCTATGGAAGCCTAGCGCGACACCAGGTCCATCGGCCGGGCGGACAGCACCTCGTTTCCGCCCGCCGTGACGCGCACGGTGGCGCCGGGGCACATCGCCGTACCTGTCTTCGAATCCATCAGGATCATGTGGAGGAAGAAGACCATGTCGGGTTCGGCCACCGCCGGGTTGCCGGCATAGAACATCGGCCAGTCCATCCAGTTCGGCGCGAAGGTGGTGCCCAGCGAATAGCCGCAGGCGTTGAGCCGGTGCTCGCCCATGCCGGCGGCGTCGCAGGTGCGGGCATAGGCTTCGAACACCTTGCCGATGGGCTCGCCCGGCTTGAGGGCCGCGCGGCAGGCCTCGAAAGCATCAAGGCACACGCCATGCATGCGCCGGTGCAGCTCGCTCACCCTGCCCACGGGCACCGTGCGCATGAGACACGCATGGTAGTGGCGGTGGACGCCCGCGAATTCCAGCGTGATCTGGTCTTCCGATCCCAGATGCTTGCGCCCGCTGAAATAGCGGCATAGCAGCGCGTCGCGCCCCGAGCCGATGATGAATTCGTTGGCCGGATCGTCGCCGCCGCCGCGATAGATGGCGCCATGCATCGCGGCGAGGATGTCGCCCTCGAACGCGCCGGGTTTGATCGTCGCGTGCGCGGCATCGAGCGCCTCGTCCGCCAGCACGGCCGCGCGCTTCACATGCGCGATCTCGGCAGCACTCTTCACCACGCGCAGGCGCGTGACGAGGTCGGAGGCATCCACCAGCGTGGCGAAGCCGGCAAGTGCCGCTTCCAGCCGCCGCCCGTTGGCGTGGGTGAGGCCGTAGGCGTCGTATTCCGCCCCCAGCTTCCGGCCCGCCAGGCCGAACTCGGCGAGGATGGCGCGCAGGTCCTTCGCCGGCTCCGCGCCGTCGCGGTCGACCCAGATGCGGATGTCGTCGAGCGTGGAGGTGTGGCGCGCCTGGCGCAGGTCGGGGGCGCGCGTCAGCAGCATCGTGCGGCCGTCGGCGCCCAGATACAGGCACTGGAAGAACACGTAGCCGAAGCTGTCGTAGCCGGTCAGGTAGTACATGCTTTCCTGCCGGAACATCAGCAGCCCGTCGAGGCCGCGCGCCTGCAGCGATGCGGCCGCGCGGGCGCGGCGGCTGGCGAATTCCTCGGGCGCGAAATGCAGGGCCATGTGCGGGGTCTCCTCGAAGGCGACTGTAGCGGCCCTGCAAGGATCGCGCTATCAAGGCCGGAGATGAAAATCGCCTTCGTCAATCCCAACCTCGCCCACGATTACGACGTGGAAACGCCGTTCGAGGCCCCGCTGCCGGGTTCGGAATCGGCGCAGGTGTATCTGGCCTATGCGATGGCCAAGCGCGGGCACGAGGTGGCCGTCTTCACCGGCACCACGCGGCCCGGCACCAGGCGCGGCCTCGTGCAGGAACGTTGGCAGGGCAGCCTGCCCGGCGAATTCGACGCGATCTTCCTGACCTCCGCGGCCGATCACGTGGCGCCCTTGCGCGCCGCCCATGGCGATACGCCGATCTGGGCCTGGCAGCACAACGTGTTCGTGCCGGGGACCGAGGAGGAGGCGGCGCTGAAGGCGCTGATTCATCCGCGCGACCGGATCATCTGCGTTTCCGGCTGGCACAAGGCGAACTACGTGGCGCACGGCGTGGACCGCGACCGGATCGACGTGCTGCGCAACGCCATCGGCCCGCGCTTCGAGACGCTGTTCAAGCCGGGCGAGAGCATCGTCGCGCACAAGAAGGCGCGCGCGGCCTTCACGTCGGTGCCGTACAAGGGCCTGAAGCAGGCGCTCGCCTTCTTCAAGACGCTGCACGCAAGGCGGCCCGAGCTTGTGCTCGACGTGTTCTCCAGCTTCGATTTCTATCCGCCCAACAACCTGTTCCGCCACCAGACGAGCTGGATGCTGCTGGCGACCGAGGCGAAGACCTCGCCCGGCGTCGCGTATCACGGCAACGTGCCGCAGGGGCCGCTTGCCGACGCGCTGAAGAAGTCGCTGCTGCTTTTCTATCCCAACGTCGCGTCGGAAACCTCGTCGATCGCGGTGATGGAGGCGATGGCCGCGGGCTGCGTCGTCATCACCACGGCGCTGGGCGCATTGCCCGAGACGGTGGGCGAGCACGGCATCCTCGCACCCGTCGTGGGCAACAACATCGACCCCGATTCCTACGTGAACGCCGCCGCCTCGATCACGGAGGCTTTCATCGCCGGCAACCCGGCGCTCGACGCCCGCCTGCGCCAGCAGGTCGACTGGACGACCGCGAACTACCGCTGGGACATCCGCGCGGCGGAGTGCGAGGCGTTGATCAAGGCGCAATAGTTTGGCCGCCGCCGAAACGTCCCCGTACTTTCTCCGCTATAATGCCCATCATGAAAGAAGGTCCCGATATCGCAGGGCTCGCCGCGCTCATCGGCGATCCGGCGCGCGCGAACATGCTGTCGGCGCTGATGGAGGGCAAGGCGCTGACCGCGGGCGAGCTTGCCGGCGAGGCGGGCGTCACGCCGCAGACGGCGAGCGGGCACCTTGCACGCCTCGTCGCGGCCGGCTTGCTGCTCGTCGAGGTGCAGGGGCGGCACCGCTATTACCGCATCGCCGGCCCGGACGTGGCCGAGGCACTGGAAACGCTCGACGTGCTGGCCGCGCGAACGGGGCGCGTGCGCACGCGCACCGGCCCGCGCGACGAGGCGATGCGCGAGGCGCGCCGCTGCTACGACCATCTGGCCGGCACATTGGGCGTGGCGCTGTTCGACGCGCTGGTGCGCAACGGCGATATCGTGCAGGGCGTAGACGGGCTCGCCCCCAGCACGGCGGGGCGCGCACGCTTCGTCGCCGAAGGCATCGACATGAACGAGATCGAGGCGCGCCGCCGGCCGGTCTGCCGCGCCTGCCTCGACTGGAGCGAACGCCGCCCGCATCTCGCGGGCTCGCTGGGCGCGGCGCTGATGTCGCATTTCATCAAACGCGGCTGGGCGAAGGCGGACGCGAAGAGTCGCGCCATCGTGTTCACGCCGGCGGGCCGCGCCGCGTTCGACGCGTTCCTTCGGCCGCAAGCGAAACAACGCGCGGCGCTGCGCGGCTAGTCTTCCTTCCGTCATCAACGGAGGAGAACGACATGCACGCGACGCTGACGGCTGGCCCCCTCGAATCCGCCTTCCATCTCGCGCGCGCGCTGCTCGTCGCCGCCGTGCGGCTCGCCGATCAGGCGCTGCTTGCGATGGCGCAGGGCATATGGGACGCGCAGATGCGCGCCCGCGAGCGCGCGCATCTCGCCGAACTGGACGAGCGCATGCTGCGCGACATGGGGATCACGCGCCTGGACGTGGCGGGCGAGGCGGACAAGCCGTTCTGGCGGCGCTAGTCGGTGCCGCGCTGCTGGACGATCGCCATCGCGAACTTGCCGTTGCCGACCGACCAGTCGGAATAGTCGTTCTCGTGCGTGAAGATGAAGACGTCGCGCGGCGAGACGGCGGCGTCGCGTTCGAGATTCGCGGCGATCGCGGCGTAGAGATCGCGCTTCATCGCGTCGCTTCGCCCGCGCCGCATGGTGATCTCCACCACCACCAGATCGTCGGACCGGGCGATGCCGTTGAATCGGCGGTCGTAGAAGAAATCCCCGGGCGCGTATTCGCTCACCCGGTTGAACAGCTCGTCCTGCGGCATGCCGATGGCGGCGACGAGGGCGTTGTGGATCCCCATGACGATCGCCCGCTTGCGTTCCTGCGTGGTTCCGGCGCGGACGAGGGTGTGCATGAAGGGCATGGCGGCGATCCGTTCGGTTGTCGTGATAGGAACTCACGCAATACGCCATCGGATTCCGATGGGAAAACGATCAATTTTCGCGCATGATGTGAGAAATACTCACGAAATGGAATCCCGATGCGCCGCCGCCTGCCGCCGCTCAACGCGCTCCGCAGTTTCGAGGCCGCCGCCCGCCACGGCAGCATGACGCGCGCGGCCCAAGCGCTTGGCGTCACGCACGGCGCGGTCAGCCGGCAGGTGCGGGGGCTCGAGGCCACGCTCGGCCTGTCGCTGCTGGAGAACCGCCGCGGGCGGCTGCTGCTCACGGCATCGGGCGCCAAACTCGTCGACGTGCTGACGCAGGCCTTCGACCGAATCGCGCAGGGAGTCGACGAGATCGCGGCCCCTTCTTCCGGCGACGTCACGGTCTCGTGCCTCGGCACGTTCGCGATGTGCTGGCTGATCCCGCGCCTGCACCGTTTCCGCGCGGTGGCGCCGGACCTCGCCGTACGGCTGACCACGTCGGACGCCGACGGTGATCCCGCGCGCGGCGAATTCGACGTCGCCATCCGCGTCGGCCGGCCGGCGGCGTTCGCAGGCGCGCGCGCGGCGGGCGAGACCGTCGGCCTGTTCGAGGAATGGGCGGGCCCGGTGATGGCCCCGGCGCTGGCGCCGCGCCGGGCGCGCGACGCCGCCGCGATGGCGCGTCTGCCGCTGCTGCACGCGCGCACGCGGCCCGACGCGTGGGAAGCGTGGTTCGCGGCGCAAGGGCATGCGGGCCGGACACCGAAGGCCGGGCAGGATTTCGAGCACACCTATTTCATGCTGGAGGCGGCGCGCGCGGGGCTGGGCGCGGCGATCGGCTTCTGGCACCTCGTCGCCGACGACGTGCGCAGTGGGCGTCTCGCCGCGCCGTGCGGCTTCGCGCCCACGGGCCTGCGCTATGCGGCCGTGCTTCCCGGCGCGCCGCGTGCGGCGGCCCGGCGCTTCGCGCAATGGCTGCGCGGCGAGGCGTCGTCGTTCATGGCGGCGCAGCCGCCGCCGAAAAGGCGCTAGGCCTTGCGCGCGCTCCGTCGCATCGCGACGAGGCCGCAGGCGACGACGATGGCCGCACCCACCCATGTCCAGAAGCCGGGCACGTCGCCATAGATGACGACGCCCAGCACCGTCGCGAACACCAGCATGAAATAGTTATAGGGCTGGAGTTCGCTGGCGGGGGCCAGCGCCAGCGCCCGCACCACGAAGATGTGTGCGCCGGCCCCCATCATCCCGCCCACGCACAGCAGGAACCAGCCCATCGGGTCGGGCCACTGCCAGTCGAAGAACGCGATGGAGCCCACGAGCACGAGGCCGACGATGGGCGTGTGCAGCGTGGTCACGTCGGTCGAATCGAGCTGGCCGACGATGCGGGTCAGCACCTGATAGACGCCCCAGGTGAGCGTGGCGACGACGGCAAGCCACATCGCAGGCCCGAACGTGTCGAAAGCGGGCCCGACGACGAGGATCGCGCCGATCATGCCGCCCGCGACGAGCAGCCAGCCGACGGCATCGACGCGCTCTTTCAGGAAGAAGTGCGAAAGGCCCGTCGCCAGCAGCGGGGCGGCGGCGGCGACCGCGTGCACGTCGGCCAGCGGCAGATAGCGGAACGACAGCACGAAGGTGAGCATCTCCAGCAGCAGCACCGCCGTGCGCAGCGCCTGCCACCAGGGTGCACGGCTTTTCAGCACCAGCCACGGGCCCTTGCGGGCCAGCATGCAGCCCATCGCGACGAACAGCGCGAAGCGGATCGCCATGATCTGCGGCACGGCATAGATGTGCGTCAGCGTCTTGTTGAGCGCGTCCATCGACACGAACAGCGCCATCGCGCACAGGAAATAGAGGATCGGCCGCAGCTTTGAGGTGCTCATGCGGGTGGGCACCGCTTGGCCTGAAGGCTCGCCCTTGCGATTTCCCGGGCGAAGATAAACGGCCCCGCGACAGCCAGCCACAGGGAATCAACGATCACACGCGCGATCGCATAGGTCATTCCGAACAGCCAGAGGGCGTAGGGCAACTGACCCTTCCGGGCCTGCATGGCCGTCACGTGGTTGCGGATCGTCGTGAGGCCAATGAAAAGGAAAGCAACCGGCCCAAAGACGAGGACGAACGCG
This sequence comes from Tagaea sp., assembly GCA_044224405.1. Taxonomy (GTDB): domain Bacteria; phylum Pseudomonadota; class Alphaproteobacteria; order CACIAM-22H2; family CACIAM-22H2; genus Tagaea. The sequence goes on along the minus strand of JBGAKN010000010.1, from coordinate 8,745 downwards.
ATCTTGATCGCCGCGAAGAAGAAGCCATCCTTGCCGACAATCCACTGGAGAAAGCTCGCGACCGCGCTCCGGGAGCGCGCGGGCCAGACATATATCGCGAGGAGGAGGGCGATGGTGGCGGCCCATTGCCACGGCGAATACCAGCCTTCGGGCAACTCCACCTCAGAAGATCCCGTCGATTTCGCCGTTGGCGTCGAGGCCGATGGCTTCCGCCGCAGGGATACGCGGCAGGCCCGGCATCGTCATCACGTCGCCCGCCAGCGCCACGACGAAGCCCGCACCCGCCGAAAGCCGAATTTCGCGCACCGGCACGTCGTGCCCGGTGGGCGCGCCCTTCAGTGCCGGATCGGCGGCGAAGGAATACTGCGTCTTCGCCATGCAGACCGGGAACTTGCCGAAGCCCGTGGCTTCGAGATCGGCGAGCCGCTTGGCGGCGGGGCCGGAGAAGCTCACCGAGCCCGCGCGATAGATCTCGCGCGCGATCGTCTCGATCTTGGTCTTGAGCGGCATGTCGTCGGGATAGAGCGGCTTGTACTTGGCTTCGCCCTTGTCGATCGTCTCGACGGCCGCGCGCGCGAGGTCTTCGGCACCCTTGCCGCCTTCCGCCCAGTGCATCGCGCGGATCGCGCGCGTGCCCGCCGCCGCGCACGCCTTCTCGATCGCCGTCCATTCGGCGGGCGTGTCGGTCGTGAAGGCGTTGATCGCGACCAGCACGGGCAGGCCGAATTTGCGCAGGTTCTCGACGTGCCGGATGAGGTTCGAGAGGCCGCGCTCGACCGCACCCACGTCTTCCGTGCCGAGCTGCTTGGCGTCCGCCCCGCCCTGGAGCTTGAGTGCGCGCACCGTCGCCACGACGATGGCGAGATCGGGCGAGAGGCCCGCCTGCCGGCACTTGATGTCGAGGAATTTCTCGGCACCCAGATCCGCGCCGAAGCCCGCTTCCGTCACCACATAGTCGGCAAGGGAAAGGGCCGTCGTCGTGGCGAGCGCGGAGTTGCAGCCATGCGCGATGTTGGCGAAGGGGCCGCCATGCACCAGCACCGGGTTGTTCTCCAGCGTCTGCACGAGATTGGGCTTGATCGCGTCTTTCAGGATCGCGGCCATCGCGCTCGAGGCCTTGAGGTCCGCCGCCGTGATGCGTGTACCATCCTTCTGGTCGGCGACGACGATGCGCGAAAGCCGCGCTTCGAGATCCTTCGCGTCCTTGGCGAGGCACAGGATCGCCATTACCTCGGATGCCGTCGTGATGTCGAAGCGTGTTTCGCGCAAGTATCCGTTGCCGGCCCCCATGCCGGCGACGATGTCGCGCAGCGCCCGGTCGTTCATGTCCATCACGCGCGGCCACGTCACGCGGCGTGGATCGATGGCGGGCGTCTTGCCCCAGTAGACGTGGTTGTCGACGAGGGCGGCGAGCAGGTTGTGCGCCGTGCCGATGGCGTGGATGTCGCCGGTGAAATGCAGGTTGATGTCGGCCATCGGCACGATCTGCGCGTAGCCGCCGCCCGTGGCGCCGCCCTTCTGCCCGAAGCAGGGGCCGAGCGAGGGTTCGCGCAGGCAGATCGCCGTCTTCTTGCCGATGCGGTTCAGCGCGTCGCCGAGCCCGATGGTCGTCGTCGTCTTGCCTTCGCCCGCCTTGGTCGGGTTGATGGCGGTCATCAGGATCAGCCTGCCGCGCTTGCCCGATTTGGGCAGCGCGGCGAGATCGAGCTTCGCCTTCGTCTTCCCGTAATATTCCAGCGCCGCTTCGGGAATGCCGAGCTTGGCCGCGACCTGCGGCAGCGGGGCCAGTTTCGCCTTGCGGGCGATCTCGATGTCGGACATGGCTATTTGGCCGCTTCTTTCTGGCGCTTGAGCGCCGCTTCGCGGATCGCGGTGATGGTCGTGCGCGTCGTGATCATCTCGGGATCGGTCTTCAGCTCGATCACCGCGGGCTTCCTGGCGGCCACCGCGCGGCGGAAGGCGGGGAGGAAATCGCCGGTCTTCTCGACCGTCTCGCCGTGGCAGCCCAGTGCCCGCGCGAACGCCGCGAAATCGGGATTGACCAGATCGGTGCCCACGACGCGGCCGGGATGCTCGCGTTCCTGGTGCATGCGGATCGTGCCGTAGATGCGGTTGTTGAAAACGAGGATGATCGGCGCCCCGCCGTGCTGCAGCGCCGTCGCGATTTCCTGCCCCGACATCATGAAGCCGCCATCGCCCACGCAGCCGATGACGAGACGGTCGGGCTGGGCGATCGACGCGGCGACGGCCGCCGGCACCGAATAGCCCATGGCGCCGGACGTCGGGCCCACAAAGCGCGCCGGGCGCTTGTAGACGAGATAGCGGTGCGGCCAGCCGGTGTGGTTGCCCGCATCGACCGTAACCGTGAACGCTTCGGGCAGTTCCTTGGCGAGTTCGCGCAACGCGCGGCCCATGTCGAGCGCGCCGTTATAGGGGGTGGGCTCGAGGTTCGCCTCGTACTGCGCGCGTGCTTCCATGGTCCAGCCCGCCCACGGGCGGCTGGCCAGCGGCTTCAGCTTCGCCGCGGCGAGCGCGAACAGCGAAGCATTCGCCTGGATCGCGAGGTCGGCGTTGAACACGCGGCCCGTTTCCTCGGCGGACGCATGCACATGGATCAGCTTCTGGCGCGGGCGGGGGGAATCCAGCAGCGTATAGCCCTGCGTCGTCATCTCGCCCATGCGCGCACCCACGACGATCAGCAGGTCGGCGTCCTTCGCGCGCTGGGCGAGGGCCGGCGTCGTCACCGTGCCGTATTCGCCCACATAGCAGCGGCTGTCGTTGGGGAACGCGTCGATGCGCCGGAAGCCGGCGGTGACGGCGATGTCGTTGGCTTCGGCGAAGCTCTGGAAGGCCGTGCCCGCCGCGTCGCTCCAGCCCGGCCCGCCGAGCAGGGCGAGCGGGCGCTTGGCATTCGCCAGCAGCGCCATCATCCGGTCGAGATCGGCGGCGGCCGGTGCCGCGTGCACCGAATGATAAGGATCGGCGTCGGGCACCGTCACCACGTCGGTCAGCATGTCTTCGGGCAATGCCAGCACGACGGGGCCGGGGCGGCCCGAGGTCGCCACATGGAAGGCGCGCGCCATGTATTCCGGGATGCGCTCGGCCCTGTCGATCTGCGCGGCCCACTTGGCGACGGGGCCGAACATCTGGCGATAGTCGATCTCCTGGAACGCTTCGCGGTCCATCATGTCGCGCCCGACCTGCCCGACGAGCAGGATCATCGGCGTCGAATCCTGATAGGCCGTGTGGACGCCGACGGAAGCCTGGCAGGCGCCGGGCCCGCGCGTGACCATCGCGATGCCGGGCTTGCCGGTGAGCTTGCCGTAGGCGTCGGCCATGTTGGCCGCCCCGCCTCGTGGCGCGAATTGACGAGCTTGATCGACGGGCTGTCGTGCAGCGCGTCGAGCACTTCGAGATAGCTTTCCCCGGCACGCAGAAGGCCATGTCGGCCCCGTGGACCAGCAGCTGGTCGACCAGAATCCGTCCGCCGCTGCGTGCCTTCATCGCCATCCTCGAATCCCGTGCCGTGGGCCAAAACGTGGCGCGCAGTTAACGGGTGCGGCACTGCTTCGTCAATGGACGCAAGCCTGCTTGCCGCGCTACGCTGCGCTGCATCATGAACGATGTTCCGAACTGGATGTGGGAAGACGACAAAGCGCGTTCCGCGATCTCGTGGGCTACGGCCCGGTGACGTGGCGCGAGAACTATGTCGAACTCGCCCTGCTGCTCGACGAGCGCCACCGCAACCGCTCGGGCATCGCCCATGGCGGGGTGATCGCCACGCTGATCGACGCCGCCGGCGGCTTCGCGGGCGCGTGGTGCCCCCGCACCCCGACCGGATCCGGCGCGCCTCGACCCTTTCGCTGAACACGCAGTTCGTCTCGCCCGGCCGCCGGCTCGGCCGCCGGCGCGTGCTCGACCACCGACGGCGAGGGCAAGCTCGTGGCCGCGCCCGCGCAGGCGGGCGGACGATCTTCTATTCGACGATGGAAATCGTCGACGACGAAGGCAAGACTGGCAGGAACACGGGTTCCTTCGCTGGCGACGGGCGAGGGCGTCTCGTCTACAAATACCGGCCCGGCAGCGAGACGAGCAGGGGTTCGCAGGGCGTGCCGACGCAGGACAGCGCCTACCGGCAGGTGAAGGCGCGGCTGGCGATCTATACGCCGGTCTCGCGTTCTCGGGTGAGGGTGGTGCTGCGTGCCGCGATGCGCACCCCATATCCGGCGCGCAAACATCTTGCGTCGTCCGAGGGTGGCATACATCCCGTGAATTTCGCGGGCGTCTTGCCCCAGTAGACGTGGTTGTCGACGAGGGCGGCGAGCAGGTTGTGCGCCGTGCCGATGGCGTGGATGTCGCCGGTGAAATGCAGGTTGATGTCGGCCATCGGCACGATCTGCGCGTAGCCGCCGCCCGTGGCGCCGCCCTTCTGCCCGAAGCAGGGGCCGAGCGAGGGTTCGCGCAGGCAGATCGCCGTCTTCTTGCCGATGCGGTTCAGCGCGTCGCCGAGGCCGATGGTCGTCGCCGTCTTGCCTTCGCCCGCCTTGGTCGGGTTGATGGCGGTCATCAGGATCAGCTTGCCGCGCTTGCCCGATTTGGGCAGCGCGGCGAGATCGAGCTTCGCCTTCGTCTTCCCGTAATATTCCAGCGCCGCTTCGGGAATGCCGAGCTTCGCCGCGACCTGCGGCAGCGGGGCCAGCTTCGCCTTGCGGGCGATCTCGATGTCGGACATGGCTATTTGGCCGCTTCTTTCTGCCGCTTGAGCGCGGCTTCACGGATCGCGGTGATGGTCGTGCGCGTCGTGATCATTTCGGGATCGGTCTTGAGCTCGATCACCGCGGGCTTCTTCGCCGCGACCGCGCGGCGGAAGGCGGGCAGGAAATCGCCGGTCTTCTCGACCGTCTCGCCGTGGCACCCCAATGCCCGCGCGAACGCCGCGAAATCGGGATTGACCAGATCGGTGCCCACGACGCGGCCCGGATGCTCGCGTTCCTGGTGCATGCGGATCGTGCCGTAGATGCGGTTGTTGAACACGAGGATGATCGGCGCCCCGCCGTGCTGGAGCGCCGTCGCGATTTCCTGCCCCGACATCATGAAGCCGCCGTCGCCCACGCAGCCGATGACGAGACGGTCGGGCTGGGCGATTGACGCGGCGACGGCCGCCGGCACCGAATAGCCCATGGCACCGGACGTCGGGCCCACGAAGCGCGCCGGGCGCTTGTAGACGAGATAGCGGTGCGGCCAGCCGGTGTGGTTGCCCGCATCGACCGTAACCGTGAACGCCGCGGGCAGTTCCTTGGCGAGTTCGCGCAGCGCGCGGCCCATGTCGAGCGCGCCGTTATAGGGGGTGGGCTCGAGGTTCGCCTCGTACTGCGCACGCGCTTCCTTCGTCCAGCCTGCCCACGGGCGGCTGGCGAGCGGCTTCAGCTTCGCGGTGGCCAGTGCAAACAAAGAAGCATTGGCCTGGATCGCGAGATCGGCGTTGAACACGCGGCCCGTCTCCTCGGCAGACGCGTGCACATGGATCAGCTTCTGGCGCGGGCGGGGGGAGTCCAGCAGCGTATAGCCCTGCGTCGTCATCTCGCCCATGCGCGCACCCACGACGATCAGCAGGTCGGCATCCTTCGCGCGCTGCGCCAAGGCCGGCGTCGTCACCGTGCCGTATTCGCCCACATAGCAGCGGCTGTCGTTGGGGAACGCGTCGATGCGCCGGAAGCCGGCGGTGACGGCGATGTCGTTGGCTTCGGCGAAGCTCTGGAAGGCGAGGCCCGCCGCGTCGCTCCAGCCCGGCCCGCCGAGCAGGGCGAGCGGGCGCTTGGCATTCGCCAGCAGCGCCATCATGCGCTCGAGATCGGCGGCGGCCGGTGCCGCGTGCACCGAGTGATAGGGATCGGCGTCGGGCACCGTCACCACGTCGGTCAGCATGTCTTCGGGCAATGCCAGCACGACGGGGCCGGGGCGGCCCGAGGTCGCCACATGGAAGGCGCGCGCCATGTATTCCGGGATGCGCTCGGCCCTGTCGATCTGCGCGGCCCACTTGGCGACGGGGCCGAACATCTGGCGATAGTCGATCTCCTGGAACGCTTCGCGGTCCATCATGTCGCGCCCGACCTGCCCGACGAGCAGGATCATCGGTGTGGAATCCTGATAGGCCGTGTGGACGCCGACGGAAGCCTGGCAGGCGCCGGGCCCACGCGTGACCATCGCGATGCCGGGCTTGCCGGTGAGCTTGCCGTAGGCGTCGGCCATGTTGGCCGCCCCCGCCTCGTGGCGCGAATTGACGAGCTTGATCGACGGGCTGTCGTGCAGCGCGTCGAGCACTTCGAGATAGCTTTCCCCCGGCACGCAGAAGGCCATGTCGGCCCCGTGGACCAGCAGCTGGTCGACCAGAATCCGTCCGCCGCTGCGTGCCTTCATCGCCATCCTCGAATCCCCGTGCCGTGGGCCAAAACGTGGCGCCAGTTAACGGGTGCGGCACTGCTTCGTCAATGGACGCAAGCCTGCTTGCCGCGCTACGCTGCGCTGCATCATGAACGATGTTCCGAACTGGATGTGGGAAGACGACAAAAGCGCGTTCCGCGATCTCGTGGGCTACGGCCCGGTGACGTGGCGCGAGAACTATGTCGAACTCGCCCTGCTGCTCGACGAGCGCCACCGCAACCGCTCGGGCATCGCCCATGGCGGGGTGATCGCCACGCTGATCGACGCGGCCGGCGGCTTCGCGGGCGCGTGGTGCCCGCACCCCGACCGGATCCGGCGCGCCTCCACCCTCTCGCTGAACACGCAGTTCGTCTCGCCCGGCCGGCTCGGCCGCCGGCTGCTCGCCATCGGCCGCGCGCGTGCCGGCGGGCGCACGATCTTCTATTCGACGATGGAAATCACCGACGACGAGGGCAAGCTCGTGGCGACGGGCGAGGGTGTCTACAAATACCGGCCCGGCAGCGAGACGAGCGAGGGCGTGCCGAGGAACCCGGCGGGGTGAGGGGTGGCTGAAAGCCATCGTTCGCGGAATTGATCGATACAATTTAATATGGCATCCGATATTGTAAAAAATCCTTGAGTGTTTAAATCTCGACGTTCGATGTATCCATCGGCGTTCGAGGTATCCCATGCATTCTGGCATCGCAAATCGACTGGCGGGAACACGGGTTCCTTCGCTGCGCCTGCCCGCGACGGACGGTTCGGCCGTGGACCTGTCCGCCGGCACCGGCGTGACCGTCGTCTACGCCTACCCGCGGACCAGTCCGCCGGACCAGCCGCCGATCGAAGGGTGGGACGAGATCCCCGGTGCACGCGGCTGCACCCTGCAATCGCGGGGGTTCGCAAGCCACCATTCCGAAATCGTCCGGGCCGGCGCGCATCGCGTATTCGGGCTGTCGACGCAGGACAGCGCCTACCAGGCCGAGGTGAAGGCGCGGCTGCATCTGCCGTTCGAGATCCTGTCGGACGCCGGTCTCGCGTTCTCGGGCGCGTTGGGGTTGCCGACATTCGAGGCCGGCGGCATGACGCTCCTGGTCCGCCTGACGCTGATGATCCGCGATGGCGTCATCGAACACGTCTTCCATCCCGTCGAAGATCCGGCGCGCAATGCGGGCGACGTGCTGAATTACTTGCGTCGATAATGTGTCCGAGGGGTGGCGCCGCTCCGTCGTCGCCCCTATAAACGTCCGGTCCTCGTTTCCGCCGGAGCCTCCATGCCCGACTATCCGCTGCGTCCGAAATCTGCCGCCCTGCTGGGTTCGCTGATCCGCGAGGTGTCGAAGGATTCGATGGACGTGGCCGGACTGATCCCGCTTTGGTTCGGCGAGGGGCACCGGTCGGCACCGCCGGCCGTGGTGGCGGAAGCACACAAGGCGATCGACGGCGGCTTCCAGTTCTATTCGTCGAGTGCGGGGCGCGGCGAGCTTCGCGCGGCGATCGCGGCGTACGTCTCGAAGCTGCGCGGCATCAAGGTGACGCCCGAGCGCATCGTCGTGACCACGTCGGGCAATTCGGCGATCCAGATGGCCATGCAGCTCATCGTCGATCCCGGCGACAACGTGGTGTTCGCCGTGCCGCTGTGGCCCAACGCGGCCGACATGTGCGAGCACCTCAACGGCGAGGTGCGGCGTGTGCCGCTGAAGCTCGATGCGCGCGGCTGGTCGCTCGATCTCGAGCGGCTCTTTGCGGCATGTGATGGTCGCACCAAGGCGATCTTCCTCAATTCGCCCGGCAATCCCACGGGCTGGATGGCGACGCCCGACGAGCTCAAGGCGGTGCTCGCCTTCTGCCGCAAGCGCGGCATCTGGGCGATCAGCGACGACGTCTACGAGCGCATCGTCTACGGCGCCGACCATTCGCCTTCGTTCCTCGATTTCGCCGACCCGGAAGACGCGGTCATGAGCATCAACTCCTTCTCGAAGGGCTGGTGCATGACGGGCTGGCGGCTGGGCTGGCTGGTGGCGCCCGAGGCGGTGACCGACACGCTCGCCAAGATCGTCGAGTTCAACACGTCGGGGGCCACGACCTTCGTGCAGCGCGCGGGCGTGGTGGCGCTGCAGCAGGAGGGTTTCGTCGCCGAGATCAAGGCCGAATACGCCACGGCACGCGACATCGCGTTCCAGCGGCTGTCGGCCATGGGCCGCGTGCGGCTGACCCGGCCGGAAGCGGCGTTCTACGCGTTTTTCGCGGTCGACGGGATGACGGACTCGGTGGAATACTGCAAACGGATCGTCCGGGAGACGAAGGTGGGCCTCGCTCCCGGGC